>CAWESK010000012.1:0-110888 GCA_963811685.1 uncultured beta proteobacterium | reverse complement strand
AATCCGACGCGCGTGCTGCTCAACGAGCGACTGGACGTCGCGATCCCCGGCACCTCGCATGGCAGGCTGCATGCCAAGACCGCGGTCATCGACCGCTCAATCGTGTTCATCGGGTCGATGAATCTGGATCCGCGCTCCGAGAGCATAAACACGGAGCTCGGCGTCATCATCAGAAGCCCAGAGCTCGCGCGCGAGGCGCTGCGCGTCATTCACATCACCAAGCTGCAGAGCGCGTACCGGCTGCAATTCGCGCCCGATGGTCGCAGCCTCGAATGGCTGACGTTCGACGACAACGGCGAAGTGGTCCTCTCTGCGGAGCCCGACACCACGTTCATGCTGCGGCTGGAGAACATGCTGTTGAGTCCGTTCGTCCCGGAGCAGGAGCTCTAGGCCGGCGAGTGGGGAAATCGCGCTGTCGGCGATCCCCGTCGGAGAGGTCAACGCTTTTTCGAGACCTTCGAATTTTGCGCGCGACGTGAAGACATCCCGCCCTTCCAGCGCGCCTTGCCCAGGGAATCCATGGTTGTCGTTGGATCATCGAACGCCCGCATGTTCGATCGCTGCGAGCCACTCCGGGTGAGCGGCATCGAACTGCCGCGGTGCCCGCGCCACTTGCTGTATTTCTTGAGGCGTCGACGCGGCCCGCCAATGACGCGTCGCACGACGATCCATGCGACGACCAGAACGGCGAGCAGCAGAAGGCTGTATTCGATACGCATGCGCGTAGTCTACATCCGGACCATGATGCGTTCGGACGCGCGATGCCGTACGCCAAACCGATCGAAGGTCGGTCGCCGGCAGTCACGAGTCTCAAATTGCCGGGCGGACCCTCACACCTCAAGGCCTGGCGACAAGGTGGCGCGGATGGCGCTATGCGCCGTTGCCATCCATACCGGGCGATCGGCCCAACTTCGACACTAGGCGAGCGGTGCGTCTCAGTTCAGATCGCTGTCCTTGTAGTACTTGGTCCCTTTGGCGGTGAGCTCGAGCGCCAGGCCTTTTTCCGTGACTTGGTAAATCCAGACGCCCGGAGAAACCGCGAGCGCGCCCTGGTACGCGGACCCTTTGTCGGCAGACTTCGCCGCCGCCGTCGCCTGTCCGCCGAACTCCCAGCCGGAGTTGATGAAGTCATTGAGCGCCTTGTCGGTCTCGAACACCCAGACGACCTGGAACTTCTTGGCGCCAAAGCCTAGACCGGCTTGAATCTCGGCCATCTTCATAAACGTCACCGCCTTGGTCTTGTTGTTGACCGCGATGCCCTTGCCGGATCCGCCGCCGGCGACGAGGATCTTCATGCCGAAGTTGCTGAACGCTGCATAGCCGGCCGCAGACTCGACGGCCTTGCGCGCGGACGGTGCCGCTGCGTAGACCGCGGCGAGCGCGTCCTGCCCCGCCTTGCGCACCTCCGCCTGCTCCTTCGCCTTGTCCGCTGCGAGTGCGATGCCGGGCGCGACGAGCGCGGCGGCCAGTGTCAGTATCATCATGCGACGATTCATGGATATTCCTTCCGAAGTAGAGGCACTCGATTCGCGAGTCGGGATCGGCCCGCGATGAGCCATGTTCCACCGAACGGTTCAATCATCTCTTCTGAATTTCTCCAGCCAATACTCCATCTGCTTGCCAGCTGCGTCTCGACCACCGAGTCCGAACGACAGGGCGACGGCCACTGCGACCGCCCCGAAGGCCAACAGGAACGCCAGGTTCACGATGTCGTCGGCAATGCCCATCGCGCGGAGTCCCATGGCGATGACAAGGCCCAGGATGGCAACCCGCGCGATCGTGGCAAGGCTCTCGGAGTTCGTGGTATCCGCGCGCCGAATCGCGTCGTGTGCAAGGTTGGCCAGCCAGAAGCCAATAAGGAGGATCGTGGCGCCCAGGACGATGTCGCCGCCAAGTTTGATAAACAGCGTCACGACGTCGCGAACCTGAGTGAATTCGAGGCGGTTCGCCGCTTCCACGGTTGCAAACAGCATGGCGAAGAACAGGACCAGCATCGATACCAACTGCGATAGCTGTGCGCCACCGGCGAAGATGCCGGCGAGGCCAAGCTTCTCCGGCACCGTGTCGAGACCCATGCTGTTCAACAGGCGCCCGAGCAACCCGGCGGCAAACTTGGCAACGTAATAGGTGACGACGAGAATCAGCGCCGCGGCAACGATGTTCGGAACCGCCGCGAGCATCTTGCCCAGCATGTCGGTCGCGGGTCTCGAAATCGCCTCGATTTTGAGCGCGTCCAGCGCGGCGATCAGCGCCGGCACGAAGACTAAGATCAGCACGATCGTGCCGATGATTTGCGAAATGCGCACTGTCGGATCGAGTCCGATACGATGCGCGCCCTGGTCGGCGCCGGCGGCGGCGAGGATGTTGGTCACGAGGCCTGCAAGTATCTTTCCAAGCAGCCAGCCGGCAAAGCCGATGAGGAACGCAGCGAACAGGTTCGGCAGGATATCCAGGATCTTGGTCACCATCACCTTGACCGGATCGAGCAACCCACCCAGGTCGAAGACAGTGAGGATCGCGGGTACGAAGAGGAGAATCACCAGCCAGAAGAGCATGTTGCCAACGCTCTTGCGCATTGGCTGCATGCCGGCGTTGGCCGAGAGCTTTTCGTCCAGGCCGCTGGCATCGAGCACTCGGTTGACGATGGCGCGCAATGCGACGGCGACGAGCCAGGCGACGAGCACGAGCAGCACGCCGGCCACCAGGCGCGGCAGATAGCCGGCGATCTGTTTCACCAGGACCTCGAATGGCCCTGAGGCGAGGGTCAGATCGAGCGAATTGAACATGCCGATCAGCGCGATCAGGATGATCAGCCAGAACGCAACGGCGGAAATCAGCGTTTCCAGGTCGAGCTTCTGCTCGGTGGTGTCGGCGATCCGCTTGTTCAGCCGGGCCGCGGCGAGCAGCCGGCGGATTCCGGCCCGCACCAAGACCGCCACGATCCACCCGATGACGAGGATGACGATTGCGCCGAGGATGCGAGGCGCTTCTGCGCCCAGGGCGGTTCCTAGCGAACTACCAATTGCCGAGAAGTCCATGGTGCCCCCTGCGAGAGTGTCAGAAGCGACAAGCACAATGCGCGGCGCTTGGCGGCCGGTAACTTGATCATGATTACGCGAAAACGAGTGGCCAATCAAGACCCTTAACGCGATTCATGGCGCGCCTTGGGATCGCTCGGACTGACCGGATGCCGTCGTTGGGCCGTCCCTTGTATCCGATTTATGCCATTGGGATGAGGGGCTGCTCAAAGCCCGCCGGCGGATGTGGACATTCGTATTTTGCATGCAAAAGTAAGGTCCGATTTGACTTGGCGCAACGATCCGCAGGAGATTTTCGTGCAGCATTCGTGTTCGAATCGCTGGACTCGCGAATCGAGGTGCACGACCGCGCGTATTGTCGTGCCGGCTTCCTTGACTGGACCTTGTCGATCTCACTAACCGACCCTAGGAGACGGACGATGAGAACGAAGACATTATGGCTGTGCCAAATCTTTGTGTGGGTTGCGCTGGGACTCGCCTTTGCAGGTGCACCGCTCGCGCAGACGACGACCGCCACCAATGTGCGCAATTTCGAGGTGATCTCCGTCGACGGCAACAAGCTCGTGGTGCGCGACGATAAAGCCGCGCAGGAGATCACGGTCCCGGACGATTTCCGCTTTACGGTCGACGGCAAGAAGCTCTCCGTATCCGAGTTGAAGCCCGGGATGAAGGGAACGGCGACCATCACCACCACAACCACGATCAAGCCGGTTTACGTCACCGAAGTCCGCGAAGGCACCGTGTTGAAGGCCGGGCCGTCGGCAATCACCGTACTTGACCAGGAAGGGTTTCGGAAGCGTTTTACGCAGGACCAGTTGGACCAGCGGGGTATCCAGATCGTCAAGGACGGCCGCGTGATGCGCATCGGTGAATTGAAAGAGGGCGACAAGCTTACGGCGACGATCGTCTCGCAAGTTGCGCCGGTCGTGGTGACCGAGCAGGAAGTGCAGGCGACGCTCGACAAGTCCGCGGCCGAGCCAGCCAAGATGGCGGCGGCGGCTCCCGCACAGCCAACGCCAGGCGCCTCCCCTCAGCCGAGCCCCTCCCCTCAGGCGAGCGCCACCCCGCCTGCGGCCCAACCAGCCGAACAATCCGGAATGGGAATGGGTGGGTATCTGGTGATCGCCGTGATCATCGTGGTAGCCCTCTTCTTCTTCATGCGTCGGCGAAAAGAAAGCTAGACGACAGCGGTTGCTCGTCCTCGGCTGGGCGCGACACGTTCGCGTGATGGTCGACACGCTGCAACTCGTTACTGGTTGGCCGCGTGGCAGCTTCGGGGGCGCGGCGAGGCTCTGAGCCTCGTCGCCCCGGCGCGGCAAGCAATTCTTGCGTCCCGACTTGGGGAGAGTGAACTATGGCACCCCTTGCAGCGGAATTTCTCGGCACTTTCTGGCTTGTTCTGGGCGGTTGCGGAAGCGCGGTCATTTCCGCCGCGTTCCCCGAATTGGGTATTGGTTTCACGGGCGTCTCGCTCGCGTTCGGCCTCACGGTGCTCACCGGAGCCTACGCGTTCGGACCGATCTCGGGCGGTCACTTCAATCCGGCCGTGTCCGTCGGCCTTTGGATCGGCGGGCGCTTTCCCGGGTCGCGATTGCTGCCCTACGTCATCTCGCAGGTGCTGGGCGCGATTGTCGCTGCCGGCGTGCTCTACCTTATCGCCAGCGGAAAGGCGGGCTTCGATCTGCAGGCCGGCTTCGCGACGAACGGCTATGGCGAGCATTCGCCGGGAAAGTACGACCTCGGCTCCGCGCTTGTCTGCGAGGTCGTGATGACATTCATGTTTCTGGTTGTGATCTTTGGTGCGACACACGGGCGCGCACCGGGCGACTTTGCAGGGCTCACGATCGGTCTTTGTCTTACGCTCATTCACTTCGTCAGCATCCCGGTGACGAACACGTCGGTGAATCCCGCGCGGAGCACTGGACCGGCACTCTTTGTAGGCGGCTGGGCGCTCCAGCAGCTGTGGCTCTTCTGGGTCGCACCGATCGTCGGTGCCGCGCTCGCGGGCTCGCTCGCACGCGTACTGCATCGCGGAAAGAATCTGCCGCCTCTCATCGGCGGTTGATCAGACCACCAAGGTCGGCCACCGGGCAGTGTGGGGTGGCCGAAACCGCAGGCAGTGGCTCGAACTATCGCAATCGATCGAGCTCGCCCCGGGCCGAGCAAAGCTCGGACACTGCGGTCGAGTTACTTTTTGGCCTCATTGCGCTTGCCCAAAGCATCCTTGAACAGAAATCGCGGCAACACGAGGCTGGCAACGACTGTGGCCAGCCAAATGATGAGCGTGGCCATGACCCAGGTTGCAATGCCCGAGATGCTCAGGCCATCCGTTACGAGTGTAGTCACGAGCAAGCCAACGAACGTTGTCACCAGCGCGATGCCACCCAGCAGATACGGCGCGCTTTGACGCGCTATCTTGGCGATCAAAGGCTCCAGAATCACAGTCGACGCGGTAAAGATGAAGACCGCGACGACGAATGCCAGGCCATTGATGGAAAATCCTGTCAGGAGTATCGACGCCACCAAAAGCGCAAGCGCATTTGCCAAGAGCGAAATGGCTGTTTGAGCCAAGAATCTGGGCATCTCTGTCTCCTTTGGTCTGACCTTAGTTTACAACTTGCTGCGTTTGCGGCCTGTCGCGTCGAGCGCGGGCATGTCAGGTCTCAGGACCGGAACCAGGCACTGCCCACGACGATATAGAAGGCGGTCGTCCCGGGGCTATGCGCGACATCGATGCCGGCGTGCATTCCGAACTTGCTTGCCAATAAGTAGCGGAAGCCGACTCCTCCGCTTCCGACGTTTTGTGTGACGGCGGAGGCTTGGCGAGTGGTTCGAGTTTCGCCGGCGCCGCCAAATGCAACAACGCTCCACCGGCCGAAGAACTGCCAGCGTGCCTCGAGCTCGACCGACCCAGCTTGGTCACCCTGATAGCGTACCGCAGGTACCCCGCGCAGCTGTATGAAAGGTCGAAGGAAGAACGGCGTGCCGTCCGATGACCATGCATAGTTGGCTCGAGCTCCAAGCGTCACATCATCGGTAAGCGGGTGCCAGCCGATGAGTATCTGTTGGAAACGCTCGAAATCGTCACTGGCACCCAAGGCTTTGCGCGAGGCGAGCCACGACGATTCGGCATATATTCCCCGGGTAGGCGTGAAGACGTTGTCGCGCGTATCGAGCTCGGCAATGGCGGTGGGCGCCGAGATCTTCACCCGGACCTGCTCGGCGAGCCCCGGAAAATCGGGATTACGTGGCTTGGGGTCTACGTCAGCATAGGTGTAACGCACGCCGACGGCCCACGGGGACTTGGGTGCGAGTTGCCAGTTCGCCTGCGCGACCGCGCCCGTGAACTGCAACGAGAATCGCACGCCCTCGTCGAGCGAAGATGGCCCGCCCCCGAGCCCGAAGAAATCGAGATTGAACTGACCGGCGCCCACTCCGACGAGCGTGCGCAGGCGCCCGTCGAGCCACCGGCTGGAATCCCCGCCGAATGCTCCCCACGTGCCATTCTGGGTCCCGAATGCGCCGACAGCCGATATGTCAGGGCGCGCCCAGCCTTCATCGCCCGCTTCCCGGCGAGGACGCAGGAACATCCCTGCGAGGCCGGCTCCGTAGCCGACCGCGGGTTCGGTCACGATGATCGGGATTGGCAGGCATCGGAAACGATCTCGACGGCTCGCATCGGATCCGAGATGGATTGGGCGAGCACTCCGAACGGTGCCCCAAGTGCGAACAACAGGACCAGGCCAGGGCGCATCACGTGGAGGTTCGGGCTCAGGACGGAAACAATGGTATATGCTGGTCGACAACGATAGACATTGCGGACGTTCGACGTTTGGATCTCGGGGAGAAAGTATGAGTCCTGATGCGCGTTTGAGGTTGAAAATGTCCCGGCGCCTATCGCTTGCCCCGCTCGTTGCAAGCGGCCTGTTAGTGCTTTCCATGTCTTCTGGTGGCGCACTGGCGGCCGACGCTGCCCTTCCCCAGCCGCACTGGTCGGGGCTCCCCATATGGGGCGCGGAAGCGGAGGCACAGGGCTATCAGATTCCCTATCCGTTTGGAATCGGGATCAATGGCTACTCGGCCCGGCAGCCGGTGAACATCCATGACCTGCAGTTGGCGCGCAATGGGCCTCCGGTGTCGGTCAAGAATTTCCTGGTGATCAATACGGTCGACACGTCCCAGCAGAACGTCTCGGCAAAGTTCGACGTCCTGGTCTTCCCGTTCCTGGACGTCTACGTCCTCGGCGGATACACGACGGGAACCACCAAGGGACTCATCCAGATCCCCGAGGATCCCATCCTCGGCATCATCGAGCCTCAGATAGTGCAGCTCAATGCCAAGTTCAGCGGCCCGACCTACGGCGCAGGCATGACCCTTCAAGGAGGCGGCAAGGTCAGCGACTGGCACGACCTGACGGCCATCGTGGTGGCCGACTGGAACCGCACCCAGACGAAGCTGACATTCGAAAACGAAACGGTGATCGCCGACACTAAGCCGGTGGCGTCGGTCTTCTCGGCCAGGGTGGGTCTGCACGGCACCGTCGGCAACTCCAATGGCGCGGCCCTCTGGATCGGCGCGATGCGTCAGAACATCCAACAGGAGGTCGCCGGCCACGTTGCCAATACTGACCTTCAGTTCGTCGTGATCCAGTCGCCGCAAAAACCGTGGAACACGCTGCTCGGCGGCCTGTTCGAGTTCGGCAAGGACGGCTATGTTCTCCTCGAAGGCGGGCTCGGCGCTCGAATGTCGATCCTCGCGGCAGCGGTGTACCGATTCTGACGGACCAGATCCGCCTCCGGCTCGGGAGACGCGCTCGATGCGTCATCGATCACAGATTATTTGATCCAGCGCAGCAGGATGGCGCAGCTCGTCGCCGTGCCTTATCGGCTGCCACCGAACCCCGTGCAGGGCGTGTGGCGAGGTCTCGGCGATCCCCGAGCGATCAATAAGGTGGAGCGACGACGGCGAACTGCGACCCCTGCGGGGCATACCACGTGCTCCCGCATTGCTGGTAGACCACGCCGCCGTAGTTCACCGGCACGCAGCCGGGTGGCGGGGCGCGCACGATCGAGCCGATGACGGCCGCCGTTGCCCCGATCGCAGCCGCAGTGGCCACCGGATGGTAGTCGTTGTCCCAACCGTTGTTGCAGCAATTGTTGTTGCCACTGACGTTGACGTTGCGCTCGACGTTGACGTTGTTGACGTTGTTGACGCTCGTGCTGCGGGTGTTATTCGTGCGCGCATCGGCACGGGAATTGTCCACCTGCGCGTTTTGTCGCGCGCCACCTCCGCCGGCCTGCGCCCCACCGCCGCCGGCACGAGCACCACCGGCACCGCCACCGCCACCGCCGGCACGAGCACCACCGCCGCCGCCACCACCGCCACCGCCACCGCGGCCACCCGCGGCATCGACGTAGGAAACCATCGCCAAGCTCGCCACCACGAGGATGGCCGCGGTGGCCGCCGGCAATTTCCCGAATAGTCTCTTCATGTTAGCAATCCTCTATGAGGTCTTTCGCGGAACGATCTCGATCTTCTTCGCCCCCGGGGGCGGCGTGAACTTGAACACCGAGTCCTTGAAAGTCGGCTTCAGGTTCCAGTCGATCACCGAGATCGACTGCGGACGTGCTTCGTCGGCGCGATTGGTGATCACGATCTTGCGCGGCAACGGCTTGTCGCCGGTAGTGATCCAGATCTGCCAGTCGATCGTGCCCTGGCGAAACGCATAATGGTCGCAGAGATCGTCGTCGATTAAATCCTGTCCGGCATTCATCGCCGACTCGATCTTGTCCAGGCGCGCCATCGGCGTGCCGAACAGGAACAGATCCTGCAGCGGAAGCTGGACGCCATACCTCTGCTCGAGCTTGTCGATCAGCGCGCCGATCGGCTCGGAGAACTCAACCGTCGAGTAATACTTCTGCGCGGGAGTATAGAACGTGAGCGTCTTGCCATCGTAGATGATCTCGCGCTTCGAGCTGGCGTTGCGTATCACCGCGCGCAGCCTGTTTGGGCGATCGACATCCAACTCGGCCGTCGCGACGTGCTGCAGTTTCTGTCCGTCGGCCAGAACGCGCTCGCCGGTCGCCTCGGTCGAAACGTGGAAGCGTTTCAGTGTCTGCAGAAACGTCCCCATGTCCTTGAGCGCCTGAATCGACGCCGCATCGACGGAGTTTGCCGCCGGCGCTGGAGTGGCGGGCGGCGCGGTCTGCGCAAAGATGCTCGGCGCGACAAGCGACGCAGCCAGCAGACCGAGCGCCAGAATCTTTCGTGATATGGGACGGGTGCCCTGAATTCCTTTGAACGAATTCGTCCCGACGGCCAAGCCGAGCACAGTGTTGGGAATCGTCATCGATCTCTCCGTATTTGGACCTATGCTGCCGAGAAATGAATCGATCAGCAGCCCCTGCGCGCAGCGCCTCGTAAGTTCAATGTCATCTGACACCTCCAGACCCACCGTGTCAACCCGAACGCGCAAGAGTCGCTCAGGCCGCGCCTCCGGGCCAAGTCATGGCAGCGAAACTGGACGTGCACGGTTACCGTGGCACGTCGACGGCCGTCCGCGTGGCGCGAGCTCACCGACCAACGGAATTAGGTATTACGAGGCGGTAATCTCAACCGAGACGTCGGCTGAGCTAGCGTGGCGCGACCGACTCGCGACGCTCCATCGCCGCCACCAGGTCTTTCGCACCCGATCCCCAGCGCGAGATGACCCTGATCGCATCGGTAAACGGCACGTCCACCGGATGCACTCGCTGCCGATCGAGAACGTAGACGGCACCCGCGAACGGTGTCGGGATCGACGGGACGAAGACGGTGTAGCGGCCGTCCTCAAGCTCTTCGATGATGAACCCCGGGACAAGGGCATCTTCGATCTCGACCAACGCGGCCTTCCAGGTGGTCTCCTGGCCTCTCCCCGCCATCTGGCGCGTGAGGCTGCGGATGACCCCGTAGCCAGGGATTCGCTCGAAGACGGAACGTTCGAGCCAGTCCCGAGCCGCCCGTCCGATGCGGGTACCGACGGTGGCGCCTATGACGGCGCAGATCGCGAGAACGAGCAGCAGCGACAGGAGCTCCTCGGCAGGAACCCAATCGGGGAGAAGCGCGGTGAACGGCCGCACCAGATTGGCGACTGACTTCATCCCCTTGAGCAGCAGCAAGATCGCCAAATAGACGGGAACGACTATAAGCAAACCTCGCATCAGCGCTTTCCAGACGGCTCGCATTGTCTGCTTCATCGGCTGTCTCCTCCGTTGTCGAATCGACTGGCGTACTCGGCAGTCGCGGAAAGGTCAGTCGTAACTCCAGCTTTGACGGCGCAGCGTTACGATTCGAGCAATTGTGCGCTTCTGCGTGAAGCGTTGGCGGGGGTCCCCGGCGAGGTCCCCCGAGCGCTGAAATCCAAGAAAGAAGGGGCCGTTGACCTGACTTCGCAAATGGCCCGCATGGTTGACACGTGTCAACGCCAAATGATCTGGGGGCCATATGATCGCTTATGCCGCACTGGATTGCCCGCGAACATCGCGGCACCTGCGAAGCTCGTCCTTTACGCTCATCTGACGTCCACCCGAAATGAACGAGAGCGCTTCAGCATACATAGGGCTCACTGGCGCGGACGCGGCGTACGTCTGGCGCGCGACGGCTATAACGAGCTCCCTTCCGCCCAGCCACGGAGCGTGTTGGCGATCGCATGGGAAGTGCTGCGCGAACCCATGTTCCTGCTGCTGATCGCTGCGTCCACGATCTATCTCGTACTGGGCGATCTCCGGGAGGCAATGGTCCTGTTCGGCTCGGTATTTGTGGTCATGGGTATCACCTTCTACCAGGAGCGCAAGACCGAGCGCGCGCTCGAGGCGCTGCGCGAGCTCGCGAGTCCGCGGGCGCAGGTGCGGCGCAACGGCGAATGGCAGTCTGTTCCAGGGCGCGAAGTCGTGGTCGGCGACCTTGTGCTCGTCAAGGAAGGCGATCGCGTGCCCGCCGACGCGGTCCTGCTCAGTGCCGACAACCTGATGTCCGACGAATCACTTCTCACCGGTGAATCAGTGCCGGTGCGCAAGCGGGCGGACGACACCCAGCAGGCGTGGGCGCGGCCAGGTGGCGATGAACTGCCCTTCGTCTACTCGGGGACGCTGCTCACCGGAGGGCAAGGCGTCGCACGCGTCGTCGCCACTGGGTTGCAAACCGAGATCGGCAAGATAGGCAAGGCATTGCAGACGCTGGTGCCGGAACTGAGCTCCATCCAGCGGGAAACGCGGCGCGCGGTGCTGATCTTTGCAGTGATCGGGGTGGCCCTGTGCGTACTCGTTACCGTTCTCTACGGGCTTGCACGCGGCGACTGGCTCAACGGGCTCCTCGCCGGCATCACGCTGGCCATGGCGAACCTGCCGGAAGAATTCCCGGTCGTGCTCACGGTGTTCCTGGCGATCGGCTCTTGGCGGATCGCGCAAAAGGGTGTGCTGACCCGACGCGCACCCGCGATCGAGACCCTGGGCGCAACGACGGTGCTGTGTGTCGACAAGACCGGCACGCTTACGCAGAACCGCATGGCGGTGCGTCGCCTTTGGGCGTCCGGCAAAGAGATCGATCTGCAAGCATCCGACGCTGCACTTCTGCCCGACCTCATTGAATTCAGCGTGCTGGCGAGTGAGCGCGAGCCTTTCGATCCCATGGAGAGAGCCTACCACCGGCTTGCGCAGGAGCGCGCACCTGGCGTCATCGAGAGGCTGGGTACGCGGACCTTGGCCCATAGCTACCCGCTGTCACCGGAACAACTCTCGGTCGCCTACGTCTGGCAGGCGCAAGACGGCAGTATCCAGGTTGCGGCCAAGGGCGCGCCGGAGGCGATCGTGCAACTTTGCACGCTCGAGTCCCAGGAATGCGCGGCAATCAAGGCACAGGTCGCCACGATGGCGGCTGACGGCCTGCGCGTGCTGGCCGTGGCAAGCGGCACGCTCCCACCGGCACACGGGAACCCTATCCAATGGCCTCCGAGCCAAAGCGAGCTGCGGTTGCAGTTCCTGGGTCTGACCGGCCTTGCTGATCCCATTCGGGCCACCGTGCCGGAAGCGCTGCGGGACTGCTACAACGCGGGAATCCGCACTGTAATGGTCACCGGCGACTACGCCGGGACGGCACAAGCCATCGCCCGGCAGATCGGCCTCGCACATTGGGAAACCGTCGTGACTGGCCCCGAACTCGACGCCATGAACGATGCGCAATTGCGTGAATGCGCCGCCCAAGTCAACATCTTCGCCCGCGTCGTTCCCGAGCAGAAATTGCGTCTGGTGCAGGCGCTGAAGGCAAATGGCGAAATCGTTGCGATGACCGGCGACGGCGTCAACGACGCACCCGCGTTGAAAGCGGCGCATATCGGTGTCGCCATGGGCAAGCGCGGATCGGACGTGGCCCGCGAGGCGGCCTCGCTCGTCTTGCTGGAAGACGATTTCACTTCCATGGTCGAAGCAGTCAAGCTCGGGCGCCGTATTTTCGACAACATTCAGAAGGCGATGTGCTACATCGTCGCTGTGCATGTGCCCACCGCCGGTATGGCTTTGCTGCCATTGCTGTTCGGCTGGCCGCTGGTGTTGTACCCGGTGCACATCGTGTTTCTGGAGTTCGTGATCGACCCGGCATGTTCGATCGCCTTCGAAGCAGAGCCTGCGGAGCAGGATGTGATGCGCCGACCGCCGCGCCCTGTGGCTTCACGCTTATTTGACGGTTGGATGGTTGCCGCGAGCGTCCTGCAAGGGCTGGGTGTATTGGTTGCAGTGACATTGCTGTACGCAATGGTGCTTGCGAATGGGACGCCAGAGCCGCAAGCGCGCGCCATGGCCTTTGCGGCTATCGTGATCGGCAACGCGGGACTGATTCTTTCCAGCCGATCGCGCCGAGCGACGCTGGCAGCCACGCTGCGGCGCCCGAACGTCGCCCTGTGGTGGCTAATAGGAGGGGCGCTCCTGGGGCTCGGACTCGCACTGTACGTGCCGTCGATGAACGAGATCTTCCGCTTCGCGCCGCTGAATGCTCATCAGATTCTCATCAGCGTGGCGGCAGCTGTGGTTGGTCTCGCGGGACCGGAGTTGTACAAGTCATTCCATCGCCACGCGGAACGGCGAGACATGCGTCGATGAACGGACACGTGAACTCTGGATGCAAGCGCCCGATTCGGCTTGCGTTGTTCGCTTCTCGTCTGATTGACCAAGATCAAGAGGTCAATTGGAAGAAGGTCCGAGACTACATACGACTAACCGACTGAGCCTACGTCACAGCCCATATATGACCAGACAGTTCTCGGTGACGCGACCGTGTGGGGAGAACGACCATGCTTAAAGTGCTGCTTCCCGTAGACGGTTCCAAGAGCGCGACCAGCGCGACCAAAAAGCTGGTAGAAACCCTGGCCTGGTACAAGAGTCGCCCTCAAATCGATCTGCTCGCGGTCCACCTGCCGGTACCTCGGTTCACCAACATGGGCGTTGTCGTAAGCAATGCGATGATCGAACGTTACTATGCCGAGGAATGCAAGGCCATACTGAAGCCAAGCAGGAAGATTCTCGATGCGGCGCACGTGAATTACACCGTGCATACAGCCGTCGGACCGATCGCGGAAAGCATCATCGCGCAGGCGAAGGAATCCGGAAGCAATATGATCTACATGGGCACGCGTGGCATGACGGCACTTTCAAACATGGTTCTGGGCTCGGTCACGACCAGGGTTCTCCACCTGGCGCACATCCCCGTCGTGCTTATTCACTGAGACCGACCCCTGCACGGGTAAATTGACAGCGGAACGAGGCGATGGAATACATTGCCACCGAGGCGTCTGCAATGCGTTCTATGGAGCCGGTGCCGGCTTGCTGCCTTGACGGCATCCGGCCGCGTCACAGGGGCCTCTGGAAAATTCCGAGAATGGACGTGCCCCATGGAAACGAAAGCCAATGGCCAACTGGAGTTTCCGCGGCAAACGTCGCCGAGAGAGCATGGTTGAGAAGCGGGGTGGGTACTTTGTGGGCCTTCGTGGTCCAGCTTTGACCGCTCCCCCTCACTCAGGCCGGATGTTCTCTGCAATGTCCGGCTCAACCACAGCAAAGGACTAAGGAAGAACATAAAGTAACGAGAGTCCAAGAGTCTGCAGTCCTGCTTTCTCCGCCAGTACCGCATAGTCACGCTTCGAATAACGCCGCAAATGGTGGGCAAAGTCGTCGTTATGAGTCCAAAAGAACAATAATCGCAGTCCTGCTTTCTCCGCCAGTCCCGCATAGTCACGCTTCGAATAACGCCGCAAATGTGGGCTAAGTCGTCGTTATAAGTCCAAAAGAACTGGAGGGCGGGGGTGGTCACAAAGAGAAGGCCTCCCGGCTTTAGGGCATTGCAAACTTGAACCAAGGCCCCGGCGTCCCCCGGAAGATGCTCGATCACATCGAGAAGAAAGGCCACATCCCATCTGTTCTCCCAATGCAGGTCCATCAGATCAATCTGGTAGAGCGTCGTGCTCTTCGGAACGACAGTCTTTGCGAGTTCGAGTGCGGTCAAGGATGAGTCGGCAAGAGCGAGTTCATCAAAGCGACCGGGCATCTGCTGGAATAGAAAATTCAGCCAGCCCCCGCAGCCGCCGCCCAAATCGATGCCGCAGAGTCCTTTCCTGTCAGGGAGATAACGCGCGACAGCATGCATCAAAAAACGGTGGCGGCCTCGATACCAAAAATGGTTATTTTGCATCTCGAAAAGGGTTTTGAATCCCTTCTCATCGAAATGTTCACCCTGATGATGGACCGGCAACGTGGGCTGGAAGATACCCTGACCATTTGAGAGATACATAGGTGCACTCATTCTATTGATCCCTCACGCAGTCCCAAGATCGATGCGCTGCCGAAATTCTCTGACAACACAACACCGTGGACCCGGTAACGAGCAGCGGCTCCCCGTTTTCGATCCGGACGACAAGCGCCGACCGCGTAGAACGGCCTAGGAGCGATTTCTACGGGAGCTTAGGCCACCTTTTGTGCCCTACCCGAAAATGGCCGCGTGAGCAGGCGGTTGACGATGGGTCTGGGGGATCGTCTGCCGTCGCCACCGGGCCGACTGCGCTGCATTCATGAGGGCGATCCGCTCTACCGCAACGCGGCCGACAGCGGCAAGCACCAGCTGCGGGTGGGCGCAGAACGGGCAGGGCGAAGGTCAGCGGGCTGTATGAGGGGACTGTACCGCCCTACCCGATGTGCTCGGTTGACGGGGCGGCGGGCAGGGGACAGGTACCCGCGGGCGCGCGAGGAAGCCAATCGACCGTGCCGAAAGACCGCGAAACCCGCCTTTCTGCTACCCCGCGCTACCCCGCAGGAAGAAGAAAGGGACCGCATCTCTGCAACCCCTTGATTATTTGGCGCGCCCGGCAGGATTTGAACCCACGACCCCCTGGTTCGTAGCCAGGTACTCTAATCCAACTGAGCTACGGGCGCGAAGGGCGAATTATATCAGCCTAGCCCGGGGGATCGCCATCGCGCGGTCCGGCATCGTCCCCATCCCCTGCTCCGCGGACCCGCCGCCGAGCGCCGCGGCGAAGCGCAAACGCCTTCACCAGCCACGCAATGCCGAGCCAGGTGCCCAGCACGGCCGCCGGCCAGGCGACGAAATGGGGCCAGATCGCAGCGACGATCGACAGCGCCAGAATCGCGCCTCCCATCTTCGCCAGCAATCCTGATTCCGCCGAATCGAGAACGCGACGTCCGGTGAGCGCCGCGCCCAACGCGCTGCCGACGCTGACCGCACCCGCGGCGGCGCGCCCGGCGCTTCCCGACATCGCGCGCCGCGCGCTTCCGGGACGCTCCTCGCCGGGCACCGGGCCGCACGCGATTGCGACGCGTCAACACGATTTCCGTCGTGCGCTTGAGATCGACTCTCGAACTGCGTGGCCATCGCCGATGCGAATCCGGCGTCCTCGATGGCGACGTCGAGCTCGTAATTGCCCATCCAGCTCGCGATGTTGAGATTGGTCGACCCGATACGCGTCCAGAGGCCGTCGGCGACCGCGCTCTTCGCATGCAGCATGGTTCCGTTCCACTCGAACACCCGCACACCTGCCTGCAGCAGCGGCCGATAGCCGGCGCGCGACAACGGCGACAGTGCCGGAATGTCGCTGGCGCCGGGGACCATCAATCGGACGTCGACACCGTCGCGCGCCGCCGCGGCGAGCGCCTGCACATAGGCGGCGGTACCGACGAAGTACGCATCGGTCAGCCACAAATGCCGGCGGGCGAACGAGGCGATCGCGAGATCGAGCCGGTAGGTTCCCGTGGCGCTCGGTGCACCCGCGATCACCCTGATCCGCGTATCGCCCTGCGGCTCGATCGAGGCCGCGGAACGTCCGCAATTCGTTGCGCAGTGCGCCGCCTCCGGCCGCGAGCCAGACCTGCGCGAACGCCTGCCCGATTTCGGCTACCGCGGGTCCGCGAATTTCCACGCCCGTATCGCGCCACGGCTCCATTCCACGACCGGGGTCGCCATTCCAGCGCGCACTGACGCAAAGCCCCGAGACGAATGCAACGCGTCCATCGACGACGATCGTCTTGCGGTGATCGCGCGTGAGCCAGCCCAGGGGACTGTCGAAGCGCAACGGATTGAAGCTTCGGACCTGCGCGCCGGCCGCGATGAGTATCTTCCATAGCGGTCCCGCGCCCAGCGAGCCGAACCAGTCGTAGACGACGTAGACCTCGACACCTGCCTGCGCACGCTCGGCCAATGCCTCGGCGAATTCGCGGCCGACGGCATCGTCTCCGAAAATATACATCTCGAAGAAGATCGAGTGCTTCGCGCCGCGGATCGCGTCGAGCCACGCAGGAAAGTTCTCTGCCGCGTCACGCAGCAGCCGCACGGCGTTGCCGTCGATCGGGTCGGAGCCCGAGGCGCGCGCGAAGGCCCGGTCTGCGAGCACCCGCGCGAGTTCCGGTTTCGGCGAAGGATCGTTCAGGCGAGCCTCTTACCCAAGCGCACAGCCGTCCCGCGCTTCAAGCGCCAGGTCTTTTGCCCGCGGAAAGTCCAGTCCATCACTAATCTTGATGCGCCCTCCCGTGACTTGCTGTTATCCGGTGGATGTGGTCCCAGCGAATTCTGAGCTTGGGCGGCGCCAAGGCGGCCCGGGGAGTCTACGGGTATGCGGGAATCTCTCAAGCATCCGCGCGCGCTTCCGGCTCCGCAAGTTTTGGCAAACGGTGCCAACAAGCGCATGATCTATTTCTTCGCTGATTGACAGAGTCGACGGATCATGAAACTCACTGCGCTCGCTTTGACCACCGGGATACTCACTTGTCCGGTCGCCCACGCTGCCGACGTGCAGTCCCTGCTGCAAGCCCACAACTGTGCCATCTGCCATGCCGACCGCGATACCAAGACCGGACCGGCCTTTGTCGATGTGGCCGCCAAGTACCGGGGCAACCCTCAGGCGGTCTCGATCCTCGTCGCCGTCATCCGGAAGGGCGTCCACGGCGAGGGTCCGTGGCCGATGCCTCCCCTTCCCGAAGTATCACCAGCGGATGCGACGAGGATCGCGGAGTACATCCTATCGTTGAAGAACGATCAAGGCGCGCGTCGAATATAGTCAGCAGCAGTACGGCGTCCTAGCACTGGCGGAGACGCAGGGATTCTACACATATTGATTCGTCGCAACTTTTTCGCTCGCCCGCGACGATGTACCCCCACTTGTACCCCCGCGGAAATGCCCTCCGGCGCTATCATCGCGTCATGCGCGACGAGCCCGAATCGGATCTGATCACCTAGCTCTTGCGGCTGGTCAGCGAGCTCAACCCAGGCGTCGACCTTCTCGCGATCGAGATGAAAGCGCGGAAACGCTGGGGCGGCGCGAGGCCGTACGTCGCGAAGCGTGGCGTCGGCGTCTTACAGCGCGAGCGCCGGAAGCGGTAGCGGCCGCCGGACGTGCCCAGGTAGCGCCTTGTTCGCGATCGTCGATTAGAACAATCGGCGCTACGGGATTTCGAACCAAAACGAAGTTCCGTGACATCCTGGAATACCGCCGTAAGGGCGTTGGGGATCGATCATTGGACTGAGTTCGACGCTGGACCAGAGGCGCTCCGCAGCTGCTCGCAGCGCATTGTCGAAGGATATAAATGCATTGGGAATTAAGACGCGCGGTAACCTACCACCGCGGGCCCCAAGTAGATAACACGCGAGCAAATATTGTTCGGAATAGTGCCGCCCCGACCACTCTATCGGGTAGTCCAACGGGATGAAGATGTCATGTATGTGTATCGTGACGCCGCTCGCCAATCTCGGTAGCACATCGATGAAAAATGTAGTCACGTCGGAATTGGTGAACGAGCGATGCGAGTTGTCGATGAAGACGAAGTCACCCGCCTGCACCCTTTCGAATACGCCTAGGTCCGTGGACTCCAGAGGTGCCCTGATTACTTCGTCACAAAGAGCGTCCACTTCCGAACGTGGGTTTGGATCGATCGAAACCAACCGTGTGGACAATTCATGGTCTACTATGGCTTGTCGGGCGAATCGCGTCGAATTACCCGAACCAACCTCCACGAGAAGTCTTGGTTTTCTAATGGCTATCAGGCAGTAGAGAGCCATCGCGTCTAGCCGCGAGAAGAAACTATTGCTCCAATACGGCCCACCTGCATCCAGGGAGTCCGGCCTAATCGGAATCTTTTTCATCCAATCTAGATACTCTTCAAACTGCTTGAGGAGGCCCTGGTAGCTACCTCGATGTTTCTCTACGATCTCCGTTAACTGAGCGTGACTGGGCTTGTCATACCCCCAGCGTGGCACGGGGTTGATCGGGTATTCAAGCAGTATTGGGTAGTGCGGCGCGGCGATTTCATGTAGCCGCCACACCATGTACTTATCGAATATATGCTTGAGAAGTCTGTTCTTCACCGACATCCTGACCTCGACGGCTTACGTAGTTAGGGTAGAACGAACATATGTGATTAGACCGTGTGACGCTGAAGAGTGTGGGTGATTTAGTAGGCTTTCGTAGCCCGCCGGTGTCTGCTATGGAGCTGGAACTTGGGTGACCGGATTTGGCCGTTAGCGGCCATTCGGAGGCCGTCGATCCTGCCACTTCTTCGGCATTTTCGCGTGCACCGCGGCGCGCTCTTCTTCGGTCGGGGCCGCTCGCTCCTCGACGGTCTCGCCGGGCAGCGGCAGGCCGAGCATTCGCAGCGTTTCCATGATGTCGGAAACGGGCCGGCGAAGCGTTGCGGCGATTGCGTTGACCGTCATTCCGTCGCGCCCTAGGCGGCGCACGTCGTTAGCGAGTTGGATTGTTACGAGCATCGCGCGGCCCATTTCGCTCAAGCGCCCGCCGCGTTTGGCGGATTGGCAACTCGATCAGACCATCGTGCCCGCGCGCGGATCACTACCAAGGCGTTCTCGACGCGTGTCTGAGCCACCTGAGCTTCGTCCATTGCGACGATCGTGCCCCGGCCTAGTATGCAGGGAGGGGAAGATATAAGCCTAGGACACTCACGGCGCCAATTGTGTTGTTACTACGTGTAAAGAGGAATGACGAGCCATCGGTGGCAATGTCGTTCGACCGATTTCGTGCGAAGACGTTGCCATCGATAGTTGCAGAAGACGTGTTCTCAAGGCCGAGTCCCAAGACATTTTGCCCGATGGTGTTACGTGTCGCAAAAACATCACAAAGACCGGTTCCGAGACACGTCCCTTGAATGCCATAGCTATTCTCCGCAATCGTGCTGTCCGAAATGATCACAGTTAAGTATGCCCCGCCAACGTCACCATCAGCATAAATTCCATAGATGTTGGACGAGATCAGCGAGCGGGAGATCGCAACGGCCATCGAGGCGCTGGCGCCGCAACGACAGGCCAACACCCCAATATTGCTGTTGCCAGTCACGACGCTATCCTGCATCGCGATGTCCGCCCCGTTCTTCGCCGCGATACCGGTAACGTTGCCTTCGATGCGAACGTGATCGAGATTGGCCTGCGCCACGGCATTTACAAAGATGCCCCAGACTCCATCACGCACTATCGTGTCCTTGACTTCGAGCGTACCCGCAACTTGATAGATGCCCTTATCACCCATCTTCGCGATCACGCAGTTCTCGACGTGGACCCTGAGTGCATTGGTGAGCGTGATGCCGTTGGCGCCACCCTGCCCATTTATTGTCAGCCCGCGCAGCACCACCGTGTCGGTCGCGCCTGCGTTAATGGTGATGCCGTCGCCGGAGAACACCGATATGCCGGCATAGATGCCCGTAGGAGCGTTGATGGTGATCGACTGCGTGATCGTCACCGCGCCGTAGCCGGCCGAGTCGAGGACGATCACCTCGCCTCCGGTGCTGGTCTGCATGATCGCGCGAGCAAAGTTACGGCACGGTGCCGCGATCGAGCACGGATTGGCGTCGTTGCCAGTCGAGGCGACGAACGTGCGCTGGGCCGTCGTTGCGGCTACGGTAGCGGCGTACAGGGACAGGGCAAACGCGATTGACACGAACGCAGAGGTGCGACGCAGCATTTCGACTCTCCCGGTGGGCCGCGCGACCGGCGGCGGGAGAAGCATATGCCAGCAACCAGCATTTAGGGTGGCCGCGTCACGCTCTCGCGCCCGGATCGGCCTCGCGCTCGCCCGCAGTAAACGAAGCGCCCCGGTCCACCGCGAGCTGCCGGGAGCTCTCACGGCTTGAACAGCGACAGCACTGCAAAACACTGCCATGATCGGTCGAGCCGTTATCATCCGGCGCCGACGATCCCCGATCACGGTTGCGGGCGTTCGCCAGAACGTTCCCGCGGGCGTGTCCATACGCCAACCGCGACCCGTACCCCCGCATAAAGCCCGAGCAACCCGACCGACGCGCGCTGCGGGAGCTCGACCCGCGCCGGTCGCTGAAAACTACGCCCGTCGTCGAAGCCGCCACTCGGCCGCAGACTGTTGCGCCGAGCGATTGAACGCGGCGAGCATCCGATCGCGTTGCTCCGCAGCAGCCAGCTTCGCGGCAACAATATCGACCGGATCGACCAGCCGTGCCCGACCAGCGGCGATAGCGTCGTACGCCTCGAGGGGCGAAACGTCGAGCTCGACACCAGCCTCGATTCGCTTGCCGCCCTGCATCATCGGGTGCGTGCAAACAATCTTGATCGTCGCCATCAGGTGATGCTCGTCGACTTGCAGAATGCGTCCGCATGTAGGCACGCAGAGTCCGCGACCATCATCACGCGCAGCGCCTGAATGCCAGCCGGGAAATTCGCGAACGCGTTGAGGTCAACGCGCATGCCCGGCCCCCACAATCCGACGACGACCTGACCGAAATCGCCGGCCAGCATCGTCGCGCTGGGCATATTCGTGCTCACCAGCGCGGCGCGGTTCGCGATCTTGTCGTTGTCCCAAATGAATCGGCCGCCGTCGAAATCACTTCCCGGTATTGCAGAAGTTCGCGCACGGTCGGCGTGCTGACGAACACGACATTCGCGTCCGTGGCGTTCGCCGTGGTCACCGTCTCGAGCATGTTGGTGACGCCCGCCCAGGCGAGCGACGTTCCGCTCTGCGTCCCTACGCCGGTGATCGAGAGCAGCCCGAGCGGTTCCGTCGTTCCGGCGCCCGCGAGCACCGCCTTGTCGAGCGCCGTGCCCGCCGCCCGCAATAGCAGCGTGCGCAGGAACGATTCCGCCTGCGTCGATTGCTTCGCGAGCAGGTGCGAATAGTTCGTGTACGCGATGTACGTATGCGGGGTAAGTGCCACCTGCGCGAGCACGGGATCGGCCTCGGCCGCGCCGGTGCCGGCCTCGTCAGAGATCCAGTTTCCCGTCGTGGCCGTCGTCGCTTTCGGGATCACCAGATTGCCGACCAAATTTTCGACAACCTGCGCGCCGGCATTCACGACCACGCTATACGGGCGCAATACATCGGCCGCGAGTCCCACGTCAGTTGCATGAAGATAGCCACCGCTGCCGGCGACGGTCGCATCACGCTGCGCCAGCGCGCTCCACGGAATGATCGGCGCGTTCTTCTCGAAATGCTCGCCCGCCGCCATCGCCGCGGCGGAACAGATTTTCTTCTCGTAACCATCGAGAAGCCCGCCATCGGCCAATGTGGCAAAGACGCGCGCCACGCTGAAATTCGGGGTCGGCTTGCTGCCCAGGTTCGCCAACTCGGCATAATGCTGCGAAAGCATTTGCGCGATCTGGCGGCGCGGTGACACTACATCGGACGATTGCATTTCCGGTCTCCCCTTTGTCGGTTGTCGTTCCGACACGTTAGGCGATGCCGTCAAAGGACGGAACGAGCGGTGCGGGTTTCGCGGGTTTCGGTTGGTGCGGAAACTCGCCACAGTGCGCCGCCGCGATCATCGCCGACACGCTCGACAACATAGCCGCCGATGGAGATCCCCTGCGCACGGCGTAGCAGCTTCCCGAGGCCGCGCAGCCCGCCGAGGAAGGGCGCCAGTGCGGCCGCAAGGGCATCGTCGGCCGCCGCCAAGTGAACGAGAATCGCGACCGTCCACACTTTGTCCCCAAGCAGAGTGAAGACCGCCGGCAGGAGCGGCGCCAGGCGCTCGCGATCGCGCTGCGCGAGTTCGCCGGTACGCTCGAGCAGCGTGTCGACCTTGGCCGTCAGCGCGCGAATCTCGGCCAGCACGGCGGCGAGCGTTGCCTCCGGCGCGTCGCGTCGTTTTTGGTGAATCGCTACGGGCGCCCTCAATGCAGCCCCTCCTGGTCGTCATCGGCGAGGAGCGCCTTCACCAAGATGGCAACGCGCCGCTCGCAGAAATGCAGCCGGCGCTCGAGCGCGGCCACTCGCCGTTGCAGCGCGTAGACAAGCGCCTTGGGCGGATGCGCGCGCACCAGCTCGGCGACACGGTCGTCGTCATCGCTCACGTCGACGCCCCTCCGGCGTAGTGCCGGATAGTTCGTACAGGGCTTCGTCAATCAATTCGGCGACGACTTCGCCCACCTTCGCACGCCACGCCGGCGGGACCGACGCCGCCGCCTTCGACGGGATCGCCAGCAATCGCGCGCGCACCGCGGTCAAGCGCTTCTGCCACGCGGCCACGGTCGTCGCCCGGTCGAGCGCCCTGCCTTCGAGTAGGTCAAGTTCGCGCTGCGCGTGCATCGTGAGCACCCGCTGCCGCCGGTCGTACCACGTCCGGCACGGCGGATCGCCGGCGACGGGATCAGTAGCCGGCACCGCCGCCGCGGAGGGTTTTCGCCTCTTCCTCGGCCGGATATTTGCCGAGTGCCAGGCCGCCGCCGCCTCCAACGAGAACAGAGGCATCCCCCGACGCGCCCAGCGCGCTACGAGCGCCGGATCGGCGTTCAGATGGTGCGCAATCGCAGTTTTCGGCAGCATGGTGATAGTCCCTAACTATCGAAACGACTTAGTTGATAACAAAATGTCTCCCCCTGTTTCGGGTCCTTGGGCGACCCGCGTTGTTGCCCCGGGTAAGTACCTTGAGTTGCCAGGCGTCCGGCCCGGCGCGGGCGCTGTACCGCTCCGATGTACCGGTACAACCGCGGTACGGTTCCCGGTACAGATTTGTACCGACCGTACCAACCACCTATAAGGTGGTACGGTGGGTACGAATACCGCGGTACGTTTTCGGTGCATCAGTTGATCCAGACGTGCGGCTTGCTGATACCGATCTTTCCGGCAGTTAGCAGGGTGCGGCGGTCCTTGTCGAAGTTCACTCGCACGGACTCGGGCTTGCTGTCGTCGTACCCCGTACGCAGAAGCCAACGCGCGCGCCATTGGTCGATGGTTACGCCCCTAACGCCCGGCGGAATGGTCGAGGTGCCGGGTAGCCGGTTCCCGAACTCGCCAATCGCTTCGCGCAATGCGTCGAGCGCCAGGTCGCGGCGGAATGGAGCCTTTGCCTTTACCGGCGCGTGATCGAGTGCGATGACGACGCAGGAGTTCAGCCGTTCGTCGTCGTCCGCCTCGGGGTCGTGGTCGGGGCCAGCCCCAGATCGATCGGTTCAAGCCGGAACCCGAACCGCTGGCCGGGCTCGCCGTCGCGGACCTTGATCGCCTCGAGCGTGCGCTCGGCGTCGCCGGTGATCTGGATCTCGACGTCGACGGCGGCCTTGAGGCTGGAGTGCCCGCGCGAGCCTTTGGCCTCGTCCTTGCCGGAATGGTGGACGTAGAGCGCCGCGCAGTCGACGGCGGCCATGATCCGCCGCGCGGCCAGGATCATCGCCCCCATGTCCTCGGACGCGTTCTCATTGCCGCCCGGCATCATGCTGTTGAGCGTGTCGAGCACGACGAGCGCGACGCCGCCCATCTCGTGCGCGGCTTTCTTGATTTCAGCGATTAGGGTGTCGAGGTCGCCGCTCTCGGGGCGGAGCAAGTTGATCGTCGCGGGCACGAAGCGCAGACGATTGAGGCGGCCGGCGTCGAGGCCGTGGTGCACCATGCAGGCTTCGAGTCGAAGCTTAAGATGGCCTTCGGACGCGACGTAGATCACGCCACCGGCGCGCACGCGCCGCCCGAACCACGTTTCGCGGTGAGCGATGGCACAGGCGAGATCGAGCGCCGTAAAGGTCTTGCCGGAGCCTGACGCGCCGAACATGACCACGAATCCGCGCTCGGGCAGTAGACCGCGGACGAGCCACGTCGGCGTCGGCAGGCGCAACAACTCGGTCACGGAGAGGGGTCGCAGCGAGTGGCGATCGTCGTCGTCGTCGTGATGATCGTCGTCGCGAACGTCCGGCTCGGGCGCCTCGTCCGCGCCATTGGGCCGCCGTTTGCCAGCCCTGTAGTCGGCTTCGGACATACCGGGATCAAGGCGCCCATATTCGAGCTCGGCGACGCGGCGCGATAGTTTCGCGAGCAACGAGCGGACTGATTCGCGAGTCCGGCCGCGCGCGAAGTAGCGCAATGCGCGGTGTAATCGGAATTCGTCGATGCCAATCTCGGGGCGGTCGAGCGCGATGCGTAGATCGTTGTGCGCATGACAGGCTCGGCAATATCTCCAGCCTGATGGAGCTACGTTGCCGCAATCGCAGACGCCGCGAGCGTCGTTCATGCAGCCGCCTCGAACAAATCGCCGTTTTGGTCTGCGTCGGAGTCCGATGGCAAGTCCGCCTCTGCGTCGAGGCGATGCCAGGTCTGCAAAATCTTCTGTTCGAGGACGGCGCGCTCGTCGGCGTCCAGGGGTCGGAGATGGTCGCGGTGAAACATCCGGATTGCAGCCGCGAGCGGCAATTGCTCGGGAGCCGGGGCCGGGCCAGCGCTCTTTGATCGCGGTGCCTTGCGGCCGTTTGCGACTAGCGCCCATAGCGGTTTTTCGGCGTCTGACGCCCACAGCGGAGGCCGTTCTTTCGGCGCGGTGAGCGTCGCAAGCGCATCTCGCAGGCTCAAATCCGCAACGCCGTTGCGCTTTTCAGCGGACAGCCGCGCAAGCTTCATGTACCCCTGCGCCGTCCGTTCGGAAAATGAAACGTTCACGGCGAGCCACGCGCCGAATTCACCGTGTGGGAGTGCGGCCTTCGCCTCAATCAGGAGTTCGCCGGCCCGGATCGCGTGCGCGACGGCGCTGAGCGCGGCGGCCTGCGCTGCTTCGTGTTCGGCGCGAATCGACGACGCCAAATCGGTGGCGAAAAGCAGCCCGTTCATGCTTTCGCCGTCCCCGTCTTCGTCGGCCGCGTCTCGATCCAGCGCCGCACGTCGGCGAGGCGATAGCAGAAGCTGCCCGGCCCCGTCTGGATCGGCTTCGGAAAATCGGGATCGTCCCGCTCGCGGCGCCATGCGGTCGTACTCGATACGCCCATATGCTTGCGACCAACGCTCCGCTTGATGAGCCGGTCCAGCTCCAGTTCGTCCTTCATTTCAAACCCTCCGTTGAATGACCACGGTGCCCAGTGTTAGCGAATCGCAAACCCGGAATAAGGCAAAAATGGGACTCCATGCGATGCCACGGGCGCAGTCTTAACGGAACGGAACGCGGGAGTAAGGCAAAAATGGGACTAGCCGAGCGGGCAAAAAAAACCGCCCCGAAGGGCGGTTCTCTCGGGGGCCGGGTGGATCAGCTGACTTGCTTGAGCGGGATCACGTCGGCCGTCGCCGCGCTCGCGTCGAGCCAATCGGCCCACGCCTGCATCATCGTCGTCCGGATCGGCAGGAATTCGCTGCGCAGGTACGCGGCCTTTACCTTGTCCGCCGGAGCGTGCGCGAGTTGCCGTTCGATCGCGTCGCTCGAATAGCCGGCTTCGTGCGCCCAGGTCGAGAACATCGAGCGCATCCCGTGTCCGGTCAGCTTGCCCTTGTAGCCCATGCGCTTCAATGCCGCGAGGATCGCGTTGTCGCTCATCGGCCGCTCGTCGTCGCGCCCGTTCGGGAACAGATACGCCGTATTGCCGGTGTGCGGGCGTAACGCGGCGAGTAGCGCGAGCGCCTGTTTCGATAGCGGGATGATGTGTCCGCGATCAGCCTTCATGCGCTCCGGCGGGATACGCCAGACCGCGGCCTTGCTATCGAACTCGTCCCATGTCGCCTCGCGGAGTTCGGTCGTCCTGACGGCGGTCAAGAGCAGCATCTTCGTCGCGATCCGGGTTACGGCGCTCGCGTCCGAGAATTCGAGCTTACGCAGGAACGCCCCGATCTCTTGCGGCTCGAGCGCGGGATGATGTTGTTCCTTCTTCGCGTCCGGTAGATCGACGCGCGTCGACGGGTCGGGCAATTCCGCGCCGCCCTCGATTGCCAGCTTCGCGTTGTAGTAATTCCAGATCGCGCGAAAGTACATCCGTACGTCGCGCGCGAAAGTCAATGCGCCGCGGTCGGTAATCCGGTCGAGCATCTTCTGGACGTCCGCGCCGGAGATCGCGCGAATCGAGGCGGCGCCTAACGCTGGAATCATCTCGTTGTCGATCATCCGGCGAACGTCGCGTCGGTGCGTCGCCGACCAGGGCCGGTGTTTCTTCTCGTAGTACGCCTCGGCAACGGTCGCGAAGAGTTCGGCCTCCGCATCGTCGCCGGCGTCGGGCGCCGCCTTGCTCGTCGTCGCCTCGTCCGCGCGCCTCTGGGCTTTCGGGTCAATCCGCGCCCTGATCAGCTTCTTCGCCGCGTCGCGCTTGTCGCGTGCCTCGGCGAGCGTCGTATCCGGATAGACGCCGTGGGCGAGTGTGTCCTCTTTCCGGTCGGTCGGCCGCGTGTACTTCTGCCGCCAGTATTTCCGGCCCTTTTCGTCGACTAGTAGATAGAGGCCCTCGCCGTCCGAATGTTTGCCCTTGGGGGCATTTCGGCAGAACTTATCTGACAGTTTATCTTTCGCCACGTGTACCCCTTTCGCGAAAACCGGCTCCGATTTCGGGGACGGAACCGACACTTTGTACCCCCTTTATACCCCATCCGTCGTTGAAAAGCTACGGAACAGGTCGAAACGGGTTGAAAGGGAGAAACGCCTATTACGCGAGGCGTTTCAGCGGCTTACAGCGGATATTGGAGGGGTTTGAAACGGGCTGAAACGGATGCTTGGCGGAGACGCAGGGATTCGAACCCTGGATACACCTTTTTGGGCGTATGCTCCCTTAGCAGGGGAGTGCCTTCGACCACTCGGCCACGTCTCCGGGAAGGCGGCAATTGTACGGGCGGCGCGCTGCGCGCGTCAAACGAATGCGCGAATAATTCCCGCCAAAACCGGCGGTTACGCGGCTTCCGGCGCCTGATCGAGCTCGAAGACGTGGTGCAGCACGCGCACCGCGAGCTCGAGATATTTCTCGTCGATCACGACCGAAATCTTGATCTCGGAGGTCGAGATCATCTGGATGTTGATCGCCTCGCCCGCCAGCGCCTTGAACATGCGGCTGGCGATGCCGGTGTGCGAGCGCATGCCGATCCCGATGACCGAAACCTTGCAGATCCGGTTGTCGCCGATGATCTCGCGCGCCTTGAATGCCTTGCCGCGCTCGCGCTCGAGCACATCGCGCGCTTTTTGATACTCCGTGCGATTGACGGTGAACGAGAAGTCGGTGTGCCCCGATGCGCCGATGTTCTGCACGATCATGTCGACGTCGATGTTGGCATCGGCGATCGGGCCCAGGATCGCGTAGGCGATGCCCGGCCTGTCCTCGACGCCCATCACCGAGATCTTCGCTTCGTCGCGCGCGAACGCAATGCCGGAAATGATCGCCTGTTCCATGGTTTCGTCCTCCTCGTACGTGATCAGCGTGCCCTTCGAATCGGCTTCGGGATCCTCGAAGCTCGACAGCACGCGCAGCTTCACCTTGTACTTGCCCGCGAACTCGACCGAGCGGATCTGCAGCACCTTCGAGCCGAGACTCGCCATCTCGAGCATTTCCTCGAACGTCACCTTGTCGAGGCGGCGGGCCTCGGGCACGATTCGCGGATCGGTCGTGTAGACGCCGTCCACATCGGTGTAGATCTGGCATTCCTCGGCGCCCAGCGCCGCCGCCAGCGCGACGCCGGACGTGTCCGACCCGCCACGGCCCAGCGTCGTGATGTTGCCGTCCGCGTCCACACCCTGGAACCCGGCGACGATGACGATCGCGCCGCTGTCGAGGTCGGCGCGCATCGGCGCCTCGTCGATCGACAGGATCCGCGCCTTCGTGAACGCGCTGTCGGTCAGCACGCGCACCTGACCGCCGGTGTAGCTCCGCGCCTTGAGCCCCATGTCCTGCAGCGCAATCGCGAGGAGGCCTATGGTCACCTGCTCGCCGGTCGCCGCGACGACATCGAGCTCGCGCGGATCGGGCTGCGCCGACAGCTCCTTCGCCAGCGCGAGGAGACGATTGGTCTCGCCGCTCATCGCGGAGACGACGATGACGAGCTGGTGTCCCTGCCGGTGGAAGCGCGCGACGCGCCGGGCGACATTGCGGATCCGGTCGATGCTGCCGACCGAGGTGCCGCCGTATTTCTGGACGATCAATGCCATGGAGTCGATTCGACCGGCGCGAGAGACCGCCCGCCCACCTAGAGGGTCCGGAACGCGAGTGTCGCGTTGGTGCCGCCGAAGCCGAATGAGTTGGAGAGCGCCCCACGGATCTTCATTTTCCGCGCGGCGAGCGGCACGAAATCGAGGTCGCATTGCGGATCGCGGTCGACGAGATTCGCCGTCGGCGGCGCCACCTGGTCGCGCAACGCGAGCACCGTGAACACCGCTTCGATGCCGCCGGCCGCGCCGAGCAAATGTCCGGTCATCGACTTGGTCGAGCTCACAGCGAGCTTTTTCGCGTGGTCGCCGAACGCGCGCTTGACCGCGACGCACTCCGCGATATCGCCGAGCGGCGTCGACGTCCCGTGCGCATTGATGTAATCGACGTCGTCGAGATTCATGCCGCCGTTGCGAAGTGCGTTGCGCATGCTGCGCGCGGCACCCGCGCCGTCTTCGGGGGGCGCCGTGATGTGGTGCGCATCGGCGCTCATGCCGTAACCGGCGAGCTCGCAATAGATTCGCGCGCCGCGCGCCTTTGCATGCTCGACCTCCTCCAGCACGAGCACGCCGGCGCCCTCGCCCAGCACGAAGCCGTCGCGGCCGCGATCCCAGGGACGCGATGCGGTTGCCGGATCGTCGTTGCGCGTCGACAGCGCGCGCGCGGCGCAGAAGCCGCCGATGCCGAGCTCGCTCACCGTCGATTCGGTGCCGCCCGCCAGCATGACGTCGGCGTCGCCGTATTCGATCAGCCGCGCCGCCTCGCCCAGGCTGTGGTTCGCAGTCGAGCACGCGCTGACGATCGCAAGGTTCGGGCCGTGAAATCCGTAATGGATCGACGCGAGCCCGGCAACCATGTTGATGATCGATCCCGGCACGAAGAACGGCGAGATCTTGCGCACGCCGCCCTCGCGGAACGCATCGTTCGTGTGCTCGATCATCGGCAGCCCGCCGATGCCCGAGCCGATGCACACGCCGACGCGCTCCTTGTCGCCTGCCCATGCATCCAGTCCGGCATCCTTGACGGCTTCCATGGTGGCGACGAGGCCGTAATGGACGAAGGTGTCGTAACGACGCGCCTCTTTCGCCGACAGGTAGGCGCCGACGTCGAAGCCCTTGACCTCGGCCGCAATCCGCGTCGGGAACGAGGATGCGTCGAAACGCGTGATCGGCCCCACGCCGGAGCGCGCGTGCAGGATCGCGTCCCAGGCGGCCGGCGCGCCGATGCCCACGGGCGAGACGATCCCGAGACCGGTGACGACAACGCGACGGCGGGTCATGGTGACAGGAAGAGCGCGAGACGTGGGGGCATCGCGTCGACGGCGTGGCGCCCACGCGCCGGCCGCGGCGCGATGGAACGCGGCCGGGGAAACGCCGGCGGCCTCAACACGCCGGCGCGCGCGAGGTCATTTCTTGGTGTGCGACCCGATGTAGTCGATGGCCTGCTGGACGGTGGTGATCTTCTCCGCTTCTTCGTCGGGAATTTCGGTCTCGAATTCCTCTTCCAGCGCCATCACGAGCTCGACGGTGTCCAGCGAGTCGGCGCCGAGATCGTCGACGAACGACGACTCGTTCTTGATTTCGCCTTCGGCCACGCCGAGCTGCTCGGCGACAATCTTCTTGACTCGTTGTTCGACGTTTTCCATGCAATTCCTCCCGAGGGGCAATCCTGATGTGTCAAAACCGGGGGATTTTACCAGATCGCCCGGGTCTTCCTGCTAGGCCATATACATGCCGCCGTTGACGTGGAGCGTGGCGCCGGTGACGTAGGACGCATCCGGCGAGGCGAGAAAGGTCACCGCGCTGGCGATGTCGTCCGGCGTGCCCAGCCTTCCGAGCGGGATCTTTCCGAGGAGCGCCTGGCGCTGCGCGTCGGCGAGACCCTTCGTCATGTCGGTGTCGATGAAGCCGGGTGCCACGCAGTTGACGGTGATGCTGCGGCTCCCGATTTCCTGCGCGAGCGACTTGGCAAAGCCGGCGAGGCCTGCCTTCGCCGCCGCGTAATTGGCCTGTCCCGGGTTGCCGCTGCTGCCTACGACCGAGCCGATCAGGATGATGCGCCCGTGACGTGCCTTCATCATCCCGCGCAGCACCGCCTTCGCCAGCCGGAACGCAGGCTTGAGATTCGTCGCCATGATCGCGTCCCACTCGTCGTCCTTCATGCGCAAGAGCAGGTTGTCGCGCGTGATGCCGGCATTGTTGACGAGAATCGTGACGGCGCCGAACTTGGCCTCGATGCCGGCGATCGCCGCGTCGACCGCGGCGCCGTCGGCGACATCGAGGCGAATGCCGGTTCCCCGGTTGCCCGCACCCTCGAGAGAGCTCGCGATCCTGGCCGCGCCCTCGTCGGTCGTCGCGGTGCCGATCACGATCGCGCCGGCCGCCGCCAGGCGCTTCGCGATCGCCTCGCCGATGCCCCGCGTAGCGCCGGTGACGAGCGCGACCTGTCCTTCGAGTGCTGCATCCGCCATCATGATTCTCCTGTCGTTCAGGGCGTGGCGGCCAGCGCCGCGAGCGTTGCGTCGATATCGGCGCCGGCGTCGAGCGCGTAGCCCTTGAGGCTGCGATCGATGCGCTTGCTCATGCCAGTCAGCACGCGTCCGGGCCCGCATTCGACGATCTGCGTGACGCCGCGGGAAGCGAACGCCTGGACCGTTGCGACCCACCGCACGGGGCTTGCCGCCTGCAGTGCGAGCGCGGCGCGGATCGCGTCGGGGTCGGATTTCGCCTCGGCGTCGACATTCTGCACGACCGGAATGGCGGGACTCGCGAAGGGCACTTCCGCGAGCCGCGCGGCCAGGCGTTCGCCGGCCGGCTTCATCAGCGAGCTGTGAAAAGGCGCCGACACGGGCAGCAGGACGCCGCGCTTCGCCCCCCGCGCGGTGGCGGCAGCGATTGCCCGCTCGACGGCCTCGCGGTGGCCGGCGATCACGATCTGCTCGGGCGTGTTGAAATTCACCGGCTCGACGACCTGCCCCTGCGCTGCCTCCGCGCAGGCGGCCGCGACGGCCCCCGCATCGAGCCCCAGAATCGCCGCCATCGCTCCGACACCGGCAGGCACCGCTTCCTGCATCACCTGGGCCCGGAAGCGGACGAGCGGAACGGCATCGCGAAACGCGAGCGCGCCGGCGGCGACGAGCGCCGTGTATTCGCCGAGGCTGTGGCCCGCGACGATCGCCGGCGTCACTCCGCCCGCCGCCTGCCACGCGCGCCATATGGCCACACCGGCCGTCAGCATCACCGGCTGCGTATTGACCGTCCGGTTGAGCGCCTCCTCCGGGCCATCGGTGACGAGCATCCAGAGATCCTCGCCGAGGACCGCCGACGCCTCGTCGAAGGTCGCCCTGACCGGCGGATGAGCCTCGAAGCCGGCCATCATCCCGATCGCCTGGGACCCCTGCCCCGGAAACACGAACGCGATCGACATGGTGTTCACCAATCCAAAAAGACCGAGCCCCACGTGAAGCCGCCGCCCACCCCAAGCAGCATCACGTGCTGACCGGACCGGAGGCGCCCGTCGCGTGCCGCTTCGTCGAGCGCCAGCGGGATCGATGCCGCCGAGGTATTCGCGTGGCGGTCGACCGTGGTGATCAACTTGTCCAGCGGCACGCCGAGCTTTTTCGCCGTGGCGTCGATGATGCGGACATTGGCCTGATGCGGAACGAGCCAGTCGATGGCGGCGGCGGTCATTCCGCGCGCGGCGAGCGCTTCGTGCGCGACGTCGGCCAGGACCTTCACGGCAAACTTGAAGACAGCCCCGCCTTCCATCTTCACGAACGGCGAGCCGACAACCGCGCCGTCGGCGACCGTTCCGGGCACGCAGAGGATGTCGCCATAACGGCCGTCCGCGTGAAGATGCGCCGAGACGATCCCCGGCACGCGCGATGACGCGAGCACCACGGCACCGGCGCCATCGCCGAACAGCACGCAGGTCCCGCGGTCGCTCCAGTCGATGATCCGCGAGTAGATTTCGGCGCCGACGACGAGCGCATTCTTCGCCATGCCGGAGACGACCATCCGGTCCGCAACCGCAAGCGCATAGACGAAGCCGCTGCAGACGGCCTGGATGTCGAACGCAGCGCCGCCGCCTGTCGCGCCGAGCTTCGCTTGCAGGATGCAGGCGGTGGACGGAAAGATGCAGTCGGGCGTCGTCGTCGCGACGATGATGAGGTCGACGTCCGCTGGCGCGATGCCCGCGCCGGCGAGCGCCGCGCGCGACGCGTGCAGAGCGAGATCGCTCGTCTGCTCGGCAGGCGCGGCAATGCGCCGCTCGCGGATGCCGGTGCGCGCGACGATCCACTCGTCGCTCGTGTCGACGCGCCGGGCGAGATCCGCGTTCGTGAGCACCTGCGACGGCAGGTAGCTGCCGGTGCCGACGATGCGGCTATGCATCGGGCATGACATTGGCCGCCGCCGCGGGCGCTTCGTGACCCGCCGCGGCAGCGTCGCGCACGGGCATCGCCGCGATGCGCTGGGCGATCCGGTCGAGGACGCCGTGCGACGCCTCGGCATAAGCCTTCTTCAGCGCGAACTTGAATGCCAGCGCGTCGGCGCTGCCGTGGCTCTTGACGACCACGCCCATGAGCCCCACCAGCGTCGCGCCGTTGTGGCGGCGTGGATCCACCCGGCGCTTGAACGCCATCAGCGCCGGATAGGCCAGCACCGCGGCGAGCCTGCGCAACGGGTTGCGCGTGAACTCGGTCTTCAGGAACTCGTACAGGATCGTGACGAGGCCCTCCGACGCCTTCAAAGTCACGTTGCCGACGAAGCCGTCGCACACGACGACGTCGGTGGTTCCCTTGTAGATGTCGTTGCCCTCGACGTTGCCGTAGAAATTGAGGCCCGAGATCTTGAGCAGCTCGGCGGTGGCCTTCACGACGTCGTTGCCCTTGATGTCCTCCTCGCCGATATTGAGAAGGCCCACGGTCGGCCGCTCGATGCCGTCGACCGCCGCGAGCGCCGTCCCCATGACCGCGAATTGCACGAGCTGCTCGGGCGTGCAGTTGACGTTGGCGCCGAGGTCGAGCACGGTGGTCGTGCCGGTGCGCGTGGGGAGCTGCGAGGCGATGGCGGGACGGTCGATCCCCGGCAGCATCTTCAGCACGAAGCGCGAGATCGCCATCAACGCGCCGGTGTTGCCGGCCGAGACGCAGGCCTGCGCGACGCCGTCCTTCACCAGGTTGACGGCAACGCGCATCGAGGAATCCTTCTTCCTCCGCAACGCGTCCGCCGGCGGCTCGTGCATCTCCACGATCTCGCTGGCGGCATGGATCGTGACGCGCGAGGCGGCTTGCGATTTCTGCCTGGCCATGGCCGCCTTGAGCGGACCCTCCTGGCCGACGAGGATCACTCGCGCGTCCGGCGTTTCCTCGAGAAACCGCAGCGCTGCCGGCAGCGTGACGGACGGCCCGTGATCGCCCCCCATCGCATCGACGGCTACCGTGACCGGCATGTCGGAATCGGGAAATTGCCCGTGGTGGACGGAGAATGGCGCGCGACCGTGACCCGGCGCGCACCGCGAAGGCGGCAGTTTACCTGCTCGCGACCCGCGGCCGCACGGACCTTCGGCGCGGCCGCAAAAAGCGCGTTACTCGTCCGCCTTGGTCTTGACGACCTTCTTCCCGCGGTAATAGCCCGAGGGGCTGATGTGGTGGCGAAGATGCGCCTCGCCCGTGACGGGCTCCACCGCGAGGGACGGCGCCGTCAGGAAATCATGGGCGCGGTGCATCCCGCGCTTCGACGGCGACTTCTTGTTCTGCTGGACAGCCATGGTTCTCTCCTATCGATTCTCGCTGCGTTCATCTCGCGACCGCTCGCTGGCGGTCAGGCTTTCGGTTTTCTTCCTGGACGGGACTTGAGCGCCGCCAAGGCGCCGAACGGCGAGGCTTGCGCCGCCACGCCGCGCTCATCCTGCAATCCTTCCGTCACGCAATCGCTTCGCTCGCAATGCGGCGCGAACGGCAGCGTCAGCAACAATTCGTCTTCCACCAGCACCCGCGGATCGAGCGGCAGCGCGGCGACGATGACTTCGCGATCGTCGTCCTCGTCGAGGATCGCCTGCTCCCGCTCGTCGCGCGCGAGCAGCAGCAACGTCCGTTGCGCGACCGGCCACGAGAAGGGCCGCAGGCACCGCTGGCACTCCAGCGTCACCGTGCCGTCGAGGCTTACCGCAAGCGCGGGCCGGCCCAGCACGTCCGTCGTACCGGCGATCTGCCAGGCGATGACGCCGCCTTCGTCCGGATCGCCGCTTGCCGTCCCTGCCGACGCCGCGAGCTGGTCCACCACGCGCGCAAGCTCGACCGCGCGGATCGTCCCATCGAGCTCGAGCTGCCGCGCGGCCATGTCGAAGGCGTCGAACGAGCCGTCGCGCCGCACCGCCGCGCGCGGTTTCGTCGGCTGCCGCCCCGTCATGTTCCGCCTCCGTCCTGTTGCCGCCGTCGCCTGCGCGCCCCCGCCTTACGCTGTGCTTGGGGTGGCCGGCTAAAACATAAGATAATAGCTCGACTCGACGCGAGTGTCAAAAATGCCAGAAAAAACAACAATCAACCCCCAGCTTGCCGTGCAGCGACCGCTCGTGCTGGCGTCGACTTCGCCGTACCGGCGCGCCCTCCTCGAACGCCTTGCGCTTGCGTTCACCGTCGTTGCGCCGAACGCGGACGAAACGCCGGCACCCGCCGAGACTCCCGCGCAAACGGCGCTCCGCCTCTCCGAGGTCAAGGCGCGCAGCGTCGCGGCACCGCCTGCCGGGAGCCTTGTCATCGGCTCGGACCAGGTCGCCGACTGCGACGGGCAGCCGATCGGCAAGCCGGGGGACCGCGCCAGCGCGCGCGCGATGCTGACGCTCCTTTCGGGGCGGACGGTCGTGTTTCACACCGGGATCGCCCTCCTCGATACCACCTCCGGACGCTGCGCGAGCGCACTGGTCGACGTGCGCAGCACCTTTCGCCGTCTTGCCGCGGGCGAAATCGACGCGTACCTCGATCGTGAACGGCCCTACGACTGCGCGGGAGCGGTGAAATCGGAGGGCCTCGGAATCGCGTTGTTCGAGGCGATCGAAAGCGATGATCCGACCGCGCTGATCGGCCTGCCGCTGATCCGGCTGACCTCGATGTTGCGCGATGCCGGGGTGCCCGTGCTCGCGCCAAGCGATTGACGCGTGATGGCCGGAACGCTGTATCTCGTCCCCAACCTGCTCGGCCTCGTCCCGCCGGAGCACGTGCTCCCGGCGCGGACGATCGCCATCGCACGGCGCCTCGGACACTTCATCGTCGAAAACGCGAAACCCGCGCGCGCCTTCCTGAAATCGATCGACCCGGCGCTACCGTTACGCGAGATCGCGATGGCGGAGATCGGCGACGAATCCGTCGCCCGCCTACGTCGGGGAGCTGCTCGCCCCCGCACGCGCGGGCAACGACCTCGGGCTCCTGTCGGACGCCGGCTGCCCGGCGGTCGCGGATCCGGGCGCGCTGGTCGTCGCCGCTGCGCACCGCGAGCGGATTGCCGTGGTGCCGCTCGTCGGACCGTCGTCGGTGCTGCTCGCGCTGATGGCCTCGGGGATGAACGGCCAGGGATTCGTTTTCCACGGGTACCTGCCGGTGAAGCCGCCCGCCCGCGCGGAGGCGCTGCGCGCCCTCGAAGCAGACTCCCGGCGCACCGGCCACGCGCAACTCTTCATCGAAACGCCGTATCGGAACGAGGCGCTTCTGGCCGCCATAGTCGCCACCTGCAGGCCGTCGACGCGGCTCTGCGTCGCCGCCGACCTCACCCTGGCATCGGAAACCGTCGACTCGCGCGCGGTGTCCGAATGGAAGGAACGCGACTTCACGCGTTACGCGAAGCGCCCGGCGATCTTCATCTTGCAGGGCTGAGGATCGGCCGCGCGCCGCTCGCGGCTCGCCGCCTCGCGTCGCTACGGCCGAGGCTGTCGCTGATGTAGCTCTTCAGCGCCTGGTTCTCGAGCGATTGCTCCTCGAGGACCGCTTTCGCGACGTCGTGGAACGACACCACGCCGAGCAGCATGCTACCGTCCAGCACCGGCACGTAGCGCGCGTGGCGCTCGAGCATGATTCGCCGCAGCTCATTGACGTCGATGGACGGCTTCGCGGTCAACGGATCGCGATCCGTGATCTCGGCGATCGTGAGCGCCCCGACGGTGCCCTCGCGGTCGGCGAGCGCCCGGAGGACTTCGGCGAACGTGACGAGGCCGGCCATGCGTCCGTGGTCCATCACGACCAGCGAGCCGATGTCGTGCTGCGCCATCACCTTCACCGCCGACAGCACCGCGGCCTCCGGCGGCGTCGTATACAGCACGTTGCCCTTGATGCGCAGGATTTGGCTGACGAGCATGGTTCCCTCCTGGCAACTCGCCGCATCGCGGCGTTCCGCTCAGGGTACTCCTGACCCACGCGCTCCCGCAATGCTGGGGCCGACGCCCCGCTGCCGCATTATTCGATCATTGCCTGCTGTAGATGTAGTCCGGCAGCCACATGGCGATCTGCGGGAAGACATAGACCAGGAACATCGTGATGAACACCATGAAGACGAAGGGCAGCGCGCCCGCGAAGATCTGGTTCAGTGTCACGTGCTTCGGGGCGACGCCCTTCAGGTAGTAGCACGCCATCGCCATCGGCGGTGTCAGGAACGATGTCTGGATGTTGAGGGCGACGAGCACGCCGAAGAACACGGGATCGATGTTGAAGTGGTGCAGCAGCGGCAGGAAGATCGGCACGAAGATGATGATGATCTCGGTCCATTCGAGCGGCCAGCCCAGCAGGAAGATGATGAACTGGGTGAGCAGCATGAACGTCACGGGTGTCATGTTCAGGCTGAGGATGAAGTTTTCGACGACGCCCTGGCCGCCCAGATACGAGAACACCGACGAGAACGACCACGAGCCGACGAACAGCCAGCACACCATCGCGGCCGTGCGCGCGGTGAGGAAGACCGCCTCCTTCAGGCGTTGCAGATTGAACTGGCGGTACCCGATCGCCAGCACGATGGACCCGAAAGCGCCGAAGGCGGCCGCCTCGTTGGGGGTGGCGAGGCCGAAGAGGATGGCGCCCAGCACGCTGAGAATCAGGAACGCCAACGGGAAGAAGGACGTCGTCAGCAGTTTGACGACTTGCCAGAATGGCATGTCGGTCTGCTCCTTGGGAAGCTTCGGAGCAAGCTTCGGGTTCAGCATCGCGCGCCCGATCACGTAGATCATGTACAGCGTGGCGAGCAGGAAGCCGGGCAGGAATGCGCCGGCGTACAGGCGCACGACCGACGTGCTGGCCATCGCGCCGTAAAGAATCAGCATGATGGAAGGTGGAATCAGGATGCCGAGGCAGCCGCCCGCCGCCACGACGCCAGCCGACAGCTTCGTGTCGTAACCGGCCTTCAGCATCGCCGGAAACGCGAGCAGCCCCATCAACGTGACGACAGCGCCAACGATGCCCGTTGCCGTCGCGAACAGCGCGCAGGTGGCGAGTGTCGCGACCGCCAGCGACGCCGGGATTCGCTTCGCCGACACCTGGAGGCTGTGGAAGAGTCGGTCGAGGATGTTCGACCGCTCGACCATGTAACCCATGAACAGGAACAGCGGCACCGCGATCAGCACGTCGTTGGACATCACGCCGAACGCACGCTGCACGAGAAGCTGGAAGATGTTGTCGCCCATCGCGTAGTAGCCGAAGAACACGGCGAGCGCGATCAGCGTGAAGGCGATCGGAAACCCCAGGAAGATCGTGACGATGAACATGCACATCATCAGGACGCCGACTTGGGGATCGGTCATTGCTTTTCTCCGTGGTGCTCGACGTCCTGCAGGATCTCGGCGGCCGTCTTGCCGGCCTCAGCCTCTTCCAGGATCACCTTTTCCAGCTCCTCGACGTCACGCCGGCGCTGCGGTGTCTTGCCGGTCCTGAGCGCGACGACGCAGTTCGGACCGTCTCGACGGTGCCCTGCAGCAGCATGAATATCGCGGCGAGCGGAATGATCCCCTTGAACGGCCAGATCGCCGGGCCCGTCGGGCTCGACGCGCTGTGCTCGTTCTGCAGCCACGACATGTGGAAGAAGTCCCAGCCGGAATAAAGGAGCGCGAGCATCGCCGGAAAGAAGAACAGGATCAGGCAGGCGAGCTCGATCGAGGCCCTGACCTTGAACGGAAGCATCCGCGAAATGAAGTCGCCGCGTACGTGCCCGTCCTGCGACAGCGTGTAGGCGCCCGCCATCATGAACAGCGTGCCGTACAGGATGTACTCGGTGTCGTAGGCCCATCCCGTAGGCGCGCTGAACACGTAGCGCAACACGACGTCGTAGCACGTGACCGCCGTAAGGCCGAGGATGCACCAGGAGAAGATCTTGCCGACCCAGGCGCTCAGGTCATCGATCGACAACAGATAGCGCTGCATGGATCCTCCCAAGCCGCAGTCCGCCCGCTGCGGACGACACGTTCGACGGTACGAAGCCGCACGTCGCTTTGCGCGTCGAACGTGCCGCGCACTGCGCCAGACACGGCCTCGCCGTCCCGTGGCGATCGGCATGCAGCGCCGATCACGTCATGGTGGCGAAGGCCGTGTCCGGTCGAACCTCAGGCCCGGTTCAGTCCGAGGAAGTGTTTCGACGCGAGCTCGCGAGGCGATTCGAATTGAGCCTTATAGCCGACGACCGTCTTGGCCCACGCCTTCTGCGAATCGATGACCCGCCCGAAGAACTTGTTTTCCTGCGAGAGCCTCGCCAGGACCTTGTCCCACGCGGCGAGCTGCGCGTTCAGAACGGAGACGGGCGTCTCGTAGACCTTGACGCCCATCTTCTCGATCTTGACCAGGTCCTCCGGGTAGCGCTTCTGCCACTTCCACGACATGTCGGCCGACGCGGCTTCCGCCGAGTATTTCAGGATGGCCTGCAGCTCCTTCGGCAGCGCGTTGTACTTGGCCTTGTTGAAGATGATCTCGAAGCACTCCATGTCCTGATGGAAACTCTGGACCATGTACACCTTCGAGACGTCGGGGAATCCAAGCGCCAGGTCGGACGACGGATTGTTGAATTCCGCCGCATCCAGCACACCCCGATCCATCGATGGAACGATATCCGGGCCGCCGATGATCGTGACCGACGCGCCCAGCTCGTTCATCAGGTCAGCTGCCAGCCCGACCGTGCGGTACTTGAGCTTCTGGAACTGCGCGACGTCGGTGATCGGCTTCTTGAACCAGCCGAGGGGCTGCGTCGGCATCGGACCCGTGAGCCAGCCGACGACATTGACCTTGAGGATGTCGTTGATGAGCTCGTTGTACATCGCCTGCCCGTCGCCGTAGTAGAACCAGCCGAGGAGGTCGTTGGCGCTCCACCCGAACGACGGCGCCGTTCCGAACAGCGAAAAGGCCTTGTTCTTGCCATACCAGTAGGCGCAGACCCCATGGCCGCCATCGAGCACGCCCGTACTGACGGCATCCTGCATCCCGAAGGCGCCGACCACCGCGCCCGCCGGCAGCACGTCAAGCCTCATCCGGTTGCCGGACATCTCGTTGACGCGCCGCGCGTAGTCCTGCGCATATTCGTGGAAGATGTCCTTCGCGGGCCAGGTGCTCTGGAATCGCCAGACGATCGGCGCCTGCGACTTCGCGATCATCGGGAAGCCCAGGGTCGCGGTGCCGGCGGCGACACCGGTGGCAGCCTTGAGGAATTTGCGACGGGAACGGGGTGCGGCGGTGCTTTCGGCTTTCGCCAAAACAGGCAGTTTGCGGGACATTGGCTCCTCCAAGTGAAGTGGCGTCGTTGCGCCGTGCCGGGGATGGCAGTCTTATTGAACCCCAGACGTCATGTTGGTGGGTCGGTGCTGTAGGACGCGGCCGCACCGTTCACCCTTTGCGGACAGTGTATACCGGCACCTTCCGCATCGTCCATGGCCCTGTAGCGAAAATGGCTTTTGGGGCCCCGGCAGCATACGGATCAGGTGCCCAGCGCTCGCCGCTCGCGCAGCGCCTCGGCGAGCGTGCCGCTGTCGACGTATTCGAGCTCGCCGCCGACAGGCACGCCGCGGGCGAGCCGCGTTACTTGCAGCCCGCGCGCCGCGAGGAGCTCGCCGATGTAGTGCGCGGTCGCCTCGCCTTCGTTCGTGAAATTGGTGGCCAGCACGACTTCGCGGACGACCCCGTCGGTCGCCCGCTTGATCAGTCGCTCGAGCCCGATCTCCTTCGGACCGATGCCGTCGAGCGGCGACAGGCGCCCCATCAGCACGAAATAGAGGCCGGAATAGGCCTGCGTATTCTCGACCATCAACAGATCCGCCGGCGTCTCCACGACGCACAGCAGCGCCGGATCGCGCCGGCCCGAGCGGCACAGCGCGCAGACTTCATCCTCGGTGAACGTGTTGCAGCGCTCGCAGTGGCGGACATGCTCGGCGGCATGGGTCAGCGCGCTCGCGAGGCGCCTCGCTCCGTCGCGATCGTGCTGCAATAGGTGCAGGGCCATCCGCTGCGCGGCCTTCGGCCCGACGCCGGGCAGGCAGCGCAGTGCCTTGGCGAGCGCATCGAGGCCGGAGACGGGCTCGAACGCCGCAACCGCAGTCGGATCGCGTGGCCGGACGGACATCCGTCAGAACGGGAGCTTGAACCCGGGCGGCATCGGCATGCCCATCGTCAGGCCCGCCATCTTCTCCTGCGTGGCAGTCTCGACGCGGCGCACGGCGTCGTTGACGGCCGCCGCGACGAGGTCCTCGAGCATGTCCTTGTCCTCGCTGATGAGGGAGGGGTCGATCGTCACGCGCTTGACGTCGTGCTTGCACGTCATGACGACCTTGACGAGGCCGGCGCCCGACTGGCCCTCGACCTCCATCTGCGCGAGCTCGTCCTGCGCTTTCTTGAGGTTGTCCTGCATCTGCTGCGCCTGCTTCATGAGCCCGGCGAGCTGGTTCTTCATCATGGCGGCGTGCTCCTCACGAGACCGGTTTGATCGAGTCGGGGCGAATCTTGGCGTCGAAGCGCTCGAGCACGTCGCGCACGAACGGCTCGTCGCGAAACGCGGCTTCGGATTTCGCCTGCTGCTCGGAGCGCGCGCGCTTTTCCTGCGCCGCGAGCGAGCTCTCCGCGACCGCGCCGACCTCGAACGCCAGCAGCCATTTGCGGCCCGTCGCCTGGTCGAGCGCGAGCTTGAGCTTGTCCGAGTACGCCCTGTCCGCGAGATGCTTGTGCGCCGCCGGCAGCGCGAGCGTGAGAACATTGCCCGCAACCGACTTGAGCTCGGTTTGCGCAGCCAGTTGCGCCGCGATTGGCGGCAGCTTGAGCGAGGCAACGAACGCGGGCCACTCCGCAACGTCGGTGGGCAGCGTGACGGTCGCGCGCGCTTCGGCAGGCGGGGCTGCGACCACCGCCACGCTTGCCGCCGCACCGGAAGCGCGCGGCGGCGCGGCGCTTGGCGTCGGTCCGCGCTGGCGGGAGCAGTCGGCGCGCACCGGAGACACGGCGTCGGGCGCACTCCCGCGCGCGGGCTCGAACGCGAGGAGCCGCAGCAGCGTCATCGAAAAACCCGTCGCTTCGTCCGGCGCAAGCGCAAGGTCGGCGCGACCCTGAACGCAGATTTGATAGGCGAGCTGGACATTTTCCGGCGCCATCGACGCGGCCAGCGCGGAGATACGCGCGCCGTCGTCCATCGTGTCGATCGCCTGCGGCACGGTCTGCGCGACCGCGATCCGATGGAACAGCGACGCGAGCTCCTCGAGCGCGGGCGCAAATGCGGCGCCCCGTGCCGCCAACGCATCGGCTTCGGCGATCAGCGCGGGGCCGTCACCGGCGGTGAGCGCATCGGCGATGCGATATGCGTAATCGCGATCGACGGCACCCAGCATCGCGCGCACCGGCGCCTCGCGAACATCGCCGCCGCCATAGGCGATCGCCTGGTCGAGCAGCGACAGCGCGTCGCGCATCGATCCGTGGGCGGCCTTCGCGATCAGCGCGAGCGCCGCGGCGTCGGCGCCAATCCCTTCCGCGTCCAGAATGGCGGCCAGGCGGTCGACGATCAGCGGCTGCGGCAACGGCGTCAGATTGAATTGCAGGCAACGCGACAGAACCGTAACGGGAATCTTCTGCGGGTCGGTCGTCGCCAGCACGAACTTCACGTGCTCGGGGGGCTCCTCGAGCGTCTTCAGCATCGAATTGAACGCCGCCTTCGACAGCATGTGCACTTCGTCGATCAGGTAGACCTTGTAGCGGCCGACCGTGGGTGCGTAGCGCGCGTTGTCGAGGATCTCGCGCATGTTGTCGATGCCGGTATTCGACGCGGCGTCGAGCTCCAGCAAGTCGACGAAGCGGCCGGCATCGATATCCACGCAGGCCGCGCAGGTGCCGCAGGGCGTCGCGGTCACGCCGTTGGTGATGCAGTTCAAGCTCTTCGCCAGGATGCGCGCAATGGTCGTCTTGCCGACGCCGCGCGTGCCGGTGAGCAGGTACGCGTGGTGCAGCTGGCCGCGCGTCAAGGCGTTGGTCAGCGCGGTGACGACGTGCTCCTGCCCCGCCAGCTCGGCGAACGTCTTCGGCCGCCATTTGCGGGCGAGAGCCTGGTAGGTCATCGGATCAAGCGTCCAGCTTCCGGGTCAAGCGTCAGGCTTCCGGTTCTTGCGTTCGGCGCCGAACGAAGCCTCGGCCTATTTGCCGTCAGATCTGCCGATTGCAACACCGAATCAACAAGCGCACCTGGTTGCCGGCGCTGACGCACGGCTATTTCGCGTCCTGTTGGGCTTCAGGCGAGGCGCGAGCCGACGAGAACGCGCAATGTACATGGACGTACATGAGCGTTCGAGTCGGCGAGCAACGAAGCATCAAGCCCAACGGGCGCGAAAGAGCATGGGGTGGCGAGCCGTTCCCCCGGCACTTGAGGCTAATCGCTGTGGCTGCTTCCTTCCGGACCTGACCAGATTCACGACGCCGCAATGCGGGGCGACCCGCCGTTGATCGGTGGCGCCAAATGCGCAAGGAGTGGATTATCCGCGAAAAGCGCCGCTTGCGGCAAGCTGCGCTGCGGGGCACTGCGTACCTGCCGCGGCGACGCCGGCATCCGGCGCGCGCGGCGCCCTCGCTATAATCCGCCGCATCGTCCTCACTTCGCCTGTGCCGCTATCGATTCGCAAGTGCGATCTTCGCGCCGCATTGTCCTCGTTGCCGCAGGTGTTGCCGTCGCGGCCGCGGCGGCGTTCGCGCTCTTCACCTTCATCGAGCCGCCCCCGGTCGTCACGCGCTCGCGCCTTGGCACGCCCGAGCACGCGAAGGAGCTGGTCGTGCTGGTGCGCCCGGCGCCGGTCGTGTACTTCCCGGGCCCCGCGGGCAAGATCGAAGGTCTCGACGTCGACCTGCTCCGCCTTTATGCCGCCGAGAAGAAGCTCGCGGTTCGCTTCATCCCCGTCGACGACGTGGCGAAGCTCCTGGCGGCGCTCGACGACGGCGACGGACACATCGGCGCCGGCGGCCTGCTGCGGCCTTTGTCGCCGACGCGCTCGGAGGCGCTCCCCCGCGGCCGCAGCCTCTGCGGGCCTCCCGCCGGATTCCACCCGGGTCGGCGCCGCGCCGTCGTCATGGACGCAGGGTTATTACACGATCGAGCCCGTCCTGATCTACAACACCGACGGCTTCAAGCCAGCGAACTGGAGCGATCTCGACGGTGAGCTGATCGCTTTTTCCGACATCCCGGGCCTCGAGCCCGAAATCGAGTCCGCGCGCACCGCGCATCCGGCGGTTCGCTGGCAGTTCGTTCCGCAGGCCTCACCGGTCGAGCTCATCGCGCGCGTGTCGGATGGCGAAGCAGACTACGCGATCGCCGAATCGCTGGCCGCGCTGACGGCGCGCAACGTCTATCTCGATTTCGACGTTGCCTTCTCGGCCGGTGGCAAGCGCCAGTACGCCTGGGCGGTGCCGGCGCGCTTCCCGGCGCTTGCCGCCGATCTCGACAAGTTCATCGCCAGGGTCAGCCGCGACGGTACGCTCGAGCGCCTGATCGAGCGTTACGTGCCCGATCTCAAGCAATTCCAGCGACTCGACGCGAGCGGGCTGCACGAACGCGTTCGCAGCGTTCTCCCGCAATACCGGCAGCTCTTTCGCGATGCGCAGGAGAAGACCGGGATCGACTGGCGGCTGCTCGCCGCGCTCGCCTACCAGGAATCCAAATGGGATCCCGGCGCGACGAGCGAAACCGGCGTGCGCGGCTTCATGCAGATCACCGAGGACACGGCGCGGCGCCTCGGCGTCACCAACCTGCTCGACCCTGGGCAGAACGTGCTCGCCGGTGCGCGGTACCTCCGCGACCTCAAGGACAAGATGCCGGCGCGCATCCAGGAGCCGGACCGCACTTGGCTTGCGCTGGCCGCCTACAACATCGGCCTTGGCCATCTCGAGGACGCGCGCGTGCTGGCGCAGCGGCAGGGCTTCGATCCGGATCACTGGACCAACGTCAAGCGCGCACTGCCGCTTTTGGCGCTTCCCGAGCACTATGAAAATGCGAAGCTGGGCTACGCGCGCGGCGGTATGCCCGTCGCCTTTGTCGACCGCGTGCGCGGTTACTACGACGTGCTGCTCGCGCAGCAGGACCCGCTCCAGCCACGGTTGCGCCTGTTCGCCGACGCCCCGGAACGCGAGCCCGCCGATCCGCCGCCCCCTCCGAAGAACTGACCGTTGCCCCGATGCCCTAAAATATCGCGATGAAATTCCATGCGCATGCGCTGATTCTCGGTCTGCTGTTGCTGGCGCCCGTCGCCGCCGCGCAGACACCGCGCGCCGGCGTCACGCTCGAGGATCTCACGTGGACCGAGCTGCGCGACCGGATTTCCGGCGGCGCGACCACGATCCTCGTCCCGATCGGCGGCACCGAGCAGAACGGCCCGCACATGGTGCTCGGCAAGCACAATGTCCGCGTCAGGGTGCTGGCCGAGAAGATCGCGGGGATGCTCGGCAATGCCCTCGTGGCGCCGGTCATCGCGTATACGCCCGAAAGCGCGAGTCACATGCGCTTCCCCGGCACGATCGCCGTTTCCGATGCGGCGTTCGAGGCGGTCCTCGAATCCGCGGCGCGAAGCTTCCGGCAGGCCGGCTTTCGCGACATCGTGTTTCTCGGCGATCACGGCAGGTACCAGAAGGACCTGCAAGTCGCGGCGGCGCGCCTCAACGGCGAATGGAAGACGACGAACACGCGCGCCCATGCAATCGTCGACTACTATGCGGTGGCAGGAACATCGTACGGCCAGGCGCTGAAGGAGCGCGGCTACGGCGATGACGAAATCGGCACCCACGCGGGCCTCGCCGACACGTCACTCGCGCTCGCTGCCGACCCCACCCTCGTGCGCAGCGCTCGCCTCCAGGCCGGCGCGAAACTCACGGCCGCCGACGGTGTCTACGGAGATCCCCGCCGCGCGAGCGCCGAGCTCGGCAAGATCGGTGTCGACATGATCGTCGCCCGGACCGTCGATGCAATTCGCAAAGCTATCGCCCAACGCTGATATGCTCGGCGCGGTGACTTCCCCCTCGACACTATCCCGCCTGGAATCTTCGTGACCCCGCAACGCCGGCAGCGCCTTCTCGTTCTCACCCTCGTTGGACTTGTGATAGCCGCCGCCGTGGTCGCCGCGGAAGGTCCGGGAACGTCGCTCGTCACGCCGCCGCCCGCGGTGGCCACGATTCCCGGAATGCCGCCGGTCGTCGATCCCGCCAATCTGTACAGCGAGATCGCCGCGTCGAAGATGAGCTCCGCGGTCGCCGGTGACCCCCGGCGCGTCTACGTGCCCAACCTGCAGTCGAACGACGTGTATGTCATCGACCAGGACACGCTCACGGTGATCGACAAGTTCCGCGTGGGCCTCAACCCGCAGCACGTGGTGCCCTCGTGGGACATGCGCACGCTCTGGGTCGCCAACAATGCCGAGAATACGAAGGTCGGCAGCCTCACGCCTATCGATCCGCGCACCGGCAAAGCCGGCAAGCCGATCCCGGTCGAGGATCCGTACAACATGTATTTCTCGCCGGACGGCAAATCGGCGATCGTCGTCGCCGAATCGTTCAAGCGGCTTGACTTCCGCGACCCCGCGACGATGGCGATCCAATCCTCGCTCGACGTGCCGCGCTGCGGCGGCATCAATCATGCCGACTTTTCGATCGATGGCCGCTTTGCGATCTTCACCTGCGAGTTCACGGGCACGGTGGCGAAGATCGACCTCGTCAACCGCAAGGTCCTCGGTTACATCCAGCTCATCAAGCCCGGCCTGCCCACGCAGGTCGTCAAGGGCATCGACGGCCGCGACGAGGTCATCTGCACGACCTGGAAAGGCATGCCGCAGGACGTTCGCGTCTCACCCGACGGCAAGACATTCTTTGTCGCGGACATGATGTCGAACGGCGTCCACATCGTCGACGGAGAGTCATTTCGTCAGACGGGCTTCATCCCGACCGGCGTCGGCGCCCACGGGCTTTACCCGAGCCGCGACGGCACGAAGCTCTACGTCGCCAATCGCGGATCGAACAAGATCCATGGGCTGCCCCACGGCAAGGGCAGCGTGTCCGTCATCGACTTCGCGACGCAAAAGATCGACGTCACGTGGCCGATCCCGGGTGGCGGCAGCCCCGACATGGGCAACGTCAGTGCGGACGGCAAGACGCTCTGGCTGTCGGGGCGCTACGACAATGTCGTGTATGCGATCGATACCGGCAGCGGTGAGGTGAAGAAGATTCCGGTCGGTCGCGAGCCGCACGGACTCACCGTGTGGCCGCAGCCGGGGCGCTACTCGCTCGGACACACGGGGAACATGCGCTGACAGCGCCCGCCGTCCGCCTGCGGCCCGTCCGCCTTCGCGCGTCAGTGGTGCGAGTGCTCCGAGATCGATCGCAGCGCATCCCCCGCGGGCTGCGGCTCCTTGAGGGCCAAATCGCCCAATGAGACGATGCCGACCAGCCGCTTTTCACGATTCAACACGGGCAGGCGGCGCACCTGGAGGGAGCTCATGTTGCGGGACACGTCGTCGACCGATTCGTCCTCGTAGACGTATTTGACGTCGGTGGTCATCACTTCGCGCACCTTGGCGCGATCTGGCGCCAGGCCGCGCGCAACGGCGCGAATCGTGATGTCACGGTCGCTCAACATCCCGACCAGCCGGTCGTTTTCGCCGACCGGCACCATTCCGAAATCGTTCTTCTCCATCAATTGGGCGGCCGACTGCAAATCATCCGTCGGCGATACGATCTTCACGTCGCGGGTCATTATTTCGCGGACCTTCATTGAGACCTCCATCTTTCGGCGGCTCCGTCATGAAGCCAACAACTACTTTCGCGCGAAACCTGCGGTGGCTCCATCAGTGTCGGCAGGAGTCTCACGTAGGACAAAGTGCAGCGCGCCGACGGGCACGCTCGAGCTCCTCTATACTGCCCGCGCCGCTGACCAAGGAGCAGCAGGACGAGCTCTTCAAGTATTACGCGCGTCCCGCTCCACGCTAGTCGATGCTGCCGATCTCGCGCGTCCACAGCTCCCACACGCGGGGCAGCTGCGTGTCATTTACGGCCGCGGCTTTCGTGGCCTCCCCGGCGCTGAGATAGGTGACTTCGCCCAACTGCTTCGCCTGTAGTTGCAGCCGCGCGTTCACCTCGGCATAGATCGCTCGATAGACAGCCTGCTCGATCGATGCCCCAGCGACCGTCGAGCCGTGCCCGCGCATCAGCACCGTCGATTGCTGGCCCAGTGCGGCGGCCAACGCGGCACCGAGCCTTCCATCGCTGATCAGCATGTCGGTATCGCCCGCCGTGTCGCGTATCTCGAACAACGCGCTGCCCCCGCCGAGAAACCCACTCATGTGGAAGACCGGGCGTAGCGGCTCCTGGGTCACCCCGAAGGGAATCACACTGGGCGAATGGCTGTGCACGATGGCGTTGACATCCGGGCGCGCACGATAGATCTCGGCGTGGATGAAGCGCTCCAGATACACGCGCCGGCCGCCCGCATCCAGCGCCGCGCCATCGAAGTCGAACGTGACGATGTCTTCGCGCCGGACCAGCGCAGGCGCCATGTTGCGGGCGAGCAGAAAGTGGTCCGGCGACCTGTCGTGGCGCGCGCTCGCATGCCCGAAGCCGTCGACCACGCCATGGCGATAGAGGATGCGGTTGGCGAAGACGAGCTTCTCGACGATCCCGGGATCGGCGGCCGGCGGCATCATTCGGGGCAACTCGCGCGGGACGATGGTCGCATCTTGTGATGATATAAGAAAAGATCGGCGAAAGATCGGACCGGACGCGCCGGATGTCATCGATGAACGCAGCGCTGATTCGGTGACTCCCGCGCCGTCGAGGTTGCCTATGCGGCGAAAACCGGCATCTTTCCGATCATGCACGTCGTGGCGATGCGACGCGAGATCTTTGATCGCGATCGCTGGCTCGCGATGAGTCTGTTCAAGGCATTCGACGAAGCCCGCGCTTGGCGCGAGATCCGCGTTGCAGGCGCGCTCTTGTTGAATGTGCGCATCCGAAATAGTACATTCGCGGCATTCCGCGCCACAACCGCACTCGAGAACATCTCCCGCATGAAACCTCTCGGCACGCTCGACGAGCTGCCCCGCGATTACGTGGCGGCGCTCGCGGGCGCGAATCTCGTGCCGCTGTGGCCCAGCCTGCGCGCGCTGCTTCCGCCGCAGGCGCCGCGGACGAGCACGATTGCCGCGCACTGGCGCTGGAGCGCCATCCGGCCGCTGCTGCTGCGGGCCGGAGAACTGACACCGATGGACAAGGCCGAGCGACGCGTGCTGGTGCTCGCCAATCCCGGGCGCGGCCTCGACAACCTGCAGGCATCGGCGACGATCTATTTGGGCATGCAGCTCGTCCTCCCCGGCGAGACCGCGCCCAGCCACCGGCACACGCCGAACGCCGCGCGCGTCGTCGTCGAGGGCGAAGGCGCGGTGACGCTGGTCGACGGCGAACCCTGCCCGATGGCCCCGGGAGATCTCATCCTGACGCCCACCGGCCACTGGCACGAGCATCGTCACCACGGCCGCGATCCCGTGATGTGGCTCGACGTGCTCGATCTGCCGCTGATGGTGTATCTCGACGTCTCGTACGTCGTCGAAGGGACCGCGCAATCCGCGCATCCGGCGCAGTTCGCGTACGGCGCGGGCGGCCTTGCGCCTCGCGTGCACGGCCAGCGGACCCACGGCGCTTATCCGTTGCTGCGCTACGAATGGCAACGCACGCGCGAAGCGCTCCAGGCGTACGCGACGAGCTGCGCGCCCGACATCCCGGTCGAGCTAGCGTACGTCAATCCGGAAACGGGCGGCGATTGTCTCAACACGCTCGCCTTCACCGCGTTGCTGTTGCGCCCCGGCGAAGAGATCACCCTGCCTCGCACCTCGGCCGCGCGCGTGTTCCACGTGGTCGAAGGCGCGGGCGACGCGCAAGTCGGTGATGCGGGGTTCACGGTCGAGCACGCCGACACGTTCTGCGCGCCGGGTCTCGCTACGGTGCGGCTCGCGAACCGCTCGAGCCGCGCTCCGGCGTATCTCGTCACCGCCGACGAATCGCCGCTGCAGCGCAAGCTCGGCGTGTTCGAGCAGCGCTGACGCCGGGTCGGCGATGAAGGGTCGCACCGGCCGCTCCGCGCCCGTGCTCGTCGTGGGAGGCGGCATCGGCGGGATGGCCGCCGCGCTCGCCCTCAGTCAGCAGGGATTCGACGTCGAGGTGTTCGAGCAATCGGCGGAGATCGGCGAAATCGGCGCCGGCCTCCAGCTCGGCCCCAACGGATTTGCGGCGATGGACGCGCTGGGCGTGGGCGAACGCGCGCGCGGCCGCGCCGTATTCACCGACGAGCTCGTGATGATGGACGCGATCGACGGCGGCGAGGTCGCCCGCATTCCCGTCGGACAGGCATTCAGGCGCCGTTTCAACAATCCGTACGCGGTCATCCACCGCGCGGACATCCACCAGTCGATCTACGAGGAAGTGGAGCTCGCCTCCGGCATCCGCATCCACACGTCGGCGCGCATTGCCGAGGTCCACGTCGACGACCACGGCGTGCGTCTCGTCGACGCCCACGGCGGCGTCCGCGAAGGCGCCGCGGTCGTCGGCTGCGATGGCGTGCATTCGGTCGTCCGCCAGCGCCTCATCGGCGATGGCCACCGTGTCTCGGGGCACGTCGTCTACCGGGCGCTCGTCCCGCACGCCGAGATGCCGGAGGACCTGCGGTGGAACGCCGCGGCAATCTGGGTTGGACCGAACTGCCACCTCGTCCACTACCCGTTGCGCGGTGGCGATCAGTACAACATCGTCGTCACGTTTCACAGCCGGCAGCCGGAGGAATGGGGTGTGCGGGAAGGATCGCGCGACGAGGTCATGTCGTACTTCACCGAGATCTGCGAGCGCCCGCGGCAGCTCCTCGACAAGCCAAGCTCGTGGAAGCGCTGGTCGACGGCCGATCGCGATCCGGTCGAGCGCTGGGGCGAAGGCCGGGCGACGCTCCTTGGCGACGCCGCGCACCCGATGCTGCAATACATGGCGCAGGGCGCGTGCATCGCGCTCGAGGACGCGGTGACGCTGCGCGAAGCCCTTCGAGCCACCGAGGGTGAGCTCGCAAGCGCGTTTCGCCTGTACGAGTCGAAGCGCGTCGTCCGCGGCGCCCGTCTCATTATTTCGGCGCGCGAGATGGGCCGGATCTACCACGCCAAGGGTGTCGAGCGCCTGGTGCGCAACTCGATGTGGGCGGGGCGCCCGCCCGAGCGCTTCTACGATGCGCTCGAATGGCTCTACGGGTGGACCGTCGAGAAATGCCTCGATTGACGCCTGACCGGGCGCCTCGTAAGACATCGCGGCCAGCGCTCGTAGGAATCTTCCGAGCGCTGCGAAGGTCATCCTCGCATTCCGCGGCAACGTGCAAACTCGCACGGGAACTCCGGCGTCCAACTTCGCACCGGCACGTGTTTCGCGCCGGTAGTTGAACGGAGGACTCCAAATGCGCAAACGCAAAGGATGGAAACTGCAATTGGCGGTGGCGGGTGCGCTGTCGCTGGCGGCAGCGACCGCGCTCGCGGGCCAGGTCACGCTCTACGAGCGCCCCGCCTTCCAGGGCCAGAGCGCGACGACGACGGTAGCGCTGCCCAACCTCGCTCGCTCGTATTTCAATGACGGTGCGTCGTCGATCGTTGTCGGCGATGGCACGTGGGAAGCGTGCACCGAACCCTATTTTCGCGGCCGCTGCGCGCAGCTCGTTCCGGGCAGCTACAGTCGGCTGAGCGGGGAACTCAACAGCCTGGTCGCATCGGTGCGCCAGATCGACTATCAACCCGCGTCCACGCGCGTGGTGGTCGTTCCCGACGTGACGACGGTGGCGACAAGCCCGGTGACCGCGCCGGTGGTGATCAATCCGGCACCGGCGACGGTCCTCGTCAATCCGGAGCCTCGACAGGTGATCGTCACCGCACCGGTCGCGTCCGCCGTCCCAATTCCGACCGGGGCCCGCATCACCCTCTATCAACACGACGGACACCTGATACGCGCGGTCGAATTGACGTCGAGTGCCGATCAGCTGGATAGCCGGAACTTCAAGGACACCGCCGATGCCGCGATGGTCAGCGGCGGCGTCTGGCGCCTGTGCGATCGCGAGCGCGGTCGCGGATCCTGCTTCGACTATTCTCCGGGCCGTTACGAGGACTTGGGCGAGCTTCGCGGCAAGGTCCGCTCAGCCTACGTGATCGCACCGGTCGAAGAGCGTGTCGCTACCGTGGTCGCGGTGCCGCCAGGCCGGGCCGTGGTCTACGAGTACGCGAATTTCGGCGGTCCGTCCGCGGTGATCGAATACGGTCGCGCGCCGGACATGGACTGGACGTATTTCCGGCATCCGGCGGCGTCGGTGCGAATCGAGTCGGGTTCGTGGCTCGTATGCTCGGACATCGGCTACCAAGGCGAGTGCCGCGTCCTCGATCCGGGCGATTATCCGCACGGGGCCGGACTGAGCCACGGGATCGCCTCGGCCCGCCAGGTGTGGCGCCCGCAGTACGGTTCGACGGGCCTGCGGTACGGCGCCATGGATTTGAGCCGTCAGGCGACGCGATAACACCCGCCAGTCCAAGACCGGGCTGCGACGGGAAAATCCTCCAACCCGGGTTTTTTGCGTCGAGAATTCCGGCCCTAACCGATCGCGGCAATCACGGCCGCACCCGCCATGTAAGGCTGAAGCACCGTCGGCACATCGATCCCCCCATCGGCGCGCTGATAATTCTCCATTACGGCGACGAGCGAGCGCCCCACCGCCAGGCCCGATCCGTTGAGCGTGTGGACGAGCTCGGTCTTGCCCTGCGCGTTGCGAAAGCGCGCCTGCATCCGCCGCGCCTGGAAGGCCTCGCAATTGGACACCGACGAGATTTCGCGATACGTGTTCTGCCCGGGAAGCCAGACTTCGAGGTCGTACGTCTTGGCGCTGGCGAATCCGATATCGGCGGTGCATAGCGCCACCACGCGGTACGGCAGCTCGAGCCGCTGGAGGATGGTTTCCGCGTGCCGCGTCATCTCCTCCAGCACGGCGTACGAAGTCTCGGGTTGCACGATCTGCACCATCTCGACCTTGTCGAACTGGTGCTGCCGGATCATCCCGCGCGTATCCTTGCCGTAGCTGCCGGCCTCGGAACGGAAGCACGGCGTATGCGCGGTGAGCCTGATCGGCAGGCGCTCCACCGGCAGAATGTCGTCGCGCACCGTGTTGGTCAGCGAAATCTCGGACGTCGAGATAAGGTAAAGCGGCTCGCCCTCCCCTTCCAGCCCTCCCTTGCGCACCGAAAACATGTCGGCTTCGAATTTCGGCAGCTGCGTGGTCCCGACCAATGTTTCGGCATTGACGATGTACGGTGTGTAGCACTCGGTGTAGCCGTGCTCGCGCGTATGCGTGTCGAGCATGAACTGGGCAAGCGCGCGATGCATGCGGGCAAGCCCTCCCCGAAGGAAAGAAAACCGGGCGCCCGAGAGCTTGGCGGCGGTCGCGAAATCGAGCTCTCCCAGCGCCTCGCCGAGGTCGGTATGGTCGCGCACCGCAAAGTCGAACGTTCGCGGCGTTCCCCAGCGGCGAATCTCGACGTTGTCGGCCTCGGACCTGCCGACAGGTGTGGACTCGTGCGTGAGATTCGGCAGATCGAGCAGGAATGCGCGGAGCTCGCGCTGGACGAGATCGAGCGCGCCTTCGAGGCTCTTCGTCTCGTCGCCGATGCCGGCGACCTCCGCCAGCAACACGGAGGCGTCCTCGCCCTTGCCCTTCGCCGCTCCGATCTGCTTCGACAGCGCATTGCGCTTCGCCTGCAGGTCCTGCGTGCGCGTCTGGATGTCCTTGCGCTCGCGCTCCAGCGCGGCGAAACGTTCCGCGTCGAGCGTGACGCCGCGGCGCGCCAGTCCGGCGGCCACCGCGGGAAGATCGGCGCGCAGCAGATTGATGTCGAGCATCGCCGGAGTTTAGCAAATGCCTGCGGTCACGATGGCTCTTCGCCGGCCTTCCGGTCGCGCGCGCGCAACGCTTGAAGTCTTTCGCGGATCCTGGCCTCGAGCCCGCGGTCGGTCGGCTCGTACCACGACACGTCCTGCATGTTGTCGGGGAAATAGCGCTCTCCCGCCGCGTACGCGTCGTCTTCGTCGTGCGCGTAGCGGTAGCCCTTCCCGTAGTCGAGGTCCTTCATGAGCTTCGTCGGCGCGTTGCGCAGACGAAGCGGCACCGGGCGCGAGCCGTCGTCCTTGATGAACGCCCGCGCCGCGCCGTACGCCGTGTACACCGCATTCGACTTGGGGGCGACGGCCAGGTAGAGCACGGCCTCGGCAAGGGCGAGCTCGCCTTCGGGCGTCCCCAGGCGCTCGTAGGTCTCGACCGCCGCAAGCGTGAGCGACAGCGCGCGCGGGTCGGCGAGCCCGATGTCCTCGCTCGCCATCCGGATCATCCGGCGGCCGATGTAGAGCGGATCGGCGCCGCCGTCGAGCATCCGGCACATCCAGTAGAGCGCGGCGTCGGGATTGGAGCCGCGCACGGACTTGTGCAGCGCGGAGATCTGGTCGTAGAACGCTTCGCCGCCCTTGTCGAAGCGACGGAGGCTCCGCGCGATCGTCGCCTCGACAAAGGCAACGTCGACCGGCGCGGCGCGCTCGCCGGCAGCCGTGACGAGGTACTCGACGAGATTGACGACGCGACGGCCGTCGCCGTCCGCGTACCCGATCAGCGCATCGCGCGCGGCAGGCTCGAGGACAAGCCGCGGCGCGGCGACGGCGAGCGCCCGGTCGAGCAGCTGCCCCAGCTCCTCCGCCGACAGAGGCTCGAGCACATAGACCGCCGCGCGCGACAGCAGCGCGCCGTTGACCTCGAACGACGGATTCTCGGTCGTGGCCCCGATGAACGTCACGAGCCCCTGCTCGACGAACGGCAGGAACGCGTCCTGCTGGGCCTTGTTGAAGCGATGCACCTCGTCGACGAAGAGGATCGTGTGCCGCCCTGACTGCGCGAGGATGGCCTCGGCGCGCGCGACCGCCTCGCGGATGTCCTTGACGCCGGACAGCACGGCGGAGAGCGCGATGAATTCCGCGTTGAACGCATCCGCCATCAGCCGCGCGATGGTCGTCTTGCCGACGCCGGGCGGCCCCCACAGGATCATCGAATGCGGCTTGCCCGCGGCAAACGCGACGGCGAGCGGCTTGCCGGGCGCGAGCAGATGCCGCTGCCCGATGACCTCGGCAATCGTTTTTGGGCGCAGGCGGTCGGCGAGCGGCGCCGCGGGGATGGTGGGCGTGAAAAGATCGGTCACGATCGTGCGATGAAGCGTTCCGGCGCGCGAGGATCGCGTTGACCCTCGGCGACGGCGCAGCGTACATTGGCGGCGTCCGCCCGATTATCAAGCATTTTCGGTGCCTCCATGAAAGCGTTGTTCGCCCTGCCGATCCCGACGACCGGAATCACGCCGTGATCCGCGACAATCCCGTCAAGCGCACGCTCGCCGCGGGCGGATCGGCGTTCGGCGCGATGATCTTCGAATTCTTCTCGCCAGGACTCCCCCAGATCTGCCGCAACGCCGGCGCCGAATACGTGATGTTCGACATGGAGCACACGGGATTGGGCTTCGAGACGCTGAAGAACCAATTCGCATTGTGCCGCGGCCTCGGCATCGTCCCCATGGCGCGAGTGCCCCGCGGCGAATACGCGTTCATCGCCCGCGCACTCGACGTTGGGGCGTTTGGCGTGATGGTGCCGATGGTGGGCAGCGCCGAGGAGGCGCGGCATATCGTGTCCTGCACGCGTTATCCGCCTCTGGGACGCCGCGGCGCCGCGTTCGGCTTCGCGCATGACGACTACGAGATCGGGGACGTCGCAACGAAAATGGCCGCGCTGCACGAGCGCACGATGGTGATCCCGCAGATCGAGACCGCCGAGGGACTCGCGAACGTCGAGGCGATCGCCGCGGTGCCCGGGGTCGATGCGCTGTGGCTCGGCCATTTCGACTTGAGCAACTTCCTCGGCATTCCGGCGCAGTTCAAGCATCCGACGTTTCTCGCCGCGGTCGAGCGCATCGTCGCCGCGTGTGCGCGGCATGGCAAGACGGCGGCGTTCCTCGCCACCGACGACGACTGGGCCCGCGACTACGCGGCCAAGGGATTCCGCCTGCTGGCGTACGGAATCGACTCGCTGATGCTCCAGGGCGCGCTTGCGCACGGCCTGCAAGTGCTGCGCGACGCGCAGCGGCCGAAGGATTGATCGCCGTGGCGAAAACCTTCCGCGTGGGTCTCACCCGCGACATCCTGAACGCGCGCGGCGAGCCCGCCTTCGGCCGCGCTGCCCTTGCAATTCTCGACGGTGCCGAAGCGATCGATTGGGACTACCTCCCTGCGGTGGTGCCCGAGATCACTGCCGACCATGCGGCGCAATACGATGCGCTCTACGTCAACATTCCGCGGGTGCCGGCGGCTGCCGTCGCGCGGGCGGATTGCCGCCTCCGTGTCGTCGCCCGCCATGGCGTCGGCTACGACTCCGTCGATGTCGGCGGCGATGACGCGCGCCGGCGTCCTCGTCACGCACACGCCGAGCTCGATGCCGCGTCCCGTCGCGACCATCGCGCTGACCTTCGTGCTCGCGCTCGCCGGCAAGCTGTTCCTGAAGGATCGGCTGACGCGCGAGGGCCGCTGGCACGAGCGGATGGATCACATGGGAATGGGTCTTACCGGACGGACGCTGGGTGTGATCGGCGCCGGCCGCATCGGCAAGGAACTCTTGCGGATGGCGCGCGTGTTCGACCTCAAGCTTCTCGCCGCTGATCCGAACGTCAATGCGATCGAGCTCGGCTACCTCGGCGCCCGCAAGGTTGGTCTCGACACGCTGCTGCGGGAAGCGGATTGGGTCGTCGTCTGCTGCCTCCTCGACGAGACGACCCGCCATCTCATCGGCGCACCGGAGTTCGCGCAGATGAAAGCTGGCGCGTATTTCGTCAACGTCGCCCGCGGTCCGGTTGTCGACGAGAACGGCGTTGATCGCGGCGCTCCGCGCGGGCCGCATCGCCGGCGCCGCGCTCGACGTGTTCGAGCAGGAGCCGGTCGTCGCCGACAATCCGCTGCTGGCGATGGACAACGTCATCCTTTCTCCGCACTCGCTCTGCTGGACCGACGAATGCTTCCACAACATGGCGACGACGGGGCTCGCGAGCATCGTCGAGCTGCTCGAGCGCCGGCCGCCGGAGTTCATCGTCAACCGCGCGGTGCTCGACCATCCCCGCGTGCGTGAATGGCTGGCGCGATGAGTCGTCGGAACCGAACGCTCCTGGCGCTCTTTGCCGCCGCCGTTGCCTTGCCAGCCATCGCCTTCGATCTGCAGGGGCATCGCGGCGCGCGGGGCCTGCGGCCGGAGAACACGCTGGCGGCGTTCTCCTTCGCGCTCGCCACCGGCGTCACGACGCTGGAGACCGATCTCGCAGTGACGAAGGACGGCGTCCTCGTCATATCGCACGAGCCATTTCTCAACCCGGACATCGTGCGCACGCCCGACGGGCGCTGGCTCGCCGGCAAGGGCCCGCCCATTCACACGCTGACGCTCGCGGAGCTCAAGCGCTACGATATCGGGCGTCTCGATCCTTCCACCGCCTACGCACGTCAGTTCCCCGAGCAACGAGCAGAAGATGGCGAGCGCTTTCCGACCCTCGCCGAGGTCTTTGCGCTGGTGAAGGCGCGAAGCCGACCGGCGCGCCTCAACATCGAGACCAAGATCACGCCGGACAACGCGGGCGAGACCGTCGATGCCGAAACGTTCGCGCGGCTGACGGTCGATGCCATTCGGGGCGCCGGGTTCGCCGGCGAAGCGACGATCCAGTCGTTCGATTGGCGAACGCTCGTCGCCGCGAAGAAGCTGGCGCCCGACATCGAGACGGTCTGCCTCACGATCGAAACCGAGGGCAACGACACCGTCCGGCGCGCGTCGGACAAGCCTTCCCCGTGGCTCGCAGGCCTGGATCTTCGCGCCTACGAAGGCTCGCTGCCGCGCACCGTCAAGGCCGCGGGCTGCAGCACCTGGTCGCCGTTCTGGCGCAACGTGACGGCAGCAAACGTCGCCGAATCGCATGCGCTCGGCATCAAGGTCTTGCCCTGGACCGTCAACGATCCGCGCGACATGGCGAGGCTCATCGAGATGAACGTCGACGGGCTCATCACCGACTACCCGGACCGCGCGCGGCGGGTGATGGCCGACAAGGGAATCCCGCTTCCCTGATCGCCCAATTCCTATTTGTCGCCGACGACGTCGGCGCCCGGAGGCGGCACGAAGACGAATTGCGCCGGATCGAGCTTGACGTTGCGCTCGAACGATTCGAACGCGAGCGTGGTGACGTTGCCGAACGTGTCGCGCAATTCCATTGTCCGTGGCAGGTTGTCGCGAAAGCCGATGCGCACGTGCTCGACACCGGCTTCGGACGCTCGCGGGCGGGCGTCGACGAATTCCAGGCCATCGCTCGCGCCGGCGTCGACGACGTCGAAGTTGCGGTCGAGGGCATTGTCGCCGGACAGGAGCGCCGCCGGGCTCGCGCCCAGCGACACGTCCTGCTTGTGCGTGATGACCTGGTTGAGGTCGCGGTCGTAGATCCAGAGCTTCGCGCCGTCGCCGACGATGAGCTGCACGTACGGCGTCTCGTACGACCAGCGGAACCGGCCCGGGCGTGCGAAAGTGAACGTGCCCGAACTCACCTGCGGCGCGCGCGCACCTTTCGCGAGCACCGACTGCCGGAAGGTCGTCCGGCCGGTCTTCGCGCCGTCGACAAAGGCCTTGAGCTGCGCGAGACCCGAAGCATGCGCGGGTGCGGTTGCCCAGAGCAGCAGCACCGTCGCGGCGAGCGCGGTCCCGCGGCGCGAACGCTCCCTCATGGCGACCGATCTCACGTTCCGGGAATGTTGGCGAGGCAATTGCCAACGGGATCGAGGACGACGAACGAATGCTCGCGCGGCTCGTACTGCTTGCGGCCATCGATCCGCTTCCATTGCCGCACGTAGACGCGCCACGACTCGAGGGCGTATTCGGGGTCGTAGTCGCAGCCATCCACCCAGTCGTCGGGGCCGCAGAATTCTTTCGGCATAAGCGCCTTGGCGCGTTCGGCCGCCTGCTCCGCGCTGATCCGCGGCGCCGTCGCCGGGCGATCCCTGGGGCAGAACGCAGCACCTTCGCGGTAGACGAGAATCGGGCCGGCCAACGCGGCATTGGCCGCCGCGGCCACCACCGCGAGCGTCAACACCCTGCCAGCGTCGGAGCCGATCACCGCACCTCTCCTTTGCCTGCGGGGACCAGCACTTCGCGGTTGCCGTTGGTCTGCATCGGCGACACGAGGCCCGCGCGCTCCATCTGCTCGATCAGCCTTGCCGCGCGGTTGTAGCCGATCCGCAAATGCCGCTGCACGAGCGAGATCGAGGGCCGCCGCGTCTGCAGCACGATCGCGACGGCCTGGTCGTACATCGGATCCGACTCCGCGTCGGCGCCTTCGACGCTCACGCCGTCGTCGCCGTTGCCGTTTCCATTCGCGGTCCCCTCGAGGATGCCCTCGAGATATTGGGGCCCGCCCTGCGCCTTCAGGTGCTCGACGACCTTGTGCACCTCGGCATCGGAGACGAACGCGCCATGCACGCGCGACGGATAGCCGACACCCGGCGGCTGGAACAGCATATCGCCTTGTCCCAGCAACGTTTCCGCGCCCATGTGGTCGAGGATCGTCCGCGAATCGACCTTGCTCGCGACCTGGAACGCGATCCGCGACGGGATGTTCGCCTTGATGAGACCGGTGATCACGTCCACACTCGGCCGCTGCGTCGCGAGGATCAGATGGATGCCTGCCGCGCGCGCCTTTTGCGCGATCCTGGCAATCAGCTCCTCGATCTTCTTGCCCGTGACCATCATGAGATCGGCCAGCTCGTCGATGACGACGACGATATACGGCATCTCCTCGATCGGCTCCGGCGCTTCCGGCGTCAGCGAAAACGGATTGGTGAGCGGCTTGCCGGCCTTCTTGGCTTCGATCACCCGCGCGTTGTAGCCGGACAGGTTGCGCACGCCAAGCGTCGACATCAGCCGGTAGCGGCGCTCCATCTCGCCGACGCACCAGTTGAGCGCGTTGCCGGCGAGCTTCATGTCGGTGACGACCGGCGCGAGCAGATGCGGAATGCCTTCGTACACCGACAGCTCCAGCATCTTCGGATCGACGAAGATGAGGCGCACCTGCTTCGGCTCCGCCTTGTACAGAAGCGACAGGATCATCGCGTTCACGGCGACCGACTTGCCGGAGCCCGTCGTGCCGGCCACCAGCAGGTGCGGCATCCTGGCCAGGTCCGCGATCACCGGCTTGCCGGCGATGTCCTTGCCGAGCGCCAGCGTCAGCGGACTGGTCGTGTCGTTGTACGTCTGCGAAGACAGGATCTCGACCAGCTTCACGATCTGCCGGCGCGGATTGGGGAGCTCGAGTCCCATGCACGACTTGCCGGGAATCGTCTCGACGACGCGGATGCTGACCACCGACAGCGCGCGCGCGAGGTCCTTCATCAGGTTCACGATCTGCGCGCCCTTGACGCCGACGGCGGGCTCGATCTCGAAGCGCGTGATCACGGGTCCGGGATACGCGGCCAGCACGCGGACGGCGACGCCGAAATCGGCGAGCTTGCGCTCGATGAGGCGCGAGGTGAATTCGAGCGTCTCGGCGCTGATGAATTCGTGTGCCGCGGGTGCGTCGTCGAGCAGTGCGAGCGGCGGCAGCGGCGAATCCGGCATGTCGACGAACAGCGGGCGCTGCCGCTCCTTGACCGCGCGCTCCGACTTCGGCACTTCCACCGCCGGCGGCACGACGACGACCGGCTCGTGGAAGACGACGTCCTGCTTCGCATGCACGATCGCTTCGCGCACCGCGACCGCCTGCTCGCCCATGGCGCGATCCTTGCGCTCCTCCGCGCGCCGGCGGAGCCAGGCGATGCCGCCCTCGAGGATGCCGCCGATGCGCTCCATGAGCTTCAGCCACGACATCCCGGAGAACAACGACCAGCCCACCGCGAAAAGCACGATCAGGAAGAGCGTCGCACCGTTGAAGCCGGCGAGACGCGCGAGGGCATTGCCGATGACGTCGCCGAACACGCCGCCGGCGCGTTGCGGCAGCAATGCGGGCAGCCGGTAGAGGCGCAGCGCCTCGAGCGCCGCGCTCGACAGCAGCACGAGACCGAAGCCGAGGATGCCGAGGCCCAGCGGATGCTCGCTGGCGCGCTCGGGATGGCCGATGCGCCGGTAACCCGCGACGACCAGCACGACGCCGGCGACGACCCACCACCACGCGGAAACGCCGAACAGATAGAACAGAAGATCCGAAAGCCACGCACCGGCGACGCCGCCCTTGTTGGCGATGGGTGCGCCGATGCCCGACGTCGACCACGCGGGATCGTCGCGCGTATAGGTCCACAACACGAGCGCGAGCCAGACGAAGGCGGCGACGACGAGCAGCCACCACGATTCGCGCACGAGGCGCGCAAAGCGCGGAGACAGGCTCGTGGCAGGGGCTGGAGGGCGCATCGCCGCGGTTCCGGTACGACGCAAATTGACCGCCTCTTTCCTATTGAAAAACATGGAGTTGAGAATATAACTTCACGCGGTGCATTATACACCGAACGGGCGCGGTCGAGGGCGCCGTGGTCCGCGAATCGGTGAGACGTTGGGTCGCCGGGAGGCGTCCCCACTTCAAGTAGAATCGACTGATTTGCAAAGCGAGATTTGCATGCCAACGAAGCACGCCCGCCTGCTGATCCTGGGTTCCGGACCCGCCGGATACTCGGCGGCAGTATACGCCGCGCGCGCCAACCTGAAGCCGGTGCTGATCACCGGTCTCGCGCAGGGCGGTCAGCTGATGACGACCACCGACGTCGACAACTGGCCCGCCGACGCGATGGGCGTACAGGGGCCGGAGCTCATGGCGCGCTTCCAGCAGCACGCCGAGCGGTTCGAGACCGAGCTCGTATTCGACCATATCCACTCGGTCAAGCTCGACGACAAACCGATGCGGCTTCATGGCGATGCCGGCGAATACACGTGCGACGCGCTGATCATCGCGACCGGCGCCTCGGCGCGTTACCTCGGACTGCCGTCCGAGCAGGCGTTCGCCGGCAAAGGCGTGTCGGCCTGCGCGACCTGCGACGGCTTCTTCTACAAGGGCCAGGATGTCCTGGTGGTCGGCGGCGGCAACACCGCGGTCGAGGAGGCGCTGTACCTGTCGAATATCGCGAAGCGCGTGACCGTGGTCCATCGCCGCGACAAGTTCCGCGCGGAAGCGATCCTGATCGATCGGCTGCTCGCCAAGACCGGCAGCGGCGGCAACGTACACATCGCGTGGCACCAGACGCTGGACGAGATCCTCGGCGACGCTTCCGGCGTGACCGGCGCGCGCCTCAAGGACGCGCGGACCGGCGCCACGCACGAGCTGCCCGTCCACGGCGTCTTCATCGCCATCGGCCACACGCCGAACACGCAGATCTTCGAAGGGCAGTTGGACATGGCCGGCGGCTACATCAGGGTGAAAAGCGGCAGCGAAGGCAACGCGACCGCGACCAGCGTGCCGGGCGTCTTCGCCGCCGGCGACGTCGCCGATCACGTGTATCGGCAGGCGGTGACGTCCGCCGGGACAGGCTGCATGGCGGCGCTCGACGCCGAGGCTTACCTCGAAGGAAACTGAGCCGGATCGCAGCACCGGAGATTCCGATGGCGAAGCTCTCCGACCTGAAGAAGCTCGTCGACGATGCGCGCGCGAAGGCGCCGGCGCCTGCACGAGCGGCCAAAGCGCCGCGCGCGACGCCGCATCGGGCGCTCGGGGCCACCAAGCACCGCGACGGCGATATCGATCTTGCGCAGGCCTTCGCCGATGTGCGCCGGCTGCCGCCGACGCGACGCGCGCCGTCGGCGCTGCCACGCCCCGCGCCCATTCCCCGACAGCGCATTGCCGATGCTGCCGACGCGCTGGAAGCGTCCAAGTTCGGCGTCGAGCCGGCGCCCGAGACGTGGGAAATCGGCCAGGAGCACGAGGCGGAGCAGACGTTCGTCCGCCGCGGCATCGGCGTCGATGTCCTCACGAAGCTCCGGCGCGGATACTGGTCCGTGCAAAGCGACCTCGACCTGCACGGCCACTCGACGGACGAGGCGCACGACGCGTTGGCGGATTTCCTCGACGAAGCACGGCAGCGCGGCCTCCGCTGCGTGCGCGTCGTGCACGGCAAGGGTCTCACGTCGCCGAACCGCGAGCCCGTGCTGAAGGGCAAGGTCCGGCGCTGGCTTTCGCACTGGGACGACGTGCTCGCCTATTGCGAAGCTCCCCAGCATGCAGGAGGCGGTGGCGCGGTGCTGGTGTTGCTGCGCGGCGGCTGAAGCGACGTCAGGAAGGATTCGGTGGACCGGATCGGCGCCGAATCAGGTTCATCGCCCGCATGCTGAGCACGACCTCGTCGCGCTGATTGAGCGCCTCGATGAGCGTGCGCACGAGCCCGCGATCGGCTTTCGACCGCGACGGCGTCGCCGCCTCGACGGTGACGCGAACGCGCAGGACGTCGCCCGGGCGCACCGGCGCCGGCCAGCGCAGCTCGTCGATGCCCGGCGAGACGATCGCGGCGACGTGCGACAGGTAGCGTTCGACCAGCACGCGCATCACACGCGCCGTCGTGTGCCAGCCGCTGGCGATGAGTCCGCCGAAGGGCCCGCGCGCGGCGGCTTCGGAATCGGTGTGCATGGGCTGCGGATCGTAACGCGCCGCGAACTCGACGATCTCGGCCTCTGTCATCTCGATGCCGCCGTAGATGCAGACCGCTCCCGGCGTGTAATCCTCGAAATAGCGGTCGGTGACCGGGGCCGCGAGGTCGGACTCCGCCGCCATCGTCGAATCAAAGCACGCGGTGCGCAAGCGCAGGCAACTGCGCACGCACTTCGGCGATGCGCGCGGGGTCGATGTCGCCGACGACGATGCCGGGACCCTCCTCGCGCTCGGCCACGATGCGGCCCCAGGGATCGATCAGCGCCGAGTGGCCGTAGGTCTTGCGTCCGCCCGGATGCGTGCCGCCCTGCGCGGCGGCGAGGACGTAGCACTGGTTTTCGACGGCGCGCGCGCGGAGCAGCAGATGCCAGTGCGCAACACCGGTGGTCGCCGTGAACGCCGATGGCACCAGGATCAACGCAAGATCGCCGAGCCCGCGATAGAGTTCCGGGAAACGGACGTCGTAGCACACCGAGAGACCGACGCGGCCGCACGGCAGCTCGATCGCGAGGGGCTTGGTGCCGGCGTCGATCGTGCGTCCCTCGTCGTAGCGCTCGTCGCCACGGGTGAATGCGAACAGGTGGATCTTGTCGTAGCGCGCGACGCGCCGGCCGTCCGGACCGTAGACGAGGCTCGCGCTCCGCACGCGACCGGGATCGGAAGTGGCGATGGGAACGGTGCCTCCGACGAGCCAGATGCCGTGGCGTTTCGCCTCGGCGGACAGGAATGCCTGCTGCGCGCCCTCCCCGTCCGCCTCGCGGACATCGACCTTGTCGGTCGCGCGCGCGCCGAAGATCCCGAAATACTCGGGGAGCACGACGAGGCGCGCGCCGCTCGCCGCCGCCGCGCCGATCAGCGGGCGCCGCAACGGCAAGATTCGCGGCGACATCGCCGCCCGAGACCATCTGCACGGCGGCGACGCGAAACGGCAGCCGGTCTCCGGGCGGCACCCGCTTCAATGCCGGCTTGCGCGCGCCGCGCCGTACCGTCATCGCGTCATTCCATCGGCTTTCGGGCCGGGCGCGACGCTCGCCGTCGCGGTTCCGCCGCGCGTGACCACCGGATCCGACCAGCCGCCGGTGACGGTGTATTGATAGCTGAAGAACTGCTCGATCGGGTCCTTGAGAACGCTTTGCGCGAGCAGCGATCCGGCGCCCACGGCGGCGCCGACGAGCGGGTTCGCGAAGAACAGCAGCGCCGCGCCTGCCGACACGCTCGTCGACAGCGCCGGCTGCACGTGCACCGACAGACGTTGCGTCTCCTTCGCGAGGTCGGTGTCGCCGGCGATGTCGATCTTGGCCGCGGGACCGAGGAGGCGCAGGTTGTCCGTGACCATCACGCCGTTGGTCACCCGGACGTCGCCGGTGATTTCGTCGAACGCGAATCCTTCGCTGAACACATCCTGGAAATCGAGCGAGATGCGGCGCGGGAGCGCCTGCAGCGACAGGACGCCCAGCAGCTTGCCGATCCCCGGCTCGATCTTCGTGAAGCGGCCGCGTCCCGTCGTCAGCCGGAAAGCGCCCGTCAGCGTCGGATAATCGAATTCCGTCGGCGAGCCTGCCCACGCGAGCTGACCCGAAAGCGTCGTCGGTGCGCCCTTGATCGCGTCGGGGTATCCCATCCGGGCAAGGAAAGCGCCGGCATCGTTGACGTCAACTGCTGCCTCGAGCCGCGTCTGTTGTTGCCTGCCGATATTGCGCCACGCGCCGTTGGCTTCGATCTTTCCGGCGTCGTTCGACAGCGAAAGCTTCTCGATTCGCCATTCGCTGCCGCGCGGCACCGCGACGACGGCGAGAGTTCCGAGATCGCGCCCCTTCGACACGAAGCTGTCGGCGGCGATGTCGAGCTCCGGCCAGCGCTCGATCGGGCTCGACGCCGCCTTCGTCTCCGTCGGCTTGTCCGGGCCGCCCCATGGCGGCAGGTCGCCCGCTCCAGGCATCGCGAAGCGCGACAGCCGCGCAACGATTCGTCCATTGGGCGCGTCGCCGCTGGGCGCCGACCAGGCGGCCGTGCCGGCGATATCGCGGCCGCGCAACTCGAGCTTCCAGTCCTCGAGCGAGTGGCGCGCGGTCACCTTGAAATCGTTGAAGCGGCGGCCGAACACTTCAAGCGCGCCGATGTCGAGGTCGACGCCGGCGAGTGCGACGTCATCGTCATCGCCGGCCGACGTCGTCCCCGCCGAGGCCCGGTCGCGATCGCGCAAGCGCAGCCAGTCGTCGGCGTTGAGCACCGGCAGGTCGCCGCGCACCCAGACGCCGGGGCGCTCGGCACGCGGCATTTCGGTTCGCCCCGCGGCGCTGCCGAGCACCACGAGCGCGCGATCGACCTTCATGTCGCTGCCCTGCTGCTTGCGATGGGCCACCGCCTGCAGCGCGCGGCCGTAGGAGGCTTCGACCGTGTCCTCGTCCGGCCGGGCGCTGTCCTCGCGCATTGCGATGCGCAGCGGAATCGTCTCGCCAGCGACTTTGCCCAGCGGAACAGGGAGGTCGATCGCAGCGCCCTTGAGCGAGCTTTCGAGCACGAATGTCGAGAGATCGGCGCGCACGTCGGCCGTCGCCGTCCAGTCGGCAAGCCCCGACAGTCGTGCGACGAGCGGGGACGGGTATTCGCGCCGCAGCGACGCGAGATTCGCGGTGCCGCCGCCCGTCAGCCGGATGCGCCCTTCGACGGTGCCGACGGCGAATTTCGCGGGGCCGCCCGCTACCTCCGCGGTGATCTCGCGCGCGCTCATGTCGCCGTTCGAAAACGCGAACTTACCGTTGAGCTGCGACAGTCGTGGCACGCCCGGCAGCTTGAGTTGCGTGTTCACGAACGTGAATTCGCCCCCGATGCGGCTGCCTTCGCGCTTGCCCAGCGGCAGGTCGAGGTCGAGAACCAGCAGCCCCGAGCCGGCACCTTCGGCGCCCTCCGTGACGTGGCCCGTGATCACATCAACCGGGCTCTCCGCGACGTAGCGCAGGAAATCGTGGATCGAACCCGTGGCGCTCCCTTCGATGGCGAGCCGCGGCGGGGCGGCGCGTAGATCGGCGATGCCGGCGCGCGTGCGGCCGATCTGCGCTCCGAACACGCGGCCGCGTGCCGCATCGATCGCCATCGACGCTCCCTCGAAACGGATTTCACCGTCGATGGCCTCGATGGGCGGCCAGTGCTCGGCGAAATCCAGCGTGACGCCTCTCGCCTTGAGGGTGACGATGAACTGCCCCGTCTTGCCGTCGGCAAACGGAAACTGCGCGAGATCGCCGGCGAGCTTGAGGCGCGCGTCGGTCACTTCCCCTTTGGTCAGGGCACGCTGGAGCCACGTGCGCGTGGCTTCATGCGCGGCAAGCGGCAAGTAGCGGTACACCTCGCGCGGATCCGCGCGCGAGAGCTGCGCGGTAAGGTCGACTTCACCGGGCCCCTGGGCCGCCGTGCGATAGGTGCCACTGACATGGCCGGCCGTCTGCGCATTGGTGAACTCCAGGCGCTGGATGTCGACGCGTGTGCGCCCACCCGTGCGGTCCCACTGCAGCGCGCCCTGCAACGAATCGAACGGGATCGGGCCGGCAAACACGCGCGGCAGCTCGAGCGATGCACCGCGGGTTGCGAGCTTGATCTCGCCGCCCTTCTCGGTGGCATCGAAGCTGCCGGTCAGTCCCGCCGCGCCGGGAATCGCATCCTGGGCTACGATGCCGAGATTCGCGAACTCCGCGCCCGCGGCGAAGGCGGTGGGCGCGTCCGTCGGTCCTTCCCAGCGCGCATGGCCGTGCGTGAGCGTCCCGCGAGGCGCAAAACGGGCGAGATCGGCGCGCCAGCGCGCAGGCAACGGCAGGAATGCCGCCAGCTCGCGCAGCGGCTGCAGCTGCAGGCGATCGAATTCCAGCTCGCCACCGGGCGCGCCGCCACCTGCCGCCGCGCGCATCGACACGGTGAAATTGGTCGGTTCAAGCCGCGCGCGCGCCGCGGTGACGAAGGCAAGATCACGCGCGAACAGCTCCCCTTCCGGCGGCGCGCCCCGCCAGCCGATGCGTCCCGACAAGTGCGCGAGTTCGAGCTCCGGCAGGCCCTCGCCGAGCCGGGCCTTGACGTCGGCGAGCTCGAGATCGGCGACGATCTCGCGCACGTCGCCCGACGCAAAATCGAACCACACGCGCAGCGCGCCCTTACCGGCCGCGATTTCCACCGGCAACGGCAACCATTCGCGCCACGCTTCGACGTCGGCGTAATCGAGGCGCACGTAGATCTGCCCGCGCGCCTTTTGCCATTCCTTGAACGACCCGCCCTGGATATCGCCGCGGATGTCGATCGGCGCGGAGACATCCGCGGGCGGCGTTCCCGCGATGCCGAAGCGATGGCGGCCGAAGCGGTTCTCCAGGCGGAATTGCACGCGATCGAGCACGAGCTGCGGCGCGTTGCGCGCGTCGTCGTTCCAGGTGACGAGCGCGTCGCGGATCACGATCTGGCGCTGCCGCAGGATCCAGTCGGTCAGCGGCAGATCGTTCGATTTCTGCATTGGGTCGAATTCGAGGCCCGCGACGTGGAGCATTCCCCCGCGGTCGCGCCTGATGGCGAGGCGGGGGCGCTCGATGACGAGCTGCTTCAGCCGCAGCTCGAAAAGCGGCAGCGACGTCCAGGCGACGATGAGATCGACTTCGGGGAGCTCGAGCAGCGGCACGTCGCTCGCGCCCGTGCGGTCCTGCACGCGCAGGCCACCGATGACGAGCTTCGGGTTCCAGCCGTCCCAGCCGGTGGCGAGCGAGGAGATCTCGACCCGCTGGCCGAGCTGGGCCGACAGTGTCGCCGTCAGCGTGTCGCGATACGTGTCGATGCGCGGAAATACGACGAACCGGATGGCGAGCAGCGCAAGCGCGAACAGCGCGAACCCCGCGACAACGACGACGCCGACGATGCGAGCGAGGCGGCGAAGTGGGGGGTTCAACGCGCCGAGGGCGCTGAAGGAGGCGCGGACCAAAGGCATAATGGAGTGACCCGTTCCATTGTAGCGGATGCCCACCGGCCTCGCCGTCCCGGCGCCGCGCGCGCCGGCGCTCCTTGCCGTGTGACGGGAAACCTCGATGATCGTTCCCCTCGACCTCGCCGCGGCCATCGCGTACAGCCGTTACGCCACCCAGGTGCTCGCGGCGCATCCGGAAGACCGGGCATGGCTGCTGCGGACCCTCGACGCGCCGCTCGACCCGTCGGCGGCATGGATTGAGGTGGCGCAATCGCTCGACGGCGCGGCGCTCGCCGCCTCGCTGCGCACCTTGCGCCGGCGCACCGTGCTGCACACGCTCGCGCGCGATCTCACCGGTCGCGCCGGCCTTGCCGAAGTGTGCGAAAACATGACCATGCTGGCCGACACCGCCGTCAGGGCGGCGGTCGCCGTCCACCACGCCGCCCTCGCCGCGCTCCACGGCGAGCCCCGCGACCTCCACGGGATCGCCCAGCAACTGATCGTCATCGGCATGGGCAAGCTCGGCGGCGGCGAGCTCAACGTCTCCTCCGATGTCGATCTCGTCTTCGCCTATCCCGACGAAGGCGAGACGGACGGCCCGCGGCCGCTCGCCAACCAGGAATTCTTCGACCGGCTGGGCCGGCGCGTGATCGGCGCCCTCGACGATGCCACCCCCGACGGTTTCGTGTTCCGGGTCGACATGCGTCTCCGCCCGTACGGCCAAAGCGGTCCGCTGACCGTTTCATTCGCGGCGCTCGAACGCTACCTCGTCACCCAGGGACGGGCATGGGAGCGTTACGCGTGGCTGAAGGCGCGGCCGCTCACCGGCGCGCGCCACGACGAGCTCATGGCACTCGTCACGCCGTTCGTGTTTCGCAAATACCTCGACTTCGACGCCTACGAGGGCCTGCGCGACATCCATCGCCAGATCAGAGAGCAGGTGCGACGCCGCGATTACGCGCTCGACATCAAGCTCGGTCCCGGCGGCATCCGCGAAATCGAATTCATCGTGCAGGCGCTGCAGCTCGTTCGCGGCGGCCGCGAGCCGGCGCTTCGCGCGCGCGGCACGCAGGCGGCGCTCGATGCGATCACCGCGCGCGGTCTTCTGCCCGAGGCGGCTGTGGGAATGCTACGCGCCGCCTACGTGTTCCTCCGCGACGTCGAGCACCGGCTGCAGTATCGCGACGATCGGCAAACGCAGCGAATCCCGGACGACGGCGCCGAGCTCGCCGCGCTCGCGGAGGCCTGCGGTTACCCGCAAGCCGCCGATTTCGAGACGGCGCTCGCCGCCCATCGGCAGGCGGTGGGTGCGCAATTCGACGCCGCCTTCGGCGACGACGCCGTCGCCGCCGCCGATAGTGCAGGCAGCGGGACGACCACCGGCAACGACAGCGCGGTGCCGTCGCGCGCGCCCGATCTGCCCGCGCTGGCAGCCATCTGGCGCGGCGATGCGGATGCCGATATTGCTCGCGATGCGCTCGCGCAAGCGGGCTTCGACGACCCGGCAGGTCTCGTCGCCGACCTCGCGCGGCTGCGCGCCAGCAACCGCTACGTTGCGCTGCCGGCCCTGTCGCAGCAGCGCGTCGACGACCTCGTTCCCCGGCTCCTTCAGGTGGCCGCGGTCGAGCGGAGCAAGAACACGAGCGCCCAGACCGTGTTCAAGCGTCTCTTCGGGCTGCTCGAGGCGATCAGCCGGCGGAGCGCCTATCTCGCCCTGCTGATCGAGCATCCGCCCGTGTTGCCCAGGCTCGCGCACCTGATGGGCGCCTCGAGCTGGGCCGCCGACTACCTCACGCGGCATCCGCTGCTCCTGGACGAGCTCCTCGATGCGCGGGTCCTGCTCTCATTGCCGGATTGGGATGCGTGGAAAGAGGAGCTGCGGCGCCTGGTGCGCGACCACGAGGGCGACGCGGAACGGCAGCTCGACGTGCTGCGCCATTTCCAGCACGCGCAAACCTTCAGGCTCCTCGCCCAGGATCTCGCCGGACTCCTCACCGTCGAGCGCCTCGCCGATCATTTGTCGATGCTGGCCGACGTCATCATCGAAGCTGCGCTCGCCGCCACGTGGATCGAGATCGGCGGGACTCGCGACGCGCCGCCCAGGTTCGCCATCGTGGGCTACGGCAAGCTGGGCGGCAAGGAGCTCGGCTACGCGTCCGATCTCGATCTCGTGTTCCTCCACGACGACCCGGACGAGTCGGCCACCGAGCGCTATGCGAAGCTCGCGCAGAAGCTCATCACCTGGCTCACCGCGACGACGGCCGCGGGAACGCTCTACGACATCGATATCCGTCTCCGCCCGGATGGCGTCTCCGGTCTCATGGTGTCCTCGCTCGCGTCGTTCCGGCGCTATCAGCGAGAGCACGCATGGACGTGGGAGCACCAGGCGCTGACGCGCGCGCGCTTCGTGACCGGCGACGTTGCGGTCGGGGCCGCGTTCGAGGAGCTTCGCGACGAGCTCCTGCGTCTTCCGCGCGACCGCGCCGCGCTGGCGCGCGATGTCGTCGACATGCGGCGCAAGATGGCCGCCGGGCATCCGAATCGGACGGCGCTGTTCGATCTCAAGCACGACGCCGGCGGCATGGTGGACGTGGAGTTCGCGGTTCAGTTCATGGTGCTCGCATTCGCGCACGAGCATGCGGTACTCACTCCGAATGTCGGCAACATCGCGCTTTTGCGCATCGCCGGCGACGAAGGGCTGATCCCTGCGCCCCTCGCTCTTGCGGCTGCCGACGCCTACCGGGAATTCCGCCGGCTCCAGCATCAGGTCCGCCTGACCGGCGCGCCCCATGCGCGCGTCGACGCCGCTTCGCAGCGCGCGCGCCGCGACGCCGTGAGCGCACTGTGGACAGAAGTCTTCGGCGCGCCGTGGGCCGGTCCGCGGCCGGTCGCCGCAGCGATCGGGTAAAATCGCCGTTTCGATACGCAGGGAGACGGCGCCATGTCCATGGCAGACCGCGATGGCTGGATCTGGTACGACGGGAAGATGGTGCCGTGGCGCGACGCGAACACGCACGTCCTCACCCACACGCTCCATTACGGCATGGGCGTGTTCGAAGGCGTGCGCGCATACAAGACGGCCGACGGGCCGGCGATCTTCCGGCTGCGCGACCACACCGACCGCCTGTTCCGCTCGGCGCAGATCTTCGCGATGAAGATCCCGTTCGCGCGCGAGGAGATCGAGGCGGCCCAGCTCGCCTGCGTGCGCGACAACAAGCTCGAGTCGTGCTACATCCGGCCGCTCGTCTTCTACGGCTCCGAGGCGCTCGGCGTGGCGGCGAAATCGAATCCGGTGCGCGTCGCGATCGCCGCGTGGCCCTGGGGCGCGTACCTCGGCGCGGAGGGACTGGAGAAAGGCATCCGCGTCAAGACGTCGTCGTTCACGCATCATCACCCGAACATCACGATGTGCAACGCCAAGGCCGTCTGCAACTACGCGGTGTCGATCCTGTCGAACCAGGAGGCGACGCACGACGGCTACGAGGAGGCGATGCTGCTCGACCCGCAGGGCTTCGTCTGCCAGGGTTCCGGCGAGAACCTGTTCATCGTCCGCGACGGCAAGCTCCACACGCCCGACCTGTCCGGCGGCGCGTTGAACGGCATCACGCGGAGCACCATCATCACGTTCGCCGGCGAGCTCGGCATTCCGGTGATCGAGCGGCGCATCACGCGCGACGAGGTGTACATCGCCGACGAGGCCTTCTTCACCGGCACCGCCGCCGAAGTCACGCCGATCCGCGAATACGACAACCGCCCGATCGGCACTGGCGCGCGCGGCCCGCTGACGACGAAGCTGCAGACGTTGTTCTTCGACACGGTGAACGGCCGCAATCCGTCGAAGAAGTCGTGGCTCACGAAGGTGTCCCAATGAGCGCGCGGGGCGAAGCCAAGGCCCGAGGACGCCCGCGCGAGCAGGGCGAAGCCAAGGAGCGAAGCTCGCGTCTGCGAGCGCGTGGCGGCGGCCGACTCTCGGGCGAAACGACAAGAGCTGATCGAGCGGAGGCCGCGCGTCCGCGCGCGATTGCGATGGCCGACCTCGAGCAGCATCGCATGTCGCCGCCGCCGCGGAGGCCATGATGGCCGAGGTGCACGACCGCGACGTCGTCCTGGTGCGCCCGGAGGATCTGCCCGTCTACTGTCCCAATCCGCGGATGCCGTTGTGGTCGAGCCATCCGCGCGTCTACCTCGACATCGCGGAGACCGGATTCGCAATGTGCCCGTATTGCGGGACGCGATACGAACTCGCGGGCGGACCGCTCAAGGGCGGCCACTAGCGGCGGAGCGCAGGCCGAATCGGCCGCAGGCAATGGAGCGCATCCTGATCGTCGCGCCCGCGTGGATCGGCGACGCCATCCTGTCGGAACCACTGGTCGCCCTTGTCCGCGATCCGCTCGAGACGCCGATCGTGGACGTTCTCGCGCCCGCCTGGTGCGCTGCCGTCTACGCGCGCATGCGCGGCATCGGCCGCATCGTCGAGACCACGACGGCGCACGGGCGCTTCAACCTGCGCGAGCGCAAGGCATTGGCGAAGGAGCTTGCGGGCAACGGCTACACGCGCGCGATCGTGCTGCCGAATTCATGGAAATCCGCGCTGGTGCCCTGGCTCGCGCGCATTCCCCATCGGACCGGCTATGTCGGCGAAGCTCGCTACGGCCTGCTGAACGACATCCGCCGGCTGAACCAGCGAGCGTTGCCGCGCCTCGTCGACCGCTTCGCCGCGCTTGCCGTGCGGCCGGGCGAATTGGTGCCGATGCCGCCGCGGCCCGTGCTCGTGCCCGACCTCGCGAATCGCGCCGCGGCGGTCCGCGCGCTGCGGCTGCGCACCGACCGCAATATCGCGATCCTGTGCCCCGGCGCGGAATACGGGCCGGCGAAGCGGTGGCCGCCGACGCATTTCGCGGAGCTCGCGTCGCGATTCCTGGCCGACGGCCTGCAAGTGTGGCTCGTCGGCTCGCCCAACGACAAGCTTGCGGCCGAATCCGTGATGCAGGCGGCGGGCGAAACGAGCCGGCAAATTCGCGACCTCACGGGTCGCACCGATCTCGGCACGGCGATCGACCTTCTCTCGCTCGCCTCCATCGTCGTCAGCAACGATTCCGGGCTGATGCATGCCGCGGCCGCCGTCGGCCGTCCGATGGTGGCGCTCTTCGGGTCGTCGTCGCCGGTCTACACGCCGCCGCTGTCGACGGTGGCTCAGGTCGCGCGGATCAGCATCGCCTGCAGTCCCTGCTTCAAGCGCGAATGCCCGCTCGGGCACTTCAAGTGCATGCGCGATCTCGCCCCGCGCGGCGTGTATGATCTCGCGCAGATGGTGCTGCTCGCGGAGCCCGGCGACGGCCCGCCCGCCTCCGAACCCTGACGTCGGGCAACGCGCACCCAGAAGAAGAGCGTCATGGTGAAGGCCCGAACAGCGCAGATCTACACGACTCCCGCCGATGTCGCGCTCGCGTTCTATCACGCGTTCGAGGCGCGCGACATCGACGCGATGATGGCGACCTGGGCCGAGGACGAGGATATCGTCTGCGTGCATCCCGGCGGCACGCGGATGGTCGGCTACGACGCCGTGCGCGCCGGCTGGGAGCAGCTTTTCTCGAGCGACACGCGTCTTGCGTTCCGGCTCGACCAGATCGTCGTGATCGAGACGGTCGGCCTCGCGATGCAAAGCGCCGTCGAGCACATCACGCTCGGCACCGACGGCAGCCCGCGCGGGGCGGCCATCTGCACGAACGTGTTCCTGCGCACCCCGTCAGGCTGGCGGCTCGTGATGCATCACGCCTCCCCCGCGCCGGCCGTGCCGACGGCGGAGCCGACGGGGCCGCTTGCACTAGCCCGTTCCGCCGACGGTCAGTCCGTCGATCTTGAGCGTCGGCTGGCCCACCCCCACCGGCACGCTCTGGCCGTCCTTGCCGCAGGTGCCCACGCCAGCGTCCATCTCCAGATCGCGACCGACCATCGATACTTTGGTCAGCGCATCGGGGCCATTGCCGATCAGCGTCGCGCCCTTGACGGGATAGACGAGCTCGCCGTTTTCTATCTTCCACGCTTCCGCCGCCGAGAACACGAACTTGCCGCTCGTGATGTCGACCTGGCCGCCACCGAAATTGACTGCGTAGAGGCCGTCCTTGACCGACGCCAGGATCTCGTCGGGATCGTGCGTGCCGGCGAGCATGATCGTGTTGGTCATCCGCGGCATCGGCAGCGACGCGAACGACTCGCGCCGGCCATTGCCCGTGGGCGCCACGCCCATCAGCGCGGCATTGAGGCGATCCTGCATGTAGCCCTTGAGGATGCCATCCTCGATCAGCACCGTGCGCTGCGTCGGATTGCCTTCGTCGTCGACGTTGAGCGAGCCGCGGCGCTGCGCGATCGTGCCGTCGTCGATCACCGTGATGCCCTTGGCCGCCACGCGCTGGCCGACGCGGCCGGAGAAGGCGCTCGTGCCCTTCCGGTTGAAATCGCCTTCGAGCCCGTGTCCGATCGCCTCATGCAGCAGGATGCCGGGCCAGCCATGGCCCAGCACCACGGTCATCGTGCCCGCCGGCGCCTCGCGTGCGCGAAGATTGAGCAGCGCCTGATCGACCGCCTGCGCCGCGTAGCGCTCGAGCATCGCATCGTCGAAATAGCCGTAGTCGAAGCGGCCGCCGCCGCCGGCGGAACCTTGCTCGCGCCGTCCGTTCTCCTCGGCGATGACGCTGAGCGACACGCGAACGAGCGGCCGCACATCCGCGGCCATGAAACCGTCGCTCCGCGCGACCAGCACCGCCTCGTATTCGCCGGCCAGCGAGGCCATCACCTGAGTGACCCTCGCATCGCGCTCGCGGGCCATCCGCTCCAGCCGCTCGAGCAGCGCGACCTTCGAGCCCTCGGTGAGCGATCCCACGGGATCCTGCGGCACGTACAGCGCATGCGCGCCGCCTACGCGAGCAATGGCGGTATGCGCCGACTGCCCCTGGCGACCGATGGCGCGCGCCGCGAGGGCCGCCTCTTCGAGTGCGCCGAGCCCGATGTCGTCGGAATACGCGAACGCCTGCTTGTCCCCGTGCACCGCGCGAATCCCGACGCCGCGGTCGATCGTGAACGAGCCCGACTTCACGATGCCTTCCTCGAGGCTCCAGCTCTCCATCCGCGAGTATTGGAAATAGAGATCGGCGAAATCGACGTCGTGCGTGTGGATCGACGCCAGCACGCGGGACAGATGCGCGTCATCGAGTCCGGCGGGTGCGAGCAGCAGGCGGCGCGCATCGGCCACCAGCGGGCCGGCAGCGCCGGGTAAGGACTGGTCGTTCACGGGATTTCCTTGTGAGCGGCCGCGCGCAAGTGGCGCCGCCGCAATCGGTCAAGCGCGTATTGTCCGCGAGTCCGGCGCAGACCGGCAAGCGTTCTTTGCCCTCGCGCGCCGAAGGGGATTACGTCGGCGTTGCGGCGGCGCTCCGCCCGAGGTACGTCGCCGCGACCCGCGGATTGCGCGCGAGATCGGCGCTCGGGCCTTCGACGGCGAGCTCTCCCGTCTCGAGGACGTAGCCGTAGTCGGAGACCTGCAAAGCGGCGCGCGCATTCTGCTCGATCAGCAGGATCGACACGCCGGCCGCGCGAAGCGCCGAGATGATGCTGAAGATTTCGCGCACGAAGAGCGGCGCGAGGCCCAGCGACGGCTCGTCCAGCATCAAGCAGCTTCGGCCGCGCCATCAGCGCGCGGCCCATGGCCAGCATCTGCCGCTCGCCGCCGGAGAGCGTTCCCGCGAGCTGATCACGGCGCTCCGAGAGACGCGGGAACCGCTGATACACCTCGGCCAGCGTCTCCTTCCAGCTGCGGTCGCCGCCGCGCGCGCGGTGGAAGGCGCCGAGCTCGAGGTTGTCGGCGACGCTCATCGCCGCGAAGAGCTCGCGCCGCTCCGGAACGAGGATGAGCCCACGCGCGACCCGCTGCTCGACCGTCAGCGCAGCTGCCGGGCCGCCCAGATACGCGATGTCGCCGCGCGCCGGCAGCAATCCCATCACCGCGGCGAGGAGCGTCGTCTTGCCGGCGCCGTTGGGGCCGATGACGCTGACGATCGTTCCCGGCGCCACCGACAGCGACACGTCGTGCACGGCCTCGACCTTGCCATAGGCGACATGGACATGTGCGAGTTCGAGGAGCGGCGTCATCGCTTTTTTCAAACGCCGCCGAGGTAGGCTTCGAGCACGACTGGATCGCGCTGGATATCCGCAGGAATGCCTTCGGCCAGCTTCTCGCCGAAATCCATCACCACGAGCCGGTCGGTGAGGCCCATGACGAAATCCATGTCGTGCTCGACGAGCAGCACGGTCATGCCCTCTCCGCGCAGCTGACGCAACAGGGCTGCGAGCTCCTGCTTTTCGCGGAAGCGCAAGCCGGCGGCGGGCTCGTCGAGAAGAAGGAGCACGGGATCGGCCGCGAGCGCGCGCGCGATTTCCACGATCCGCTGCTTGCCGAGCGCGAGCGTGCCCGCCGCCGCGTCGACGTGCTCGGCAAGTCCGACGCGGGCGATCGCCCGCGCGGCATCCGCACGCGAGCGTCGCTCTTCCGCGCGGTCGAGCCGCAATGCGGCGCGGAGGACGCCCGCGTCACCGCGCAGGTAAGCGCCGAGCGCGACGTTGTCCAGCACCGTCATGCGCGGCACGAGCTTTACGTGCTGGAACGTGCGGCCGATGCCGCGACGCGCGATCTCGAACGGCGGCTTGCCGGCGATCGACGCCCCGTGGAAGCAAACGTCTCCGGACGTGAGCGCCAGCGCGCCCGAAATCAGGTTGAACATCGTGGTCTTGCCCGCACCATTCGGCCCGATGAGCCCGAGGATCTCGCCCGGGTGAATCGCAAAGCTCACGTCGTTAACCGCGACGAGGCCGCCGAATTGCTTCCGCGCCTTCCTCACTTCCAGCACGGCTCCGGTCGACGGCACGCGCCCGCGCGCCGGCAGCGGCGGCGCATCGGGCACGCGCGCGGGCGGCCGTTGCGGCAGCCAATGCGCAACCCATGGCCAAACGCCTTCCCGCGCGCGCTGCAGCACGATCACCATCAGCACGCCGAAGACGACCATCTCGAAGTTGCCGCTGCGCCCAAGGAGTATGGGCAGCCAGTCTTGAAGGACCTGCTTGGCCACGGTGATCAGTGTCGCGCCGATCACCGCGCCCCACACGCTGCCGGCGCCGCCAACGACCGCCATGAACAGATATTCAATGCCTTGGGGCAACGAAAATGGCGTCGGATTCACGAAGCGTTGCAGGTGCGCATACAGCCAGCCGGAAATGCTCGCGAGGAGCGCCGCGTAAACGAAGACCACGATCTTGAGGCGGGCGCCGTCGACGCCGAACGACTCCGCCATCTCGAGCTGACCGCGGAGCGCCCGAATCGCGCGGCCCGGCCGCGAATCGAGCAGATTGGCGGTCGCCCACAGCGCGGCGATCGCGATGCCCCAGATCAGGAAGTAGTAGTACCGCTCTTCCCGCAGCTCGAACCCGAAGAGAGCGAGCGCCGGGATACCGGTGAGCCCCGTATGCCCGCCCAGGTATTCGAGATTGCCGAACAGGAAGTAAAGACTCTCGCCCCAGGCGATCGTCGCCAGCGGCAAATAGTGGCCTCGCATCCTCAGCGTGACAAAGCCGAGGCAAAGAGCGAGCGCAAGGGTCAGGATGAGCCCGATCGCAAGATTTGCCCATGGCGACCAGCCGAAACGGGTCGCGAGAATCGCCGTCGTATAGGCTCCGATGCCCACGAACGCCGCCTGTCCGAACGACGTCTGACCGGCTACGCCCGTCAGCAGAACAAGCCCGAGGGCGACGATGCTGTAGAGGCCGATGTAGTTGCCGAGCGTGACCCAGAACGGTGGCGCAACGAGAGGCACGCCGACCAGCACCGCGATGAAGACAACGTAGCCCCAGGTGCCGAAAGGCAGCGTACGCATGCGTTACTCGCTCTCTTCCTCGTGCTGGTGCGTCGTGAGGCTGCGCCACAGCAGCACGGGAATGATCAGCGTGAAGACGATCACCTCCTTGAAGCCGCTCGCCCAGAACGATGCGAATGCCTCGAGGAGCCCGACCAGCAGCGCGCCGGCCGCCGCGAGCGGATAGCTCACGAGCCCGCCGATGATCGCGCCGACGAACCCCTTCAGGCTGACCAGGAATCCGGAATCGTAATAGATGGTCGCTATCGGCCCCACCAGGACACCCGAGAAAGCGCAGAGCAGCGCGCCGAGCGTGAACGTCAGCGCGCCGGCGAGGTCCGGGGCGACACCGCACAATCGCGCGCCGACGCGATTGAATGCCGTCGCGCGCAGCGCCTTGCCGTAGAGCGTGCGCCCGAAGAAGAGTCCCAGTGCCGCGATAAGCGCAACGCTCGTCGCGACGACCAGCAGGCTCTGCACGCTGACCGTGATTCCGCCGGCATCAAAGGAAGCCGCCGAGAAGGGCGGCGTGCGCGATCCCTCGGCGCCGAAAAACCAGAGTCCCAGCCCGGTCAGCGCGAAATGCACGGCGACGGACACGATCAAGAGCACCAGCACGCTTGCATCGGCGAGCGGCTGATAGGCAATCCGGTAGAGAAGCGGACCGAGCGCGGTCACGAGCGCGAGCGTCACCAGGACCTGCGCCCAGAAGGGCAAATCGGGCGCTGCAAGCCACCACGCGATCGCGCCAACGGCAGCCGGAATGCCCGTCCAGCGCAGGATCTGCAATGGGACCCGCGCCAATTCACCGCGCCGGGCGAGACCCCACGCCTCCATCGCACCGGCCACGACGGCAAGCCCGATCAGCAGCTTGATCGTGCCGGGCGGCTTGCCGAGCTGCAGGTCGGCCAGCGTCAGCGTGCCGTAGACGACGAACTCGCCCGCCGGCACCCAGATGACGCGCGTCACGGTGAAGACGAGCACCAGCGCCAGCGCCAAGCAGCGCGTAGATGGCGCCGTTGGTGATGCCGTCCTGCACGAGAATCGCGAAGATCGTGAGGTCCACGGGAATCAGTCACAAAAAAGCCGGCTGCAGGGAGCGCCCGCAACCGGCCCGTGATCAGCGAGGGGCTACTTGGCCAGCACCCACTTGCCGTTGTCGATCTTGATCATCGTCCGCGCGCGGTTGTCGAGCCCGTTGTGGTCCGTCGCGCTCATCGTGAACACGCCGTGCGTCGCCGACGACTTCCTTCTCGCCTTCGAGCGCGTCGCGCAGCGCGGCGCGAAATTCCTTCGTTCCCGGCTGCGCCTTCTTCAGCGCCTGCGGGATCGCGATCGGCACAGCAGCACGTACGGCATCCCAGGCGTGGCCGCCGAAGGTCGAGCGCGAACCCTTGCCGTACTTCGCCTCGTACTTGGTGATGTACTCGGCAGCGGACTTCTTGACCGGATTCGAGTCGGGCAGCTGCTCGTAGACCAGCATCGGGCCGATCGGCAGCAGCGTGCCGTCGCCGTCCTTGCCGACCGACGCGCAGGAAGTCGTTGTTGGCGACGCCGTGCGTCTGGTAGATCTTGCCCTTGTAGCCGCGCGCGACGAGCTCCTTCTGCGGCGTCGCGCCCGGCGTGCCGGCGGCGGCGATCAGGATCGCGTCGGGCTTGGCGGCGACGAGCTTCAGCACCTGCCCGGTCACCGACGCGTCGGTGCGATTGTATTTCTCCTCGGCGACGATCTGGATGCCGGCCGTCTTCGCCGAATTGCGCGATCTCGGCGAGCCAGCCGTCGCCGTAGCCGTCGGCGAAGCCGATGAAGCCGATCGTCTTGCACGCCGTTCGCCTTCATGTGCACGGCGATCGCGTCGGCCATCAGCGCGTCGCTCTGCGGCGTCTTGAAGACCCAGTTCGTCTTCGGGCTCGCCGGGTCGACGATCCGCGCCGACGCGGCCATCGAGATCATCGGCGTTTCGGCAGCCGAGGCGACGTCGACCATCGCGAGCGAGTTCGGCGTGATCGTCGAGCCGACGACGACGTCGACCTTGTCCTCGGAGATGAGCTTCTTCGTGTTCGTGACGGCCTTCGTCGTGTCGGAGGCGTCGTCGAGAATGATCCAGTTGACCTTCTGGCCGCCGATCGTCGTCGGCAGGAGCTCGAACGTGTTCTTTTCGGGGATGCCGAGCGACGCGGCCGGGCCGGTCGCGGACAGCGTGACGCCGACGTTGATGTCGGCTTGCGATGGGCCGGCGGCCCCGGCGATGGTGAGCGCGGCAACGAGCGCCGGCAGCAGTTTGCGGACGTGCATGAAATCTCCTCCTGAAGGCGTGGGTGACGCGGCGTCGACCCGCGGATATTCGCGTGCGGCCTTTCGACATACGTGCGGGCCGTCTGGCGCGCGGCCCTTAGTCGTGGTTCGCGCGCGCGATTGGCGGAATTCTGGCAAACGCACCCTTGCCGGTCAACGATTCATGCCGGATTCATATTGATTTCAGACAAGAAAACGCGATTTGAGCCGCGCGACCCTGCGCAACGGTTGCTATTTCCGCAAGGCGTCGCGAATCTCCCGCAGCAGAAGCACGTCTTCCGGCGGCGCCGCGGGGGGCGGCGGCGCGGTGCGCCGCAGGCGGTTGATCTGCTTCACCATCAGGAAAATGATGAAGGCGAGGATGAGGAAATTGAGCGACACGGTGATGAAGTTGCCGTAGGCGAGGATCGGCACGCCGGCTTTGGTCAGCGCCTCGTAGGTCATCGGTCCGCCGTATCCTGGCGGCGGAGCGCCCAGAGGAATGAACCAGTTCGAAAAATCGAGGCCGCCGAAGATGCGGCTGACGATCGGCATGATGAGATCCTTGACGATGGAATCGACGATCTTGCCGAACGCGCCGCCGATGATGACGCCCACGGCCAGGTCGACGACGCTGCCCTTGACTGCAAACTCACGAAATTCGCTGGCAAATGACATGGGATCCTCCCGCGAATGAGTGCGATGGCACGGATGGCGGCGCTGTCAGACCGCCGCTTCGCCGCTCTCGCCTGTGCGGATGCGCACGACCTGCTCGACTGCCGTGACGAAGATCTTGCCGTCGCCGATCTTGCCCGTCCGCGCAGCCTTGATGATCGCCTCGATGGCGCGGTCGACGAGGCCGTCGGCGACGATCAGCTCCACCTTCACCTTCGGCAGGAAGTCCACGACGTATTCGGCGCCGCGGTAAAGCTCGGTGTGCCCCTTTTGACGGCCGAAGCCCTTGACCTCGGCGACGGTGAGCCCGGTGACGCCGATCTCGGACAGCGCTTCGCGGACTTCGTCCAGCTTGAACGGCTTGATGATCGCTTCGATTTTTTTCATGGCGGCGGGGGATCGAAATAGGCAAGGCGCGGGCGATCCCTAGCTTACACCAAGGAGCGGCACGAACGGCGAACAGCGGCCACTAAGGGGCGATGTCGTCCCACTCGGCCCACGCCGACGTGATCGGATAGCGCCAGTCCTTGCCGAAGCCGCGCGGCGTCACCCGGATGCCGACCGCGGCTTGCCGCCGCTTGTACTCGTTGATCTTGATGAGGCGGACGACCTTGCGCACGTCGGCGGGCGCAAAACCGAGCGCGACGATTTCGGCAGGGCTCTTGTCCTGCTCGACATAGGCTTCGAGGATGCCATCGAGCGCGTCGTACGGCGGCAGCGAATCCTGGTCGACCTGGTCCGCGCGCAATTCGGCCGACGGCGCGCGGGTGATGATCCGCTCCGGAATCACCCGACCCAGCGCATTGCGGTAATGGCAGAGACGGTAGACGAGCGTCTTGCTGATGTCCTTCAGCACCGCGAACCCGCCCGCCATGTCGCCATAGAGCGTCGCGTAACCGACGGCCATTTCCGATTTGTTGCCCGTGGTCAGCACGATCGAGCCGAATTTGTTCGACAGCGCCATCAGCAGCGTGCCGCGAATCCGCGCCTGGATGTTTTCCTCCGCGGCGTCCGGCGGCAGATCGCGAAACTCGCCCTCGAGAGCTTCGAGGAAGGCGCCGAACACCGGCTCGATCGGGATTTCGTCGTAGCGAACGCCCAGCGTGCCGGCCATCGTGCGCGCATCCTCGAGGCTGATCGGGCGGGTGTACGCGGAGGGCAACATGACGGCGCGCACCCGGTCCCGGCCGAGCGCGTCGACCGCAACGGCCAGCACGAGCGCCGAATCCACGCCGCCCGACAGTCCGAGCAGCACGCCGGGAAACTTGTTCTTGCCCACGTAATCGCGCACACCCATCACCAGCGCGTCGTAGACGTGCGGCTCGAGGCGCGCATCGAGCGATCCGCGGACCGCTTTCGGGACCCCGCCGTCCAGCGTCACGAGCGCCACCGTCTCGTGCCACGCCGGCAGCTGCTGGACGACCGCGCCGCTCGCGTCGGTGACGAAAGAGGCGCCGTCGAACACGAGCTCGTCCTGGCCGCCGACGCGATTGACGTAGACGATTGGCAGTCCCGTCTCCAGCGCCCGCGCGCTCACGTGAGCGCGCCGCAAGCCCTGCTGCTTCGTGTGGTAGGGCGAGCCGTTGGCGACGACGACGAGGCGCGCGCCGGCTTCTTTCGCCTGCCGGATCGGCTCGGGAAACCAGACGTCCTCGCAGATGATGAGCCCGCAGGCCAGCCCGTCGACATCGATGACGCAGGGCGCGCTGCCCGGCTCGAAGTACCGCTCCTCGTCGAACACCGTGTAGTTGGGCAGGCATTGCTTGCGGTACGTCTTGTCGACGCGACCGTCGCGCAGCACGGCGAGCGCGTTGTAGCAGATGCCGTCGAGCGCGTTCCGGAAACCCGACCAGCACCGGGACATCGGTGACCGCCGCCGCCAGCGCGCGCGAGCTCGCGTGCGCAGGCGTCGATGAACGCGGGCCGCAGCAGCAGGTCCTCCGGCGGGTATCCGGGCAGCGACAGCTCGGGCGTGATCACGAGCCGCGCGCCGGCGTGTTTCGCTTCGCGGGCGGCATCGAGGATCGCCGCCGCGTTGCCGGAGAGATCGCCGATGACCTGGTCGAGCTGCGCCACCGCGATTTGCATGCGCATATTTTAACACTCCGGCAGTCGTCGGCCGCCGTCGACGCCTTGCGCTGCGCGTGCCGCGCACGCGAGAATCGATCCCATGTCGATACGACGCGCGCCGGAACCGTCGCCCTCCTCCGCTTCCGGCATCGTCGTCCGCGACGACGTCGATCTCGCCGCGATCCCGGCTACGGACTGGGACGCGCTCGTCGACGGGCATCCGTTGCTGTCCCATGCGTTCCTGTCCGCGCTGCACGAAACGGGCTGCGCGGCGCCCGCCGCGGGCTGGCGGTCCCTTCTTGTATCAGCGTGGCGCGGCGACACGCTGATCGGCGCGTTGCCCCTCTATGCCAAGACGCATTCGTACGGCGAGTACGTGTTCGACTGGGCCTGGGCCGACGCCTTTCGCCGCCACGGCCGCCGCTACTATCCGAAGCTCGTCGCCGCGATCCCGTTCACGCCGGCGCCGGGACCGCGGATCATTGCGCGCGAAGAGGCCGCGCGGTCGGCGCTGCTCGCGCGGGCGCTGGAACTGCTGCACGGAGGTCACGGTCGCGACGCATACTCGTCGCTGCACGTGCTGTTTTCGACGCCCGAGGAAGCGGAACTCTGCGCGCGCGCCGGGATGATCATCCGCCACGGCGTTCAGTTCGAATGGCAAAACCCGGGTTATCGCGATTTCGACGACTACCTTGCCGCCTTCAATCACGACAAGCGCAAGAAAGTGAAGCAGGAGCGACGCCGGCTGCGCGAATCCGGAATCACCTTTCGGCGTCTGGCGGGACGCGAAATCACCTCCTCGCGACTGGGCGTTCTTCTACGATTGCTACGAGTCGACCTATCGCGCGCATCATTCGACTCCGTATCTTTCGCTCGACTTCTTTCTCCGGATCGCGGCGACGATGCCGGCCAATCTGCTGCTCGTCGTCGGCGAGCGCGACGGACTGCCGCTGTGCGCCGCCTTCGATATCTTCGACGACGCGACGCTCTGGGGCCGGTATTGGGGAACGCAGGCCTACGTGCCGGGGCTGCACTTCGAGGCCTGCTACTACCAGGCGATCGAGTTCTGCATCGAGCACCGGATCGCTCGCTTCGCCGGCGGCGCGCAAGGCGTCCACAAGCTCGCGCGCGGCCTCATGCCGGTCACCACGTGCTCTGCGCATGCCATCGCCGATCCCGATTTTGCCGCCGCGATCGCTGCGTTCTGCGCGCGCGAACGCGCCGATGTCGCGCACGCCGTCGACGAGCTCGAGGCCGCGAGCCCGTTCAGGCAGTCCGGCGACGCGTGATAGACTCGATTTGCAATCCGCAGCCACGCAACGGCAGGAAATCATGAGCGAGCCCGTCCTACTGCATCGCGACGGCGTCGTTGCGACGCTCACGCTCAACCGGCCGGATGTTCTCAATACGCTCGACTTCGCGATGGTCGACGCGCTCGTCGCGCGCACGGCGGAAGTCGCCGCCGACGACTCGCTGCGGGTCGTCGTCCTGCGCGGCGCAGGAAAGCACTTCATGGCCGGAGGCGATGTGCGGACCTTTGCCGGCGAACTCGCGCATCCTCCAGCAACGCGCCAAGCCGATTTCCAGCGGATGGTCGAGCGCGTGCATGTCGCCGTGGAGCACCTGCACCGGATGCCGCATCCGGTCGTCGGCCGCGTGCACGGCGCCGTCGCCGGAATCGGACTCTCGTTCATGAACGCCTGCGATCTCGTCATCGCGGCGGACAACGCTTATTTCACGTCAGCGTACCGGCACATCGCCCTCACTCCGGACGGCGGCGGCTCATGGACGCTGCCGCGGATCGTCGGCTTGCGGAAGGCGATGGAAATCCTGCTGCTGTCCGAACGCTTCGACGCCGCTGAGGCGCTGCGTCTCGGACTCGTCAATCGCGTCGTCGCCGCGGAGATGCTCGATGCCGAGGTCGACGCCATTGTCCGCGCGCTGGCAGCAGCGCCCGTTCTCGCGACGCGCAATGCGAAACGACTGGTACGGGATTCGCTGACGCGCACGCTGTCCGAGCAGCTGCAGGCGGAAGCCGTCAGCTTCGGCCAATGCACGGCGACCGCCGATTTTGCCGAAGGCATCACGGCGTTCATCGAAAAGCGCCCCGCGCGCTTCGGCCAAAGCTGAGCGCCGCATGGCCGCTCTGCACGGCAAGACCTTGTTCATCACCGGCGGCTCGCGCGGCATCGGCCTCGCCATCGCGCTGCGTGCAGCGCGCGACGGCGCCAATGTCGCGATCGCGGCGAAGACAACGGAGCCGAACCCCAAGCTGCCGGGAACGATTCATACCGCGGCCGCGGAGATCGAGAAGGCAGGCGGCAAGGCGCTGCCGATCGGCTGCGACATCCGCGACGAGGCCGCGGTGCGCGAGGCGGTGGCAGAAACGGTGAACGCGTTTGGCGGCATCGACATCCTGGTCAACAACGCGAGCGCCATCAGCCTCACCGGCACGATGGCGACGCCGATGAAGCGCTTCGACCTGATGTTCGACGTCGATGTCCGCGGCACGTTCCTCTGCTCGCAGGCCTGCATGCCGCATCTCGAGGCTTCTGCGGCGGCGGGCCGCAATCCGCACATCCTGACGCTGTCGCCGCCGCTGAATCTCGATCCCAAATGGTTCCGCGACCACGTGGCGTACACGATCGCGAAATACGGGATGAGCATGTGCGTGCTGGGGATGGCCGAGGAGTTCCGCGGGGCCGGTGTCGCCGTCAACGCCCTGTGGCCGCGGTCGGTCATCGCGACGTCGGCAATCGCGCTGATTCCGGGTGCCGCAAGCCAGATGGACCGGATGCGCACGCCGGAGATCATGGCCGACGCCGCGCATGCGATTCTCACCCGCGACGCGCGGACCACCACCGGCAACTTCTTCCTCGACGACGAGGTGCTCGCCGCCTCCGGCATCACCGACTTCTCGCGCTACGCGGTCAAGCCGGGCAATCCGCTGCTACCGGATCTCTTTCTGGATTAGCGGTTGCCGGCATCGTCGTCGTCGATCACCGGCTTGCTTGGGCGCGGAGCCTGGTTGCCGCGGTTGTCGTCGACGATGACGGGCTTGCCTGGGCGCGGCGCCTCGTTCCCCCGGTTGTCGTCGGCGATGCGCGGCGCCCGTTGGTCGATGCGCGCGATTGCCGCGATTGTCGTCGACGGCTTGCGGCGTTTTTTCGACGCGTGCTTCGTTGCCGCGGTTGTCGTCGACGGCTTGCGGCGTGTTTTCGACGCGTGCTTCGTTGCCCCGGTTGTCGCTGTCCGGCGCTCCCTGCGGCTTGCCTCCCCTCCGGTTGCGGCGTCCCCGTCCGCGCTTGCCGGCAGGAGCGCCCGGGCCGGGCGGACCCTTGGGGCGTTGCGGACCCTTGTTCGTCCACTGGCCGCCTCCCTTGGGGCGCTGTCCGCCGGTGCCCGGCAATCCTTCCGGCATTCCGCCGGGGATCGTCAGCGTCGTCGTCACGTAGGGCGACGGCGGCTGCCCGCGCGGACCTTGATGCGGACCGCGCCCCGGACCCTGCGGTCCGCCGCGGCCTGGCTTGCCGCCGTGCGGACGCGCGCCGTTGCCCTGCGCGCGGTGCCCTCCTTGCCCGTAGCGCGGCGCACCCTTGCCGTGCGGACGGCCATGCGCGCCGGTTGCGTTCTTGAAGTAGCTCTTCACCGAGCGGTTGGCGTGCGTCGGTGCGCCGGCCGCGCTGTTGCCCGGTTCGATGATGTCGGGATCGTGCGGCGCGTCGTCATCGACCGCCTCCGCCGCGCGCGGCGCCACGTTGCCCTCCACGTCGCCGCGCTCGCCGCCGCGCGGGCGATGTCCGGGCGGTCGCGGTCCGTTGCCCTTGCCCTGCCCACGGCGCTCGCCGTCGCGCCTGCCCTGACCTTGCGGCATCGGCCCGGTCGCGCGCATGCCGGCCGCCGCCAGGACCGCGGTCACTTCCTCGGTCGTGAGTTCGAGCGTCTGCGCGCGCTTCAGGCGCGACGGCATGGCGATGGTCCCGTAGCGCGTGCGAATCAGGCGGCTGACGGTCATCCCAAGCGACTCGATCAGCCGGCGGACCTCGCGGTTGCGGCCTTCCTTCAGCACGAGGTGATACCAGTGATTGGAACCCTCGCCGCCGCCGTCGGCGATCTTCTCCACTTTGGCCGGACCGTCTTCGAGCTCGATCCCGGACAGCAGCGACTGCTGATGCTCGGGCGTCAGCGTTCCCATCACGCGAACCGCGTACTCGCGCTCGACCTCGTAGCGCGGATGCATCATCTTGTTCGCGAGCTCGCCCGAATTGGTGAACAGCAGGAGGCCCTCGGTGTTGAAGTCGAGGCGGCCGATCGCAATCCACTTGCCGTTGCCGATGTTGGGGAGCTTCTCGAACACGGTGGGCCGGCCTTCGGGATCGTCGCGCGTGACGATCTCGCCGGCCGGCTTGTGGTACATGAGGATGCGCGCGCGCGGCTCGGCGAAGCGAACCTTGACGAGCTCGCCGTTGATGCGCACCTCGTCGCCGGGCGACACCTTCTGCCCGACGTCGGCCGGCTCGCGATTCACGGTGATGCGGCCGGCGACGATCATCTCCTCCATCGCACGGCGCGAGCCGAAGCCGCACGAGGCAAGCACCTTGTGCAGCCGCTGCGGCTCGGTGAAGATTTCGTCAGTGGACGACCGGTGGCGCGGCGGCGCCAGGCCCTCCGTGATGCTCTGCAAGGCCAGACTCGGTTGCTGCATCGGGCCCGTCGGGGGACGGTGCCAGGAGCGGGCTCGCGAGCGCGAATTGCGCTTCGGAGGCTTTGGTGGGTGCATCGGGCATCTCCAGCAGGTGGGAAGCGTCGAGCTCGGCCAGCGGGGGAAGCTCGGACAACGAGCGCAGGCCGAGATCGTCGAGGAAGGCCTTGGTGGTCGCGTAGAGCGCCGGACGTCCCGGCGTCTCCTTGTGGCCGACCACTTCGACCCATTGACGGTCCAAGAGCGCCGTGATGACGCTGGTGGACACGGCGACACCGCGGATGGCTTCGATTTCGCCGCGGGTCACGGGTTGCTGATAGGCGATGATCGCCAGGGTTTCCATTGCGGCACGCGAATAGCGCGGCGGCCGTTCCGGCGACAGCCGGTCGAGAAAGGGCTGGATCGAGGGCTTTCCCTGGAACCGCCAGCCGGACGCGACCTGGACGAGTTCCACCGACTTGGCGGACCAGTCGTCCTTGAGCTCGTCCAGGATCTTGCGCACCAGCTCGGCATCGAGCGCGGGATCGAACAGCCGCGCGAGCTGCGCGACGGCGACCGGCTCCCCGGCCGTGAGCAACGCCGCTTCGAGAATGCCCTTGATCTCCTTCAAATCGTCCATCGCGTCAACGTCTGCAGAATGGGTTACGGCTCGAGCACGAAGCCCGGGCCCGCGGTCAGCTGCACGTAGATCGGCGCGTACGGCTCCGCCTGCGCGATGCTGACGAGCCGCTCACGCGCGAGCTCGAGCAGCGCGAGAAACGTGACCACCAGGTGCGGCACATCGGCATGCGCCGCGAACAGCGATGTGAAGTCGGCGAAGCGCGTCGGGGTCAGCGCCTTCAGCAGCCGGCTCATCTCCGCGCGGACCGACAGCTGCTCGCGCGTAACGAGATGATGCCGGTTGATGCGCGCGCGCGCAACCAGCCCCGCCCAGGCCGTGCGCAGGTCCTCGGGGGCGACGTCAGGCAGGCGCGCCGAGGCGACCCGCTCGAACCACACCCGGACCAGCGCGAAATCGCGGCTGGCGAGCGGCAGCGCGTCGATCCCGCGGGCGGCTTCCTTCATCCGCTCGTATTCGAGCAGCCGCCGCACGAGCTCCGCGCGCGGGTCCTCGGCTTCGGCGCCCGGGATCGCCGGCGGCTTCGGCAGCAGCAGCCGGGATTTGATCTCGATCAGCACCGCCGCCATCAGCAGATACTCGGCGGCGAGCTCCAGCTGCGTGCGGCGCATCATCTCGACGTAGCCGAGATACTGCCGCGTGAGCTCCGCCATCGGGATCTCGAGGACGTTGATATTCTGCTTGCGAATGAGATAGAGCAGCAGATCGAGCGGTCCCTCGAACGCGTCGAGGAAGACCTCCAGCGCCTCGGGCGGAATATAGAGGTCGTGCGGCATTTCCAGCAGCGGCTCGCCGTGGATCCGGGCCACGGGCGCGCCTGCCTGCTGGGCGAGGTCGGTGGCGACAATGTCAGCCATCAGGTGTAGTCCAATCCCATCGCGCCACGCACGTCGCGCATCGTCTCCTCCGCGAGCTTGCGCGCCTTTTCGCAGCCGTCGGCGACGATGTTGCGAACGAGCTGGGGATCGTCGAGATAGTGCTGCGCGCGCTCGCGGATCGGCTCCGACTCGCGGATGATCGCGTCGATCACCGGCTGCTTGCATTCGAGGCAGCCGATGCCGGCCGTGGTGCACCCCGTGACGACCCAATCGCGCGTCGGCGCGTCGGAGTAGATCTGATGCAGCGACCACACGGGGCAGCGGTTCGGATCGCCCTTGTCGGAGCGCCGCACGCGCGCCGGGTCCGTCTGCATCGTGCGGATCTTCTTCGTCACCTCGGCGGGTTCCTCGCGCATCAGGATCGTGTTGCCCAGGGACTTCGACATCTTCTGCCCGTCGAGGCCCGGCACCTTCGGCGTTTCGGTCAGCAGCGGACCCGGCTCGGGGAGGATCACGCGGCGCGATCCTTCGAGGTAGCCGAACAGGCGCTCGCGATCGCCGAGCGCGAGGTTCTGCGTGTCGTTCAGCATCGCGCGCGCGGCCTCGAGCGCCTCGTCGTCGCCACGTTCCTGGAAGGCGGTGCGGAGCTCGGCGTAACGGCGGGCCTTCTTCGCGCCGAGCTTTTTCACGGCGGCCTTCGCCTTGTCCTCGAAGCCCGGCTCGGCGCCGTAGATGTGGTTGAAGCGGCGCGCGATCTCCCGCACGAGCTCGATGTGCGACACCTGGTCCTCGCCCACCGGCACCATGTTCGCGCGATAGATCAGGATGTCGGCGCCCTGCATGACCGGGTAGCCGAGGAAACCGTAGTTCGAAAGGTCGCGGTCGGCGAGCTTCTGCTGCTGGTCCTTGTACGTCGGCACCCGCTCCAGCCATCCGACCGGCGTGATCATCCCCAGCAGCAGCGTGAGCTCCGCGTGTTCCGGCACGCGCGACTGGATGAAGATCGTCGCGCGCGACGGGTTGATGCCGGCGGCAAGCCAGTCGACGAACATGTCCCACACCGTGTCGGAGATCACCCCCGTCTGGTCGTGGTGCGTGGTCAGCACGTGCCAGTCGGCGGCGAAGTAGAAGCACTCGTACTCCTCCTGCAGCTTCACCCAGTTCTTCAGCGCGCCATGGTAATGGCCGATGTGCAGCCGCCCCGTGGGGCGCATTCCCGACAATACGCGGTCAGTGAACATGGGCGAGGCGCGCGCGCTCGGGCGTCAAATGCCGACGAGCGCTCCGATCAGCGAGACGGTCCCCTGGATCAGCGGACGCATGAACGCGTTGATGATGCCGAGCTGCTGGTCGAGCAGCAGGAGGCCCATCACGATGAAGAGGCCATAGGGCTCGAGCTGCGCATAGGAATTGGCGAGCGTCCGCGGCAAGAGGCTCGCGACGACGCGGCCACCGTCGAGCGGCGGAATCGGAATCAGGTTGAAAGCCATCAGCATTACGTTGACCTTGAGCCCCGCGAGCGCCATCGCGCTCAGTCCTTCGCTGTCGAGGAGCGCGCCGGGCGCCGAGTCCTTCATCAGCAGCGCCCAGCCGATCGCCATCACGATATTGGCGGCCGGACCGGCCGCCGCCACCCACAGCATGTCGCGCTTCGGATTGCGCAGGTTGCCGAAGTTGACCGGCACCGGCTTCGCCCATCCGAACAGGATCGGCGAGTGGATCAGCACCAGGATCCCCGGCAGGATCACCGTGCCGATCGGATCGATGTGCTTCAACGGATTCAGCGTCACCCGCCCCAGCATCCAGGCCGTCTGGTCGCCGAACATCCGGGCGACATAGCCGTGGGCGGCCTCGTGCAGCGTGATCGCGAAGACCACCGGCACTGCGTAGAGCGCGATGGTCGCGAGCAGCGAAAAATCCATTGGCCAGGAGCCTGTCGAACTTACTTTCACGTATGCGTTGCCGGGCCAAAAGCGATGGCTGCGAGGCGAAAGGCGACGCCGATATCGGGAATATCGGCGAGCCGAGCAACAAAGCAGACGCGCTTTTTGGCAGCAACCCGAAGGGACGGGGCGATCCGGGCGCATTTCTGCGTTACTCGCCTTCGCCATACGCGCGGTATGGCTTCAGGCTCGTGCCTTGATCTGCTCCCGGCTCGCTTCCGTCGCATGCGCGAAAGCAAGTCCGACAGGCTCCCGGGCATTTTACCCGACTCCGGCCCCCTCCGCCGGACGCGGGTTGACTAGCCGTCCACCGCGGGAAGCCCCAGGCGCGCCGGATCGCCCGCCCCTTGGCGCACGATCACCGGGGGCGCGACGCCAAGATCGACGACCGTCGTCGGTTCCGCGGGACAGGGCCCGGCGTCGATGACGAGGTCGAGCACTCGGCCCAGCATGTCGCGGATCGCGGCTGCGTCGTTCAACGGCTCGGTCGCGCCCGGCAGGATCAGCGTCGACGAGAGGATCGGTTCGCCAAGCTCATCGAGCAGCGCCTGGACCACCGGATGTCCAGGCACGCGAACTCCGACGGTGCTCCGCCGTGGATGCTGGAGGCGACGCGGCACTTCGCGAGTCGCGGGAAGCACGAAGGTGAAGCGCCCCGGCGTGCCTTGTCGGACGATCCGGAACTGCCAGTTGTCGAGGCGCGCGAAGTGGCCGATCTCGGATAGATCGCGCAGGACCAGCGTCAAATGATGATCGTCGCCGACGCCACGAATCCGGCGAATCCGCTTCGCCGCCTCCGCATCGCCGAGATGACAGCCGAGGGCGTAGCTCGAATCGGTCGGATAGGCGATGACGCCGCCGCCGCGCAGGATGCCGGCGGCCTGCCGGATCAGGCGCGGCTGGGGGTCGACCGGATGAACCTCGAAGTATTGGGCCATGACAAAGGCGTTGCGCGCCGCCCGATCGGCCATCGAATTCGGCCCATCGGGGCGCGTTATAATTACCTCTGATTCTAACCGACCACTCTTGTAGTACGTAAACGGCATTAAGGTGAAGGCTTGAACCTGCAGCAATTGCGCTACCTCTGCGCGATCGTCGATCACGGGCTCAACGTGTCCGACGCAGCCCTGGCGTTGCACACCTCGCAGCCCGGCATCAGCAAACAGGTCCGGCAACTCGAGGATGAGCTCGGTGTGCAGGTCTTCGTGCGCCAAGGCAAGCGTCTCGCGTCGCTCACGCCTGCCGGCGAGTCGGTCGTGGCGACCGCCCGCCGCGCGCTGCGCGAAATCGGCAATCTGAAACGTGTCGGCGCCGAATTCCACAACGAGGATCAGGGCACGCTGGCGATCGCGACGACGCATCTTCAAGCCCGTTACGTGTTGCCGCCGGTGCTGCGCGATTTTGCAATCCGCTATCCGAAGGTGAAGCTCGAGCTGCACCAGGGCAACCCCGTGCAGGTCGCCGATCAGACGGCGAGCGGCAGCGCCGATCTCGGGATCGCCACCGAGGCGCTCGCCACGTATCCCGACCTCGTCACGCTGCCGTGCTATCAGTGGAATCGTTGCGTGCTCGTGCCACGGGGCCATCCGCTCGCGAGCGCGCAACCGATCACGCTGGCCGCGCTGGCGCGCCATCCGATCGTCACCTACGATTTCACGTTCACCGGACGCTCGCAGATCAACGCGGCGTTCGATGCCGCGGGCCTCGTGCCGAATGTCGTGCTGAGCGCGCTCGATTCCGACGTGATCAAGACCTACGTCGAAATGGGATTGGGTGTCGGGATCATCGCGAAGATGGCGTGGGATCCGGCGCGCGATGCCGGCGTGTTCGAGCAGCTGGATGCCGCCCACCTGTTTGCGCCTTCCACCACCCGCGTCGCGCTGCGTCGGGGGACGTTCCTGCGCGGCTACGTCTACGATTTCATCGCCGGATTCGCGCCGGCCCTCGACCGGGCGGCGGTCGACGCCGCGCTTGCCGGCGCCGGAACCCGGTGAACGGGAGGGGCGAACCCGTGGCAGCGCTCGCGCAGTCGGTCGCCCGCACCGCCAACGAGCCGCGGCGGACGTGGTCGTTCGCGGCATTGCTCGCATCGCTTTCGATGCTGGCGCCGTTCGCCATCGACGCCTACTTGCCGGCGTTCCCGGCAATCGGCCAGGAGCTCAACGCCGCCCCGCTCGCCGTTCAGCAGACGCTCTCGGCCTATCTCATGGCGTACGCGTTCATGATGCTCTGGCATGGCGCGTTGTCCGATGCGCTGGGTCGACGGCCGATCGTGCTCGCGAGCCTCGTCGTCTATGCGTTCGCGACGCTCGGCTGCGCGATCTCCGGCAACATCGAATCGCTGTGGCTGTTCCGGATCCTGCAGGGTTTGTCCGCCGGCGCCGGCCTCGTCGTCGGTCGCGCCATCGTTCGCGATCGCTTCCAGGGCCCGGAGGCGCAACGGCTGATGTCGCAGATGACGCTCGTCTTCGGGATCGCTCCCGCCATCGCGCCTGTCCTCGGCGGCGTGATGCTGAACCTGTTCGGCTGGCGGGCGATCTTCTGGATGCTGCTCGCGCTCATCATCGGCGTGTTCGTCTGGGCGGCGAAACGGCTGCCGGAAACGCTGCCGCGTGCGGCGCGGCAGCCGCTGCGCCCGCGCGCGCTGTGGCGCAACTACATGTCAGTCATCTTCCGCCTCGACTTCGCGCTGCTGGCGTCGATCCTCGCGCTCAACTTCGCCGGCTTTTTCATCTATATCGCCGGCGCGCCCGGTTTCCTCATCGACCTGCTGGGCGTGTCAACCTGGGGCTTCGCTTGGCTCTTCGTGCCGATGATCAGCGGCATCATGATCGGGGCGGTGCTCTCGGGACGATTCGCAGGGCACCGCTCGCCGCGCCAGACCGTGCGCCTCGGCTATTCGTTGATGGCGGCGGGCGTCGCGGTCAATCTGGCGACGTGCTGGCTGCTGCCGGCGGGTGTCGTCTGGTACGTGTTGCCCATCTTCGTCTACTGCATCGGCACGAGCCTCATGATGCCCTCGGTGACGCTCCTCATGCTGGATCTCTTTCCGACGATGCGCGGCATGGCCTCGTCGCTGCAAGGCGCCGTGCATTTCTCTCTCTCCGCCGTCGTCGCCGGCACGATTGCCCCCCTTCTCGTGCATTCGCTCGGCTGGCTCGCCATCGGCATGCTCGGCGCGACCGTGGCAAGCTTCGCCCTGTGGCTCGCCTATCAGCGGCGGGCGCGGGACGAACTTCGGGGATGGGTGCGATGAAACGAATCTTCCTGACCGCAATCCTCTTTTCGATCGTCGTTTCCGTCGCCGCCGGCGCGCCGGCCGTCGTCGAATTGCCCACCACGACGCTGACGATCGGCAAGCAGAAGGTGATCGCCGAAGTCGCGGCAACGCCCGACCAGCGCTCGACCGGCCTCATGTACCGCTTCAGTCTCAAGCCGGATCACGGGATGATCTTCGTGTTCGACAACGCCGAGCCGCAGGGATTCTGGATGAAGAACACGTTCATCCCGCTCTCGATTGCGTTCATCGGCAGCGACGGGCACATTCTCAACATCGCGGACATGGCGCCCCAGGACGAGCGCACGCACTGGTCGAACGGTCCTGCGCAGTACGCGCTGGAGATGCGCAAAGGCTGGTTTGCCGAGCGCGGCATCGGCACCGGCGACCGGGTCGAAGGCCTCCCTGCAGGCAAGCGCTAGCGTCGGCCTCGGCAGCTCGCCGGTGCGGGGCCGTTTGTAGCCTACGTTGACTCGGCCTCGTGGCCGAGCTCGCGTTCCTTGCGGAGTCGCGGCAACGGCGATGTAATGGGAGCGGGCAGGACGACACCGATCGTCCGTCCACGAAGGGAGTAAATCCGCCGTGCTGCAGCCCCTGCGCCTCGGGCCGGTCGCCATCGATCGCGCGCGCTATCTGCCGCCGATCCTGTTGCCGCTCGTGAAAGCGGCGGCGCGAGGCGATGACATCGTCCCGGAACTGCAGACACTCGTCCGCGGGTTTGGCTTCGACAGCTTCATGTATGCCACCGCCAACTACCACCTGCGGCCCGACAACGACGAGCGCATGTATGTCTTCACCACGCTGCCGCGCGACTGGGTGATCCGCTACGACCAGTGCGCCTACGTCGAATGCGATCCGCGAGTCGTGGCGTCGTTCGACAACGCGTTGCCGCTCCTGTGGGACCAGGTGAGCGAGCGCAACCGCAATGCCAGGACCGATGCGTTTCTGGAGGACGCCGCGGCGCATGGCGTCGCGAGCGGCATCGCGTTTCCCGTGTACGCGACGTACCCGTCGCGCAATATCGTTGCGCTCAATTCCCCGGCCCCCGTGATCGCCAAGGAGCGCCGCGACGAGCTGACCCGCATGCTGGGCGACATCGTGCTCTTCGGCCAGTACTTTCACGAGCTGTTCGTCAAAGCCGTGATCGAGCAGGGGATCGCCCCGTCGTCGGAAGGCGCGCCGCTCAGCAATCGCGAGAAGCACTGCCTGCAGCTCGCCTCGCACGGGCTCACCAGCGCCGAAATCGGCGCCCGCCTCGGCATCGTCGACCGCACCGTCAACTTCCATTTCGCGAACATCCTGAGCAAGCTCGCCGCGCGCAACCGCCATGAAGCGATCGCCAAGGCGGCCAGCCTGGGCCTGCTTGCGGCACCGCCCTGACCGGCGATCTCCGTCAGTCGTCGCCCGCACTTGCGCGTGCCGTGTCCTGCCGCGCGACGAACTGCGCCAGGTCGGTCGCGAGCGGCGATTCGATCGTCAGCTCGCGGCCGTCGACGGGATGCGCGAAGCGGATCCGGTGCGCGTGCAGGAACATCCGCTTCAGCCCCTGCCTGGCGAGTTCCTTGTTCCACGCGAAATCGCCGTACTTGTCGTCGCCGGCGAGCGGAAATCCGAGGTGCGTGAGATGGACGCGGATCTGATGCGTGCGCCCGGTTTCGAGCTCGGCTTCGAGGAGCGCGAGCGGCGGGTCGTGCGCCGGCCACGTCGACACGCGACGAAAGATCGTTCGCGCGACACGCCCCTCGCGGTCGACGCGCACGCGCCGCTCGCCGTCACCGGTGACCCACGTCTCCAGCGACAGCTCCACGCGGCGCAGCGCATCGCGCCATTTGCCGCGCACGAGCACGAAGTAGCGCTTGTCGACCTGCCCATCGCGCAGCTGCGCATGGAGCGCGGTCAACGCAGCGCGCTTCTTCGCGATCAGCAGCACGCCCGACGTGTCGCGGTCGAGACGGTGGACGAGCTCGAGAAACGGCGCGTCCGGGCGCGCGTTGCGCAGCCGCTCGATCACCCCGAAGGCAATGCCGCTGCCGCCGTGCACCGCGAGCCCGGCAGGCTTGTCGAGCGCGATCAGCGCGTCGTCCTCGTAGAGGACCGGCGGAATGGTGAGCGTCCGCGGGAGCGCCATCGGCCGCCGCGCCTCCGACGTGGCCGTCCGGATCGGCGGAATGCGCAATTCATCCCCACGCGCGAGCCGAGCGTCCGGCCCGACGCGGCCCCGGTTGAGCCGGACCTCGCCGCTGCGCAGAATCCGGTAAATGTGGCTTTTCGGGACGCCTTTCAGCAATTTCTGCAGAAAATTGTCGATTCGCTGGCCGTCGCTGTCCTCTCCGACCACGATCCGATTTACGGCATCCTTGCTTAAATCTTTCATTTCTTTATAATTCTCGGCAGCAGCACGCCCGGACCCTGGCGCAAGTCGATGAATCTTGCGGCAAGGGGCGGCCAGCGGTCATCCTGGATGACACAGCCACTCCGGTCAGGGCGTTGGCCCCGTTTTGGGGCAAAGTCGGCCGTGGCATTTTTTGCGTAAACCGGCCGCCGGTTAAATCCGCTCACCGCGCGGGCGTTGCGCCCCGTGAGAGCAGCGATGGTAAAGGAAGAGCGCGATATCCGCACCCGGCTTGCGGCCGGTTCGAAGCGGCGCATTGCGCGGCGCACTTAGCGACGATTTCAGCATCCGGTTCCTGTCCTGCCGCAGCCATTGCGCGGCGGCCGGAGCCGGCGGCTCATAACGCTTGAACGTGATAGCAAAGTCAACCGAAACGACGAGAATGCACCGCCCCGCCCACATCGGGGCTGCTGCCATGCGAAACGCCACCCGCGTCTACGTCTCTCTCGCAAGCCCGCAGCGTTCGCTGCCGGCACGGTTGCCCCTGCCCGCGTCCGCCGCCCGATAGCGTTCCGCCGCGCGTCACGCGCGGTCCTGCTTCGCCCTCGCAAGCCCGGCCGGTTCCGCGCCGGGAAGAACACATGAAGCGCATGCTTTTCAATGCCACGCAGGCAGAAGAACTCCGCGTGGCCATCGTCGACGGCCAACGGCTCGTCGACCTCGACATCGAATCCGCCAGCAAGGAACAGCGCAAGAGCAACATCTACAAGGCCGTCATCACGCGCGTCGAGCCCAGCCTCGAGGCCTGTTTCGTCGATTACGGCGCCGAGCGCCACGGCTTCCTGCCGATCAAGGAGATCTCGCGCCAGTTCCTGAAGGGCGGGCGCGGCGACGACGCCGAAGACAACGGTGACGGCGGCGGAGGCGGCGGCCGCGGGCGCATCCAGGACCAGCTGCGCGAGGGCATGGAGCTCATCGTCCAGGTCGACAAGGACGAGCGCGGCAACAAGGGCGCGGCGCTGACCACGTACATCTCGCTCGCCGGCCGCTATCTCGTGCTGATGCCGAACAATCCGCGCGGCGGCGGCGTGTCGCGCCGCGTCGAGGGCGAGGAGCGCAACGAGCTTCGCGACGCCGTCGCCGGCCTCGACGTGCCGCCGGGAATGAGCGTCATCGCGCGCACCGCGGGCATCGGCCGCAGCACCGAAGAGCTGCAGTGGGACTTGAACTACCTGATGCAGCTGTGGACCGCGATCGAAGACGCCGCCAAGATGCAGTCCGGCGCCTATCTCATCTACCAGGAGTCGAGCCTCGTCATTCGCGCGATCCGCGACTACTTCCACCCGGACATCGGCGAGCTCCTGATCGACACCGAGGCCATCTACGAGCAGGCGCAGCAGTTCATGGCGCACGTGATGCCGGCGAACGTCAACCGCGTGAAGCTCTACAAGGACGACGTCCCGCTGTTCTCGCGCTTCCAGATCGAGCACCAGATCGAGACCGCCTACGCGCGGCAGGTCGCGCTGCCCTCGGGCGGCGCGATCGTGATCGACCACACCGAGGCGCTCGTCTCGATCGACGTCAACTCGGCGCGGGCGACCAAGGCCGGCGACATCGAGACGACGGCGTTCAACACCAACCTCGAAGCCGCCGACGAAATCGCCCGCCAGCTGCGGCTGCGCGACCTCGGCGGGCTCATCGTCATCGACTTCATCGACATGGAAAGCGCGAAGAACCAGCGCGAGGTCGAGGTGCGCCTCAAGGACGCGCTGCGCTACGACCGCGCCCGCGTGCAGCTCGGCAAGATCTCGCGCTTCGGGTTGATGGAGCTTTCCCGCCAGCGGCTGCGCCCGGCGCTCGCCGAGACGATGCACATCGCCTGCCCGCGCTGCCACGGCATCGGCCACATCCGCGGCACCGAATCCTCGGCGCTGCACATCCTGCGCATCCTGCAGGAAGAGGCGATGAAGGAGAACACGGCGCAGGTGATCGCGCAGGTGCCGATCGACGTCGCCACGTTCCTGCTGAACGAAAAGCGCAACGAGGTGCTGTCGATGGAGACGCGGTTCCGCGTCAACGTGCTGCTGGTGCCGAACCGGCACCTCGAGACGCCGAACTATTCGATTCAGCGCCTGCGTCACGACGATCTCAATCAAAGCGAGCCGCTGCCGCTGTCGTTCGACATGGTCGAGCGTCCGGAGGAACCGGACGTCGCGCAGCAAATGAAGGAAGAGGCGAAGGAGCCGCGGCAGGAGGCGATGGTCAAGGGCATCACGCCCGGCCAGCCCGCGCCGATCGTCGCCGAAAAGCCGGCGCCGGCGCCGGTGGCAACTGCGGCTGCAGAGCCGACAACCAGCAGCTGGCTCGACCGGATGCTGGCGTGGTTCCAGCCGAAGCCCGCGATCCCGGCGCCTGCGGTGCGCACCGAAAAACCGAAGGACGCGCGCGATGCGCGCCGCGACCATCGCGGCGACCGCGACCGTCCGCGCGGCCAGGACCGGCGCGGCGATCGTGACCGCGACAACCGGCGCGGTGAGGGGCGCAATGAGGGACGCCACGAGGGCCGCGACGCGCGCGGCGGACGCAGCGAACCGCGTCCGCAAGGCCAGAAGGGCGAACAATCGCAGCCGCGCGGCGGCCAGCCCAACGCGGGCGGTGGCCAGCGCCGGGACGGGAATCGCGACCATCCTCGCGGTGCACCGCGCGACGGGCAGCCGCCGCGCGAACCGAGGGAACCGCGGGAAGCCCGCGAGCCGCGTGAACCGCGCGCGGGGCAGCCGCCGCGCGAGCCCCGCCCTCCGCGCGAGCCGCGCGAGCCCCGCGAGCAGCGTCCCCAGGCACCTGTGGCCGCCGAGGGGTCGCTGGCCGCGATCGAAGCTCCCACCGGCATTGCGCGTGAGAGCGAGGCCGGCGCGCACGGTGGCGAACGCGAGGGTCGCGGTCGCCGTGATCGGCGTCGGCGCGGCAACCGCGGTGAGCCACGTCCCGAGCGCGCGAGCATCGAAGGCGCCGCGGGCTCGGAGGTCGCCGATGCGCTGACGCACCCGGCGGCGGTGCACGAAACGAGCTTCGCCGATGCACATGTCGGCGCGCCCATCCAGGCCGCGCCGCTCGACGTCGCGCAACCCGCGGCCACGGACTTCGACTCCGCGCCTCCGATCGCGTCGCCGTTCCATGCGCCCGTCGAGCCGGCAACCGTCGCGCCGCAACTGTCGCCCCATGCCCGCCGAACCTCGTCCCGCGCCGGCCGACGTCAGGCCCGACCGGCGTCCGGAGCCGCAGCCGGCTCCGCGCGCTGTCGCGGCGCCGCGCCCCATTCCTGAGTTGCCGCCGGTGTCGCTGACATTACCTCCGGACTCCGGCCTCGAGCTCGTCGAGACCAAGTTCAAGACGCCGCCGGTGGCGGACGCCGAACCGGCGACGCCGGGACCGCGCCGCGTACGTCCGCCGAAGGCCGTGATCGCCGAGGAGCCGCTGCAGATCGTGGAGACGCAGACGACGCACCCGCCGGCGAGCTGAAATCGCCGCGCGACCTGCACCGGAAGGCGGGCGCCATGCCCGCCTTTCGCATTTTCAGACGTTCGCGCTCATTCGTCGGGCAAAAGGCCCGCCCGCTCGCGGATGCGGGTGACGAGCTCCGCACTCGCCTGCTCCACGAGGTCAAGCACGCGTTCGAACGCGTCGGTCCCGCCGTAGTAGGGATCGGGCACTTCGCGCACGCCCGCGGACGGCACGAGATCGAGCAGCAATCCCAGGTGACCCTCGTAACCGTGCGGCCGCATTTCCTCGAGCGCCCGCAGATTGGAACGGTCCATCGCCAGGATCCAGCCGAAGCGCGTGAAATCGGCAACGCTCACCTGCCGACCGCGCAGTGCCGTGAGATCGTAGCCGCGACGGCGGGCGGCCTGGATGGCGCGTCGATCGGGAGGTGCGCCGATGTGCCAGTCGCCGATGCCGGCAGAATCCGCGAACACATGCTCGGAAAGCCCGACCTGCACGAGCGCGGCGCGAAACACGCCTTCGGCGGTCGGCGAGCGACAGATGTTGCCGAGGCAAACGAACAGCACCGCGAATCGCGGGTCGTGCGCCATGCAGGTTCCTCGAGTAGCGCCGGGTCCGGTGCGCCGATGCCGTCCGCGGCTTGCGCATCGCGGGGGCGCTCGCAATAATAGCCGACGGCCCCGACACGGGCTGCCGAAGTCCTGCTGCGCTTCCCCAGGAGATCGTCGATGGACACGCCACGCGGCGCATGCGCCTTCCGCTTCGCCGTCGCCTGCGTCGCAGCTGTCGCGCTCGCCGCGGCGTCGCCGACGGCGAATGCCGCGGCCGACCCCCACAAGGTGCTGCGCATCGCCTCGACCGACATCACGAGCCTCGACCCGCAGCAGGGGACCGACCTGCTGTCGACGCGCGTGGCGATCCAGATCTTCGAGGCGCTCTATCAGTTCGACTACTTCGCGGTGCCGGCCAAGGTCATTCCGAATACCGCGGAAGCCATGCCCGTGATCACCGACGCGGCAAGACGTGGACGATCAAGCTGCAAAAAGGCATCCACTTCGCCGACGATCCGGTCTTCCGGGGAAAGCCGCGCGAGCTGACAGCGCGGGACTACGTTTATTCGATCACGAGAAGCCTCGATCCCAACCTCCGCCCCGGCGGCGACGCGGCGCTGACCGATCTCATCGTCGGCGCGCGGCCGGTCGTCGATGCCGCGCGCAAGCCGGGTGCCAAGCTCGACTACGATGCGCCGGGGAAAGGAAACGCTCGCACCAATCCGTCCGGGTTCAAGCGTCCCGAGTACGACGCCGCCTACGAACAGTTCCTGCGCACGCCGGGCGGCCTCGAGCGTACTGCGCTGGCGCGCAAGATGTCCGAGATTTCGCAGATTTGGATGCCGATGATCCTGCACACGTTCGGCGTCGGCAACGTGCTCTACTACCCGTGGCTGCAGGGCTACTGGCCATCGGATTTCGGCGCCGGCTGGAAGTACGCGGACATCGATCGCGCGAAAAAGAACGCCGCGACGCATTGATGCTCTGGGGCGCCGCGGCGCCGCACAATCGAGGTGTTCTGTACAACACGGCGCCTTCTGCGACCCGGTGTAATGTCGCGGCGCACCAAATCAGCGCCCATCGCTGCCTTGCAATCGCTGACTACGCGACGTACTCTTGCGCCGCCGTCCGTCCTCCGCAGTACCACAAGAAGATGTCCGCACTCAGGGAGTGCCCCATGAAGCGCTTCATCGTCACCTTCCGTTGGGCCGGCATTCCAGTTGCAATCGCATCGCTCCGACTATTCGCGATTGCCCGATCCCGGCCCGCGGCGAACGGCTCTAGTTGCTTTGCGCCGGCCCCGGGTCACCTCGAGTAACACAGCTGGCCGCACGCGGCTCGAAATGTCTGCGGATGACTTTGTGCCGGCCAAGACCGAGTCTTAGGAGGGTTGCTTTTTCAAAGGACTTGCAGGAAGGCCTTACGCTGCACGAGGAAGTCGACGAAGTCACAGGCCTGTCGCGTCACGTGGTCATGGACTCGCCGGACGAGAAGCGCCAGCCCGCGATCGTCATTAAGGGTGCGAAGGGCAGCAAGCGCTACCTGATGCCCTCACGCGCTCACTTGATGATCCTGGACGGCGACGAGGTCACGCCAGGCGAAGTGCTGGCCAAGATCCCGCGTGAGACCACCAAGACCAAGGACATCACGGGCGGTCTGCCGCGTGTGGTCGAACTGTTCGAAGCCCGCAAGCCGCGCGAAACGGCTGTCATCAGCGAAATCGATGGCATCGTGAAGTTCGGCGATGTGGCCAAGGGACAGCGCAAGATCTACGTGGTGGCCGACAACGGTACCGAGAAGGAATACCAGGTGCCGCGTGGCGTTCACATCAACGTTCAGGAAGGCGAGCGCATTAAGGCTGGCGAGCCGCTGATGGATGGTCCGCTCAACCCGCACGACATTCTTGCCGTGCTGGGCGAAAAGGAGCTGCAGGCCTACCTGGTGAACGAAATCCAGGAAGTCTACCGGCTCCAGGGCGTGAACATCAGCGACAAGCACATCGAAGTGATCGTTCGCCAGATGATGCGCTGGGTGAAGGTGGAAGACGTGGGCGATACGTCGTTCCTGCTGGAACAGCAGATCGACAAGTTCCGCTTCCGCGAAGAGAACGAGAAGGCGATTGCCAACGGCGGCAAGCCGGCCACGGGCCGTCCGCTGCTGCTGGGCATCACCAAGGCCTCGCTCTCGACCGATTCCTTCATCTCCGCGGCCTCCTTCCAGGAGACCACGCGCGTGCTGACCGAGGCCTCCATCCAGGGCGCCGTCGATCACCTGCGCGGCCTCAAGGAGAACGTCATCGTGGGCCGTCTGATTCCCGCGGGAACCGGCATGGAGTACTACCGCAATGTCCGGCTCTCCGAGGAGATGGAACAGGCTGCAGCCAAGGTGCAGGAGGAAGTTACGGCCGCGTACGAGGAAGCCGAGCGCGCGCTGGAACTGCTCCGACACGAAGGCGAGAACGAAGCCGAAGAACTCGCAGCAGAGTAATTCGCAGCAAAACCACGCCGCTCGTGCATGGCACGGGCGGCGTTTTCTCTCAGCAGTGGGTTAAGCAACGATTACCGGGGCGATTCAATTCGCCCCATTATTGTAAGGGTGTGTAAACTTTAAGGGCGCCCTGAGTTCGCCTAGTTGGTATGTCGCGGTTTTTCAAACACTTGCGGATTGCGTTCTGGCGCGCCTTCGAGCACGACGCTTTCGCCGTCGCGAAGGCGGCGGCGTTCTCCGCGATACTTACGTTCTTCCCGGCCATCCTGGTTCTCGCGTCCTTCTTGTCCCGCTCCCACACCACCGAAGTCGTTCTTCCGCGAGATCTTTCGCGCCGTGGGCCGAATTCTTCCCGAAGGCACCAGTCCGGCGGTCACGCAGTATTTCACCGGCACCAAGCCTGTCCCTACCAAGTTTCTGGTGACCACCACCATCTTCACCCTGTGGACCGCCTCCGGCGTCATGATCTCGTGGATGGAAGGTTTCCGTAAGGCTTACCAGATGCCCAAGATCTGGGGCCTGGTGAAAGAGCGGTTGATCGCGTTGCTCCTGGTCGTAATGGCGGGAGTCCCCATGGCCTTCGCTTCGTTCCTGGTGGTTTTCGGCAATCAGATCGAGCGCTGGACCATGTTTCATGTCGGTCACGAACTGACGCCCTACATCCTTGGTCTTTGGACGGCGGTCCGCTGGATCATTGCGACGCTGACCAGCATTGCGGTGATCGGGCTGGTTTATCATCATGGCGTTCCCAGGACACAGCCGTGGCACCGGGTGCTGCCCGGGTCGGTGGTGGCGACCGTACTTTGGGTCATAGCGACCGTGACGTTTGGTTACTACCTGCGGCGCTATCGCAAATTTCGACGTCATTTATGGCTCGGTGGGAACTGTGATCGCACTGCTGATCTGGCTGTACCTGGTGTCGATGGTGGTGCTCATCGGCGCTGAGTTCAATGCCCTGCGTTATCCTCGCTTTCTGTTTGGCGCGCACTCCGACCTCGAGTCGGAACGGAAGCGCGTAACAGCGGTGTAAGCCATGCGAGACACGCTGAGCACAAAGCCAGAGGTCGTTCGAGCCTTGCGAGGACCCCTTGCACAGCCCGAGCCTGCCACGCCGTCGTGCCAAGATCGTCTGTACCATCGGACCCGCGAGCAACTCCGAGGAAGCGATTCGCGATCTCATGCTGCTGGGCATGGATGTGGCCCGGTTGAACTTTTCTCACGGAACCCATGAGCAGCACGCGGTGGTAATCGAGCGGCTGCGCAAGGTGGCCCACCAGCTGAACCGCAGCATCTGCATCCTGCAGGACTTGCAAGGCCCCAAGATCCGTACTGGCCGCCTGAAGTCCAACGCCCCCGTGGCGCTTACGAAAGGGCAGAAGGTTACTATCACGCCGAAAGACGTGGAGGGTACGACCGAAGTCATCTCCACCACGTATCAAAACCTGGCTGGCGATGTGAAGCCCGGTGAGCGCATTCTGCTGTCGGATGGCCGCATCGAGCTGGTCGTGCAACAAGTGGTGGATGGCGAAGTGGTCTGCGAGGTGCTGAACGGCGGCATATTGGGCGAGAACCAGGGCATCAACCTTCCTGGCACCAACGTCAGCATTCCGTCGCTGACGGAGAAAGATCTGCGCGACCTCGAGTTTGGGCTGAAGCAGGGCGTCGATCTGGTTGCCATTTCCTTCGTGCGCACCGTGAACGATGTGGTCCGGGCGAAGAATGCCATCGCCGCTTACCGCAGCGACGTGGGATTGATCGCCAAGCTGGAAAAGCCGCAGGCCATCGAGAACCTCGACGGGATTCTCGAGGCCGCTGTGGGCGTGATGGTGGCACGCGGTGATCTTGGCGTGGAAGTCGCTCCTGAGAAAGTTCCGCTTATCCAGAAATACGTGATCCGCCGTGCGCTTGATTTCCGCCGGCCGGTGATCACAGCGACGCAGATGCTGGAGTCGATGACCGAGAGCCCCCGCCCCACCCGCGCCGAGGCCAGTGACGTAGCGAATGCCGTGTTCGACGGCACCGACGCCGTCATGTTGTCGGGCGAAACGGCCAGCGGCAAATACCCTCGCGAAGCGGTGCAGATGATGGCGCGCATCGTAGCCGAAACCGAGGCCCACCAGGCTCATCCGCTAACGCCGGAGCACGGTGAAGCCCGCCAGCTCTCGGTGGCAGAGACCATTTGCGAGTCGATGGCACATGCTGCGCGTGACCTGAAAGTTCGCGCCATCGCTGTATTCACCGAAACTGCAACCACCGCGCGCACGTTGTCGAAGTATCGTCCCGCGGCAGACATCTACGCATTCTCGTCGTCTGAGACCGTGCGCAACCGCATGAATGCGCTGTGGGGAACGACACCCCTGATGTGTCCGCCGAAGCTGTCGGTCGAGCGCATGGCCGAGTTTGCCGAAGAGGAGCTGATGCGGCTGAATGTGTTGTCGCCCGGCGACGTTTTCGGTCTTGTGGCAGGCACGCAAAACACCACAGGCGCGACAAACTTCATGCGATTGATCCAGGTCAGGGACGAGGCAGAGCCAACGAAACAGGCTGGCTGGTAGTGACCTTGTGGGTTTGGATCTTATACGAGGCTGAGAGGCGAAAACATGACCGAAGAAGTGGTGTCGGTGGCAATTCTGGAGGCACTGCCGGGTAAAGAGGAAGAGCTGCTAAGCATGCTCCGTGAGTTTTACGCCATGATGCATGCCAAGGGCTATTCCAGTGACCTGCTCTACCGTGATGGCGCGCGTCCTGACCGCTTCTTTCACCTGCGACGCTGGACGTCGGTGGAACATCGTGGCGAGGCCCAGATCGATCCAGACGTGCACCGCTACTGGCAGCGCCTTCCTGATCTCTGCGTCATACCTACGGTGTATGAGGACCTGGAGACTCTGTTCGAGAGCTAGTCAGCTCGTTCCTCAGTTCACCCACGGCGGCCGGGCGTCGCCGTTCTTCTTTTGGCGGTCGCGCACCTCGGGGTCGCGCATCTTACCGTCCTCGTCGAAGTAGTCTTCGTGCTTGTAGTCGCTGCGGTTGTGCTTGCGCATGTAAACCTCGAACTTGCGCGCCGCACGCTTTCGCTTCCAGCGATAGTAGGAGTTCCGCAGGCCGTAAAATTTTTCTGAGCTCAGGAATCCAAAGCCTCGGCGCGGAACGAACTTCAGGAAAAGGTAGCCGAACAGCCCTCCGCCCAGATGTGCCATGTAGGCGGTCGATTGTCCCATGCTGTGGGCCGAGGACAGCGCTCCGTAAAGGGCCAGCAAGATCAGGCCGATCACGAAGTAGCGCGCCTTGATCATGAAGGGAATCGGAAACAACATGATTTCCGAGTCGCCATGCAGAATGCCGAAGGCCACCAGGATGCCGTAGATGCCGCCCGAGGCGCCGACGGTGGGAATCATCGGCGATGTGCCCAGAAGTCCGGTGAACGAAACCAGCACGGTCGTGATGGCAGCTCCGATTACGCAGAAAAAATAGAACTGCATGAACAGGCTGTAGCCCCAATCCATTTCCAGTTGCGCGCCAAACATCCACAGCGCCAGCAGGTTGAACAAAATGTGGAGCAAGCCGGCGTGGACGAAGGCATACGTCACAAACTGCCAGATCCAGCCGCGAAACACCGCCAGTGCGGGTACGAGGCCAAAGTGAACGTTGACCCAGGACTCAGTCAAAGGTGAGGCGACCGCTCCCCAGCAGCGGCCACCAGCAAAAACACCGCCCCATTGGCGATCAGCAACTGCTTCACCGCCGGTGTGAACGGCGGGAAAGCTCAGGGACATCGTTCTACTGCGTCGCATCGGGAAACTCCGTTCTGACTTGCTCCGTAGCGCTCAGCGCTCCGGCGCAGGGACTACAGGAAGGCTGCGATGGCCTTTGGCGTCCGTCGCCTGTACCGCAAAGACGACGTTGTCTTTCGATACCGGCAGCGTGGCCTGAGTGACGTTGCCGAATGCCTGCGCGTGCTCCCAGTCGGGAGCGCCGGTGTCCCGCCACAAAACCAGATAGCCGGTGGCCAGGCCGCCGGGGGACGCCTCCCACACTAGAGTGGAATCGTTTTGCAGGGCTTTCGTCAACACCCGCACTTTCGCCGGGGGCGCCGGCGCCGATGCCAGTGAGGCCAGAGTGGCCGCATTCACGCGGGCCACGTTGGCCACGTAGGGATAATCCACAAACTTCGGCAGGTCCCCGTATTCGATGCCATTTTCAGTGCGGACGTTCTGGTGCTGGTGATCGTAATTCTCGCGGTATTCGGTGAAGCGGACGGCGGCGAACCCCTGTTCGTTAAACGAAGTGTGGTCGCCGCCCCGCAAATAGCGGTCACGGCGGAACACCACCAGGGGGTGAAACTCCTTCGCCGGAATGTATTGCTTCGACGCAGCCGCGATGTAGCGCGCCAGCTGACGCGAGGCGCTATCGTTCTCGCCTCCCAGGGCCCGAATCAGCTTCAGTTCGGCTCTCGCTGGCGTTCGCCGGTATTCCCTTCGGAAAAGACCCGTACGGTGTGCCAGTCCTGCTTCGTGTCCCCTGGAGTGCGGTCGCCTCCTACAATGTCATTGTTCAGGACGGCCTCTATGTTCCAGCCCTGCGCCTTGGCCATCTTTGCGAAGTGCGCGCTGCCGTAGAGTCCCTGCTCCTCGCCCGCGACGGCGAGAAAAATGATCGTCGCCGGAAACTTGTGCTGGCTGAGCACGCGGGCGCACTCCAGGCTCACTGCCGTGCCGCTGCCATCGTCGTTGGCACCGGGCGAAGCGCCAGTCGCATCGTTGGTCTCGGAGTTGCGCGAATCGTAGTGTCCCGTTACCAGCACGATGCGCGAGGCATTCGTTGCGATCGGTACCGCGCAGGACCGCATAAACATTGGTCAGTTTGGTAGGCGTCGGGATCCGCGATCCGGGCTCCTGGGTGAACTCATCCGTCTTGACTTCGAGGCAGCCGCCGCAAGCCTGGGAATAGCTCTCAAACTGGCTTTTGATCCACTCCGCGGCGGCATTGATTCCCTTGCCGCTGGAAGCCGGAACATCAGACGACAGCGTGTGCCGGGTCTGGAAAGCTCACCAGCTTTTCGATGGTCTGCTGAATGTGTTGAGCGGAGACATCTTTCAGGACGGCAATGATCTGCGGATCAGGCAGCGGGAGACGGAATCGGATTGGTCTGGCCGGCAGCTTGAGCAGCTATTGGCGACAACGTCAACCACAAAGGTGCGGTTCCCGCAAGAATCATTCTTAATTTGGGCATCGGATCTCCAAAACTTCGTCGCTTCTCGTGTGTCTATTACTTGACGCTGGTAGCAAGAGATTCTAAATATAAAAGAGCAGATGCGCTGTGATTCTCATTGGCGCATACTCCGAGTGAAAGATGGAGGCGGGCCATGGTGATTTGTCCGGAGTGCGAAAGCGACTTGGACATTGAAGAAGATGAGGTCGACGAAGGCGAAGTTGTCTCCTGTCCCGAGTGCGGTACGGATTTCGAAGTGGTTGCGGTTGAGCCACTGGAGTTGAGCCGCGTTGAGGACGAAGTGATCGATGACGAGGACGAGGTGGCCGAAGAAGAGGAAGAGGAGTAGCGTGGCGGACGGTGTCTGTCAACGTCGCAGCCTGATCGCGCGCGCTGGTTGTTCCTCGCTGCTATTGCTGGTTCTCTTTAGCGGCCCACTCGCCGCCACGCCTCTCCCCGCGCCAGAGCCTGTCCCGCAAAAGAACGCCGCCACCAAGGACTACGCGCTGATCATCGGAACCGTCTGGGGTCCCGACGAGCGTCCGGTTGCAGGGATTCCAATCAAGATCAAGAGTGCCATCGACAAGAAGGCTAAATGGGAGCTGGTCTCTGACAGCAGAGGTGAATTTGCGCAGCGTGTTCCACCAGGGAAAATGGACTACATCATTCAGGCCGATATCAAGACGCCCGAAAGGCCAGCCCAAGCCGGAGATTACGGTTCAGATTGAAGATAACGAACGCAAAGACGTCGGTCTGCATCTAAGTCAGCAGGAGCCGGCCAAGAAGTGACCTGTCTCCGGGAGACCCCATGAAAAAAGCTTTGCGTTTGGTTGCGATGGCGCTGCTTGCCGTCAGCAGCGTAGCCGCGCAATTGACCCTTCCCCTGGGCAGTACCTCATCGGGCGGATCGACTCCCAAGAAGACTCGGCCCACCTCCAAGATGCTGAACGGAAGCGTGCTGGACAAGAACGATCAGCCGATTGCCGGCGCGGTGGTTTATCTCAAGAACATGAAGACCCTGGCGGTGAAGAGCTTTTTCGCGCAGCAGGACGGCACGTATCGCTTTCCGCAGCTTGCCCTCAATACCGACTACGAAATTTACGCCGAGAAAGATGGCAAGAAGAGCGACGTCAAGTCCATCAGCCAATTCGACGACCGTTTTGCTCCGACCATCAATCTGCGCATCGATCTGAGTAAGTAATCGTCATCTCCGTGTATCGCGCAAAATGAAGGCCGCCATCGCTGGCGGCCTGTTTCGTCTCGAAGTGTCGAAACTTAGTTATTTTCGGTGCTGGCGCGTTTCCACGACATGAACTCGCCAATCGTGGAGCCGGTTCCGGAACTGCTGGAGGAGGCTGTCGTTGCTGCCGGCCCCTTGTAGGCCTCCACATCGGCGCGCGTGGCTTCTTCACCCACCGCGCGGATGCTGAGTCCCACTTTCTTCTCCGCAGGATTCATCTTGATGATCTTGAAGTCGAA
>CAWESK010000011.1:0-13940 GCA_963811685.1 uncultured beta proteobacterium | reverse complement strand
CGCATCCGTGGCAGCCGAAGCACTGGCCGGGGTGACGTAAGCGCGGGTGCTCGTGAATCGGCGCGCGGCGCGGTGATCTCGACGATTCGCTGCGCCGCCCATCTGCAGCCATTTCGGACATCCGGCAACTCTACGAAACGCTCCGCATCACGAGCGAGTCATTCCGCTCAATCCGGGAGCGATCGCGCCTAAAGCGAAAATGCAACGGTTACGGTGATTCCGCGTGAATCCGGTTGCGGCCGGAGTGAATCCGGCAGGCGATGCAACGAATCTTTGTCGCGGGCGGACGAGCACCGTAGAATCGTCCCTTTTCGGAGTGGAGTCAGGGATGGGCTACGCCAACATCATCGTCGAAACCCGCGATCGCGTCGGTCTCATCCGGCTCAACCGCCCGCAGCGGATGAACGCCTTGAACGACGCGCTGGCCGCCGAACTGGGTCAGGCATTGGCCGCGTTCGACGCGAATACCGCCATCGGCGCGATCGTCATCACCGGCAACGACAAGGCGTTCGCCGCCGGCGCCGACATCGGCGCGATGGCCGAGTGGGACTACCAGAAGGTCTACGCGGACAACTACATCACCCGCGACTGGGAGGATGTCCGCAAGGTCAGGAAGCCGGTGATCGCCGCCGTCGCGGGCTACGCGCTGGGCGGCGGCTGCGAGCTCGCGATGATGTGCGACCTCATCATCGCCGCCGACACGGCGAAGTTCGGACAACCGGAGATCACCATCGGCACGATGCCCGGCCTGGGCGGCACGCAGCGGCTGCCGCGCGCGGTCGGCAAGGCGAAGGCGATGGACTGGTGCCTCACCGGCCGGATGATCGACGCCGTGGAGGCCGAACGCAGCGGACTTGTCGCGCGGATCGTGCCGGCAGACAAGCTCGAGGACGAGGCACTGGCGGTGGCTGCGAAGATTGCGTCGTTTTCATTGCCCGTCGTGCTGAAGATCAAGGAGGCGGTCAATCGAGCGTACGAGTCGTCGCTGACCGAAGGCCTGCTTTTCGAGCGGCGCGAATTCCATGCGACGTTCGCGCTCGACGACCAGAAGGAAGGCATGCGCGCGTTCGTCGAAAAGCGCAAGCCTGCGTTCAAGCACCGCTGAGCATCGTCACGTGCATCGGCGTAGTCGCTGCGCTAGAATCGCCCGCATGCGCTCGTCCACGCGCCTTCCGGAGGATGTCGTCATGAAGAACCGCAAGCGTTTCAATTCGTGGGCGGCGCTCGGGCTCCTTGTCGGCCTGCTGGTCGTCGGCTGCGCCTCGACGACGTTGCAGAGCACCTGGATCGACCCGGGATACACCGGCGGTCCGTTCAAGAAATTCTTTGTCGTCGGCTTGAGCGCACGCGAGGTCACGACGCGACGCGCTGTTCGAGGACATCGTCGTCGCGAAACTGCAGGCTGCCGGTGCGCAGGCGGTCCCGGCGTGGCAGTCGTTCGGCGACGAGGGTCAGGCGAGCGAAGGGCAGATGGAGGCCGCGGTGGCGCGATCGGGCGCCGACGCGCTGATGATGACGCGCCTCCTCGGCATCGACACGCGCACCAACGTGTCGACGGTGATGGTGCCCGGTCCGATGCTGGGGCCCGGGTTCGGCCCCGGCTCTGGTCCACGGCCCGGCTGGTGGGGTGGCTATTCGGGCTGGTACGCCGTGCCGCAGGTGACGCAATACCAGGTCGCGACCGCCGAGACGACGGTATTCGACGTCAAGACGCACCGATCGTCTGGTCGGCGACATCGCAGACGTTCAATCCGCGCAGCGTCCAGCAGGAGGCGCCGGGCCTCGCCGACGCGGTGATCGCGGCACCTGAGGCGCGCGGACTGATCGCGGCCAAGAAGTAGCGCGGCTACAGCAGAGGCGCGAACAGCCGCGCGAGGTTCCAGCCCACCTGCCGATAAAGCGGCTGTGCGCCCCATGCCGCAGCGTCGAGCCATTCGCCGTCGCGAAAATAGCGTTCCTGCACCTTGGCGATTTGCGCGCACACGTCGCGATCGTAGGCGAGCAGCACGATTTCCGCATTGAGCGAGAACGAGCGCAGGTCCATGTTCGACGAGCCGATCCACGCGATATCGTCGTCGATCGTCGCGTGCTTCGCATGGAGGAAGCGCTTGCCGTAGCGGCAGATCCGCACGCCGGCGTTCAGCAGCTCCCCGTAGTACGATTTCTGCGCGTTGGAGACGAGCAGCTGATCGTCCTGCGCGGGGACGACGAGGCGCACGTCGACGCCGCGCATTGCGGCGGTGGTGAGCGCCTGCAGCAACGGCTGATCGGGAATGAAGTAGGGGGTGGTGATGACGGCGCGCGTCCGCGCTCCGTTGACCAGCGCCACGATCACGCGCTGGTTGTTTTCGGTCGGATAGAGCGGGCTCGAGGGAAGCACCTGCGCCGCCACGGTGCCGGTAATTTCGGGGTCGGGAAACGGATCACCGGACTCCGGCGCCCGGCCGCGCTCGAGATACCAGTCCTCGACGAACACCGCCTGCAGCTCGAGCACGACGGGCCCGGTCACGCGGACCATCAACTCCTCGTAGGTCAGGCCGCGCTTGAAGTCGGCGTCGACGAGGTTCATCGATCCCGTGTAGCCGACGCGGCCGTCGATCACGGCGATCTTCCGGTGATTGCGCAGATCTGCGCGGGCACCGCGCCGGCGAAAGAACGCGAGGCGCATGGTTTCGCCGGCCTCGATGCCACCCGCGTGCAACCGGGGCATCAGCTTGTCGTAGCCCATCCCGCGCGAGCCCAGCGCATCGGCCATCACGCGGCAGACCACGCCGCGCGCCACTGCCCGCTTCAGGGCTGCGAACACGCGATCCGCGACCGCATCGTCGGCGATGATGTAGAAGAGAAGATGGACGTGCGAGCGCGCGGCGTCGATGTCGGCGACGAGCCTCTCGACGATGGCATTCGTAGTCGCAAAGAATGTCGACGGTGTTGCCGCCGAGAATCGGCATGTCGCCCAGCTTTTCGGCGAGGCGCACGGCGGGCGCGACGTTCGCTTCCTGCTCCGGGTGGAAGACGTTCGGATGGGCCGCAAGACGCGCATACACGGGCCGCGCGAGCTCGCCGAAGGCCACGTTGCGCTTCAATCGCCACTCCGGCATCCGCCGCCGGCCGAACACCAGGTAGAGCGCGAGCCCCACCGTCGGCTCGAACAGGATCAGCAGCAGCCATCCCTTCGCGGCATCCGGCGTGCGGCGGAAGGGAACGACGATCAGCATGACGATGCGGATCGCCCACTCGGCAACGACGAACGCCGTGAGCCAGATCTTGGGGTCGGTCAGGAGTGCTACGGGTGAGGTGGCCATGGTGTATCCCGGCTCGCCGCTCGGCCGTCGGCCTCCGCACTGGCAAATTGATTCGTTACACTTGAGTGGGTCGGCCTCTTGCGATGACTCGCGATCGTTCGCTCCCCCTTGCCTTCGGCAGGGGCCCCGGCTCGCCGCTCGCATCGCTACTGCCGAGGTGTGGTGAAGAGCATCGAGCCCGAGTCGGATTTCAGCGTAAGCACCAGGTCGTTGCCGCGAAAGGCTTGCCCGGACACTGCGGAGAGCGCGGCCAGGAATTCGCCGTCCTTCGACCCCGGCGGGCACATCGCGCGCGTCATCGCGAGCGGACCGAGCGAAAGCGCGCTGCCATTGAGAGCGTAGCTCCCCGAGCCGCGATTGCAGTCGGCCTGCACCGCGACCTTGCCGCCGGCCTGGAACAGCACTGTGTAGCGACCTGGTACATCCGGGCTGATCCGCTTGCCGTCGCTCGTCACGGTTTCCTTCCACGACCACAGCGTGTCGGTGAGCAACGCGTCGCCGGCCGCGGCCATCGGTGGCGGTGGCGCGTTGACGGAGCCCGGCATCAGCGGTGCGCCGGGATTCACCGGACTGCAGGCCGCAATGGCGAGCGAGAGAATCGCGAGCGATCTGGCAGGGTGAGCGTGCATCGGAGACTCCGGGACGTGGGCACCGTTTACTGGATTGCGATTCTTCATCGCCGCGCCGGCTGTGTTTGCGCGGATCGTCGACGCCACCATCGTCGCACGACCCAGGGAATGCCGGCAACCGAAAGGATTCCCCAGAAAGCCGCAATCCATTCCGAAGGCGGCGCCGGCGGGGGCAGCAGGTCGGCATCGTGCAGCGCGGCCGGGAAGGGGCGCGGCGGTACCGGAACGGTCTTCAATTGCGCCGGATTGCGCGGCAGCCGCTGCCGGTATTCGCGCAGCGTGGCGACGGGCGCGTCGCCCCAGGCGCGGCTCGACGGAAACTGCGGAAACTGCAGATAGACGAGTGCGTCGAGATCGGCCGCGAGCATCGATTCGAGCGTGCCGCGCGGCTCCTCATCCAAGGAGCGCGTCGCCAGCGCGAACAAGCTCTCTCCGATCTGCTCGAACGCAGCGGCGGGCAGCAGGCGCGACTGCTCGGTCCACAGATAATCGGCCGTCAACATCGCTCGCGTGACCGACCGCTCGCGCAGCACGAGCCAGGGAAAGCCGGCGATGGCGGACAGACGGCTCGTCGGCCCGCGCGGCGGGATGTCCCAGCCCAACGACGCCAACGCGTCGACGCTGATGCTCGTGCAATTGGTCGTCGGGTGGTAATAGACGATCTGGTGGCGCCAGAACTGGTTGTAGACGCGCCCGAGCGCCGACTGCAGCAGCACGGATGCCCGGTCGCTGGAAAGCACCGCCACGAGCATGCACGACGGCCGATACCATCCTTGTCCGGCATTGAGATCGGCGAGGTAGTTGTCGAGCGGCACGGGCGCGGCGAGGATGCCTTTTTCGCTCTCGGCATCGAGCGTGTAGAAATTGTTGACGAGCCAGTCGCCGATCGCGCCGTCCTCCTGCACGCGGCCGGTGACGAGCGCAAAATGCCCTGCGTGTGCCTCGTCGTCGTCGCCCTGCGCGCCGTTGAGCATGATCCCGATGACCGCACGACCGCGGAGATCGTCGCTTGCTCCGACGCGCCGCCACATGGCTTCGGCGGCGAACGGACTGCGCGCGCCGCCCTCGGGATCGGCGCGCACGCGCTCGCGCAGGGCAAGCGCAGCGGGACGGTCCGGAGAAAGCGGGCGCAGCGGCGGGAGCTGCGCGAGACGAAACTCCTCGGGCCACAACGTCCGCGCGACGATGGCGCCGCTGGCGATCGTTCCGCGCACCTTCGTGGGCCGCATCGAGAAGTAGCGCGCGGACGAGGCGTCGTAGTACGAGCGGTTGAGCGCGATCCTGGGCGTCAACCGAAACGCGAGATCGCCTTCCGCAGTGGCGAGCTCGGTCCCGTTGTCGGCGAGCCGCGCGCCCGCCACCACGTCCGGAGCCGCGATCCAGACGAGAGGCGGATAGTCGCTCTCGACCGAATCGCGTCGCGCCTCGAGCCATCCGCGCAGATCGTCATCGACGCGCACGCCCGGCGTGAACGACGCGATGGGCTTGCCGTTGGTCGGCACCGCGATGGTCTCGCCGCGGAAGTACCAAAGCGCCTGGCGGGAAACCCCAACGTCCGTGTGGGATCCCGTCGTCACCCGAAAATCCGCGGCCGGATACAAGCCGAGCGATCGGCCCGCGCGGATATCCGTCATCGCCGGCGGTCAGCGGAGCTCGATGCGTGGCGCGCCGGCGGTGATCTCGCCGATCACGGCGGCATGCTCGAAGCCCTCGGCACGGAATAGCGCCAGCACGTCGTCGGCGGCCTCGGGCGCGCACGCGACGAGCAGGCCGCCCGAGGTCTGCGGGTCCGTCACGAGCGCGCGTTCGACGTGGGTGACGCCGGGTGTGAGAGTCACGTCGCTTCCGTACCCGGTCCAATTGCGCGCGGAGGCCCCGGTGACGAAGCCTTCGCGCGCGAGCTCGAGCACGCCCGGCAGGAGCGCAACGCGCGCGAATTCCACGCAAGCGCCGACGCTCGACGCGCGGCAGATCTCGAGCAGATGTCCCGCGAGGCCGAAGCCCGTGACATCGGTCAGTGCGTGCACCGTTTCCATCGTGCCGAGAACGACGCCTGGCGTGTTGAGCTGCGTGGCGCTCGCGATCATCGCTGCGTAGTGCGGGGCGGTCAGATGGTCCTTCTTGAGCGCGGCGCTGTAGACGCCGACGCCGAGCGCCTTGCCGAGGACAAGCGCATCGCCCGGCCGGGCGCCCGCGTTGCGCTTCACGTTGGCCGGATCGACGACGCCGATCGCGACGAGTCCGTAGATCGGCTCGACCGAGTCGATCGTGTGACCCCCCGCGACGGGGATGCCGGCCTTCGCGCAGATCGCCTCGCCACCCTCGAGGATCCTGCGGATCGTCTCGACGGGAAGCTTGTCGATCGGCATGCCGACCAGCGCCAGCGCGAAGAGCGGCGTGCCGCCCATCGCATAGATATCGGAGATCGCGTTGGTCGCGGCGATCGCGCCGAAGTCGTACGGATCGTCGACGATCGGCATGAAGAAGTCGGTCGTGGCGACGATCGCCTGTCGCTCGTTGAGCTTCCACACGGCAGCATCGTCGGACGTCTCGATGCCCACGAGGAGATTGGCGGGCAGCGCCGCCGGGCCCGCCTTGCCGATGATCTCGCGCAGCAGCGCCGGTGCGATCTTGCAGCCGCAACCGCCGCCGTGACTGTATTCGGTGAGGCGCGGCGAAACGCGTTCGGGGGCGGTCACGTGGAAGAGAGGGCTCGCGCGGGATCGGCAATTGTACGCCGCCGCGCACCCCCGACCGGACACAGGCACCCGCGCGCAGCCCGTCCCGCCGCGCGCGGCCGTCGAATGGCATCTTCGTGATGTAGATCAATGGAATGCGGTCTGCCGCATCTGTTCGCCGCGTACCTGCGGGCGTAGCATCGACGCAACCGTGACCGCTGCCCCGTGGGGTCGCCGAAGACGGCGCTTCGCCGCTTCGCCGCACCATCGCGCGAGCCGACGCTGCACTCGCTCTCGTGACGACAACCGGTGGCCGCGGCGGCCGGAGAAACGCCATGTCGAATTTCGAGATCATCGCCCGCGAGGATTTCTCGCCGGTCACCTATCTGCTGGAAGTTCGTCACCCGCTGATGGCGAAGGCGGCGAAGCCCGGCCAGTTCGTCATCGTGATGGCGACCGAGCATGGCGAGCGGATCCCGCTCACGATCGCGGATTTCGATCGCGACCGGGGAACCATCACGCTGGTCATTCAGGCCGTCGGCAAGACGACGCGGGAGATGCAGCAGAATTGCCGCGTCGGCAGCACGCTGTATGCGATGGTCGGCCCGATGGGTGTGCCAAGCCCGCTCGGTCACGCGAAGAAAGTGCTGTGCGTGGGCGGCGGTCTCGGTGTCGCGCCCACATTCCCGCAGGCGCGCGCATTCCAGGAAGCGGGCGCGTTCGTCATCGGCGTCATCGGCTTCCGCAACAAGGACCTCGTCTTCTGGGACGACAAGTTCCGCTCGGTCTGCGACGAGGTGATCGTGTGCACCGACGACGGCTCGGCCGGCGTCAAGGGCACCGTCGCCGAAGGCATCCGCCTCGCGATCGAGCGCCATCCCGACATCGATGAATGCGTGGCGATCGGCCCGCCGATCATGATGAAGGGATCGGCCGAGGCGACCCGCCCGCACGGGATCAAGACGATGGTGAGCCTCAATCCGCTGATGGTCGACGGCACCGGCATGTGCGGCGGCTGCCGGGTGAAAATCGGCGATGAAATCAAGTTCGCATGCGTCGACGGCCCGGATTTCGACGGGCACAAGGTCGATTTCGACGACCTGATGGCGCGCCTGAAGCGCTTCACCGCCGAGGAGCGGATGGCGCTCGAGCACTGGAACGATACCTGCCGCCTCATGAAGCAGGCGGATGAGCTCGCGTCCGCCTCCAGCAAGACCGACCCGGAGCTGTACTGATGGCCGCCAAGAAGAAAACCATCCGCACGATTCCACAGGAGCGCACGCCGGCCCGGGAGCAGGATCCCAAGGTGCGGGCGCGCAACTTCGACGAGGTCTCGCTGGGCTACGGCCTCGACGAAGCGCTGGTCGAGGCAGAGCGTTGTCTGCAGTGCGCGGATGAACCGTGCGTGCGCGGCTGTCCGGTCGGCATCGATATTCCCGGCTTCATCAGGAAGCTCACCGAGAAGCACACGCACGGCGCGTACGACATCATCACCGACACGAACCTCTTGCCGTCGATCTGCGGGCGCGTCTGTCCGCAGGAAAACCAGTGCGAAGGCGTGTGCACCGTCGGCGAGACGCTGGAGCCGGTGGCGATCGGGCGTCTCGAGCGATTCGTCGGCGACACCGCGATCAAGGAAGGATGGGCCAACATCCCGTACATCGAGGCGTCCGGCTACAAGGTCGGCATCGTCGGTGCCGGCCCGGCCGGCATGGCCTGCGCGGCGGACATGGCGAAAGCAGGCTGCGAGGTCATCGTCTACGAGGCGTTCCATCAGCCCGGCGGTGTCCTCAAATACGGCATTCCGGATTTCCGGCTGCCGAACGAGGTCGTCGACGCGGAAATCGACAAGCTGAAGCGGCTCGGCATCAAGTTCGAGTGCAACACGCTGGTCGGCCGGCTGTTCACGATCGAGCAGATGGTCACCGAGATGGGGTTTCACTCCGTTTTCATCGGCACCGGCGCCGGATACCCGAGCTTCATGGGCATTCCGGGCGAGTCGCTCAATGGCGTGCTTTCCGCCAATGAGCTTTTGACCCGCTGCAACCTGATGCGCGCCCGCGACCACCCGAATTTCGACACTCCGCTGAAGCCGGGAAGGCATGTCGCGGTGATCGGCGCGGGCAACACCGCGATGGACGCGTTGCGCGTGTCGCTGCGTCTCGGCGCCGAATCGGTCCACTGCATCTACCGCAGATCGAAGAAGGAGGCGCCGGCGCGCGTCGAGGAAATCCACCACGCCGAGGAGGAGGGGGTGGATTTCAACTGGCTGTCGAGCCCGGTCGAGATCCTGGGCGACGAGAACAAGACCGTGCGCGCGTTGCGCTGCGTGAAGATGGAGCTGGGCGAGCCCGACGAGTCCGGCCGGCGCCGCCCGGTGCCCGTCCCCGGCAGCGAGTTCGAATTCGAGACCGACATGGTCGTGTTCGCGATCGGCACCAACGCGAACCCGATCCTCGGCCAGACGGCGAAGCTCAAGCTCGACAAGCGCGGCTACATCGCGACCGATGAGAGCCTCGCCACGTCGATCGCCGGCGTCTACGCGGGCGGCGACATCGTGACCGGTGCGGCCACCGTGATCGAGGCGATGGGCGCCGGCCGCAAGGCGGCGCGGGCGATGAAGGCCTACCTGGGCCTGCGCGACACCGACGCCGTGTACGCCACCGAATCGACGGGCACCCGATTCGGCATTCCCCGCGACGAGCACGGCTTCGCCCGCGTGCGCCTCGCGTGACCCTCGACTGCACGCTGCTCTTACGTCACCACAAGGCTTTCCCATGACAGACGCCGCCTTACTCGACCGTCCCGCCAAATCCGGTTCGGGCAGCGCCAAGCGCGCGAAGACATTGACCGAACATACCGTCGAGGTGATCAGCGATTCGGGCGAGGGCGCGCAGCGTTGCGGGCAATCACTGGCCGCGATCGCCGCGCGGAGCGGCAACGGCATCTGGACCGAGGAAATCATCCCGGCAGAAATCCAGCCGCCCGCGCGAAGCGTGGCCGGTGCGAGCGGCATCCGGATCCGGATAGGCACCAAGCGGGTCACCAACGGCGGCGACGCGACCGATCTCGTCGTCGCGTTCAACGAGCAGGTGCTGCTCGGCCGCGTGCGCACCGGCGAGCTGAAGCCCGGCGCGACGATCCTGCTGGAAAGCACGTGGCGCGAGCACAAGGACCCGACGATCGTCGCGTCGTACGTCGATACCGTGAAGTCGCTCGTCGACGGCGGCTTCCGGGTGATCGAGATTCCGCTCGAGCGTGAGTGCCGCTCGCTGATGACCGACGCGCGCCGCGGCAAGAACATGTTCGTGCTCGGCATGCTGTGCAGCATCTACAGCCTCGACATGCAGCTCGCGCGCGACCAGGTCGCACGGATCTTCGGCAAGAAGGACGCGAAGGTGATCGCGACCAACGTGCAGCTGCTCGAGGCCGGATTCACGTGGGGCGAAGCCAACCTCGACTTCAAGTACGCGATTCCCGCCGAACGCGCGAAGGAGCCGCAGATCGTCGTCAACGGCAACACGGCGATCGCGCTCGGCGTGCTCGCGTCGGGCATGGACATCTGCGCGATGTACCCGATCACGCCGGCCACGTCCGCGTCGCATTATTTGTCCGATGTCTTCGAGCGCGTCGGCGGCATGGTCCACCAGGCCGAGGACGAGATCGCCGCGTGCGCATTCGCGATCGGCGCGTCCTACGCCGGTCGCTGCGCGGTGACGATCACGTCGGGACCCGGCTACTCGCTGAAGCAGGAGGGGCTGGGGCTCGCGGTGATGGCCGAGATTCCGCTCGTCGTCGTCAACGTTCAGCGCGGCGGCCCCAGCACCGGGCAGCCGACCAAGGCGGAACAGGGCGATATGCTGTGCGCGGTCTACGGCAGCCATGGCGATGCGCCGAAGGTCGTGATGGCGGCCAGCGACATCGAGGATTGCTTCTATTCGATCATTACCGCGCGCAAGATCGCCGAGACGTTCAACATGGTCGTCGTCGTGCTGTCCGACGCGAGCCTCGCCACCGCGCAGCAGCCGTTCCCGCGGCCGCGCTTCTCCGAGGACTGGCTCGCGCCGCCGCTCGACCAGTCGCCGGTGCCCGAGGGTGCCAAGCCGTACGACTGGGATCCGGTTACGGGCATCGCGCACCGCTTCATTCCGGGCCAGCCGAACGGCATGCACACGCTGACCGGGCTCGCGCACGACCGGATGAGCAAGGTCGCGTACGACCCGGCGATCAACGAGGAGGGCCTGCGCGCGCGCAGCCTGAAGCTCGCCGCGCTGCAGAAGACGCTGAAGACCCCGCCCGTGCACGGCGATCCGGAAGGCGATCTTCTGGTCGTCGGCTGGGGCAGCAACAAGGGCGTGATCGAGGAAGCGGTCGACCGCGCGCGTGCCGAAGGGCTGAAGGTGTCGTCGCTGCATCTGCGCTTCATTCAGCCGATGCCGTCCGGCATCCGCGAGATCCTGCAGAAATTCGGTAAGGTCATGACGGTGGAGAGCAACTGGTCGGACCGGCGCGAGGACGAGCTGATCGACGAGGACAACCGCCGGTACTCGGCGCTCGCGATGATGCTGCGCTCGCGGTTTCTCGTCGACATCGACTGCTGGAGCGAGGCGCGCGGCCAGCCGATCAAGCCGGGCGACGTCGTGAAGGCGATGCGCGCCAAGCTGAACGAAGGCAACGAAGGAAAATAGCGATGGCCACCCCCGTCACGCAATGCATCATCAAGCTCCACGAGGAGCACCACAACCTCGAGGACTACCAGGGCGGCGTGCCGCGCTGGTGCAGCGGCTGCGGCGACAACGCGATTCTTGCCGCGGTGCAGCGCCTCTGCCGCGACGAGGATCTCGCGCCGGAGCGTACGGTCTTCGTGTCGGGCATCGGCTGCTCGAGCCGCTTTCCGCACTACATGAAGACCTACGGGTTCCACGGTATCCACGGTCGCGCGTTCCCGATCGCGGAGGGGGTCAAGATGGCGCGCCCCGATCTCTCCGTGTTCGTGAATACCGGCGACGGCGATTGCTGCAGCATCGGCGCCGCGCACTGGATCCACGCGATTCGCTACAACATGAACCTCACGGTGATCCTGCACGACAACCACGTGTACGGGTTGACCAAGAAGCAGGCGTCGCCGACCTCGCCGATCGGCTTCAAGAGCAACACGACGCCGCGCGGATCGCTGCTCGAGGCGCTCAATCCGCTGACGGTGACGCTGGGCGTGCAGAACGTGTCGTTCGTCGCGCAGGCAGTCGACTGGATTCCCGAGTTGCTCTACGACATCATCTCAAAGGCGTACAAGCACCGCGGCTTCTCGTTCGTCCGCATCATCCAGCGCTGCCCCGAGTTTCTGCCCAAGATGTTCGAGCCGTGGCTGCACGACCCCGGTAAGACGCTGCTGCTGACGCACGCGAACGGCCTTGCGCTGTCCGCGGAGACGAGCCGCATCTACAAGAACCAGCGCGAGCACGATCCGCTCGATATCCACAAGGCGCGCGAGATCGCGTCCTCGGAGGACCCGATTCCGGTCGGCATCCTCTACGAGAATCCCGACGTGCCCTGTTACGAGGACCTGCGCGGCGCCGGAGCGCCGCGCTCGCCGGAGCGGACCCGCGCCGGCCTCGAAGCTGAGTTCGACAAGGTCACGATTTGGCCCGACGAAGGCACCGCGCAGCAGCGCGTGGCCTAGGGCTTCCGATCCGACAAGAACGAGAGCGAGCGCCATGGACATGGCCGCGAAATTCCAGGACCAGTTGATGTTCCACATGACGGGCAAGCGCTCCGGCGACGGCCTCGCGCCCGTCGACGACGGCACGCTGCGCCCGGCGTTGCTCGCCGGGTACCGCGACCTCGCTCGCCTGCGCTACGACTTCCCGCTCGTGCTGCCGGAGGCGGCCGAGGACGGGCCGTACGTGCACTCGCTGTCGTCGATCGTCGGCGCGCTGCTGACGGAGCTCGCCCCGCGCGGAATCGAAGGTGAGCGCCTGCGCAGGCACGTGCTGCGCCTCGAGCGCGAGCTGCGCGTGGTGCTCGCCGAGGGCGTGCCGGGCACGTTGAGCGAGCTGTGGACGGCCGCCGCGCTCAGGCTCGGCCACGAAGACGACGAGACGATCGGCAAGGTGCTCGCCCAGGCGGGCGACGCGTTGAAGGTCGATGGCGAGGTCGTCGACTGCGATCCACGGTTGCCGACACGATTCATCGCACAGGCGTCACGCCACGCGCAGGCGGCGAAGGCGCGCCGGTTCCGAGCGCTGGTCGATTCGCTGGTGCGCAAACTGACCGACATCCGGCGCGCCGCGTTCGCGCGCTCGGCCGCGGGCCAGCAGCCGGAGGCGCTCGCGGCATCGATCGGCTCGGGCCACGCCGACGTCTTCGATTTCGCCGTGATGTCGAAGCTCGTCACGCGCACCGCTCCGAAGGACGAGCTGCCGGCAGCGCGACGGCGCAGGATCGAGTGGGCGCTCGATGTGCTCCGCACGCAGCCGTTTTATGCCGATCCCGCGGTCGCGGGCACGGCGGCGCCCTGGGAATTCGAGTTCGACAATTGCGCGGCCGCGGTCCTTGCTTACCGGACGCGCCTGCCGCGCGTGGCCGAGGTCGTCAAGGCGATGGCGATCGCCGAGCTCGAAGCCGACGGTGCGTACGACGAGTCCGATCACGACGCGTTCTTCGAGCGCTACGACGAGAGCGCGCTGACCGCGGACGACCTCGCGCTGTTCCCCGATTACCTCGTTTGCATCCCTGCGGATCGCAATGACGCGCCGGAAAATGCGGGCCTGATCGAAATGCTGTCCGCCGGCCTGCCGGTGAAAGTGCTCGTGCAGCAGACCGATCTGCTCGAGGAGGCGTCGATCGGCACCGGTCACTTCGCGTTCGGCGTTCGCAGTGCGCGGCTCGCGACGACGGCGATGGGACTGGGCGGGATGTTCGTGCTGCAGGCGACGAGCGCCGACCTGTATGCGCTGCGCGAGCACGTGCAACGCGGGCTGCTGGCGCGCGGGCCCGCGCTGTTCAGCGTGTTCGCAGGCTCGCCCGCCGCCGCCGGCGATCTTCCGCCGTACCTGACGGCCGCCGCCGCCAGGGAATCGCGCGCGTTCCCGGCATTCACCTACGATGCGGCCGCTGGCGACAACTGGGCGGACCGCTTCTCGCTCGACAGCAACCGCAATCCCGATGCCGACTGGGCGGTCGAGGCGTTCGACTACGCCGACGATGCGATGCAGCGCGTGACCGAGGACGTTGCGTTCACCTACGCCGACTTCGTGCTCTGCGACCGCCGCTACGCCGCGCACTTCGCCGTCGTGCCACGCGAGCGCTGGAACGCGGGCATGCTGCCG
>CAWESK010000010.1:0-391433 GCA_963811685.1 uncultured beta proteobacterium | reverse complement strand
TCGCGAACGGCACGCCGCCCGTCAGATTGCCCGCGAGACGCACGATCTCCGCATCGTCGAACATGCCGAGATCCTCCTGCTTGCCGGTGCCGTTGTAGATCTTCTCGAGAAGCTTGCGCACGTCGGCCGCCTTGGCCTGCGCCTTCAGCATCTCGTCGATCTTGCGGCCGAGACCTTTCGCCGCCCAGCCCAGGTGAACCTCGAGAATCTGCCCGACGTTCATCCGCGACGGCACGCCGAGCGGATTCAGCACGATGTCGACCGGCGTGCCATCCGCCATGTACGGCATGTCCTCGACCGGGACGATCTTCGACACCACGCCCTTGTTGCCGTGCCGGCCGGCCATCTTGTCGCCCGGCTGCAGCCGGCGCTTCACGGCGACGTACACCTTGACCATCTTCTGCACGCCCGGCGGCAGCTCGTCGCCCTGGGTCAGCTTCTTCTTCTTGTGCTCGTACATCGCGTCGAACTGGATGCGCAGCTGGGCAAGCGATTCCTTCATCGCTTCCAGCTGTCGCGCCGATTCCTCGCCCGAGAGCCGGATATCGAACCAGTCGTGACGGGGCACGCCGTCCAGGTACTCCTTGGTGAGCTTCGTGCCCTTGGCGATGCGCTTGGGCCCGCCGTTCACCGTCTTGCCGAGCAGCAGCTTCTCGATCCGCGCGAACGCGTCGTTCTCGACGATGCGCAGCTGGTCGTTCAGGTCCTTGCGATAGCCCTTCAGCTCGTCGTCGATGATCTGCGCGGCGCGCTTGTCGCGCTCGATGCCTTCGCGCGTGAACACCTGCACGTCGATCACGCAGCCGGAGATGCCCGAGGGCACGCGCAGGCTGGTGTCCTTCACGTCGGACGCCTTTTCGCCGAAGATCGCGCGCAGGAGCTTCTCTTCCGGCGTGAGCTGCGTCTCGCCCTTCGGCGTGACCTTGCCGACCAGAACGTCGCCGGCCTCGACTTCAGCGCCGATATAGACGATGCCGGCGTCGTCCAGGCGACCCAGCTGGGCCTCGCCCAGGCTCGAGATGTCGCGGGTGATTTCCTCGGGGCCGAGCTTGGTGTCGCGGGCGACGACCGAGAGCTCCTCGATATGGATCGACGTGTAGCGGTCGTCGGCCACCACGCGCTCGGAGATCAGGATCGAGTCCTCGTAGTTGTAGCCGTTCCACGGCATGAATGCGACCAGCATGTTCTGGCCGAGTGCGAGCTCGCCCATGTCGGTGGAGGCGCCGTCGGCGATGACATCGCCCTTCGCGATGACGTCGCCCACGCGCACCAGCGGCCGCTGGTTGATGTTGGTGTTCTGGTTGCTGCGCGTGTACTTGGTGAGGTTGTAGATGTCCACACCCACGTCGCCCGCCGCCGTCTCCGTGTCGTGCACGCGGACGACGATCCGGTTGGCGTCGATGTAGTCGACCTTGCCGCCGCGGCGCGCCTGCACCGCGGTGCCGGAGTCGACGGCAGCCGTGCGCTCGACGCCGGTGCCGACGAGCGGCTTCTCGGCGCGCAGGCAGGGCACCGCCTGGCGCTGCATGTTGGAGCCCATCAGCGCGCGGTTCGCGTCGTCGTGCTCGAGGAACGGAATCAGCGACGCCGCCACCGACACGATCTGCGCCGGCGCCACGTCCATGTACTCGACCTTGTCTGCGGTCGAGAGCATGAATTCGTTCTTGCTGCGGCAGGACACGAGCTCGTCCTTCAGCTTCCCGGTCTTGTCGAGGGTCGCATTCGCCTGGGCGATCACGAACGCGCCTTCCTCGATCGCCGACAGGTAATGGATCTCGTCGGTGACCTTGCCGTTGACGACCTTGCGATACGGAGTCTCGAGGAAGCCGTATTCGTTCGTGCGGGCGTAAAGCGCAAGCGAATTGATGAGGCCGATGTTCGGGCCTTCGGGCGTCTCGATCGGGCACACGCGGCCGTAGTGCGTCGGGTGCACGTCGCGCACCTCGAAGCCCGCGCGCTCGCGCGTGAGGCCGCCCGGTCCCAATGCCGACACGCGGCGCTTGTGGGTGATCTCGGACAGCGGGTTCGTCTGGTCCATGAACTGCGACAGCTGCGATGAACCGAAGAACTCCTTGATCGCGGCCGAAATCGGCTTCGCGTTGATGAGGTCGTGCGGCAGCAGGTTTTCGCTCTCCGCCTGGCCGAGACGCTCCTTGACGGCGCGCTCGACGCGCACGAGACCCGAACGGAACTGGTTCTCGGAAAGCTCGCCGACCGAGCGGACGCGACGATTTCCCAGGTGGTCGATGTCGTCGATCTCGCCGCGGCCGTTGCGAAGCTCGACCAGGATCTTGATGACGGCGATGATGTCATCGTTGGTGAGCGTGGCAGTGCCCTTGAGCTCGGTGCGGCCCACGCGGCGGTTGAACTTCATGCGGCCGACGGCCGACAGGTCGTAGCGCTCCTCGGAGAAGAAGAGGCCGTGGAACAGCGTCTCGACCGCATCCTCGGTCGGCGGCTCGCCCGGCCGCATCATCCGGTAGATCGCCACGCGTGCGGCGGTCTGATCCGGCGTGTCGTCGGTGCGCAGCGTCTGCGAGATGTACGTGCCCTGGTCGAGGTCGTTCGTGTAGATCGTCTGGATTTCGGTGACGCCGCCATCGGCGAGCTTCTGCAGGAGCTCCTCGGTCACCTCGTCGTTCGCCTTGGCCAGCACCTCGCCCGTCGTCTTGTCGACGATGTTGGTCGCGAGCGCGCGGCCGACGATGTAGTCGGCGGGAACCGCGATCCGCTTCACGCCGGCGTCGGCGAGCTCGCGCACATGCCGCGCGGTGATCCGCTTGTCGCGCTGCACGATCACCTTGCCGTCCTTGCCGAGCACGTCGAAGCGCGCCATTTCGCCGCGCAGTCGCTCGGGCACGAACTCGAGCTGCGCCCCCTTCGGCGACAGGTGGAACGTGTCGAAGACGAAGAACTGCCTGAGGATGTCCTCGTTCGTGAGGCCGATCGCCTTCAGCAGCGTGGTCACCGGCATCTTGCGGCGGCGGTCGACACGGAAGAACAGGAAATCCTTCGGGTCGAATTCGAAGTCGAGCCACGAGCCGCGGTATGGAATCACGCGCGCCGAGAACAGGAGCTTGCCGGAGCTGTGCGTCTTGCCGCGGTCGTGCTCGAAGAACACGCCGGGCGAGCGGTGCAGCTGCGAGACGATGACGCGCTCGGTGCCGTTGATGATGAACGAGCCGTTTTCGGTCATGAGCGGGATCTCGCCCATGTAGACCTCCTGCTCCTTCACTTCCTTGACGGTCTCCTTCGGCGCTTCCTTGTCCATCAGGATCAGCCGGACCTTGGCGCGCAGCGCCGAGCAGTACGTGAGGCCGCGCTGCTGGCACTCGGTAACGTCGAACGCCGGGGCGAGCAGCGAGAAGCCCACGAACTCGAGCCGGGCGTTGCCCGAATGGCTGGAGATCGGGAAGATCGACGTGAACGCGGCCTGCAGGCCCTCGTTCTTGCGCTGGTCAGCGGGCGTGTCCGCCTGCAGGAACGCGCGGTACGACGCGAGCTGCGTCTCGAGCAGGAACGGCACCGGCAGGACGCTCGCGCGCTTCGCGAAGCTCTTGCGGATGCGTTTCTTCTCGGTAAACGAATACGGTTGCGAAGAGATCACTTCGTTCGCCATTTACTTCTCCGGTTCACGCGGCACGGCGCCAGGACGCCGTGACCTTCGAGGCGCATGGGGATGCGCCGGATGCCAAGTCGACTGTTCCGCGGGCGCATTGCACGCCCTGGCTTGGTGGTTGGCCGCTACCAACCGCTGGCGGACGGTGGCGCCGTGGCTCCGGCGTCACCCGACCATGCCTCGCTTCTGCAGTCGCTTCAGAAGACGAAGAGGAGCGGACTGCTTGCGAATCCGCTCGTCTTCGGCCTCTCGGGTCGCCGCAGGTTCCCTGCGTCGCCCGATACCGAAGCGGCGCCGGGCCGGTCGCGAAGACCGGCCCCTCGCGCCGGGTCCTACTTGATTTCCGCCTTGGCGCCGGCTTCTTCCAGCTTCTTCTTCGCGGCTTCCGCGTCGGCCTTGTTGACGCCTTCCTTCACGGGCTTCGGCGCGCCGTCGACGAGATCCTTGGCTTCCTTCAAGCCGAGGCCGGTCAGCTCGCGCACGGCCTTGATCACGTTGACCTTGTTCTCGCCGAACGACGACAGCACGACGGTGAATTCGGTCTGCTCTTCGACGGCGGCGGCGGGCGCCGCGGCGGCGGGGCCGGCAGTGGCAACCGCGGCGGCGGCGGATACGCCGAACTTGTCTTCCATCGCCTTGATGAGCTCGGAGAGCTCGAGAACGGTCATCGACGAGATCTTGTCGAGAATTTCGGTTTGGACTGCGGACATGGTGTGCTCCTGGTAGCTAGATTTGAGATGGGTTGCGGAATGTCTCGGCGTCAGGCGGCGGGCTTCGCATCGCGCACGGCGGCCAGCGTCCGGACGAATCGGCTCGGCACTTCATTGAGCGTTCGGACGAACTTGGCGATCGGCGCCTGCATCGTGCCCATCAGCTTGGCGATCAACTCGTTGCGCGACGGCAGACCCGCGAGCGCGGCGACTTCCTTGGCGGACATCACCTGGCCGGGAATCGCACCGCCCATGATCACGAACTTCTCGTTGCCCTTGGCGAAGTCGTTCAGGACCTTCGCCACCGCAACGGGGTCGACGCCGATGCCGTACGCCAGCGGACCGACCATCTTGTCGGCCAGCGGGGCGAACGGCGATTCGGCGACGGCCCGGCGCACCAGGGTGTTTTTCACCACCCGGAAATACACGCCGGAAGCCCGTGCCTTCGCGCGGAGAACGATCATATCGGCGACTGCCATGCCGCGGTTCTCGGCCATGACGATGGCCTGAGCGCCGGCGACCTGCTTCGCGACTTCCGCGACAACTGCCTGCTTCTGTTCCAGATTGAGACCCAATGTGGTCTCCCAAGTTGCCGGTGACCTTACGTCCAGGAGAATCCTGTCCGAGGGCACCATCTGCGTAGGACGCCTAGCTGCCGGCGATTAAGCGCTTGCGGACTCCTACGGTCTTTGACGGCCCGCCGGACGATGATCCGTCCGCGCGTTCCCTCAAAAAACATCCATGTATAAGCGCGACGTGCGATAGAAGCGGGCACGTCGCGCTTCTGCTATCTATGCGCCGGTTGCTGCTGCAAGGGTCGTGTGATCGATCCGCACGCCGGCACCCATGGTGCTGGAGACGCTGACCTTCTTCATGTAGACGCCCTTGGTACCCGCGGGCTTCGCCTTGTTCAATGCTTCGATCAGCGCGAGCAGGTTGGTCTTCAGCTGCTCGGGCTGGAACGACGCGCGGCCGATCGTGCACTGGACGATGCCGCCCTTGTCGGTGCGGTATTGGACCTGGCCGGCCTTCGCGTTCTTCACGGCCGTGACGACGTCCGCGTTGACGGTGCCGACCTTCGGGTTCGGCATCAGGCCGCGCGGGCCGAGGATCTGGCCCAGCTGGCCGACGACCCGCATGGCGTCCGGCGAGGCGATCACGACGTCGAACTCCATGAAGCCTTCCTTGATCTTCGCGGCGAGGTCCTCGAAGCCGACGATGTCGGCACCCGCTTCCTGCGCCAGCTTTCGCCTTGTCGCCCTGCGCGAACACGGCGACGCGGACTTTCTTCCCGGTGCCGGCCGGCAGCACGACCGAGCCGCGCACCGTCTGGTCGGACTTCTTCGCGTCCACGCCCAGGTTGACGGCGACGTCGACCGATTCGTCGAACTTGGCGACCGCGGTTTCCTTGACGAGCTTCAGCGCCTCGTCGACGGAGTACGCCTTGTTGTGGTCGACCTTGCCGCGGACGACCTTCATCCGCTTCGAGAGCTTTGGTGTCTTCTGTTCGGCGGTCATGATCACTTCACTCCTTCGACCGTGATGCCCATGCTGCGCGCGCTGCCGGCGATCGTGCGCACGGCGGCGTCCATGTCGGCGGCGGTGAGGTCGGGCATCTTCGCCTTCGCGATCTCCTCCGCCTGCGCGCGCGTCAGCTTGCCGACCTTGTCGGACTGCGGCTTCGGGCTGCCCTTGTCGACCTTCGCGGCCTTCATGATCAGCACCGTCGCCGGCGGCGTCTTCATCACGAACGTGAAGCTCTTGTCGGCGAACGCCGTGATGACGACGGGGATCGGCAGGCCCGGCTCGAGCTTTTGCGTCTGCGCGTTGAAGGCCTTGCAGAATTCCATGATGTTCAAGCCGCGCTGGCCGAGCGCCGGCCCGATCGGCGGGCTGGGATTCGCCTTGCCGGCCGGAACCTGCAACTTGATGAAGCCGATGATTTTCTTCGCCATTACCTGCTCCTATGTGGGTGCAAGCGGGCCGCAACTCAATGCGCGCCCTCCCCGAGGTTACCAACGCTTTCCCGATCAACGTGCGCTCCGGGCTACGCCCGGACGACGCCTTGATCGACTCTATGCCTTCTCCACTTGACGAGAAGTCCAACTCCACCGGCGTCGACCGCCCGAATATGGTGACCGACACCCGCAGCTTGCTTTTCTCGTAGTTCACGTCCTCCACGTTGCCGTGGAAATCGGTGAACGGGCCTTCCTTGACGCGCACCGCCTCGCCCGTCTCGAACAGCACCTTCGGACGTGGCTTCTCGACCCCTTCCTGCACCTGCCGCAGGATCGCGTCGACTTCCTTCTGCGTGATCGGCGTCGGCCGGTTGGCCGTGCCGCCCACGAATCCCGTGACCTTCGGCGTGCTCTTCACGAGATGCCACGAGTCGTCGGTCATCTCCATCTCGACCAGCACGTACCCCGGGAAGAACTTGCGCTCCGAGATGGCCTTCGCGCCGGCCTTCATCTCGACCACTTCCTCGACCGGCACCAGGATCTGGCCGAACTGATCGGCGATGTCCGATCGCTTGATGCGCTCGGTCAGCGCCCGCATCACGCTCTTCTCGAATCCCGAGTACGCGTGGACGACGAACCACTTCTTGGCGGCAGTCATCACTCCACCCGTCCGGTCAGCAGCTTGACTATCCATGCGAGTGTCGTGTCCACGGAAAAGAGAAACAGCGCCATGATCGTCACGAAGGCAAACACGATCGCCGTCGTCTGAATCGTTTCCTTGCGCGACGGCCACGAGACCCGCCCGGCCTCCTGCCACGCTTCCTGCGCGAACGCGAAGAATTCCTTGCCGGGAGCCGACGTCCACGCGACGAGGCCCGCCGCGACGAGACCGCCCAGCACCATCAGCACGCGCAGCACCAGCGCGGCGTCCGCGAACCAGTAGTACGCCGCCAATCCGGCGACCACGCACGCCAACGCCAGCACGATCTTTATCTTGTCGACCATCTGCCTGTCCGTTACTTCCGCTGCCCGTGCCACGACGAAGGATCGTGGCAGGCCAGGAGGGAATCGAACCCCCAACCTGCGGTTTTGGAGACCGCCGCTCTGCCAATTGAGCTACTGGCCTTCGATTCGTTCGCTTCTATTCGATGACCTTGGCGACGACGCCGGCGCCGACCGTGCGCCCGCCCTCGCGGATCGCAAAGCGCAGCCCCTCTTCCATCGCAATCGGCGCAATCAGCGTCACCGTCATCCCAATGTTGTCCCCCGGCATCACCATCTCCGTCCCCGCCGGCAGCTCGCAGCTCCCCGTCACGTCCGTCGTGCGGAAATAAAACTGCGGCCGGTACCCCGGGAAGAACGGCGTATGCCGACCCCCCTCGTCCTTGCTCAGCACGTACACCTCGCAGGTGAACTTGGTGTGCGGCGTGATCGAGCCCGGCTTCGCCAGCACCTGCCCCCGCTCCACCTCTTCCCGCTTGGTGCCTCGCAGCAGCACCCCCACGTTGTCCCCCGCCTGCCCCTGGTCCAGCAGCTTCCTGAACATCTCCACCCCCGTGCACACCGTCTGCAAGGTCGGCTTCAGCCCCACGATCTCCAGCGCGTCCCCCACCTTCACCACCCCACGCTCCACCCGCCCGGTCACCACCGTCCCCCGACCCGAGATCGAGAACACGTCCTCCACCGGCATCAGAAACGGCCCGTCGATCGCCCGCTGCGGCTGCGGGATATAACTGTCCAGCGCCTCCGCCAGCTTGAAGATCGACCCTTCCCCCATCTCGCTCTTGTCGCCTTCCAGCGCCATCTTCGCGCTGCCGATGATGATCGGCGTCTTGTCCCCCGGAAACTGGTACTTCGACAACAGCTCCCGCACCTCCATCTCCACCAGCTCCAACAGCTCCTTGTCGTCGACCATGTCCGCCTTGTTCATGTACACGACGATGTACGGCACCCCCACCTGCCGCGCCAGCAGAATGTGCTCCCGCGTCTGCGGCATCGGCCCATCGGCCGCACTCACCACCAGAATCGCCCCATCCATCTGCGCCGCCCCGGTGATCATGTTCTTGATGTAGTCCGCGTGCCCCGGACAGTCCACGTGCGCGTAGTGCCGCTTCTCCGTCACGTACTCCACGTGCGCCGTGTTGATCGTGATCCCCCGCGCCTTCTCCTCCGGCGCGTTGTCGATCTGGTCGTACGCCCGCACCTCCCCACCATACTTCTTGGAGAGCACCAGCGTCATCGCCGCCGTCAGCGTCGTCTTCCCATGATCCACGTGCCCAATCGTCCCCACGTTCACGTGCGGCTTCGTCCGCTCGAATTTGCCCTTGGCCATTGCTTGAGACTCCTAGAGACGTCGTTGTTCAGTTGCCGTGCGCTGTCTTGTTGCTGGTGCCCATGGAGCGGATTGAACGCTCGACCTCTCCCTTACCAAGGGAGTGCTCTACCACTGAGCTACATGGGCTCGTAAAGCTTCGTCTTCGGGCGCCATGCTTTGTTGCTCGTCGAATTCCTTGCTTGTGTACGTCTTATGTACACGTGTTCGATCTCGTGCCGACCCGAATACTCGCTTTCCGCCTTCATCGCTTCGTCTTCGGGCGCCTCGATTCCTGGCGACCCGAATACTCGCTTTTCGATGTTTATGCTTCGCTCAATGCGTCCAAAATCCTGGAGCGGGTGAAGGGAATCGAACCCTCGTCGTAAGCTTGGAAGGCTTCTGCTCTACCATTGAGCTACACCCGCCTGCCGGACGCCGGAATCCACAACTCTTCCGGCGTGGAGCACGCCCGCCCCCCGTCCTATTCCCAATCCCAATTGCTATCCGATGCAGCTTTCCTGACTGATAATCGTTGGGGTGGTGGAGGGGGAAGGATTCGAACCTTCGAAGGCAGAGCCGGCAGATTTACAGTCTGCTCCCTTTGACCGCTCGGGAACCCCTCCGACGGAACACGCGAGTATAGCAATTTGTGGGCCGAGCTGTCAAAACGCTGAAAATCAACGGGAATCGGACGTCCGGCGCCTCCCCGGAGGCATGCCGCGCGGCCCTTCGCCGACCCCATGAATGACTTCGACTATGTGATCGCAGGCGGCGGCACCGCCGGGTGCGTGCTCGCCAACCGGCTGTCCGCGGACGGCCGGCATTCGGTGCTGTTGCTGGAGGCCGGTCCGCCCGACTCCTATCCGTGGATCCGCGTTCCCATCGGGTATGCGAAAACGATGTTCCACCCGGTGTACAACTGGCGCTTCAAGACCGAGCCCGAGCCGGGGATGAACGGCCGCGAAATCTACTGGCCCAGCGGCCGCACGCTCGGCGGATCGAGTGCGATCAACGGTCTCATCTACATTCGCGGCCATCGCGACGATTACGATCACTGGGCTGCGCTCGGCAATCGCGGCTGGGGCTATGCCGACGTGCTCCCGTACTTTCGCAAGCTCGAGCACAACGTCCGCGGCGAGAGCGAGTGGCACGGCGCCGACGGCCCGCTCTGGGTCTCCGACATTCGCGCGAAGCACGAGCTCGTCGAGGCGCTGATCGGCGCCGGCGCCGAGCTCGGGATTCCGCCGAATCCCGACTTCAACGGCGCGCGGCAGGAGGGCGCCGGCTATTACCAGCTCACGACCCGTCGCGGCTTCCGCTGCTCCACCGCGGTCGCCTACCTGCGCCCGGCACGCGGCCGGTCGAACCTCGCCGTCGAGACGAATGCCCGCGCGACGCGGATCGTGCAGGACGGACAGCGCGCGACGGGGATCGTCTATCGCCAGGGCGGGCGCGAGCACACGGCGACCGCGCGGCGCGAGGTGATCGTCGCGGCGGGCGCGCTGCAATCGCCGCAGCTCTTGCAGCTGTCCGGCATCGGGCCGCCGGCGCTGCTGCAGAAGTTCGGCATACCGGTCGTCAACGCGCGCGACGGCGTCGGCGAAAATCTCCAGGACCATCTGCAGGTGCGCACGATTTTCCGCTGCACGAAGCCGATCACGACCAACGACACGCTGAAATCGTGGTGGCGGACGATGGCGATGGGCGCCCGCTACGTGCTGACGCGAACGGGGCCGATGGCGGTCGGGATCAATCAGGGCGGCATGTTCGCGCGCACCGATCCCGCGCTCGGCCGCCCCGACGTGCAGTTCCATCTCGCGACGCTGTCGTCGGACATGGCGGGATCTCCCGTCCATACGTTCTCGGGTTTCACGCTGTCGGTATGCCAGCTGCGGCCGGAGTCGCGCGGCACCATCCGGATAAAGTCGGCGGATCCGGAGGCCGCGCCGGCGATGCAGCCCCACTATCTTGCGACCGCGCACGACCGCGCCACGATCGTCGCCGGCATCAAGCTCGCGCGCCGCCTCGCCTCCACCCGCGCGCTTGCTCCCTACGTCGCCGGCGAATACCTGCCGGGGGAGGCCGCGGTGAGCGACGACGATCTCCTCGAATTTGCCCGCAACAAGGGTGCGACGATCTTCCATCCGGCCGGCACGTGCAAGATGGGGCCGGCGAGCGACGCGCGCGCGGTGGTCGACCCGGAGCTTCGGGTGCATGGGACGCCGGGACTCCGCGTCGTCGATTGCAGCGTGATGCCGACGATCATTTCGGGCAACACCAACGCGCCGGTCATCATGATCGCGGAGAAAGCCGCCGACATGATCCTGCGCGACACTTCCTGAAACGACGCATCACCCACCGAGGACACGCCATGCCCTGCTGCCACGCCGATTTCGCCGCCGTCGAGGGGAGCGATCGCGGGTTCACCGTCGGCATGCCGACGTTCACGTTCGGCGCCGGGGTGCTCGCCGAGGCCGGCGAGAACGCCCGCGAGCTCGGCCTTAAGCGCGTCGGCCTCTTCACCGATGCGCGCATGGGGAAGAGCGAGTTCGTCGCGACCGTACGGGCGTCGCTCGCCGCCGCGAACGTCGACTGCGCCGTCTACGATGGCGTTTCGATCGAGCCCACCGATGCCTCGTTCCAGGACGCCGCCCGCTTCGCGGCCGAAGGGCGTTTCGACGGCTACGTGTCGGTGGGCGGCGGCTCGGTGATGGACACGTGCAAGGCCGCGAACCTCTATGCGTGCCATCCCGCGGAATTCATGACGTACGTCAACGCGCCGATCGGTGCGGGGCAGCAGGTTCCCGGCGCGGTGAAGCCGCACATCGCGTGCCCGACCACGTCGGGAACCGGCTCGGAGACGACCGGCATCGCGATCTTCAACCTCCGCGCGCTGAACGCGAAGACCGGCATCATCTCGCGCCGCCTGATCCCCGACGTCGCTCTCATCGACCCGACGGTCACCGCGACGCTGCCGAAGAATGCCGTCGCCGCCACCGGCTTCGACTGCATGAGCCATGCGCTCGAGTCGCTGACCGCGCGCGCGTGGCCGCGCCGGCTCAATCCGGCGAAGGGCGTCGCGCGGCCCGTCTCGCAAGGCGCCAATCCGTTTTCGGACATGCTCGCGACCGCAGCGCTGAAAGGTGTGGGCACGTTCCTCGAACGCGCGGTCAACGACGCCGCGGATACCGAGGCGCGCACCGAGATGATGTACGCGGCGATGCTCGCGGGCATCGCTTTCAACGCCGCGGGCTGCCATCTGCCGCATGGATTGTCGTATGCGGTGTCGGGCCTCACGCAGAATTGGCACGTCGACGGCTATCCGGAGGGAAAGACGCTCGTCCCGCATGGGATGGCGGTCGTGCTCAACAACCCGTCGGTGTGGCGGTTCACCGCGCCCTGCTGCCCGGAGCGGCACCTCCACGGCGCGCATTGCCTTGGCGCCGCCGCCGACGGCGCAACGGCGGAAGATGCGGGCGAGGTGCTGGCGGGTCGCGTGATCGAGCTGATGCGCGCCACTGCGATGCCGAACGGCCTCGCCGCGCTCGGCTTCGACGAGCGCCATGTCGACGCGCTCGCGACCGGCGCCGAGCCGCAGTATCGCGTGATCCGCAATGCGCCGAAGGACGTCGGGCGCGCCGACCTCGAAGCGCTGTTCCGGTCGGCGCTCAGCTACTGGTGACGGTCGCCGTATCCCTTGCCGCGACGTCCGCGGCGGCCATGCGCGTCACGCGCGCCGCGGGCAGGATCGCGGCGAACGTGCTTCCCTTGCCGGGCTCGCTCTCGATCTCGAGCGCCGCCTGGTGGCGCAAGAGAACGTGGTTGACGATCGCGAGGCCCAAGCCAGTGCCGCCGGTCGCGCGCGAGCGGCTGCGGTCGACGCGATAGAAGCGTTCGGTGAGACGCGGCAGATGCTCGGGCGCGATGCCCACGCCGGAATCGGCGACCGCGAAACGGCCGCGGCCCGCCGAGTCGATTTGCCACGACAGCGTGATCGTGCCGCCGTCGGGGGTATAGCGCACGGCGTTGGAAACGAGGTTGCCGAAGGCGCTCGCGAGCTCGTCGCGCGCGCCCGTGACGAGCGCTTCCGAATCTGCGGGCAGGACCGCGACGATCGTGTGGCGGCCCGTCGACAGCGCGCGCGCCTGCGCGCAGATCTCGGAGAGGAGCGGACCCACCGGGAACGTCGCGTCGACCGGCGGGTTCTGCTCGCTTTCGAGCGCGGAAAGCGTGAGCAAGTCGTCGACCAACCGCTGCATGTTGCGCGCCTGTTCCTGCATGAGCCCGAGATAGCGGCGGCGCTGCCGTTCGTCGAGGTCGAGGTCCTGCAAGGTCTCGACGAAACCGGCGACGACGGTGAGGGGCGTCTTGAGCTCGTGCGAAACGTTGGCGATGAATTCGCGGCGCATGCGCGCGGTCGCCTCGATCCGCGTGATGTCGCGCGACAGCAGGAGCTTCTGCTCGTCGCCGTAGGGCACGACCTGGATCGACAGCGTCACCCCGGGCTCGCGCTCCGAGGGAACGATGACGGGGTCCGAGAAATCGCCCGCCTCGAGATAGCGGATCACCTCGGGCTGGCGGACGAGGTTGCCGAACGCCTGGTTCAAGTCCCGCTCGGGGTCGAGACCGAGGTGCGAACGCGCCCGCGCGTTGGCGAAGCGGATGCGGTTGGCGTCGTCGAGCACGACGACGGCCTCGGGAATCGCCTCGGCCGCCGCGGCAAAGCGCTCGAGACGCTGGGCGAGGCTGCGCTGGACGGCGACGCGCGTGCGCACCCGTCGGTAGAGTCCGGTGAACGCCGCCCGCCAGCTGCCGCGGCCCTCGGGCACCGGCGCATCGAGAGGGCCTTCGGCCCAGCGAACCAGCCGATCGAACTGCCACAGGTGGAAGCCGACGAGCGCCGATGCGCCGGCGGCGAGCACCGCAAGCCCCCATCCGGCGCCGAAAACGAGCCCCGCGACGAGCGTCGCAAGCGCCACGCACGCGGGTGCGATCAGCGCAGCGTAGAACGTGCGGCTCATGGGCCGCAATTTATCACGTGACCGTCAGCGCGGCGCCGCGAGACGGTAGCCGGTGCCGCGAACGGTCTCGATCATCGCGTCGCAGCCATGCGGCTCGAGCGCGAGACGAAGCCGCCGGATGTGGACGTCGACGGTGCGCTCCTCGATGTACACCTGGTCGCCCCAGACCTGGTCGAGGAGTTGCGCACGCGTGTGCACGCGCTCGGGCCGCGCGAGAAAGAAGCGCAGCAGGCGAAATTCAGTCGGCCCGAGGTCGAGCGTGTTGCCCGCCACCGTTGCGCGGTGGGTGACCGGATCGAGCCGCATCGGGCCGACCTCGAGCACTTCCTGCGCCGCCTCGGGCGCACGTCGCCGCAGCACCGCCTTCACGCGCGCCTTCAATTCGCGCGGGCTGAACGGCTTCGTCACGTAATCATCGACCCACGCTTCCAGGCCGGCGACCTTGTCGGCCTCGTCGGTGCGCGCCGTCACCATGATGACCGGCAGCTCGCGCGTTCGCGCGTCGCCGCGGAGCTGCTTTGCGAACGCGAGTCCCGAGAGCCCCGGCAGCATCCAGTCGAGCAGCACGAGGTCCGGCAGCGATTCCTTCAGCATCCGCTGCGCCGACTCGGCATCGGCGGCCTCGCGCACGTCGTATCCGGCGTCGACGAGATTGATCCGCAGGAGCTCGAGAATCGAAGGCTCGTCCTCGACGACCATGATCGTCGGCGATCATGGAGCACCTTCGCGCTGCGCGCTGCGGCTGCACTTCGCGCGTGGCCGGCGTGCTCGCGCGGCCTCGGACAGCCGCTGATCATGGCTCGTGCAGCTCCGCGCGAATCTGGTCGGCGGACGCATGGCGGACGTCCACGCCCCGCACCGCCTGCACGACGGCTTCGGAGATGTTCTTCGCGTGGTCGCCGACGCGCTCGATCGACTTGGCGATGAACAGGATCTCGAGCGCGGCGCTGATCGTGCGTGGATCCTCCATCATGTAGCTGATCAGCTGGCGCATGATCGCCTGGAACGACGCGTCGACCGTTTCATCGTCGCCGACGACCTTGGCGGCCGCCGCGGTGTCGAGGCGCGCGAAGGCGTCGAGCGCGGCCTGCAGCATCGTGCGCACCGTCACCAGCGCGCGGGCGACGTCGTAGATGCGGAGCTGCGCGAGCCGGCCGCTGCCTGCCGCCTGCTCGGCCTTGAACACGATCTTCTTCGCCTCGTCGCCGATCCGCTCGAGATCGTTGACGACCTTGGTCACCGTCATGATCATCCGCAGGTCGATCGCCGCCGGCTGGCGCTTGGCGATGATCTGCGTGCACTGCTGGTCGATCTCCATCTGCATGCGGTTGACCGCCTGCTCGTCGGCGCCGACGGCGTCGATGAGGTCGGCCGTGTCCTCGTCGGCGAGCGCGGAAAGGGCGCGCGTCAGCTGCTTCTCGACGAGGCCGCCCATGGCGAGAACGCCGCTGCGGATCATCTCCATCTCGGCGTCGAACTGCTTGTGCGTATGCTCGGTCATGTTCACGGGTCCGTCGAATCGTTCGTTAGCCGAATCTTCCGGTGATGTAATCCTCGGTTTCCTTGCGCCGCGGCTTCAGGAACAGCTGGTCGGTCTGGCCGAATTCGATGAGCTCGCCGAGATACATGTAGGCGGTGAAGTCCGAGACGCGCGCCGCCTGCTGCATATTATGGGTGACGATCGCGATCGTGTAGTCTTCCTTGAGCTCCGTGATGAGCTCCTCGATCTTCGCGGTCGAGATCGGGTCGAGCGCGGAGGTCGGCTCGTCCAGCAGCAGCACTTCGGGCTTGACGGCGACCGCGCGCGCGATGCACAGCCGCTGCTGCTGGCCGCCGGAGAGCGCCATCCCGCTTTGCTTCAGCTTGTCCTTCGCCTCGTCCCACATCGCCGCCTTGGTCAGCGCCCATTCGACCCGCTCGTCCATCTCGCGCGGCGAAAGTCTTTCGTACAGCCGCACGCCGAACGCGATGTTGTCGTGAATCGACATCGGGAACGGCGTCGGCTTCTGGAACACCATGCCGACCTTTGCGCGCAGCGTGTTGATGTCGACGCCCGGCTCGAGGATGTTCTCGCCGTCGAACCGGATCTCCCCGACGGCGCGCTGACCGGGGTAGAGCGAGTACATGCGATTCAACGTGCGCAGCAACGTCGATTTGCCGCAGCCCGACGGACCGATGAACGCGGTCACGCGCCGCTCGGCGATCTCGAGGTTGATGTCCTTCAGCCCCTGGAACTTTCCGTAGAAGAAATCGAGATGGCGAATGGACATCTTCGGCGCTGCCGTTCGCGCGCGGCATGCCACAGGAGTGGCCGACGAGGAGTTGCGACGGCGGTTTCCATGGCGCTGTGGATCTCGTGTCAGCGAACGGCGGACTGGCGGAAGAGCGTCCGTGCCAGGATGTTGATCATCGAGCACCGTCATCGTGATCAGGAACGCGCCGGCCCACGCCAGCTCCTTCCAGTCGTCGTACGGCGACAGCGCGAACTGGAAGATGACGACCGGCAGGTTGGCCATCGGCGCCATTCATGTCGAGGCTCCAGAACTGGTTGTTGAGCGCGGTGAAGAGCAGCGGCGCCGTCTCGCCGGACATGCGGGCGACGGCGAGCAGGATTCCGGTCATCACACCGCCGCGCACCGCGCGCAGCGTCACCGTGAGAATGACCTTGTACATCGGTGCGCCCAGTGCGACGGCCGCCTCGCGCAGGCTCGCCGGCACGAGCTGCAGCATGTTCTCGGTCGTGCGAACGACGACCGGTATCGCGATCAGCCCCAGCGCGGCGGAGCCCGCCCAGCCCGAGAAATGGCCGACGTTCATCACGTACACCGTGTAGACGAACAGCCCGAGCACGATCGACGGCGCGGAGAGCAGGATGTCGTTGATGAACCGCGTGACCCGCGCAATCAGGCCGCTGCGTACCGTACTCGGCGAGGTAGATGCCCGCCAGGATACCGATCGGCGTCGCGATGAGCGTCGCGACGCCGACCATCATGCACGCTGCCGGCGATGGCGTTGGCGAGACCGCCGGCGGAGCCGGGCGGCGGCGTCGTCTGCAGAAACAGCGACGGCGCCATCGCGCCGATGCCCTTGCTGAAGAGCACGACGAGAATCCAGATCAGGAACACCATGCCGAACGCCATCGTCGCCATCGACATGAGCGAGGTTGAACCGGTTCACCATCAGACGCCGGCGGTAGATCGGCGAATCGGTGCTCTTCGTCATCGGCGACGGATATTCACGTCGACCGCCCTTCGCCGCGCGCGAGTTGGGCGATCAGCAGCCGCGAAAAGGCGAGCACGATGAAAGTGAGCACGAACAGGACGAGACCGAGCGAGATCAGCGACGCGCGATGCACCGGGATCGGCCGCCTCGTTGAATTCGTTCGCCAGCGCCGAGGCGATCGAATTGCCCGGGTTGAACAGCGCGGGGCTGATCCGGTACGCGTTGCCGATCACGAAGGTCACGGCCATCGTTTCGCCGAGCGCCCGCCCGAGCCCGAGCATGATGCCGCCGATCACGCCCACCTTGGTGTACGGCAGCACGACGTTCGCGACGACCTCCCAGGTCGTGCACCGATGCCGTACGCCGACTCCTTGAGCACGGGCGGCACGATCTCGAACACGTCGCGCATCACCGAGGCGATGAACGGGATCACCATGACGGACAGGATGAACCCCGCCGTGAACACGCCGATTCCGTTCGGAGCGCCCTGGAACAGCGCGCCGATCACCGGAATGCGCCCGAGCGTCTGCGTCAGCAGCGGCTGCACGTAGTCGCCGAACAAGGGCGCGAAGATGAACAGACCCCAGATGCCATAGATGATCGACGGAATCGCCGCCAGCAGCTCGACGGCCGTTCCCGAGCGGCCGCTTCAGCGCGACCGGGCACATCTCGGTGAGGAAAATCGCGATGCCGAAGCTCACCGGCACGCCGATGATGAGCGCGATCGCCGAGGTGACGAGCGTGCCGTAGATCGGCGCCAGCCCGCCGAAGATTGACCTTGACCGGATCCCAGACGTTGGTGAAGAAGAACCCGATGCCGAACGTCTCGAGCGCAGGCGCCGACGCGATGCCGAGCGCCACCAGAATGCCGGCCAGCAAGCCCAGCACCAGCAACGCGAAGAAGAGCGTCGTCCGCTCGAAGACCCAATCGCCCCATGGTCCGCGCCGCTCGCGGCGAGCCCGGAGGCGCCGACGGCCGCCGGGCGCGCGCGGGCGCGTCGGCCGTCATGGTCGTGCCCAGCGTGGCGGCGGCCGCATCGGTCGGCATGATAACTCCTCAACCGGAAACGGCCGCGACGGAAATCGCGGCCGGTGATCGCACGAGGGTCAATTCCAGATCGCCTTGCCCGCCGCGTCCTTGACTTGCACCTTCCACGCGTCCTCGATCAGCGCGATCAGCGGCGCGGCGGCAGCGGCGACGTAGTCGAGCTCGTCGGCCATCTTCTGGCCGTTCTTCAACGACCAGTCGATAGAACTTCAGCACCTCGAGCGCGTTCTGCGGCTTGTCCTGCTTCACGTGCAGCAGGATGAAGCTGGTCGCGGCGATCGGCCACGAGGTCGTGCCCGGGCGAGTTGGTGATGATCTGGTAGAACCCCGGCGCAGTTCTTCCAGTCCGCGTAGGCAGCAGCGGCCTGGAAGCTCGCGCCGATCGGGCTTCGGGTACTGGCCGTCGCGATTCTGCACGAGCGCGTAGCTCATGTTGTTCTTCTTCGCGTACGCGTATTCGACGTAGCCGATCGCGCCTTTGATCCGCTGGACGTACGCGGCCACACCCTCGTTGCCCTTGCCGCCCACCCCTTCCGGCCACGAGACCGCGGTGCTGGAGCCGACCTTGTCCTTCCATTCCGGGCTCACCTTCGACAGGTAGTCGGTGAAATTGAAGGTCGTGCCGGATCCGTCGGAGCGGCGCACGACGGTGATGAGCTCCGCCGGAAGCTTGAGCGACGGGATTGAGATCGGCGATCGCCTTGTCGTTCCAGTTCTTGATCTTGCCGAGATAGATGTCGGCCAGGACGCGGGCCGGTGAACCGCAGCGCACCCGGCGCGACGCCCTCGACGTTCACGATCGGCACGATGCCGCCGATGATCGCCGGAAACTGCATCAGGCCGGCGGCCTGCAGATCGTCGGGCTTGAGCGGCATGTCGGAGGCGCCGAAGTCCACCGTCTTCGCCTTGATCTGCGCGATGCCGCCGCCGGACCCGATCGACTGGTAATTCATGCCGACGCCCGTCTTCGCCTTGTAGGCTTCGGCCCACTTCGCGTAGATCGGGAACGGGAACGTCGCGCCGGCGCCGGTGATGTCGACGGCGGAGGCGGTTGAAAGTCCGAAGGCCACCGTCGCGGCGGCGAGGAATCCCTGGAGGAGGTGCTTGCGCATGTGCGTACCCTGTCGTTGGTGGACTAGGGCGAGCTTAGGATGCGCGTGTTACAGCCGCGTGACGGGCAGGCGACGCCGCATGACAGCAGCGTGACAAGCGAACGAAATTCGCGCCGCGGCGGGCTCAGGCGGCGGCGAATTCCGGCCAGGCGATCGGCCACTTCAACCGCAGGGCTTCCGCCTTGAGCCGCGCGAGCTCCGCCTGCGCAGCGGCATCCCCGGAGTTTTCGCCGAGGGTCGCGAGGACGCGTCCGCGCGCGATCAGGAAGTCGGTGTAGGGCAACGGCTCGTCGCGCGTGTACGTCTCGAGAGCCGCGGCGTGGGCGCGCATCCTCTCCCATTCGCCGCGGGCGAGCGTGTCGTCGATGCCGATGCGGTGATAGCCGATCGGGCTGTGCCCGACGGCGCCTTCGGCGAGAAACGCCTCGGCCTCGGCGCGAGCGCGCTCGCGCTCGCCGGGATCGTCCTGCATCCGCGCCTTCAGCGCGTAAATGAACGGCCCGCCAAATCGCATGCCGGTCTCGTGCGCGAGGACGAAGGCCTCTTCATTGCGTTCGTGCGCCTCGGCGGCGCATCCGGTTGAGAACAGCGTCTCGGCGAGAACGGTCAGCAGGATGACTTGATAGCGCCGGGCGCCGAGGCTCTTTGCCTGCGCGAGCGCTTCGCGCAGGACGGGCTCGGCCTCGGCGTAACGCGCGCCGAAGGCGAGCAGCAGTCCGTGCGATTCCAGCGAAAACATTTCGCCGTGCCGATCGCCCGACCTGGCGCGCGAGCGCGTGCGCCGCCTGCATGTTGGCGATGCCGGCGTCGAATTCCGTCAGGTAGATCCGGCAGTGCCCGGCCATCGCGAGGTTGGGAATCTTGATGCGCGTGAGTCCGTGGGCATCGCACAAGGCGACGCATTCGGTGAAGCGCGTCGTACGCGGTGCGCATCCGGCCGACGGCGTACGACGCATCGGCGAGCCCGCTGACCGCGCGCGCCTCCCACGCCACGTCGCGCGAGCGCGTGCGCGCAGGACAGCGCATTCTCGTGGGCCGCGCGGCATCCAGCGACGTCGCCGCGCGCGAAATGCACGTTGCCGCGCGTGTGGTGGAGCTCCGCCAGCTCGCGCGTCAGCCCCTCCGCGCGAGCGATCGGCTCGGCCTCCGCGAGCGCCGCCAGCGCCGCGTCGAGCCCTGCCGTGAGACGGTGACCGGCGGCGATGCCGAGCAACGCGCGGCACCGCTCCGCCGGCTCCGCCGCAGCCGCAAGCGCATTCGTGTAGGCGACGACGGCCGGATTGCCTTCCCCCGCCTCGCAGCGCAGCCGGCCGCACAGCATGTTGAGCGCGTGCACATCGGCGGGCTCGCGCGCGAGCGCGGCGCCGCGTTCGGCGAGCGCAAGAGCCTGCTCCGGATGCAATGCGGCCGATTGCGCCTGCGCAGCGGCGAAGTACGCCCGCGCGGCTTCCGGCGCTTCGGCGCGATCGAGGTGCTCCGCGTGCAACGTCGGATCGCGCTCGCCGTACCACGACGCCGCGGCACGGTGCAGCTCGGCCCGGCGCGTGCGCGTCAGCGACGCATACACGCCGTCGCGGATCAGCGCATGCGCGAACAGGAATTCCTCGCCATCCGGGCGCACCAGCGACGCCGCCAGCAGCGCGGCGCAATCGTAATCCGGTGCCGCGATCAGGTGCCGCAGCGCCGCGAGCGGAAAGCGCTGCCCGAGGACGGCGGCCGCCCGCAATGCCGCGCGCTCACGCTCCGGCAGCCGGTCGACGCGCGCCAGCACGAGGCTGTGCAGCGACGCCGGCAGGCGGTCGTCGCTCTCCTCGGCGGTGCGCAGCAGCTGCTCCAGAAACAGCGGATTGCCGCCGGCACGCTCGATGCATTTGCGCGCCAGCGCCGCCGACGTCGCGAACAGGCCGCCGGCAAGCGTCACGGCATCCGCGTCGGTGAGCGGCGCGAGGTCGAGCGTCATGAGCGCGCAGCCGGCAAGCGACGCGCGAAATCCGCCCGCCAGCGGATCGCCGTCGGCGCGCGACGTCAGCACGAGCAGCGCGCGGCTTTTCGGCGTGGCGCGCGCCAGCGCGGCGACGTAAGTGAGCGTCACGCTGTCCGCCCAATGGAGATCCTCGATCGTGATCAGCACCGGCGTCGTGCGCGACGCGGCCTCGACCAGTTGCACGAGCACGTCGCCGCGCGCACGCTGCCGCGCCGCACTGTCCATCGCCTCGTAGAGTTCGCGCCCCTCCGCGGGCAGCGGCAGGTCGAGAAGGTCCGCGAGGAACGGCCGCCGATCGGCGGCGACGACGTCGCGCTCGATCGCGGCTTCGAGCGCACGCTCGCGCTCCGCCGCCCCTCGACGCCGGCGAAAGCCCGACGAGCGACGCGACGATGTCGCGCACCGGGTCGCGGCCCTCCGCGGTCCCGAAGTCGAGGACGAGGCCCGTGTGGCACGCGAAGCCCTCCGTCGTCGCGAGCCGCCGCATCTCCGCGACGAGCCGCGACTTGCCGATGCCGGGATCGCCGCGCACGTGGACGACCGTGCCCGCGCCGCCGGTCACGCAGGCATGCATGACCGCTGAAAGCTGGGCCAATTCGCCGGCGCGTCCGACGAACGGCGTCGCCGCGCCTGCGTCGCCGCCCGCGACGAGCGCGTTCAACCGCCACGCGGTCACGGGCCGGTCGATGCCCTTGATCGAAAGCGCCTCCAGCATCGTGCACGTCGCGTCGCGCGCGATCGCCCCGTGAACCACGTCGTCCAGCACGACCTCGCCCGGCCCCGCGATGCCGACGAGGCGCGCCGCGAGATTGACCGACGGCCCGATCACCGTATAGGCGCGGTGCTGGTCGCTGCCCATGCCGCTTGCGACGACTTCGCCGGCTGCGATGCCGATGTGCACGTCGAGCGCCTTTCCCGACGGCGCGCCGATGTCGGGCATCGCACGAACGATCGCGTCGGCCGCGCGGACTGCGCGTGCCGGATCGTCGCCATGCGCGACGGGCGCGCCGAAGATCGCCATCACCGCGTCGCCGATGTGCTTGTCGACGCGACCGCCGAAGCGCTCGACGATCGCGTCGACCGCGCCGAAGAATCGCTCGAGCATCCGATGGACGTCCTCGGGGTCCTGCGTCTGCGACAGCCGTGTGAAGCCGCACAGGTCGGCGAACAGCACGGTGACGGGTCGGCGCTCGGCCTCCGCGGTTTCGGCTCCCGCGTGCATCGCGGGCGCAGGCGCGATCGCGAGCGACCCGCCGCAGCCGCCGCAGAACTTTTCTCCGGGCTCGTTCGCGAATCCGCAGTTCGGGCAGCCGAGCGGCAGCGCGGCGCCGCACTGCGCGCAGAACCGCCGCCCGGGACGGTTGTCCGCGCCGCACCGTGTGCAAACCTGCCGACCCGCGTCGTCCATCGCTATCCGCTGACGCTGCAGCGCGCGCCCTCGGAGTCGACGAATTCGGCGAGCGTCACGCCGTGCAGCGGTTCCGGTGCGCGCGTGAAGCGCACGCCTGCCGCCGTCAGCGCGTGATGAAACGCGTGCACGTCGGGCGTGCCGAATCCGAGATGCGTGGAGCCCGCGGGATTCTCGGCAGACGCCGGGTGCAGTGCTAGCGTCGTTTCGCCGGTCGCAAATTCGGACCAGCCCGGCGAGGCGAATTTCAGCGCGAGCCCCAGCGTGTCACGATAAAACGCGACGGCGCGGTCCATGTCCGCGACGAAATGAATGGCATATGCCAGTTTGAGTGCCATGTTCACCTCCGGTTCAACAACGATCCGCAACGGATCACGCGGCGACCGGCTCGCGATGCCGGTCGATCCAGTACGCCCAGACGACGAATAGCCAGCCCAGGAGCCCGCTCATCGCCAGCACCTGCACCGAGGGTGGCGGCGGGCCGAACACGGCCGCGAGGTAAAGCGCGGCAAGCAGTGTCACGAACGCCGCGAGCGCCCAGGTCCCGATGCGGTCGCGCGGCCGCGTCGCCGAGAGGTACAGCCAGAGACCGCCGCCGAAGAGCGCGAATTCGACGGCGAGCGTTGCCGGAACCGAATTCCACAGGCCGAGGCCGACCTTGGGGCCGCCCGGCCACAGCGGCATGTCGGGCCGGTGCGAAATGAAATCGAGAACCCAGTGCGAAACGACGAGCGCCGCGATCCACCACGCCCCGACGCCATCCCGTCGCCACAGATAGTAGCCGCCGGCAAGAAGCAGCGCCCACACCGCGCCGGCGGCGAGGCTGTGCGTGTACGGGTAGAAGACGAAGAGCAGCGGCGTCACGGCGGTGATGCCGGGGACGATCTCGACTTTCTCCCATCCGAGCAGCAGGAACACCGGCCACACGCCGTCGACGAGCTGCGCCGCGAGCGCGAGGGTGCCGAGCGAGGGTCGCGGCGCGACTTTCTTCGCGGCGAACGCGAGGCCGACATGACCGATGAACATCGTCGCTCCTCCTGTGGCCGAATAGCGAAGCAAAATGATACCGCGCGGTCCGGCGGGCAATGATCAGCGCTCGCCGCCGAGCTTCAGCCGCTGGACCTTGCCCGACGGCCCCTTCGGCAGCTCGGCGACGAAGCGGAAGATCTTCGGCGTCTTGTAGCGGCCGAGCTCCGCGAGGCAATGCGCGCGCAGTTCGTCCTCGGAGCACGTCGCGTTCGCCTTCAGCACGACGCAGGCGAGGATCTCCTGCCCGTATTCCGGATCGGCGATGCCGACCGCCGCGGCCTCGAGCACCGCAGGATGCCGCAGCAGCGCCTCGTCGATCTCGCGCGGCGCGATGTTCTCGCCGCCCTTGATGATCAGTTCCTTCAGGCGGCCGGTGATGAAGTAGAAGCCGTCGGCATCGCGATAGCCGAGATCGCCCGTCGCGAGCCAGCCACCGGCGCGAATCGTGGCCGCGGTCGCCTGCGCGTCGTCGTGGTAGCGCAGCATCACGTTGGCGCCGCGGAGCTCGATCTCGCCGCGCTCGCCGTCGCGCGAGCACCGCGCCGTCGGCGAGCGACGACGCGCGCCTCCATCCCAAGCGGCACTCCGGGGGAGCCGATCTTGCGCGCACGCGGGCTCGAGCGGATTGGCGAAGGCGACCGACGCGCACTCGGTGAGTCCCATCGCCTCCAGCACCGAGATCCCGAATCGCGACTCGAACGCCCGATGCTGCTCCGGCGGCAGCGGCGCCGACGCCGAGCGCGCGAAGCGAATCGCCCGGCACGCCGCCGCCCTGCCGGCGTCGGATCGGCGCCGTTGAGCAGATAGGCGATGATCGTCGGCACGACGTTGAGCCACGTCGGCCGGTAGCGCTCGACCCAGCCCCACCATTGCGACGCGCTGAAGCGATGCGGCATCACGACGCTGCCGCCCGAATAGAGCGGCGAGATCGTCGCGATGCACTGGCCGTTGACGTGATAGAGCGGCAGCGACGACAGCACGCGATCGGACGCCGTCAGCGCGTGCGCGTCGCTCACCGCGCGCGCCGCGTGCAGCAGGTTGGCGTGCGAGAGCAGCGCGCCCTTCGGCGTGCCGGTCGTGCCGGACGTGTACATGAGCAGCGCCGGCGAATCGGGTGCGAGTGCCGCTGGCACGCTCCGCGCCGCTGTCGGAGGCGACGTCGAGATCGTCCGGCGACGTCGGCCGGATGATGACGCCGCGGTCGAGCTTCGCCGCGATCGCCTGCAATCGCGCGACGAACTCGGGCGCCGCGAACACGATGCGGCTCCGCGAGTGCGCGAGCGTGTGCGCGATGAGCGTGTCCTGCGCGAGCAGGCTCACCGGCGACGCGACGTAGCCGCCGTACATGGCGCCGAGGAACACGCCGGCGGCGGCGATTCCGTTCGGGAGCATCCACGAGACGACCTCGCCTTCGCCGATGCCATGCGCCGCGAGCTCCGCCGCGAGGCCGTGCGCGATGCCGCGCAGCGCGCCGTAGGTGACCGTCGTGCCCGGCTCGGGCGCGAGCAGGAACGGCGCCTCCGGCCGCGCAGACCGGCGTGGCGGTCGATCACGTCGCGGATCGTCCGCATGCGGAGACGCCGCGTCAGGCACGGAATTTTCGCCGGTACGCTCCGAAGATCTCGTCGTCGGTCGGCTCGTGCACGTCGGCGGGAGCGAGCGGCGTCACGACGCGCGTGATGTTGAGAAAATGCCGGTAATTGAGATTGTCCGAGATGCTGTTGCGGCCCCACGTCCCGCAGCCCATCGACAGCGAAAACGGCAGCGCGTTGTCGAAGCTGCCGCCGGTGGCGAAGCAATGCGCCTGATTGACGATGACGCGGCACACCGGCAACGTCAGGCCGAGCGCGACCGCGCGCTCCGGCTTCCGCGTGTGCAGCCCGACCGAGTGGCCGGCGCCCTGGTAGGCGAGCAGCCGCGCCGCGAGATCCGCCGCCGCCGCGAAGTCCGCGACGCGGTAGAGCGCGAGCACCGGCGAGAGCTTTTCGCCGGAGAACGGATGCGCGGGACCGACGCCGGTCTCCTCGACGATCAGGAAGCGCGCGTCGTCGAGCTCCGGCCGGACGAGCCCGGCGTGCTCCGCGATCGCCGGCGCCGCCTGCGCGATGACTCGCGCCGCCAGCTTGCCGCCGGGAAACATCGCGTCCTGCAGGCGCTGCGTCTCCTCGCCGTCGAGCAGCACGCCACCCTCGCGCGCGAACGCGTCGATGAGCGCGTCGGCGACCGCGTCGACGACGATCACGCTGTTTTCCGACGAGCAGGACGTCGCGTGATCGAAGGTCTTCGAGCGCGCGATCTTCGCCGCCGCGTCGGCGACGTCGGCGGTCTCGTCGACGATCGCCGAAACGTTGCCGGCGCCCACGCCGAGCGCCGGCGTGCCGCTTTCGTACGCGGCGCGGACATTCGTCTGCGAGCCGGTGGCCACGACGAGGTCGGCCTGCCGCATCAGCGCGAACGTCTGCTCGCGCGTCACCGGCGAGGGCAGCATCTGCACGAGATCGCGCGGCGCGCCGACGCGGTCGAGCTCGGCGTGGATGTACTCGAGCAGCAGCGCGAGCGTGGACGCGCCCTTCGGCGACGGCGCGACGATGATCGCATTGCGGCCCTTGAGCGCATTGATGATGTTGTTCGCGGGTGTCGCAGCCGGATTGGTCGACGGCGTGATCGCCGCGACGACGCCGACCGGCCGCGCGATCTCGACGAGCCCGCGTCGCGGGTCCTCGTCGATGACGCCCACCGATTTCGCGCCGCGGAGGTCGCGCAGGAGCCCGAGCGTCTTGCGGCGGTTCTTGGCGATCTTGTCGGCGACGTTGCCGAGGCCCGTGTCCTGCACCGCGCGCTCGGCCAGCGCCCGATTGCGCGCCGGCTCGACGATCGCCCATCCGGCGGCGATCACCGCCTCGTCGACGCGCTCCTGCGTCCAGCGTCTCGTACTGCCGCTGCGCCGCGCGGGCACGCGCGACGAGCGCGGCGACCACGGCGTCCGGCTGAATCCGGCGGCGCGTCGCGCTCATCGAACGTGCGTCATTCCGGCTTGATCCTGGCCGTCTTGATGACGTAGTTCCCACTTCGCGAGCTCGTCCTTGATCACGCGGTCGAACTCCGCCGGCGTCGACGGCGCGGCCTCGGCGCCTTGCGCGAACAGCCGTTCCTTCACCTGCGGGTCGTCGCAGCACCTTCAGCGAAGGCCGCGTTCGAGCCTCGCCACGATCGCCGGCGGGTCTTCGCGGGCGCCAGCGCGCCGTACCACGAGTCGACGACGTAATCCGGGTACGCCCGACTCGGCGATCGTCGGCACGTCCGGCGCGGAAATGCTGCGCTTGGCGCTCGTCACGGCGATCGCCCGCAGGCGGCCCGGATTTCACGTGCTGCCACGCGGCCGGCATCGAGACGAACACGAGCTGCACCTGCCCGCCGATCGTGTCGACGACCGCCGGTCCGCCGCCCTTGTACGGCACGTGCACCATGTCGATGCCGGTCTTCAGCTTGAAGAGCTCGCCCGCGATGTGCGCCGGCGAGCCGATGCCGACGGACGCGTAGTTGAGCTTGCCCGGGTTCGCCTTGGCGTACGCGATCAGCTCCTTGACGCTGGTGATGGGAACCGACGGGTTGACGACGAGGATCTGCGGAATCATCGCGGCGAGGCTCACCGGCACGAAATCGCGCTCGACGTCGAACGGCAGCTTCTCGTAGAGCTTCGGGTTGATCGTGTGCGACGACAGCGTGAACAGGATCGTGTAGCCGTCGGCCGGCGATTTCGCGACGATGTCGGTGCCGAGATTGCCGGCGGCGCCGCCGCGGTTGTCGATGACGATCGGCTGGCCGAGCTCCGCCGCCAGCGGCTCGACGACGATGCGCGCAACGATGTCGGTGCCGCCGCCCGGCGGATACGGGACGATGAACTTGATCGGCCTGGTGGGATAGTCCTGCGCGATGGCAGAAGCGGCCAGTGCGAAGCAGCCAAGCAGAGCACCAGCACGCGCGAACGACGACTCTTCATCGCAGAGGCCTCGGTCAGCGATCGGGCGATCGCGCGGCGGCAGGCGAAACGGGGCTCAGCGTTTCGCCGCCGTCGATCTGTACTTCGCGAGATGGCGCGTCGGCAGCGCCAGCGCGTCGCGCCGGAACGGGTCGCCCAGTTCGCGCGTCACCATCATCTCGAGCACCGTCGTCTTGCCCTCGTCCTGCGCCTTCGCCGCCGCGCGCAGCGCCGGGCCGACGTCAGCCGAGCGTCTCGATCCGCTGGCCTTCGGCGCCCATCGCCTTGGCGACCGCCGCCCACGACGGCTGCTTGTCGAGATTGACGCCGACGAATCGGTTGTCGTAGAAATCGACGTGGTTCTTCTTCTCGGCGCCCCACTGACCGTTGTTGAACACGATGGCGGTGACGGGAATGTCCTCGCGCACGCACGTCTGCAGCTCGCCGAAGCTCATGCCCCACGCGCCGTCGCCGACATAAGCGATGGCCGGCCGCCCGGGAGCCGCGACCTTCGCGCCGACGATCGTCGGAAACGCATAGCCACAGTTGCCGAAGCTCATCGCGGCGAACATCGACCGCGGCCGGTCGAAGCGCAGGTAGGAGTTCGACACCGAGCAGATGTTGCCGATGTCGGTCGACACCATCGCGTCGGCAGGCATCGCGCGCTCGAGCTCGCGCAGCATCTGCCGCGGATGCATGTGGCGCGATTCCTTCGCGACCTCGAGCGACCACGTGTCCTTTTCGTGCGTCCAGCCGTCGAGCTCGGTCTCCCATTCGGACTTCGCCGCCTTGAGGTCGGCGAGGCGCGCATCCTTGTTCGCCATGCAGGCGAGCGTCTTGCCCCCGAGCCGCGCGGCGAGCGCCGCCGCCGCTGATCCGGCATCGCCGCAGAGGCCCACCGAGATCGGCTTCACGAGGCCCAGCATCTTCGCGTCGGCGTCGACCTGGATGATCTTCGCATTCGTCGGCCAGTAGTCGATCCCGTACTGCGCCAGCGTGCCGAACGGGCCAAGGCGGGTGCCGAGCGCCAGCACGACATCGGCTTTCGCGATCAGCTTCATCGCCGCCTGGCTGCCCTGGTAGCCGAGCGGCCCCACCCAAAGCGGATGCCGCGCCGGAAACGCGTCGTTGTGCAGGTAGCTCACCGCGACCGGCGCCTGCAGCAATTCCGCGAGGCGAATCGCGGCGGACTCTCCGTCGCCCATCACGACGCCGCCGCCGCACAGGAGCACCGGGAATTTCGCCGCCGCGAGGAGCGCCGCGGCTTCATCGAGGCTTTTTTCGCCGCCCGCGCCGCGTTCGATCGCCATCGGCCGCGGTATCTCGCACTCGATGTCGCCGTAGAAGAAGTCGCGCGGAATGTTGAGCTGCGCGGGTCCCATCTCGAGCCGCGCGCGGTCGAACGCGCGACCCGTGAGCTCCGCCATCCGCGCGCGATTGTTGACGTGCGCCTGGAACTTCGTGATCTTCGAAAAGATCGGCAGCTGCTCCGTTTCCTGGAAACCGCCGAGGCCCAACGTCATCGAGCCCGTTTCGGGTGTGATGACGACGACCGGCGAATGCGCCCAGAACGCGGCCGCGGTCGACGTGACGAAATTGGTGATCCCGGGGCCGTTCTGCGCGATGCAGACGCCGTGGCGCCCCGAGACGCGCGCGTAGCCGTCGGCCATGTGGCCGCCGCCCTGCTCATGGGCGACCGAAATGAAGCGGATGCCGGCAAGCGGAAAGAGGTCGAGCGCGTCCATGTAAGCCGACCCGACGATGCCGAATACGTCCTTCACGCCGTGCGCGACCAGCGTCTCGACGAACGCCTCCGACGGCGTCATTGTCTGGCGGCCGGACACCGCCATGTTCTTCTGCTCGGTCATCGTGTTCATCGGCGCGCCCTCCGCACTATCCATTGACTGCGTTGCACCCAGCCGTCGGGCGCCTCGGTCGCTCGGCGACGCGCGGCCTCCGAGCATTCGCGCGTGCTCGTCGCACCTCGGGGTCGGCCGCCACCCGCGCTCGCAGACGCGCCCTTCGGGCCTTGGCTTCGCCCTGCTCGCACGGGCGTCCTCGAACCTGGCCGCTCACTCGTCTCCGCACTATCCAATGACTGCATTGCACCTGGCCATCGGGCGCCTCGGTCGCTCGGCGACGCGCCCTTCGAGCCTTGGCTCGCTTCGCTCGCCTGCCTCGCTCACTCGTACGTCCTTCGCGCTCAAGTCATCACGGTTTCGGGCGTGACGTACGCGTAGCCGAGCGCCTCGGCGACCGGCTGGCACGTCACCTTGCCGAACGCGACGTTGAGACCGTTTTTCAGGTGAACGTCGTCGGCGAGCGCTTTTTTCCAACCCTTGTTGGCAAGCGCCAGCACGAATGGCAGCGTCGCGTTGTTGAGCGCGAACGTCGATGTCCGCGGCACCCCGCCCGGCATGTTGGCCACGCAGTAGTGCGTGACGCCGTCGACCACGTAGACGGGATCCGCGTGCGTGGTCGCATGCGATGTCTCGAAGCAGCCGCCCTGGTCGATCGCGACGTCGACGATCACCGAGCCCGGCTTCATTCGCTTCACGAGCGCGGCGGAGACGAGCTTCGGCGCCGACGCGCCGGGGATCAGCACGCCGCCGATGACGAGATCGGCGGTGGTGACGTGATGCTCGACGGCGTCATGGGTCGAGAACACCGTGTTGAGCGGGCGTCCGAACTGGCGCCACAGCGCGCGCAACACTTCGACGCTGCGGTCGAGGACCCATACGTCGGCCCCCATGCCGAGCGCGATGTGGCACGCGTGCGCGCCCACGACGCCGCCGCCCAGGACGACGACCTTCGCGGGGTCCACGCCCGGCACGCCACCGAGCAGCACGCCGAGCCCGCCGTGCGGCTTCTCGAGGTAGTACGCGCCCGCCTGCACGGCCATCCGCCCCGCGACCTCCGACATGGGCGCCAGCAACGGCAGTCCCCCCGCGGCCGACGTCACGGTTTCATAGGCGATGCAGACGGCGCCGCTCGCGATGAGATCCTTCGCCTGGTCCGGGTCGGGCGCGAGATGCAGATAGGTGAACAGAATCTGCCCGTTGCGCAGCATCTTCCGCTCGACCGCCTGCGGCTCCTTCACCTTGACGATCATGTCCGCAGCGGCGAACACCTCGGGCGCGGTAGCGGCGATTTTCGCGCCCGCATGGCGGTACGCGTCGTCGTCCATTCCGATGCCCTGACCTGCGTTGTGCTCGACGATCACCTCGTGGCCGTTGGCCACCGCTTCGCGCACGCTGCCCGGCACGAGGCCGACGCGATTTTCGAGAACCTTGATTTCCTTGGGGACGCCGATGCGCATGGGATTTGCTCCGGGCTTGGGACGAGGGCAGCGTGCGGCTCGCCGCCGCGTTCGCCGCAGACCGCTATTCTAAAGGATCGAGCATGGGCGCGTCGCGGCACACCCGCCGCTGCCGCGGGTGTACGATGACGGTCTCGATTCCGCATTTCTTTGCTGCCCGCCGCCGAATCCGGCTGCCGCACCGCAGCATCAGGAGACCATGATGGGTCACGCCGAACTCAAGCTTCATGACCAGACTGCGACGAAGCGCATCTCGCTCGACGAGTACTGGATGCCGTTCACGCCGAACCGCGATTTCAAGGCGGAGCCGAAGATGGTCGTCCGCGCGGAGGGCATGTTCTACTGGAACGACCGCGGTGAAAAGCTGATCGACGCATCGTCGGGACTCTTCTGCGCCAACGCCGGCCACGGGCGCAAGGAAATTGCGGAGGCGGTGGGACGGCAGCTCCGCGAGCTCGATTTCGTCCCACCGTTCCTGCGCGGGCATCCGAAGCAGTTCGAGCTCGCGACGCGCGTCGCCGAGCTCACGCCCGGCGACTTGAACCGGATCTTCTTCACGAACTCGGGCTCCGAATCGGTCGACACCGCGATGAAGGTGGCGCTCGCCTATCACCAGGCGCGCGGCCAGAGCGGGCGCACCGGTTTCGTGTCGCGCGAGCGCGCGTATCACGGCGTCAACTTCGGCGGCGTCGCGCTGTCGGGCCTCGTCAACAACCGGCGCAAGTTCGGCCAGGGGATGCCCGGCATCGCCCACATGCGCCACACGCACCTCAAGGAAAACTACTTCACCCGGGGCGAAGGCCCGCATGGCGTGGAGCTCGCCGAGGACCTCGTTCGCTTCATCAATCTCTACGGCGCCGAGAACATCGCCGCCTGCTTCGTCGAGCCGATCGCCGGCTCGACCGGCTGCCTCGTGCCGCCGAAGGGCTATCTCAAGCGCCTGCGCGATATCTGCGACGCGCACGGCATCCTGCTCGTCTTCGATGAGGTCATCTGCGGCTTCGGCCGCACCGGCGAGGCGTTCGCGGCGCAGAGCTTCGGCGTCACGCCGGATCTCATGACCATGGCGAAGGGCCTCACCAACGGTGCGCAGCCGATGGGCGCGGTCGCGATTTCCGAGCGCATCCACGACACCATCATGGCGGCGGCGCCCGAAGGCGCGATCGAGTTCTTCCACGGCTACACGTATTCCGGGCATCCGGGGCCGTGCGCCGCGGGCCTCGCCACGCTCGACATCTACAAGAGCGAGGGGCTGTTCCAGCGCGGGCGCGAGATGTCGCCCTACTTCCTCGACATGGTGTTCTCGCTGAAGGACGTGGGAATCGTCACCGACATCCGCGGCTACGGCATGTTCGCGACGATCGACATCGCGCCGTCCGGCGCCCCGGGCGCGCGCGGCCACGCGTTCCAGAAGAAGCTCTTCGACAACGGCCTCCATCTCAAGAACACCGGCGATTCGGCGATCCTCGCGCCGCCGCTGATCGCCGAGAAGTCGCATATCGACATGATCCAAGACATCTTGCGCAAGACGCTGGCGACGATCTAGCGTTGTTCCTTCGGGAGGAGACCATGAAACGATTGATTGCAGGGTTGGTACTGGCGCTCGCCGCCGCACTGCCGGCGTGGGCGCAAAAGACGGTCACGTTCGCCTACCAGGACATGATGAATCCGTTCCGCTGGGTGCAGCAGACAGGCGAGATCGAAAAGGCGACCGGCTACAAGATCAACTGGCGGCAGTTCGGCGGCGGCGGCGACGTGATCCGCGCAATGGCGTCGGGAGACGTCGCGGTCGGCGAAGTCGGATCGACCGGGGTCGCCACTGCGATCAGCCAGGGCATGGACGTCGAGCTCTTCTGGATCCTCGAGGACATCGCCTCGGCTGAAGCGCTGGTGGCGCGCAACGGCAGCGGCGTCAACACGATCGCCGATCTCAAGGGCAAGAAAGTCGGGACGCCTTTCGTATCGACGTCGCACTTCCAGCTTCTCTACGCGCTGCAGAAGGCCGGCCTCAAGCCGACCGACGTGCAGATCCTCAACATGCGGCCGCCGGAGATCGCGGCCGCCTGGGGCCGCGGCGATCTCGACGCGACGTTCATCTGGGATCCCGTGCTGTCGACGGTCAAGAAGAACGGCAAGGTGCTGACGACGTCGGGCGACATCTGCAAGCAGGGCGCGTGCACGTTCGACGGTCTCGTCGTCTCGAAAAAGTTCGCGACGGAAAACCCGGCGTTCATGGTGGCGCTCGTCAAGGCCATCGGCAAGGCCGACGCCGACTATCGGGCGAATCCGAAGGCCTGGACCGGCGACGCCGCCAAGGCCGCAGCGGTCGCCAAGTGGTCGGGCGGCAAGCCCGAGGATGTCGCTGATGCGATGGCGCTCTACGGCTTCCCGAGCTTGAAGGACCAGGCGTCGCCCGCGTGGCTGGGCGGCGGCGCCGACGGCGCTGCGGCGAAGGCGCTCGCGCAACAGGCGAATTTCCTGAAGGAGCAAGGCCGGCTGCAGTCGGTCGCCCCGGATTTCAGCAAGTCCGTGACGACGCAGTGGGTCACGGAAGCGATGAAATAACGCGGGATCGTCGGCTCCCGGCCGACGCGCGGCGGTGCCAGCTGACACGGCAGGCGCCGCCGTTTTTCTGTCTACAATCGGGAACGCCATGCCGATGCTCGATATCCGCCAGCTCGGCGTCCGCTACGCGTCGAAAAGGGGCACCGTCGACGCGCTGTCGAACGTCAACCTCACGATGCGCGACGGCGACTTCGTCGTCGCCATCGGTGCGTCCGGCTGCGGCAAGACGACGCTGCTCTCGTGCATCGCCGGCTTCCTGCCCCCCACGGACGGCGAGATCCTGCTCGACGGCAACGCAGTGACCGGCCCGGGCGCCGATCGCGGGGTCGTCTTCCAGAAGCACGCGCTGATGCCCTGGCTCAATGTCGTCGATAACGTCGCCTTCGGCCTCAGGATGCGCGGCGTCGCGACTGCGGAACGGCGCCGCGTCGCCATCGACACGCTCCGCCTCGTCGGCCTCGAGGACTTCGCGCAGCGCGCGATCTACGAGCTCTCGGGCGGAATGCAGCAGCGCGTGGGCATCGCCCGTGCGCTCGCCTCGGACCCCGAGGTGATGCTGATGGACGAGCCGCTCGGCGCGCTCGATGCGTTCACGCGCGAATCGATCCAGGAGCTCGTGCTCGATGTCTGGCATCGCACCGGCAAGATGTGCTTCTTCATCACGCACAGTGTCGAGGAGGCGCTGTTCCTCGCGACGCATCTCGTCGTCATGACGCCGCGCCCCGGCAAGATCTCGCACGAATACGAGCTCGACTTCGGCCGCCGCTTCATCGAGACGCGCAACGCGCGCGCCGTCAAGTCGTCGCCCGACTTCATACGCGTCCGCGAGGAAGTGCTCGCCGTGATCCTGCACCGCGACGCCGGCATCGACGACCTGGCGGTGGGGAATGACGATGCCGGCGAACGGTAACCGCGCGCCGAAGACGTCGCGCTACGCGACGATCGGCGAAGGCAGGAGCACGCTCATCAGCGTCGTCACGATGGGCGGGATCTTCCTGCTGTGGTGGCTCGCGAGCCATCTGCGCTGGCTGCCGCCGCTGTTCCTCCCGACCCCCGAGATCGTCTTCACCCGACTCTACGAATCGGCGATGGGGCAGCTGACCGACGCGCCGCTCGGCGAGCACTTCGGATGGTCGATGTTCCGTGTGTTCACGGCGTTCTTCGCCGCGTGCCTGACCGCCGTCCCCATCGGCATCGCGATGGGCGTGTCGCGGATCGCGCGCGGCATCTTCGATCCGCCGATCGAGTTCTACCGGCCGCTGCCGCCGCTTGCCTACCTGCCGCTCATCGTCATCTGGTTTGGCATCGACGAGCTCTCGAAGGTGCTGTTGATCTATCTCGCCTGCTTCGCGCCGCTCGCGATGAGCGCGCGCGCCGGCGTGCGCTCGGTGTCGCAGGAGCAGATCCAGGCGGCCTACTCGATGGGCGCGTCGAAGTGGCAGGTGATCGCGCACGTGATCATCCCGGGCGCGATGCCCGAGATACTGACGGCGATGCGCATCTCGATCGGCTTCGGGTGGACGACGCTCGTCGCCGCCGAGATGGTGGCCGCGACCCATGGCCTCGGCCAGATGGTGCTGAACGCGTCGAATTTCCTGCGCACCGACATCGTCATCATGGGCATCGTCGTGATCGGCGCGATCGCCTACCTGTTCGATCTCCTCATGCGCTACGTCGAGCGCCTGGTCGTCCCCTGGAAAGGCAAGGTCTAAAGGGCCGCAGTTGCGGACTCGCCACGTGCGTCGGCGGCGGGGTTAGAATCGGGTCGCGAGGCGCGCCGCCGCTCGCCGAGACATGGCGGCCCATCAGGCGCGCCGCGGACTTGGGTCGCGGATCGAGCCGCATGAACCGGAGGCGACAACCATGGGCACCAGGGGAAATCTGACAACGTGCGCCCTCGCCGCTTTGGCCGCGCTGTTCGCGCACACCGTTGCCGCGCAGGGAACGATCGTCACGTGCGAATCGCAGAACTATCAAAACGCCGAGTGCCCCATCGCCGGCGGCCCCGTGGCGATCATCCGGCAACTGAGCACGCCGCCCGGCGATTGCATCGAAGGGCAGACCTGGGGGTTCAACGGCTACAACAACACGATCTGGGTCACCGGTGGATGCCGGGCCGAGTTTCGTACCGGCTACGGTGGCGGCTACGGACGGCCTCCTCCAACGCCGGGGGTGACGGTGGTGGTCTGCGAATCGCAGAACTATCGCAACGCGGAGTGCCCGGTCGCCGGCGGACCCGTCGCGCTCATCCGGCAACTCAGCACGCCTCCGGGTAACTGCATCGAGGGCCAGACCTGGGGATTCAACGGCTACAACAACACGATCTGGGTCACCGGCGGATGCCGGGCGGAGTTTCGCACCGGCTATGGCGGCGGCTACGCGCGCCCGCCTCCGATGCAGGGGACGACAGTGGTCTGCGAATCGCAGAACTATCGCAACGCGGAGTGCGAGGTCCCCGGCGGGCCCGTGGTGCTCTTCCGGCAGCTGAGCACCCCGCCCGGCGATTGCATCGAAGGCCGGACCTGGGGTTTCAACGGCTCCAACAACACGATCTGGGTGACCAACGGATGCCGGGCCGAGTTTCGCGTCGGATACGGCGGCTATGCGCCGCGCTAGGTGAACGGGCGGTCATTCAGGATTTCCGTGCGCGCGGATTCGGGCGCGGGCAACGCGCGACTGCGCCACGACGCCACTCTTGACCGCGAACCCGCTTCTTTAGCGCGCGGGCCCGACGCCCAGCGGAGGCGGCGCGAGGTTGACGATCCGCCGGAAAAGCTGCCGGAAGCTGTCGCGCGCGTCGGCCCCCAGCAGCGGATCGTCGTTGTCGGCGAACGCCGCGTCGATCTCCTTCCAGTCCTGCGCCGTCAGATGCAGGCGCGAGCGCGGCATGACCTCGGTTTCCTCCCGCTGCATGTGGTCCCAGTGGAACGACGCGAAGTCGGCGGCCCGCTGCGCGAAATCGGCGACGTTGCCGTTCTCGTGCTCGCAGCGCGCCAGCGCGTCCTTCAGCCCCTGGATGAGGTGCCGGCCTTCCACGTGCTGCGCTTCGAGCTGGTCGAGCAGCGTGCCGGCAGACGGATCGCGCTCGCGCAGCTTGCGAAACAGGTACGCGTCCTCCTTGGGATGGTGGAAGCGCTCGGGGAACGCATCGATATAGTTAAGCATCGCGCCGAGCAACTCGAAATCGGGAGGCTCCCCCCGCACGTGGATCTCGCGGACGAGATAGAGGAGGCCGTGCAGCACGGCGGCGAGCGAGCGATGCTCGTCCTCGATGATCTGGATGGCACGCATGACGGTCGGGACGGCGCCGGGACGGGCGACGGTCGAAAAACGCCTGCTTCCGCAAGGGGAAAGCTTAATCCTAGGCTCCGTGGCAGGGGTGGGGTTGACCGGCGTCAAGGGGGGGTGACGCGGTCCGCCGAGGCCACGCAGGAGTGCCCGTCGGGCTTGCCGAGCGGCGCCCGCCGCGGGTCCCCTGCCGGCGTCCACCTATCGGGGGGGTGTTGACAACGGTGGGGCGGCTTGCGACCCTCCGGGCACCATGGCCATGCGTCCGCAATTCCAGCGCCTCGTGGAAAAGATCCGCATGCGGCCGCCTCTTCCCGCGGCGGTCGTGCATCCGTGCGACCGTGATTCGCTGCAGCTGGCGCTGTCGGGGGCGTTTGCCGGCTATCTGGCGCCACTGCTGATCGGTCCCGAGGGACGCATTCGCGACACCGCGGCCAAGGCGGGCCTCGACATTTCGCGGCTGTCGATCATCGACACCGTGGACGATCCCCGGGCAGCCGGGTTGCGCGCAGCCGAAGTCGCCCGCGAAGGCACGGTGTCGGCATTGATCAAGGGCAGCATGAGCGACGGCGAGCTGCTCACCCCGGTCGCCGCGCCCGAATCGGGGCTGCGTTCCGAGCGCCGGCTGTCGCATGCGTACTTTCTCGACCTGCCGGGCCGCCCAAACGGGATGCTCGTGGCCGACGCGCAGCTCAACGTCGTCCCCAACCTGGCGGCGAAGAAGGACATCGTCGCCAACACGATCGACCTCGCCCGCGCGATCGGCATCGCCACGCCGAACGTGGCGCTGCTCGCTGCGATGGATTACGTGACGCCTGCCTTCGTGTCGACGGCCGACGCGGCGGCGCTGAAGACAATGGCCGAGCAGGGCATGTTCGGCAGCGCCGTCGTCGACGGACCGCTGACGGCCGACTCCGCGCTGTCGGCCGAGGCGGCACGCACGAACGGCGTCAAGTCGGACGTCGCCGGGCGTCCCGACGTGATGATCGCGCCGACGATGGAAGCGGCCTCGATGGTCGTGCGCACGCTCACCGGCGTCACCGGCGGGCTCGCCGCGGGCATCGTGCTGGGAGCGACGATCCCGATCGTCATTCTCTCGCGCACGGACTCGATGGAAGTGCGGATGGCGTCCTGCGTGCTCGCCTCGCTCGTGCACATGGCACGCATCGACGGCGCGGACAAGGGCGGCAAGCCGGCGACCCTGCCGGGGTCGGTCGAAGCGGCGCGCGTCGCGGCGTAAAGCGCGCAGCCCGCGGCGGGGCTCCGCCAGCGAAGATTTGCCCGCAGTCCGCGGAAGGCCGCATGATGGCGGCGGTCGCGAGTTCCCTAAGATGGCGGCCGCGCCTCCATGCCGCCACTCGCTCTTCGCCTCTTCCCGTTTCTCGCCTGGCGTGATCGCATCACGCGCGCGACGCTGCGTGCCGATCTTCTTGCGGGCATCGTCGGCGCGTTCGTCGTGCTGCCGCAGGCCGTGGCCTACGCCACGCTCGCGGGGCTGCCGCCGCAATACGGCCTCTACTGCGCGATGCTTCCCGTCGCCGTCGCCGCGCTGTGGGGCTCGTCGTGGCACCAGGTTTCAGGTCCCACCAATACGATCTCGCTGGCCGTATTCGCAACGGTCGCCCCGATGGCGGCGCCCGGAAGCGCCGACTACATCCGCCTCGTGCTCACGCTCACGCTGCTCGTCGGCCTCGTGGAGATCGCGATGGGGCTCGCGCGCCTCGGAGCGCTCGTCAACTTCATCTCGCACACGGTCGTCGTCGGGTTCACGGCGGGGGCGGGCCTGCTCATCATCGCCGCGCAACTCGGGAATTTCACCGGGGTGCCGGTGCCTTCGGGTGCGGGGTTCTTCGAGAGCCTGCGCACGTTCGTCCGCTATGCGGCGTCGGCGGATCCGTGGATCTTCGCGACGGGCGCGCTTACGCTCGTCGCCGCGATCGCCGCGAAACGATGGCTTCCGCAGATCCCCTACATGATCGTCGGGCTGGTCGCGGGCAGCCTGTTCGGCTACGCGCTCGCTTCCACCGGCGTGGCAGTGGTGCCGACGGTCGGCGCACTGCCGTCGGGGTTGCCTGCAATTTTCGCTGCCGTCATTCGATCTCGACGAATGGCGCAAGCTCGCGCCGGCGGCGCTCGCGCTGACGGCGCTCGCTCTCGCCCAGGCAGTATCGGTCGCGCGCGCCGTCGCCGCGAAATCGGGGCAGCGGATCGACAGCAGCCAGGAATTCATCGGCCAGGGCCTGTCCAACCTGACCGGCGCGTTCACGTCGGCCTATACGTCGTCGGGCTCGTTCAACCGGATCTGGGTCAACTACGATGCCGGGGCGCGCACACCGCTCGCCGCGGTCTTCTCGGCCGTCGTCCTCCTCGTCGTCGTCGTCGCGATCGCGCCGCTGGTCGCGCACCTCCCGCTGGCCACGATGGCGGCGCTGCTGTTCGTCGTCGCGTGGGGCCTGATCGAGGTCAAGGAGATGCGCAGGATCGCCGGCACACACCGCGGCGAGGCGCTGGTTCTCGGGTTGACGTTCGTCTCGACGCTGGCCCTCCAGCTCGAGTTCGCGATCTTCATCGGCGTGCTGGCGTCGCTGTTCGTCTATCTCAACCGCACAACGCATCCCCGCCTCACCGAGGTGACGCCCGACCCGGCGTCGCCGCATCGCCGGTTCAACGCAGCGACAGGGAATAGCCCCGTGCCTCGGGCGCAATGCCCGCAGCTCGCGCTCCTGCGCGTCGACGGCTCCCTCTTCTTCGGCGCGGTCGAGCACGTGCACGACGAGCTCGAAGCGATCCGCAAGGCGTCGCCGTCACGCCGGCGCATCCTGCTGATCGGCAGCGGCATCAATTTCGTCGACGTGGCCGGCGGCGAGTTGCTCGTGCGGGAGGCGCGCCGGGCCGAGGAATCCGGCGGCGCGCTCTTCGTCACGAGCCTGAAACGCGCAGTGCGCAGCGCGCTCGAACGCGGCGGCTTCCTCGCGCGTATCGGCCGCGAGCGGATTTTCGTCACCAAGGACGAGGCGATCCGGGCGATCTATCCGACCCTCGACTCGGCCATCTGCCGGGACTGTACCGCGCGCATCTTCAACGAATGCCACGTGGCGCTCCCGGACGGGACGCCGCGAACGGACTAGCGCGCGCGCGTCGGGAGGCAGCGGCCCCGACATCCCCCCACCGCTTACCGCGGGCGCACGCAGTCCATGAAATAGCGGACGCGGGTGCCGTCCACCTCCTCGACGAGTCCGTGGATGTCGGTGTCGAAGCCCGGAAACTTCTCGTTGAAGCTCCGCGCGAACTGGAGGTACTGGACGATGGTCCGGTTGAACCGCTCGCCGGGAATCAGCAGCGGAATGCCCGGCGGATAGGGCGTCAGCAGCACGCTCGTCACGCGGCCCTCGAGATTGTCGATCTCGACGCGCTCGATCTCGCGGTGCGCCATGCACGCGAACGCGTCGGACGGCTTCATCGCCGGCTGCATGTCGGACAGGTACATCTCGGTCGTCACGCGCGCCACGTCGTTCGCCTTGTACATGTCGTGGATCTGCTGGCACAGGTCGCGCAGGCCGACGCGCTCGTACTTCGGATGCTTGGCGACGAACTCCGGCAGGATCTTCCACAGCGGCTGGTTCTTGTCGTAGTCGTCCTTGAACTGCTGCAGCGCCGTGACGAGCGTGTTCCACCGGCCCTTGGTGATGCCGATCGTGAACATGATGAAGAACGAGTAGAGTCCCGTCTTCTCGACGATGACGCCGTGCTCGGCGAGAAAGCGCGTGACGATCGACGCCGGGATTCCCGTCTTCGCGAACTTGCCCGACACGTCCAGTCCGGGTGTGATGATCGTCGCCTTGATCGGATCGAGGATCGTGAAGCCCGGCGCCAGGTCGCCGAAGCCGTGCCATTTCTCGTTGGCGCGCAACAGCCAGTCGTCGCGCTTGCCCATGCCTTCGGGCGCCAGCCGCTCCGGCCCCCAGACCTTGAACCACCAGTCCTTGCCCCACTCGTCGTCGACCTTGCGCATCGCGCGGCGGAAGTCGAGCGCCTCGATGATCGATTCCTCGACCAGCGCGGTGCCGCCGGGCGGCTCCATCATCGCCGCCGACACGTCGCACGACGCGATGATCGCGTACTGCGGCGACGTCGACGTGTGCATCAGGTACGCCTCGTTGAAGATGTGGCGGTCGAGCTTTCGCGTCTGCGACTCCTGGCACGATGATCTGCGACGCCTGCGAGATGCCGGCCAATAGCTTGTGCGTCGAGTGCGTCGCGAAGATCATCGAATCCTTGCTGCGCGGACGATCCTTGCCGATCGCGTGCATGTCCTTGTAGAAATCGTGGAACGCCGCGTGCGGCAGCCAGGCTTCGTCGAAATGCAGCGTCTCGATGCTGCCGTTCAGCGTCTGCTTCAGCATCTCGACGTTGTAGGCGATGCCGTCGTAGGTGCTCTGCGTCAGCGTCAGGATCCGCGGCTTCTTGTTCTTCGCCGCGCGGGCGAAGGGATTCGCCTCGATCCGCTTCTGGATGCTGTCGGGATGGAATTCCCGCAGCGGAATAGGGCCGATGATGCCGAGGTGGTTGCGCGTCGGCGGCAGGAATACGGGAATCGCGCCGGTCATCGTGATCGCATGCAGGATCGACACGTGGCAATTGCGATCGACGACCGCGATGTCGCCGGGTGCGACGTTGGCGTGCCAGACCATCTTGTTCGACGTCGACGTGCCGTTGGTGACGAAGTAGCAGTGGTCGGCGTTGAAGATGCGCGCCGCGTTGCGCTCGGCGGCGGCGACCGGGCCCGAGTGATCGAGCAGCTGCCCCAGCTCGTCGACGGAATTGCAGACGTCGGCGCGCAGCATGTTCTCGCCGAAGAACTGGTGGAACATCTGGCCGACCGGGCTCTTGAGGAAGGCGACGCCGCCCGAGTGGCCGGGACAGTGCCACGAGTAGGAGCCGTCCTGCGCGTAGTCGACGAGCGCACGGAAGAACGGTGGGGCGAGCGAGTCGAGATAGGATTTCACCTCGCGAATGATGTGCCGCGCGACGAATTCCGGCGTGTCCTCGAACATGTGGATGAAGCCATGCAGCTCGCGCAGCACGTCGTTCGGAATGTGCCGCGACGTGCGCGTTTCCCCGTAGAGGTAGATCGGGATCTCGGCGTTCTTGAAGCGGATCTCGGTGATGAACTTGCGCAGGTTGAGGACGGCGGGATCGAGCTCCGGACCTGGCGTGAATTCCTCGTCGTCGATCGACAGGATGAAGGCGGAGGCGCGGCTTTGCTGCTGCGCGAATTGCGAGAGGTCGCCGTAGCTCGTGACGCCGAGCACCTCCATGCCTTCCTTCTCGATCGCCGCCGCGAGCGCGCGAATGCCGAGGCCCGAAGCGTTCTCGGAGCGGAAGTCCTCGTCGATGATGACGAGCGGAAAGCGGAACTTCATGGAGCAGGACTCCTCGAGGGCGGGCGGGCCGCGCCGGTCGCCCGGGCCGGCGAGCGAAGGCGCGAATTATCCGGCGAATCCCGGGCGCTGGCTATGCGAGGCGCCGGGCGCAGCCTCCCCGGCGGCGGCGGCCGTTGCTGGAGCGCAACATCTGGAACCGGCCACGCGTGCTCCCGAGGGCTCCGCGCGGGACAGGCGGGTCTCCCGGATCAGCGGTGACTGGTCGCGCACCCACTCCGAAAGGAGCAGCGCAAGGACGATGTAGCCCGCCACCCCAGCCGCGACCAGCCGCGTCTTCCGCCTGCTGCGCGACGCCGCGATGCGCAGCGCCGCGTAAGCCGCCAGCGGGAACAGCACGAGCAGCAGCACCGACCCGAAGCGCATCTCGACGGCCGTCCAGGCGTAAACCGCCCAGTTGGCCACGATGAGCGCGAGCAGCATCACGTAGGCATCCCGGGAGCGCGGTTCCTTCATCGTGCGCATCCGCAGTCCCAGCAGAAGGAGGCCGACGACGCCGAGCGCCACGACTGCATGGTTGACGATGCCGAGCGGCACGCGATACCAGGGCGAGAGATCGCGGCTGTAGGTGAAGAGCAGATCCTGGTCGGTCAGGTTGAACGTGTGCAAGGCGACGGTCGCGGCGGCGCGCAGCGGGTAGTCGACGTACCACGACCACGGCGACGACTCGTCCATCGTCGTGCCCTCGTAGAACGGGTTGTTGTAGTAGACCGGCGCGCGGGGAACCGGCGGCAGCGCCGTGGCGTACTTGAGGTTCTGGGCGCCCAGCGACTGCTGCAGCGCTCCGAGGTCGACCGACACCGTCGGCGAGAGCTTCCCGTAGTACAAGACGTTGGTGCGCACCTGCGGCGCGATTGGCAGCGCCACCGCTGCGACAAGCGCGAGCAGAAGGAGTGCGCCCCGGGGCACCCGCGGCCGCTCGCGTAGCACGAGCAACGCGATTCCGAAGATCCAGACGGCGACCATGAACGCGTTGGCGGGCCGCACGGCGAACGCGAAGCCGACGACCGCGCTTCCCGCGATCAGCGGCCACGCGGCGAGGCCGCCGCGCCACATCGTCACCCAGGCCGCCGCGGCGAGGAGCAGCAGCGTCAGCGACAGGCTCTCCGTCAGGCTCTCCGGCGTGTAGATCAGCGCGTAGTAGTCGACGAGCAACGCGCAGAATACGATCCGCGCCGCGGTCGCGCTGACGGGCGCGAGTGCCTGGCGCAGCAACCAGGCCGCGCCGCAATACGCGAGAAACTGCAGCTCGAAGAGCAGGACGACGAACGAGATGCCGGTCGCCGCCGCGGCGCGCAGAACGAGACTCAGCACGAACGGGTAGCCGTAAGTGCGGAAGTCGGACCCGTGGAACTTGCGGAAGAGGCCGCGCTCGGCGATGTCCTTCGCGATGTCGACATACGACGTCGCATCCCACGCCGACGGATAGAACCACTCGTGCGCGAGGAACGCGTGCGCGACGATTACCGCGAAGGCGACGCACGCCCACTCCAGCCGGGTGAGCGCCAGCCTCGCGTACCTCACAAATGCGCCAGCACGATCGCGCCCGCCCAGCCGAGGAGCCCGACGCCGAGCGGCGTGCGCAGGCGCCGTCCCCAAGGCAGGTTCTTTTCCGCCGTCATCACTGCCGCGATCACCAGCATCCAGCCCAGGCTTCCCGTACCGACGACGAACATCAGCAGCATCAGCGCCCAGCAGCAGCCCACGCAGAACACGCCGTGATCGACGCCGAGCCGGAACGCTTCACGCGCCGGCGCGCGGCCGTGCCAGCGCGCGGCGACGAACGCGAACGGCGTATGGCATTGCTCGAGGCAGTGGTACTTGAGCGCACTCCACTGAAAGAGCCCGGCGCCGGCGAGCACCGCGGCGCCGACCATCCAGCCGTTGGCGAGGAACCAGGCGTCGCGGCTGGCCGCCCAGCGCAGTCCCTCGTCGGCGGCGTGGGCGAGGAGCCCGAAGACGCTCCAGGCGACGAAGAAACCTGCGACGACAAGGCCGACGAGCCGCCCCGCGTCCGGTCGGCCGCGCGTGATGCGGCGGAACAGCGCGATCAGCGGAAACGCCGTCGGCAGCATCATCGCCGCGATCATCAGCACCCACGCCGCCGCGTGCAGCAGGGCCGGCACCACGATCTCGCCCTGCGGCACCGCGCGACACAGTGCCGCGAGCGCGCCGGCATCGCTCCATCCGCCGTGCTCGAGATAGCGGCCGTACGGGCTCGCGCTCCACAGCCCCAACGCGCCCCACGCCGCGACGACAAGCAGACCGAGCAGGATCCAGACGAGCGCCTCACGCCCCCCTGCGGGCGGGAGGGCCGCCGGCGCGGACGGGACCGTGGACATGCGGGGGCGTCCTACGCCAAACGTGCCGACGCCGCGGGCTCGGACTGCGACGGCAAACGACTAGGACTGGAACACGAACGTGCTTTGCAGCGCGTTGTGGCCGGACATGTCGAGATCGATGCCGAGCTTCGCGTTCTTGGACCGGTAGCGCGGCGACTTGCCGACGAACACCGGCGCGCCGGGAACGGTCGAGAACACCGTGTCGGCGAGCGTCGTCGTGGCGCCGGAGGCGCTCACGTACGGCTCGAGCTCCGCATAGCCCGCGTCCCCCAGCTTGATCGTGCCGCGGCCGCCTTGCACCGTGAACGTGATCGGCACCTTCTCCACGGAGACGACTTCTCCGATCAGCTTCACGAGCTCGGCCACCGGCCCGCCGGCCTTGCCCGTGTAGACCTTGAGGATCGCCTCCTCCTGCGCGGGGCTGACCCGCTCGTCGAGATAAACGGCAGCCCGCCAGTTGCCCTCCAGGATGTTGCCCGGCACGTGCGCGATCAGCGCGATCGTGCGGTCGGAAATGTCGACGCCGTCGATCGTCCCCTTGTCGAAGTGCCAGGCGACGATCGTGTCGCAGGTGCCGAAATCGGGATTCTCGCCGATCCAGCACGGGCAGAGCACGCGGCAGTTGCAGACTTCGAGCAAGCGTCCTTCGAGGTGATACGCCATGAAACCTCCTCAAGGTGATCGATGAGATGGATCGGGCCGGCAGGCCCGCGCGGACGAACATCCTACGCCGTCGACGGCGACGTTGCCATACGCAATCGCGCGTCGTCTATCGCCGGCCACCCGCGAGCTTCACGGCGTTCGGATCGGCGCGCAGGCGCGCCATCGCCCAGATTCCCAGCGCGGGCCCGATCGCCAGCGGCGCAAATGCATATCGCCATCCAAGGGCGTCGACGAGCGCGGGCATGAGGTGGATGGTGACGAGCGTCAGCGTGAAGCCGAGCGCGGTCTGCACCGTCAGCATCGTGCCGACCCGCTCGCGATCGGCGAGCTCGGCGATCGACGCCGAGAATTGCGCCGAATCGGCGACGATGCTGATGCCCCAGACGATGCCCAGCAGCACGAGCCACAGCGGAGCGCCCCCGAAAAGGAAGCCGATCGTCGCGGCGCAGGTGCCGCTGACCGCCATCGCGGCGATGGTGAGCGTCGTGCGGCCGAGGCGGTCGGCGAGCAGCCCCGCGCCGACCGAGCCGATCGCGCCGGCGGCGATGGTGACGAACGCCGCCAGCTTCGCCGCGGTCGGTGCCGTTTCCGCCGGCAGCGCCAGCGCGAAGCTCGCGCTGAAGAACACGCCGATCCACGCCCACATCGCGTAGAGCTCCCACATGTGGCCGAGATAGCCGAGATTGGCGAGCCGCAGCGGCACGTCGCGCCACGCCGACAACGCGGCGTGCGGATCGAACCGCGGCACGGGCGCCCGGTTCGGTCCGATGCCGGCGAATCCGATCAGCGCTGCCGCCGCAAGTGCGCATCCGGACGCGATCAGCAGCGGCGGACGCCAATCGAATCCGCCGATCGCGTTGAAGAGATACGGCGACGCGGAGCCGAGCGTCAGCGCGCCGACCAGGATGCCCACCATGAGCCCCATGTCGCCCTTCGCCCACGTCGACGCGAGCTTCATGCCGACCGGATAGACGCCTGCCATGCAGACGCCGGTGACGACGCGCAGCGCCGGCGCGGCGATCGACGTCGGGTCGACGACGAGCAGCAGCGCATTGGCGAGCGCGCCCGTGGCCGCGGACGCCGCGAAGAGCCGACGCGGATCGAGCCGATCGGCGAGCCCGAAAAACGCGCTGCCGAGGCAGCCGATGACGAATCCTGCCTGGACGCCGCTCGTGAGCGCGGCCTGCGCGAAGCCCGACAAGCGGAACTCGGCGACCAGCGCCGGAATGACGGCCGACGCCGAGAACCACAGCGCCATTGCCGCCACCTGGCAAAGCGCGATGATCGTGATCGATGCCAGCTTGGAAGTCGCCAAAGTCGTCCCCTGTTCCCTTGGGCTGATCGGGCGGTCGTCAGGCGGGCGTTCGCGGCGGCCCACGCCCGGGGCTTCCCGCCCAAATCGCGGCAGGGGCGCTCCCCGACGAAGGCGAGCGTTCCGCTTCCCGGATCTGCACCGACTGATCCCGAACCCACGCGGACAGGACGAGCGCGAGGACGACGTAGACCGCCGTTCCCAGCACCACCGCCGTCCTCTTGCGGGCATCGCGCGTCGTCGCGGCCCGCATCGCCGCGTAGCCGGCGAACGGAAACAAGACAAGCAGCAACACGGAGCCGAACCGCATCTCGACGTCGGTCCACGCATAGACCGCCCAGTTCGACGCGATCGCCGCGAGCAGGACGAGATACGCGTCGCGCCATCGCACGTCGCTCGCGGCGCGAACATCGCGCCCGCCAGCATGAGGCCGACGAGACCGAACGCCACCACGGTGTGATTGACGATGCCGAGCGGTATGCGATACCACGGCGTCAGATCGCGGCTGTAGGTGAACAGCAGATCGTGGTCGATCATATTGAACGTGTGCAATGCAACGGTCACGGCGCCGCGCAGCGGGTAGGCGAAATACCATGTCCAGGGCGACGTCTCGCTCATCGTCGTGCCCACCCACAGAGGATTGTTGTAATAGACGGACGGGCTCGGAACCGGAGGCATCGCCGTCGCATACTTGAGATTCTGGACGCCGAGCGTCTGCTGCAGCAGTCCCAGGTCCATCGTCACCAGCGGTGTCGCCTTGCCGTAGTAGACCGCGTTGTTCCGGATTTGCGGAACCATGGGCAGCACGATGGCCGCGAGCAGGATCCCCAGGTAGGCCACGGCACGATGGGCTGGCGGCCGCTGTCGCAACCACAGGATCGCAATGCCGAACACCCACGCGGCGACGATGAACACGTTGGCGGGACGCACCATCAACGCGAAGCCGGCCGCGACGCTGCCCGCGAGCAGCGGCCACGCGGAAAGGCCGCTCCGCCACAGAGTGATCCACCAGGCGGCAACCAGCAGCAGCAGCGTTACCGAGATGCTCTCCGTCAAGCTCTCGGGTGTGTAGATCAGGACGTAGTAATTGACGAGGATCGCACCGAAGGCGATCCGGGCAGCGCCTGCGCTGGCCGGCGCCAGTGCATTGCGCAGGAGGAACGCCGCCGCGACGAAGGCGAGAAACTGCACAGAGAAAAGGAGAATGACGAACGAGACGCCCGTCCAGGCCGCAGCGCGGAGCACGAGGCTCACAAGGAACGGGTAGCCGTAGGTCCGCGAATGGGAGTACTGCCACTTGCTGAACAGGCCGCCCTCCCCGATCTGCCGACCGATGTCGACGTAGGTCTGCGCATCGAACGCCGACGGAAAGAACCACGTGTGCACGAGAAACGCGTGGGCAATGACTACCGCGACGGCGACACACGCCCATTCCGCCCGGTTAAGCGGCAGGCGGGCCGCGGCCGCAGCGAGGCTTTCCGGCCCCGCCCGCATCAGATCTTGGGCAGCGTGACGCCCTGCTGTCCCTGGTACTTGCCGCCGCGGTCCTTGTACGACATCGCGCAGACCTCGTCGGATTCGAAGAAGATCACCTGCGCGACGCCCTCGTTGGCGTAGATCTTCGCGGGCAGCGGCGTCGTGTTCGAGAACTCGAGGGTCACGTGCCCTTCCCACTCCGGCTCGAGGGGCGTCACGTTGACGATGATCCCGCAGCGCGCGTAGGTCGACTTGCCGAGGCATACCACAAGCACGTTGCGCGGAATGCGGAAGAACTCGACGGTGCGCGCCAGCGCGAACGAGTTGGGGGGGATGATGCAGACGTCGCCGATGAAGTCGACGAACGAGCCGGCATCGAATGCCTTCGGGTCGACGATCGTCGAGTTGATGTTGGTGAAAATCTTGAATTCGCGCGAGCAGCGGATGTCGTAGCCGTAGCTCGACGTGCCATAGGAAACGATCTTGTGGCCGTTGGCCTCGCGCACCTGGCCCGGCTCGAACGGCTCGATCATCCGGGAGGTCTCCGCCATCCGGCGGATCCATTTGTCTGACTTGATCACAGCGGCACCCTGCGTTTGTCGGCAATCGCTCGTTCTGGGTAACTCGTGCGGCGACGGTCTCGGCGACGCTACCGGCGCCCGCGGTCGCCGGTCCAACGCGGGGGCCGTCGCCGTGACTTGTTACGTGTTCTGAACGACGATGCTCGGAAACTTGCCCGAGAAATCCTCGGCCTTCTGCGCGACGAACACTGCGGTCTTGCGGGCGATCTCGCGATAGACCTGCGCGATCTTGCCGTCCGGGTCGGCGACGACGCTCGGGCGGCCGGCGTCCGTCTGCTCGCGGATGCGGATGTCGAGCGGCAGGCCGCCCAGGAACGGCACGTGATAGTCGGCGCACATCTTCTCGGCGCCGCCCTCGCCGAAAATCGCTTCCGCATGGCCGCAGTTCGAGCAGATGTGCATGCTCATGTTCTCGACGATGCCGACGATCGGCACGCCGACCTTCTCGAACATCTTGAGGCCCTTGCGCGCGTCGATCAACGCGATGTCCTGCGGCGTGGTGACGATCACCGCGCCGGTCACGGGAACCTTCTGCGCGAGCGTCAGCTGGATGTCGCCGGTGCCGGGCGGCATGTCGACGATGAGGTAGTCGAGGTCGCGCCAGCGCGTGTCCTTCAGGAGCTGCTCGAGCGCCTGGGTCACCATCGGGCCGCGCCAGACCATCGGCGTGTCGACGTCGATCAGGAAGCCGATCGACATCGCCTGCAATCCGTACGCCTCGAGCGGCTCCAGCGTCTTGCCGTCCTTCGACTCCGGACGGCCGGCGATCCCCAGCATCATCGGCTGCGAGGGGCCGTAGATGTCGGCATCGAGCACACCGACCTGCGCGCCTTCGGCAGCGAGTGCCAGCGCCAGGTTGACCGCGGTGGTCGACTTGCCCACGCCCCCCTTGCCGCTCGCGATCGCGATGATGTTCTTGATGCCCGGGATGAGCTTGACGCCCCGCTGCACCGAATGCGACGTGACCTTCTGCGACATGTTGACGGTGACGCGGCCCGCGCCCGGCAGCGCCGCCAGCGCGTCGACGATCAGCTTGCGCAGGACATCGTGCTGCGTCTTCGCGGGATAGCCGAGCTGGATGTCGACGACAGCGTCGGGGCCGTCGACGCGCACCTGTTTCACTGCTTTGCCGGTCACGAAATCCTTGCCCGTGATCGGGTCGGTCAGAGCGCGCAGCCGCGCCTGGATGTCGGCCTCGTTGATGGCCATCGGTTGCCTTGCCCGTGAGTTCGAAAAGTATTCGATTCTAGCCAAAATCGCGCCGCGCCGATATTCGGTGCGGCCCCTTTGCTAGAATCACCACTTCCCCCTGCCCCGCGCAAGGTTTTCCGCGATGTCCGCGCCCCCCGCCGTTTCGTCCGGCCGCCGCAAGTTGTTCGTCACGACGGCGCTGCCCTACGCGAACGGCCCGTTCCACATCGGCCACGTCATGGAGTACATCCAGGCCGATATCTGGGTGCGCTTCCAGCGGATGCAGGGACACGACGTGCATTTCGTGGGCGCAGAAGACGCGCACGGCGCGCCGATCATGCTCAAGGCGGAAGCCGAGGGCGTCACGCCGGAGGCGCTCATCACGCGCATCGCGGCGACGCGGCCGAAGGTTCTAGGCGGCTTCAATTTGAGTTTTGATCACTGGCATTCGACCGATTCACCGGAAAACGTCGAACTGTCGCAGGATATCTATCGCCGCCTTAAGGCCAAGAGTTTCATCTACACCAAGCCGGTCGAGCAGTTCTACGATCCGGTCAAGGCGATGTTCCTGCCGGATCGCTACATCCAGGGGACGTGCCCGAAGTGCGGCACCCCGGACCAGTACGCCGACGCCTGCGAGAAATGCAGCACCGTCAACGCACCGACGGACCTGATCGATCCGCGTTCGACGCTCACCGGCGTGCGGCCGGAACTGCGCACGTCATCGCACCTGTTCTTCCGGCTTTCCGATCCCGCGATCGTCGCGTTCCTCCGCGAATGGACGCGTGCTCCCGCACCGGGCCAGTCGCTACAACCCGAGGTGCTGAACAAGATTCACGAATGGCTGGGCGGCGACGGCAGCCCGGACAAGCTTACCGATTGGGACATCTCGCGCGATCCGCCGTACTTCGGCATCCCGATTCCCGACGAACCCGGCAAATATTTCTATGTCTGGCTCGACGCTCCGGTAGGGTATCTCGCTTCGCTCAAGAGCTATTTCGACAGCGGCAAGGCCAAGTCGAAGGGTGAACCGCGCAGCTTCAGGGAGTTCCTTGGGGCCGCGGATACCGAGCAGTTCCACTTCATCGGCAAGGACATCGTCTACTTCCACACGCTGTTCTGGCCGGCGATGCTCGAGTTCGCCGGCGCGCCGTACCGGCCGCCCAGCAACGTCTTCGTCCACGGCTTCCTGACGGCGCTGGGCGAGAAGATGTCGAAGTCGCGCGGCACCGGGATCAGCCCGGACTTCTATCTCGACCTCGGCCTCGACGCCGAGTGGCTGCGCTACTACATCGCGGCCAAGCTCAACGACAAGGTCGAGGACATCGATTTCAATCCGGATGATTTCGTTGCCCGGGTGAACAGCGACTTGATCGGCAAGTACGTGAACATCGCGAGCCGGGCGGCGACGTTCATCGCACGGCACTTCGAGGGCAGGCTATCGTTGCGCGTCGCGGATGTCGGCCACGTGAAGTCTCGAGCCGGATCGACAATGGTGGCTTGGGCCGCGCGCGAGCTCATCGCCGAGGCGTATGCCGCGCGGGAATACGGCAAGGCGATGCGCGAGATCATGCGCGTCGCCGACCGCGTGAACGAGCGCTTCGATCAGGCGAAGCCGTGGGAGCTCGCGAAGGACCCGACGCGGCGGGACGAGCTGCAGGATGTCTGCACCGACGCGCTCAACGCGTTTCGGGCGCTCACCTACTATCTCGCCCCGGTGCTCCCGGGATTGGCGGAGCGCGCCTCGGCCTTGTTCGGATTGTCGGCGCCGCTCGCGGTGGAGCGACATCGAACGGGTCGCCGACGCCATCCTGCCCTATCAGCATCTGATGCAGCGCATCGATCCGAAGCAGATCGATGCGCTGCTCGAGGGGCCGCCGGCTGCAGCGGCTCCCACACCCCGTCCCTCTCCCCCATCGCCTGCCGGGAGCCTCGCGCCGCAAATCGGCATCGATGACTTTTCCAAGATAGATCTGCGCATCGCGCGCATCGTCAATGCCGAGCACGTCGACGGCGCCGACAAGCTCCTCAAGCTGACGCTCGACGTCGGCGAGGGTCGTCATCGCACGGTGTTCGCGGGCATCAAGTCCGCGTACAAGCCGGAGGACCTGGTCGGGCGGTTGACGCCGATGGTCGCGAACCTCGCGCCGCGCAAGATGAAGTTCGGCCTGTCCGAGGGCATGGTGCTCGCCGCGTCGGGCGACGGTCCCGGCCTCTTCCTGCTGGCGCCGGATTCCGGCGCGCTGCCGGGAATGCGGATCAAATGATCCGCGGGCGGACCGTCGGCGCCCCCTCGCAGCGGCCCTGACCGACTGCCGTCGCCGATGGATCAATCGTCGCTCACGCTCGTCCTGATCGCGGTCGGAGCGTGGATCGCGATCGGCGCGCTCGGTCTCGCGCAGCCACGCAATCTCGCGTTCATCCGCCACGCGCTCTTCCCCGCAGGCGCTGCCGTCGGCCTCGCGCTGGCGATCGCCGCCTTTTTTGCGATCGGTCCGCTGCCGCAGTCGACGGTGCTGCCGCTCGGGCTCCCCGACCTTCCGTTCCACCTGCGCGTCGACTCGCTGTCTGCGTTCTTCCTGCTGCTGCTGGGCGCCGCTGCGGCGGCGATCTCGCTTTTTTCGGCGGGCTATTTCCGGTCCGGCGAAGGCACCGCCCCCGGGCTCATCTGCTTCTACTACCACGTCTTCCTCGCCGCGATGGCAATGGTGCTCGTCGCCGACGACGCCTACCTTTTCATGGTCGCGTGGGAAACGATGGCGTTGTCCTCGTACTTCCTCGTGACCACCGATCATCGGATCCCCGAGATCCGTCGAGCCGGTTTTCTCTACCTGCTGATCGCGCACGTGGGCGCCATCGCGATCCTGCTCTGCTTCGGCGTGCTGCAGGGAGGCAACGGCGACTACACGTTCGGCTCGATGCGTTCGGTCATCCTCGCGGGCGGCTGGCCCAGCATCGCGTTCTTCCTCGCGCTCTTCGGCTTCGGTGCGAAGGCCGGTCTCCTGCCGTTGCACATCTGGCTGCCGGAGGCGCACCCGGCGGCGCCTTCACCCGTCTCGGCGCTGATGAGCGGCGTCATGCTGAAGACGGCGATCTACGGCCTCCTGCGCGTCACCTTCGACCTTTTGAGCGTGCAATTGTGGTGGTGGGGCGTGATCGCCCTCGCATTGGGGCTCGCCACCGCGCTCTTCGGCGTCATCTTCGCCGCGGCGCAGACCGACATGAAGCGGCTGCTCGCCTACTCGTCGATCGAGAACATCGGCATCATCGTCGCGGCTATCGGTCTCGCCATCCTCTTCAAATCCTATGGCAAGACGCTGATCGCGGCGATCGCTCTCACCGCCGCGCTTTACCACTGCCTCAACCACGCGTTCTTCAAGAGCCTGCTGTTCCTTGCGACGGGCTCGGTGCTGCACGCGACGAAGGAGCGAAGCCTCGGCAAGCTCGGGGGGCTCATCCACCGGATGCCGTGGGTCGCCTGGCTCGCCCTCGTCGGCACGCTCGCGATCGCCGGCCTGCCTCCGCTGAACGGCTTCGTTTCCGAGTGGCTGCTGCTGCAGGCGTTCCTGTTCACGCCCGATTTGCCGCAGTCGTTCATCAACATGCTGGTCCCGCTCGCCGCTGCCGCGCTGGTGCTCGCCGTCGCGCTTGCGGCCTACGTCATGGTGAAGTTCTATGCGATCGTGTTTCTCGGGCGGCCGCGGGAGGCGAACCTCGCGTACGCCCGGGATGCGGGCCGCTACGAGCGGATCGCGCTCGTGTGGCTCGCCGCGGGCTGCATCGTGCTCGGCCTCTTTCCCGTCACCGTGATCGGCGTTGTCGACCACGTCAACGCGATGCTGATCGGCTCGACGGTCGGCCGCGCTGCGACCGGCAACTGGCTGCTCCTGGCGCCGATCGATGCCGACCGCTCGAGCTACAGCCCGCTGATCGTGCTCATGGTGATCGCCGGCGTGGTCCTGCTGACGATGCAGATCGTCCACCGCTACTATCACGGCCGCGTGCGGAAGGCGCCGCCCTGGGATTGCGGGTTTCCGCAGCAGACGCCGCGGATGCAGGACACCGCTGAAGGCTTCGGCCAGCCGATCCGGCAGGTGTTCGAGCCGTTCTTCCGTATCGAACGCCACCTGCCGTCGCCGTTCGATTCGAAGCCGCGCTATTCGGTCACGGCGTCCGACCACGCGTGGCACTGGCTGTACCTGCCCATCGGGCACGCCACGGAATTCCTCGCGCGGCAGGTCGGGAAGATCCAGCAGGGACGGATCTCCGTCTACCTGACCTACAGCTTCGTCACGCTGCTCGCCCTGCTGTTCTTCGTGCGATGACCGTTTCTGGCCTCCTCTCCCAGCTGCTGCAGCTCGCGATCGCGCTGCTCCTCGCGCCGTTGCTCGTCGGCTGGGTCAACCAGTGCCGCGCCTGGCTTTCGAACCGGAGCGCGCCGTCGTTGCTCCTGCCCTATCGCACGATTCGCAAGTTGTTCATGAAGGACGCGGTTGTCGCCGCCACCGCCTCGCCGATCTTCCGACTTGCGCCGTACATCGTGTTCGGCGCGATGTGCTGCGCGGCGGCCATCGTGCCCGTCGCTGGCGACCGACCTTCCGTTTGCGCGCGCCGCCGACGCGATCGCGCTCGTCGGGCTGTTCGCGCTCGCCCGCGTGTTCATCGCATTGGCCGCGATGGACATCGGCACGTCATTCGGCTCGCTCGGCGCGCGCCGGGAGATGTTCGTCGGCTTTCTCGCCGAGCCGGCGTTGCTGATGGTTCTCTTCACCGCGTCGCTGATCTCCGGGTCGACATCGCTGCCGACGATCGTCGACAACTTCGCCCACCGCGAGCTGGCAATCTATCCGAGCCTGGCCTTTGCCGGCGTGGCGTTCGTGATGGTATCGCTCGCGGAGAACGCGCGCATCCCGATCGACAACCCGGCGACGCACCTCGAGCTCACGATGATCCACGAGGCGATGATCCTCGAATACTCGGCGCGGCACCTCGCGCTGATCGAATGGGCTGCGGCGCTCAAGCTCTTCAACTACTCGTGCATCGGGCTCGCGCTGTTCTTCCCGTTCGGCATCGCGCAGGGCGGCGACTGGACGGCGATCCTGGGCGCGGCGCCGGCGCTCGTCGTCAAGCTCGCCCTTGGGGGATTCCTGCTCGCGCTGATCGAGACGCTGACGGCGAAGCTGCGGATCTTCCGCGCGCCCGAGTTCCTCGGCACCGCGTTCCTGCTCGCGGTGCTGGGGATGCTCGTCAACCTGCTGCTGGGGAGCTGACCGGTGGCCAACGTTCCGCTCTATGCCCAGCTCATCAACCTCTTTGCGGCGATCCTGCTTCTGCTGTCGTTCGGGATGCTGGCGCAGCGCCGCGTGCTGTCGCTGATCGATCTCTTCGCGATGCAGGGATTCACCCTGGCGGTGTCGACGGCGGTCGTCGCCTACGGCACGGGCCAGACGCATCTCTACTGGTCGGCCGGATTGACGTTGGCGCTGAAGGTCGGACTGTTGCCGTGGCTGCTCTACCGGCTGATCCAGCGCCTCGACGTCCGTTGGGAGTTCGAGGGCCTGATCAACATCCCGACGACGATGCTGATCGGCATCGTGCTCGTCGTCTTCGCATTCAACCTGGCGCTGCCCATCTCGCAGCTCGCGAGCACGGTGACCCGCTCGACGCTCGGCATCGCGCTCGCGTGCGTGATGCTGTCGTTCCTGATGATGATCACGCGGCGCAAGGCGATCCCGCAGGTGATCGGCTTCCTGTCGATGGAAAACGGCCTCTTCTTCGCGGCGACCAGCGCGACGTACGGGATGCCGATGGTGGTGGAGCTCGGCATCGCGCTCGACGTGCTCGTCGCCATGCTGATCCTCGGCGTGTTCTTCTTCCAGATCCGCGAGCAGTTCGACAGCCTCGACCTCAAGAACCTGGAGCAGCTCAAGGACCACGAGTGACTCCGGTGAGCGCGTGAACGAGATCGTCGCCGTCCTCGGCCTTCCCCTCGTTGGAGCGGCGACGCTCGCGCTCGTCGGGCACCGGCGATTTGCGGCCGAGCTCAACATCCTGGCGAGCTTCTCGACGTTCGTCGCCGCGATGGCGCTCACCGCCCGCGTCGTCATCGGCGGCCCGTTCATCGCGATCGACCGGCTGTTCTTCGTCGACCCGTTCAACGTGTTCCTGGTCGCGCTGACCGCATTCGTGGGCTTCACGACCGCCATCTTCTCGCGGCCGTACATGCGGATCGAGCAGGAGCACGGCCGCCTGACCCCGGCGCGGCTGCGCCTCTATCACTCGATGTACCAGCTCTTCAACTTCACGATGCTGCTGGCGCTCCTTTCCAACAACCTCGGCATCCTGTGGGTGGCGCTCGAAGCGGCCACGCTCGCGACCGTGCTGCTCGTGTCGCTGTACCGGACGCCGGCGAGCCTCGAGGCGGCGTGGAAATATTTCATCCTTTGCGGCGTGGGCATCGCGCAGGCGCTGTTCGGAACGATCCTGCTCTATTTCGCGGCGGAGAAGCTGCTCGGCGCCGAAGGCGGCGCGCTCCTGTGGACCGAGCTCGATCGAGTGAAAGGCAACCTCGAGCCGACGGTGCTCTCGCTCGCGTTCGTGTTTCTGCTGGTGGGCTACGGGACGAAGGTCGGCCTCGTGCCGCTGCACAATTGGCTCCCCGACGCCCATGCGGAGGGTCCCACGCCCGTATCCGCCGTGCTCTCCGGGCTGCTCCTCAATGTCGCGCTGTACGCGGTCGTGCGCTGCAAGGTGCTGGTCGAAGGGTCGCTCCACACGTCGGTCGCCAAGGACCTGATGATGGGCTTCGGGCTGCTTTCCGTCATCGTCGCCGCGTTCCTGCTGTCGCGCCAGCGGGACGTCAAGCGTCTCTTCGCGTACTCGTCGATCGAGCACATGGGCATCATCACGTTTGCCTTCGGGATGGGCGGCGCAGTCGCGAACTTCGCTGCGTTATTGCACATGACGGTGCACTCGCTGACGAAATCCGCGATCTTCTTCGCCGTGGGGCACGCGACGCAGAAGGCGGGGACGCAGATCATCGACGACATCCGCGGTCTCGTCACGATCAGCCCCGTCATCGGCTGGGGGCTGATACTGGGCGCGCTGGCGATCCTGGGCATGCCGCCGTTCGGCGTGTTCGCGAGCGAATTCCTGATCCTCGTCACCGCGATGCGCGACCATCCGTGGGCGACGCCGATCCTGCTGCTCTCACTTGGCGTCGCGTTCGCCGCGGTGTTCTCGAAGGTGCAGCCGATGGTGTTCGGCGAGACGACGACAAAGCGCCTGCCGCATCGGCCGGCGATGGTCCCCGTGTTCGTGCATCTCGCCCTCGTGCTGATGCTGGGGTTGTGGATTCCGCCGTTCCTCGCCGAGTGGTACCGGCAGGCCGCGCGGCTCATCGGCTGACACGAAAGCGCTCATGGACGTTTCCCGCCTCGGTCTCGCCGCCGCCCCGCTGCCGGCGGGAGTTCCCGCGGAGCGCGTTCCCGTGAGCTCGGGACAGTTGCTGACGGCATGCCGGCTCGCATGGGAAGGCGGCGGGCGCTTGGTCGCACTCTGGGTGAGCGACGATCGCGACCGGCAGCGCGGCTTTACCGTCCGCGTGGCGCTCGAGGATGACGGCGGCCTCACCGTGCTCGAGCACTCGCTCCCCGACGCGGCCGGCCACTATCCGGACGTCGCGGCGATCTTCCCGGCGGCGAACCGGATGCAGCGCGCCGCGTTCGACCTGACCGGCATCGCCGCCGACAGCGACGACCAGCGGCAATGGCTGTGGCAGGCGTGCTGGCCGATCGACCGCTTTCCGCTGCGCCGCGACTTCGAGGCCTCGCCGAAGTGGGAGCCCGGCGAGGAGGACTACGGATTCGTGCGCGTCGAAGGCGACGGCGTGCACGAGATCCCGGTCGGGCCGGTGCACGCCGGCATCATCGAGCCCGGCCACTTCCGCTTCCAGATCGTCGGCGAAAAGGTCCTGCGGCTGGAGGAACGCCTGGGCTATACGCACAAGGGCATCGAAAAACGTTTCGAGGCGCTTTCGCTTGCGGACGGGCACGCGCTCGCCGGCCGCGTCTGTGGCGACAGCACCGTCGCGTTCGCGTGGGCTTATGCGCAGGCCGTGGAAGCCATTGCCGGGATCGGCGTGCCGCCGCGCGCATCGTGGCTGCGCGCGCTGGCTCTCGAGCGCGAGCGTCTCGCGAATCACCTGGGCGATCTCGGCTATCTCGGCAACGACTGCGGCTTCGCATTCGGTCTTTCGCAATTCTCGCGGCTCAAGGAGGACGTGCTGCGGACCAACGCCGCGGCATTCGGCCACCGGATGATGATGGATCGCGTCGTTCCCGGAGGCGTCTCTTGCGATCTCGCTGCCGCGCACGCGGCCGTCATGCGCGACGAGTGCACGCGCCTCGCGCGCGAGATCGCCATCCTGCGCGACATCTACGACGAGCACACGGGCCTGCAGGATCGGATCCGCGCGTGCGGAATCGTCACTCGGGAGCTCGCGGCAAAGCTCGGGCTGCCCGGCCTCGCGGGCCGCGCGAGCGGCGGCGCACGCGACCTGCGCCGCGATTTCCCGGTCCCGCCGTACGACGTGCTCGACGTGCGCATCGCCACCCAAGAGTCGGGCGACGTGGCGGCGCGTGTCGCCGTGCGCTTCGACGAGGCGCAGGAATCGCTGCGCCTCATCCGCGTCATCGTCGACTCCATGCCCGAAGGCCCCGTGCACGCAGCGCTGCCCGAGCCGCCGCCCTTCAAGGTCGGGCTGGGCTACGTGGAAGGATGGCGCGGGCCGGTCTTCGTCGCGCTCGAAAGCGGGCCCGACGGATCGATCCGCCGCTGTCATCCGCACGATCCATCGTGGTCGTCCTGGCCGGTGCTCGAGCACGCGGTGATCGGCAACATCGTTCCCGACTTTCCGCTCATCAACAAGTCGTTCAACCTGTCGTACAGCGGGCACGATCTCTGACGGAGCCGCGACGATGCTGCACATCCTGAAGCAGATCGCCAGGACCGGCATCCGGACGGAGCCGCCGCCTTCTCCGGCGGACGAGCATGCGGTCGTCGGCCGGCTGCAGGAGAACATCCTGCGCACGCTGGGCAGGGCGCTCTCCATTCGGCAGGTCGATGCCGGCTCGTGCAACGGCTGCGAGCTCGAGATCCACGCGCTCGCCAACCCGTACTACAACATCGAGGGACTCGGCATCCGCTTCGTCGCGAGCCCGCGCCACGCCGACCTGCTGCTCGTCACCGGACCCGTCTCGAAGCACATGGCGATCGCGCTCAAGCGGACCTACGACGCGACGCCCGAGCCGAAGCTCGTGGTCGCGGTCGGCGATTGCGGCTGCACGGGCGGAATCTTCGGCGAAAGCTACGCAAGCCTCGGCCGCGTCGCGAACGTGATCCCCGTCGACGTCGAAGTCCCCGGCTGCCCGCCGCCGCCACGGGCGCTGCTCGAAGGGATACTCGCTGCCATCACGCGGCACGCGCCGCCACGCGTCACCCGCAGCCACGGATCCCGCCGCCTGAAGGCCGCGGCAAGTCCGATGCGACAGCTCATCGTGCTCGGGGGAGGCGGATTCTCGACGGACAAGAACCGCGCGATCGACCGCCATTTCCTCGCCCAAACCGCGCGAGCACGCCCGCGCGTGCTCTTCATCGGCACGGCGAGCGGCGATGCGCAATCGTACCGCGCGAGGTTCTACGCGGCGATGGCCAAGCTCGACTGTCGCCCGACGCATCTTTCGCTTTTCGAGCCTCCGCCCGGAGATCTCGCAGCTTTCGTTCTCGCGCACCACGCGATCTTCGTCGGCGGCGGCAACACCCGCTCGCTGCTCGCCCTGTGGCGCGAGTGGAAGCTCGATGCGATCCTGCGCCGCGCCTACGATCGCGGGACCCTGATCGGCGGCGTGAGCGCCGGCATGATCTGCTGGTTCGACTGGGGAGTCACCGATTCGATCCCCGGCGCGCTCACGCCGCTTGCGTTGTCTCGGCTGGCTGCCCGGGTCGGCATGTCCGCACTACGACGCCGAGAAGGCGCGCCGGCCGACCTTTCGGCGTCTCGTCGGCAATCGAACGATTCCGTCGGGATTCGCCGCGGACGACGGTGTCGCGCTGCATTTCGTCGACGACGCGCTGCACGACGTCGTCAGCGCGCGACCCCGCGCGCGCGCCTGGTGGGTCGACGCGGTGAAGGGCCGAGCGCGCGAGACGCCGATCGTTCCGCGGCAAATCCGCTGATCCGCCGGCAAGGCGTCGCTCGGACCTACAGGGACCCGGCGGCGAGCGCCGGCGCGCGGCCGGCGGTCCGAATGCGATGCGGCGCCAGAAACAGCGGCGTGCGCGAGCGCGGCACCTTCCGCACGAAGTTGAAGCGGGCGACGTGATAGCTCGAATCGAAGCCGTAGAACGATAGCCGCATGCGCTCGAGCTCGGCGTCGCGATAGGCCGCCAGCGGCTTGGCCGACTCGTCGGCGGCGCGGCGCCGGTTCTTCGCGGCGAGCATTCCGGCGAATCCCGGATCCTCGGCAAGCATTGCCGCGCGCCGCGCGATCTCGGCGCGAAAGGCGGTGGGCGTCGGACCGAAGTTCCCGTCGATCAGCCCGAGCGCCGCTGCCCCCGCCGCACTGATCGGCAGCCGGCTTTCGACGAGCTTGTGCGCCGCTTCGGGGACCACGCGTCGCGGCAGCAGATACGTCCAGTACTCGGAGCCGTACAGATTGCCCATTCCCTTGTAATGCGGGTTGAGGATCGCGCCGTCGCGGGCGTAGACACGGTCTGCGCCGAGCGCCATGAACACGCCGCCGGCGCCCGCGTTGCCGCACATCGCCGCGATCGTGAGGTGGCGGTCCGTGACGACGATGTCGCGCACGAGGTCGTCGATCGCGTTGATGTTGCGCCACGACTCGTCGGCGGGGTGCGGCGACGCCTCGATCAGATTGAGGTGGATCCCGTTGGACCAGAAATCCTCGCCGCCCATGAGGGCGATGACACGCGTCGGCCGCGAGCGCGCATAGGCATACGCCCGGCGCAGCGCCTCGCACTGCTCCGTCCCCATGGCGCCGTTGTAGAACGAGAAATGCAAATAGCCGATCGGCCCAGCCTCGACGTAGCGGATCGGCTGCCACGTCGGATAGTCGACCGCTTCTTCCGGCGTCAGCGGCGATTCCGGGACGCTCGCCAGACGATCGCCCAGAACCATCGCGGCCGGGAGCTTGAACGCGGCCGGGTCGTCGGCGCGTCGCAAGTGGCCGATCCAGACCGCGCCGTCGCGCGTCGCCCGGCAGATCGCGCCGCCGCGCGTGGCGACAATGGCACCCGCGTCGCCGCGCAGGCGCCCTTCGCGATGCGCGTCGTACAGATGGCACGGCATGCCGGCGACGTCGTCGCGCACGCCGGGGAAGCCGTCGGCCGCGCGAATCCTGCGCAGGATGGTCCGGGTGTCGTCGCGACGCCAGTCGATGGCGCGGTCCGCCTGGCGCATCGGCGGATGCGCGCGCCCGCGCGCGTCGCCACGTGCGGATTCCTGCACGGGTCGGCGCGAATTCAGGCTGGGCAAGCCGCGCCAGCGTCTCCCTGATGCACGCCACGGCGGCCTCGGTGACCTCGTTGCGATACAGGCTCGATTTCGATGCATCGCGCATGGGAAACGACGACGTCGCCCATATCGGGCCGGCGTCGAATTCGGCGATGGCCTCGAGCGCCGTCACGCCCCAGTCTTGCTCGCCGCGCGCGATCGCCCAGTCGAGCGCCGACGGACCGCGATCGCCCGGTACACCCGGGTGGATGACGATGCAGCGGTGCGCACGCCACACCGGCTCGGGAATCGCGCGCTTCAGAAACGGCGCGACGACAAGATCGGGCCGCCAGGCCGCGACGGCCTCCTCGGTGACCCGATCGTTGACATCGAACTCGACCGCCACCGCATGGCCCGCGTCGACGAGCTCGACGTAGAGCCGCTGCGTGAGACTGTTGAACGAATGCGTCAGCAGCAGGATGCGCATGGCAGCGAGCGCTAGCAGATTCGCGGCAGCTGCTCGCCGGTCAGCCAATCGACGTTGCGGCGGCCGCCGAAGGTCGTTTCCATCTGCACGAAACCGAGCGGGTCGGCGACGACCTCGCCGATGATCGCGGCGTCGCGGCCCAGCGGATGGGCGCGCATCGTCGCGAGCAGGCGCTGCGCGTCCTTCGCGGGCGCAATCGCGACCAGCTTTCCCTCGTTGGCGACATAGAGAGGATCGAGGCCGAGAAACTCGCATGCCGCGCTCACCTGCGGCTTGATCGGAAGGTCGCGCTCGCGGATCGCCATCCCGCATCCCGATTGCGTGGCGATCTCGTTCAGCGTCGTCGCGAGGCCGCCGCGCGTCGGGTCGCGCAGGCAATGGATCCCCGGCACCGCGCCGATCATCGCCGCGACGAGGTGGTGCAGCGCCGCGGTGTCCGATTCGATCGACGTCTCGAACGAAAGATTTTCGCGCAACGACATGATCGCGACGCCGTGATCGCCCAGCGTGCCGCTGACGAGGATCGCGTCGCCCGGTCGCGCGCGGTTCCCGTCGATGTCGACACCTTCGGGAACGACACCCACGCCCGTCGTCGTGATGAACACGCCGTCGCCCTTGCCCTGCTCGACGACCTTGGTGTCGCCGGTAACGACCGGCACGCCGGCGGCGCGCGCCGCCGCCGCCATCGATTGCACGATCCGCTGCAAATCGGCAAGCGGGAATCCTTCCTCGAGGACGAACGTCGCGGCGAGATAGAGCGGCATCGCGCCCGCCATCGCGACGTCGTTGACGGTGCCGTGGACGGAGAGGCAGCCGATGTCGCCGCCGGGAAAGAACAGCGGCGAGACCACGTGCGCATCGGTGGCGATCACCATGCGGCCGGGCGGCATCGCGATCTGCGCACCGTCGTTGCCCGCGCGCAGCCATTCGTTGTCGAACGCGCGCACGAAGAGCTCGTCGACGAGCTGTGCCGTGGCGCGGCCGCCGCTGCCATGCGTCATGTCGATGCGCCCGTGCTTGAAGTCGACGGGCCGGACATACCCGGCGCGAATCGTGCTCATGACACGGCGGCGGCCACGACGGGCACGTCCTTGAAGCGGCCGTACGTGTAATGCGCGGCGCAGGCGCCCTCCGAGGACACCATGCACGACCCGATGGGATTCTCCGGCGTGCACACGGTGCCGAAGACCTTGCAGTCGGTCGGCTTCTTCACGCCGCGCAGGATCGCGCCGCATTCGCAGGCCTTGTTGTCGGCGACGGCGCGGTACGCGATGCCGTAACGCGCTTCGGCGTCGTGCCCGCGGTACTTCTCCTTGATGCGCAGCGCGCTGTAAGGCACCTCGCCCAGGCCGCGCCACTCGAACGTGCGCCGCAGCTCGAAGACCTCGGCGACGAGCGCCTTCGCCTTGACATTTCCATCGCGCGTGACGGCGCGGGTGAACTCGTTCTCGACCTCCGCGCGACCTTCGTTCAGCTGGCGCACGAGCATCAGGATCGCCTGCATCACGTCGAGCGGCTCGAAGCCGGCGATGACGACCGGCCGCTCGTATTCCTCGGCGAAATATTCGTACGGCTGCGTCCCGATGACCGTGGAGACGTGCGCCGGGCCGATGAATCCGTCGAGCGGCACGGTGCCGAGCTCGCGCACTTCCGGCGATTCGAGGATATTCGCAATCGCCGCCGGCGTGAGCACGTGATTGCAGAACACGCTGAAATTCGCGAGCCCGGCCGCAGCCGCCTCGAGAATGGCAACCGCCGTCGGCGGGGTCGTCGTCTCGAAGCCGATGGCGAAGAACACCACCTCCCGGTCCGGGTTCGCGCGCGCCATCGCGACAGCGTCGGCGCAGGTGTATACCATCCGGATGTCCGCGCCGCGCGCTTTCGCCTTCATCAGCGACAGCCCGTTCGAGGCCGGCACGCGCATCGTGTCGGCGTACGTCGCGAGGATCAGGCCAGGCCGCGCGGCAAGCTCGATCGCGCTGTCGATGCGGCCGATGGGCAGCACGCAGACGGGGCAGCCGGGGCCATGGATCATCTCGACGTTCGGCGGCAGCAGGTCCTTGATGCCGTAGCGCGAGATCGCGTGCGTGTGGCCGCCGCAGAATTCCATGAAATGGTAACGCCGGTCCGGCAGCGCCTCGCGCGCAATCGACGACGCGATCCGTCGCGCAAGCGTGCCGTCGCGGAATTCGTCGATGTATTTCATCGCGGAGCCTCCGCGGCCGCAGGGCCTGCGCCTCCATCCGCGAAAAGCGCGAGCGTGCGCTCGGCCTCGACCGGATCGAGCCGCGCGAGCGCGTAACCGACGTGCACGATCACGTAGTCCCCGACGACGACGCCGTCGACCAGGGCGAGCGAAATGCGCTTGCGCACGCCGTCGACGTCGATGATCGCTTCGGCGGGTCCGGGCAGCGCGACGACCCGCGCGGGAATCGCGAGGCACATGGTCAGGGCTCCTTCGCTGCGGCGTGCAGCGCGACCCACGCCTGCCCGAGGCTCAAGCCACCGTCGTTGGGCGGCACGGCCATCGCTTCGCGCATCGCGACGCCGTGCGCGATCAATGCCGTCTTGAGGCCGCGCGCGAGGAGCGCGTTGAGAAAGCAGCCGCCGCCGCAGGCCACCGTCGCGAGTCCTTCCGCTTGCGCTGCCCGTGCGACCCATGCGGCAAGACCCGCCACGACGGTCGCATGAAACAGCGCGGCGCCGAAGGCTGCGTCGCTCTCGTCGGCAAGACGCGCCAGGAGCGGCGAGAAGTCCAGCACGTTGTCCGCGGTGATCCCAAAACCGCCGGCGAACGCTTCGACCGGCCCGTGCGCTTCGGCGAGACCTTCGAGCAGCATCGCCGCCTGGCCCTCGAACGCCATCCGCCGGCGTACGCCGAGGAGGCCGGCGGCGGCGTCGAAATGGCGGCCCATGCTCGACGTCGGAGGTGCGTTGACGCCACGCGCCAGCATCGCCGCCACGGTCGGCGCCGCCGGCTCGTCGCCGAAGCGACGCGTGATTTCCTCGTCCCTGCCGCAACGCGCAAGCGCGGCGGCCGCCATGCGCCACGGCTCGCGCGCCGCCACGTCGCCGCCGGGCAGGCGGAGCGGCGCGAGATGCCCGAGCCGGCGAAACGCGCTTCCATCGACGCAAAGGAGCTCGCCGCCCCAGGCGCCGCCGTCGCTGCCGAGGCCGACGCCGTCGAGGGCGAGCCCCAGCACCGGGCCGTCGATCCCGTGCTCGGCGACCACCGCCGCGATGTGGGCATGATGATGCGCAACGCCGAGCCGGGATACGCCAAGCGCCTGCGCGACGCGCGCGGCGTGCCGCGTGCTGAAGTAATCGGGATGCAGGTCGTGAGCGACGAGCGCGGGCTCGACTTCGAGGATCGATGTCAGGTGCGCGACCGCCTCGACCAGCGCCATGCACGTCGGCGCGTTGTCGAGATCTCCGATGTGCTGCGACACGAAGGCCTCGTCGCCGCGCGTGACGCAGACGGTGTTCTTGAAATGGCCGCCGAGCGCGACGACCGGCGGTCCCGAATGCGCGAGCTTGATCGCGCGCGGCGTGTATCCGCGGGCGCGGCGCACGAATTGCAATCCGCCTCCACGCACGTCCGGATTCGTCCGCACCACGCTGTCGTCGCAACGCGTGACGATCGCGCGATCGTGCACGAGCAGCGCGTCGGCGATGCCCCCCAGCCGGCGCACGGCCTCGCCGTTGTCGGTGACGAGAGGCTCGCCGCCCGGGTTCGCGCTCGTCATCACCAGCACGAGCGGGTGCTCCCGCGCCAGCCACGAGGTGCCCGCCGGTCGACCCGCCGCCTCATGGAACAGCAGATAGTGGAGCGGCGTGGAGGGGAGCATCGCACCGAGCCAGGCAAGTCCCGGCGCCACGCCGCGAAGCTCGCGCTCCGCGCCTTGCGTCTTGCGCAACAGCACGATCGGCCGCTCGGCGGAATCCAGCAGCAAAGCCTCGTCCGGCGCGACGACCGCGAACGGGCGGACCGAGAGCGCATTCGCAACCATCACCGCAAAGGGCTTCTCCTCGCGCGCTTTGCGCTCACGGAGCCGCGCCACGGCCGCGGGGTTGCGAGCGTCGCAGGCAAGGTGGAAGCCGCCCAATCCCTTGACCGCGACGATGTCGCCCGCGCGCAGCCGCGCGAGCGTCGCCTGGATGGGATCGACGCCGCCGATCGGTCTGCCACTCGCATCGAGCAGCGCGAGCCGCGGGCCGCACTGCGGACACGCATTCGGCTCGGCATGGAATCGCCGGTGCGCCGGGGCGCCATACTCGGCAAGGCATTCGGGGCACTGCATGAACGCGGCCATGCTGGTCGTCGCGCGATCGTACGGCAGCGACCGCGTGATCGTGTAGCGCGGACCGCAGTTCGTGCAGTTGATGAAGGCGTAGCGGTAGCGACGGTCGGCGGGATCGAACAGCTCGCCAAGGCAGTCGTCGCAGACCGCGCTGTCCGGTCCGATGGCCGTGGTCGCGCGACCGCCGCCGGTCTCGCGGATCACGAAGCCTGCGTCGGCGGTCGGCGCGCATTCGCGGCTCGTGACGCTGTCGACGCGCGCGCGGGGAGGCGCGTCGGCGGCGAGACGCCGCGTGAGGCATGCGATCTGCGCCGGGTCGCCTTCGACCTCGATGGCCACGCCCCCGCCGTCGTTGTTGACCCAGCCCGCGAGGTTCAATTCGCGCGCGAGCCGGTAGACGAACGGCCGGAAGCCAACGCCCTGCACGATGCCGCGCACCTCGAGGCGCGTGCGCATCGTTGCGGGCGGTTGCAGTATCGCCTCCATCGTCATTCCGCGGAGTCGCTACGCCGGCGTCGACCGCTGGGCCAGCTCGGTCTCGAGCGCGGCGATCCGGCGCCGCAGCGCGTCGACCGTCTCGACGCGGTGTGCGCGGGTGCGTTGCGCGCCGCGCTCCAGCCAGGCGAGCCACGCCGGAAAATTCTCGCCGGTCGTCGCCGACACGCAGAGAACGTCGAGGCCGGGCCGCACGCGCCGGGCACACTCGATCGCCTTGGCAACGTCGAACGTCACGTACGGCAACAGGTCGACCTTGTTGACGATGAGCAGGTCGGCGGCATGGAACATGTCGGGATACTTGAGCGGCTTGTCGTCGCCTTCGGTGACGGAGAGAATTACGACCTTATGCGCCTCGCCGAGATCGAACGCGGCGGGGCAGACGAGGTTGCCGACGTTCTCTATCAGCAGCACGCCATCGTCGGCGATCGCCAGCGACGAAAGCGCTTGCCCGACCATCTGCGCGTCGAGATGGCAGCCTTTGCCCGTGTTGATCTGCACGGCCGGCGCACCCGTCGCACGAATGCGGTCGGCGTCGAGCGAGGTCTGCTGGTCGCCTTCGATCACCGCGACGGGCACTCGTCCCTGCAGCGCTTCGATGGTCTTCACGAGCAGCGTCGTCTTGCCCGATCCCGGGCTCGACACGAGGTTCAAGGCGAACACGCCGCGGTCGGCGAACGCCTGCCGATTCCTGGCGGCAAAGGCGTTGTTCCGGGACAGGATGTCGCGTTCGATCTGAACGATCCGTTCCTGCGTCGTGCCCGCCCCGTGCACGGCGCCGAATGCGCCCCCGGCAACCTCGGCGCGGGCGCCCGCATCGTGACGGTGCCATGTGCCGTCGGCGTGCCGGTGGCCGTGGCCGTCCGCGTCCCCGTGCGAATGCACCGAGCCATCCGCATGGACGTGCTGAGCCAGTGCCTCGTGCCGTGTCCGTGTCCGGACAAGGACGTTGCTCCCGCCGGAGCGTTGTCGATCCGCGTTTCGCCGTGGCCGCAGCCGCAAGTCGTGCACATGTCCGACTCCCTTGTCCTAATCCCGGTCCTTGTCGATGTCCTCGTTCATCCGCTGCTGCCGTCAGGCCACTGCGATTTCCCGCACCCGCATTTCCTCGCCGCCGACGACCTGCAGCTGATGGCTGCCGCACTCGGGGCACGCGTCGCCGAGGCGAGCGAGCGGGACGCTCCTGCCGCACGGCATGCACCACGCCTGCCCGGGGGTCGTCAGGATCTCGAGCGCCGCCCCTTCGGCGATGCTTCCTCTCGTCACCGCGTCGAAGCAAAAGCGCAGCGCCTGCACTTCCACGTGCGACAACGCGCCGAGCTCGAGCCACACCGTGCGCACTTTGCGCGCACCGTCCGCGCGCGCCGCGTCCGCCACGACCTCGAGCATGCCTTCGGCGAGCGAGAGCTCATGCATGCGCAACCTCGATGCGACACGCGACGCATGGATCGAGCGCCTGCACCGCGAGGCGCGCCTGCCGGACGAGCTCTGACTCGTCGTTGGCGGCGAGCGTGCCGAGCCCGCGGACGAGCGCGCCGGCCGGACGGAAATTCCACTCCGTCGGCGCAACGATCCGGTAGGCGCCGACGCGGCCAGCGTCGACCCGAGCGTAATGGAGCAGCAGGCCGCGCGCCGTCTGCACGACGCCCAGTCCCTCGCCCGCGCCGAGCGCGAAGGCATCGGACCATGGCGTCCGATCCTGGTCGCGCGCCACGCCGGCGAGCTCGCCGAGCAGCAGCGCGAGTTCCGTCAGTCGCGCCGCAAACCGCGCAGGCACCGCATTGCCGGACCGGTCCCTGATCGCCGCGACGTACGGGTGCGTGCCGCTTCGAGCGAGCGCGCCGGTCTCGACCGCGGCGCCGCTCCACGACGGCGCCTGCTCGAAGGCCGGATCGCTGCGGAGCGCGGGCACGACCGCAGCGGCAAGCGCCTCGCGTTGCGCGACCGGCATCAGCGCGACATCGCTTCGCGCGAGGCCCGGCGATTCTTGCAGCAGGTCGTCGAGAAGCCGCGCGGGCAGCGTTTGCCTGCCGCTCGCCCAAACCGCGATCGCGTCGACGTCCGTTCGCGCGAGCCACAGGTCCGGCGCGACGCCGTAAAGATGCGTTGCGGCGAGTTCCGCCAGCGCGCCCGCCACGGGGCGCACGTCGCAACCTGGCAATGGCCTGCCATCGATGCGCCGCGCAACCCGCGCCAGCGTGTCCAGCGTCGGCGCGATCAGGCGCCGCGCGGTCGCCACCGGCTGCACGTCGCCCGCGTGGCCCATTGCGAGCGGCCAGTCGATCAGAATCCGCCACAGATACTCCTGCACCGTCTCGAGGATGACCTCTTGCCTCCGCGCGCTGACGGTCGCCGCGGCCGGCGCGCCGCCGGTCGCCGCTTCCAGGGCCCCGGCGGCAGCAACACCTTGCGCGTGCGCGCAGACGCTGTAGAGGAGCGGCGCCAAAGTCGCCGCTTCCTCGGGCGTGCGTCCTGCGAAAAGACGGCTTGCCATGAATGGGCGCGTGGAACGTACGGCCACGTCCCCGACGCGCTTGCCGTCCCACGCCAGCCGAATCGTCAGTTCACCCTCGATCGTCACGGCTCGCTCCGAACAAAGCGCCCATGGATGAAGTCGCGCTTGGACAGCGGCGCTGCAAGCTGCCTCTCGACCCGGGCAAGCGGCCCGGACGGAGGCGCCAGATTCGCGACCGGCATTGTCGGCGTCTCGGCATTCCCATGTTCGAACAGCGCCTCGCGCGCCAGCCGGGCGACGAGCGTCGCCGTCGCGTGATCGGCGAATTCGCCGACCGGCGAGAACAGCGAGCAAAGCTGGTATTCGCCCGTCGCCTCGTCGCCGGCGCCGATGAATTCGTAGACCCCGGCGGGAAACTCGTAGCTGCGTTTCGCGCCGTGGGCGAGCGGCTGCCATAGCGCGGCATCGCGCGGCGCGAGCGTGAGGTTCATGAACCACGGAGTCACGAGCACACCGAGCCAGTGTCCGTTCCACGGAGCGAAGCCCACCGCCTCGACGTCGAGCGCGGGATTGACGAAACCGAGGCCGGTCATCCGGGCGGCGACCGCGCGGAACGCCGTTTCAAGGCGCGGCGACGGATCGGGCAGCAGCGGCGCGTCATTCATCGTTCAGCACCAGAAACTGGGTCTGCGGCGCCGAGCAATTCGGGCACGTCCAATGCGGCGGCAGCTGCGCGAATGCCGTGCCCGCGGGGATCTGCCAGACGACATCGCCCTCGGCGGGATCGTAGACGTACCAGCACACCTTGCATTCCATCCGCGTGTCCGGTCCGATCCGCCCGGCGTCGCCGAAGCTTTCGAACGTCGGCATCCCTATACCTCGGCGACGGACTCGCTCATCCATTCGACCAGCTCGGCCATCCGCGCGCGACTGTCTTCGAGGTCCTCCACGGCGGCGAGCGCGACCTCCGGCAGGTCGACGATTTCGATGGTGTCGAGGATCAGCGTGTTCATGTTGTTGAAGTACTGGACGCGCCAGACGTCGCGTGCGCCCGTCGATGTGACGCGACAGTTGCCGAAGCCGCGCGACATGATCGCGACGGGTCCGACCGGCAGCGCCGCTTCCAGCACGCGATGGTCGCCGGCCGTCAACGGGAACAGCGTCAGGTTGATGACGTGCGCGCGCGCTCCCGGTCTGCGTGTCGCGAGCTGTCCCGCGATCTCGGCGAGCAGCGCGGGCGAGTTCATCGCGTCCGCGGGCAGTGCGATGTCGGGCAGGCGCGCGGACGCCGCATCGCGCGCGGCGTCGATCGCAACGCGGGGCAGCGCCGCCGCCTCGAGTCTGTCGGTCGCCGCGCAGCCGTCGCGGTCGAGCCCGACGACGCGCCAGATTCCGGTGAACACGCTCTCCTGGATCCGGTACCTCGCCGGCCCGTCGATCCGGATCGAGACCTCGCCCTCCCCCAGCACCTGGTTCATCACGGTGAGCGCGCGCGCCGGCATTCCCGCGAAATCGAGGCGCGGACCATCGCCGCCGGCGACGGGATTCCATTGCGCGAGTTGCTCCATGTAGCGGGCGAGCGCATCGCGCGCCGTGGCGAGATCGTGCGCATCGGCACGGTCGGGTACGCGTGGCATTTGAAACGTGTCCATGCCGCGCGGCATGTCGAGATACTGCAGAGGCTCGTCGTGGTCGGCTTGCGAACCGGGGCCCACGATGCGTACGGGAAGCGGAAACTCCTTCATCATTCCTCCAGTTCGGGTCGTGAGGTTCGGGGGCTGTTCGCCGCTTCGACGCCGCGCACCGGGATGCCGATCGTTGGCGCTCGCGCGGGCGCGCGTTCGAGCAACGCAGCCACTTCGGTCAGGTATTCATCCCAGTTGCGGAGACCGTCGACGGCGCCGACGTAGCGGCCGTCGGCCAGCATCACGAAGGCCGGCCAGCGCCGGAATGCGTAGCGCGGCGCCACGGCGCGCGCCGACTCGGGCAGCAGCACGCCGACCGCCAGCCGCGGCGCGAATGCGCGCGCGATCTCGGGGACGATCACGGCGAGGTCGAGGGTCTCCTTGTAGCGCACCGGATCCTCGAGAAACATGAGCAACGTGCGTCCCGGGCGCTGCGTGAACGCGTCGAAGTTGTCGACCGTGATATTGGCGTAGCCATGTCGCGTGAACAATTGCGCGATCAGGGGATACGCGAGCGGATCCGCGCCCGCGGCGAGTGGCATCGCAAGGGTCATCAGCGGCTCTCTTTCAGATGATCGGGCAACTGCGGCTCGCGCCCGACGAGGTCGGCGAAATGCGCGTCGATGTCGCTCGCGCCCGACTGCAGCGCGACGAGCGCGTCGAGCGCGGCGTTGGTCTGTGCGGCTTCGGCGGCCGTGAGGATGCGCACCGCGGAGCCCTGGAATGCGAGCAGCCACGTATCGGGCGGCGCCGCGCCGACGAGCCTGACATCGATCACCTGGCGCTCGCCGCGTCCCGCGCAGACGGCAAACCCTTCGCCCGCGGTCACGACCTGCATCGGGATGCCGACGCACATGATCAGTCCTGCTCGCGCACGACGCCCGCCAGCACGCGCGGGTCGCCGATGCGGCAGGCTTCGGTTGTCGACGGACGCCCCGACTCGTAGGCATCGAGTGTGAGCGAATCCGCATTGAGGCGCTCGAACGCCTCGCCGGGTTGCCGCGGCACGCCCGGATACCCCCACGCTGCGAGCTCGCGCGCGGCAAGCGCAACGGCCTCGGCGAGGCGCGCGCGCACGGGGCCGGTGAGACTTCCGCCGAAATCGGCGAGCTCGACCGGCTGGACGCCGATGGCAACGATCGTATCCGGCGCGCAGCCATTCAATTGCGCAAGCGCGAGGACGTCGTTGAATCCGATCTGGTGGGGCGAGATTTTCGCGCGGCCCCAGGCGGGCACCTCGTCGCCGCGGAGCACGCGCAACGTCCCGCCCGGCAGCCGGTAGTCGATCGCGTCGAGGACGAGGACGCGGCGAGCGGATGAAATCGCGTCGTAGAGCGCGAGGCCGAGCGTGCCGCCGTCCTGCAGCAGGACGTCCGGCGGAAATGCGAATGCCGCGTGCAGCGCCTCGACGGCGCGCACGCCGAATCCCTCGTCCGCCCAAAGCACGTTGCCGATGCCGAGCACCAACGCTTCGCAGCGATGCTTCATCCGAGTCTGTGTAACCTTCCGTGTAACAACGGTCAGACTACGCGCACGGGCGCGCTGCGACTTGCGCTAGGTCAACGGTTGCGCGGCCGCCGTGAGCGCCGCGCGAGCGGGCTTTATCGGCGGACGGCGCGCGAGCGGAATTGCCGCATGGCCGCGTGCATGTCCCACGCGACCTGCAGGTGCATCCAGAACGCGGCTTCGTTCCCGAAGTACACCGCGAGGCGCACGGCGGAATCGGGCGTGATCGCGCGGCGGCCGTTGATGAGCTCGTTGACGCGGCGGCGGGAAATGCCGAGCGCCTGCGCGAGCTCCGTCTGGGTGATCGAGAGCGGCTTCAGGAAGCGCGACTCGAGAAATTCGCCCGGGTGCGGAGGTTTGCGCGAACGCGCGGACGGCAGCGCAGCCGCTGCTCGCGGCGCGCGCGAAGCCTCTACCCGGGTCGGCATGGCGGTCGTCGCTCCGGTCACGCCCTCGGCTCGTCCTTCCAGAAGCGGATGCCGTTGATCATCGTGCCGATCACCGATTCGCCGCTCATGATGTCCTCGCGGAACACCATGTAGACATGGATCAGCCCGAACAGCAGCAGCCACCACATCGCGAGATGGTGCAGCGTGCGCACCATCTGCGGATCGCCGAACAGGACGAAGACCCATCCCATCAGGTTCATCGGCGTCGTACCCCAGCCCCACTGCTCGGCATAGAGGGCGAACCCGGTAACGATGATGAAGATCGAGCCCAGCGTGTACATCACGAACATCGAGATCTGCGCGAGCGGGTTGTGGCCGACCCACAGATGCGATTCCTTCTTCAGGAACAGGTAGTACGCCATCTGACTGAACAGGCCCCTCCACCAGCTGCCGTTCCACACCGGCGGAACGAAGATCGCGCGCGAGGAGTGGTTGCCGACGAACGCCCAGTAGATCCGCACCGCGAAGGTGATCGCAAAGACCATCGCCGCGATGAAGTGGATCATCCGGATGTAGGCGAAGAAGTCGCTTTGCACCGCCTCGCCGCCGATCGCCGGCAGCGGGCTGCCGATCAGGTAGCCCGTTCCCGCGAGGAAGACCATCGCGACGATCATCACCCAGTGCCAAAGCCGCACCGGCGCCTCGTAGACGTACACGGGCTCCAGCGGACCCGACAGCACTTGCCCGGACACGGGATTGACTTGCATCGCAAACTCCCTCGGGTTCACCGTACCTTGACCGAAACCAGCTCCTCGCCTTCCGGGCTCATCACATGCGTGGCGCAGGCGAGGCACGGATCGAAGCTGTGGATCGTGCGCAGGATCTCGACCGGTTGCTCCGGCTTCGCCATCGGCGTGTTGAGGAGCGCTGCTTCATAGGCGCCGATCTGCCCCTTGGCATCGCGGGGCCCGGCGTTCCACGTGGTCGGGACCACGCACTGGTAGAGATCGATCTTCTTGTTCTTGATCTTGATCCAGTGTCCGAGCGCGCCGCGCGGCGCCTCGCACGGACCGGCGCCCTGTGCTTCGGCGGGCCACGTCGAAGGCTCCCATTTCTCCACGTTCGCCGTGGCGAGATCCCCCGCCTTGATGCTGGCGACGAGGTCCGCATGGTATTGCTTCATCTTGTGCGCGGCCCACTGACATTCGAGCCCGCGCGCCGCCGTGCGACCGAGCGTCGAGAACAGCGCCGTGATCGGCACGTCGAGCGCTTTCAGCGCGCCGTCCACCTGCTCCTTGATGTCCTTGCGGCCGCGCGCGTAGGCGACGATGTAGCGCGCAAGCGGGCCCACCTCGACCGCGTTGCCTTTCCAGCGCGGCGCCTTGACCCACGAATATTTCGCCGACTCGTCGATTTCCTTGATGTCGGTGCGGCTGCCCTTGGTGTCCTTGCCGAGGACGAAATTCGGATCCGTGACGCCGTCGAACGGATGCAGGCCTTTCGATTCGTCGGCCTGCTTGTACCAGGAGTGCGTGACCCATTCCTGCACCTGATCGGGCGCCTTGAGATCGACGTCGTAGATCTTCGCAAGATCGCCATTCAGGATCACGCCGGACGGCAGCGCGAGGCTCGCATTCGAGTAGTCGTTCGCGATCTCGGGAAACTCGCCATACGCGAGCACGTTCTTGCCCGAAAGTCCGCCGCCGATGGCCGCCCAGTCCTTGTAGAAGCCGGCGATGGCGAGCAGGTCCGGGATGTAGACCTGGTCGATGAATTCGGACGTGCGGTTGCAGATGTCGCCGACCATGTTGAGCGTGGCCATGTTGACCGCGCCGACCGCGCCGGTGCCGTCGACGTTGAGCGGGCTCGGCACGCCGCCGACCAGCCAGTTCGGGTGGGGATTCTTCCCGCCGAAGATCGTCTGGATCTTGACGATCTCCTTCTGGAAATCGAGCGCCTCGAGATAGTGCGTCGTGGCGAGCAGGTTGACTTCGGGCGGCAGCTTGTACGCGGGATTGCCCCAGTACGCGTTCGCGAAGATGCCGAGCTGGCCGCTTTCGACGAACTTCTTCAAGCGGTTCTGCACATCGCGGAAATACGCCGGCGACGAGTTCGGCCACGGCGAGATGCTCTGCTGGATCTCCGACGTCTTTTTCGGATCCGCCTTCAGCGCCGACACGACGTCGACCCAGTCCAGCGCGTGCAGGTGATAGAAGTGCACCAGATGGTCCTGCGCATACAACGTCGCATGCATCAGGTTGCGGATCGTGTTCGCGTTCTTCGGAATCTTGATTCCGAGCGCGTCCTCGACCGAGCGCACCGATGCGAGCGCGTGTACGCCGGTGCAAACGCCGCAGATCCGCTCGGTGAAGGCCCACGCGTCGCGCGGGTCGCGGCCCTTGAGGATCACCTCGAGGCCGCGCCACATCGTGCCGGTGGAAACCGCGTTGCGGATGACGTTGTTCTTGTCGACGTTGACCTCGATGCGCAGATGCCCCTCGATGCGCGTGATCGGGTCGACGACGATGCGCTTGCCGCTGTTGTCGAGCGTGAAGCCCTGGGTCTGGATGATCGCCATGTTACTTCTCCGCCTCGCTGACCTTGTCGTTGCGCGACTTGCTGCGCGCCTGCTTGATCGCGCTCACCGCGGCATGCGCGGCGACCGCTGCGCCGGCGACGCCGAGAACCGTGAGACCGATCGTGTCCGCCGTGCCCTCGATGCCGCTCATGCCCGGAGGCCTGATCGTCGTCAGGTGGTCGTAGAAGCCACCCTTGTCCCAGAACGCGTCCTCCGAGCACCCGATGCAGCCGTGGCCGGACTGGATGGGGAACGACACGCCTTCGTTCCAGCGCAACGCCGAGCACGCGTTGTACGTGACGGGACCCTTGCAGCCCATCTTGTACAGGCAGTAGCCCATCCGCGCGCCGGCGTCGTCGAAATGCTCGACGAACTGGCCCGCGTCGAAGTGCGGCCGGCGATAGCACTTGTCGTGCACGCGCTGGCTGTAGAACATCTTCGGGCGCCCCTGCGCGTCGAGATCCGGCAGCCGGTCGAATGTCAGGATGTAGGTCACGACGCCTGTCATCACTTCGGCGATCGGCGGACATCCGGGCACCTTGATGATCGGCTTGTCGGTGATCACCTTGTGGATCGGCGTCGCCCCTGTCGGGTTCGGCTTCGCCGCCTGCACGCAACCCCACGATGCGCAGCTGCCCCACGAGACGATCGCCTTCGCGTCCTTGGCGACGCGGCGGAGCTTGTCAACGAAAGGCTTGCCGCCCGGGATGCAGTAGACGCCGTCGTCGGCGAGCGGCGGATTGCCCTCGCAGGCGAGGATGTAGTTGCCCTTGTACTTGGCGATCGTCTGCTCGAGCTGCTCCTCGGCCTGGTGTCCCGCGGCCGCCATCAGCGTGTCGTCGTAGTCGAGCGAGATCATCGACAGCACGACGTCCTTTGCAAGCGGATGCGCAGAGCGGATGAACGATTCGCTGCAGCACGTGCATTCGAGGCCGTGCAGCCAGACCACCGGCGTGCGCGGCTTCGTCTCCAGTGCCTTTGCGATCTGCTGCGCACCCGCATCGCCGAGCCCGAGCGAGGCCGCGGTGAGGCTGCAGAACTTGAGGAAGCTGCGCCGCGTGATTCCTTGCCGGCGCATGAGTGCATAGGTGGTTTCGTACACGATCTATCCTCCGACACGAACGTGCGAATTCGCAGCTGACACGGCGGTACGCTGCATTTGCCTTTCCATGGCGACATTTAGAACCGCTCGCACCGGAGGCAACTTGACGCCGGTCAACAACGGAGTGCAGCGAACGGGATAACTTGAATGGATGTTCCGATCGCTGTAACGGGTCAGGTAACAGAAAGCGGCGGAGAAGGAAAATCGCAATGCGACTGCGACGCATTCTGCCCGTCGACAGAAGCTCGTCGCGGGGGTCGACCGAGTCAGCCCGCGACGAAACGGGGAAACGCGGGCACGTCGTTGCGCGCGGATAGTTCAGGAATGTCCCGCCGATCAATTCCATTCACCGACGTCGCTGCCGACGCAGCGATCGATCGCGTGCTCGCGGCCGAACGCGAAGCGCGCGACCTCGTCACGAGCGCCACGAGCGAAGCTGCCGCCATCGTCGAAGCCGCCCGCGGCGCGGCACGCGCGATCGCGGAGCGCAACGAGCGGCGCATGCGCTGCCTGCGCGAAGCGTTCGCGGCGCGCGCGGCGCGGGAGATCGCAGCCATCGATGCCGAAATCGGGGCGCAGGATGCGAAGCGCGAGCTTTCGCCCGACGATCTCGCGCGCCTGGAACGCGCGTTGGCGGCGCTTTCCATCGAGCTCACCGGCGGTCGTCCATGATTCGCGCCGGCGACCTCGACTATGCATTGGCGCGCATCGGGGCGCGGTTCGGCGAGCGCCCGGGTGAAGGGGCATGGCGCTCGCTGACCGTCATCCGCGGGTTGCCCGCCCTGCTCGACGCGGCGCGCTCATCCTCGCTTCGCAGCTGGGTGGCGGGCATCGCGTCCGATGCCGACCCGCACGCGATCGAAGCCGCGCTGCGCTCGAACGCCCGCGCGCTGGCCGAGGAGGTGCGCCTCTGGATGCCGGCCGAATGGCAAGCCGCCGTCGCCTGGGCCGGCGTGCTCATCGACCTGCCTTGCGCGCAATACCTCGCCCGCGGGGGCGCGACGTATGCGTGGATGGACGACGACCCGGTGTTCCGTGATCTCCGCCACGGAGTCCCGGCGGGGCGGCTGGCGCCGCTCGCGCGCGCATGGTCGGACCCGGACGGGTTCGTCCGGTCGTGGTGCACCGAATGGCAGCGCCGGGTGCCGCCCGAGGCGCGAGCGGACGGCGCGCTGCTCGGCGAATTCGCCCGCGTGCTGGACCAGCATCGCACGGCGCTCGCCGAGCCCGCCGCCCGCGACGGCGTGCTCCCGCGGCGCGCCCTGGTGTCGCGGCTTGCGCTCCTCTACCGGCGCGCGACGTCCAATCCGGCCGCCGCCTTCATCTTCCTCGCGCTCTGCGCACTCGACATGGAGCGCCTGCGCGGCGAATTGCTGCGGCGGGCGATCTTTCCCCGGTTCGGAGTCGCCGCGTGATCCGCCCGCAGCCCGCTCGCTGGTTCGAGATCCTCGCCGCGCGCGACGACGCCACGCTGACGCTCGAAGCGCTGGCGTCCACGGGCGCGGTCGAGATCGAGGCGCGAACGAGCACCGCGCTGCCGTCGGTGTTCGGCGACCTCCGTCCGCAGCTGGCCGAATTCGCCGAGCTCGCGCTGCGCCATCATGCGTACTGGCCCGCCGGAGCGCACCCCGGCTCCGCGTTCCCCGAGTCTCCGACGACCACGCTCGCGCGGAGCCTCTCGCGCCTGCGCGCATGGGCGGAAGAGGCGGAACCCGTGATCGGACAGATCGAGCGCCTGGGCGAGGAGCGCGCCGAGATCCTGCTGTGGCGTCGCGTGCTCGCGGCGGTCGGCATGACGAGCCTCGACTTCGCGCGTCTCGCCACCGCCGGCCCGGTGCTGCATGCGCGACTGGTCGTGTTCCCGCCGGACAGCGAGCCGCAGCTGCCGCCGGGTATCCTCACCCGCCGCGTCGACCTCGACGGCACGATGGTGTGTGCGCTGGCTGCGCTCAACGTCGGCAGCGCGGACGACATCGATGCGCTCAGCCAGCAAGCGGCCGTGCTCAAGGGGCAGGTCTACGACACGCCGCCGTGGCTCGAAGCGGACGCTGCCGCGACGGAGCGTTACATCGTGCCGCGGCTCGAAGCCCTCGACCACGAGCAGCGCCGGCTGGCGGCCGCACTCGCGGCGCTGCACCGGAAGCACGACCTGCCGACTGCGCTCGGCGACGCGCATCGGCTGCAATGGCTGCTCGAGAACGTGCGCGCGCTCGAGTCGGGCGAGCTCTTTTGCCGGATCACCGGCTGGACGAGCGATTTCACCGGCGCACGAATACGGGCCGCTCTTGAACGTTCGGGCGCGCGCGCGCTGCTGCACTACCCGGAGCCGCCGCCGAAAGCGAAGGCGCCCCTGCTGCTCGCCAATCCGCGGTGGGCAAAGCCGTTCGAGGTCTTCAGTCGCGCGCTCGGCATACCGGCGCGCAACGAGGCCGATCCGACGTTGCTGCTCGTGCTCGTCGTGCCGCTGATGTTCGGCTACATGTTCGGCGACGTTGGCCAGGGACTCGTCATCGCCGCAGCCGGCGTCGCGCTGCGCCAGCGCTGGCCGCTCGCCCGCCTGTTCATCGCCGGCGGCATCGGGGCGGCCTTCTTCGGGGTTCTTTTCGGCAGCGTATTCAGCCTGCAGGGCGTGATCGAGCCGTTGTGGATCGACCCGCTCGCCGACCCGCTGTCGGTGCTGCTGATGCCGCTCTATGGCGGTGCGGTGCTGCTCACGACCGGGCTCCTCTTGACCGCGCTCGCGGCGCACTGGCGCGGCGAGCTCCGCGGATGGTTCTGCAGCGAAGTCTGGCTCGTCGTCGTCTATGTCGCACTGCTGGCCGCGGTCGTTTCCCGGCCCGCGTTGGTCGTGGCGGCCGCGGCGAGCGCCGCCTTCTGCATCGGCCGGGCCATCGCGGCGCGCCGATTCGCGGCGGCGTTCTCGGCCGTCGCGGAACTCGTCGAACGGACGCTGCAAATCCTGATCAATACGCTGTCGTTCGCGCGGGTCGGCGCGTTCGCGCTCGCCCACGCCGGGCTGTCGTCCGCGATCGTCGCCCTGATGGACGCCGCCGGCGGCGCCGTCACCAAGGCGCTCGTGCTGATCGCCGGCAATGTCATCGTGCTGGTGCTGGAGGGCCTCGTGGTCTCGATCCAGACCACGCGTCTCGTGCTGTTCGAGTTCTTCACGCGTTTCCTCGCCGCGCCGGGACGCGTGTTTCATCCGTTGCCGGCGCCCCCTTTCGTCGCGCAGGAGCATTGAATGAAATCGCCAACCCGCTTCATCGTCGCCCTCGCCGCCGTGACTGCATTCCTGGCGGCCCTTGGAACCCTGCTCCTGACATCGGTGCCGCCCGCGCTGGCCGCCGGGGCAGGTGCCGGAGGAGGTGGGCTCGGCCCCGAGGCAGCGACCTTGGGCGTGCTCGCCGCGGCACTTTCCACGGCGCTTGCGGCGCTGGGCGCCGGCTATGCCGTCGCCAAAGTCGGCGCCGCCGCGATCGGCGCCCTGGCTGAAAAGCCCGAGCTCTTCGGCCGCTTGCTGATCCTCGTCGGACTCGCCGAAGGGATTGCGATCTATGGGCTCATCGTGTCGATCCTGATCCTCAACCGGCTCGGCTGATGTCGACGCTCTGCTATATCGGCGACGAGGCAACCGCCGCCGGATTCCGGCTGGCGGGGGCGCAGGTCATGATTCCCGCAGCCGGGGCGGAAGGCGCGGCATTGGCATTGGTGCGCGAGACCGCGTCGCTGATCCTCATCTCCGCGTCCGCCGCCGCGCGGATCCCGCCGCGCGACATGGAGGCCGCGGAACTCGCGCTCTCGCCGCTCGTGCTGCTGGTCCCCGACCTTCGCGGCGAGATCGCGCCGCCGGATCTCGCGACGCGACTGCGTGGACAGCTCGGCCTCGAGGATCCGCGGTGACGCTCGAGGTGCGCATGCAGGCGCTCATCGATCTCGTGACCGCGGATCGCGTCCGCCGCTGCGACGCGATCGTCGGCGAGGCGCGGCAGCGCGCCGCGGAGACGCTTGCGACAGCGCATCTAAAAGCGCGGCAACGCATGCGCGAAGCCTTCGACGAGGAGCGCCACCGGTTCGCGGCTAGCGTGGGCGCGGCGCGGGCCGGCCTCGAGACCCACCGTCGTTTGCACGAGCAGCGGCGGGCGGCGGACCTCCTTGCCGCGGGGCTCGCAAAGTTGCCGCAGGCGCTGTGCGAACGCTGGCAGCAGCGCGCGGCGCGCAAGACGTGGGTGGACCGTGTCGTCGCTGAAGCGCGCGCCGTATTGCCGCGCGGCTCGTGGCGCATCGCGCATGCCCCGGGATTGACGGACGACGAGCGCAACGCCACCGCGGCTTCGCTCAATGACATCTGCGCCACGCCTCCGCAGTTCGTTGCCGACGCAGCGCTCCGCGCAGGCATGAAGATCTCCACCGCCGGGAATGTCATCGACGCGGCGCTTGCCGGGCTCGTCGCCGACCGCGTGGAGATCGGCGCCAGCCTGCTGAAACACCTGGAGATCGACGCATGAGCCGGGCGACGATCCGGTGGATTTCCGGGCCCGTGCTGCGCGCGACAGCGAGCGGACCCTTCGCGCTGCGCGAAGCGGTGCGTGTGGGCAACGACGCCTTGCTGGGCGAGGTCGTGCGCCTCGATGGCGACGAAATCACGGCGCAGGTCTACGAGGACACGACGGGGCTGCGACCCGGCGCCATCGTCGAGGGCGACGGCACGCCGCTCGCGATTCCCCTCGGGCCCGGATTGCTCGGGCATATCTTCGACGGCCTGCTCCGACCGCTCGCCGGTCCGGAAACGGTCAGCGTGCAGCCCGGCAGGCGCGCCTCGGTGCCGCGATCGTTCGCATTCGCGTCGAGCGTGGCGTGCGGCGCGACCGTGCGCGGCGGAGCGATCCTGGGCACGGCGACGTCGGCGAACGGCATCGTGCAGAAATGCCTGGTCCCGCCGGACATCGCCGGCACCGTCGTCGCCGTCGCCGCGCCGGGAGAATACGCGGACGACGCGGTCGTCGCCACGTTGCGCGACGCCGCGGGTCGCGAATACCTGCTCGCGATGACGCACACATGGCCGGTGCGCAAAACGCGCCCGGTCGCGGCGCGCCTGGCGACGAAGGCGCCGCTCGTCACCGGTCAGCGCATCCTCGACAGCCTGTTCCCCGTTGCGCAAGGCGGCAAGGCCGCGATTCCGGGCGGGTTCGGAACCGGCAAGACGGTGCTGCTCGAAGCACTGGCGAAAGGCTGCAACGCCGACGTCATCGTCTACCTGGGCTGCGGCGAGCGCGGCAACGAGATGGCGGGCGTCCTCGAGGAATTCCCCGAGCTCACCGATCCGCGCACCGGCCGTCCGCTGATGGAGCGCACGGTAATCATTGCGAACACGTCGAACATGCCGGTGGCGGCGCGCGAGGCGTCGATCTATTCCGCCGTCACCGTCGCCGAGTATTTTCGCGATCAGGGGCTCCATGTCGCGCTGATGGCCGACTCCACTTCGCGTTGGGCCGAGGCGTTGCGCGAAGTGTCGGGACGCTTCGGCGAACTGCCGGGCGAGGGCGGCTATCCGGCCTATCTGTCGTCGCGTCTCGCCGACTTCTACGAGCGGGCCGCGCTCGTCGAGCCGCTCGCCGGCGGCACCGGGTCGGTGACGATCATCGGCGCGATCAGCCCGCCGTCGGGCGACTTTTCGGAGCCGGTCACATCGCATACAAAGCGCTACGTCAAGTCGTTCTGGGCGCTCGACGTCAAGCGTGCGCAGGCGCGCTTCTATCCCGCGATCAACCCCCTGCAGTCCTACGCCGAGGACGCACGCGACTTCGCGCCCTGGTGGGCAGCACAAGGCAACGACCGCTGGTTCGCGCTGCGCCGCCGGTTCCTGACGCTGCTGGACGAGGAGGCGCGACTCGAGCGGATGGCGCGCATCATCGGCCGGGACGCCCTGCCCGCGCGGCAGCAGCTCTCGCTGTTCTGCGCGGGGCTCGTCAACGACGCGTTCCTGCGCCAGTCCGCGTACTCGGACAACGACCGCGTTTGCTCGCCGGCGCGGCAAGCCGCGATGATGCGCCTGCTCGATCATTTCTTCGACCTTGCCGAGCGCGCGCTTGCGCTGGGCGCGACGCCGACGGACATTGCGCAGATGCAATGCGTGCGGCCGCTGCAGCGGCTGGGCGAGGACATCGGCGATGCCGAGCTTCCGCGCCTCGCCGGGTTGTCCGAAGCGGTCGAGCACGAGTTCGAGGCGATGACCAAGCGCAAGGAGCCGCACGATGCGCCTCACGTCTGAAGGCGCCGCAGCGCGGCTCGAAGGGCCGCTCTTGTTCCTGCGCCGAACGCTCGACGTCGGGCTTGCCGACGCCGTCGAGGTGCAGGGCACCGACGGCGGCCCGCGCCTTGGCCGCGTCGCCGCCATCGACAACGACGTGATGACGATCGAGGTGCTCGAAGCGACCGCGGGTCTGACACTCGCCGGCACCGTCGTGCGCTTTTTCGGGGAACCGTTGTCGTTCGGCGTTGCGCCATCGATCCTGGGCCGCGTGTTCAACGGCGTCGGGCAGGTGATCGACGGCGGCCCGCCGCTCGCCGCGCGGGAGCGCCTGCGCATCGACGGCCTGCCGGTCAATCCGGTGGCGCGGGCGATGCCGCGCGACTTCATCGAAACCGGCGTCACCACGCTCGACCTCATGAACAGCCTCGTGCGCGGACAGAAGCTGCCGCTGTTCTCGGGCGGCGGCCTCCCGCACGACCGCCTTGCAGTCGACATCGCCACGCACGCGCGGATCCGCAATGCCGGCAGCGGCGAGTTCGCCATCGTGTTCGCCGGCATCGGCGTGCCCTACGACAGCGCCGAGTACTTCCGGCGCAGCCTCGAGCAAAGCGGCGCGCTCGAGCGCACCGCGCTGTTCCTCAATCTGGCGAGCGACTCATCGACGCAGCGGCTCTTGACGCCGCGCTTCGCGCTGACCGCGGCCGAGTACCTCGCCTTTCATTGCGGCAAGCACGTGCTCGTGATCCTGACCGACATGACGAACTACGCCGAGGCGCTGCGGGAGGTGTCGTCGTCGAAGGGCGAGATCCCGAGCCGCAAGGGATTTCCGGGATACATGTATTCGGACCTGGCGACGTTGTTCGAGCGCGCCGGGTGCATCAAGGGCGGCGCGGGGACGCTGACGCAATTGCCCATCGTGACGATGCCCGCCGACGACATCGGCCATCCGATACCGGATCTGACCGGCTACATCACCGAAGGGCAGATCGTGCTTTCACGCGACCTCGACCGGCGCGGCATCTATCCGCCGGTCAACGTGCTGCCGTCGCTGTCGCGGCTGATGAAGGACGGCACCGGAGGCAAATACACCGATCCCGACCACCCGGCGCTCGCGAGCCAGCTCTACGCCGCGTACGCGCGCGCGGTCCAGGCGCGCGTCCTGGCGAGCGTCGTCGGCGAAGAGGGGCTTGCGGACACCGACCGCCGTTATCTCGCGTTCGGAACTGCGTTCGAGTTGCAGCTCGTCGCGCAGGACGCCGCGCGCACGCTGGAAGAGAGCATGGCAACGGGTTGGCAATTGCTTGCGGGCCTGCCGCAAACCGAGCTCGCGCGGTTGTCCGATGCGCAGATCGAACGGCATCTCGCCAAACGAGCGGCCACGCCGGCATGAGCGACGCAACCCCCACGCGCAGCGTGGTCCTCGAGATGAGGGACGAGCGTCGTGCGATGCACGACGGATACGTGTTCCTCGATGAGAAATGCCTGTTGCTCGCCGGCGAAATGCTGCGCCAGCTGGAACGCTACGACGTGCTGCAGCGCGCTTTCGCGACGGCCTTCGCCGCCGCGATCGACCGGTTGCGGGACGCGATCGCCCGCCACGGGCTCCACGGCCTGGAGGTCTATCCCGCCGTCGATCCCGCGCAGGGAACGCTGGCGCGCACCGCGCGCGTGCTGATGGGCGTGCCGCTGCAGGAGGCGGAACTCGCGGGCGACCCCCTGGTGGCCGCGCGCGCCTTCGATGCATCGCCCGAGGCCGAGGCCTGCCGCCGCGCCTTCACCGCGCTGTCGTCCGCCGCTGCGCCCCTCGCCGCGAACAGCGGCAATCTCGCGCGCCTGTCTCTCGAATACAAGCGTTCGGTGCGCCGCGCCCGCGCGCTGCAGGACGTCCTCCTGCCGGAGCTCGATCGCGACGTGCGTAACCTCGAGACGCGCCTCGAGGAGCTCGAGCAGGAGGATGCGATCTGGATGCGGCACGGGCGGTCGTGACGCCGCATGCGGGTCTTAACGCACGAGCGATCGCTCGTAGCGCACGTCGGGCTCGCCTTCCTCGTTGCCGGACCCGTCGCCGAACTCGACCGCGATGAAGCGATTGCGCTCGTAGAAGCGTCTCGCGCCTGCATTGCGCTGAAACGTCCACAGGCGCAGAACGCCCAGCGGCGCCGCCTCGGCCAGCAGCATGTCGAGAAGACCCTGGCCGATCCCTTCCCCGGTACGCTCGGGCGCGACATAGAGCTGCAGCACCCACTCGCCGTCGCGCGAGGCGATGCCGATGACGCGCTCGGCGTCCACCGCGAGCCAGACCGAATGGCGCGCGAAGATGCCGCGGATCCATGCGGCGTCCTCGGCGGTCGTGTGCGGCACGCGCAGGCCGGGAAGCGTCGCCCGTATCGCCGCGCGCTGCACCGCCATCGCGGCGTCGGCTTCCGCGCCGAGGCGCGCCGGGTCGGGGCGGCGGATGCGAATCGCCGTCACGGCGTGCGGTCAGCCGAGAAGATCGCCGGACGCCTTGCGGCCGCGGGGGGGCGCGGACCGCGCGGTGGCGCGCGGCGCATCGCGCCCGCGCCGCGCCGCGTGCGCATCGAGCACCGGGCGGAGGTAGTGACCGGTGTGACTCGCCGCGACCTTGACGATCTCTTCCGGCGGTCCTTCGGCGATGATGCGCCCCCCTCCGCCGCCGCCCTCGGGTCCGAGGTCGATGATCCAGTCGGCGGTCTTGATGACGTCGAGATTGTGCTCGATCACGACCACCGTATTGCCGTGGTCGCGCAGGCGGTGCAGCACCGTGAGCAGCATCTCGATGTCGTGGAAATGAAGGCCGGTCGTCGGCTCGTCGAGGATGTAGAGCGTGCGGCCGGTGTCGCGCTTGGACAGCTCGAGCGCCAGCTTCACGCGCTGCGCCTCGCCGCCCGACAGGGTCGTCGCCGATTGGCCCAGCGTGATGTAGCCCAGGCCGACGTCGAGCAGCGTCGAGAGCTTTCGGGCGACGGCGGGCACCGGCTCGAAGAACGCGAACGCCTGCTCCACCGTCATCGCGAGGACCTCGTGGATGTTGCGGTCCTTGTAGCGGATCTCCAGCGTCTCGCGGTTGTAGCGCTGGCCGTGGCAGACATCGCAGGGCACGTAGACGTCGGGCAGGAAGTGCATCTCGACCTTGATGAGGCCATCGCCCTGGCATGCCTCGCAGCGGCCGCCCTTCACGTTGAACGAGAAGCGCCCGGGACCGTAGCCGCGCTCGCGCGCTTCCTTCACCTGGGCGAAGAGCTCGCGGATCGGCGTGAAGAGCCCCGTGTACGTCGCCGGATTCGACCGCGGCGTGCGGCCGATCGGGCTCTGGTCGACGCTGATCACCTTGTCGTAGTACTCGAGGCCGATCATCTCGCGGAACGGCGCGGGCTCGGTCGTGCTGCCGTAGAGCGCACGCGCGACGGCGTGGTAGAGCGTATCGTTGATGAGCGTCGACTTCCCCGAGCCGGAGACGCCGGTGACGCATACGAAGAGGCCGATCGGCAGGTTGAGCGCGACTTCGCGCAGGTTGTTGCCGGTGGCGCCGGTGATGGTGAGAATGCGCGCGGGATCGGCGCGCAGGCGATGCGGCGGCATCGGGATCTGCCGATGGCCGGCGAGATACTGGCCGGTGAGCGAATGCGTCGCGAGCCGGATCTCCTCGGGCGTGCCCTGCGCGACCACCTGCCCGCCGTGCTCGCCGGCGCCCGGTCCCATGTCGACGATGTAATCGGCCGCGCAGATCGCATCGTGGTCGTGCTCGACGACGATCACGCTGTTGCCGAGATCGCGCAGGTGCTTCAGCGTCGCGAGCAGGCGGTCGTTGTCGCGCTGGTGCAATCCGATCGACGGCTCGTCCAGCACGTACATGACGCCCGTGAGCCCGGATCCGATCTGCGAGGCGAGGCGGATCCGCTGCGACTCGCCGCCGGAGAGCGTCTCCGCCGAGCGGTCGAGCGACAGGTAATCGAGCCCGACGTTGTTGAGAAACGCGAGCCGGCTCACGATCTCCTTGACGATCTTCTCGGCGATCGCGAGCTTCTGGCCTTCGAGCTTCAGATCGGAGAAATAGGCGGACGCGTCCTTGAGCGCGAGCGCCGATACTTCGAAGATCGCGCGCGCCGCGGCGCCTTCGCCGACCTTGACGAAGCGCGCCTCGCGCCGCAGCCGGGTGCCGCCGCATTCGGGGCAGGGCTTCGAATTGAGGTATTTCGCGAGCTCTTCGCGCACCATCACCGAATCGGTCTCGCGGTACCGGCGCTCGAGGTTGGGAATGATCCCTTCGAACGCGTGCTCGCGCACCATCGGCTTGCCGCGCTCGGACAAGTAGGTGAACGGAATCGTCTCGTCGCCGCTGCCGTAGAGGACGAGCTGCTGGACACGCTCCGGCAGCTTGCCGAAGGGACGCTCGAGATCGAACCCCGCGTGCTTCGCGAGGCTTCCGAGCAGCTGGTAGTAGAACTGGTTGCGCCGGTCCCAGCCCTTGATCGCGCCGGACGCGAGCGACAGCTGCGGGAAGGCGACCACGCGCTTCGGATCGAAGAAGCTGATCGAGCCCAGGCCGTCGCAGCGCGGGCACGCGCCCATCGGGCTGTTGAACGAGAAGAGCCGCGGCTCGAGCTCGGAGAGCGAGTAGTTGCAGATCGGGCACGCGAACTTCGCCGAGAACAGATGCTCCCGCGGTTCCTCATTTTCCTTGTCCATCTCGACGACGATCGCGCGACCGTCGCCATGGCGCAGCGCCGTCTCGAACGACTCGGCCAGCCGCTGCTTGAATTCCGCGTTTACCTTGAGGCGGTCGACGACGACCTCGACCGTGTGCTTCGAATTCTTCGCGAGCCGCGGCACGGCGTCGATCTCGTGCACCTTGCCGTCGACGCGGACGCGCACGAACCCCTTCGCGCGGAGCTCGACGAAGAGCTCCAGCTGCTCGCCCTTCCGGTTGACGACGACGGGCGCGAGGATCATCAGCTTCGTGTCCTCGGGAAAGGCGAGCGTGGCGTCGACCATCTGCGAGATCGTCATCGCGGCGAGCTTCTGCTCGGGGTGATCCGGGCAGTAGGGGTCGCCGACGCGCGCGTAGAGGAGCCGCAGGTAGTCGTGGATCTCGGTGACGGTGCCCACCGTCGAGCGCGGGTTGTGCGAGGTCGCCTTCTGCTCGATCGAGATCGCCGGCGACAGGCCCTCGATCAGGTCGACGTCGGGCTTTTCCATGAGCTGCAGGAACTGCCGCGCGTACGCCGACAGCGACTCGACGTACCGTCGCTGACCCTCGGCGTAGAGCGTGTCGAACGCGAGCGAGCTCTTGCCCGACCCGGAAAGCCCCGTCACGACGATCAGCCGCTGGCGCGGCAGCTCGAGGTTGATGTTCTTGAGGTTGTGCGTGCGCGCGCCGCGGATGCGGATGTATTCCATGCAGAGGGTGGCTTTCTCTTCGCGCACGCAATCGTGCGCGCCATTGGGTGCAAATTTGCTTAGGCTGCGCGGCCGTGCCGTTTTGCCTAGACCGCATGGTCGAGGGACGACGGGCCAACCTGTTAGTATATTGCGTTTCGGTTGCTCGATTCCAGTCGCGTTTTCAGTCGTACAAAAGCTTGCCCATGTCGAATCCCGCCGCGCCGCACCCGGCGAGCATGCGGATGACGCCCGCCGAAAGGCACGCCACCGCCAGCCTCGCCAGCATCTACGGGCTTCGCCTTCTCGGCATGTTCGTGATCCTGCCGGTGTTCGCGCTGTACGCGAAGGATCTTCCCGGCGGCGCGAGCAACACGCTGATCGGCATCGCGCTCGGCGCCTACGGGCTCACGCAGGCGATCCTCCAGATACCTTTCGGCTGGGCCTCCGACAGATGGGGACGCAAGCCGGTGATTTACATGGGGCTCGCCCTCTTTGCCGGCGGAAGCTTCCTCGCCGCCTGGGCCCCGTCGATCGCCTGGATCATCGCGGGCCGTTGCCTGCAGGGCGCCGGGGCGATCTCGGCGGCCGTCATCGCGCTGACGGCGGACCTGACCCGCGATGGCGTGCGCACGCGCGCGATGGCGGCGATCGGCATCACGATCGCCCTGACATTTGCGGCATCGCTCGTCGCCGGCCCGGTGCTGAAGGCCTGGATCGGCGTGCCCGGCATCTTCGCGTTGACCGGTATCCTGGCCGTTGCGGCGATCGCCGTGGTCCGCTACGTGGTGCCCGATCCCGACCACGCAGCGGCCGGCGTGGACGTCCCTCCCGGTCAACTCGTGCGCGTGATCGTCGATGCCCAGCTGCTCCGCCTCAACTTCGGCACGTTCGCGCTGCATGCGGTGCTGATGGCGCTTTTTACGCAGGTTCCCTTCGCGTTGCGCGACAACGGCCTCGCCGCCGACCGCCACTGGATCGTCTATCTGCCGGTGCTGGTGATCTCGATCCTGGTCATGTATCCGTTCCTGCGGCACGTCGACCGTCCGGGGCGTGGCAAGCCCCTATTGAATGGGGGAGTGGCGGCGTTGCTGATCGCCCAGGTCGCAATCGCGCTGTCGCTGCATTCGCTCTTCGCGCTCTCGCTGGCTCTGACCCTGTTCTTCGCCGGCCTCGAACCTGCTGGAGGCGATGCTGCCTTCGCTGGTGTCGAAATGCGCGTCCGCCGAAGCTCGCGGCGCCGCGATCGGCGTCAATTCGAGCGCGCAATTCCTGGGCGCGTTTGCCGGGGCGGCGGCGGCCGGCTGGCTCGCCGATCATGCGGGCGCCACTTCCGTCTTCATCTTCGGCGTCGCGCTGTCCGCGCTGTGGCTCGCCGCCAGCGCGACGATGGCGGCGCCTCCGGCCTACAATCGCGGCAATTACTCGATGGGAGAGACATAGATGGCTTCGGTCAACAAGGTGATCATCGTCGGCAATCTCGGCCGCGATCCCGAAACGCGCTACGCAACGAGCGGCTCGGCAATCTGCAACATCACCGTCGCGACATCGCGCCAGTGGAAGGACAAGACGAGCGGCGAAAAGAAGGAGGAGACGGAATGGCATCGCGTCGTCTTCTACGACCGGCTGGCGGAGATCGCCGGCGAATACCTCAAGAAGGGCCGCCCCGTGTACGTCGAGGGCCGGCTGAAGACGCGCAAATGGCAGGACAAGGAAGGCGTCGATCGCTATACGACCGAGATCGTCGCCGAGGAAATGCAGCTCCTCGGCTCGCGTGAAGGCGGTGGTGGCGGTGGCGGAGGAGGCGGAGGCGATGTCGAATTCGGCTCGGGGGGCGGAGGTGGAGCGGCACGATCCGGCGGCGGCGCGGGTGCGGGAGCGGGCGCAAAAAGCAGCGGCGGTGGCGGCGGGGCGAAACCGAAGACCGACGACTTCGACGACGACATTCCGTTCTAGGGCCTGGATCATGCTCGCGCGCGAAGAGATCTCCCGGTTTGTCGTGGTGCTTGCAATGCCGGCGCTTGTCTGGGGTTGCGCGGCCGCCCCGGGCGCGGGCCCGAGCGCGGCGCAGGTTGAGCCTCTGCTGGTCGCCGCCGGATTCAAGACCGTGGTCGCGAGCACCGACCGGCAATTGCAGCAGCTGCCGACATTGCCGGCGGGGCAGGTGACGGCCATCACGCAGACCGGCAAGAATTGGTTCGTCTATCCGGATCTCGCCAGGAATCGCGTTTACGTCGGAACGGAAGCCGAGTATCGCGCCTACCTCAAGCTCCGCGCGAAGAACGGTCTCCCGGACAACGACCCGCAGGCGTCCTACTACAAGGAAGACACGGGGATGACGGCGACTTCGAAGCGCTATGCCGGCATTCCCTGGGATGGATGGCCCGAATTCGCGACGATGACTTTCCCTTAGCGGCGGCGTGGCACAAGCGGGCACCCGCGGCCACCCGCGGCGAACTTTCCGCGCCTAGGCTTCCGAGCCCGCCTCGAGAGCGGAAATGTCGCAAGCAAGCTTCGGCGATGAAGTGATCACGCCCCCACCCAGGCACACGTCACCGTCGTAGAGCACGAGGTACTGCCCCGGCGTCGGCGCCCACTGCGGTTCGGCAAATTCTGCGCGCCCCTGATCGGCGCGGTGCAATTCGACGCGGCACGGCGCATCGGGCATCCGGTAGCGGGTTTTGGCGCGAAGGCGCGCGAGCGCGGTCGCCGGCGGCGCCGACCCGGAGATCCAGTGCATCTGCTGCGCGTCGACGTCGCGCCGATGGAGCAGCGGATGATCGTGCCCCTGGACGACGATCAGCACGTTGCGCGTCGCGTCCTTGGCGGCGACGAACCAGGGCAAGTCGGTGCCCTCCTTCGTGCCGCCCACCCCAAGTCCCTGCCGCTGCCCGAGCGTGTAGTACGCAAGGCCGTCGTGACGGCCGATCACGCGCCCCTCCGGCGTCTCGATCGGACCGGGCACGCGCGGCAGATAACGGGCGAGGAAATCGCGAAACGGCCGCTCGCCGATGAAGCAGATGCCGGTCGAGTCCTTCTTCGCCCAGGTCGGAATGCCCTCGCGCCGCGCGATCGCGCGCACGTCGCGCTTGTGCATGTCGCCCAGCGGAAAAAGCACCGGGCCGAGCTGTTCCTGCGTCAGCCGATGCAGGAAATAGCTCTGGTCCTTGGTCCCGTCGGCTGCTTTCAACAGCTCCACGCGCGAGCCCTCACGCCGCACCCGCGCGTAGTGGCCCGTCGCGATGGCGTCCGCCCCGAGCGTGCGCGCATGGTCGAGGAAGGCGCGGAACTTGATCTCGCTGTTGCAGAGCACGTCCGGATTGGGGGTGCGGCCCGCCTCGTACTCGCGGAGGAAATGGGCGAACACACGCTGACGGTACTCGGCGGCGAAGTTCACTGCCTCCAGCTCGATTCCGATCACGTCGGCGACCGCCGCCGCGTCGACGAGATCCGCGCGCGACGTGCAGTACTCGTCGGTGTCGTCGTCCTCCCAGTTCTTCATGAAGAGGCCGACGACATCGAAGCCCTGCTTTTTCAGCAGCCATGCGGCGACCGACGAGTCGACGCCGCCGGACATCCCGATCACCACGCGCTGCCTGACGGTCATGACATTCGGTTCAAACGGTCGCATCCGCAAAAAGAAAAGGCAGGGGACTTGCGACCCCTGCCTTTCCGGACGAAGTGCCGTGAGCGACGAGTTATGGGCTCGCGTTCGCCTTGGTCGACGAGTCGACGGCCTTTTGCTTGTCCTGCTTGGTCGGCAGCGCCTTCGGCGTGTTCTTCGAGGCCTTCGCCGCGGCAACACCTTCCTGCTCTTGCGACATGGTCGCGGCGGTCGTCGTGCTTGCCTTGGTCGAGGCGTCGACGGCCTTCTTCTTGTCGGCGGTCGTAGGCAGCGCCTTCGGCGTACCCTTCGATAGCCTTCGCTTCGGCGACTCCGGCCTTTTCCTGCGATTGGCGGGTGGCGGTATCGGTGGTGGACTTGGTCACGGACTCGACGGTGGCTTGCTTCGACTTGTCCTTCGGGGTTTCCAACGTCTGGGCGCCCACGGTCGCTGCGAACGTGCCAGCGATGAGCGCAATCAACAGTTTGTTCATTTGCAGTTTCCTCAGTAGTTTTGGAGTTGCACGGACTTCATCACGGCGGTGCGAATCGCTGGCGCGGGCCGATAGTCGGAAAATCAAATAAAGCCTTGGAATTATAGAGACTTCGGGCCAAATGCGCAAGCCGCGCGCAGCGTTTCAACGGATTACTTCGTGGGCGCAGGCGTCGTCGTCGAGGCGGCGCTGGAGTTCGACTTCTTCTTCTTGCTGGACTTCGACTTCGACTTCTTGGTGGTGCTCGGCGTGGTCGTGTCCGCCGACTTCGCCGGAGCCGCCGCGGTCGGCGCCGCCGCAGGCGTCGCGGGGGTCGCTGCCATCGGCGTTGCCGGCTTGGCGGGCGCCGCAGGAGCCGGGGTTTGCGCGTAAGCGGTCAGCGCGAACAGGCCGGCGACGAGGGCAGTGAGGAGTTTGCTCATTTTGTCGCTTCTTTCCAGGTTAGATGGGGTTGACACAATTTCCGAGTGTCGCCGCCGTTAACGCCTATGTTCGCGCCGGGGTTGACAATGGTTGTAACAACTTCCCGCCGGCGTCTGACAGCAACTTACTGATTTATATGGCATTACCGGCCCCAGGGCTCGCACAGCCAGAAGAACGCCGTGATTTCAGCGAAGACCGATATCCCGCTGCAGCCATTCCCGGAGCATCGGCACCGTAATCGGACGCCGCAACGCGAGCGAATGCCGATCGAGCGCCGCCAGCGCGCCGAGCAGCGCCGGCATGTCTCGCCTTGCATGCGCGAGCAGATAGCGGATCACGTCGTCGGGGACGGCGAAACCCCGGCGGCGTGCGTAGCTCGCCAGCGCGCCGGGCTTGTCTTCATCCGCGAGCGAGGTGACCTCGTAGACAAGGCCCCAGCCGAGACGCGTCCGCAAGTCTTCGCGTACCGCGAGCGCCGCCGGCGAACGGTCAGCGGCGCCGACGAACCGGTGGCTGGCCGCGCGCAGCGCGTTGAAGAGCGTAAAGAGCCGACGCTGCGCTTCGGCGCCCGCGGTTTCGATCGCGTCGACGGCGACGAGCGTGCGCGAAGCCAGCAATTCAGGGTCCATCGCGACGAGAGCACCCGGCTCCGACACATAGGCGGCCGCGGCGCCGCGCTCGAGCACGGCCGCCACCGTTGCGCGCAAGAGATGGGTTTTCCCGGCTCCCGGACCGCCCCAGAGAAACAACGACCGTTCGGCGGCCTCGTCCGACGCGAAGCGCGCGAGCGCAGCAACCGCCTCTGCGCTGCGTCCCGGCAGGAAGCTCGCGAACGTCGGCGGCTCCGGTGGCACGAGATCGAAGACGAGTTGTTCCATCGGATTCATCGGCGTGGGGGCGAAAGGGAACGCGCTCGCCGCACGCCGCGAGGGCCGGCGCGCGTGCAATTCCGGTAAAATCGCAAAGAGACGCGCACTTTACCGCGGTGCCGGCACGGCGCTCAATCCGGCGCTTCTCTCGTCGTTCCGTGCGGTCCCGTCGCCAAGCGTGTCCCGCCGTTCCCATGACCTCTCGCGCGCCTGCTCCGACATCTCCGCTGTCCTATCGTGACGCGGGTGTCGACATTGACGCAGGCGACACGCTGGTCGAGCGCATCAAGCCGTACGCGAAGCGGACGCTGCGTCCCGAAGTGCTCGCCGGCATCGGCGGCTTCGGCGCGCTCGTCGAGCTGCCGAAACGCTATCGCGAGCCGGTGCTCGTCGCGGGCACCGACGGTGTCGGGACCAAGCTCAAGCTCGCGTTCGCGCTCGCGCGCCACGACACGATCGGCATCGACCTCGTCGCGATGAGCGTCAACGACATTCTCGTGCAGGGCGCCGAGCCGCTGTTCTTCCTCGACTATTACGTCTGCGAGCGTCTCGACGTCGCCGTCGCCGCGGATGTCGTCAAGGGCATCGCCGCCGGCTGCGAGCAGGCAGGCTGCGCGCTGATCGGCGGCGAGACCGCCGAGCATCCGAACGCGTTCGTGCCCGGCGAATACGATCTGGCCGGCTTCGCGGTGGGCGTCGTCGAGAAATCGAAGGCGATCGACGGCCGGAGAATCGCCGCGGGCGATGTGCTGCTGGGGCTCGCGTCGAGCGGGCCGCACTCGAACGGCTTTTCGCTGATCCGCCGGATTCTCGACGTTTCCGGCGCGAGCCTCGCGGATCCGCTGCCGGGTGATCGGTCCGGGCGGACGCTCGGCGACGCGCTGCTCGAGCCGACCCGAATCTACGTGAAGCCGGTGCTCGCCCTTCTCCGCGACGTCGACGTCAAAGGGATGGCGCACATCACCGGCGGCGGTCTCGTCGAAAACACGCATCGGATGTTTCCCGACCGCCTCGCGGCGCGCATCGACCGCGCGTCGTGGCCGCATCCGGCGATCTTCGACTGGCTGCAGCGCGCCGGCAATGTCGCCGACGCGGAAATGCATCGGGTCTTCAACTGCGGCATCGGCTTGATCCTCGTGGTGGCGCCGGCCGACGCGCAGCGTGCACAGGCGTTGCTCGCCGCCGCCGGCGAAACCGTCCATCAAATCGGTGTCGTCGTTGCGCGCGCGACCGGGGCGCCAGGTACGGTCGTTGGCTGACCCCCGGTGATGTCGATTCCGCGCATCACCGTGCTCATTTCCGGACGCGGGTCGAACCTCGCCGCGCTTCTCGACGCCGAGCGCGAAGGCAGCCTGGGCGGCGCGGTGTCCGCGGTCATCAGCAGCCGCCCCGACGCGGCCGGCCTCGCGATTGCGCGGCGCCACGGCATCGCGACCGAGGTGATCGACGCGCGCGCATTCGCGGACCGCGAGGCCTGCGACATCGCGCTCGCCGCCGCGGTGGATGCGAGCGAGCCGGACCTCGTCGTGCTGGCGGGATTCATGCGCATCCTCGGTGCAGCCTTCGTGCGCCGCTACGAAGGCCGGATGCTCAACATCCACCCGTCGCTGCTGCCCGCCTACCCGGGCCTCGACACCCACCGGCGGGCCCTCGCCGACGGCGCTCGCGTGCACGGCTGCACCGTCCATTACGTAACGCCGGAAGTCGATCACGGCCCGATCGTCGCGCAGCGGAGCCTCGAGGTCGTCGATGGCGACGATCCCGAATCGCTGGCCGCGCGCGTGCTCGCGCTCGAGCATCAGCTCCTGCCCGCCGCGGTCCGCGCGTGGTGCGAAGGCCGGCACGTCATCGACGGGCGGCGGGATCGCGTTAAGGAAGATCTGCCCTCCGCTCCCGCCGCGGGAACGCGATTCGCTCGCCCCAGCCCAACGTGAACTCGTCGACGCAAACGATGCCCACCGGCCACGTGGCCGCAACCGTGACCGCAACCGTGGCCGGAATTCCTGCGTCGGATGCCGGGGGGCGTGGACGCTCGTTGGTGCGGCCCGGCTTTGTGGTCGCGCTCGCGGCCTCGATCGCGGCGCATCTCGCGTTGTCGTTGTGGCCGGTCGATTTGACCGTTGCGCCCGACGAACCGCCTTTGCAGCTGACGATCACCGAGCTGCCGCCGCCGCCGCAGCCGATCGCGGCACCGGCCAAGCCCAAGGCAAGACCGCGGCGCGCGAGTCCGGTCGCCCCGCCGGCACCCGTGACGGCTCCGGAGCCTGCGCCCGTGGCGGCGAGCGACGAGGCGGCGCCGATCGAGCCCACCGCCGACGCGATCGCCGCCGGTCCGGAGCTTCCGGCCGTGCCCGTGGAGATCGCGACCGAACCCGAGATGGCGCCGCCGTCGACACCCACCGACAAGACGCTCCCGCCTCGCGTCGATCTCGTCTACAAGGGATTCCTCGGCACGCGCGGATTCCTGCTCGGCGATGCGACCTACCGCTTCGAGCACTCGGGCAACCAGTACCGGATCTCGACCGTCGGTGAATTGCGCGGACTGCCGGCGCTGCTGTTTCCCGGGCAGGGCCGCCTCGAAAGCCACGGCGCGATCACCGCCGCCGGACTGCTGCCCTACGAATTCTCGTTCGAGCGGGGCAGCAAGGAGCGCCACGAAGTCGCCGTGTTCGACTGGGAAGCGGGCATCGTGACGCTCAACGATCGCTCGACGGCGGCGCTCGAGCTGCCGACGTTCGACTGGCTCGCCATCATGTGGCAGTACTACTTTTCACCCCCCGACGGCCGCGAAGTCTCGTTCAGCGTCGCGACGACGCGCCGCGTGGCGCGCTACACGATCACGCGCGAGGACGACGAGAAGATCGCATGGGGCCAGGGCGAGATCGACACCGTCCGCTGGCACCGCCGCAGCGAGGACGGCAAGAGCGACGGTTACGTGTGGCTTGCGCCGACGCTACATTTCATCCCGGTCAAGATCCGCTACGCGGGGCCGCGCGGCACCTTCGAGGCCCTGCTCGATTCGATTCGCGTGGACGAGAAGATCGCGCAGCAATGACGCTGCGCGCGAACCAGCTGGCCGGCCTCGCCGCTGCGATCGCCGACATCCGGCCGTTGTCGTCGCCGGCGGATTCGCTGCTCTACCACTTCTTCCGGCGGCATCGCGCGATGGGGCAGCAGGACCGCGCGTTCATCTCCGACGGCGTGTTCGCGTATCTTCGGCGCAAGCGCTCGCTGGAGGATCTCGCGCAGACCACGCACCCGTCCAAGCTCGCGCTGGCGGTGACGGTGCGCGAGCTCGGGCACAGCGTGCGCGACCTGCAGCCGATCGTGAACGCGGCGGACGCTGGATGGCTCGCCGCCTTCAAGGCGCGCCTCGGGACTCCGCTCGCGCCGGCGGTCGCCGCCGATCTGCCCGACTGGCTGTGGACGCGACTCGGCGACGCCTACGGCGACGACGAGCGCGCGCTGCTCGCCCGCGCCTGGCTCTCCGCCGCATCGCTCGACCTGCGCGTCAATCCGCTGAAGACAACCCGCGACGACGCGCGCGCGGCGCTCGCGGCCTCGGGCATCGACGCGACGCCAACGCCGTGGTCTCCGCTCGGCCTTCGCGTCGACGGGCGGCCGGCGCTCGGGCGGCATTCGCTCGTCACGAGCGGCGCGCTCGAAGTGCAGGACGAGGGCAGCCAGCTCGTCGGCTACCTCGTCGCGCCGCGGCGTACCGACATGGTCGTCGATTTCTGCGCGGGCGCGGGCGGCAAGACGCTGCTGCTCGGCGCGCTGATGCGCTCGCAGGGCAGGCTCTACGCCTTCGACGTAGCGGAGCGGCGCCTTGCGAACCTGAAGCCGCGTCTCGCGCGCTCGGGGCTCTCCAATGTCCATCCGCAGCTCATTGCGAGCGAGCGCGACGCGAAGATCAAGCGTCTCGGCGGCAAGATCGACCGCGTGCTGGTCGATGCGCCGTGCACGGGCTTCGGCACGTTGCGCCGCAATCCCGATCTCAAGTGGCGGCAGTCCGAAACCGCCGTCGCCGAGCTTGCGCGGAAGCAGCACGCGATCCTCGCGGCGGCCGCCACGCTGGTGAAGCCGGGCGGAAGGATCGTCTACGCGACGTGCAGCGTGCTGCCGGAAGAGAACGAGGCGATCGTCGCCGGCTTTCTCGCCGCGCATCCGGGTTTCACGCACGGCAACGCCGCAGCGGAGCTCGCGCGCGCCGGCGTCGACCTCGACACGGGCGCCAACCTCGTGCTCTTCCCGCATCGGCACGGCTGCGACGGATTTTTCGCCGCGATCCTCGAGCGCGCCGGCTGACTAGGGCTTCCCGCGCCGACGCGGGCGGTTGCGCCGATTCCAGTAGACTTTCACTTCCATGATGACGTCGATCACCTTCGACCGCGTCCAGACGGCGCTCTCGTCGCCGGCGGGCTGGATCGAACTCGCCATCGCGCTCGCTATGCTTTGCGATTGGCTGGGCCGCCGCCCGTCGGTTCAGCCTCCACGCGACCATGCGCCCGAGGTCGTGCGGGTCGGCCTGGGCGGCGTCAACCGGCTGATCTTTCCCGCTCGTCTCGCTGCTGCTGGTCGTCGCGGCGACCGTGATCTTCGCGCATTTCCATCCGGCGTTTTTCCTGGCCGGCCGCGCTGCCGCTCGTGATCGCGCTCGCGCTGATCCGCCTGATCGTCTACGCGCTACGCGGAGTCTTCGGCAACGCCGCGTGGATGGCCGACTTCCGAGCGCGCGATCTCGTTTGCGATCTGGGCACTCGTCATCCTGTACTTCCTCGGCGTGCTCCAGGACGTCGGGGCCCAGCTCGACGCGATCCAGATTCCGCTCGGCCGGGCCATGTATCGGTGCTGGAGATCATCAAGGGCCTGGTCGTGGTCATCGTCACGATCGCGGCGCGCGCTGTGGCTCTCCGCGCTGCTCGAAGCCCGGCTGATTCGCGCCGGCGCGATCGACCTCAACCTGCGCGTGGTCCTGTCGAAGTTCGTGCGCGCGCTGCTGCTGGTGATCGGGCTTCTCATCGCGCTGCAGGCGGTGGGCATCGACCTCACGCTGCTCTCCGTCTTCGGCGGCGCGCTCGGTGTCGGCATCGGGCTCGGACTGCAGAAGCTCGCGAGCAACTACATCGCGGGCTTCACCATCCTGCTCGACCGCTCGATCCGGATGGGCGACATGATCACCGTCGACGGCCGCCACGGCATCGTGACCAGCGTGACGTCGCGCTATGTCGTCGTGCGCAGCCTGGACGGCGTCGAGGCGATCGTCCCGAACGAGACGCTGGTGACGACGACGGTGCTGAACCACTCGTACACGTCGAAGAATGCGCCGCGTCGCGCTCGCGCTTTCGATCAGCTACGACAGCGACCTCGACCTCGCGCTGAAGATCATGGTCGACGCCGCGAATGCGCAAGAGCGCGTGCTGAAGGCGCCGAATGCGCCGGCGGCGTTCGTCGTCAGGCTGGGTGAAAACGGGATCGACCTCGAGCTCGGATTCTGGGTCGGCGATCCGGAGAACGGCCACGCCGAGCTACGAAGCACGCTCAATCGGACGATCTTCGCCAGGTTCAAGGAGCACGGAATCCGGATCCCGTTTCCGCAGCGGGAGATGCGGATCCAGAACGCCTCGTCCCCGGGAAACCCGGCCGCGCCCGTCGCCCCGTCGCCGATGCGGAGGCCGGCCCGGCTAAGCGCCCGCGTCGGCCGCGTGCGTCAGCACGACAAGTCGCTGTTTTTAATGATAAAAATTGTGTGCGCTTGCGAACGGCCGACCTCCCAAACGCAGGGTATAATGCGGCCTTGCTTTTTGAGGCCCTAGGGAAGTCCCCGGCCGCCACAAGGAACCCATGTCTTTCGATCTTCTTTCGTTCGTCGCGCACGGGCTCATGCCGCTGCCGTGGTGGGGGTACATCGTCGTCGCGCTCGTGCTGACGCACGTCACCATCGCCGGCGTCACGATCTACCTGCACCGGCACTCGGCGCACCGCGCGCTCGACCTGCACCCGGTGATCGCGCACTTTTTCCGCTTCTGGCTGTGGCTCACGACCGGCATGGTCACCAAGGAGTGGACCGCGATCCATCGCAAGCATCACGCGAAGGTCGAGACCGCCGATGACCCGCACAGCCCGCAGACGCGCGGCATCCGCGAAGTGCTGCTCCGCGGCGCCGAGCTCTATCGCGCCGAATCGAAGAACCAGGACACGCTCGAGCGCTACGGCAAGGGCACCCCGGAGGACTGGATCGAGCGCAACGTCTACACGCGTTACTCGTGGGAAGGCGTGGGCCTGATGCTGGTCGTCAACCTGGTCCTGTTCGGCGCCGCGGGCGCCGCGATCTGGGCGGTGCAGATGATGTGGATACCGGTGATGGCCGCCGGCGTCATCAACGGCATCGGCCACTGGTGGGGCTACCGCAACTTCGCCACCGCCGACGCCTCGGCGAACATCGTGCCCTGGGGCATCCTGATCGGCGGCGAGGAGCTCCACAACAACCATCACGCCTTCGGCTCGTCGGCGAAGCTGTCGTCGCGCTGGTACGAATTCGACCTCGGGTGGACGTACATCCGGATTCTCGAGTCGGTGCGCTTGGCGAAGGTGCGCAAGCTCGCGCCGAAGCTCTCGGTCGCCGGGACCAGCAAGCCTGCCCCCGACATGGCGACGCTGGAAGCGGTCATCGCGCATCGCTACACGGTGGTCCGCGCGTACGCGCGGACGCTGAAGGAGACATGCGCCGCCGAGCTCGCCGCCCTGCGCGCGCGCGCCGGCCGCGGCGAGCTGTCGCACGTGCCCAACATGCGGCGCCTCACGCGATGGCTCTCGGGGGACGCAACCGCCCGGCTGCAGGAGCGCGAGCGCGCGACGCTCGCCCGCGCGATGGATCGCAGCAAGGAGCTGACCACGATCTATTCGATGCGCCAGGAATTGAATGCGCTGTGGGAACGGTCGACCGAGACGAGCGAGCAGCTGCTCGCCCGCCTTCAGGACTGGTGCCATCGCGCCGAGGCGTCGGGCATCGTTCCGCTTGCCCAGTTCTCGCTGCAGCTGAAACGCTACGCGTAGCGGGTCGCGCACGAAACAAGAGCCCGCCGCCCGGCGGGTTTTTTGTTTCGTCGTTCAAGGAGAGTCACTGAGTCCCCGCCTGCGCGGGGATGACGAAGCAACAGGTTCTTGATGCGCGCCGCGGACCAAAGGACTGCCTGATGGAATTCAAGGACTACTACCAGACGCTCGGTGTGCGCGCGAAGCGACGCAGGACGAAATCAAGAAGGCCTACCGCAAGCTCGCGCGCAAATACCATCCGGACGTCTCGAAGGAGAAGGACGCCGAGGCGCGGATGAAGGAAGTGAACGAGGCGCATGCGGTGCTCTCGGACCCGGAAAAGCGCGCCGCCTACGACCAGCTCGGGCGAGGCAACCGCGCGGGGCAGGACTTCCGTCCGCCGCCCGACTGGGACGCCGGGTTCGAGTTCTCGGGCCGCGGACCGTTCGAAGGCGACGCGCAGGGCTTCAGCGATTTCTTCTCCGAGCTCTTCGGCCGCCGCGGCCAGGGTGGCGGAGGCGCACAGTTCCAGATGCGCGGCGAGGATCATCACGCGAAGATCCTGCTGGACCTCGAGGATGCGTACCGCGGCGCGACGCGCCTCATCGCGCTGCGTGTTCCGGCCGTCGATGCGCAGGGCCACGTGGGGCTCACCGAGCGCAGCCTCGAGGTCAAGATTCCCAAGGGCGTCCACGAAGGTCAGATCATCCGCCTCGCAGGCCAGGGCAATGCCGGCGTCGGCGGCGGATCGGCGGGCGATCTCTATCTCGAGGTTCATTTCAATGCGCATTCGCGCTATCGCGTCGAGGGGCGCGACGTCTACGCGACGTTGCCGGTCGCGCCATGGGAGGCGGCGCTCGGCGCGTCGGTCCGGGCGAGCCTTCCTGATGGCGCGGTCGAAGTGCGCGTCCCCGAAGGATCGCAGACCGGCCGCAAGCTCCGCCTGAAGGGGCGCGGCATCCCCGGCTCTCAGCCGGGCGCTCAGTCGGGTGATCTGTATCTCGTGCTGGAAGTCATTCTGCCGCCGGCTACGACAGCCAAGGCGCGCGAACTCTATCAGGCGATGGCGCGCGACCTCGCGTTCGACCCGCGCGCGGCGCAAGGAGCGACCCCATGACGCAGGAACTCGTTGCGATGTTGCTGGAAGAGACCCGGATCGGCGTCGACGAGCTTGCCGGCAACTGCGCCGTCGACCGTGGATGGGTTGTCGAATACGTGCAGGCCGGCGTTCTCCTCGAAGGCGCGGCGCCCGACCCGGGGCGCTGGTCGTTCACGAGCCGCGACCTCGTTCGCGCGCGCCGGCTGCGCGACATCGCGCGCCAGTTCGACGCCAACCCCGAGCTCGCGGGCCTGGTCGTCGATCTCGTCGAGGAGCTCGACCGCCTGCGGGTCCGGTTGCGGCGGGAAGGGATCGTGATCGAGTAGTCGCTCGGCTGGTCGGCGTTTGGTCAGTTCGCGGACATGAAAAAGGCCCGCACGACGGCGGGCCTCTTGTCCGGAGCGAAACGGAAGCGTCACTTGAGCTTCGTTTCCTTGTACAGGACGTGCTTCCTCGCGACGGGATCGAACTTCTTGATCTCCATCTTCTCGGGCATCAGCTTCTTGTTCTTGAGCGTCGTGTAGAAGTGCCCGGTGCCGGCCGAGGATTCGAGCTTGATCTTTTCGCGCATGATGGGGCTTCCTTGAAGTCTAGACGCGAACGCCGCGGGCGCGCACCTGCGCGAGAACGACGTCGATGCCGTTCTTGTCGATCGTGCGCAGCGCCGCGTTCGTGAGGCGCAGGCTCACCCAGCGGTTCTCGCTCTCTACCCAGAACCGGCGTTGCTGCAGGTTGGGCAGGAAGCGCCGCTTGGTCTTGTTGTTCGCGTGGGAAACGTTGTTGCCCACCATCGGCGCCTTGCCGGTGACTTGACAGACTCGAGCCATGGCTCGCTCCTTCGATTGTCGGGGACAGCTAGCTATGCAAAGTCGCGCATTATAGCGCAATTTCACGCCCCGATTCAAGCGCTTAAGCCCCGGCCCGGCGAGCGGGCTCCGGCGCCCGCCGCAGGTCCGATTGCAGGCTATTTCTGCGAGTAGCCCGTCGGGACACCGTCGGTTCCGTTGCCCTCGATCGTGTTGGTGGTCGGCGAGAGTATCGACCCGTTCGCGCCGGTCTGGACGCCGTTCGTGTTCCTCGAAATCACGTTGTTGGTGAGCCTCGCCGTCGCGGCGCTCGCGCCGCCCTGCACGAAGACGCCGGTGATGTTGCCGACGATCGTCGAGCTCGACATGGCCACCGTGATGTTGCTGCCGGCGACATTGAGACCGTTGCTGTCGTTGTTGTTCAGCATCACGTTGTCGAGCGCGGCATCGAGAACCTGCCCGGCGCCGGTCTGCAGGCTGACGCCATGGACCGTGTTTTCCGCGACGATCGAGTTGCGCAGCGCCAGCGCGCCCGCGAAGCTCGCGACTACGCCATTCACGTTGCTTTCGATCCGTGTGTTGTCGATCGTTGCCGAGGCCGCCGTGGTGCCGTTGGCGAGGCTGACCCCCGTCTGCCCGCCGCGAATGTAGCTGTCCTTGACGAAGAGCTTCGACGCACCTCCCGGCGCGAACTTGAGATTCGCCATGCTGGCGCCGGCGAAGCCGCGAATCGTGCAGCTCTCCACGTACAGGGCCGCGCCGCTGTTGAACACGATGCCGTTGTTGCCGCCCTGGTTGTTGATCGTCAACCCGCGCAGGACGACCTCGTCGGCGGACCCGCGCTGATGACGATTCCATCGGTCGCGGCGAAAACGGAGACGCCGGCGTAAATTCCCTGCGGCACCACGATCGACACGGCCTTGTTGATGGTCGTCCCGCCGTAGCCCGCCGAATCGAGGACGACGATCTCGCCACCCGCATTGGTCTGCGTGAGCGCCATCGCCAAACGTGCGGCACGGCGCCGCAGCGAGCAGGCATTGGTGTCGACGCCGTTAACGGCGGATACGAAGGTGCGCTGAATGCCTGCGTGAGAAGACAGCGGCAGCAAGCCAACCGCGACCAGCACGCCGGCGCTCGCAATCCAGTTCTTTGTCGTCATCGTCGTTCTCCTGCGCTGCGTTGCAAGGCCGGAATGCCGGCCATTGCGTTGAAGTCAGCGTTCATTTGCCCAAGTAGGTTGCACTGAAACTGCCGTCGGCGTTGTTCGCCTCGAGCGTGTTGTTGCCGCGGGACAGGATCGTCCCGCCGGCGCCCGTCGCGACGCCTGTGGTGTTGCGAACGATCGTCGACTGCGTGACGCGGGTGACCGACGCCGTCGCTCCATTCGCCACGAAGATGCCGGTGCCACCGTTGCCGCGCACCGTCGAGCGGCCGACCGTGGCGTAGACAGGAAGCGTGCCGCCGGACGTGATCCCGGCTGCCGCATTGCCGCTCACCATCACCTTGTCGAAAGCCGCGGTCAGCGCCAGCGCGTTCGCGCCGGCGAGGTTGATCCCGTCCTGGGTGCCTCCGGCGACCACGCTATTGCGCACGGTCATCTGGCCGTTGGCGGTCGCCTTGATGCCGGTCCCGTTGTTCTCGAAGCGGACATTGTCGACCGTGACCCCGACGTCGCCGCCGCCATTGGCGATGCGCAGACCCGTCGCGCCCGACTGGATCCGGCTGTCCTTGAGGAAGAGCTTCGCCGCGCCGGCCGGCTGGAAGTTGACGTCGACCTGGCCCACCTGCGAATAGCCGCGCACGATCATGTTCTCGAGATAGAGCGCGCCACCGCTCGCGAACAGGATGCCGTTGTTGCCGCCTTCGGAGGTGATCACGAGTCCGCGCAGGAAGACGCTGTCCGCGGGGCCCGCCGCAATCGTGATCGCGCTTTGTCCCGGCAATGCGGAGATGCCGGCGAAGATCCCGGCGGCGGCCAGGATCGACACCGGCTGCGTGATCGTGATCACGTCGTACGGCGCCGAGTCGAGCACGATCACTTCGCCGCCCGACTGCGTGTGGACGAGCGCCGTCGCGAGCGTGCGGCACGGCGCCGTGGCGCCGCAGCTGCCGCTGTCGCTGCCGACGCCCGAAACGAACGAGCGTTGCCCGAGGGAATAGAAGACCGATCCCGACGGAGAGCTCACGCCGCCGGAGCCCACGCTGTTGGTCGCCCGGACGTTGCACGTGTACGGCGTGTTGTTGACGAGCCCGGTGACGAGGATCGGGCTCGCGGTCCCACTGCAGTGATACGCCGCCGGGATTGCAGGTGACCGTGTAGCTGATGATCGGCGCGCCCGCCCGTGTTGACTGGCGGCGTGAAGCTGACCTGGATGCCGCCCTGCACCTGAATCGCGGTGATGCCGGTGGGTGCGCCGGGTGGCGTGGCAAGAACATTGAACGGCGAGCTGAGCCCTCCCGTCAACGCATCGCCGCTCGTGCGGTTCGCGCTGATCAGCGCGCCGATCTGCGCGGTGTCGATCGTCGCGCCGGACGCCGTGCACGTGTTGGCGGCGGCCGCGATCGTGCACGTCGTGACGCCGCCGATCGCTCCCGGGCCGACGAGGCCGAGGCTGACGCCGGTGGCGGCGACGACCGGCGCCGGCGTGCCGCCGACATCGAAGCTCTGCACGATGACGTTGAACCCGGTGCCGACGTTGACGCTGCTGCCGCCGTTGACGCTGGTGATCGCGAGCTGCGCCGCGGGACCGACGATGAGCACGGGCTCGGGGAACGGACGCGTGCCCATCGTCCCATCGCCGAGCTCGCCTTCGTTGTTTTCGCCCCAGCACTTGACGCCGACGTTGGTGACGAGCGCGCACGTGTGGTTCTGCCCGCGGCGATCGCGATCACGCCGCTCGTCAGATCCGCTGACGTCGACCGGCGTCAGGCGCTGCGTCGTCGTGCCGTCGCCGAGCTGGCCGCTGGAATTGACGCCCCAGCACTTGACGCCGCCGCCGGTGGTGAGCGCGCAGGTGTGGTTCAGGCCCGCGGTCATCGCCGCGATGCCGCTGCTCAAGCCCGCTCACGACTGACCGGCGTCAGTCGCTGCGTCAGTCGTGCCGTCGCCGAGCTGCCCGCTGCGTGTTGAGCCCCCAGCACTTGACGCCGCCGCGCCGTCACCGCGCAGCTGTGCGTAAGCCCGGCCGCGATCGCCGTCGCACCGCTACCGCTGGTCAAGCCGCTGACATCGACCGGCGTGAATCGTCTGCGTCGTGCGTGCCGTCGCCGATCTGGCCGTTGGCGTTGAATCCCCAGCATTTGACGCCGCCGCTCGTGACCGCGCACGTGTGGAATTGGCCTGCCGCGAGATCGCGGTCACGCCGCTCGCGAGGCCGCTGACGGGTACCGGCGTCAGCCGCTGGGTGATCGAGTCGTCGCCGAGCTGGCCGTTGCCGTTGCTTCCCCAGCACATCGCGCCGCCGCCCGCCGACGATCGCGCACGTATGGTCGCCGCCGACGCTCGCCATGATCGCCGTGCGCCGGCGAGGCCGCTGACATCGACCGGAGTCAGGCGCTGGAACTGCGTGTCGTCGCCGAGCTGGCCGAAGGAGTTGTCGCCCCAGCACTTGCCTCCGCCCGCGACGATGGCGCAACTGTGATTGTTTCCCGCTGCGACCGCCGTGGCGCCGCTCGTGATGCCGGTCGGCGTCGTCAGTGGCGACCTCATAGCTCGTGGTGCCGTCGCCGAGCTGGCCCGACGCGTTTCCGCCCCAGCAGCGAACGCCGCCGCCGACCGTCAGCGCGCAGGAGTGTGTGCCGCCGCCGCTGACGAGACCCAGCGCTGCGAGGCCGAAGACATCGACCGCATTGTCGCGTTCGGTGACCGAGTTGTCGCCCAGCTGGCCATTGCTGTTGAGTCCCCAGCACGCGAGTCCGCCGCCAACCCGCGCGCAGGTATGCAAGCCTCCGGCGACCACGGTCGACGCGCGCTCACGCCGGCAACATCGACCGGCGCGAGGCGCGTATTGGCCGACGTTCCGTCGCCGACCTGGCCGTAGGTATTGTCGCCCCAGCACTTGACGCCGCCACCCGTCAGGCACCGCGCACGTGTGGCCATTGCCCGCGGCGATTCCCGACACGCCGCTCGCGAGGCCGAGCACATTGACCGGCGTCAGCCGCGGCGTCCCGCTCGTGTTGTCGCCGACCTGGCCATAATCGTTCCAGCCCCAGCATTTGACGCCGGCGCCGACCAGCGCGCAGCTGTGGTATTGCCCGACGGCGATGCCGCTGACGCCGCTCGTCAAACCGTTGACGTCGACCGGCGTGTTGCGTTCCGTGTTCGAGTTGTCGCCGAGCTGGCCGAAGCCGTTCCAGCCCCAGCACTTGACGCCGCTGCTTGCCGTGACCGCGCAGGTGATGCGACGCGCCGGCCTCGATCGCCGTCACGCCGCTCGTCAATCCGATGACATCGACCGGCCGTAGCGTACATTGTTGAAGGTGCCGTCACCGATCTGGCCCGTGCTGTTCTGTCCCCAGCACTTGACTCCGCCGGCATTCGTCAGCGCGCAGGTGTGGTTGTCTCCGGCCGCGATCGCCTTCACGCCGCTTGCCAATCCACTGACGTTGACCGGCGTGAGCCGCTGCGTCTGCGTGTTGTCGCCGAGCTGACCGTAGGTGTTGTCGCCCCAGCATTTGACGCCGCCCGCCGTCGTCAGCGCGCAGGAGTGACTGGCGCCGGTTGCGACTGCGGCAACACCGCCGGCGAGCCCGACGACGTCGACCGGGGTCAGGCGTTGCGCGATCGAGTTGTCGCCCAGCTGGCCTTGATCGTTCGATCCCCAGCACTTGACCGCCACCGGACCCCACGATCGCGCAGGTATGCAAGCCGCCGGCGGACATCGCCTCTCACCGTCGGCTGACCGTTCACCAGGGTCGGAGTCAGCGCTGTCGCCGTGCCGTTGTCGCCGAGCTGGCCGGAACTGTCGTCGCCCCAGCAGCTCACCGCGCCGCCGCCGGTCAGCGCGCACGTGTGCCGATTTCCGCGGTGATTGCGCCGTACGCCGCTGGTCAAGCCGAAGACGTCGACCGGCGTCAGTCGTTGCGCGACAAGCGTGCCGTCGCCGAGCTCCCCATGCAGGTTGATGCCCCAGCACTTGAACGCCCGTCGCCGTCAAGTCGCGCGCAACTGTGCGAGTAGCCGGTCGCGATCGCCGTCACGCCGCTCGTGAGGCCCGTGACATCGACGGGCGTGCAGCGCTGCGTCTGCGAGTTGTCGCCGACCTGCCCGGCGAGTTGATCCCCAGCATTTGACGCCGCCGCTGACCAGCGCGCAGGTGTGCTGCGTTGCCGCCGGCAACCGCCGTCGCGCCGCTGGTGATGCCGACTGACGCTGACCGGCGCGTGACGGTTGGTGATCGAGTTGTCGCCGAGCTGGCCGCTTGCGTTGGAGCCCCAGCACTTGACGGCACCCGCGGTTGTCACCGCGCAGGTGTGAGACTGGCCTGCCGTGATCGCCGTCACATTCGAGAGTCCGAACACGGCGGTTGGGGTCAGACGCTGCGTCGTCGAATTGTCGCCGAGCTGGCCGCACGTTGTTGGCGCCCCAGCACTTCACGGTGCCGCCGCCGATCAGCGCGCACGTGTGCGCCGATCCGGCGACAATCGCCGTCACGCCGCTCGCCAGGCCCGTTACGGCAACCGGCGTCAGGCGCTGCGTAATGCTGCCGTCCCCGAGCTGGCCCGAGATGTTCGCTCCCCAGCATTTGACGGCGCCGCCCGTGATCAGCGCACAGCTATGAACGTCGCCGACCGCAACCGCCGTGACGCCGCTGGTCAGGCCGCTGACCTGGATGGGTGTCGGCGACGGGGTGGTCGTACCGTCGCCCAGTTGGCCGCCGCCGTTGTCCCCCCAGCACTTCGCTGCTCCGCCGACCACCGCGCATGAATGAAAGCTGCCAGAACCGGCATCGATCGCGGTCGCGCCGGTAAAGGGCACGTAGGCGTGCGCAACGAGCGTCCAGCCGCCCAGAACTGCGATCAGGAGCCGCCGGCAAATGCTCTCAAGAGCGCGACGACAGGATGACGCCACGATCGCGCGACGGTACCCGGGCAAATTTCGCGTCGACATAAAAAAGGCGCTATCTGTCGTGCACAAAATACGGGGCTCGCCATACGGTCGGCCGCTGCAGGCGTTCGATTGTCGTCGTTGCTTTCAACTGTTTCCGGCTCGATTAAGTGTTCGTCGCGCCATAGGTCACGGCCCGCGGTGGCGGGCGTTGACCGGCCCTGTCGTCTGTTGTGAGCAACAAAGAAGTCGAGCAACAACCATGCCATGGCGTTTAGCGCCCATGCATGGCGTCTCGTGTATCTGCGCGCATTGACGTGTCAAAGCAAGCCGCGCTCCGCGAACGACGTGAGACGTCCCCCGGCAACGACGAAATGGTCGAGCGTGCGAATGTCGACCAGCGCGAGCGCCTGCTTGAGCGCCTGCGTCAGCAATTCGTCGGCGCGGAGGGCTCGGCGACGCCGGACGGATGGTTGTGCGCGAAGATCATCGCCGCTGCATTTCTGGCGAGCGCCGCCTTGACGACCTCGCGCGGATAGACGCTGGTCTGCGCCAGCGTGCCCGCGAAAGAGCTCCTCCGCCGCGAGCACGCGATTCTGGCTGTCGAGGAACAATCCGATGAACACTTCGTAGGGACGGCCGCCGAGCGAGAGCCGCAGGTAATCGCGCACCGCCTGCGGCGACACGAGCGCATCGCAGGTGGCCGCCTCTTCGGCGAGCACGCGCCGCGCGAGCTCGACGACGCTCGCGACGACCGCCGAGCGTGCCGGGCCGAATCCGCGAACGGCGGACAATTCGGAGACGGACGCAGCTAGAAGGCCAGTCAGTCCGCCGAAACGCGCGATCGCGTCGCGCGCGATGTCGAGCGCGCTCTTGCCGGCAACGCCCGTGCGCACGATCAACGCCAGCAGCTCGGCGTCGGAAAGCGCCGCCGCCCCCTGCGCGAGCAGGCGCTCGCGCGGGCGTTCACGAGAAGGCCATTGCGCGATGCCCATCGTGCTCCCTTTGCCGAGCGAATGGTCGGCGAGATCGTGACCGGCGGCAGTGTAAACTTCGCGCGTCTTCCATCGTATCGGCCGCAAGGATGATCACTTCGCCCCCGCCTCTCACCCGCATCGTGCTGGGACTGACCGGCGGCATCGCCGCGTACAAGGCCGCCGAGCTCACGCGTCTCTTCGTCAAGGCGGACGTTGCCGTCGATGTCGTGATGACCGCCGGCGCATGCCGCTTCATCACGCCGATGACGCTGCAGGCGCTGTCCGGGAAGCCGGTGCTCGACCGATCTGTGGGCCTCGGGCGCGGCGAACGGCATGGGGCACATCGATATTTCGCGCGGCGCCAATGCGATCGTCGTCGCGCCCGCCTCGGCCGATTTTCTCGCCAAGATCGCCAACGGCCATGCCGACGATCTGCTGTCGACGCTGACGCTCGCCCGCGACTGCGCGCTGTTCGTCGCGCCGGCGATGAATCGCCAGATGTGGGCGAACGCGGCGAATCAGCGCAACGTCGCGCGGCTCGTCGCCGACGGCGTGATCGTGCTCGGACCGGGCGTGGGCGACCAGGCGTGCGGCGAGACCGGTGAAGGCCGGATGCAGGAGCCCGACGAGATCTTCGCGGCGGTCGTCGCGTGGGCGCAGCCGAAGGTGCTGGCCGGCAAGCGCGTGCTGATCACCGCCGGCCCGACGTTCGAGGCGATCGATCCCGTGCGCGGGATCACCAACACGAGCTCCGGCAAGATGGGCTTCGCGATCGCGCAGGCGGCTGCGGAAGCCGGGGCGGCGGTGACGCTGGTCGCCGGCCCGACGACGTTGCGCTCGCCCGCGAATGTCGAGCGCGTCGACGTCGTGAGCGCGGCCGAGATGGCCGCCGCAGTCTTCGACCGCGTGACCGCGTTCGACGTCTTCGTCGCGGTCGCCGCGGTCGCCGACTACACGCCCGAAAGCGCCCTCCGCGACCAAGATCAAGAAGGACGGCGCGCCGCTGACGCTCACGCTGAAACCCACGATCGACATTCTCGCGACCGTCGCCGCGCGGCCGGACGCGCCCTATTGCGTCGGCTTCGCCGCCGAGAGCCACGACGTCGAACGGCAGGGCGAAGAAAAGCGCCGGCGCAAGAAGATTCCGCTGCTCGTCGCCAACCGCGCACAGGATGCGTTCGGCAGCGACGACAACGAGGTCACGCTGCTCGACGATGCGGGGCGCTTATCCGCTGCCGAAGATGGACAAGCTCGCGCTCGCGCGGCGGCTCGTCGCCGAGATCGCGAAGCGCGCTCGGATGAGCGCGCGTCACCACGCGCATCGCCGTCAGGATCGTCGACGAGCGGATTCGCCCCCACCTGCCGGCTTATGCGACGCTGGGCTCGGCCGGCATGGACCTTCGTGCGTGCATCGATGCTCCGATCACGCTGGCGCCCGGGCAAGTCGAGCTCGTGCCGACCGGCATCGCGATTCACATCGCCGACGCCGGGCCTCGCCGCGCTGATCCTGCCGCGCTCGGGCCTCGGTCACAAGCACGGCATCGTGCTCGGCAATCTCGTCGGCCTCATCGATTCCGACTATCAGGGCCAGCTGATGGTGAGCTGCTGGAACCGCGGCGAGCACCACTACGCGCTGCAGCCGATGGAGCGGCTTGCGCAGCTCGTCATCGTTCCCGTCGTGCACGGCAGCGTTCGAGGTCGTCGACGAATTCGCGGAGAGCTCGCGCGGCGCGGCGGGTTCGGGAGCACCGGTCGATGAGCCGGCGATTCTCTGCCGCGCTAGAGCGCGATCGCAGGCAGACCCGATGCAACGCAAATGCCGCTTGTCGGCTCGGCCCTTGAATGCAAACGCTGCGAACTTCGAGCGCCGCCTCAGGTGGCGGACGTATATCGTTCGAAACCGGCCTTCTCGAGGCACCATTGATCGTGAATACGGCGTGAAGCCCGTCTTGTGCGCGTAGCAAGTCGTCCGACCGAGCGCTCGATTTCCACGCCTCCAGCATCATAGATGACGTCGCGACCGCAATTGGACCCGCGGGCGACACAGAGAGACCATGTCCATCGATCACCGTCATGATGCCATTTCGACGAACGCCCGCATCACGACCTTCATGTCCGGCACACGCAATTCGGCGAAAGCCGTCCGGCTTCAGCGACATGCAGGAATACCCTTCAGAACTGTCGGCGCCGTCGTGCTTGTAGTAATGCTCCAGGTTGTGGGAGCAGTAGATTGCGTCGAACTGATTCGGCTCGAGCAGATCGAGTTCCCGCGCATCGCAGACGACATCAGGGTTCCCCCGCGGATCGATGTCGAGCAGCAGATGATTCCATCCGGCGTAGTGCGCCGGAATCGGAATGCTCTTGCTGCCGCCACCGACGTTGAGGACGCGAGGACGGTCATCCCGTCGCATTTCATCCAGTCGCCGATCGCCCGCCACCACCGGTGACGGCTTCTCGGCAGTGATCAGTTGCTTCAGGAACCGCGCCAACACCATCACCCACCTCGCCGCGATGACTGTAGCTCTTCATGGTACACGCCCGACCGCGCGACGGGAGCGCCCCAAAAACAAAGGCCGCCTCGCGGCGGCCCTTGCGTGAAGCCCGATCGGCAGATGACTGCGCTGCCGGCTGGTTTCAGATTACGTTAACGGCAGATCGACGGAACGTACTTGGTGGTCAAAGCGCTCGAGCACGTCCAGACCATCGAAGCCGGATCCGTCGTCGCCAGCGTCGGCGTCATGAAGACGGTCCATTCTGGACCAGAGCGGAGACCGGGCGAGCGCAGCGCCCATCGTGCGCCCATGACGCCGCTCTGAATGTCGACACTTGCGACATAGATGCCGGTCGTGTCGGTCATTGGCTTTCGGCAGCGATCCCGCGGACTGCGTCTCGCTGCCCAAGGCTGCAATTGGCATTAATGCGCGCCTTCCAGGTTGATGCACTCGCCGACCGGCGTCTTCAGCCCGTCCATCAGGCTCAGCGCTTCGCCGACCTGCGAGCGCGCGATGTAGTCCTGGTACTGCGGAATGGCGATGGCCGCCAGGATGCCGATGATCGCAACCACGATCATCAGTTCGATCAGCGTAAAGCCTCGTTGAATACGTTTCATTGTCCTGTCTCCGTTAGGTGAATGACGACTCCGTGCCCACGCATCCAGCGATGCTGGCTCCTATCGAGCAAGGGGTGTGCCAAATGTCGCCGTCGCCCGACGTTGTTTCGTTGCGACGCGTCAACTCTATGTTTATTTTATGTTTATTGGCATTGTAGCCAACGTGAAGTCACGTCTCGCGAGCCTCGGATTCGGCGAAAGCGAGCGAGAAAACGCATCCCGAACGGGCCGCCGGGCGTTCCGCGTGACGCGCAGCGTCAGGGGGGTGCCCGCGGGCGTCAGTCTCGCGCGACGCTTTCGGCGGCGCGAATCGACTAGGCCGGCCGGCTCGGACGCTCGATCATTTCGAGACGCACGCCGGCGACCTCGAAAAAATCGCCGGATTTCAACGGGAGCCCGTCCGCGGGCACCGCGGCGCCATTGACGCTCGGGGGCGTTGCGCCTTCGAGGGGAACGAGCCGGTACTCGCCTTTAGTGCGCCGCACCGCCGCCACCTGGACGCCGACGCGACCCACGGCCATCTCGTCCTTGTCGAGCGCGAGCTCCCGACCCGCGCTGGGGCCGGTCAGCACGCGAATCGCGGGCGTCGGCGCTTCCGGTTCCGCAGCGACTGCGCGCACGGGCTCCGGTGCGGAAACGGGAGCGCTTGCGGACGCCGGTGCATTCGCCTGCGCATGTCCGCCACCCACGGGATGCGGCGATGACGCAAGCTCCGCCGAGACGAAGCGATCGATATCGAGCCTCGACGCCCCACTCGGCGCAGGCTTGGGGTCGCGGCTGCCCGCGGCCGGACCCGCATCCGGGACGACGATGCTCGGCGGAGGCTTCACCGCTTCGACGCGCTCGCCGTAGAGCTGCGCCTCGAGCCGGCCGAGCGACTGCGGCCCGGCTTCGAGCTGCACCGATTCGTCGGCGACGTAGACGAGCTTCTGCCGGCCGATGTCGATCTGGTCGCGGTCGCGCAGGAAATGCTTGGCGATCGTCTTGCCGTTGACGAGCGTTCCGTTCGTGCTTCCCAGATCCTCGAGGAACGAGTCCGACAGGATCGTCACCACGGCGGCATGCTCGCCGCTGACGGCGGGATACGGCAGGCACACGTCGTTGTCGGCGCGCCGTCCGATCGTGATTCGCTCGCGCGCGAGACGGATGTCGAGCGTCGTGCCGTCGGCGAGATAGAGGACGAGCTTGCCCACCGCGGCCCCTACTTCGATTTCTTCTTCGCCAGGAAGCGCTGCGCCCACCCCGGCGAGGGAAGATATTCGGGCGGGACGCGGACCAGCACGACCGAAATGTTGTCGCGGCCGCCGTTCTGGTTCGCGATGTCGATCAGATCCGCGGCGGCGAGCGCGAGATCGGTGCGCTTTTCGGTGACGATCTTCTGGATGATCTCCGGCTCGACCATGTCGGTGAGGCCGTCGGAGTTGAGCAGATAGATGTCGTTCGCCTCGACGCGGTACTCGACGATGTCCGCCGGCACGATGGCCTCGATGCCGAGCGCGCGCGTCACCAGATTCTTGTTGAGCGAGAACTTCGCCTGCTCCTGCGTCAGCTGGCCGCTGTCGATCTGCTCCTGCAGGAGCGAGTGGTCGCGCGTCAGCTGCTCGAACTTGTCGCCGCGGAGGCGATAGCAGCGCGAATCGCCGATGTGGCCGATGCTGACGCGGTTGCCGCAGAACACGGCGGTGACGATCGTCGTGCCCATGCCGGCGCATTCGGGGCGCGCCTGCGCCGCTTCGTAGATGCCCTTGTTCGCCGCGGCGATCTGCTGCTGCAGGAGCAGCGCCGCGTGCGTGAGGCCGCTCGCGATGTCGATCTTCGACAGCTCGCGCCCGGAGCTCAGGTCCGGCAGCATGCCGTTGCTGACGACGTTGACGGCGATGCCGCTCGCGACCTCGCCCGCGTTGTAGCCGCCCATGCCGTCGGCGAGGATCGCGATCCCGGCGTCGCCGTCGACGAAGACCGAGTCCTCGTTGTGCGACCGGACCATCCCGGGATGGGACAACGTGGCGCAATCCAGCGCGGCGTGCTCGGTCATCGGGGCTTGGTCGGGAGAGGGCGCGAAAGGCCGTGCGGCCGATTCAGGTCGCGAGTGTAACGGGACGCCGCCTTTGTTGCGAGTGGGGACCTGGGCGCCCCTTCAGGAGGACGCCGCTTTCCGGCCCCGGCGGACCATCCACATGCCGACCGCGACGACCACCACGACCCCTGCCACCGGAACGATCCAATGCAGTTCGATCGAGGTGCGCATCGATCCAGGGCTTCACCGCCGTATCGTGGGTCGCGATCTCCCCGGCGATGTAGCCCAGGAGCCCGCCCCCGGCAACGACGAGCCAGGGAAGCCGCTCGATCAGCTTCATGATGAGCTGGCTCCCGATGACCACCAGCGGGATGCTGACGACGAGACCGAAGACGAGCAGCACGACGTTGCCTTTGGCGGCGGCCGCGACGCCGATGACGTTGTCGAGGCTCATCACGAGATCGGCGACGATCACGGTCTTCACCGCCGCGAGCAGCCGGTCGCTCGCCTGCACGGCGGGATCGCCGTCGCCATCGTCCTCGGCGATCAGCTTGATGCCGATCCAGACGAGAAGCGCCGCGCCGATCAGCTGCAGGTACGGCAGCAGAAGCAGCTGCACCGCGAAGAACGTGAGGACGACCCGCAGGACGACGGCGCCGACCACGCCGTAGAAGATGCCGAGCCTCCGCTGTTTCCTCGGCAGATTGCGGCAGGCGAGCGCGATCACCACCGCGTTGTCGCCGGACAGCAGGATATTGACGACGATGATCTCGAGTCCGGCGACCCAGAACTGCGGCGACCCGAACTGCAGGGCGGTGGCGGCGTCCAAGACGCGAGCTAGAGAACCGACTGCAGCAGCTTGCCCATCTCCGCGGGATTGCGCGTCACCTTGATGCCGCAGGCGTCCATCACGGCGAGCTTTTCCTGCGCGGTGCCCTTGCCGCCCGAGATGATGGCGCCTGCGTGGCCCATCCGCTTGCCCGGCGGCGCGGTGACTCCGGCGATGAAACCGACGACGGGCTTCTTCATGTGATCCTTCGCCCACAGCGCGGCCATCTCTTCGTCGCCGCCGCCGATTTCGCCGATCATGACGACGGCATCGGTGCCCGGGTCGTCGTTGAAGAGCTTGAGGATGTCGATGTGCTTGAGGCCGTTGACGGGATCGCCGCCGATGCCCACCGCGGTCGACTGGCCGAGGCCGAGCTCGGTGAGCTGCCCGACGGCTTCGTAGGTGAGCGTGCCCGAGCGCGAGACGACGCCGATGCGGCCTTTCATGTGGATGTGCCCGGGCATGATGCCGATCTTGATCTCGTCGGGCGTGATCACTCCCGGGCAGTTGGGGCCGAGCAGCAGCGTGCGCTTTCCCTGCATCCGGTAGCGCGTGCGGATCATGTCGCGCACCGGGATTCCCTCGGTGATGCAGACGACGAGGTCGAGCCCCGCATCGACGGCCTCGTCGATCGCCGCGGCGGCGAACGGCGGCGGCACATAGATGACGCTGACCGTCGCGCCGGTGGCATCCCGCGCCTCTTTCACCGTCGCATGGATCCTGATGCCCTCGAATTCCTCGCCGGCCTTTTTCGGGTTGACGCCCGCGACGAAACAGTTGCGTCCGTTGGCGTACTCGCGGCACATCCGCGTGTGGAACTGCCCGGTCTTGCCGGTGATCCCCTGCGTGATGACCTTGGTGTCCTTGTTGACCAGGATCGACATCGTCGCTGCCCCTTATTGTTTTCTTGTCGCGGCGACGACCTTTTCCGCCGCCTCCGCCATGTTGTTCGCGGTGATGATCGGCAGCCCCGAGTCGGCCAGGATCTTCCTGCCGATGTCCTCGTTGGTGCCTTTCATGCGCACGACGAGAGGCACGTTGAGCGACACCGCCTTCGACGCCGCCACGATGCCTTCGGCGATCGTGTCGCATTTCATGATGCCGCCGAAGATGTTGACCAGGATTGCCTTGAGCTTGGGGTTGAGGAGCATGATCTTGAATGCTTCCGTGACCTTTTCCGCCGTCGCGCCGCCACCGACGTCGAGAAAGTTGGCGGGCTCGCCGCCGTAGAGCTTGATCACGTCCATCGTCGCCATCGCAAGGCCGGCGCCGTTGACGAGGCACCCGATGTTGCCGTCGAGCGAGATGTACGAGAGGTCGTATTTCGACGCTTCGACCTCGGCGGGATCTTCCTCGTCGAGGTCGCGCATCGCGACGATCTCGGGATGGCGGAAGAGCCCGTTCGAATCGAAGTTGAGCTTGGCGTCGAGCGCGACCACACGGCCGTCGCCGGTGATCACCAGCGGATTGATCTCCGCAAGCGACGCATCGGTCCCGTCGAAGGCGCGATAAAGCCCCTGCAGCACCGCCCGCGCCTGCGGCACGCTCGCGTCCGGAACGCCGATCTTGCGCGCGACGTCGTCGGCCTCGGCGTCGGTCAGGCCGGTCGCCGGGTCGATGAACACCTTGTGGATCTTCTCGGGGGTTTTCGCGGCGACTTCCTCGATGTCCATCCCGCCTTCGGAGCTTGCCATCAGCACGACGCGCTGGGTGCCGCGGTCGACCACCATCCCGACGTAGAGCTCCTTCCTGATGTCGGCGCCCTCCTCGACCAGCAGCCGGCGCACCTTCTGCCCGTCGGGGCCGGTCTGATGCGTGACGAGCTGCATGCCGAGAATCTCGCTCGCGCGCTGCCGCACCTCGTCGAGCGATTTCGCGACCTTGACGCCGCCGCCCTTGCCGCGGCCGCCCGCGTGGATCTGCGCCTTGACCACCCAGACGGCGCCGCCCAGCTGCTTCGCCGCGCGCACGGCCTCGTCGACGCTGAACGCCGGGAGGCCGCGCGGCGTCGGCATTCCGTATTTGCGGAAGATTTCCTTGCCTTGGTACTCGTGGATTTTCACGCGGGCTCCTGCGTTGCGGGCGATTGCGCGCCCCGGTACCACTTCGGATAGTAGCGGCGGACGTTGTCGGTGGTGGTCTCGAGCGCGTGGCAGCGGTCGAGCTGGAAAGGCTTGTGATCGCCTTCGTCCTCGCGCCGCAGCCCGGCGAAGGTCTGCACCGCCGCCGTGGGCAGCGAGCCCAGCAGCTCGGTGACGTGCGTGCAGCCGCGCGTGCCGCCCATGTCGTCGTGCAGGCGCTTGCGAAACCCCTGCACGAGATTGGCGCCGACGAGCTTTGCGTACGATGGCTCGATGCGGTCGCACGCGCCCGGATACGGCATGCTGTCGGTATGCACCTCGATCGCGTGAATCACGAACTGCGTATCGATCGTCACCCGCACCCACATGTCGTGCACGGCCTCGCGCGCGGGGCGAACTCCCGTCAGCAGCTCGAAATCGTGATCCTTCGCGTCGACCAGATGCGCGTCGATATCGAAGAGACCGTCGTCGCGGCGAAAGCCATCGTAGGTGATGCTGCGCTGATGCAGGCGCTGGCGCGGAACGGGGCTGGGCGGGAGCGGCATCGGAGAGAAACGGAGTGGGCGGACGCGAGGACCGGCTGCAGGCTTGCGCGGCCAATTGCCACGCTCGCTACAATGACGGACAACAGCGTATTTTACGCTGTGCCGGAGGCGTGCCGCAACCCGACGCGCCTTCGCGCCGCGATCGATCACGAGGATCCGCATGGCCCACATCCTGGCCCTCGACCAGGGCACGACGAGCTCCCGCGCGCTGCTGTTCGATCGCGCCGGCGGCGTCAAGGCATCCGCGCAGCGCGAGTTCCGGCAGATCTTTCCGCAGCCGGGATGGGTCGAGCACGACGCAACGGAAATCTGGGCGACGCAGGCCGGGGTGATGCACGAAGTGCTGGCCAAGGCCGTCGGTTCGCGCGGCGGACATCGCCGCGATCGGCATCACCAATCAGCGCGAGACGACGCTCGTATGGGAGCGCTCGTCAGGAAGGCCGATCGCGAACGCGATCGTCTGGCAGGACCGCCGTACCGCGGCGCAATGCGACGAGCTCAAGGCCGCGGGACACGCCGGAACCATCGCGGCGAAGACGGGCCTCGTCATCGACGCCTATTTCTCCGGCACCAAGCTCAAGTGGCTGCTCGATCACGTGCCCGGCGCCCGCGCGCGCGCGACCCGCGGCGAGCTCGCCTTCGGCACCATCGACTCGTGGCTCGTCTGGAACCTCTCCGAAGGCCGCGCGCACGTCACCGACGCGTCGAACGCGAGCCGCACGTTGCTCTTCAACATCCACACCGGCGACTGGGACGACGATCTGCTGCGCCTCCTCGACATCCCGCGTGCCTTGCTGCCGCGCATCGTCGACTCGTCCGGCGTCTGCGCAGAGGCAATCGTCGATGGCGTCGCGCTGCCGATCGCAGGGATCGCCGGCGATCAGCAGGCCGCGCTGTTCGGCCAGGCGTGCCATTCGCCGGGACTCGCCAAGAACACCTACGGAACCGGGTGCTTCCTGCTGATGAACACCGGCGCGCAGGCGATGGCTTCGGCGAATCAGCTGCTGACCACCGTCGCGTGGCGGCGCGACGGCCGCCTCGATTACGCGCTCGAAGGCAGCGTATTCATCGGCGGCGCAGTCGTCCAGTGGCTGCGCGACGGCCTCAAGATCATCCGCACCGCCGTCCGAGGTCGAGGCCCTCGCGGCAAGCGTCCCCGACAACGGCGGCGTGTACGTCGTGCCCGCGTTCGCCGGATTGGGCGCGCCGCACTGGGACCCTCACGCGCGCGGCGCGATTCTCGGCCTCACGCGGGGCGCGACGTCGGCGCATGTCGCGCGGGCGGCGCTCGAGTCGATCGCGTACCAGAGCGCCGACCTCCTCTCGGCGATGGAAAAGGATGCGCGCATCAAGCTCTCCGAGCTGCGCGTCGATGGCGGAGCGACGGCGAACAACCTGTCAAGCTCTCCGAGCTGCGCGTCGACGGCGGCGACGGCCAACAATCTGCTGATGCAGTTCCAGGCGGACATTCTCGGCGTGCCGGTGGTTCGCCCGCGGGTCCTGGAGACGACGGCGCTCGGCGCCGGCTATCTCGCCGGGCTCGCCGTCGGCTACTGGAAGGATGCCGCCGATGTCGCGACCAACTGGCGCGTCGACCGCGTGTTCGAGCCGGCGATGCCGCCCGGCCGCGCAGCCGAATTGCGCGCGGGCTGGGACCGCGCCGTCGCGCGCGTCAAAGGCGCGTGATGACGAGCCGCACGACCTCTTCGACGAACGGCTTCGGATAGCCCTTGTCGAGCAGCGACCAGCGCAGCGTGTTGGCGCAGCGCGCTTTCGTGTAGATGTTGAGACGGCCTTGCGCCCGAGGTCGCTCGCGTGCATGATGGCGCGCTGAAACTTGTCGAGCTGCTTGTTCGCGCTTTTCCGCGTGGCCCGGCTCGCGTCGAGCGGAACGATCCTGGCGACCTCCGCCGCCATGTGCTCGCCAAATGCCACTGCCGCAGTGGCGTCAAACCATTTTGAATAGCATCTCAGCGGGCCCTCGCGATTAGACGCGTACATTTGACGATTATCAACCGGACCAGGCAAAGTAGCGCAAATGGTTCCCTTGAAGGAATGGCTGTTCAGCGGCGGCAACGCTATCACGCCGTGCAGTGGAGGCGCATACGCCGATGCTACTTCGACGCAATCGATAGCAGCGCGCCGAGGAACTGATCGCGCAAGGCAATGCGCTGGAAGACAACGGCGATTTCGCATCGGCGCTCAAGCGCTATCGTCAAGCATCCGGATGTCGCCCCCGATTTCGCGCGCGCCTGGGTCAATGTCGGCAACGCGCTCCAGTTGATGGGCCAACTTCGACGAGGCCGTCGTCGCGCAGCGAACGGCCCTTCGAGCTGGCGCCGGAAAACGCGCCCGCGCATTACAATCTCGGCGCCCTGCTCGCCCGATTGAATGTATCACCTCCGACGCCGAGCGCGAATTGCGCGAAGCCCTTCGCCTGCAGCCGAACATGGCCGACGCGGCGATCTTTCTCGCCGATGTGCTGACGACAAGCGGTCGCGCTCGACGAGGCCGAAGTCGCAGCTTCGCAGTGCGTCTCGAACTGCGGTCCGCAATCGCCGATGGCCGCGAACAACCTGGCGGGCAATCCTGCTCGCGCAGGATCGCGTCGACGACGCCGAAGACAGTGATCCGCCGTGCCATTGCGCTCAATCCTGAAGTGGCGCCGCTGAACGCCATGCTCGCCTCGATGTATGTCAAGACGGGTCGAGCCGCGCGACGCGGAACCTTTGTTTCGCGCAGCCATCGCATCGCCCGATGCGATGCCGGACACGCAAGACGCGCTTTCGCCGACGGCACTGTTTTCGCTGAACCTGCGCGACGACCTGGACGCGGACATCGCATCTTTCGCGGAGCATCAGCGGATTGGTGCGCTGATCGACGCGGCGGCGGGTCCCGCCGCCGACCGCATTCGCCAACCAGCTCGATCCCGATCGCACCGCTCAAGAGTCGGGTACGTTTCGGGCGATTTTCGACAGCATCCGGTTGCGCTATTCATTCGTCCGGTCCTTCGAGCGTCACGACCGTAGACAATTCGAGGTTCATTGTTACGCCAATCAATTCCGTCGACGATGGTTTCACGCGAAATTCTGAAGCGCTGCGGTCGCGCACTGGCATCGCTATTAGCGGCGTCAGAGCGACACGGACGTCGCTGAGCCGCATCAGGCGCGACGGAATCGACATTCTCATTGACCTGTCCGGGCACACCTCGGAATCACGCTCTCAGCGTATTCGCGCACCGCCCGACTCCGGTCCAGGTCACGTGGTTGGGTTATCTGAACACGACCGGACTCGCTTCGATGAACTACCGCATATGCGATCGGTACACGATCCGTCGCCTGAAGCCGAATCGCTGCACACCGAACGCCTCTGGCGAATGCCGCATAGTCAATGGTGTTACAAGCCGGCGTATTCGGTCGCTCTGGCCGATCGTCCCCATGCCGAGAGAACACGAGGCGCTGATATTTGGTTCGTTCAATCAATTCCCGAAAATCAGCGACGCCTGCATCCGCCTCTGGTGTTTGATTTTGGCTCGATTGCCGGCGGCGAAGCTTCGCGTTTACGGCGTGCCCGAGGGAAGGACGAGAACAGCGTTCCTCGAGCGCCTGGCGCGAGCGGGGCTTGATCCGACTCGCGCCTCCCTCTATGGCCGTGTCGATGTCCTGAAATATTTTGCCGCGATTTCCGACGTGGACATTGCGCTCGATTCATTTCCATACAACGGCGCAACCACGACGCTTGATACCCTTTGGATGGGGGTTCCGTTGGTTTCGCTTCGAGACGAGCGCGCCATTGGCCGCGGAAGCTTCAGCATCAACTCGACGCTCGGAGCTCCCGAGTTGCTGGCGACTACCGTATCGGAGTATGTGGATAAGAACGTTCGACTCGCGTCGGATAGCGCGATGAGACTGCTGCTGCGCCAAACGCTTCGCGAACGTCTTGAGACATCGCCGTTGATGAACACTGAAGCCTTCGTCGAAGACCTCGAGCATGCTTACCGCGAAATGTGGCAGGCGTGGTGTCTGGATCAGACACGTGAGGTACCGGCCATATAGTGACAGACGTCGACAAGTTGCTGGCTTTCAACTGGATCGAGGCAGCACAGTGCACATCAACGACCGCGCTTCATTGCTGATTGGATTTGCCGGGCTGGCGAGGATGCTCGGATCCGGACACAGTTTGTCGGAACTTGGTTCCAGTATGGAAGCGCGCGTGGCCAAGGCTCCGATGGACGCAGGCGCACTGCTGGATCTGTCGACGCTGCTGTTCTTCACTGCGAATCCGGCGATGCGGAAATTCGCATTCGACTACCAGAAACGCGCGCTCGATCTGCAGCAGCTCTACGAGCTCGCTCCGCCAACGAATCCAGGTGCGCTGAAACTGCTGGTGCCGATGGCGCCCGGAGACATGACGTCGAACACGCCCGTCGACTGCCTGCTCGAAGGCGCTGACGTGCGGCTCACGCTGGTCTACGTGCTGCCCGGCCGGCCGCTCCCTACGCCGTTGCCAGATCATGACGTCGTGTTTGTGGCGGTCGGCGAATCCAGTGCAAACCAGATTCTGCTCGGCCAGCTCGCGGAGCTTCCCCACCTTACGCGTCGACCGGTTCTCAATTCACCCGCACGGATCCGTTTGCTGACTCGCGATCGCGTGTCGGAACTGCTGCAGTCGCTCCCAGGTACGGCAATGCCTGCCACAGTGACCGTCAGCCGCGAACAGCCTCCTCGCAGTGCACCGAGGGGAGAAATCGCTTGAAGTGCTCATGCAGGGCGGCCGGTTCCCGATCATCGTGCGTCCACTCGATTCGCAGGGCGGCAAGGGTCTCCTGATGATCGAAAACCAGACGGAACTCAAGGCCTATCTCTCGGAGCTCCCGAATCCGGAATTCTATATCTCGAATTTCATCGACTACCGGTCGCCGGACCGGCAATACAAGAAATATCGGATCGTTCTCGTCGATGGAACACCGTTCGGCTGCCATCTGGCTATTTCATCGAACTCGATGGTCCATTACGTCAATGCGAACATGGACGAGAGCGCGTCGAAGAGGCGTGAGGAAGAGCAGTTTTTCGCCGAGTTCGAGCACTCCTTCGCCAGCAGACACGGGCAGAGCCTGGCGGCGATTCACGATCAGCTGGGATTGGACTACCTGACGATCGATTGCGCGGAAACTTCAGACGGGAGGCTGCTCGTCTTCGAAGTCGACAATGCAGCAATCGTTCATGACTTCGACGACCGCGCATTGTATCCGTACAAGCGACCCGCAATGCGCCGCATCTTCACGGCTTTCCAGGAAATGATCTCCGAGCGGGCTCGGCTCGGGATTCACGCACCCAAGGGGTCGGCAGTCCGACGACTCCCGTAGCACCGTTTCGCCAGGATCCGACTCTCTTGAGACGCACTACAACCTCGCGAACGCTCTGAGGGAACAGGGCGATCTAACCGAAGCGGTGGAAAGTTGCCACAAGGTACTTGCACTCAATCCGAATCTTGTTGAAGTGCACACAAATTTGGGCGCAATGCTGCAGCGACTTGGAAGACTGGACGAAGCTGCTGCCAGCTGCCGCACGGCAATTTCGCTGATGCCGGATCTTGCCGTCGCTCATTTCAACCTCGGAAACGTACTCAAAGAGCAACGGAAGCTAGAGGAGGCTGTTTCGAGTTTTCGCAGGGCACTGGCGATCAAACCCGACTACGCCCCGGCGCGAATGAGTCTCGGCGATGCGCTCCGGGAACAGGGTAACTTTGACGAAGCACTTGCTACCTATCGCGAGGCAATTGTCCTAAAGCCGAACTTAACTGAAGCGTACATCAACCTCGGCCTGGTGCTCGAGACCCGGGGTCAATTGGAACAGGCGGTCGAGAGCTACGACGAAGCCATTTTCTTCGACCCAACCAACGCTATCGCCCACAATAACCGCGCCAATGCGCTGACTGGACTCGGGCAGTTGGGTGCCGCGGCCGCCAGCTTTCAGCGTGCGCTCCAATTGGACGAGCGGGCCGAATTCAAGACAAACTTTGTTCAATGCATCAAGAATCTTGATTTCGGCGGAAGCGACGAATCGATTCGTTTGCTTGTCGCGCGCGCGATATCGGAGACGTGGGCGCCGAGAATGGAACTCTCGAGAACGGCCGCCAGCCTTATCAAAGCGGATCCGGAAATTCGGGAGTGCATTGCACGGGCAGAGGACGCTTGGCCAAACACGCTCGCGGCCATAGAACTCTTCGGGACGTCCGGCCTGGTTGCGATGTCCCGCGATCCCGTGCTGCGCGCGTCGCTCGGAGCTTTTCCCGTTTGCGACGTCGCGCTGGAGCACTGCCTGACGATGGTCAGACGGACGATGCTGGACGCGGCGCTCGCAACGGGGCCCGGCCTCGGCCCGCCGGACGACATCCTCGCGTTCTACTGTGCTCTCGCGCAGCAATGCTTCATCAACGAATACGTGTTCTTTCGAAGCAACGAAGAGTTCGAACGGGCAACTCGACTTCGACAAAACATCATTTCCGCGCTCCAAGGAGGACTAGCGACACCGGCGTTGCTAATCGCAACGATCGCGGCGTACTTTCCATTGTTCTCGATCCCCGGTTCGGAAGCGCTCCTGGGCCGCGCACATCCTGAATCGATCCGCGCACTGCTCGAGCAGCAAGTCGTCGAGCCCATGGAAGAGCAGCGTCTGCGCTCCTCGATGCCTCGGCTCACGCCGATCGACGCCGGCGTATCGACCTCGGTGCGGCAACAATATGAAGAAAGTCCGTATCCGCGGTGGGTCAGGCTGCCAACCTCACGCAAAGCTCCGTCGATCGACGCGTACCTGCGCAGGCAATTTCCTACCGCACCGTTGCGCACGCTCGGCAAGGGCGGCCAAATCGACATGCTTATCGCCGGGTGTGGTACTGGTGCGGAGTCAATCGAAGCAGCGCGGGCGCTTCCGGAGGCCCGGATCCTCGCGATCGATTTGAGTTTGTCGAGTCTGAGCTACGCGGCGCGCAAGACTCGCGAATCGGGCTTAGCGAACATCGAGTACGCGCAGGGCGATATCCTGAACGTGCGAGCGATCGGTCGAACGTTTGATGTCATCTCGTCGAGTGGCGTGCTGCACCATTTGGAGGATCCGCTCGTGGGATTGCGGGAGCTGCTGTCGCTGCTCCGACCCGGCGGGTTCATGCGCCTCGGCTTGTATAGCGAGGCCGCGCGGCGAGTGGTGGTCGAAACGAGGCACTTCATCGCCGAGCGTGGCTATGCTTCGTCTCCGGAAGACATTCGGCGCTGTCGACAGGACCTGATCGCGAGCGGCAGTCGATTTGACCAACTGACGGCGTCGTTCGATTTCTACGCGACGAGCGAATGCCGCGACCTCTTGTTCCACGTTCAGGAGCACAGGTTTACGATGCCCGGGATCAAGGCGGCGCTGGAACAAGCGGGCCTCCAGTTCATCGGGTTTGTGCTGGACTCAAATGTGATCAAGGACTACGCGAAGCGGTACCCGGACGACTCGACGCGAACCAATCTCGACAACTGGCGCCTGTACGAGATCGCGTTCCCCGATACATTCGCGGGAATGTACAAGTTCTGGGTTCAGAAGGCCATTCCGTCGTGAACGCGATTCCACGGGACTTGCCAGCACGAAGGACGGAGTTGGCATGTCGAGAATTGACTCACCGAGAAAAGGTGCATATACTCGCATTTGCGTGCATATGCACCGGACCTCCGCCTGATGACTGCTGCCGCCCTTGCACCTTTCTCCTCCGCCTGCACCTGCGGCCGGCTGCGGCGTGCCACCCGCGCGCTCACGCAGCTCTACGACGACGTGATGGCGCCCTCGGGGCTGCGCGTCACGCAGTTCTCGCTGCTGCGCACGCTCGCGCGCGAGGGACCGTCGCGGATGTCGGCGCTCGCCGAAGCGCTGCTGCTCGACCGCACCGCGCTGTCGCGCACGCTCGATCCGCTGGTCGAGCGGGGCTTGGTCGCCATCGTTGCCGGCCGCGACGCGCGCACGCGCGAGATCTCGCTGACGCGCCATGGTGAAAAGGCGCTGCGCGCGGCCGAGCGGTACTGGCTGCGCGCGCAGGCGCAGGTCACCGATCGTCTCGGCGCGGGAAAGATCGATGCGCTCGTCGCAACGCTCCGCGAACTGGAGGCGCTGCATCCCGATCCCGGCGGCCTCGACCGCTGACGCATTCCGTCCCGGAGACTCCCGTGTCGACCACGTCTACGCGCGCCGACTGGCGCACTCCCACCGTCGTCCTCGTTTGCGGCGGCCTCGTGCTCACGCTGTCGATGGGCGTGCGCCACGGCTTCGGCCTCTTCCTGCAGCCGATGAGCGCCGACCTCCACTGGGGCCGCGAGACGTTCGCGCTCGCGATGGCGGTGCAGAACCTGATGTGGGGTCTGATGCAGCCCGTGTCGGGCATGCTCGCCGACCGCTACGGCACCGCCAAGGTCGTGCTCGCCGGGACCGTGCTGTACGTGCTCGGCCTCGTCACCATGGCCCATGCGACGACGCCGCTGGCGCTCGTCCTCTCCTGCGGCCTTCTGATCGGGACCGGTCTTTCGGGACTTACGTTCAGCGTGATCTCGGGCGTGCTGGGCCGCGCGTACCCCCCGGAAAAGCGCAGCATGGCGCTCGGCATCTCGGCCGCGGCGGGCTCCTTCGGCCAGTTCGCGCTGCTGCCGCTCACGCAGGTGTTCATCTCGCATCTCGGCTGGTATGGCGCGCTGCTCGCGCTGGGAGGGATCGCGGTGCTGATGGGACCGCTTGCCGTCGCGCTCGCCGAAAAGCGCGCCACGACAACGCATGCGTTCGCCCAATCCGCCGCGCAGGCATTGCGCGAAGCGATCGGGCACCGGGGCTATATGCTGCTGACGATCGGATTTTTCGTTTGCGGATTCCAGGTCGTGTTCGTCGGCGTGCACCTTCCCGCCTATCTCGCGGACAAGGGCCTGCCGCCGCACGTCGCCGTCACGGCGCTGATGCTGATCGGCCTCTTCAACATCATCGGCACCTACGCGACCGGCTGGCTCGGCTCGCGGATGCCCAAGCGCTACATCCTGTCGGCGATCTATTTCGGCCGCAGCGTCGTGATCGCCCTGTTCCTGTGGATGCCGATCTCGGCGCTGTCGGTCTATTTGTTCGCGACGGCGCTGGGCCTCCTGTGGCTGTCCACCGTCCCGCCGACCAACAGCATCGTCGCGACGATCTTCGGCGTCCGCTATCTCGCGATGCTGTCCGGAGTGACGTTCTTCAGCCACCAGATCGGCAGCTTCCTGGGCGCGTGGCTGGGCGGACGCCTCTACGACACGACCGGCAGCTACGATATCGTCTGGTGGATATCGATCGCGCTGGGCGTCGCCGCGGGATTGATCAACCTGCCGATCGACGAGCGGCAAATCCGGCGCCCGACCGCGGTTCCGGCGCTAGTCGCACATTCACGCGGGCAGCGGTGGCGCGGGCGGCAACGAGTCCGCCGGAATCTGATCGACGGCGTCCGTGATGAGACCATCGACGCCCCATGCCGCGAGCTCGCCGATCCGCTCGACGGTGGTGGGCGTGTAGCAAAGCACGCGATAGCCCGAAGCCCGGGCGTCGCTGATCAGCCCCGGCGTGAGCAACTCGTGGTCGACGTCGATCGCGACGCATTCGAGACGCGCGAGGCGCGCCTCCCAGTCCGCCGGCACCGTGTCGAGCAGGAGCGCCCGCGGCAGCGCGGGGGAGGCGTCGCGCGCGGCTTCGAGCGCCGCCTCGGAAAACGACGACAGCAGCGGCGGCGTTTCGGCATCCCTCCAGAGCGTCGTCGCGTCGAGCGCGACGGCCGCGCCCGTCTCCCGCTCGCGGCCCGGCGTCGGCTTGATCTCGATATTGCAGGCCACACCATGCGCGCGAGCCCAGCGGGCGATCGATGCCAGCGTCGGCAGCGGCTCGCCCGCATACTTGGCCGAGTGCCACCCGCCCGCGTCGAGCCGCGACAACTCGCGCCACAGCAACGCATCGGCGCGGCCGCGGCCGCTCGTCGTCCGCTCGAGCGTCGCGTCGTGCAGCAGGAACGACACGTTGTCGGCGGCGAGCTTGACGTCGAATTCGACCATCCGGTAGCCGTGCGCGTGGCCGACGCGCATCGCGGTCAGCGTGTTCTCGGGCGCGATCTTGCCGGCGCCGCGATGAGCGATGAGGCGCGGATAGGGCCAGTCCCTGGCGATGTTGGCGGTCATCTCAGCGAATCCTCGCGCCGGTGGCGGCGTCGAAAAGATACACGCGCGCGGGGTCCGCGGTCAGGTGCAGCGTCGACCCCGCGTCGGGATGCGCGCCGTGAGGGAGGCGCGCGGTGAGAAGATCCTTGCCGTGCGCGAGGTGCACGAGCGTGTCCGCCCCCAGCTGCTCGACCATCTCGACGGTCCCCGAGAAGTGCGCATCGAAGGCGCTCGACGGAGCGAGATGCTCGGGGCGGATGCCGACCGTCACCGGACGCCCCGCCTCGGCTGCGCCCGACGCGTGGCGCACGGCGCCGCCGTGATCGAGCGCGATTCTGCCGCCCCCCTCCGACTTGCCGGCGAGAAAATTCATCGACGGCGAGCCGATGAATCCCGCCACGTACTGCGTCGCCGGGTTTTCGTAGACGTCCATCGGCGTGCCGACCTGCTCGGCGCGGCCGGCGTTCATCACGATCATCCGCTGCGCGAGCGTCATCGCCTCGACCTGATCGTGCGTCACGTAGAGGCTCGTGGTCCCGAGCCGACGGTGCAGCTTCTGGATCTCGAGTCGCATCTGCACGCGCAGCTTCGCATCGAGGTTCGACAGCGGCTCGTCGAACAGGAACACCGCGGGCTCGCGCACGATCGCGCGCCCCATCGCGACGCGCTGGCGCTGCCCGCCCGAGAGCGCGCGCGGCTTGCGCTCGAGCAGCGGCCCGAGCTCCAGGATCGACGCCGCGCGATCGACGCGCGCCCTGATGTCGTCCTTCGGGAGTCCGCGGATCTTGAGGCCGTAGGCCATGTTGTCGAACACGCTCATGTGCGGATAAAGCGCGTAGTTCTGGAACACCATCGCGATATCGCGATCCTTCGGCTCGAGAGCGTTGACCACACGGTCGCCGATGACGATCTCGCCGCCGGTGATCTCCTCCAGCCCGGCGACCATCCGCAGCAGCGTCGACTTGCCGCATCCCGAAGGTCCGACGATGACGATGAACTCGCCGTCGGCGACGCTCGCATCGATCCCGTGGATCACCTCGTTGCCGGCGTAGCTCTTCTTGACGTTTCTGAGTTGGACGTTGGCCATCGTCACTTCTCGCTGTCGACCAGGCCCTTGACGAACCACCGCTGCATCGCGATGACGACCATCGCCGGCGGCAGCAGCGCCAGCATCGCGGTCGCCATGACGAGGTTCCACTCCGTTGCCGCATCGCCGCCCGAAATCATCCGTCGGGTGCCGATCACCGTCGTGTACATCGACTCCTGTGTCGTCACCAGCAGCGGCCACAGGTACTGGTTCCAGCCGAAGATGAACAGGATCACGAACAGCGCCGCGATGTTGGTCTTCGACATCGGCACGACGACGTCGACCAGGAACCGCATCGGGCCCGGCGCCGTCGATGCGCGCCGCCTCGGCGAGCTCGTCCGGAATCGTGAGGAAGAACTGGCGGAACAGGAAGGTGGCCGTCGCCGACGCGATCAGCGGGATCGTCAGGCCGGCGTAGGTGTCGAGCATCTCGAGATCGGCAGACGACCTGGTAGGTCGGCAGGATGCGCACCTCGACCGGCAGCATCAGCGTGACGAAGATCATCCAGAAGAAGAACGTGCGCAGCGGAAACCGGAAGTACACGATCGCGAACGCGGACAGGAGCGAGATCACGATCTTGCCGATCGAGATCACCAGCGCGGAGATGAGGCTGTTCAGCATCATCCGGCCGACGCCGGCCGTCGACTCGCCCGCGCCGTGCGTCAGCGCGGCGAGATAGTTGTCGATCAGATGCGACCCGGGCGTCAACGGCATGGGCGCGGCGAGGACCTCCTCGACGGTGCGCGTCGACGCGACGAACGTCACGTAGAGCGGGAAGGCGACGATCGCGACGCCCAGGATCAGCACGGCGTGGCTGATGAACGTCAGGAACGGGCGATGCTCGATCATCAGTACTGAACCTTGCGCTCGACGTAGCGGAACTGGATCACCGTGAGCGTGACGACGATCGCCATCAGCACCACCGACTGCGCCGCCGACCCGCCGATGTCGAGCGACTTGAAGCCGTCCTTGAACACCTTGAACACGAGGATCTCGGTCGCCTGGCCGGGCCCGCCGGAGGTCACGGCGTCGATGATGCCGAACGTGTCGAAGAACGCGAAGACAATATTCACGACGAGCAGGAAGAACGTCGTCGGCGACAGCAGCGGGAACACGATCGTCACGAAGCGCTTCACCGGCCCGGCGCCGTCGATCGCCGCCGCCTCGATCAGCGACTTGGGGATCGACTGCAGGCCGGCCAGAAAGAAGAGGAAGTTGTAGCTCACCTGTTTCCAGACCGCGGCGATCACGACGAGCAGCATCGCCTGGTTGCCATAGAGCAGGTAGTTCCAGTCGGTGCCCGCGCTCTTGCAGCCAATGCGCGACGATGCCGAGCGTCGGGTTGAAGAGGAACATCCAGAGCACGCCGGCGATCGCCGGCGCCACCGCGTACGGCCAGATCAGCAGCGTCTTGTAGACTCCCGCGCCGTGGATGATGCGGTCGGCAAACACCGCGAGAATCAGCGAAATGACGAGGCCCAGTCCGGCGACCAGCACGGAGAAGAGCGCCGTGACCTTGAACGAATTGAGATACAGCTCGTCGCTGAAGAGGTCGCGGAAGTTGTCGAGCCCGACGAACTCCAGATTGCCGCCGAACGCGTTCTGGATGTGCAGCGACTGGTAGACCGCCACGCCGGCCGGCAGGAAGAAGAAGACGAGCGTGACGGCGATCTGCGGCGCCACCAGCGCGTAGGGCAGCCACGCGGACCGGAACCTCGCGCGCTTTTCCATCGCCATCGGTGAGCGCCGGTCGCGTTACGCAATCAGGCAGGCGCCCGACCGCGGCCGGGCGCCACGAGGACTACGCCTGCCGCTCCCGCTCATTCATTCCTTCGCGGTCCGCGCGAATTTCGCGATCTGCTCGTTGCCGCGCGTGACCGCGGAATCGAGCGCGGCCTGGGCCGTCTTCTTGCCGTTCCAGACGTCCTCCAGCTCCTCGTCGATGATCGTGCGGATCTGCACGAAGTTGCCGAGCCGCACGCCGCGCGACTTGTCGGTCGTCTTGACGATCATCTGCTTGACCGAGACGTCGGTGCCGGGGTTCTTGTCGTAGAAGCCGGATTGCTTCGTCAGCTCGTAGGCGGCCATCGTGATCGGCAGGTAGCCCGTGGCTTGATGGAACTCGGCCTGGATCTCCGGCTTCGACAGGAAGGTCAGGAACTTCGCCACCGCCTTGTACTCGTCCTTCGACTTGCCGCCCATCACCCACAGGCTCGCGCCGCCGATGATCGTGTTCTGCGGCGCGCCGGCGACTTCCGCGTAATAGGGAAGCGGCGCGATGCCGAACTTGAACTTCGCGTTCTGCTTGACGGTGCCGTACGCGGCGGACGACGACGTCATCATCGCGCATTCGCCGCTGTAGAACTTCGCCTCCGGCTCGTTATTGCGACCGGCATAGGTGAAGTAGCCTTTCTTCAGCCAGTCCTGCATGTCGGCGATGTGCCTGACCTGGAGCGGGCCGTTGAACAGCAGCTTGGGGTCGATTGCCGGCGAATCCGTTCTGCTCGGTCGCGAACGGAACGTTGTGCCAGGCGCTGAAGCTCTCGAGCTGCACCCACGACTGCCATCCGGTCGTGAACGAGCAAGGCAGCACGCCGGCCGCCTTGATCTTCGCGGCGGCGGCGACCACGCCCTGCCACGTGGCGGGCGGCTGATTGGGATCGAGGCCCGCCTTTTCGAAGGCATCCTTGTTGTAATAAAACACCGTGGTCGAGCTGTTGAAGGGGAACGACAGCATCTGCCCCTTGGTGTTCGTGTAGTAGCCGGCCACGGCCGGCACGTACGCTTTCGGATCGAACTTCTCGCCGGCGGCCGCCATCACCTCGTAGACCGGCTTGATCGCGCCCTTCGCCGACATCATCGTGGCCGTGCCGACCTCGAAGACCTGCAGCAACGCCGGCGCGTTGCCCGGCGCGATAGGCGGCGACTGCCGCGGTCATCGATTCGTCGTACTGTCCCTTGTAGACCGCGGTCACCTTGTAGTCGCTCTGGCTTTCGTTGAAGCGCTTGGCGAGGACGTTGACCCGATCGTTGTTGGCGCCCGTCATCGAGTGCCACCACTGGATCTCGGTCACCGCGAGCGCCCCCGCGGAATACGTGAGCGGAATCGCAGCGGCGGCGAGCGCCAGCGCGAAGCGGGTGATGCGCATGCGGTCGATCATGGAACGCCTCCTCGGGATGGAATGCAAACGAGCACGAACGGGCAGTGTGCCTCTTGTGGGTGTCGATTCTATTGCAATGCGCCGATCCGCGACACTCAGCCGGCGATTCGGATCGCCCTGGCGGCGGCCGCGGTCAGTCGGCGTGACCCGGCTGCGCAGCCGGCACGCTTGTCCGCGGCTTTGCCCCGGCGTGACGCTCGCCGGCAAGCAGCGTGTACGCGGTGGGGACGACGAACAGCGTCAGGAACGTGCCGAACGTCATCCCGCCGACGATCACCCAGCCGATCTGCGTCCGCGATTCGGCGCCGGCACCGGTGGCAAGCGCGAGCGGCAGCGCGCCCAGCACCATCGCGCCGGTCGTCATCAGGATCGGCCGCAAGCGCAGCGTTGCGGCGTCGACGACCGCATCGAGCAGCGCCTCGCCCTTTGCGCGGAGCTGATTCGAGAACTCGACGATCAGGATTCCGTGCTTGGTGATGAGGCCGACCAGCGTGACGAGCCCGACCTGGCTGTAGATGTTGAGCGTCCCGCCCGCCAGCCAGAGGGTGAACAGCGCGCCGGTCATCGACAGCGGCACGCTCAGCATGATGACCAACGGATGCTTGAAGCTCTCGAACTGCGCGGACAGCACGAGATAGATGAACGCGAGCGCCAGCACGAACGTGAAATAGATCTCGCCGCCCGAGGAGCGGAATTCGCGCGACTGCCCGTCGAGGTCGGTCTGCGCGGTCGGCGGCAGCGCACGCTTGGCGGCATCGTTCATCGCCTGCAGCGCTTCGCCGATCGCATATCCGGGGGCCAGCGTCGCGGTGACCTTGACCGCCCGCAGGCGGTTGAAATGGTTGAGCGATTGCGGCGCCACTCCTTCGCGCAAATCGACGAGATTGGAGAGCTGGACCATGCCGCCGTCGCGCGCGCGGACATACGTGTCCCGAATGTCGGCAGGCGTCGAGCGATCGAGCGGCGCCACCTGGACGATGACGTCGTACTGCTCACCGTCCTTCTTGAAACGAGTCACCTGACGGCCGCCGAGCATCGTCTCCAGCGTGCGGCCGACGGTGTCGACGCCGATGCCGATATCGGACAGCTTGTCGCGATTGATCGTGACGCGCACTTCGGGGGTGTTGAGACGCAGGTCCGTCTGCAGATTCAGAACACCCGGATACTTGCTTGCCTCGTCGAGAAAGCGGTCGACGATTCGCTGCAGCTCCGGATACGGCACCTGGGACATGATGACGTATTCGACCGGCGTAGAGCGGAACGACTGGCCAAGAGACGGCGGGTTGAGCGCAAACGCAAGTGCGCCCGGTATCGTCGCGAGCTTTGGCCGCAGCTCGTTGGTGATCTGCTGCTGTTTCTTGGTCCGATCCTCCCATGCCTTCAGGCGCAGCACCGCGATGCCGTCGACGACGGTGGGGAAGCCCGAGATCGCCGTGTAGGCGGCGGCTTCGGGAATATCCTGGTAGAACCGTTCGATCGGAACGATCTGGTCGGCCGTGTACTGGGGCGTCGAGCCCTGCGGCGCCGAGACCAGACCGAAGAGCACGCCGCGATCTTCGGTGGGCGCAAGCTCCGCCTTGAGCAGCCCGAAGAATACCGCGCCCAGCGCGGCGACCGCCGACCAAAGAAGCACGATCACCCACCGGTTGTGCAGCGCAGCGGTGAGGACGCGGCGATACCCTTGCGTCAACGCGGTCAGTCCGCGCTCGATTGCGTTGTAGAGCCATGAATGCCGCTCCTGGTGGCGCAGGAGCAGCGAACACATCATCGGCGACAGCGTGAGCGCCACGAACCCGGAGACGATCACCGCACCCGCCAAGGTCAACGCGAACTCGATGAAGAGGCGACCGGTGCGGCCGGTCGCAAAGGCGAGCGGCGCGAACACCGAGGCGAGCGTCAGCGTCATCGCCACGATCGCGAACCCGATTTCCCGCGACCCTTCGATGGCTGCCTGACGCGGCGGCATCCCTTCCTCGATGTGCCGGAAAATGTTTTCCAGCATGACGATCGCGTCGTCGACGACGAGCCCGATGGCGAGCACCATCGACAGCAGCGTCAGCGTGTTGATCGTGAAATTGAACGCATACATGAGCCCGAACGCGCCGATCAGCGCCACCGGGATCGTCACGATCGGGATGAACGATGCGCGCACGCTGCGCAGGAAGAAGAAGATGACGAGCGCGACCAGCAGGATCGCCTCTCCGATCGCCTCGAACACCGACTTGATCGAGCGATCGATGAAGACCGACGTGTCGTACGCGACGATGAGCTTCAGGCCGGGCGGCATGCTCTCGTTCATCTTGATGACTTCCGCTCTCACCGCATTCGACAGGTCGAGCGGATTGGCCACCGCTTGCTTGATGACGCCGATATTGAGCGACGGCTTGCCGTTGAACCGGGAGATGATCCGCTCGTCGACCGGGCCGATCTCGGCGAGCCCCACGTCGCGCAGGCGCACCGGATAGCCGCCAACGTTGGCGACGATCAGGTCGTTGAACTGCTCCGGAGTGCGGAGGTCGGTTTCGGCGACGACGGTGAATTCGCGCGCCTGTGATTCGATCCGCCCGGCCGGGATCTCCGCGTTCTGCTTGCGGAGCGCATCCTCGACATCCTGGACCGTGAGCTTGTAGCCGGCGAGCCGCGAGCGGTCGAGGTTGATCCGCATCGACACCTGCCGCTCGCCGAACACCCTCACGTCCGCGGCGCCGGGCAGCACCGAGAGCCGCGGCTGGACGTAGCGCTTCACGTAGTCGGACGCTTCGAGCGTGGTCAGCGAGCCCGCCTCGACCGCGATGTAGATGATTGGATTGGAATCGGCTTCGACCTTGGCGATGATCGGCTCGTCGATCGTGTCGGGAAGCTTGCCCCTGGCGCGGGCGACCTTGTCGCGAACGTCGGCGGCCGCCGAGTCCGGGTCACGCTTCAAACTGAAGCGAACGTTGATGACGCTGCGCTCCGACCTGCTCTGCGACGTCATCACCTCGACGCCCTCGATCCCGGCCAGCGAATCCTCGAGCGGCTTCGTCACCTGGGACTCGACCACTTCGGCGGACGCGCCGCGATAGTCGGTGACCACGCTCACCACCGGCTCGTCGATCCGCGGGTATTCGCGAACCGAGAGCCGGCTGTACGAAATGATGCCGACCAGCAGGATGATGAGCGACAGCACCGTCGCGAAGACCGGCCGCTTGATGCAAATCTCGGGAAGCTGCATGCCGTCGGGACCGGGTCAGGATTTCGGTGCAGGCACCGCCGGCGCGCTCGTTCCGGGCGGTTGCGCCGCTTCCGTCGTCTCCCCGCCGGCGACAGCGCGCGCGCCGTTGCCGGCGACCGCGACCGCGACGCCGTCGCGGAGCTTCAGCTGACCGGCGCTCACCACGGTGTCTCCCGCCGCGAGCCCGCTGACGATCTCCGCCTTGCCGTCGCGGCGCTGGCCGACGGTGACCCGGGTGCGCAGCGCCTTGCCGTCGACGATCCTGAACACGAACTTCTCATCGCCCTGCGGCACGATGGCCTGCTCGGGCACCACGAGCGCGTCCTGCTGATCGCGCGTGATGAGGCGCACCCGAGCGAACATGCCGGGGCGCAGAGCCGTGTCGGCGTTCTTGACGAGCGCGCGGATCACGATCGAGCGGCCGGTTGCGTCGACCAGCGGATTGATCGCGAAGACTTTGCCTTCGTAGGTCTTGCCGGGCAGCGCGTCGAGCGCCACCTCGAGCGCCTGTCCGACCTGCACCTGCCGCATGTAGATCTCGGGGACGCGGAAATCGACCTTCAGCGGATCGATGGCCTCCAGATTGACGATGTCGGCGCCCTCCTTCACGTAATCGCCGATGGACATCACGCGCAGACCGATGATCCCGGCAAAGGGCGCCTTGATCTCGGTTTTTGCGAGCTTCGCCTCCGCGAGCTGCAGCGACGCCTCGGCGACGCGGAGATTGTTCTCCGCCTCGTCCTTGGCCTGGCCGGAGATGAAGTTGCTCTTCGCGAGATCCGTCGCGCGATCGAATTTCGACTGCGCGAGCTTCAAGTTGGCTCGCGCCTGCTGGACGTCCGCTTCGTTGATGGAAGGGTCGAGCTTGACGAGCGTCGCGCCCTTTGCAACGCGCTGACCTTCGTTGAAGGCGATGGCACTGATCCGGCCCGCCACTTCCGGCCGCACGGTGATGGACTCGTCGGAGCGAAGGCTGCCCACGGCGGTGATCGTCTGCGGCAACGCGGCAGTGATGACCTTGACCGCCTCGACCGTCACGCCCGCCGGCGCGGCGCCTTTCGCCTGCGCGCCGGATGCTCCGCCCGGAGCGCTTGCCGCCTCCGCAGGCGTTCGCTGCTGACCGAACCAGTAACCGGCACCTGCCGCGATGGCGATGCCGAGCGCCGCAACGGCCGCCACGATAGGTTTGTTCATTGTCCTGCGCGAGCCTTGAAAGGTGGGCAAAGGGCTGAATTATGCGCCGGAGGAGCCGTCTCCGGCAATCGCGACGCCCCGGCTTGCTAGAATGGAGCGAGTTACGCGCATTCGGGGATTCTGCCGCGATGAAATCATGGTTTCGAATTGTTGCGACGGCGCTCGCCGCGGCGTGCGGCATCGCGGCTCCTCCCGCCACGGCACAGGGATATCCGGCGAAGCCGGTGAAGCTCGTCGTGCCCTTTCCACCCGGCGGCTCGCTGGACTTTGCGGGACGCCTGATCGCGCAAAAACTGACCGAAGCCTGGAGTCAGTCGGTGGTTGTGGAGAACAAACCGGGTGCGGGCGGCAACATCGGGGCCGACCTGGTCGCCAAGGCGCCCGCCGACGGATACACGATCCTGCTGGGCGCGCTCTCCACGCACGCGGTGAACCCGAGCCTCTATGCCAGCATGCCGTACGACGCGGTGCGGGACTTCGCGCCGATCACGCTGATCGCCGTCACGCCGAACGTGCTGGTCGTGAACGCGAATTCACCCGTGCGCAACGTGGTGGAATTCATCGCGTACACGAAGGCGAATCCGGGCAAGCTGTCGTTCGGCTCGGGGAGCAACGGCAGTGCCGGTCATCTCGCGGGCGAGCTGTACAAGGTCGAGACCGGCACCGACGCCGTCCACATTCCCTACAAGGGCGGCGCGCCGGCGACGCAGGCGCTGCTGGCAGGCGACACGCAATTCATGTTCGACAATCTCGCGAACGCGATGGCGCAGGTCAAGGGCGGCAAGCTGCGCGCGCTCGCGGTGACGACCGCCCGGCGTTCCAGCCTCGCGCCGGACCTGCCGACGATGGCCGAGGCGGGGCTGCCGGGGTTCGACATCTCCACATGGTACGGCCTCTTCGCGCCCGCCGGAACGCCGAGCGCGATCGTCGCGAAGTGGAACGCCGACGTGACGAAAATCCTGAACGCTCCCGACGTCCGCGCGCGCTTCGTGGCGGACGGCGCGGAACCCGCGCCCGATACGCCCGAGCAGTTTTCGCAGTTCATTGCCGCCGAGCTCGCCAAGTACGCGCGCATCGTGAAGGCCTCCGGCGCGAAAGTCGATTGAAGAGGAGATTCGCCATGACGTCCCTGCTCCGCCGCTTTGCCCTCGGCGCATCCCTCGCGCTCGTCGCCGCGTGGGCCTCCGCCCAGACGTACCCGGTGAAACCGATCCGGATCGTCGTCCCGTTTCCGCCCGGCGGCGCGACCGACATCCTGGCCCGCGACGTCGCGCAGAAGCTGACCGAGGCCTGGGGCCAGCAGGTCATCGTCGACAACCGACCGGGTGCGGGCGGCAACATCGGCTCGGAGCTCGTCGCCCATTCCGCGCCCGACGGCTACACGCTCGAGATGGGAACGGTCGGCACGCACGCGATCAACGCCAGCCTCTACGCCAAGATGCCGTACGACCACGTGAAGGATTTCGCGCCGGTGATCCTGGTCGCGGGCGTTCCGAACGTGCTGGTCGTCAATACCGCGGTGCCCGCGAACTCGGTGGCCGAGCTCATCGCCTATGCGAAGGCGAATCCGGGCAAGCTCAACTTCGCATCGTCGGGCAACGGAACGTCGATCCACCTGTCCGGCGAGCTCTTCAAGGTGATGGCCGGCGTGCAGATGACCCACATCCCGTACAAGGGCAGCGCTCCGGCCATGCAGGATCTCCTTGGCGGGCAGGTGCAGCTGATGTTCGACAACCTGCCGCCGTCGCTGCCGCAGATCAAGGCGGGCAAGGTGCGCGCGCTCGCCGTCACGTCGCTCACGCGTGCGCCCGCGCTTCCGGACGTGCCGACGGTTGCCGAATCCGGCCTTCCCGGCTTCGAGGCGTCGTCGTGGTTCGGCATCCTTGCGCCGGCCGGCACGCCGCCGGCGATCGTCGCGAAGCTCAACGCGGAGATCGCGAAGTGGCTCGCGACGCCGGAGGCGAAGGAGAAGCTCGCCAAGCAGGGCGCGAACGCGGCCGGGGGAACGCCCGAGGATTTCGCGAAGCACATCGCGGCCGAGACCGCGAAATGGGCGAAGGTGGTGAAGGACTCGGGCGCCAAGATCGACTAAGGCCGCATGTCGCTTTCCTGAAGGAGCACGAAGAAATTGCGTACCGAACACGCCCGCATCCTCTGCTGCCCGCAATGCCACGGGGACTTCGAGCTCACCGTGCTGCGAGAGGCGCAGGGCGACATCGACGAAGGCATCCTGCGTTGCGGCCCCTGCCAGCGCCTCTACCCGATCACCAACGGCATCCCGCGAATCCTCCCCAACGCGCTCAGCTCCGCCACGCAATTCTGCCGCGCCAACGCCGCGGTGCTCGCGCGGATGGGCTTCGATCCCGACTACGGTGAGATCCGCCGCTTCGAGCGCCTCCACGAGAAGACGGCACGCGCCTTCGGGTTCGAGTGGAACACCTACCAGGTGACGACCCCTGAGGAAGACATCGTCACGCTCGCGGCGCTGACGGGCTTCGACCCCGATTTCTACCGCCGCGTGTTCTTCTCCGACATCTTCACGTATGTGCCGACCGAGGAAGACGTGCGCGGCATCGACACGTCGTCGATCAAAGGCCGCACGGTGATCGAGATGGGGTGCGGAATGGGGAAGTACGTGAAGACCGTCGCCCGGCATGCCGCGCTTGCCGTCGGTCTCGACCTCAGCCACTCGCTGGAGCGGGCGCGGGAGAACACGCGTGGCCTGACCAATGTGCTGCTCGTGCAGGGAAATATCCTGGAACCACCGTTTCGCCCAGGGACGTTCGACTACGTGTATTCGGTCGGCGTGCTGCATCACACGCCCGATTGCCGATTGGCGTTCAAGCGCAGCGCGGCGCTGGTGGCGCCGGGTGGGCGCTTCTCGGTCTGGCTCTATCCGACCGAGCGGCAGTCGGGGCTCTACGCGCGCGCGGTGCATTTCGTGCAGGACCGCGTGATCAGGCCCGTCACCTGCCGCTTGCCGCCCGCCTGGCTCTACCAGGTCTGCCGACTGCTCGGACGGATGACGTACTGGCGCGACGCCGCGGCGGCGGATGGCCGCATCGCGCTCGCCAAGTTCTACGCGCTCTTCGCCGTGGGCGGCCATCCGGAGCCCAAGATCGCCGAGTTCCTCAATTTCGACTGGTACTCGCCCCAGTACCGAAGCTATCACTCGGAAGAGGAGCTGCTCCGCTGGTTCGCGGAAGAGGGCCTCGGCAACATGAGGATCCTGCCGATGCGCACGAGCGGGATCGCCGACAAGCCGCAGGCCGGCGCAACGCTGCCGCCGCACGCGCCGGCAGGCCTTTGCGGTGCCATCGACCACCCGCGCGGCGAGGCCGCCGTCGTTGCGGGGGACGAGCTCCTGGTGCAGGGATGGGCGTTCGACGCGTCGGGACATTCCGTGGATATCGAAGTCTTCGTCGACGGCATCAAGGTGCGCGAGCTGCAGTGCTTCGAAGCACGCGTCGACGTGAAGCGGGCCTTTCCGGACTTTGCGCACGCGCTTTATTGCGGGTTCCACTGCTTCATCCCCGCGCAACGCTCATGGGCGCCGGAGATCAGGGTCACCGTGCTGGCGAAATCCTCGGTCTGCGTGCCGGCAACGATCGGCGAGCATCGCGTGAAAGTGATGCGGCTGCCGCTCGCCCAGCAGGCGGCTCGTCGTTGGCGTCGCTGGTTTCCCCGCAACGCGCCGGACGGGCGCAAGGAGGCGGAGCGGGCGCTCTACAGAACGTGGATGTCGCTTTACGAGCGGGACGTCCCGCGTCCGCACCGCAGCGATCCCGCCGATCCGCTGATCAGCATCGTCGTCCCGGTGCACGAGACCCCGGCCGCATTCCTGCGCGAGCTCCTCGCGTCGATCGCCGCGCAGACGAGCGATCGCTGGCAACTGTGCGCCGTCGACGACGGCTCGGCGTCGCCCGAGCCGTGGCGCATCCTGCAGGAATTCGCCGCGCAACATCCGGACCGCGTAGTCCTGAAGCGGCGCGAGCAGGCCGGAGGAATCGCTCTCGCGAGCAACGACGCCATCGCCATGGCGAGCGGCGACTACATCGCGTTCTGCGATCACGACGACGTGCTGCGCAGCGACGCCGTCGCGATGCTGTCGGAGGCCATCCGCGCCAATCCCGGCGTCGACGTCGTCTACAGCGATCACGACATCCTCGAGCCGGACGGCGGCCGGGCGGAGCCGCGCCTCAAGCCGGGTTGGAGCCCCGATCTGCTGCGGTCGTACATGTATTGGGGGCATATCAAGTGCTATCGCGCGGGTCTCGTCCGCGAGCTCCACGGCCTGCGGTCCGAATTCCGCGGGGCCGAGGACTACGATCTCGCGTTGCGCGCCGCCGAGCGGACGCAGCGCATCGTCCATGTTCCCGAGGTTCTCTACCATTGGCGGCGCCACGAGCAGTCGACATCGTCGGGCGGCACCCAGAAGGCCTACTCGATTCATTCCGGTCTCGCCGCGTTGCAGGAGCATCTCGTCCGCTCGGGGATCGAGGCGGATGCGAGCTGGCCGGAGCCTTCGCGCAGCGCCGGCGTCGGCGTGTTCCGGCTCGACTTCCGCTTTGCCGCGTTGCCGTCGATCGCCGTCATCATCCCCACGCGCGACCGCCTCGAGCTCCTTTCCCGCTGCGTGTCGACGCTGGAAGCCATTACCGACTACCCGGCCCTCGAAATCATCATCGTCGACAACGACAGCGCGCGGCCGGAGACGCTCGAGTATCTGCGCGCCACGCGTCACCGCGTGCTTCGCTCGCCGGGAGCGTTCAATTTCTCCGCGCTGATGAACGCCGCGGCGCGGCAGACAAACGCGGAATATCTGCTCTTCCTCAACAACGACACCGAGATCGTCGCGGCGGACTGGCTGAAGCGCATGGTCGGCTTTGCGCGCCTTCCCGGCGTCGGCGCCGTGGGCGCCAAGCTCCTGTACCCGGATGGGCGAATCCAGCATCTCGGCGTCGTGATGGGCCACGAAGCGCTGACCGGCCACTACTTCCAGGGCGAGAAGAACGCAGCGGACGACCTCGGTCCCCTGTGCTACAAGCGCGCGGTCCGCGATGTGGCAGCGGTCACCGCCGCCTGCATGCTCACGCCGCGGAAGCTGTTCCTCGAAATGGGCGGCTTCGACGACGTGGAACTGCGCGTCGCCTGGAACGACGTCGACTACTGCCTGCGGCTCCTGCGCAAAGGCTATCGCGTGATCGTCGATCCCGATGTCGTCGTCATCCATCATGAGGGCGTGAGCCGCGGCGACGAGAAAAACGAGCGCGAAATCGCGACCATGTTCGGCCGCTGGCGGGAGCTCATCGAGGCCGACCCCTTCTATCATCCGGGGTTCGCGCGGACGGGACGAAGCTTCGCGTTGCGCGGCGAGCCGGCCGAAGCCGAATTTCGCCGCCTGCACTACGCCCGCTACGCGCGCGAAGCGGATGGCGCGGCGGCGACAACGACGGCGGCCGGTCGCCGCGCCACGTAGCGCCTGTTGCGCCCCGGGGACGCGGGAGGGAATCGGGGGCGTCATCTCCGTTACAATGCGCTGGAGGCCCCCTCGGGAGCCCGCCCCCGTTCAGGAACGCATCATGACCATCGAACGCCGTCACGTCGGCAAGCGGATGTCGCAGCTCGTGATCCATCACGCGTCGGGCACCGCGTATCTCGCGGGGCAGGTCGCAGCGGACCCGAAGGCCGACATCGGCGGCCAGACGAAGCAGGTGCTCGCCCAGATCGATGCTCTGCTCGCCGAAGCCGGCACGGACAAGGCGCGGCTCCTGGCAGCCACCATCTATCTGCCGGACATCGCCGATTTCGCGGCGATGAACGCCGTCTGGGACCAGTGGGTCGTCGCGGGTGCGACGCCGGCGCGCGCCACCGTCGAGGCAGCGCTCGCGGCCCCCGAGTACAAGGTCGAGATCCAGGTGGTCGCGGCGATCGAGGCATCGACATGAGCGCGCCTCCGGATTCCGCCACGTCAGCGCCCCTCGCGTCGTCGGCGAAAGAAGTCATCGCGGCAACGTCTCGCCGCGACATTGCGCCGTCCTCGAGCAATGCTGCGACGATGCCCGTCACGCGCGCGACGTTCGATCAGCTGATGGTCCCCTGCTACGCGCCGGCGCCGTTCGTGCCGGTGCGCGGCGAGGGCTCGCGCGTCTGGGACCAGGACGGCCGGATGTACATCGACTTCGCGAGCGGCGTCGCGGTCACGGCGCTCGGCCACTGTCATCCGGCGATGGTAAAGGCGATCGAGGAGCAGGCGCGCAAGCTCTGGCATGTCTCCAACTGGATGACCAACGAGCCCGCGCTGCGATTGGCAAAGCGTCTCATCGACGCGACGTTCGCCGAGCGCGCGTTCTTCTGCAATTCGGGCGCCGAGGCGAACGAGGCCGCGCTGAAGCTCGCGCGCCGCTACGCGCACGACCGCTTCGGCCCGCAGAAATTCCGCGTGATCTCGACGCTCAACGCGTTCCACGGCCGCACGCTGATGACGGTCACCGCCGGCGGCCAGGCGAAATATTCGTCGGGATTCGGTCCGAACCCTTCCGGCTTCACGCACATCCCGTACAACGATGTCGCCGCGCTCGAGGCCGCCTTCCGTGACGAGGGCGGCGACGACATCTGCGCGGTGATCCTCGAGCCCATGCAGGGCGAAGGCGGAATGACGCCCGGCACGCCGGCGTTCCTGCAGGCGGCGCGCCGGCTTTGCGACGAGCACAGCGCGCTCCTGATCCTGGACGAGATCCAGAGCGGCATGGGACGCACCGGCACGCTGTTCTCGTACATGCAAAAAGGCATCGTTCCCGACATCCTGACGAGCGCCAAGGGGCTCGGCGGCGGTTTCCCCGTCGGCGCAATGCTCACGACCACCAAGATCGCGGGCGCCTTCGGCGTCGGCGTGCACGGCACGACCTACGGCGGCAACCCGCTCGCGTGCGCGGTCGCGGGCGCCGTATTCGACGTCATCAACACGACCGAGGTCCTGGACGGCGTGAAGGCGCGACATGCGCTCTTCATGGAGGGGCTGAAGGCGATCAACGCGCGCCGCCGCGTATTTGCGGATTTGCGCGGCGAAGGCGTGTGGCTCGGCGCCGAGCTCGATGCGCCGTGGAAGGGCAAGGCGATGGACGTCATGAAGGCCGCCGGCGACGCGGGGCTCATCGTGCTGGTGGCGGGACCCGACGTCATGCGCATTGCGCCCTCGCTCGTCATCAGTCTCGACGAGATCCTCGAGGGCCTCGCGCGCCTCGAAGGCGCGCTCAACCGCGCGCTGACGTAACGGCGATGTTCTTCGTCCGGCCGATCGCCCGGGACGATCTCCCGGCGGTGCTCGCTCTGTCCGAGCGTACCGGGCACGGACTCACCACGCTGCCGGCCGACCGCGAGCGACTCTCGTCGCGCATCGAGCGCTCGCTCGCGTCGTTTGCGGGCACCGCGTCGCGCGCCGACGCGTGCTACGTCTTCGTGCTCGTCGATTCGGCGTCGAATCGTGTCGTCGGCATCTCGGCGATCGAGGCGGCGGTCGGCCTGAACGAGCCCTGGTACAACTACCACGTCGGCACGATCGTCCATGCATCGCGCGCGCTGTCGGTCTACACGGCGGTGCCCACGCTGTTCCTCGAGAACGATCACACCGGCCACACCGAGCTCTGCTCGCTGTTTCTCGACCAGGCGTTCCGCCATGCGAAGAACGGGCCGTTGCTGGCGAAGAGCAGGCTTCTCTTCATCGCCGACTTCGCCGACCGTTTCGCGCCGAAGGTCATCGCCGAATTGCGCGGCAAGCTCGACGCCGACGGCAGGAGCCCGTTCTGGGAGGGCCTCGGCCGGCATTTCTTCGCGATGGAATACAAGACCGCCGATTACCTGACCGGCATCGGACAGAAGGCTTTCGTTGCCGAGCTGATGCCACGCCACCCCGTCTATGTGAACCTGCTGCCCGAAGCGGCGCGCGCCGTCATCGGCGAGGTCCACGCGGACACGCTACCGGCGCGCGCGATGCTCGAGCAGGAAGGCTTCCGCTACGAGGGTTACATCGACATTTTCGACGCCGGCCCGACCGTCGAATGCTTCCGCGACAACATCCATGCCGTGCGCGGGAGCCGCGTGCTCCCCGTCGAGATCGGCGAGGGCGAGCCCGTTCCGGACAACCTCAAGCGCGATGTCGCGTGGCTCGTGACGAATCGCCGCTTCGAATCCTATCGCGCCGTGCTCGTGCAGGCGCCCGCGCGGCTCGACCGCTTTACGCTCCTGCCCTACGCGGCGGCGCAGCTCGGCGTCGCCGACGGCGACCTCGTGCGCGCGGTCCCGTTGTCGCCGCGAGACCGATGACGGCGGTCGCCATCGGCCCCGCGCCGGACGCCGCCGTCAACTTCGACGGCATCCCGGGACCGACGCACAACTACTCGGGCCTCGCCCGCGGCAACCTCGCCGCCGAGCAGCACGCGCGTCAGCTCGCTCACCCGCGCGCGGCGGCCCTCCAGGGACTCGCCAAGATGAAGGCGCTCGCGGCGCGCGGCTACGTGCAGGGCGTGCTGCCGCCGCACGAGCGGCCCTTCATGCCCGCGCTGCGCGCCCTCGGTTTTGCCGGCAGCGACCGCGAAATTCTCGCGCAGGCCGCGCGCTCGGCGCCGCGGATGCTCGCCGCATGCCAGTCGGCGGCGGCGATGTGGGTTGCCAACGCGGCCACCGTCAGTCCTTCCGCCGACACGACCGACGGGCGCGTCCATTTCACGCCGGCGAATCTCGTCAGCCATTTCCACCGCTCGCTCGAGGCTGCAACGACCACCCGCGTGCTGCGCGCGATCTTTGCCGACAAGACGCATTTCGCCGTCCACGATCCGCTCCCCGCAGCCCCGCAGCTCGGCGACGAAGGCGCCGCCAATCACACCCGGCTCGCCGGCGCCGATGGCGCGCCCGGTGTCGAGCTCTTCGTCTACGGCCGCGCGGCGTTCGACGAGTCCGGAGGCGGTCCCCGGCAATTTCCGGCGCGGCAGACACGAGAAGCTTCTGAAGCGATTGCGCGCCGCCACGGCCTCGACCCCGCGCGCACCGTGTTCGCGCAGCAGCGCCCCGACGCCATCGATGCCGGCGTCTTTCACAACGACGTGATTGCCGTCGGCGACGGCCATCTGCTGTTCTGCCACGAGCACGCATGGATCGACCAGCCGGCGGTCATCGCGCGGCTTCGCGCTGCCATCGGGCCAAAGTTCGAAGCCATCGTCGTGCGCGAGACGGAGGTGAGCGTCGCGGACGCCGTCGCCACCTACCTCTTCAACAGCCAGCTCCTGTCCCGCGCCGATGGCCGCATGCTGCTCGTCGCGCCGACGGAGGTCCGCGCGAACGCTTCGGTGCGCGCGTACGTCGACCGGCTTCTCGCGAGCGGCGGCGGGATCGCCGAGCTCCTGACGTTCGATCTCAAGCAGAGCATGGAAAACGGCGGCGGACCGGCGTGCTTGCGCCTGCGCGTTGCGCTGACCGCGCGCGAGCGCGCGGCGATCGGCGCGCGCGTGTTCCTCGACGATGCGCTCGCCGCCGAGCTCGAAGACTGGATCCGGAGGAATTACCGCGATCGACTCGCTACCGCGGACCTGGGCGACCCGGCGCTCCTCGAAGAATCGCGGCGCGCGCTCGACGAGCTCACCCGGATTCTGCGGCTGCCCTCCGTCTACCCCTTTCAGCTGGAACCGTAGGGCGCGCGGCTACTTCACGACCATCCCGCCGCAGGCAGCGGCAACGCGCGCATATTCCTCGGGGCTGTCGACTGCGCGCTGGCGCTCCTTGATGCGGTGCGTGTCGCCTTCGAGCAGCGGGCCGATCTCTGCGCCCAACGCGGCTTGCGCTTCGCGCTGGGCCTGGGCCCGACTGCGGTAATAAAAAATCCGGTTGTCGTACGACGATTGGAGCCGCGCGCGCACGTCCGCGGCGATCCGCGGCAGCTCGTCCCGGTACACCGCGACGTGCTTCGTCTCATGCTCGAGCGCCACCGCTTCGCGGCACGGGTCGCCGGCGATCTCCCGCCCGATGTAGACGGTCATCGGCATTGCGGAGAGCTCGACTTTGATCGACGGCCGCGCGCAGACGCGCCCGTCGCCCTGATTCTCGATGCCCATGGTTTCCAATGAGGTCTTGTACCCGATTTCCGCCGTCGTGAGCCCGAGCGCGCGGAGCTCGGAACCCGCGTCGCCGCTCATCGACGTGAGCTCGCCAAGCGACCGCGAGCGATCGATGGTGGGAATGACCGGCACCGTGACCACCTCGATGCGCGTCTCCGGCAGCGACGCTTCGCAGCGCGCCTCGAAACCGGTGAGCCCCGCCCGCGCCGCCGCCGATTTGACCGCATCGCAGCCCGTGACGACGACGGCCGCCGCAAGGGTGGCGATCACCACGCAGGACTTCATCAATCGCCCGCGATCGCCGGCAGCTTCATGTGCCGTCGCACCGGCGACCAGAACACCGCGGCCGCGGTCAGGATGAGTCCCAGCACGCCGACCGTCAGCAGCGTCCCCCGCAGCCCGATGGCGGTCGCCAGCGCGCCGCCGGCGAGCGAGCCCGCCGGCGCCGCGGCGACGGTGAGAAAACGCATCGTCGCCGTCATCCGGCCGAGCAGACGATCGGGCGTAATCGCCTGTCGCAGCGACAGGTAGTTGATCGCGTAGAGCACCGCGCCGAAATCGAAGACGAGCATCGCCCCACCCAGTGCCAGCGTCGCGAATCCAGGCGCGCCCGACACGAGCCCGAAGGCCTGCCAGCCGAGCGCCGTCAGGAAGAGGCCGTGCCCGATCACGGGTCCGACGCCGAACCGCGCCGAAAGCCGCTCGGCCAGCCCGGCGGCGATGACGCAGCCCACGCCGCCGAACGCATACGTGATCCCGATCGCGCCCGCCGACAAACCCAGATCGCGCGTCGCGAAGAGGATCAGAACGGCGATCTGCATGTGGTGAAGAATCTGCCAGAGCCCCGCGACCCACGCCAACGCCAGCAGCGTCCGGTTGTTCCAGACGAGCTTCAGTCCCTCGTGGATCTCGGTCGTCACCGACGCGTTCGGTCCCGGATGCGGCACGTCGTGCGGCGCGCGCATGCGCCGCAGCATCAGTGCGGAGGCGAAGAACGAGCACGCGGTCAGCACGATCGCGAACGGCGCGGTGAGGAGCTGGATCAGCCCGCCGGCAAGACCGGGGCCGATCAGCGCCGACGACGTCTCGCCGAGCGTCACCTTGGCATTGGCCTCGACCAGCCGCCGCCGGCCCGCGAGCTGTGCGAGCAGCACCTGATAGGCGGCCCCGCCGACGACGTTCTGCACGCCGCAGAAGAAGCCGACGACGTAGAGGATGTCCATCGACAGCAGGTCGAACCACGCGGCGAACGGAATGGCCAGCAGCGCGAGGCCGCGCCCGATGTCGGAGACGATGACGATCGGCAGCTTGCGCACGCGATCGATCAGCACGCCGGCGTGCAGGCTGACGAGCGCGAACGGCAGCGTCTCGAGCGCCACCAGCACGCCCATTTGCCACGGCGTCGCATGCAGCATGACGGCGGCGGTGAGCGGCAGCGCGAGATTCGTGATCTGCGAGCCGAACGCCGTCACCGTGAGCGAGATCCACAGGCGCACGAAGTCCTGACTGCGCCAGAGTCCCTTGAAAGTGCGCTTCAACGTGCGCTGGAGTTGCGACATCGGTTTGCCTGTAGGTTCCGTTGTGTTGCCCGGAAATGCCGGGGCGCGCTCCCACGAAGGAGCGCCAAAGGACAGGCGGGTGAGCGTTGCGTGGGTTTCCCGCCTGCTGCCTGGCGGGAAATCCAGCCAGGCGTCTACTGCGTGTACGACGTAATGCGGCTGCCGTTCGCGCGCATGAGCCACGGCGGCGACGGCGGGCTTGCTTGCGACAGACCCAGTCGGCGGTCGAGCTCCCGGACGCCGACGCGCGCCACCACCGCGCCCGCGAACGCGGGCGGCACATGGATTCGAAGACGCGCGTGAGTCATTGGATTCTCCTGGGGACAACCGTGCATTGTTCTGGTGCGGATTTTACGCGCGTGCGGCGGCGGCGGCAATCTGCGGGCGCGCATTCCGGCCGCGCGAACCGACCGCCTGTCGCGTCGCCACAACAAATACGGCGCGCGGCAATTGGCGTTCGGCCGCGGGCGCCGGGTCCATCCTATTTGCGGCGCGCGAGATCGATGTCGAGGTATTTCCACGGATGCTCGAAGTAGACATTGCGCTTGTAGCCCAGCACCCAGGGTCGCACGAGCGTGTTCGTGTAGCGGTAGACGCCCAAGTCCCACGGCGTGTACGCGGCGAGGATGCTCGCCATCTTGCGGTAGATCGCGTTCCGCTCGGGACCGTCGCGGACGAGCTTCGACGCACGATAGAGATCGTCGTACTCCGCATTGACGAAACGCCCGAGGTTCGACTGGCCGACGTTCTTGCCGTACATGATCTGCATGAACGCGTCGCCCTCGCCGTACGTCGTGATCCAGCCGACCGGCCACATCTGCAGCTTGCCCGCCCGCGCCATCTTGAGAAGATCCGGCCACTTCTGCTTGACGAAGTCGAGGCGGACGCCGATCGCCGTCATGCTCTTCTTCCACAGCTCGTCGCGCTCGCGGTCGCGACCGGCTGTCGAGCTCCCCATCATCAGCGTGAACGGCTTGCCGTCCGGCAGGTCGCGCCAGCCGTCGCCGTCGCGATCGACGTAGCCGAAGCGGTCGAGGAGCGCCTTCGCGGTCGCCGGGTCGTACTTGACGTTGGCGTCGAAGCCCGGGCTGTGGCCGGCGACCGGCGGCGGTATCGGCTGCGTCGCGCGCACCGCCTGCCCCTGGTACCAGACGTCGATCAGGTCCTTCGTGTTGAATGCCATCACGATCGCCCGCCGCAGTGCGATCCTGTCCGGCGTGTACCCGCCGACGATGGGGTCATCCATGTTGAAAAAACAGTACGCAGCGCCGGTTCCATGATCCGCGCAAGACGCACGCCTTCCGCCGTGTATCGCGGTTTCAGCGCGAGATGTCGCCGGGTCGAGCACTTTGGTGACGAGATCGGGCGGCACGTTCGCGTAGTCGAGCTCGCGGCTGTCGAAGGCGAGAAGCTGCGGATTCGATTCCTCGATGATCGACACCTCGATCCGGCCGATCTGCGGCAGGCGTTTGCCCTTCATCGCCGCGACGAGCTCGCGATCCGCGGGCTCGCCATCCTCCGGGAAGAACTCCTCGTGATAATTGGGGTTCGCCTCGAGGATGATCTTCTGGCCGCGCCGCCATTGCGCGAGGCGATACGCGCCCGTTCCGACCGGGTTCGCCATCGCCCAGCCGGAAGCGTCGCCGTACGTCTCGATGACCTCGCGCGCGACGGCGGCCATCGGCGACTGGGACATGTAGCCCAAGCATCACATAGTCTGGCTCCTTGAGGACCATCCTGATCGTGTAGCGATCGAGCGCGCGCAACCCTTCGATCGGCGCGTCGTAGTCGAACTTGCCGGTTTCCTTCGCCTTCGCGAGCACCTCGTCGGCACCGACGAGCTTGTTCTCGACGAACCAGAGGAATGGCGCACGAACCTTCGGGTCGAGCAGCCGCTTCCAGGAATAGACGTAGTCCGCGGCGGTGAGCTCGCGTTTCTTTCCCTTGAACGCCGGGTCGTCGGCGAAGTAGATGCCCGGCTTCACGTGCATCGTCCACGTACGTCCGTCCGCGGAAATCTCCGGCATTGCGGTCGCCGTATTGGGAACGAAGCGGTAGGGTCGCGCGAGGTAGCTGAACTCGTACAGCGGCTCGAAGATCGCGCGGTGGATGTGGCTCGAGTAATAGTCCTGCGTCGCCTGGGGGTCGAAGCCCGTTTCCGCGACCGGAAACATCACGCGGAGCGTTTTCGCGGGATCGGCCCAGCGCGCCGTGTCGGCGGCCGGGGCGGCGCCTGCCGCCAGCGCGAGAACGGCGACCCACGCCACGCTTCGAACAAGCGACGCGCAACGATGCGGACGTCACGGGCGGCCTAGCGCGTCGCGCGCTGACGCTGCGCGAGATCGACGTCGAGGAGCATCCACGGGTTCGGATCGAACGTGTTGTACTTGTAGCCCTCGACCCACGGATTCCAGACGATGTTCTCGATGCGGTAGGTGTGGAGCACCCACGGCGCGTAGGCGACGACGAGCCTCGACATCTCGCGATAGAGCTTGACGCGCTCCGGGCCGTTCGGCAGCTTTTTCGCGCGGTCGAAGAGCGCGTTGTACTCGGGCAGGTCGAAGCGGCCGAGGTTGGACGTGCCCTTGTGCGGGCCATACAGCAGATCGAGAAACTGGCTGCCGTTGTCGTTCGTGTTGGTGTTGCCGAGGCCCCACATCTGGAGCTGCCCCGCCAGCCCCTGCTTCAGCGTGTCGGGAAATTTCTGCTTCGTGAACTCGATCTTGATGCCGACCGCGTCCATGCTCTTTTTCCACAGCTCGTCGAACTGGCGGTAGATCGCCGACGGGTCGGAGGCCAGCGTGAGTTTGAGAGGCTTGCCGTCCGGCATGTCGCGCCAGCCGTCGCCATCCTTGTCGACGTAACCGAACTTGTCGAGCAGCGCCTTGGCGCCCGCCACGTCGTATTTCGCGCCGCCGAGGAAATCCGGGTCGTGGCCGACGACATTGGGAGGGATTGGCTGCGTCGCGCGCGTCGCCTGCCCGAGGCGGATCACCTTGATCTCGTCTTCGTTGTTGTAGGCCATGCTGATCGCGCGCCGCAGCGCGATCTTGTCGTTGCCGTAGCCGCCGACGATCGGGTCTTCCATGTTGAAATAGGTGTAGACGACGCTCGGCTGGACGCCGCGTCCGAGCACGATGCCGCGCGCGGCGAGCTCGGGCTTCAGCTTGTCGCCGTCCAGCACCTTTTGGACGAGGTCGCCCGGCACGGTGACGTAATCGAGCTCGCCCCGATCGAAGGCGATCAACCGCGGAAGCGACTCGTCGATGATGCTGATCTCCACGCGGCCGATCGCGGGCAGTTTCTTCCCCCGCATCTTCGCCACCAGCGCGCGGTCCTCCGGTTGCGCGCTGGCCGGATAATACTCGTCGCGGAAATTCGGATTCGCCTCCAACACGATCTTCTGCCCGCGGCGCCATTCGGCGAGCCGGTACGGGCCGGTGCCCACCGGATGCTCCATGATCCAGCCGTTCGGGTCGCCGTAGGCCTTGACGACCTCGCGTGCGACCGCCGTCGTAGACGACCCGGTGAGGTCGGCCAGCAGATCGTAGGCAGGAAACGTGAGCTTGAGCTGTAGCGTATAGCGGTCGATCGCGCGCGCGCCCTCGAACGGCGCGTCGTAATCGAAGGCGCCGGATTTCTTCGCCGCGTCGATCGCCGCTTTCGCGCCCACGAGGCGATCGTCGAGGATCTGCGCGTTGTTCGACCGCAGCTTCGGATCGATCAGCCGCTTGAACGAATACACATAGTCGTCGGCTGTGAGCTCGCGCTTCTTGCCGCCGAACGCCGGATCGTCGGAAAAATAGATCCCACGCTTGATCTTGATCGTCCACGTCAACCGTCGGCGGAGATTTCCGGAAGCGCAGCCGCCGTGTTCGGCACGACCTTGTACGGCCGCGCCAGGTAATCGTATTTGTAGAGCGGATCGAACACCTGGCGGTTGACGAAATTCGAGTACAGATCGCTCGACGCCTGGGGGTCGAAGCCGTTTTCCGGCGCCGGGAACGCGACGTGCAGCACCTTGTGCATGTCGGCGCCGTTGACCGCGGGCGCGATTCCCGCGCACAGCACGGCGGCGATCAGCCTGACGAGAAAACGGGAAATCATTGCGCCACCGGCGTGCGCGCCATCTTCATGTCGAGATCGTAGTACTGCCACGGGTGGGCCTGGAAGACGTTGTGCTTGTAGCCGATTATCCATGGATAGCGAATCACATTCTCGTAACGGTAGACGTCGAAATACCACGGCGCGTACGCCGACGCGATGGCCGACATCTCGCGGAACATTCTCGTGCGCTCGGCGCCGTCGGGCAGACTGCGCGAGCGGTCGTAGAGGCGGTCGAAATCCGGCTGCTTGAAACGCGCGAGGTTCGACAGTCCGGCATGGCCGCCGTAAAGCAGCCCCAGAAAACCGTACCCGTCGGTGGTCGTGCTGATGTTGCCGAGATACCACATCTGCAGCTGCCCGGCGAGCCCCATCTTGAGGAGCTCCGGCCATTTCTGCTTCACGAACGCAACCTTCACGCCGATCGCATTGAGGCTGCGCTGCCACATCTCCTCGTATTGACGGCCGCGCGCGTCCGTCGTGGTTCCCATGGAGATCACGAGCGGTTTGCCGTCCGGAAGGTCGCGCCAGCCGTCGCCGTCGCGATCGACGTAGCCGAACTTGTCGAGGAGCGCCTTGGCTCCTTTGACATCGTATTGGATGTGGCCCTTGAAGTCGGGATCGTAGCCGGTGACCCCGGGCGGGACCGGTTGCGTCGCGCACTCGCCCTGGTTCTGCCAGAGCACGCGGATCTCCTCCTCGCAGTTGTACGCCATGCCGAACGCTCGCCGCAGCGCGATCCGCTCCTGCGCGTAGCCGCCAACCACCGGATCCTCCATGTTGAAATACGTATAGTTGATCGCCGGCTGCACGCCGCGGGCGAGCTTGACGCCGGCCTTCGCGAAGCGCGGCTGGAGGCGGGTACCGAGGTCGGTGACGTTGGCGACGAGATCGCCCGGAATCGTGAGGTAGTCGAAGGCTCCTTTCTCGAAGCTCAAGAGGCGCGGGTTGCTCTCCTCCACGATGCTGATCTCGATCTGTCCGATGAGCGGCAGCCGCTTGCCCTTCATCGCCGTCACGATGTCCCTGTCCGCGGGATCGGCGCTCTCCGGAAAGAGCGTCGTGCGAAAGCCCGGATTCGCTTCGAGCACGACTTTCTGGCCGCGACGCCACTCCTTCAACCGGTAGGGACCGGTCCCGACCGGGTTCGCCATCGTCCACGAGCTCGCATCGCCGTACGCATCGATCACCTCGCGCGCAACGGCTGCCGTGGGCGTCGTGGTGAGGTCCGACAGAAGACTGTACGCCGGATGCGTGAGCTTGAGCTGCAGCGTGTACTTGTCCGTCGCTCGCAGCCCCTCCATGGGCGCGTCGTAATCGAACCTGCCCGTCGCCTTTGCCTTCGCGACGAGCGCGTCGGCACCCACGAAAATCTGGTCGAACACCTGGAAATTCGCCGAATGGACCTTGGGGTCGAGGATCCGTTTCCAGGAATAGACGTAATCTGCGGCGACGAGCTCGCGCTTCTTTCCCTTGAACGCCGGGTCGTCGGCAAAATAGATCCCTGGCTTCAGCTTGATCGTCCAGTTGAGCCCATCGGCGGAGATCGTCGGAAGTGCTGCTGCCGTATTCGGGTCGATGCGGTAGGGCCGCGCGAGATAGTCGTACTTGTACAGTGGGTCGAAGATCGCGGTGTTGATGTAGTCCGAGTACGCGTCGACCCATGCCTGCGGGTCGAACCCCGTCTCGGCCACCGGAAACACGACGTGCAGCACCTTGTTCGGGTCCGACTGCGCCGAAGAGCGCAGCGGAAGGAGCGCGAGCGTGGCGACGGCCAGCGCAACGGCGACACGGCGCTGCAAGGGCACGTTACAGGAGCTTCTGGATGTCGGGGGCGAGACTCTCCGGCTCGGCGTTCGGCGCGTAGCGCTCGACCACCTTGCCGTCGCGGTCGACCAGGAACTTGGTGAAATTCCATTTGATCGCCTCGGAGCCGAGGAGCCCCGGCTTCGCGTGCTTCAGGTACTTGTAAACGGGCGCGGTATCGGCGCCGTTCACGTCGACCTTGGCGAACAACGGAAACGTCACGCCGTAGTTGATCTCGCAGAAGGATTCGATCTCTTCCTCGGTGCCGGGCTCCTGCGCGCCGAACTGGTTGCAGGGAAACCCGAGGATCTCGAGGCCTTTGCCGTGCAGGTCCTGGTAGAGCTTCTCCAGCCCCTTGTACTGCGGCGTGAAGCCGCACTTGCTCGCGGTGTTGACGACGAGCAGCACCTTGCCCTTGTAGACATCGAGATCGACGGTCTTGCCGTGGATGTCTTTCACCTTGAAATCGTAGATGGCGGCCATCGTTACCTCCGTTCGAAATTCAATTTGGGCGCGATTATGCGCCCGGCGGCATCCCCACGCGAGAGGAGCTTGCCGCGTCCGGTGTGCCGAATCCGCCTCCGCCGGGCGTCTCGATCACGAAGAGATCGCCAGCGCCCATTTCGACCGCGAAGGTTGCGCCGAATTCCTCGCGCCGACCATCCGCGCGCTCCACCCAGTTCCGTCCGAGCGCACCCGGCGCACCCCCCGCCACGCCGAACGGCGCGACGCGCCGATGGTTGGCCAGCATCACCGCGGTCATCGGCTCGAGAAAGCGGATGCTTCCGCGTTGCGCCGTCACCGCCGCGGTGGCGGCCGGCGCCGCCGCTGCCGCGCCGGATCGCGAACGATTCGAGGCGCACGGGGAAGCGCCATTCGAGCACCTCGGGGTCGGTGAGGCGCGAGTTCGTCATGTGCGTCTGGACGACCGACGCGCCGTCGAAATCGGGTCCGGCGCCGGCGCCGCCGGAGATCGTCTCGTAGTATTGGTAGGTATCGTTGCCGAACGTGAAGTTGTTCATCGTTCCCTGCGATGCGGCCAGCACGCCGAGCGCGCCGTAGAGCGCGTCGGTCGCCGTCTGCGACGTCTCGACGTTGCCGGCGACCACCGCCGCGGGGTAGCGCGGCGCCAGCATCGAGCCGTCGGGGATGACGATGCGGATCGGCTTCAGGCACCCGGCGTTCATCGGGATCTCGTCGTCGACGAGCGTCCGGAAGACGTAGAGGACCGCGGCCTTGCAGACGGCGGACGGCGCGTTGAAATTGGTCGGCTGCTGCGCGCTCGTGCCGGTGAAGTCGACCTTCGCCTCGCGCCTTGCCTTGTCGATGGAGATGGCGACCTCGATGCGCGCGCCGCTGTCCATTTCGTACTCGAAGCGGCCGTCGGTCAGCACGTCGAGCGCCCGCCGGACGGACTCCTCCGCATTGTCCTGCACGTGCTGCATGTAGGCGCGCACGACGGGCAGCGAAAAGTGCGCGACCATCTTCGCGAGCTCCTCCGCGCCCTTCGCGCACGCGGCGACCTGCGCGCGGAGATCGGCGAGATTCTGGTCGATGTTCCGCGCTGGATAGCGGCCGCCGGCGAGCAACGCGCGCATCTCGGCGTCCAGGAAGCGGCCGGCGGCGACCAGCACGACGTTGTCGAGCAGCACGCCTTCCTCGTCGACGTGCGTCGAGGCAGGCGGCATCGATCCCGGCGTGATGCCGCCGATGTCGGCGTGATGGCCGCGCGACGCGACGAAGAACTCGGGCTGCGCATCGTCGAGGAACACCGGCGCGATCACGGTGACGTCAGGAAGGTGCGTGCCGCCGTTGTAGGGCGCGTTCAGCACGAAGGCATCGCCCCGCTGCATCGTCCCCGCGCGACGGTCGATGATCGTGCGCACGCTTTCGCCCATCGACCCGAGATGCACGGGCATGTGCGGAGCGTTGGCGATCAGGTTGCCGGAGGCATCGAAGAGCGCGCAGGAGAAGTCGAGCCGCTCCTTGATGTTGACCGAATAGGCCGTATTGGCGAGCGTCACGCCCATCTGCTCGGCGATCGCCATGAAGAGGTTGTTGAACACCTCGAGCAGCACCGGATCCGCGCTGGTCCCGGCCGCATGCTCGCGGCGCGCGGCTTCGACACGCTCGAGGACGAGATCGCCACGGTCGGTGAACGTCGCGCGCCAGCCAGGCTCGACCACCGTCGTGGCGTTGTCCTCGCGGATCACCGCCGGCCCCGCGATCGCGTCATCGGGCCGCAGGTCCTTTCGATCGAAGATTTGCGCCGCGTGAAAGCCCCCGTCGGTGTAGATCCGATGCGTCGACAGCGGCCGCAGCGGTTCCGCGCGCGGCGCGAACGACGGCGCGGAATCCTGGACGTCGTGCGAGCGCCCGACCGCCTCCACGGCCACCGCCTCGATCACCAGCGGCTTGCCGGGCATCAGGAAACCGTAATGCTGGCGATAGCGGCGCTCGAATTCGTCGACGATGCCGGCCAGGTCGGCGACGCCGGTTTCGAGCGTCGTGTCGGTGCCTTCGTATTTGAGATGGAGCGTGCGCTTGGCCACGATGCGCGCCGTCGCAACGCCCTGCGCGGCCACGTCCTCCCGCGCCGCATGTTCCAGCCGATCGAGCGCCACGCCGGCGGCGGCGAGCGACGCGGCATCGAGCGTCGCCTCGACCGCCTGCTGCTTCAGCGAGCGGACGTCGGCAAGACCCATCCCGTAGGCCGACAGCACGCCGGCGAAGGGATGGAGCAGCACGCGCGTCATGCCGAGCGCATCGGCGACGAGGCACGCATGCTGGCCGCCTGCGCCGCCGAAGCAGCACAGCGTGTATTCGGTGACGTCGTAGCCGCGCTCGACCGAGATGTGCTTGATTGCATTTGCCATGCTGGCGACGGCAATCTCGAGGTAGCCGGCGGCGATCGCCTCGGGCGTCCGCGACTGGCCCGTCGCGGCCGCGACCTCCGCCGCAAGCGACGCGAATTTCGCGCGGACGACGTCCGCATCGAGCGGCAGGTCGCCGTTCGGCCCGAACACCTTCGGGAACAGCGCAGGATCGAGCTTGCCCACCATCACGTTGCAATCGGTGACGGTCAGCGGGCCGCCGCGCCGATACGAGGCGGGCCCGGGGTCGGCACCCGCGGATTCCGGGCCGACGCGGAAGCGCGCGCCGTCGAACGTGCAGATCGAGCCGCCGCCGGCGGCGACCGTGTGGATGCGCATCATCGGCGCGCGCAGGCGCACGCCGGCGACCTCGGTGACGAACGCGCGCTCGTATTCGCCGGCGTAATGCGTGACGTCGGTCGACGTGCCGCCCATGTCGAAGCCGATGATCGCGTCGAAACCCGCGAGGCGCGACACCTCGACCGCGCCGACGACCCCGCCCGCCGGTCCCGACAGGATGGCGTCCTTGCCCTGGAAGCGGTGCGCATCCGTCAAGCCGCCGCTCGACTGCATGAACTGCAGCCTCGGTCCGGCGTTGGCGGAATCGCTCTGCAGGTCGCGCTCGACCTGGCGGACGTAGCGCCGCAGAATCGGCGACAGATAGGCATCGACGACCGTCGTGTCGCCACGCGAGACGAGCTTCATCAGCGGGCTCACTTCATGGCTCACCGAGACCTGCGCGAACCCGATCTCGCGCGCGAGCGCGGCCAGCGCGCGCTCGTGCTGCGGGAACCGGTAGCCGTGCATCAGCACGATGGCCACCGCCTCGATGCCGCTCGCGCGCACGGCGGCGAGATCGCGCCGCGCCGCCACGAGATCGAGCGGCGCGACGACGTCGCCATGAGCGCCGATCCGCTCGTCGACCTCGATCACGCGCTCATAGAGAAGCGCCGGCAGCTCGATCCTGCGGACGAACAGCTTCGGGCGATTCTGGTAGCCGATCCGCAGCGCATCGGCGAAGCCGCGCGTGATCACGAGCGCGGTGCGCTCGCCCGTCCGCTCGAGCAGCGCGTTGGTCGCGACCGTGGTTCCCATCTTCACCGCGTCGACCGCGCCGTCGGGAATCGCCGCCCCCGGCGCGAGCCCGAGCAGCTCGCGGATTCCGTGCACCGCCGCGTCCGCGTAGCGGCCAGGGTTGGCGGACAAGAGCTTGTGCGTGACGAGCGTCCCGTCGGGCCGGCGGGCGACGATGTCGGTGAACGTGCCGCCGCGGTCAATCCAGAACTGCCACATGCCGCCCATTATAGGTTGCGCGCGACGCGCGCCCGTCGCTCGCCGCCGCGAGGCAATCTATGGTAAAACGCGGCCAAACGGGGTCCCCAGAGCCCCGCTTCGTTTCGCCTGCCCCAGGAGTCCCCATGAAACGCCTGTCCGTATTCGTCGCGCTCGCCGCTTTCGCGCTCGCCTTGCCCGCGTTCGCGCAAACGAAATGGGACCTGCCCACCGCCTACCCGGCGAACAATTTCCACACGGAGAACATCCAGCAGTTCGCGAGCGACGTCGACAAGGCGACCGCGGGCAAGCTCAAGATCACCGTCCATCCAAACGCGTCGCTGTTCAAGGCGCCCGAAATCAAGCGCGCGGTACAGGGCGGCCAGGCGCAGGCGGGCGAGATCCTGCTCGTCAACTTCGAGAACGAGGATCCGCTCTACGGCCTCGACGGCATTCCGTTTCTCGCGACGTCGTACGGCGGCGCCCTCAAGCTGTACAAGGCATCGCGCAAGACGCTCGACGAGCATTTTGCGAAACAGGGGATGAAGGTGCTCTACACGGTGCCGTGGCCGCCGCAGGGAATCTACTCGAAGCGCACGCTGAATTCGGGGGCCGACATGAAGGGCCTCAAGTGGCGCGCGTACAGCCCCGCGACGTCGAAGATCGCCGAGCTCGTCGGTGCGCAGCCGGTGACGGTGCAGGCCGCCGAGGTGTCGCAGGCGCTCGCGACCGGCGTGATCGACTCGATGATGACCTCCGGCGCGACCGGCTTCGATTCGAAAACCTATGAGCACATCAAGAACTTCTACGATACGCAGGCGTGGCTGCCGAAGAACGCCGTCATCGTCAACCAGAAGGCATTCGACGCGCTCGACAAAGCCACGCAGGCAGCGGTGCTGAAGGCGGCCGCCGACGCGGAGACACGCGGCTGGAAGCTCTCCGAGGAGAAGAACGGCTGGTACCTCGACCAGCTGAAGGGCAAGGGCATGATCATCATCGTGCCGTCCGAGCAGCTGACCGCGGACCTGCGCAAGGTCGGCAACTACATGCTCGCCGAATGGCTGCGCAAGGCCGGCGTCGACGGACGCAAGGTGATCGACGCGTATCGCGGGATGTAAGCGCGAAATGAAGGTGCGCCGCGCGCTGGACGCGCTCTACGACGCCGCCGGCTATCTGGCGGCGTTGTTCATGATGGGAACGCTCGCGTGCGTGCTGCTCGGCATCGGGAGCCGCCTCTCCAGCTGGTTCGTTCCGGGCACCGACGCCTACGCCGGTTATTGCATGGCGGCGGCAGGTTTCCTTGCGCTGGCGCACACCTTCAGCCGCGGCGAGCACATCCGCGTCACGCTGATCCTCGAGCACGTCGGCGCGAAAGCGCGCCGCGGTCTCGAGCTCTGGTCGCTTGCCGCCGGATCCGCGCTGGCGTCGTTGTTTGCCTATTACAGCGCGCGCCTTGCCTTCCAGTCGTGGGATTTCAACGATATCTCCACCGGCAACGACGCGACTCCGCTGTGGATTCCGCAGCTGTCGATGGCCGCCGGGAGCCTGGTCCTCGCCATCGCCTTCGTCGACGCGCTCGTCCTCGAATGGCGCGGCAAGCGCGCGCGCGCCGCCCCCGCCGAAGTCCTTCACGTCGAATGAGCGAGCGGCGCGAAGCGCAGGCCCAAGGGGCGCGTCCGCGAGCGATTGAGCGCGGCCGACCCCGAGGCGCTTCGTGCGTCGGGAGAATGAATTGGTGATCGGCACGGCATCGCCATGGACGCGCTGATCACCACGCTCCTGATCGTTGCGCTCTTCGCGCTGCTCGGGAGCGGCGTATGGATCGGGCTCGCGCTCTTCGGCGTGGCGTGGATCGGGATGGAGCTCTTCTCGTCGCGGCCGGCCGGCGACGCGATGGCGGTGACGATCTGGGGGTCGGCGTCGTCGTGGACGCTGACCGCGCTGCCGCTCTTCGTCTGGATGGGCGAGATCCTCTTTCGCACGCGGTTGTCCGAGGACATGTTCCGCGGTCTCGCCCCCTGGCTCGAGCGCGTGCCCGGACGGCTGCTGCATACCAACATCATCGGCTGCACGATCTTCGCCGCGGTGTCGGGCAGTTCCGCGGCGACGTGCGCGACGATCGGCAAGATGACGCTGCCCGAGCTCAAGGCGCGCGGCTATCCGGAGGACATCACGATCGGCACGCTCGCCGGCGCCGGAACGCTCGGGCTCCTGATCCCGCCGTCGATCATCATGATCGTCTACGGCGTCAGCGCCAACGTGTCGATCGCCCAGCTCTTCATTGCCGGCGTGATCCCCGGCATCTTGCTTGCATCGCTTTTCTCGGGCTACATCGTCGTCTGGGCGTTGCTGCATCCGCAGGCCATCCCCGCCGCCACCGGACGGACGACGCTCATGCAAAAGCTGCACGCGTCGCGCCATCTGATTCCGGTCATGTTGCTGATACTCGTCGTGCTCGGATCGATCTACGCCGGCGTCGCCACGGCGACGGAAGCGGCGGCCTTCGGCGTCGTCGGCTCGCTCGCGATTTCCGCCGCGCAGCGCTCCCTCAACCGGAAGACGTTCACGGACAGCCTGATGGGCGCGACGAGGCTCTACTGCATGATCGCGCTGATCCTCGCCGGCGCCTCCTTCCTGACGCTGGCGATGGGTTACATCGGCTTGCCCCGGCATCTCGCCGAGTGGATCGGCAGCCTGCACCTCTCGCCCTTCGCCCTCGTCGTCGCGCTGATGCTGTTCTACATCGTCCTCGGCTGCTTCCTCGACGGCATCTCGATGGTCGTGCTGACGATGGGCGTGATCCTGCCGTCGGTCGAAGCGGTGGGGATCGACCTCCTCTGGTTCGGGATCTTCATCGTGCTGGTCGTCGAGATGGCGCAGATCACGCCTCCGGTCGGATTCAACCTGTTCATGCTGCAGGGAATGACGAAGAAGCAGATCACCTGGATCGCAAGGCAGGCGCTGCCGATGTTCTGGCTGATGATCGGCGCCGTGCTCGCCATCTGGTTCGTTCCGGCGCTCGTGACATGGCTGCCGCAACAGATGAAAATGGGCTGACGGAGCGCGCCGCCGGAGGAGAATCGCAATGAAGATGCCGTCGCAATACGCCGCCAAGCTGAGAACGCCGTTCGCGGTGCTCGGAATCCGCACTGCCAACGGCCTCGTCACCAGCATCGAGTATCTGTCGAGAAGCGAGCGCTCCGCGGCGCCGGCCGATCCCGTGGCCAAGCGCGCGGTCGCCGAGCTCGAGCGGTACTTCGCCGATCCGCGTCACCGCTTCGCGCTTCCGCTCGCGCCCCGCGGCACGCCGTTCCAGCGCCGCGTCTGGGACGCGATCGCCGCGATCCCGGTCGGCGAATCGCGCACCTACGGCGAGATCGCGCGCACGGTGCGCTCGGCGCCGCGCGCCGTCGGCCAGGCCTGCGGCGCGAACCCGATCGCGCTCGTCGTGCCCTGCCATCGCGTGGTCGGCAGCATGGGTTCGCTTGGCGGCTTCATGAATGCCGACGAAGGCGACCCGCTCGCGATCAAGCGGTGGCTGCTGAAGCACGAAGGGTACCGCTTCGGCGCATGACCGCTGCGCGCCGATGCCCCAGCCGTCCGCGGAGCTGATCGACACCTTCTGCGACCAGGTGTGGCTGCAGGACGGCCTCGCGCCCACGTCGCTCGCAAGCTACCGGCGCGACCTCACGCAATGGGCGGCGTGGCTTTCAGCGCGCGGTCGCACGCTGGCGGCCGCGCAGCGAATGGACGTCGAGGCGTGGCTCGCGCAGCAGTTTCGCGCCAAGGCCAAGGCCACGTCGATTGCGCGCCGGCTGTCGTCATTGCGGCGATTCTATGCGCTGCAGCTGCAGCAAGCGACGATCCGTTCCGATCCCACGGCGCAGGTGCGCGCGCCGAAGCTGCCGCGGCGATTGCCGAAGAATCTTTCGGAGGACCAGGTCGAGGCGCTGCTCGCCACGCCCGACGTCGCGACCGCTGCTCGGCTTGCGCGACCGCGCGATGCTGGAAACGCTCTACGCGACCGGATTGCGCGTCTCCGAGCTCACCGGCCTGAAGCTCGCCCAGGTGTCGCTCGACATGGGCGTCGTCCGCGTCCTCGGCAAAGGGAGCAAGGAGCGGCTCGTGCCGCTCGGCGAGGAAGCGATCTCGTGGATCAAGCGTTACCTGGAGACCGCGCGCATCCCGCTCGCCGCAAAAGGCCGCAGCGACGCGATGTTCGTCACCGCGCGCGGCGGCCCGCTGACGCGGCAGGCGTTCTGGGCGCTCCTGAAGCGCTACGCGGTGAAAGCCGGGATACCGCCGGCGAGCCTCTCGCCGCACGTGCTGCGCCACGCGTTCGCGACGCATCTGCTGAACCACGGGGCGGACCTGCGCGTCGTGCAGCTCCTGCTGGGGCATGCGGACATCACGACGACGACGATCTACACGCACGTCGCGCGCGAACGGCTGAAAGCGCTGCACGCGCGGCACCATCCGCGCGGGTGAGCGCGAGAGGGCCTGTTATTTCCGGTGGCGCTCGATGGCGACGCCGATCTCCTTCACGCCCTTGACGAGCGCGAGCTTCGCGACGCGAACCTTGACCCAGGGCGCTGGGAATTCGCTCAGCACGGTGTCGGCGATCGACTGCGCGAAGCGCTCGAGCAGCTGGTGCGGATGATCGGCGGCGAATTCGCGCAGGCGCTCGACCACCGCCGAATAGTCGATCGTGTCCGCGAACTTTGCCGGACAGGAACACTTTGTCGGACGGCAATCCGAGCTCGACGTCGAGACGCACCGTCTGCGGCAGCTTTCGCTCCCAGTCGTGAACGCCGATGCGCGTCTCGACGCGCAGGTCGTGGATGAAGATCGTGTCCATGCCGCTTTGCTAGAATGCCCGGGCGCATTCTAACCGAGCGCCCGCCGCACCCCTTCGTCGATGCTGCCCTCGCTCGCCTTCGTGCTCGCCGCCTACCTGATCGGCTCGATCTCGTTCGCCGTCGTCGTGAGCAAGAGCATGGGACTTCCCGATCCGCACGAATACGGCTCGGGCAATCCCGGCGCCACCAACGTGCTGCGCTCCGGCAACAAGCTCGCGGCCGCGCTGACGCTCGCCGGCGACGGCGCCAAGGGCTGGCTCGCCGTGGATCTCGCGCAGCGCATCGGACCGTCGTTCGGCGTGGCCGAATGGACGGTGCCCGCCGTCGCGCTGGCCGTCTTCATCGGGCACCTCTTCCCCGTCTTCCATCACTTCGACGGCGGCAAGGGTGTGGCGACCGCCGCGGGGATCATGCTCGCGATGTCGTGGCCGGTCGGGGTCGCGCTGGCGGCGATCTGGCTCGTGATGGCGTTCGGGTTCAAGATCAGCTCGGTCGCCGCGCTGACCGCTTCGTTCCTGGCGCCGGTCGGCGCGTTCTATGCGTTCGGCAACACGCTCGCCGCGTGGATCTGGGTCGCCATCGCGGCGCTGCTCTTCTGGCGCCACCGGACGAACATCCGGCAACTCCTCTCCGGCAAGGAGCGGATCATCGGCCGCTGATTCGGTCTTCAAGCCGCGGGCAGCGAGGCCAGCTCCCAACGCGGACGCACGGAGAATTCGTAGTCGCCACGTTCGGCATTGGCCAGGCGAAGCGCGCCCACGAGTGCGATCATCGCGCCGTTGTCGGTGCAAAAGGCCAGGGCGGGAAAGAACACCTCGCCGCCGCGGCGCGCCACCGCCTTGGTGAGCCGCGCGCGCAGTTCGCGATTCGCTCCCACGCCGCCGGCGACGACCAGTCGATCGCGGCCTGCTGCGGCGAGCGCGGCGAGCGCCTTCGCGACGAGCACGTCGACGACCGCGTGCTGGAACTCGCGCGCGATGTCGGCCTTGTCGGATATCGCCAGCGGTGCGTTGCCTTCGCGTCGGCGGACGAGCGTCAGCACCGCGGTCTTGAGTCCGCTGAAGCTCATGTCGAGATTGCCGCTGTCGAGCATCGGCCGCGGCAACGATGCTGCGCCTTCGCGCCCCGAGTCCGCCAATTGCGCAAGCGCCGGACCCCCCGGATAGGGAAGCCCGAGCAGCTTCGCCGTCTTGTCGAACGCTTCGCCCGCCGCGTCGTCCTGCGTGTCGCCGAGCAGCCGATAGCGACCCACGCCTTCGACGTCGAACAACTGGGTGTGGCCGCCGGACACGAGCAGCGCGACGAACGGAAACGCCGGTTTCGGCTCCGCGAGCAGCGGCGAGAGCAGATGGCCCTCGAGGTGATGGACGCCGACGACCGGCTTCCCGAGCGCGAAACCGAGTGCGTTGGCGATCGCGGCGCCGACGAGCAGCGCCCCCGCGAGGCCGGGTCCTTGCGTGTGCGCGATCCCGTCGAGGTCGCGCAACGCGACGCCGCCCTCGGCAAGCACGCGCTGCGCGAGCGGCACGACGCGCTGAATGTGATCGCGCGACGCGAGCTCGGGCACCACGCCGCCATAGGCCTCGTGCATCGCCACCTGCGAATGCAGCGCGTGCGCGAGGAGGCCGCGGTCCGTGTCGTAGACGGCGAGCCCGGTCTCGTCGCACGAGGTTTCGATGCCGAGAACGACCATGGAGCGAATTATAGGGGGGACTTGCACCGTCAAGCGCGGACTGTTATCATGTTCGGCTATCGCAAGCCTATGTAACCAAAAGGATTCTGTTTCATGCCCAGCGTTCGTGTCCGCGACAACGAGCCCTTCGAGGTGGCGCTCCGCCGCTTCAAGCGCACCATCGAGAAGACCGGCCTCCTCACCGAGCTCCGCGCGCGCGAGTTCTACGAAAAGCCGACCGCCGAGCGCAAGCGCAAGCTCGCCGCGGCGGTGAAGCGCCATTACAAGCGCCTGCGCAGCCAGCAGCTGCCGCCCAAGCTCTACTGATCGACGCGCTCGACCGCATTGACCGCAACAAGGGGCGAAGCGATTCGCCCCTTTTTGTTTCCGGAGCCCCCGATGACACTCAAGGCCCGCATTACCGACGACATGAAGACCGCGATGCGCGCGAAGGACACCGCGCGCCTGTCGACGATCCGGATGCTGCTCGCGGCCATCAAGCAGCGCGAGATCGACGAGCGGATCGAATTGACCGACGCCGATGTGCTGTCGGTGATCGAGAAAATGCTGAAGCAGCGCAAGGACTCGATCGCGCAGTTCGAGGCGGGACGCCGCGAGGATCTTGCCGCGATCGAGCGCGCCGAGGTCGGCGTGCTGACGGCCTATATGCCCGCGCAGCTGTCGGAGGGTGAAATCGACGCCGAAATTGCTGCGGCCGTGACCGCGACCGGCGCGGCCGGGATGGCCGGCATGGGCAAGGTCATGGCGATCCTGAAGCCGAAGCTCGCCGGCCGCGCCGACATGGCCGCTGTCTCAGCTCGAGTCAAGGCAAAGCTCGCCGGCTAGACGCGCGACCGCCGGAAAGACGGCGCCCCGCGGTGACCGCAGGTCACCCTGGGAAGCCGCCCGGCGTCCATCTTGCCTATAATTGAAACGTTCCCTGCCGTGTGAATCGTCCGGCCGGTCCGCGCTGCGGGCCGGCCGCGACGACCTGATCTCCGGCGCGCAGCGTTAAGTATATGATTCCTAACGATTTCATACAAACGCTGCTGTCACGGGTCGACATCGTCGACGTCGTCGACCGCTACGTCCCGCTGAAGAAGGCCGGCGCCAACTACGTCGCCTGCTGCCCGTTCCACAGCGAGAAGACGCCGTCGTTCACCGTAAGCCAGACCAAGCAGTTCTACCACTGCTTCGGCTGCGGCGCCCATGGCACGGCGGTAGGCTTTCTGATGGAGTATGGAGGGAAGACCTTCCCGGAGGCCGTCGAGGAGCTCGCGCGCGACGCCGGCCTCGAGGTCCCGCGCGTCGAAACCCGCCCCGGCGAAGTCGAGCGCCGCGAGCAGGTGCAGGATCTCGCGTCGTTGCTGCTGACCGCCGCCAAGTTCTACCGTGCGCAATTGAAGGATGCCGCTCGCGCGATCGACTACCTGAAGGGACGCGGGCTGACGGGCGAGATCGCCGCGCGCTTCGGCATCGGCTATGCGCCGGACGCGTGGCAGCCGCTCGCCTCCGCATTCCCCACGTACGATGCCCGCGAGCTCGAGACGGCGGGTCTCGTCATTGCGGGAGATGCCGGCAAGCGTTACGACCGTTTCCGCGACCGAATCATGTTCCCGATCCACGACAGCCGGGGCCAGGTCATCGGGTTCGGCGGCCGCGTGCTCGGTGACGGCGAGCCCAAGTATCTCAATTCACCGGAAACGCCTCTCTTTTCCAAGGGCCGCGAGCTCTACGGCCTCTATCTCGCCCGCAACGCGATCCGCGAGGCCGGCCGCGTGCTCGTCGTCGAAGGCTACATGGACGTCGTCGCGCTGGCGCAGCACGGCATCGAATACGCGGTCGCCACACTCGGGACGGCGACAACGCCCATCCATTCGCAGAAGCTCTTCCGGCTCACCGACACCGTGGTGTTCTCGTTCGACGGCGACGCCGCGGGACGCAAGGCGGCGTGGCGCGCGCTCGAAAACACGCTGCCGGTGCTCGCCGATGGCAAGAATGCGCTGTTCCTGTTCCTGCCGGACGGCGAGGATCCCGACGACTACGTCCGCAAGCGCGGCAAGTCGGCGTTCGAGGCGCTCTTCGCTCGTGCAACCCCGCTCTCCGAATTCCTTCTCGGCGAGCTTTCGATCCAGCATCCGCCCACCTCCGCCGAAGGCCGAGCCGCGCTCGTCAATGCCGCCCGGCCCTACCTCGCGCAGCTGACCGCCCCGGTGCTGTCGGCGCTCCTCCGGCGGCGGCTCGCGGAACTCACCGGGCTCCCCGAAGCGGACTTGCGCGACCTGATGCACAGCGACGAGGCCGTGCGCCGCACCCCCTCCGGCGAGCGCACGTCGCGCCCCGCCGGTCCGCACGGACCCGGCCAGCGTCGGGCGCCTTCCCTCGTCCGCGAACTGATCCAGGGATTGCTGCTCCAACCGGAATTGGCGCGCACGGAAGCCGTGCCCGAGCCCGACGACGGGACCGCCGATGGGTCCGCGCTTGCCGCCTTGGCGCAGTTTTGCGGCGCCGGTGAGCACCCACTGACCACGGCGGGCGTCATGCAGCACTTCGCGGGGACTCCGTTCGAGCGGGTCCTGACCGACGCGCTGGTCGGCGCCGAAGATCGGGGCATTTCGGACGAGCAGGCCGCGGAGCACCTGAAGGCCGGCGTTCGCCGCTACTGGCAGCAGGCGAAGCGCGCGGGTCGCCCCGTTTCCGGCGCCGCCGACGCGGACGCCGCCCAATTGGCGACGCCCGAGGAAACCGAGCGCCTCCGCCAGCTCGACATCGTCCGCCATGGCGCCGGCGGTGGCCGATCGCCCGCGCAGGGAAACCGGTCGTGATGTCGCCGACGTTGCCGTCGCCGGCTAAAAAGGAACGGTCAACGGGCGGTTTCCGGCCCGCATCGCCTAACGACATGATAAAATTTGAGGTTTTCCCGTTTGCCCCGACATGGGGGCGTACGGCACCGGATTTCCCAGGATGATCATGGCCAAAAAGCCCGCAAAACCCGCCCGCAAGACGTCCGCGAAAGCGAAGCCCCGCAAGCCCGCGCGCAAGCCGGCCGGCGCGAAGTCGCGCAGGCCCGCGAAGCCGGTCCGCAAGAAGGCGACGCCGAAGAAGGTCGCGCGGCCGAAGGCCAAAAAGCCCGCGGCGCGCCCGAAGGCAAAGGCCAAGCCCGCGAAGAAGAAGATCGCCGCCAGGAAGCCGGCGCCGAAAGCCAAGGGAGCGAAGCCGCTGCCGAAGGCGAAGGCGCATCCGGCCGCGAAGCCGGTCGCAGGCCACGTCAAGCCGACCCCCAAGATCGCCGTCAAGACAGCGCCGCCGATCCCGGTCGCCAAAGGCGCGAAAGGCGCCGTCGCCGCGCCGCTCGCGCCCGGCCACAAGCCCACGGTCGGTGAGATCGCCGCCAAGATCGCCGGCAAGCGGGCCGAAGACGCGAGCCGCAAGAAGAACGGCCGGCACGCCGAGATCGCGCCGCGCGTGCTGACGCCGGCCGACGTCGAGGCCCGCAAGCGGCGCCTGAAGAGCCTCATCGTGCTCGGCAAGGACCGCGGCTTCCTCACGTTCGCCGAGATCAACGATCACCTGCCCGACGACGTCCTCGATGCCGAGCAGATCGAGGGCATCATCAGCATGATCGGCGACATGGGGATCCAGGTCTACGACGTGGCCCCCGATGCCGAAACGCTGCTGCTGTCGGACGCGGCGCCTACCGCGCCGGCCGAAGACGTCGAGGAAGCCGCCGAGGCGGCGGTCTCCACGCTCGATTCCGAATTCGGCCGCACGACCGATCCGGTCCGCATGTACATGCGCGAAATGGGCTCGGTCGAGCTCCTGACGCGCGAAGGCGAAATCGCGATCGCCAAGCGGATCGAGGAAGGCCTGAAGCACATGATCATGGCGATCTCGGCGTGCCCGATGACGGTCGCGCAGATCCTCGAGCTCGCGGGCAAGATCGAGAAGGACGAGATCAAGATCGACGACCTGGTCGACGGGCTCATGGACTTCAACGAGGAGCTCGACGCCCTCGAGGATGCCGACGACGAGATCGAGGAGGAAGAGGACGAAGGCGACGCCGGCGCGATCGCCGCGGAGAACCTCGAACGCCTGAAGGTGGCGGCGCTCGCGCGCTTCGCGACCATCCGGCGCCTGTTCGCGCGGATGCTCGTCGTGCTGACCAAGGACGGCCACAAGGCGCCGAAGTATTTCGAGCTGCAGAAGAAGATCTCGATGGAGCTGATGCAGATCCGCTTCGCCGCGCGGCAGGTCGAGCGCCTGTGCGACTCGGTGCGCACCGAGGTCGACAACATCCGCCAGATCGAGCGCAAGATCCAGGACCTCGTGGTCAACAAGGGCGGCATGCCGCGCCCGGAGTTCATCAAGAAATTCCCGGACAACGAGACGAGCCTGCGCTGGATCGACCGCGAGGTCGCTGCGCATCACAACTACAGCGAGCAGCTCGCCAAGTTCCGGCAGGCGATCGTCGAGCAGCAGCAGAAGATCCTGAACCTGCAGTCGCGCGTGATGATCCCCTTGAAGGACCTGAAGGAGATCAACAAGCAGATGTCGACGGGCGAGGCGAAGGCGCGCAAGGCGAAGCGCGAGATGACCGAGGCCAACCTGCGCCTCGTGATCTCGATCGCCAAGAAGTACACGAACCGCGGCCTCCAGTTCCTCGACCTGATCCAGGAAGGCAACATCGGCCTCATGAAGGCCGTGGACAAGTTCGAATACCGGCGCGGCTACAAGTTCTCGACCTATGCCACGTGGTGGATCCGGCAGGCGATCACGCGCTCGATCGCCGACCAGGCGCGCACGATCCGCATCCCGGTCCACATGATCGAGACGATCAACAAGATGAACCGCATCTCGCGGCAGATCCTGCAGGAGACGGGGCAGGAGCCCGAGCCCGCGCTGCTCGCCGAGAAGATGGAGATGCCCGAGGAGAAGATCCGCAAGATCCTCAAGATCAGCAAGGAGCCGATCTCGATGGAGACGCCGATCGGCGACGACGACGACAGCCACCTCGGCGACTTCATCGAGGACCTGTCGACGGTCTCGCCGTCGGATGCCGCGGTCAACGCGAGCCTGCGCGACGTCTGCAAGGACATCCTCGACACGCTGACGCCGCGCGAAGCGAAGGTGCTGCGGATGCGCTTCGGCATCGAGATGAACACCGACCACACGCTGGAGGAAGTCGGCAAGCAGTTCGACGTCACCCGCGAGCGGATCCGGCAGATCGAGGCGAAGGCGCTGCGCAAGCTGCGGCATCCGTCGCGCAGCGAGAAGCTGCGGAGCTTCCTGGAAGGCGAATAACACGAGACGGCAGATCGTCCAACCAAAAACGCCCCGGCACCCCGGGGCGTTTTTTTATGGCCTCATCGATGCACCTTCGGCATCTTCGGCACCGGTCATAGCCTCATCGTTGACCTGTCGGCATTCCTTACATATGTTGTAGGACACCAACTGACATACGTCGAACATTCGCTCTAACACATTGAATAAATGATGATATCTTTCGAGCATTGAGCCCGGAACGGAAGTTGCTCTTACAGCGCTGCGGGTGGCGTGGCGCCGATGAGAATGCGCCCAGGCAAGGTCCACAGGGAGCAGACATGAAATTCGGAAAGCTGTTGCAGCGGGCGCTGGTCACCGGCGCCGTGGGGACGTCGCTCTGCCTTGCGCTGACGGCCCAGGCCGGCACGCTGATCGGGACCGGCTATACCATCGGCTCGCAGACGTTCGGCCTCAGCACCGGACAGACGGTCGGCGCCGGCGGTTTCAAGGGCACTTGGAACAACGGGAGCGGTCCCGAGCCTCTCCAGTTCTGGTGCGCGGAGCTGTCACAGACCTTCGGCTTCGGCAACCCTTACATCTACACGCCATCGATTCCCAACAATGCGACCTACACGAGGCTCGGCCAGCTCTTCCATGAGGCGTACGGCACCGGCGTCGGGCAGGCGCTGCACGATACCGAGCACTCCGCCGCGTTTCAGCTCGCGATCTGGGAAATACTCTTCGATGGGACCAATCTCGACCTGAGTGGCGGTTCGCTTCAAGGTAACGGACGCGCACGGGAACACGGCCGCCGTCGCTGACGCCCAGACGTGGCTCAACAATCTCGGCAGCTACACCGACAACTACGACGTCGCGAAACTGTCGAATGAAGTTCATCAGGATTTCATCACGGGCATCCCGCCTCGCGGTTGCTGCGCGAAGGAAGCGCCCGAGCCCGCGCCGCTTGCGCTCGTCGGCGTCGGTATCGTGGCAATGATCGTCGCTTCGCGGCGGCGCACGCCGAAGGTTCCGCCGGGCTGAGCATCAGGGCAGGGGGAGAATGGAACGGCGCCGGCGAGAAATCGCCGGCGCCGTTTTTCACGCCGTCAGTTCGCCGCGAAGCAATAGAGAAGCCCGGCGCCTCCGGTCGATACCAGCGCCGGATCGCTGCACCCCGCCGTCGCGTGCGACGAATTCCACGAAAGCGCCGGCGGGGTCGTGTCGAGTCCCGTGCGATCCGAGTGCCCGACGATCGCGGATCCCTCCCCGCTTTTCGTCCAGTTGCCGCAGGTCTTGTCCTCGCCCGCGGCGAACGCCGTGCCGTCGGGCTGGGATCCCGTCAGAACGTCGTGCTTGTTCGGCGTGTCGCCGCGCCCGTTCACGACGTCGCCCTTCTCCGTCAGCGCCGTCTGCTTGGTCAGGTTGTTGTTGCCGTGCAGCTCGGCGACGTCCTTCGCCACGACCACCCCTTTCGCGTTCTGCCATGGGCCCTTGCCGATCCGGTCCTTGGCGTTCACCGCCGCGGTGCTGCCCGACGCCTGCGTGCTGAGATACGCATGCCATGTCTTTCCGCCCGCACCCGCCGCGGCGGCAAGCGACTGGCAATGCTTGTCGGCGCCGTCGAGGCCGCCGAAATCGGCGCCCTTTCCCGATCCGGCGCTGGTGACGAAGAACGACATGCTCGACGACTGGGCCTGCACGGCGCCTGCCGTCCCAAGAACCAGGACGGCCAGCGCCGCGCCGGTCCCGACATGCAGAATTCGACTCATGGCAATGCTCCTCGTGGGTGATCTCGTCCGTGGCTCCGAAAAATCCGGCGCCCCATTATTTCATGAACCCCGCGCCTCGCATCAGGTGAGATCCAGCACCATCAACACCTGGTCCGGCTCGTGGGGGTCGTCGTGAGTGACGAAGCCCAGGCCTTCGCAGAACCTTCGCATGCCCGCATTGGCGCGGAGGACGACCCCTTCGAGTCGCGTCAACCCGTTTCGCTTCGCGCACTCGATGAGACGCTGCATCAGCAGGCGTCCGACGCCGCGACTCTGCCACGCGTCCCCGACGACGACGGCGAATTCCGCGCTCTCGCCGTCGGGATTCGTCGTGTACCGGGCGACGCCGACGATCGCAGTCTGGCTCTTCGCCGCGCCACCGTCGTCGACGGCGACGAGCGCCATTTCGCGGTCGTAGTCGACCTGAGTGAACCGCGCGAGCATCGCCGGCGTGAGGTCGTGCAGGCGATAGAAGAAACGGAAGTAACGGGTCTCGTCCGACAGGCCGAGGACGAACGCGCGTTCCCGCTCGGCGTCCTCGGGTCGGATCGGCCGGATGTGCAAAACGGTGCCGTCGCGCAGCGTCGCATCGCTGACGAGCTCGATCGGATACGGATGAATCGCCATGTGGCGATAGCCGATCGCCGTGTGCCGGCGCCGCGCGTCGATGATGATCCTGGCGCCCGCGATGACCGTCGCCTCGTCGCCGATGCGGACCGGATCGAGCGTCATCGTGCGCAGCCAGGGCAGTGCGCAGACAAGCGTGGAGACCTGCAGCAGCACATGCACCAGCGACCCGAAGCTCGTCGCGGCGCCGCGACCGGCGCGCATCGACGCAGCCGCCTGCGTGCCGCCGATGGCGTCGAGGACGAGCCGCTCGTTGAGCGGCGGCAGCAGCACGACGCGCTCGCTCTCGGCGATCGCGGGGCCGCTGTTGCCGAACGTGATCACCGGCCCGAATGCCGCATCGGTGTGCACGGTGATGGCCACGTCGTGCGCCTCGGCGAGCCGCAGTTCCTTGCGGACGATGACGCCGGCGTGCACGTCGCGGCGCCGGAGCGCCCGCCGCACGCCTTCCTGCATCTCGCCGTAGGCCCGCGTCAGCATGCGGCCGTCGCGCAGGTTCGTGCGCGCGAGCAGAAGCGGCGCCTTCGCGGGAAGCCCCGACGCATCGAGCTTCAGCGTGACCGGATAGCCCTGACCACGCGCCGCCGCAAGCGCCTCCTTGAGCGTATCGGCCGGATCCGCGCGGGTCACCGGCAGGCCGAAGGCGGTCAGGAGCTGCTGCGTCTGCAGGTCGGTGAGCACCGTCCGGCTTGCGCCCGCGGCCGTCGCCCGGATGCGTTCGGCGACCGCGACATCGATGACGCGCGGCTCGGGTCGCGACGGCGGCACTTCGAGCAGCCATGCCTGGTTGCGCCGATACGCGGCGAGAAACGAGAAAGCCTCGACGGCGTTCTCCGGCGTATAGAAATCAGGAACCCCGCCCGCGCGCAGCGCATCGCGCACGTTGCGCCGGTCGATGGCGCCGAGCCACGCCCCCAGCACGGGTTTCGAGGCGCCCAGCGCCGCAGTCGCCACTGCGCGCGCCGCGTCGGTCGCGCCGGTCAGCGGGCGGTCGACGTGGAGCGCCAGCACCGCATCGACGTTGGGATCTTTCAACGTCGCCGCAACGGCCGCGGCAAGGAGCGCCGGCGACGCGTCGCCGCGCACGTTGACGGGATTCGACGGCGGCATGTGCGTCGGCAGTATCCGCGCGAGCGCCGCCTCCGTTTCGTCGGTGAGCACGGCGAGCGGAACGCCGCGGTCCAGCGCGGAATCGGCGGCGAGGGTGCCGGGCCCGCGCCCATTGGTGACGATGGCGAGGCGGTCGCTGTGCGGGATGCGTCCCATCGCCAATATCCGCGCCGCCGCGAAAAGCTGCGCGTAGGTCATCACGCGCACCGTGCCCGCACGCTTCATTGCCGCGTCGAACACCGCATCGGGAGGCGGCGCGCCCCGCTCGACGACGCGCTCCTTCGATCTTCCGCCGCGCAGCACGACGACCGGCTTCGCCCGCGCCGCGGCCCGCAATGCCGACAGGAACCGGCGCGCGTCGCGGACGGACTCGACGTACAGGAGAATGCCGTCGGTGCCCGGGTCGCGCACGATCGCGTCGAGGAGCTCCCCGACGCCGACGTCGCATGCCGCCCCCACCGCCACCACCGAGGAAAAGCCGATGCCGAGCGGCGCCGCGAAATTGAGCATCGCGGTACAGACCGCGCCGGATTGCGCGATCAGCGCGAGGCGTCCCGGATGGGCGACGGCAGCGCCCGTCGACGCATTGAGCCCGATGTCGGTGCGGATCACGCCGAACGCATGCGGCCCGAGCAGCCGTATGCGCCGCTTGCGCGCGGTCGCCATGACGTCGCGTTCCCAGCGGCGGGCCTCGTCGGCATCGATGGGCGGCGACGAATGGAGCACGGCCGCCTTGACGCCCGCCCGAGCGCCCTCGTCGAGCACCGACGTGACCGCCGCGCACGGAACGCAGATCAATGCGAGCTCGACCGGGCTGCCGATGTCGCGCAGCGACGCGAAGCACCGTCTGCCGAGCACGCGTCGATGGTGCGGATTGACGAAGTGGAGATCGCCGGTGAACCGGCCCTCGAGGAGGTTCTCGATCAGCACGCGGCCGATCGAACCGGCGCGGTTGGTCGCCCCGACGACGGCAACCGAAGTCGGGACGAGCAATGGGCGCAGGTAGTGTTGCAGCGTCGTCATGAGGAAGTTGCGCGCGGGCCGCGCTTCGGCGATGCCTTGGCGGCGTGGGCGCTCGCGCAACGGCGTCGCCCGCGCGCCGCGGCGCCCTGGTTTGGCGACGCATTCTAGCGCGGCGTCACGCAAATGCGTAGCGCAAACATCCGCTGCGTTGACGTCGGCTATACTTTTGCGGTCGCAATGACGATTGCACGATTTTCGTGCGCCGCCACATCGGCGATGCACGTCTTGCTGGCGCCGGGCCCGTAGCTCAGATGGTTAGAGCAGAGGACTCATAATCCTCTTATGTTCTCTCAACAGATCCGTTTCTGGTGGGATTTCGGTGGGGAGAGGCATGCGGCGTCTCCGCGCGCCGCTCGAGCCGATCGGCGGGAGCTAGGCCCTGCGAAATGTAGCGAAGCCGCAGGCACCGGCGGCAGCCCCACAACCACAACAATTCACCGGGGAGCGATTCCCGCGTAGCGTCGCAGCGTTATGATCAGAAGATCGACTTTGTAGGCATGGTTGTCGACGTCATCGACCACCATCGACACGAAAACATTATCTCGCATCCATCATCTCCGGAATTCGCGCAGAAACGGGGACGTGACAGTTCGCGCCTCGGCGAGCAGGTAGAAACTCGACAATGATTTAGCACCGCCCCGCGCAGACCCACGATCAATCGCGTCCAATGCTCCGACGTTCCGAAAAGGCCAGTTGGTTATAATTAGGCCGGCCACCCCAACCAAATTGAGCAAGATGAAGGTGGAATCCAAGTCCTGCAACTTCGAATTTCTGGTTGTCGGCGCGGGCAGAGGCGGAACGAGCCTGCTGGCAGCGCTACTAGACTATCACAGCAGGCTTGAAGTCGGATTCGAATTGTTCGCGCGCGGATACCTCATGGGAACCGCGTGCAATGCGAGTGGACCGGAGATGATGGATGTGCGTCTCCGGTCGTTCGTAAATGCCTGTATCACAGAGGCCAGCCGGTTCCCCGACAAGCTTTGGGGCAACAAGATCACAACCGAACAGATCTACGGCCTTGAGGATCACAATCGTGCAAATTCCGACCATCAACTGGACGTTCTTGACCGATTCTTCAATGGGCTGCTTTCGTCCATCAAAGTGGTGTTTATTCTTCGCGACGGCAGAGCTTGCATTAGGTCAAAGGTCGCCCGAACCGGTCGTTCGATGGAACGGGCTTGTGCCCGTTGGCGATACTCGGTACAGGTTTTGAGGTTTCTCCAAATGCATCGCGCGAACGCTTGTTGCGTTCGGTTCGAGGATCTTCTACAAAGTCCGGAGAATGTTCTTACCGGGATCTGCGCCTTCTTGGGCCTCCCGTATGAGCAAGGAATGATGGAAGGACTCGCCAGTCCGAAGCTTCCGCCCGAATATCGGCAGCGTACACTCGATCGATCAAAGGCGGTTGTTGCGCAGATACCAAATGATTATCTCGATCTAATCCGTGATGATCTCGCTTTTTGCGGTTACCTTGGAGGGGCCACTGCGCCCCCCAAGAGTCGCTCCGAGGCATCATAAGTCACTGTTTGTCCTATGAAGGGCCCGTAGCTCAGATGGTTAGAGCAGAGGACTCATAATCCTTTGGTCGCTGGTTCGAATCCAGCCGGGCCCACCCACGCTCATGGGTGCACCGAGCCATCCATCGACCTGCTCACCGCGCGATGCGGGCGCACCGAGCACTCGAAAAGATCGACGATTCTCTCGGCAGGCAGCCGGGAGAATGTCCGGCGAAGCAGGCGATACAAACGCGGATCGAACGCGCGCACGCGGCATTCGAGCAACTCGTGCACCTCGCTTTCGCATCGCGCCGTTCCAAGGAATTGCCACTGATCGACGACGTGGAGATCCGAGCGTTCGCGAATCCCGACGGGTCCCCGATGCGGCCACGGGGGAATCCGCAGCGGCCACATGGCTGCCATCACCCGGACCAATTCATTCTTGCGGTGCGCTGTCCCGAGACAGCTCGTCGCGGCGCCTCCGCCCGGGCATGCGAGGCATGGCGCCTTGGCTCCTGCGGCGATGCCCAGAACCTGATGACATAGACGATATTCACGCGCCAGCCGCGAGAGCATGTTCCGCGCCTTTCGCTCCGTCGGAAAGAGGCCGTACGAGTTGTCGTTCCGGGACGGCTCCAGCGGTCGGATCGCCACGCAGGGAACAACCTCCGGCGTCAGGTGCAGCGTTAACGCAGGCGCGTTCAACCGCCGCCTGGAATTGGCGAAGTGGACGTCATCGAGCGCCGCTGCCTGGAGCCGCGCACCGAGCATTCCGCGTGTCGTGCGCCACGTGATCGTGCGGACCCGGTGCGCATACTCGCACGCCCTGCCGGTCGCCCGATCGATGCGAAAATAGTTGAGCACATGCCTTTTGAGGTTGCCCGCCGCGCCGACCACCAGCGGACGATGGCCCTCGCCGTGGAATACATAGGTGCCCGGCCTCTCGGGCAGCCGCTCGATCAATGAAGCATCGAGCTCGGGCGGCAGCACCGGCCCCGCGAGCAAGGCTTTGATCGCGTCGGCAATTCGCTCTTTCGAATGTTGGCGACTGAGGACTTGCCACAGCTGCCAGACAAGATCGGCGTCGGGCAGCGCGCGATGACGTTCCTCGACGCTCAACGCATGGCACGCGACCAGCGCATCCATATCGTGGTGCTGCAGGCCCGGATCAAGCCTGCGCGACAGCATCACCGAACACACGACGTCGGGTTGGAAGAAGATGCCTGCGCGCTCGAATTCGGCCTTCAGGAACGAATAATCGAACCGCGCGTTGTGCGCGACCAAGAGGTGACCGTCGAGCCTTCGAGCGAGGTCGACGGCGATGTCGCGAAAGCGCGGTGCGTCATGGACGCCGTCCAATAGGGATGCGGATGCGCTCGACGTCCCGACGCGCGACGAGGGCTGCAGCAACGTCGCCCAGCGCTCGATGCGCCCATCGTCGACGGTGACGACGCCGATTTCGGCGATCCGATCCTCCGTGGGGCTGAGGCCCGTCGTTTCGACATCGACGAACGCCAGTCGAGTCCATTCGTCCATGTGTCGACCTGGGTGGGTGCGCCATTATCGAACGAACGTTCGATTCTGTCCAGACCGCGCACGGGCCAGGTCCAGCCGCAGCGAGGGATCCTCTTGACGTGCCTTGCGCCTCGGTGGGCATCCGATTGCGACGTCGGCCGATGGCGCTGTTCGCCGATGGCGGTGCAGTCGAGGCGCGCCCGCGCAACCGGCGGTGGCGACGCGACGGCGCTATGCGGATTCCAGCAGCGCTACGCTGCCTTGGCCGCCGTCGGTGCAGATGCTGACGATACGAGCGCTGGCCCGCCGGCCTGCCGGCGATTTCCTTGACGGCCTGACTCAGGATCCGCGCGCCGGTCGCGCCGAACGGATGCCCGAGCGCGACGCTGCCGCCGTTCGGGTTCACGCGCTCGCGCGGAAACGGACCGAGGTTCGCGTCGACGCCCGCCTTGCGACGGACGAACTCCGGGTCCTCGAGCGCCTTGATGTGAAACAGCAGCTGCGCCGCGAACGCCTCGTGGATTTCCCAGAGATCGACATCGCCATACGTGAGGCCGTTGCGCGCGAGCAGCCGCGGAATCGCGAAGGCCGGCGCCATCAGCAGTCCTTCCGTCCGGAAATCGACGGCGGCAATCTCCCAGTCGACGAGCTTCGCCACGGCGGTGTCCGCCGGCAACTTGGCGAGTCCCGCTCGCGAGGCGACCCACAGACTGGCGGCGCCATCGGTGAGCGGTGACGAGTTGCCCGCGGTCAGCGTGCCCTTCCCGCTCGTCCGATCGAACGACGGCGGGAGCGCGGCGAGCTTCTCCGGTGACGTGTCCTTGCGCGGGAGCGTGTCCCGCTTCAGCCCGTCGACGGGCATGACGAGGTCGTCGAAGAAGCCGCGCTCCCACGCGGCCACCGCGCGTTGATGGCTTTCGAGCGCGACCCGGTCCTGCTCGTCGCGGCCGATGCCCCATTCCTTCGCCGTGATCTCCGTATGCTCGCCCATGCTCATTCCGGTCGTGCGATTGGTGATCGACGGGATGTAGAGCTTGATATCGGCGAGCTGCAAATCGGAAAGCCGCTCGATCTTCTGTCCCGAGCGATCGCGCCTGCTGGAATCGGCGAAGCCAGTCGGAGAGGCGCTGTGCCGAGGCCGAGCTGGATCCGGCTCATGCTTTCCACGCCGCCGACGAGCGCCAGATTGCGCGCGCCGCCGTCGATCATTCCGGCGGCCTCGATTGCCGCGATCATGCTGGTCGCGCAGGCCATCACCGTCGAAAACGCGGGGACCGTCGGCGGCACGCCCGCATCCATCAATACTTCGCGCGCGATGTTGCTCCACGTCAGATTGGGAGCGACGGCTCCCCACACCGCAAAATCGGGTGCCGCGCCGCGCAACCGACCGACCATCTCGCGCACGACGGGAACGGAAAGTGCGATTGCGTCGAACCCGGCGAGGGGGCCGTCGACCTTGGCGAACGGCGTTCTCACCCCCGCTGCAAGCCAGATCGCGGAACGCCCGGCGATGGACGAGGTCATTTCAAAGTCGGACAGAATTCGGTTGGCATTGCACCCTGCCTTTGGCATGCGCTTTCATTCTACGATATCCGTCGCAGCGCTCGCCCCGCCGCATCGTCCCCCTCCGCTCGTGCATAATCAGCGCTGAAGCAGAACCCGGAATCTCCCATGTCCGACGCTCCCCCCGCCGGGGTCATGGCCAGGCGCCATCAGATATTTCCGGAGCTGACGGATGCCGAGATCGCGCGCATCCGCCGCTTCGGGACACCGAGACGCTACGCGCGCGGCGAGCGCCTCATCACCGCCGGCGAGCCCGGTCCCGGGATGTTCGTCGTTCTGAGCGGCAGGGTGACGCTGAGCCAGCGCGACGGACTGGGACACGTAGTGCCGCTCGTCACTCACGGCCATGGCCAGTTCCTGGGCGAGGTCGGGACGCTCTCCGGTCGCGCCGCGCTGGTGGATGCGCATGCGCACGACGACGTCGAGACGCTGCTCGTGCCGCCCGATCAGCTGCGTGCGCTGATCGTCGCCGAAGCGGACTTAGGCGAGCGGATCGTGCGCGCGCTGATCCTGCGCCGGGTCGGCCTCATCGAATCGGGCAGCAGCGGTCCGGTGCTGATCGGCGCGCCGCAGTCCGCCGGTGTTCTGCGGCTGGAGAATTTTCTCTCGCGCAACGGCTATCCGCATCACGCCGTCGACCCCGCAGACGACGACGCGGCCGCCTCGCTGGCGGCGCAATATGGCGCCTCTCGCGACGATGTGCTCGCGATCTGTCCCAACAGCTCGGTGCTCTTCAATCCGTCCGAAGACGCGCTGGCGCGGTGTCTCGGCATGCTGGACACGTCCGAGCATCGGGAGCTCTTCGACGTCGCGATCGTGGGCGCGGGGCCGGCGGGACTTGCGACGGCTGTCTACGCCGCTTCGGAAGGCCTGCGTGTCGTCGTGCTCGACTGCCGTGCGTACGGCGGACAGGCGGGGGCGAGCTCGCGGATCGAGAACTACCTCGGCTTCCCGACCGGCATATCGGGGCCGGCGCTGGCGGGACGCGCGTTCGTGCAGGCGCAGAAATTCGGCGCCGAGATCCTGATTCCGGCAGAGGCCGCGGCACTCGAATGCGCAAGCGCCGCGACGGACGGCGAATTGCGACTCACGCTTCGCGACGGGCGCACCTTGCGGACGCGCACCGTGGTCGCGGCGAGCGGCGCTCGGTATCGGCGCCCCGATGTGCCGCACCTGAAGGAATTCGAAGGGCACGGCATCTGGTACTGGGCGTCCGCCCTCGAGGCGAAAATGTGCGCGCGCACCGAGGTGGCCCTGGTCGGCGGCGGCAACTCGGCGGGCCAGGCGGCCGTATTCCTCGCGCAGCACGCCTCGAAGGTCCACGTGCTCGTGCGCGGGCCGGGCCTTGCCGCCAGCATGTCGCGCTATCTGATCGATCGGATCGAGGCGACGCCGAACATCGAGCTCCATCCGCGCACGGAGCTGACGGAGCTTCGTGGCGATGCCGCGGGAGCGCTCGCCGCGGTGTCGTGGCGCGACAACCGGACCGGCGCCGAATCCATGCACACGATCCGCAACGTGTTCCTCTTCGTCGGCGCCGATCCCGAAACGGGTTGGCTCGACGGCTGCGGTGCCGCGCTCGATCCGAACGGATTCGTGCTGACCGGAGACGCCGCGATCGCGACCGCCGGGAGGCAGCCGGATTCTCTCGAGTCGAGCATCGCCGGCGTATTTGCCGTCGGCGACGTGCGCTCGGGTTCGGTGAAGCGCGTCGGCGGCGCCATCGGCGAAGGAGCGACCGTCGTCGCGCAGATCCATCGTTATCTCGCCGGTCCGTCGCATCCGGCGTCCACGGGCGCGGCGCCCCGCGAACCACGACGGACGACTGCCGCCTAGAGACGTCGCCACAGCACAACCATCGCCATCCTGCGGATTCCACACGCCATGTTCGAGCTTTCGGTTCCCGTCGGTCCCGCCGATCATGTCATCGGCCCCTCGCACGCTGCGGTCACGGTCGTCGAATACGGCGACTTCGAGTGCCCGAACTGCAAGCAGGCCGCGCCCGCGGTCAAGCTGCTGCTCAGCCATTTTGCGGATCGCATCCGCTTTGTCTACCGCCACTTTCCGCTCGAGGAGGTGCACCCGCACGCGGTGCACGCCGCGGAAGCCGCGGAGAGCGCGGCCGGACAAGGCAAATTCTGGCCGATGCACGACATCCTGTTCGAGCACCAGCCGCACTTGCACGGCAACAATCTGCGGAAGTACGCGGAGAGCCTGCAGCTCGACATGGAGCGCTACGACAGCGAAATGAACGACCACGTCTACCTGCAGCGGATTCGCGAGCACCTGCAAAGTGCACGCGACAGCGGCGCGCGCGCGACACCGACCTTTTTCGTCGACGGAAGAATCCAGGATGTTTCGTTCGACCTTCGCTCCCTGTTCGATGCGGTGGAAGCGGCGCTGCGCAAGTAATTCCTTCCCTCCTTCCACGGAGCAGTGCGATGCCCGATCGATGCGCTCACCTCGACCTCGTTGTGACCGACCGGCCCAATACCGACGGCTGCGAGGAATGCCTGCGGATGGGCGACACCTGGGTGCATCTTCGGCTGTGCCGCGCTTGCGGGCACGTCGGCTGCTGCGACGATTCGAAGAACAAGCACGCGACCAAGCATTTTCACACGACCGGGCATCCGATCGTCACGTCTATCGAGCCGGGCGAGGACTGGAGCTGGTGCTATATCGATGAGCTCATGATGGAGCTTCGATGAGCGAAGGCGCCGGTCCGGCACCCGCGACCGTCGCCGTTTCGCCGTGGAGCCCGTTGCAGAACAGGCTGTTCCGCGGGCTGTGGATCGCCACGATCGTCTCCAACATCGGCACGTGGATGCAGGACGTCGGCGCCGGCTGGTTGATGACCTCTCTTTCGGCCTCGCCGTCGATGGTGGCGCTGGTCGAAGCCGCCGACAGCATTCCGGTGATGCTGCTCGCGATGCCCGCGGGGGCGCTCGCCGACATCGTCGATCGCCGGCGCCTGCTGATCGCGGTTCAGCTCTATCTGCTCGTCGTCGCCGGCGCGCTGGGGCTACTCACGTATTCGGGCATGACCACCGCGTGGGTGCTGCTCGGCTTCACGTTCGCCCTCGGCGTCGGCGCTGCGCTGATCATGCCGACCTGGTCGGCGATCGTTCCGGACCTCGTTCGGCCGGACGAGCTTCAGTCCGCGATTGCGCTCAACAGCGTTGCGATCAACGTGTCGCGCGCCATCGGTCCCGCCATCGCCGGCGTCCTGGTCGCGGCGGTCGGGCCGTGGCTGGTGTTCGTCCTCAACGCGCTCTCCTACGTCGGCATCCTCGCAGTGCTGACGCGCTGGCAGCGCGAGCACCACCGAAGCTCGCTCCCCGCCGAGCGGTTCCTGAGCGCCGTTCGCGTCGGCATGCGCTTCGTGATGCACACCGAGGCGCTGCAGATCGTGCTGATTCGCGGCAGCGCCTTTTTCGTGTTTGCGAGCGCGACGTGGTCGCTCTTTCCGCTGATCGTGCGTCGTGAGCTGGAGCGCGGCCCGGAGGTCTATGGCCTGCTGCTCACCTGCATCGGCGTGGGGGCCGTCGCGGGCGCGGTGGTGCTGCCGCGGGTGCGGGCAACGCTCTCCCGCGATTCGCTGGTGGCCGCGGCGAGCCTTCTGTACGCGCTTGCGGCGCTGGCGCTCGCGCACGTGCACAGCATCGTGCTGCTCGCGGTGGCGATGCTGGCGACCGGGGTGGCGTGGATCTCGATTCTCTCCGCGCTGCAGGTGTCCGCGCAGATGACGCTGCCGCCGTGGGTACGCGCGCGCGGGCTAGCCGCCTTCGTCGTCATTTTCATGGGCGGGATGGCGCTGGGCAGCATCCTGTGGGGGCAGGTCGCGACGCGCGTAGGGATTCCCGCCGCGCTGACGATCGCGGCCGTCGGCATGGCGGCGGCCATCGCGCTGACCTGGAGATTCAAGCTCGGAGCGCACGAGGTGCTCGACTTCACGCCGTCGATGGATTGGCCGTTGCCGGTCCCCGTGGAAACACCGGAGCCCGACGCGTCCGTCATGGTGACCATTTCCTACCGGATCCGGGCGGACAAGCGCGCCGAATTCGTCGCCGCGATGCAGGACGTGCGCGAAATGCGTCGCCGCAACGGCGCCTACTTCTGGCAGCTCTTTCACGACGCCGAGGATCCCACACGCTTCATCGAGTGCTTCATGGACGAATCGTGGGTCGAGCATCTGCGCCAGCACGAACGCGTGAGCGTTGCCGACCGCGAAATCCAGCGTCGCGCCAAGCAGTATCTGGTCGAGGACGCGACGACGAGATCGTCGCACTGGCTCGCGGATCGCGAATCGTGACCATTGCAGGATGCACGCGCAAAATGAGAAAAGCCGGTGCGAGCCGGCTTTTCGATTGCAATGCGTCCCGAGTCTTACTTCGGCACGTCGCCCGGCTCCGACTTCAGCGTGTAGTCGATGCCCGGGTCGGCCGGCGAAGCGAGCTTCACGACCTTGATGAATCCGTATTCCATGCCCTGGTGGCACGAGTTGCAATCGTTGATGACCGCCGTGTAGGCCGCATCGAAAGCCTTGAAGTCCTTCGCCATGATGGCCTTGCTCACCGGCGTGAAGGTGTTGTCGTAGAAACCCTTCCACACCTTGTACTCGGCGGGCTTGGTCACGCTGGCCGGGTTCATCGAGCCGTTCATGTACTTCGCCATGTAGGCCGCCAGCGCCCAGTTGCCGCCCTTGGCCGCGAAGTACATGTTCTGGAAGCGGTCGCCGACCTCGCGCATCGGGATGGCGAACTTGGGCAGCGCCGATTTGAGCTCGTCGATCTGCTTCTGCGTGTCCTTCGCGTCCTGCGCCACCGCGACGGAAACCCCGGCGCACGTCGCGAACGCAATGCCTGCCAACGCGATTCGAATCGGGACGTTTTTCATGAGGATTCTCCGGTCTTGTACGAAGCGGGCGGCGCCCGCTCTTGTCGCACGGCTTGAAGATACCCCGGGTCCGTCCGCGATTTCTTGTGCTGAATCAACGATTGGCGACAAGTCCCGCGCGCATGCCGCGAGAATTCCGCGCCGGCTTCAGGCGCCGATTCGCCCGCGAGAGCGTCGCGCCGGATCTACTTTGCCGCGCCCTTTTTCGCGTCGCCCGCGGCTGTCTTGTTCGCCGGTGCCGCAGCTTGCGCGGGCGCGGCGGAAGCTGCGGGCGCCGCAGCTGCGGCCGGCTTCGCGGGCTCGGCGTCCAGATCGAGGCTCCGGCCACTTGCGGCCGTGACAGGCGGGGTTCGCACAGAAGCTGCCGCCGTCGTTGCCCCACTTGATCGGTCCATGGCACATCGCGCACGAGTCGTCGACCTTCGAGCGATGGTCGCGCATCCAGTTGGGTTCCTGGTGGCTGTCCGGCGGCGTCATGCCGGGCGCGACCGTCGACGCAACCGACTGCGCGTGCCGTTTTCGCGCTCGACCTGCGGCAGCGCATGGCACAGCGTGCACTGCAGACGCACGGCCTCGCCCTTTTCGTTCATGTGCTTGCCGTCATGGCAGCGGAAGCAGCCGGGAGAATCGAAATGCCCGACGTTGTTCGGGAAGTCCTTCCAGGTGAGCGGCTTGCCGTTGCGCTCGCCGGAGAACGACGTCAGCATCAGGATCTGTTGCATCGTGTCGGCGAACTTCTTCTCGGCGTCCTTCGTCTTCTCGGCGTAACCTCCGTTCGGCGCCGCGGCGTCGATTATCCGCGCGAATTTTTCAGCGCGCTCCTTGTCTGGCCCGCCGATTCCCGCCGATCTCTCGATGATCGCGTCCGAGCGCGCCTTGATCGACGGCAGGCTCCGATCGATACGTCCTTCCTCCATCGCGTCGTCGACCAGTCTCGCCGGATTGGTGAAGGGATGGCCCGACGCGTTGTGGCAGTCGATGCAGTCCATCCGCCGCTTCTCCATCTTGTCCACGTCGGCGCGGGATTTTCCGGCCGTGGCATCGAAATAGGTCGCCTTGACCTTGCCGTCGTTGCCGCGGACCTCGACCAGAGCGATCGTCTGTTTCTGCGGATCGAGTGCGACGTACTCGACATCCTGCGCGATGTGCCAATGGATGCCCTTGGCGACGGCGCCGCCGGGCCGGAGCTGCGGAGTGATGTCCTTGTCGCCGCTTGCGAGTGCGGGCCCCGCCCCGGTGTGCATCTGCAGCGTCGTCCTGCCCTCCGTGCTCTTCGGATCGGAGCCGTAGCGGTACTTCGCGCGAACCGTGTCGTCGTGTCGCGCTCGGGCCAGTGGCAGCGCTTCGCACGATTCCCGCGCCGGACGCAGGCTGTGCGTCGTGATCGGCCGCTCGTAGCCGACGATCATCCCCCAGAGCTCGTTGATGTGCGTCGGCTTGATAGCCATCAGCTGGAGCGTCGAAAGACGGCCCATGTGGCACTCGACGCAGTTGACGCGGGCGTGGAATGACGCCGCATGCGCAACGGGCTCCTCGGGATGGACTGCGTGACAGTCGTTGGTGCAAAACGCGTTGCTGTTGCTGTATTCCCACGCGACGATGCCGCCGGCGCCCAGGATGGCGAGACCGACGGCGCCCAGCGCCAGCGTCGCCAGCGTCCCCAGCACGATCGTGCGTTTTCCCAGCTTGATATTCATGCCGTTTCCCTTCGGTTACGGTCGGCCAAGGCACCGCCGGCGCAACTGCGCGACGCGACTGCGCTGGTACGCCGGTCACGACATGACCGTCGAATGCTCGCGATGATGAAGGCACCCGCGTCGAGCGTCAACGACTACACGAAACTGTAGACGATCAGGACGATCGCGATGATCCCGAGCAGGAGTGCCGTGCCGCCGACGAACCATCCGAACACCAGCGACTCGCGCGTCGGCGGCGGCGCCAGGGCCGCGTCGAGCCTGCCTTCCTTCGTCATTCGCGCGTATTCGTTGCCGCGTTCGCCCTTGAGCTCGTGCTCGGAAATTCGTCCCGTGAAGATCACGGTGTCCATCGGGAATTTCTCGGGCCGAAGATGTCCGTTGAAGAAGTGGAAGGTGAAGATGAAGCCGACGGCGAGCAACGCTTCCTCGCCGTGAACGAGCGCGGCGATGTTGAACACCCAGCCCGGAAGAAGCTTGGCGAAGAACACCGGAAACCACAGCAGCAGTCCCGATCCGCCGATGATCATCATCCCCCAGAACACCGCCCAGTAGTCGAACTTCTCCCAGTAGGTCCAGCGGTCGAATTGCGGGCGGGGTCCGCGTCCGATGAACCAGAGGAAGTTCCGGTAGACGTCGATGGCGTCCTGCGGCTGCGGCACCATCGAGTCCGGCCCCCACAGTATCCCCATGAGCTTGCCGCCGGCGAACGCCCTGGAGAACACGAGGGTGACGTGCGTCACGAACACCGCGATCATTACCGCCGCGCACATCCGATGGATCAGTCCCGCGCCTTCGAATCCGCCGAGAATGCGCGCGAGCGCGGCCGCCCACGGCCGATCCGCGAAGACCAGCGGCAACCCCGTCAGCGCGCATCCGACGAAGGTAAGCATGAGCAGCGAGTGGAGCACGCGCTCAGCCGCCGTGAAGCGCCGAAAGTATCGCTGCGCCAAGCCATTGCCGCCCGCATTCCCGGTCGGCCGTGCGCCAGCTGTATTAACCGATGCGACCATCATCAGTGCCGCTCCTTGCCGCTCTTCAGCTTTTCACGCACTTCGCGGTAGAGCCAGAAGACCGTGTGGATGCCGAAGAAGGCGAACACGCCGAAGAGCAGCAGTTCCATGAACTTCGCGGCCCAGTAGTAGAGCGGGTCGCGCGTCTTGTCGTGCCGGTTCGCATGCGGATCGAAGCTCGCGAAGTTCGGGCCTGCGGCGACGTGGCATTGCTGGCACGTCGCGAGCCGGTTCTGCTTCGACACCTTCGACGCCGGATTCGACGCGGGCAGCACCTCGTGCGCGCCGTGGCACGACGCGCAGGTTGCCATCCGCGAGAAGCCGAGCGCCGTCACCTGGCCATGAAAGGTGTCGCGGTACGACGTCAGCGACTCGGCGTGGCAGGTGCCGCACTCCTTGATGACCTCGGTCTGAAAGGTCGGCGCCTCGTGCTGCTGGATGGCGTGCGCGCTGTGGCAGTCGGTGCATCCGGGTGACGCCAGCACGCCTTGCTCACGCATCTTGCCGTGCATGCCCTTCAGGTACGCGGTGCGCTCGGGCGCGTGGCACGCGCCGCAGGTATCGGGGATCTTCGCCCGGTTCGTCCGGCTGCCCTCCTCGCTCTTGGCGAGGATGCTATGCGCGCCGTGGCAGTTCGTGCACGTCGGCGCCGAGCCCTGCGCGGCGGTCTTGAGCGCCTTGCCGTGGATGCTGTCGTGGAACTTGCCGGCGACGCTGCCGCTCGGGAGCTTCCCTTTGGCCATCGTGGCATCGTCGCCGTGGCAGCGCGAGCACGTGGCTTCGATGTTGGCGTGGTTCGTCCGCGACGCCGGGTTCTTCGCCTGCAGGATGTCGTGCGTCCCGTGGCAGTCGGTGCAGGTCGCGGCGACGTTGTTGCCGTCCTTGCGCGCCTTGCCGTGGACGGTCGCCGCGTATTCCTTGACCGGCTGCTCATGGCAGGTCGCGCAGTTGACGGGCTTGAGCTTCTCCGCGTGCGGGATCTTCTGTGCGGATACGTCGGCGTGGCACGCGGTGCACTCGAGTTTGAGACTCCCATGCACAGACGAGGTGAATTTCGCGGCGTCGACGGCGATCGAATTTCCCTTCGCGCCCTTGGCGTCCTTGTCCCCGTGACACATGAGACATGTGTCGGTGACGCTCGGCGCCGGTGCAGGAGTCGTTGCCCCCTGCGCCGCAAAAGCAGCCGCCATTCCCGCGAACAGGATCGCGCGAAATGTCCGGGCGGCTCTCATTGGATAGTCATCCCTACGACGGGTAGCGCTGCGGCTTATCGCCCTCCGGAACCCCGGAGGCACCGCAATCGCTGCTTCGAGGGCGTAGGATCGCACCCCAGCGCGCCGGGGTAGTTGACGTGGATCAACGGGAGAACCGCGCGCGGACGCGAACTCGTGCGCGCCTTGCGTGCGCGCAACGTCAGTCCCAGGACGGAACCGGAATGTCGCCTGTCAGCGCGGCGACGTCGAGGGGCCTCATGGCCCCGCGGAACGTCCCGGAAGGTCGCTGCGCCGCCGACCTTCCGGGCAATCAGGCTATAGCAGCCGGCACTGCTCTCGTCACATCGAGAGAACCCACTTGACCAGCGACTTGACGTCGTCTTCACTGGCCTTGACCGCGGGATGCCCGCCGGTTCCGCCTTTGACCTTGGCGACGAGCGTCGCTTCCGCGTCGGCCTTGCCCTTGTATTTTTCGGCGACCGTCTTGAACCCCGGTCCCATTTTCTTGGTGGCGTCGGTGTTGTGGCAATTGAGACACCCACTGCTCTTGGCCAGGGCTTCCTGCGCGCTCGCGGCCTGAGCCGAAGCGAGGGCGATGGTTGCAACCACTGCAATCAGAATAGACTTCATCTTCGATCCTTCCGAGAAATGTGCCGCCGATATGCCGGAGGCGGCTGACGAGGACGGGCGCGCCTTCGGAGTTCCCAGGCCAGCCGAAGCGGGAGACTCGCGGAGGAGCGTCAAACCGGCGAACAGCTTACCGCATTTGTCACGCCACCTCGCCCGCATGCTTGATCTGCGTCAAGATCGCCCCACCCGCGCGCGCCTGCGAAGGACGAGTCGTACGCCCGACCCGCGGGCCCGCAGCAAGCCGCCGTCGACGGGCGGGAGTCTCCCGCGCATCCGAGCCACGATCGGGCCGCAAGCCCGGGCCGGCGAACCGCCACGACACCACTGAGCGCCACTGAGCGCCACTGAGAGCCGCGCACGTGCACGAAGTCCACAGATCCGCGCTGGTTCCCTTCGCCGCCGAGCGCATGTTCGACTTGATCGAGGCGGCGGAGAACTATCCGGCCTTTCTGCCCTGGTGTTCGGCGGCGACGATCCTTGCGCGCGACGACACCGTCGTCAGCGCAACGATTGCCGTCGATTTTCATGGCGTCCGGTTCCGGTTCGACACACGAAATTCAAAGCGGCGCCCCGAGTACATGGCGATCCAGCTGGTCCGGGGCCCGTTCCGGCAGTTCGAGGGAGAGTGGCGGCTCGCGCGACTCGACGTCGCAGCGTGCAAGATCGAATTCAGCCTGCGCTACGAGTTCCAGAGCCACACGATGGCGCGGATGGCGGGCCCGGTTTTCGGGAAGATCGCCGATACGCTTGTCGACGCCTTCGTCGGTCGCGCCGAGCAGGTTTACCGAACCCCGTCCATCGACCCGGGCTGATTGCACCTCCCTACGGCGGTTCGGCGGTAAAATGACGTGGTGCGCGTTTGACAGGAACGAATCGACATGACACACGAGGACCGGCACGAAGCGTTGCGACGATCGAAGCTCGCCGCCGAGCTGTCCGACGAGCAATGCCGGGTGCTCTCCGAGCTCGTCGCCCTGCGCGATCTCGAGGACGGCGAAGTTCTCGTAAAAGAGGGCACCTCCGACAACCACCTGTACACGATCGTCGATGGCACGATCAGCGTGATCAGGAACGCGGGAACGCCCAACGCCGTCCCGCTTTTCGTGATTTGCGCCGGCGATTTCGCCGACGAGCTCGGATTCATGGACGGCGCCGTCCACTATGCGTCGTTGGTGGCGAGCGGCCGCACGCGCGTGCTGGGGATCGAGCGGGAAAAGCTGGAATCGCTGCTCGCGCGGCATCCCGAGATCGTCTACAAGGTGATGCGCGCGATCGTGCGGGCCGTCCATCAGATCCAGCGGCAGCTCTCGATGCAGTCGGCGGAGCTCACCAACTACATCTACAAGCTGCACGGCCGCTATTGATCGGCGGTGGCCACCGGCGCGCCGGTCGTCATGCCGTCGCGCCGGTTCCTGAGAGCGACTCCGCCACCAGCTCGGCGATGTCGCGCGTCGCGACGCTGCCCTCCTGTCCGAGCGCGGAAATGCCGTCGCTCATCATCACGGCACAGTAGGGGCACGCGGTCGCGATGACGGCCGGTGCGCGCGTGAGCGCCTGCTCGACCCGCGTCACATTGATCCGCCGACCGATCGTCTCCTCCATGAACATGCGGGCGCCCCCCGCGCCGCAACACATCGCCTTCTCCCGGGCGAGCGCGAATTCGAGCGGAGGGCCGGCGCCGACAGCGGCCAGCGCGCGCCGCGGCGCCTCGTACTCGCCGTTGTGGCGCCCGAGATAGCACGGCTCGTGGTAGATCACTTTTTCGTGCCGCCGGACAGGCGCGAGGCGACCCTCGGCAAGCAGCTGCGCGATCAGCTGCGTGTGATGAATGACTTCGTAGTGCCCGCCGAACTCGGGATATTCGTTTCTTAGCGTGTTGAAGGCGTGCGGGTCGCAGGTGACGATCCGCGTGACGCCGAGCTCGTTCAGTGTCGCCACGAGCCCCTTCGCGAGCGTCTGGAACAGCAATTCGTTGCCCGCGCGCCGCACGCATTCCCCGGTCGAGGTCTCCGCGCCGCCGAGGATGCCGATGCGCACGCGCGCCGCGCGCATGACCGTGACGAAGGCGCGCGCGATCTTCTGCCCGCGCGGATCGAACGATTGCGCCGAGCCGACGTAGAACAGCCAGTCGAGCTTCTGCACGTCGGCAGCGGTCGTGACGACCGGCAGATCGAGTCCTCGCGCCCAATCGCCACGCGTATCGGCCGGCATTCCCCATGGGTTGCTCTGGGTCTCGTAGGCGTCGAACACGGCCTTGAGCTCGTGCGGAAACGCGCCTTCCATCAGCACCTGGTGCTGGCGCAGCCGGTAGAACCGCGGGAGGTGCTCGAGCTCGATCGGGCAGGCGCTTTCGCAATATCCGCAGGTCGTGCACGCCCACAGCGTATCGTCGCCGATCACCGCGGGAACGAGAGGCGGCAATGCGTCGGCGTTGCGTGCGACGATCGCGTCGCGCTCCTTGACCAGATGCTCCTTCAGGTGATCGAAGACCCATTTGAGCGCCAGCGGCTTGCCGGTGAGAAATGTCGGGCAGGCGTCCTTGCAGCGCCCGCATTCGGTGCAGGTGAAGGCGTCGAGACCGTCCTTCCAGCCGAGATCCGCGGCTGTCCGCACGCCGATCTTCATGTCCTCGCCGTCGGCGCTTTCCATCATCTTGTCGAGATCCACGGTGGGCACCCGGTTGGATCGCGTGCGCCTCGCGAAGAACAGCGCCGGAAGCGCGGTCACGATGTGAAAGTGCTCGCCGACCGGCAGGAGCACGAGAAATGCGAATACGGTCCCCATCTGCACCCAGTACGAGACCTGTAACCGACCCGTTGAGCAGGCTGCGCCATGCCCGCGAAGCCGCTGAGCGATCGCTCGCGCCGATGTAGGCGTAATGCGCCTCGCGCGCGATCCCGCTGTCCGTTCCGGCACTGAGCGCAAAGCGAAACCCGTCGAACAGGAAATCGGTGATCATGATCGCCGCGATCAGCGACAGGATGACAAGCGCCTCCCGATTGGGCTCGAGCCGTGCCGGCTTTTGCACGAGGCGGCGGAAGAACGCATAGCCGACTGCAGCCAGCACCGCGACTTCGACCCAGTCCTTGCCGAAGGTGAACGCGACGCCGAGTGCGCCCGGGTACACGAAGCTCTCGTCGTAGCCGACCACGATCAGCTGCAGCTTCCGCGCCAGCAAGGCGAGGAACCCGGCGAAGATCACCGCGTGCATGATCCCCGGCTTGCGCTCGCCGCGGATCATTCGCGCTTGCAGGAAGCCGTTTTCGAGCAGCTCCTTCAGCCGCGCGCGCGGATCGTTCCAGCGGACCTCCGGCTTCAGCGCGACGACGATCGCCAGCTTGCGCCACGCAAGATAAAAGAATCCTCCGAACGCTGTCAGCATCAGCAGCGTGATTCCGGCGGGATTCATGGCGCGGATCGGGCGGGGTAGCGCGGAATTGATTCACAGATCATTGAATTGGAACGATCATCCAATTCGCCGCCTTGTCCGTTGACCTGTGTCAACAAGCGCCTTGCTGGCACTCGCCCCATCGCTTCAGGAGACCGAAGGGACGCATCGACCCACGCCGCGAAACGAAAAGCCCCGCGCGAGGCGGGGCTTTTTGCTGTCGCGGATGCAGGGAAACTACTTCTTCACGTCACCCTTCACCTCGACGTCGACGCGACGGTTCGGCTGCAGGCACGCGATAAGCTCCTTCCGGTTCTTCTGGTCGCACTGCACCACCGGCTGCTTCTCGCCCATGCCGATCGACTCGATCTTGTCCTTCGGCACGCCCTTGCTGATCAGGTAGTCGCGCACCGCGTCGGCGCGACGCGTCGACAGGCTTCTGGTTGTAGGCTTCCGAGCCGAGACGGTCGGTGTGGCCGGTCACCAGGACGACCTGGAGCGTCTGCACTTGCGCCAGCTTGCCGACCACCTGGCTGTCGATCGCCGTCTTGCCCTCGGGCTTCAGCACCGCCTTGTCGAAGTCGAACAGCGCCTTCGCGTCCAGCGTGATCTTCTGCACCTGCGGCGGCGGCGGCGGCGGGAGGCGGCGGCGGCGGGCGGCGGCGCGACCTTCGGCGCCGGCGGAGCTTCGGCGACCCTCATCTGCGCCACGGGAAGCGGCGGCGCGTCGAACCGGTAGGTCACGAGCACATAGAAGATGTTCGAGTGACCGTCGGTGTAGGCGTCGTAGCCGTTGCCGTAGCTCAGCGACGTGTTGGTCGGGCTGGTCGGGAACGATGCCGCCCGCGCCGCTGTTCGTTACGACCGGCAGCACGTACGTGTAGCCGTTCGTCGCCACGTCGTCGTGGCTGTACTTCATGTACGAGTAGCCGCCGGTGAACGACCAGTTCCTGTCGTAGCTCCAGATCGCCCTTCAGGTTGAAGTACTGCTGCTTGGAGTTGTCGAAGTTGCTGATGTCAAGCGGCAGCGTGCCGGGCGGAGCCGTAATTCCGCCTGCCTGGAAGCCGAACGTCGCGTTGCCCTCGTTCGACACGTAGAGGTACGAGCCCGTCAGCTTGAGCGCCTCCATCGCCTGCCAGTCGGCGCCAACGCCGAGCATCCACGTCGTGTCCTTGGTCTGCGAGTTCCAGTTGTAGGAATTGTTGGCGCTCGGCGGAGCGAACGGGTCGTAGCAGTTCGGGATTCGCCGCCGTGCAGTATCCCGCCGGCGGGGTCGGCCCGCCCGCCACCGTGCCGATGTAGCGGTGGTTCGACGGATACTTCGTCTCCTCCCAGCTCCCGAACGCGTTGAACTTCCACTTGTCGGACAGGTTCCAGAAGCCGCTCAGGAAGTAGCCCTGCTTGTCGTTGCTGGTGCGGCCGTAGGTCACGTCGTCGTAGTCGACCTTGGCCCAGTTGCCCTCGAACGACACGCCGACGTTCGTCATCGGGCTCCAGTCGAGGGTGAGCTTCCACAGGTTCGTCGTGTTGCTCTGCAGGTCGAACGCCGACGTGTACGGCAGCAGGTAGTTCGGGTTGTTGGCGCCGCCGTTCGGAAGCGGGTCTGTTGCTGTAGTTGAGGTCCGCGTCGCGCTTGATGTACTGGTACTTCAGGCGGCCGGACAGCGTGTCGAGCATCGTGTTCTTGTACTCGGCCCAGAGCTTGTTCCAGTGCGCCTTGTCGTAGTCGACGCGAGTTCTGGTCGAGGTTGTTGTAGTCCCAGCCGAAGCCCACGCGCTGGGCCGCGTGCGAATCGCCACCAGGCGTCGAAGCCGACGTTGTTCTTCGTGTAGTCGAAGAGCTCGTTCTCGCAGTTGCCGACCGTCTGCGTCGGTACCCCGGTGACCGGGTTCACGAAGTTGCCGCAGCCGAGGCCGCTCGCGAGCGGCGTTACGTCGGCGCGTTTCCGTACGTGATCACCTCGGAATTGTTCTGCAGCTTCGTCCAGTAGTAGTAGACGCGCGTTTCCCAGTTGGCCGCGGGTGTCGCGGTCCAGGCGAGCTGGAACGACTGGTTGATGTTCTCGCCGTTGAAGTTGTTCGCGTCGGGCAGCGTGGCGTTGTAGACGGCGCCTGTGTTGAGCGCCGTCTGCCCGATTGGCACGTCGCTCGTCGTCTTCGCCCACGTGTAGCGCGCCGAGATCACGCTGCGCCACGGCAGGTCACGGTAGTTGCCCGACACCGTGAACTTGTTGAACGTGTTGTTCGGGCGCGAGGTACGTCGAGTCGAGCAGGTTGCTTCCGAAGAACGGGTTCGTCCACTGCAGCGTCGAGTTGTCGTTCTCGAACTTGCTGTAGTCCCAGCGGATCGCGAACGTCGCCTTGGTGGTCTGATAGCCGCCCTCGACACCCCAGTTGCTGGTCTTGGTGTCGTTCGGAATCGCAAGGTCGGTATAGCCGTTGCCCGGGCTCGTGCCGTTGGCGCCCGAGCCGACCTTCGTGCCGCTGAAGGTGACCTGGTTGCCGTCGACGCGCACGTACCACGGGCTGTTCTTCTGCCACTCGCCGAAGCCGCCCGCGTCGCGCCGGTCGTACCCCAGCCGGAACGAGTTCCACGGGGCCCCGGGTGGATTGGTCGGCAGCGCCGCCAGCGGGAAGGTCGCCGTCAGGACGTTGCCGCCGCTGCCGGTGAACGGCGTATAGGCGTTCGACGAGAACGTGTGCGGGATGTCGTTGAGGTACGCGCCCGCCTTGAACACGTCGTACATGCCGCCGCGCAGGAACATGTACTGGTCGGTGCGGCCGAAGTTCTCGCCGTAGCCCGAAAACCACGTCCTGCTGTTGCGGCCCTGAACGCCGACGTTGGAGAGCGCGCCGTTGCCGAGATCCTGGTAGAGATCGAGCTGCGCGGAGTCACGCGCGTTCGTGTTGTTGTAGAGTCCGCCGAGCGTCGCCGTGCCCTGGACACGCATCGGATCGTCGTCGCTCTGGGCGAAGGCCGGCGCGGTCGCGAACAGGCTGGCGACGAGGGTGGAAATAAGCCTTTTGTTCATTATGGTCTCCCGGCCTTATCGCGTGAAGAACTTGCCGCGGTTGCCCGGCGCGTTCGACCCGTGGATCGAGCTGTGGCAGTTGAGGCAGGCCCGCGCCACGAGGCGATTGTTCACGCCCGAGTTCGGTAGTCCGATCTGGCCCGGCGGGCAGTTCGGGTACGCCTTCCCGCTCACCGTCGTCGGTCGACGTATCGCCGGCCTGGCAGTTGTACGCGCCGGCCGCGCCGTAGACCGTGCCGGGATGCCGCGATCCGTCGTGGCAGTCCTGGCAGAGGTTGGGCGCCGACTCGTTCAGGAGCTTGGCGTGCACGGAGCCGTGCGGGTTGTGGCAGGTCGCGCAGTTCTCTTCGACCGGCGGATGGTTGAACACGTACGGGCCGCGCTTGTCGGCGTGGCACGAGTAGCACTGGTCGTTGATCGTCGGCTGCTTCAGCATCGCCGGCGTGATCGCGCCGTGCGGGTTGTGGCAGTCGGAGCACTTGACCTTGCCTTCGATGATCGGGTGATGCGAAGGCTTGAAGTTCGCCGCCCGGATCGGCTGGTGGCACTGCCAGCAGGTCTCCGCCTGGTTCGGCAGGAAAGTCGTCAGGAACTTGTTAACCGAGGCAGGCTTCGGCGTCTGGCCCAAGGCGGTGTAGCTCGGGAGGAGCTTTTCCCCGTGGATGCTGTGGCAGTTGGCGCACGTAACCTCGTTCAGCTGGTGCTTGCCCGAGGTCCAGAACGCGAGGTTCCGGTTGCCCGAGTGGCAGGTCATGCAGACGGTGGTCCGCTCGTCGGCCGAGTGGCCCGGGCCGAACGGGTTGGCCGGCTTGGCCTTCATCGGGTCCTTGAGGTGCTCGCTCGCGTCGCCGTGACAGGCCTGGCACATGCTCCCGTCCGCATTGGTCTTCGCGCCGTGGGGCGTGAGATCGATGGCCCGCCACTGCGCCTCGTGGCAGTTCGCGCAGACCGGGGCGACAGGCCCTGTAGCAGCGGACGCCGACTGCGCGACAGCGGGCGCCGCCATGAACACCGCGAGGATCGCGAGAGCCGCCTGAGCGGCGATGAAGGACTTGATTCGCATGTGAACCCCTCTTGTCTCGATTCAACCCGCCGGCCGGGACAAGGTCCGTCGCGCTCGCAGGTCCGCGGCCACCCGCCGCTAGGTCATCGTGCGCGGAAACAAAGCCCGCGCGAAATCATCTCGAATCCGATGGGCCGCGCGCGGCGAAAAACCTGTCGCGACTGCCCTTGCCGCATGTGTTTTTGTTCTCGCCCTGTCCACAAGAAAATGAGCTTCCGCAGCTACAGGCAATTGTTTTCCACACTGTTCGGCGGGTCAATGATTTTGGGCAGGAAAATGAGCCGCGTTGTAAATACACATCATTGATTTTCAAGAGAACTCGATTTGCCCGACAACGATTGTTGACCTGCGTCAAAATGCGGCGGGAACTCATCCAGTTTCCCGCCGCGCGCCATCGCCCCGTGAGCAAAGACGACCCACGAACTTCGTGGGACGAGCAAAGAAAAAGCCCCGCGCGAGGCGGGGCTTTTTGCTGTCGCGGATGCAGGGAAACTACTTCTTCACGTCACCCTTCACCTCGACGTCGACGCGACGGTTCGGCTGCAGGCACGCGATAAGCTCCTTCCGGTTCTTCTGGTCGCACTGCACCACCGGCTGCTTCTCGCCCATGCCGATCGATTCGATCTTGTCCTTCGGCACGCCCTTGCTGATCAGGTAGTCGCGCACGGCATCGGCGCGACGCGTCGACAGGCTTCTGGTTGTAGGCCTCCGAGCCGAGACGGTCGGTGTGGCCGGTCACCAGGACGACCTCGAGCGTCTGCACTTGCGCCAGCTTGCCGACCACCTGGCTGTCGATCGCCGTCTTGCCCTCGGGCTTCAGCACCGCCTTGTCGAAGTCGAACAGCGCCTTCGCGTCCAGCGTGATCTTCTGCACCTGCGGCGGCGGCGGCGCGGAGGAGGCGGCGGCGGGGGTGGCGGCGCGACCTTCGGAGCCGGCGGAGCCTCGGCGACTTGCAACGGCGGCGGCGGACGCATCGGCGATTCGAACTTGTACGTCACGGTCAGCCAGAAAACATTCGCCGTGTACGCGGGGTTCGCAAACGCGCCGGTCAACCAGGAGTAGTTCGATCCGACCGCCGCCGTGTTCAGGTTCTGGAAGTACCCGTAATAGCTTCCGTAGCCCGCCATCTGGCCGTCGCTGTAGTCGTATTTCTCGTACGCGTAGCCACCGCTGATGTTCCATCTCGGGCTGTAGGTGTAAGTCCCCTTGATCTGGAAGCGATTGAGCGTCGTGTTCGAGGTGCTGTAGTTGACGAGCGGGCCGCCCAGGAAACCGCCGCCGGCTGTCGTGTTGCCCGAATTGAAGTCGACGCCGCCGCCGGTCTTCTGGTAGCTGTACGACGCGGTCATCATCAGCTTGTCGCTTGCCGCCCAGTCGACCAGCGCGGCGAGCAGCCAGTTGTCCTGGGTGTTCTTCGTGCCCCAGGTGTAATTCGCGGAGGTGTTCGGTGTCGGTGGCGGATAGTTCCCGGCCAGATACGTCTGGTTGTACTCGATCTTGCCCCAGTTGCCGATGCCGGTGATTCTCAGCCGATCGTCACCCCACGCGACCGTCGCGTCGTACTGCTGGTTCGTGTCCTTGGTCCGTCCGTAGAGGTTGTCCTTGTACTCGGTGTTGGCCCACGTCGCGCCGAGGCCCAAGAGCCACATCGGCGCAGGCGTCCAGTCAACCCACAGCTTGACCTTGTTGCGGTCGAAGCTGTTGACGCTGTAGGGTGTGTAGTAGGAATCGACGCTGGTCGCCGCATTTCCGTCGTTGACGAGGTCGGACCGCCGCTGCAGGAACTCGTACTTGAGCCAGCCGGTCAGGTTGTCCCAGCCGCCGGTGTTCTTGTACTCGATCCAGTAGCGGTAGTCGTCCGACTTCGGCGCCTCCTGGTTGTTGAGTTCCCAGTTGCGCTTGACGCCCTCCCAGTCGAATCCGCCGAGCAGCTTGTTGTTGCGGTTGAATGCCCAGGTGGCATCGAACCCAGCCGCGTTCTTGGTGTAGAAGAACGCCTCGCCGTTCTCCTCGGTCAGCGCCGGGATCGTGAAACACGTCGCGCTGGTCACTGGCGGGTTCGCGCAGTTGCTGCCCAGGCTGCCCTGCCTGTAGGAGACAGTCGTCGAATCGTTCTGCAGTTTGTAGTAGTCGTAGTAGACGCGCGTGTCGAGCTGCGCCATCGGGCTCGCGTTCCAGGCGACGTTGGCGTTCGTCCTCTTGTTGTCGCCGCTGAAGTTCGTCAGGTTCTGGTTCGACGACGGAGTCGAACGGCTGCGTGAAGAGATATCCCACACCGGGGGGATTCCCCTGCGGGCTGACGGCATTGCTCGTTGGCTTCAAGCTCGAGGTCCAGGCCGCCGACGTGAGATCGATGTTGTTCGTCAGCTTGCTCTGGCTATACCGCGCGATGATCGCCGAGTCCCACGGCAGCTGCTTCCAGTACCCGCTGAGGTTCCACTTCTTGAGCTCGTTGTCCGGCGGCAGCAGCGTGGTGTCCAGCCCGTTCCGCATGTAGAAGTTCGGCCACTGCATGAAATCGTTTTCGTCGGTGAACTTCGACTGGATGTACGCCAGCTTGAGCCCGTACTGCCTGCTGCTGTAGCCGCCCTCGATGACCGTGTTCTGCGTCTTGTAGTCGGCCGGCGCGCCGAACTCGATGAAGCCGTTGCCCGAGCCCGTGCCGAGTTGACCGCTCGACGGCTTGATGCCGTTCGTCCTGACCTCGTTGTAGTCGGCGCGGACGAACCACGGCGATTTCATCGAGACTTCGAAGTTTCCGCCCGTCGTATTGCGCTGGGTGCCGTAGTTCCAGTTGCCCCAGGTCGTCGGGTTCGCCGCCGGCGGGTAGGTGCCGCTCGGCGAGGAGAAGCCGAGTAGCGTGCCGCCGACGCCCGTCAGCGGCGAGATCGCGTTGAACGAGTAGTTGTGCGGGATGTCGTTGTTGTAGAACGACGCCTTCCATGCGCTGTAGCTGCCACCGACGATGTTGATGAACTGGTCGTCGCGGCCGAACTCCTCGCCGAACGCGCGCAGGTAGTAGGCGTTGCTGCCACCGCGGATGTCGATCACGCCGATCGGTGCGCTGCGGATGTCCTGGTACTCCTGTGCCTTCGCGTCGTCGCTCGGGCCGGCGAACGGCGTCAGCGGGTTGGTACTCGAAAGCGGCTTGGTGTTGCCGTACGCGCCGTTACGATTGGCCCCGTCGATGTTCGTGCCGCGCCAGCCGACCTCGGCGGAGCCGCCCCACATGAAGTTCTCGTCGGCGAACGCGGGTTGCGCAAAGAGGCCGGCCACGGCTATGGCAATGAGTTTTAATTTCATGATCGTTCCCTGGTCTCAGCGGAGGAAGTATTCGCCGTAGGCGGACGCCGGCGCGTTGCTGCCGTGGATCTGCCGATGACAATTCACGCACCCGGAGGCTTCGAAGCGGATGTTCGACGGTAGCGTGCCTGGCAGCGTGCCGCGGCCGTCGTAGATGCCGTGCGTGTGGCCGTTGGCGTGACAGTCGGAGCACAGCGCCGGCGGCTTCTGCGCGAGCAGGCCCTTGTGCGCCGAGCCGTGCGGCGTGTGGCAGATCGCGCAGTTTTCCTCGACCGGCGGATGCTCGTGGATCCACGGACCGCGCTTGTCGGCATGGCAGCTCGTGCACAGGTCGACGATCGAGTCGTTGCGCAGGCTCGCCTTGGTGAGCGAGCCGTGCGGGTCGTGGCAGTCCTGGCAGCCCACCTTGCCTTCGATGATCGGGTGGTGCGATGGCTTGGTGATTTCGGCGCGCACGTCACGGTGGCACTCGACGCACCGCTTGTAGACGAGCTGGCGCACCGTCGTCGTATAGGGCGCGGCCGCGAACTGCGCTTTCTTGATCTCGCTGTTGTTGCTCGCCGTCTGCGTCCCGTGGATCGAATGGCAGTTGACGCAGGTGACGTCGACCTTGCGGTGCTTGGCCACCGCCCAATTGTCGAGGTGCCGCGAACCGGCGTGGCAGCTGAGGCAGACGCCCGATTTCTCGGCCGCGGTCGCGGTCTTGGACGTCAAGAGGCTCTCCGGCTTGTTCTTGGCGGGATCCTTCAGGTGCAGCGAAGCGTCGCCGTGACACGCCTGGCAGGAGCTTCCGTTGGCGTCGTTCTGCGCGCCGTGTGCCGTGAGCATGATCGTCGAGTGCTGCGATTCGTGGCAGTTCGCGCAAACTGGAGTGACGGGCGCCGTTGACGCCGGCGCCGACTGGGCGAAAGCGGGCACCCCGATGAGCGTGGCGAGAATGGCGGCAAGCCCGCACGCCGCTATGGAATTCTTGAATCGCATGACTACCCCCCTTGCTGTGGTGCGACCGGCTGCGACGTGTCGGTGCGCTTGTCAAGCTCGGCACCGGCACTTTGAGAGCAGTTTCTGCGGCCCGAGCCCGGCGGACATGATCTATGTCAAGTCTTCTCAAAAATGCTTCAAGCTCGGTCTCGCGGACGTTGCAGATATGCCAAAGCGCTCGGGGAGCGATTTGCGCCGCACGGATCATGCAAAGTAATGCATGTGTTACGCGCGCAACAGAATCCGACACCCCTGCTCGCAAACGCGCCGGGAAGTGTTCGAAAGTGGTGCGGGAGACGTCACGAACCGATGTCACGTGTTGTTCCCGTGCGCCAACGATACGAAACACGCATGCGCCGCGGTTTGACGCAGGTCAAGCTCGCCCCGTTGGAAAAGGCGTCCCATTGATCGCCCCGAAGAAAAACAACGAAGGAAGGGCCATAACGAAGGAGATTGAATTGGGTCGGGAGCCGGCGGTTATCGGCATCGCAATCGCGGAAAAGCCGTTTCTCGCGGTCGCGCGGATATCGCTTGCGCTTGTCGCTGCCGTCGCGCTCGTCGCATGCATGACTTCGACGACGGCCGCGGCGCAGGGCAAGGAACGCAGCGGCAAGGAAGTCGTGGATGGCCTGTGCATCGCCTGCCACGGCACTGGGCGCCAACGGCGCGCCCAAGATCGGCGACAAGAAGGCCTGGGCGAAGCGCGCGTCGCAGGGTCTCACGAGCCTCACGAAGAGCGCGCTCGAAGGCATCCGCCAAATGCCGCCGCACGGCGGCAATCCGAATCTCACGGACACCGAAATCGAGCGCGCGATCACCTACATGGTGAATCAGTCGGGCGGTCACTGGACCGAGCCCATCAGCAGGACGGCCCCGGCCGTCGACCGCAGCGGCGAGGAGATCGTCCAGCAGCGGTGCGCGAAATGTCATCAAACGGGCGAGGGCGGCGCGCCAAGGATCGGCGACCAAACCGCATGGATACCGCGGCTCAAGCAGGGCATCGACGTCGTCGTGCGTTCCGCGATCAAGGGGCACGGCGGGATGCCCGCGCGCGGCGGTCAGGCTGACCTCTCGGATGCCGAGCTCCGAAGCGCAATCGTCTACATGATGAATCCCGCCGGCGCGCCGGCCAAGACTGTTCCGTCCGCGAGTGCGGGGAGCGGCCAGGATTACCGGGTGATCGACGGCACCGCCGTCTACTTCGGGGCAATTCCCGTCGACGTCATCCGGCGCAATCCCAAGGAGTATCCCGAGAAGATCTACGGCGCACCACCGATCGGTCCCGACCAGTATTTCGTGACGATCGCGCTGTTCGACGCCAATACGGGACGACAGATCCCCGATGCCGCGGTGCGGGCGCGCGTTTCGACAACGTCGAGTGCCGGACCCGAGAAGTCGCTGCAACCCTTCGCCGTCGTGGACGCGCGTACGTACGGAAATTATTTCGCGATGGCCGGGGCTGGACCTTACGAGGTCAGCGTCTACATCACGCGCCCCGGGATGCCGGACGCGATCCAGGTCCGCTTCGGCTACGCACATCGGTGAGAAACGCACAGGAATGTCGGAGGCAGTCCGATGAGTAAGAGTGCACACGTACTTGGTTCCGTGGCATTGACGTTCCTCGCGGTCGCAGCGGGCGTCTGCTATCCGCCGAACGCCTTCGCGCAAACCGCGCGGGTCACGCCCGGAAGCGACGATCTTCGTGCCGCGTATGCCAACGCCGCCGAAGTCGAGGAAGGCAAGCGCGTCGCCGAGACGTCGTGCGCGAGCTGTCATGGTGCCGACGGCATCAGCGCGACCAAGGGCATTCCGAATCTCGCCGGCCAGCGCCCGGCGTATCTCTATGTCGAGTTGCGGGCCTACCGATCAGGCGCTCGCAGCGACGACACGATGCGCACCGCCGTCAGGTTCCTGAGCGAGGACGCGCTCGTCAAGGTCGCCGCCTATTACGCGAACCTCGATCCGGCGCAACCCGCCGCAGGCGACGCGGCGAAGGCCGTCAATGCGAGGCCCGACCCGGTCCAGGCCGGCAAGACCGCGGCGGCGGCATGCGGCGGATGCCACGGCGAGGCCGGTGTCGGCAAGATTCCCGGCATGCCGAGCCTCGCCGGGCTCGATCCGAAGTATCTCGTCGCCGCGATGAAAGCCTACAAGAGCGGCCAGCGCAAGAACGAATTCATGTCGTCGGCGCTCGCCAAGACCACGGACGGGGACATCGAAAACATCGCGCTCTATTACGCGCTGCAAAAGCCGATGCGAACGGAAAATCCCGTCGTCGGCGACGCTGCCGCAGGCAAGGCGGCCGCGGCGGGGTGTGCCGGGTGCCATGGCGACATGGGAGTCAGCGAGAATCCGGCGATCCCGAGCCTCGCCGGTCAGGATGCGAAATATTTCGTTGCCGCACTCAAGAACTACAAGGACGGTTCGCGCCGCGACGAGCCCATGAAAGGGCTGGTGGCGCCGCTCGACGAGACTTCGATCAGGAACATGGGCGCCTATTACGCGGCGCAGCAGCCGCAACCGTCAAAGGTCCGCAAACCGCTCACCTCCGCCGAATGGGCGCTGCGGTGCGACCGATGCCACGGTGTCGACGGCAACAGCACCGACCCGCGCATGCCGGCGCTCGCCGGACAGCGCGGCGATTATCTGCAGAAGGTGTTGCACGCATACCGGACCGGCGCGCGGAAGAGCGCGCAGATGGCCGCCATGTCCGAGGTGCTGACCGAGAGCGATGTCGAAGGCCTCGCGGCCCACTATGCGCGTCAGAAGGCGCGTGCCGTCGTGTACGTGGTGTTGCCGGCCAAGTGAGGCGATCGGCGCGATGCGGCATCGGCCGGATCGCGCCCTGCCCCGCTGGCCCAATTTCGAGAAAAGGAACCGGACCATGACGTTGAAACGTACTCTGCTGTCGACAGCGATTGTTGCCTTGCTCGGAACCGCGGGAGTCGCGTGGGCGGATGGAAACATTCAGGCGGGCAAGGCGAAGGCCGGCAGCTGCGCCATGTGTCACGGCGCGAACGGCGAGGGCACGGATCGGGCCCCGCGCTGGCCGGGATGAAGGAGGACAAATTTGAGCAGGCGATGAAGGACTTCAAATCAGGCAAGCGCTCGAATGCGATGATGAAGACCTTCGCGAACCAGCTCAGTAGCGACGACGTGGAAAACGTGGCTGCCTACTATGCGTCGCTCAAAGGCAAATAGGGCATACAAGGAATCCCACCATGAGTGATGTTCCGCTGCACCGGCTGTACCGCCACTATTCCGAGCTGCCGTACAGCCAGCGCGTTCTCTATACGGCGACGCTGCTCATCCTCGGGATGGCTTACCTGTTCGCGCTGATCAACCTCTATCACACCTACGCCGGGCGCGCCGGGGGCAACCCGATGATGTTGACCTACGACGATCTCGTCGTCGCCTACTCCGGCAGCGGCAAGGGCTCGCGGCTCGAATCGGCGCTGCGCGGGCCGATGTCGAACATGCTGCCGGCCGAGGAAGTCGGCGTCATCATCGGCTGGGTGCAGGCCGGCGCCGATCGGGCGGCGTACGAAAGGGACATCAAGCCGACGCTCGACAGGCGCTGCATGATCTGCCACGACGGCAGCAACCCGCATCTGCGAAACCTGAACGGCTACGACAACCTGAAGAAGATGGCCGAGCAGGACACGGGCACCGACGTCTTCACGCTGGTCCGCGTCTCGCACATTCACCTGTTCGGGCTCACCTTCGTGTTCTTCATCGTCGGCCTGATCTACAGCCACGCCTACGTGCGACCGGTGTGGCTCAAGTGCGGCGTCATCGCCCTGCCCTTCGTCGCGATCGTGCTCGATGTGAGCTCGTGGTATTTCACCAAGCTCTACCATCCGTTCGCCGGAGTGGTGATCTTCTCCGGCGGCGTGATGGGCCTGTGCTTCGCCTTCATGTGGGTGGTTTCCATGTATCAGCTGTGGTTCTCGCCGACGCCTTCGGCGGTCGCGCAGCGGATCGGCGGCGATATTCCCCTCGACGGCTGACACGGAACGGGGGGCGGCGGAATGACGCAGCCGCCCCGAACGAACAGCGCCCGCCGGTACTCAGGCGGCGAGCTGTCGCGGCACGTAATCCGTGAGGAGCCGCATGTATTGCGCGCGCAGAAGCTCGCCGGCATCGTCGAGCTGTCCCATGCTGTTGCGGCCGCGAATGGCGGACACCGCGCAATGGGCCGTTCTGGTCGAGCCACGCGGCGAGTCCCGCGACGAGGGTCGTCATGTAGGACGGGCCGTGGCGCAGCAGCGCGGAGGTGGTCATCACGACGTCGGCGCCGACGAGCAGGTACTTGACGACCTGCTCGACGGATTCGACGCCGGTCGTCGCCGCGAGCGAGGCGCGGACCCTGCCGGCGAGCATGCCGATCCAGAGCAACGCCGGCCCGGCTTCATGGCTGGAGCTCAGCGTCAGCTCGGACTTGACATCGAGCGTGGCGAGGTCGAAGTCCGGCTGATAGAACCGATTGAAGAGCACGAGCCCGTCAGCGCCGGCATCGACGAGCCGGCGCGCCATGTGGCCGGTCGAGCTGAAGTAGGGCGAAAGCTTGACGGCAACGGGGATTTTCGTCGCGCGCTTGACCGCGTGCACCGCTTCGACGTAGCGCGCTTCGACGTCCTCGCCGCTCATCGCCGGATCGGCGGGGATGAAGTACATGTTGAGCTCGAGCGCGGCGGCTCCCGCCTGCTCCAGTCGCGTTGCGTAATTGGTCCAGCCCTCCATCGTCACCGCGTTGAGGCTCGCGATGACCGGGATGTCGACGGCCGCGACGGCTCGCCGCAACGTATCGAGATGCCCGGCCACGCCGCTGTCGTACTCGGGCATCGCCGGGAAATAGCTGCCCGCCTCGGCCTGGCTGAACGAGCCGTGCTCGGTGTACATCGCGTAGGCGGTGTCCTCCGCGCGTATCTGCTCCTCGAACAGCGACGGCATCACCACCGCCGCGGCGCCGGCAGCCGCGAGCGCGCATATGCCGTCGACCGTGGACGTGAGCGGCGATGCGGAAGCGACGATGGGATGTTCGAGCGGCAAGCCCAGGTAGCGGGTGGCGAGATTCATGATCACACGTTCTCCCAGTGCGGAAGGAACCGGCTGCCGTCGCGCGCGGCCAGGTCCTCGTACAGCTTGTAGCGTTCCTCGGTCGCGAGCTGAGCCTGGTGCAGCATGCGCTGCGCCTCGCTCGGGTGGGTCTGCTGGACCACCTTGAAGCGCACCTCGCGGTCGCGATATTCCTCGAGCGAGATTCGCGGCCGCGTCGAATCGAGGCGGAACGGGTTCATGTCGCGCCGGCGCATCGTCGGATCGAAGCGCAGCAGCGGCCAGTGGCCGCTCGCCACCGCCCGCGCCGCCTGCTTCATCCCGTGGCGCAGGTCGGTGCCGTGGGCGATGCACTGCGAATACGCGAGGATCAGCGACGGCCCCTCGTACGCCTCCGCCTCGCGGAACGCGATCACCGCCTGCTCGTTGTTGGCGCCCATCGCCACCTGGGCGACGTAAACGTTGCCGTAGCTGATCGCCATCATCGCGAGGTCCTTGCGCGGCGTCGTCCGTCCCGCGGCGGCGAACTTCGCCGAGGCGCCGAGCGGGGTCGCCTTCGACGCCTGGCCGCCCGTATTGGAGTACACCTCGGTGTTCAGCACCAGCACGTTGACGTTGTGGCCGGAAGCGAGCACGTGGTCGAGACCGCCATAGCCGATGTCGAAGGCCCAGCCGTCGCCGCCGACAAGCCATACGGAGCGGCGGACGAGAAAGTCGGCAAGCGCCAGCAGGTTCCTGGCCATCCGCATCGCCGGCGCCGGCGAGCTTCGCCTTCAGCGCCGCCAGCCGCTCGCGCTGCACCAGGAATTCGGACTCGGTGACCTGGGGAGCGGCAAGGAGCGCCGTCACCAGATCCTCGCCGATCCGCGGCGCGAGCTTTTGCGCGAGCCCCTTGGCGATTCCGGCCTGCTTGTCGATCGCGAGCCGGTAGCCGAGGCCGAACTCGGCGTTGTCCTCGAACAGCGAATTCGCCCACGCGGGACCGCGTCCGTCGGCGCCGGTCGACCATGGTGTCGTCGGCAGGTTGCCGCCGTAGATCGACGAGCAGCCGGTCGCGTTGGCGATCTGCAGGCGATCGCCGAAGAGCTGCGACAGGAGCTTGAGATAAGGCGTCTCGCCGCAGCCGGCGCAGGCGCCCGAGAACTCGAACAGCGGTTGCATGAACTGCACGCCGCGGACGTTGGCGAAATTGATGCGCGTGCGGTCGGCCCAGGGCAGCTTTTCGAAAAACGCGATGCTCTCCTGCTCCGCGGCAAGATGCTCGAGCCGCGGCTTCATGTTGATCGCCTTGATCCTGTCGTCCTGGGGGCTGTGCGCCGGGCAGTTCTCGACGCATACGCCGCAGCCCGTGCAATCCTCCACGTAGACCTGGAGCGTATAGCGCGAATCCGGGTAGCCGCGGGCGTTGATCGGCACCGCCTTGAACGACACCGGCGCGCCGTCGAGGCGGCTGCGGTCGTAATACTTCGCCCGGATGACGCTGTGCGGGCAGACGATCGCGCACTGGCCGCACTGGATGCAGAGGTCGGACTCCCAAATCGGAACCTCCTCCGCGATGTTGCGTTTTTCGTATTGCGTCGTGCCGGTCGGATACGTCCCGTCGATCGGCAGCGCGCTCACCGGCAACTCGTCGCCGCGCCCTTCGAGCATGACGGCGGTGACGTTGCGGACGAACGCGGGCGCCGCGGCGGGCACCATCTTGACGACATCGCGCTCGCCCGTCGCCTTGCCCGGGATCTTCACCTCGTGCAGGCTGGCGAGCGCGTTGTCGATCGCCGCGAAGTTCTTCTTGACCACCTCGGCGCCCTTGCGGGCATAAGTCTTTTCGGTCTCTTTCTTGATCGCGGCGATCGCCGCGTCCCGTGCCATGACCCCGGACAGCGCGAAGAAGCAGGTCTGGAGGATCGTATTGCTGCGCGCGCCGAGGCCCAGATCGAACGCGACGCGCGAAGCATCGACCACGTAAACCTTGAGCTTGCGGTCGATGATCTGCTGCTGGATCTTGCGCGGCAGCTCATCCCAGACCGTGTCGGGACCGTAAGGACTGTTGATGAGGACGGTGGCGCCGGCAGCCGCCGCGCCGAGCACGTCCTGCTTCCACAGGAAGTCGAACTTGTGGATGCCGACGAAGCTCGCCGCCTTGATGAGATACGGGGCGCGCACGCGCCTGGGGCCGAAACGCAGATGCGAGATCGTGGTCGAGCCGGACTTCTTCGAGTCGTAGACGAAGTAGCCCTGCGCGAAGCGCGCCGGATCGGCGGCGAGGATCTTCACCGAATTCTTGTTCGCGCCGACGGTGCCGTCGGCGCCCAGCCCGTAGAACAGCGCGCGCACGACGTCGGGCGACTCGATATTGAATGACCGGTCGTAGTCGAGGCTCGTGTGCGTGACGTCGTCGACGATGCCGACGGTAAAGCCATGTTTCGGAGTTGGCTTGCCGAGCTCGTCGAACACCGCCTTGGCCATCGCCGGATCGAAATCCTTCGACGAGAGACCATAGCGGCCGCCGATCAGCGTCGGCATCGCCGGCCATCTCCTGGCGGCAACGGCCTCGGCGAACGTCGACATGACGTCGAGGTAAAGCGGCTCTCCGGGCGCACCCGACTCCTTCGTGCGATCGAGAACGGCGACGGCTTTCACCGTCCTTCGGGCAGGGCGGCGAGGAAGGCATCGGCGGCCCACGGTCGGTAGAGGGCCACCTGCAGCACGCCAACTTTCTCGCCGTTGGCGTTGAGATGCGACGCGGTCTCGTCGAGCACCTCGCAACCGGAGCCGATCGCCACGACGATACGCTCGGCCGCGGGATCGCCGGTGTAGCGAAAGAGCTTGTAGCGGCGGCCGGTGAGATCGGCGAGGCGGTCCATCGCCTTCTGGACAATGGCCGGAAATCTTTCGTAGAACGGGTTGGCGGATTCGCGCGCCTGGAAGAACGTGTCGGGATTGTGTGCCGTCCCGCGCACGACCGGATGCTCGGGCGAGAGAGAGCGCGCGCGGAAGGCGCGCACGAGATCGTCGTCGATCATCGCCCGGATCTGCGCATCGGGAATGACCGCGATCTTGTTTTCCTCGTGCGACGTGCGGAAACCGTCGAAGAAATACAGGACCGGCACCCGCGATTCGAGTGTGGCCGCCTGCGCGACGAGCGCGAGATCGTGCGCCTCCTGCACGGACGCCGCGGCCAGCATGGCGAAGCCCGTCATCCGCGCGCTCATCACGTCGGAATGATCGCCGAAGATCGACAGCGCCTGCGTGGCGAGCGCGCGCGCGGCGACGTAGAAGACGCAGGGCGTGAGCTCGCCGGCGATCTTGTACATGTTGGGCAGCATCAGCAGGAGACCCTGCGACGCGGTGAACGTCGTCGTCAGCGCCCCGCTCTGCAGCGCGCCGTGCACCGCGCCGGCCGCGCCGCCTTCCGATTGCATCTGCTGGACGACCGGGACGTTGCCCCAGATGTTCTCGATCCCCTCGGCGGCCCACGCGTCCGCGAGCTCGGCCATCGTCGACGACGGCGTGATCGGAAAGATCGCGGCCACTTCGTTGACGCGGTACGCGATGTGAGCGGCCGCGGTGTTGCCGTCCATCACGGCGGACTTGACGGAGCTCCCGCTGCGGGCATGGGTCATGGACGCACCTTGAACGTCTTCGGCATCGCCGCGCCGGCGCGGGCACCCGGCGCGGGAGCGGGCTCCGGCTCCATTTCGATGGCGTGGCACGGGCATTGCTCGAAGCAAACCGCGCAGCCGGTGCAAAGGTCGTATTCGTAGCGGTAAAAGCGCCCCGCACCGAGCTTGGTGATCGCCTGCTCGGGGCACGCCGCGTAGCAGTTGTCGCACTCGAAGCAGTTTCCGCACGACAGGCAGCGGCCGGCCTCGTAACGCGCCTCCTGCTCGGAGAGCCCGGCGACGACTTCCTCGAAGCCCTTTCGTTCGCCGATGGGAACGCTGATCGCCTCGCGCCGATCGGCGTCGAGGAACACCGGCAGGTTGAGCGCGTCGAAATGGACGATCGGATGCTTCGAGGGTGGATCGAACACCGCGCCGCGCAGGAAGGCGTCGATGTTGCGCGCCGCCTTCTTCCCGTGCCCGACCGCGGCCGTCATCGTGCGCGCGCCGCCGATCATGTCGCCACCGGCGAATACCCCGGGGTGGCCCGTGTTCATATGCGCATCGACGTCGACCACGTTGCCGCGCCCGATCCGCACGCCGGGGAGCGACTTCAGGAACCCGAGATCCGAGTGCTCGCCGACGGCCAGGACGAGCGAGTCCGTCTTCAGCTGCTCGTACTTGCCGGTCCCGACCGTACCCGAGCCATCCGGCAGCATCTGCATCTCCTCCACCGTGATCTCGTCGTTGCCGAACTGCTTCACCGTGGACATCCACCGGACCTTCACGCCCTCGGCGAAAGCCTCCGCCGCCTCCTCCGGATGCGCGCGCATGTGCTTGCGGTCGGAGCGGTAGATCAGGATCGCTTCCTCGGCACCCAGTCGCCGGGCGACGCGGGCGGCGTCCACCGCCGTATTGCCGGCGCCGACGATCCCGACGACGCGGCCGAGCTTGGGGGGTTGGCCGTGCTCGACCTGCTCCAGCATGTCGAGTGCATGGATCATCCGGCCGCCGTCCATCGACGGAATGTCGAGATGATTGCCCACCTGGGCACCGACCGCCAGGAACACCGCGTCGAAGCGGCCGGCCGCCTTTTCCGCGAGCACGTCGTCGACCCGGAAGTTGCAGGTGATCACCACGCCCATCGCCCGGATGCGTTCGATCTCGCGCACGAGGCCCGGACGCGGCAGCCGGTACTGCGGAATGCCGTAGCGCATCATCCCGCCCGGCTCCGGGCTCGCATCGCGGATTTCGACGTGGTGGCCCATGCGCTTCAGCTGATAGGCACACGACAGGCCGCCAGGGCCCGCGCCGACGACGAGAACGCGCTTGCCGGTCGGCGTCCCCGGCGCGATTTCCCAGGCCTTTTCGTTCGCGAGGTCGCCCAGGAAGCGGTCGAGCGAATGAATCGAGACGGCCGCATCGAGCGCCTTGCGGTTGCAGGCGCCCTCGCACGGGTGATAGCAGGCCCGCCCGTGCGTTCCCGGCAGCGGGTTTTCCTCCATGTACTTGCGCCACGCCTCTTCGTAGCGGCCGGCTTGCGCGAGACCGAGCCACGCCTGGATGTTCTCGCCGGCGGGGCACGCGTGGTTGCACGGCGGAAGCATGTCGACATAGACCGGCCGCTGCCATCGTCGCGCGCCGGTGCCCGCGCCGATCGTCGCCTTGTAAACGGGCGTCAGGTCTTTCGGGATCAGGCTCATGGTGCGGTCCTCGATCGGAATGCTCGCGCGATTGCGTGAGTCGACGAGCGATCCGCACCGTTCGCCGCGATCGGTCGCCGCGCGCCGCGGGTCCACCGCCGACACCGCGCCGGGACTCGAGGAACGCTACCCCGGGACCGACCGGCGCGGCTTGATCTATGTCATGCGTGGGCAATGCGTGGGCAATGACCGTGCGGACCGGCGGGGCGCCGTCCCGCCGTTGGCCTCCCGTTGATCCACGTCAAATGCGCGGGGAACACTCCCGCTTACCGTACGAAACCGGAGAAACGCGCGTCGATGTCGCCAATTCGCGATGATGCCGGCGCGAAGCCACAACCGAACCCCAGCCCATGAATCCTTACGGCGCTTTCCTTCTCTACCTGCTGGCGATTCTCGGCTTCGTCGCGGTCACGCTCCTCATGAACAGGATGCTGGGCCCGAAGCCGGCGCGCTCGGCGATGAAGCAGGAGCCGTTCGAATGCGGTGCGACGCCGATCGATACCCGCAACGTCAAAGCGATGCCGATCAAGTATTACGCGATCGCCATCGCGTTCCTGCTTTTCGACCTCGAGACCATATTCCTCTACATATGGGCGCTGGGAGCGCAGCCGCTCACCGGCTTCATGCTGTTCACGTTCTTCGTCTTCGCCTTCCTGCTGGTCGCGATCCTGCTCTACGTCTACCGCGCGCGGCTCCTGGAAGTGGTAACCGAATAGCGATGGACGCGAAGACCATCCCCATTCGCTCCGCGCGCGCCCCGTCGGCCACGTTCGAATACCTGTCGACGCGCAAGGACGAGCTCGTCGGCTGGGCGCGCAAGTTCTCGCTCTTTCCGTATCCGTTCGTCACGGCGTGCTGCGCGATGGAATTCATGGCGGTGAGCTCGTCACCCTACGACACCGACCGCTTCGGCGCCGCGCTGCCGCGATTTTCGCCGCGCCAGTCGGATCTGCTGATGGTCGTCGGCACCGTCACGCACAAGCAGGCCCCGGTGCTGCTCAAGGTCTACGAGCAGATGTGCGAGCCGAAGTGGGTGATGGCGTTCGGCGCCTGCGCCACCAGCGGCGGCTTCTACCAGAATTACGCCGCGGTTGCCGGCATCGACAAGATCATTCCGGTCGATATCTACGTCCCCGGCTGTCCGCCGCGCCCGGAGACCGTCATCGACGGCATCATGAAGCTGCAGGACCGCATCGCGCGCTCAACCCATCCGATCGTCACCGGCACGTTCTGATCATGACGCTACCGACCCAGGACTCGTTGCGGCAGCGGCTGGGCTCCGCAGTCGTCGACATCGCGAATTCCCACGGCACCCTCGTCGTGGTTCTCGATGCAGTGAATCTCGCCGCTGTTGCCCGGCAGTTGAAGACCGAGTTCGCCTTCGACCTCTTTCTCGACGTGACCGCGGTCGACTGGCCGGAGCGGCAACCGCGCTTCGAGGTCGTCTACCACTTCTATTCGACCGAGCACCTGGTCCGCGTCCGGCTCAAGACCCGCGTCCCCGAAGCGGAGCCCGTGATCGACTCGCTCGAAGGACTGTACGGCTCCGCCGGCTTCATGGAGCGCGAATGCCACGAGATGTACGGAATCGCCTTTCGCGGCAATCATGACCTGCGTCCGCTCCTTCTCTACGAGGGCTTCGTCGGGCATCCACTGCGCAAGGACTATCCGAAGGACCGGGAACAGCCGCTCGTTCCCTACCGTTCGTAGACAAAGCCGTGCAGACGACCCCGTTTCCCAATCCGGTCCGCCCGATCTTCGGTGCCGACAACGAGGGCGAAGTCGTCGTCAACATCGGGCCTTCGCATCCGGCCACGCACGGGACCATCCAGGTCATCGCCGCCCTGCACGGCGAGCGCGTGCAGCGCGTCGACGTGCACTGCGGCTATCTCCACCGCGGCTTCGAGAAGGAGTGCGAATCCCACACGTGGACCAACCTGATCCCGTACGTGGACCGGCTCAATTACTGTTCGGGCCTCATCAACGACTTCGCCTACTGCGAGGCGGTCGAGACGCTGATGGCGATCGAGATCACGCCGCGCTGCCGCTATCTGCGCACGCTCCTCTCCGAGTATTCGCGCATCGCCGATCACCTCACCTGCATCGCGGCGTCGCTGATGGAGCTGGGCGCGATGACGGCGTTTCTCTACCTCGTGATGATCCGCGACTACGTCTACGAGCATCTCGCGGCGCTGACCGGGGCGCGGGTCACCTACACCTACGGCCGCATCGGCGGGCTCGCGCGCGACCTGCCGGACGGATGGCTCGCGCGCCTCGACGAGATCCTGGTCCAGTACGAGGATTTCATCGGCCGCATCCACGGCCTCATGGACCGCAACCGCATCTTCATCGATCGCACGCGCAACGTCGGCGTGATCTCCGCCGCCGACGCCGTCAACTGGGGCTTCACCGGCCCCATCCTGCGCTCGACCGGCGTGCCCCGCGACCTGCGCAAGGACATGCCCTACCTCGCGTACGGCGAGCTCGACTTCGAGGTGCCGGTCGGCATCAACGGCGACAACTACGACCGCTACTACGTGCGCATGCGCGAAATGGACGAATCCGTCCACATGATCCGGCAGTTGATGACGCGGCTTCCGGACGGGCCGATCAACGTCGACGACCGTCGCTGCGTGCTGCCGGAAAAACGCCTCGTCTATACGGAAATCGAGTCGCTGATCAATCACTTCAAGCTGATCATGGAAGGGCCGCAGGTGCCCGCCGGCGAAGTCTATTCGGCGCAGGAGTCCCCCAACGGAGAGCTCGGGTTCTACATCGTGAGCACCGGCGGCGGCATGCCCTACAAGCTGCACGTGCGCTCGCCGAGCTTCGTGCACATGGGAGGTGTCGCGCGCATGCTCGAAGGCTACCAGCTCGCCGACATCATTCCGACGTTCGGTTCGGTCAACATGATCGGCGGCGAGTGTGACAGATGAGCGACCGATGAGCGACGGATCCCGCGGCCGATGAAGCATCTCATTCCAGAATTCGAGGCGCTGCGCGCGCGTTTCCCGGCGGGGTTCGAGTCCTCGCTCGTGCTGCCCTGCGTGCGCCGCATCCAGGAAGACCGCGGCTACGTCGCCGACAGCGACATCGATGATCTCGTCGCCTACCTCGGCGTGCCGCGGATCCAGATCGAAGAGGTGCTGAGCTACTACACGCAATTCCGGCGCAAGCCCATCGGCCGCTGGCATGTCGAGACGTGCCGCAACGTGAGCTGCTCGATGTGCGGCGCCGAACGCCTGATGGCGCACCTCAAGGACACGCTCGGGATCAAACCCGGCGAGACCACGGCGGACGGCCGCGTCACCTGGTCGACCGCCGAGTGCCTGGGCTCGTGCGGCACGGCGCCGGTGGTCGTCGTCAACAACAAGTATCACGAGAGCATGAGCGTCGAGAAGCTGGACGCGCTGCTCCGGGAGCTCGACTGACATGCCCGGCAAGCCGCTGCTGATGACGTTTCCGGTCACGGCGACCTCGCACACGCTCGCCGACTATCGGGCGCGCGGGGGCTACGCTGCGCTCTCGAAGGTGCTCACGTCCATGCAGCCCGGCGATGTCACGAAGGAAGTGACGGCCGCGGGCCTGCTCGGACACGGCGGCGCCGCGTTCTCGGCCGGGCGCAAGTGGTCGGTCGTGAACCTGAACGACGGCCAGCCGCACTACCTGTGCGCAAACGCCGACGAAGGCGAGCCGGGAACGTTCAAGGACCGCTGGATACTCGAGAACGCGCCCCACCTGCTGCTCGAGTCGATGCTGATCGCCTCCTATGCGCTGCAGGTCCGCAACGCGTTCATCTACATTCGCGGCGAATTCGACATTCCCTATCATCGGCTGGCCGCCGCGATCGAGGAGGCCTATGCCGCCGGCTACTTCGGCGAGCGCATCCTCGGATCGGAGTTCGCGTGCGACATCGTCGCCTACCGCGGCGCCGGCTCGTACGTCTGCGGCGAGGCTTCCGGGCTCCTGTCCTCGCTCGAAGGCAAGCGAGGCTATCCGCGCAACCGGCCGCCGCGGCTGACGGTGCAGGGCCTCTACAAGCGCCCGACCGTCGTCAACAACGTCGAGACGCTTGCCAACATCGCCGGCATCGTCGCCAACGGCGCGGCCTGGTACAAGACTTTCGGCACCGCGAAGAGTCCGGGCACGCAGCTCGTCTCCATTTCCGGCCACATCGCGCGGCCGGGCGTCTACGAGGTCGAATACGGCTACCCGCTCGCCAAGTTCCTGTACGAGGACTGCGGCGGCATGACCGGCGGACGCAAGCTCAAGGCGCTGATCCCGGGCGGAATCTCCACCAAGGTGCTGACCGGCGACGAGGTGGAAAAGGTCACGTTCGACCACCAGTCGCTGACGGCGGCTGGATCGTCGGTAGGGTCGGGCGGCATGGTGGCGATCGCCGAAGGCACGTGCATGGTGCGTCTCCTGCAGGTGATGCTGCGGTTCTACCACCACGAGTCGTGCGGCCAGTGCACGCCGTGCCGCGAAGGCATGGGCTGGCTGCACCGGATCATCGACCGCATCGCCGCCGGCGAAGGCCGGAGCGAGGACATCGATCGTCTCTATCAGATCTCGGCCTGGAACGACGGCAACACGATCTGCGGCATGGGTGATGCGGCCGGCTACGCGACGAGCGGCATCCTGAACAAATTCCGCGACGAGTTCGAGCATTTCATCGAGCACAAGCGTTCGCGCAACGACGGGAACCTCGAATGCCGCGCATCTTCATAAACGGGCAGCCCGTCGAGGCGGAGCGCAACCAGACGGTGATGGAGGCCGCGCGCGCCAACGGCTTCTTCATTCCCTACTTCTGCTGGCATCCGCAGCTGTCGGTGGCCGGCAACTGCCGCATCTGCGCGATCCAGATCGAGGACCGCAGCTGGGTCGAGATCGCGTGCAACATGCCGGTGAGCGAAGGCCTGCGCGTGCTGACGGACTCCGACGTCGTCAAGGAGTACCGCAAGGGCATCATGCAGCTCTTGACGCTGAATCACCCGGTCGACTGCGGCATCTGCGACAAGTCCGGCGAGTGCTCGCTGCAGGACTTTCACTACCAGTACAACGGCGCGCCGTCCATTTCGCTCGACGCCAAGGTGCACGCGACCAAGTTTCACCCGCTCTCCGAGCGCATCGTGCTCGACAACGAGCGCTGCATCCTGTGCTCGCGTTGCGTGCGCTTCACGCGCGAGATATCGAAGTCGAACGCGCTCGGCATCACGCAGCGCGGCGACGCCTCGCTGGTACGCGCGGCCGAGGACCATCCGCTCGACGCCGATCCGTACTCCGACAACGTCATCGACATCTGCCCGGTCGGCGCGCTGCTGTCGCGGTCGTTCCTCTACCAGGCCCGGGTCTGGTATCTGGCGCCCACCCCTTCGGTCTGCCCGGGATGCGCTCGCGGCTGCACGGTGCAGGTCTGGCACCGCAAGGCGGAGTGGAAGCTCCACACGCTGGACCAAAAGAAGAACGTCAAGATCGAGCGCGTCACGCCGCTCGAAAATCCGGCGGTCAACGGCCCGTGGATCTGCAACAAGGGACGGGATCTCGCGCAGATCTTCGAACGGCCGCGCGCCCTGCACGCGATGCAGAAAGGCAAGCCGGTCGAGCTCGCGGTCGCCATCGCCAGCGCGCGCGCGCTGCTCGACGAAGCCAAGCACCCTGTCGCCTTCGTGTCGAACTGGGGCTCCAACGAGGAGCTCGACGCGTTCAAGCGCGCGCTCGGTGCCCGCTTCAGGACGTACGTGAAGCAGGACTACATGCCGGAGCCGGGCGAGCGGGTCGAGGACGAATTGTTGATCCGGGCGGACAAGAATCCGAATACGGCGGGCGCGCGCGCAGCATTTGGCTTCGCCGACGAACTCACCGCCTTCGACAAGCCGGCGGATCTGGTCCTGATCTGGGGAGAGGGCTTCGACTTCGCGCGCATTCCGCCGCAGGCGAAGATCATTTTCCTCAACAGCTATCTGCAGCCGGAGAACGGGCACGCCGACGTCTTCCTTCCCATCAGCATCCAGACCGAGCGGCGCGGGCATTACACCAATTTCGAGGGCACGGTCAGCGCATTCGAGCCCTGCTTCCCGAAGCAGGCGTCCGTGGCGGACGCCACGGAGCTGTTCGCTGCGCTGGCGATTCGCGAGGCGGCGCCGGCATGATCCAGGACCTCACCGTCTACGTGGTGTACATCGGCTATGCGGTGAGCGTGCTGCTGGTCTTCGGCACGGTGCTGACGTGGGTCGAGCGCAAGCAGGCGGCGATCATGGCCGATCGCATCGGCGCGAACCGCGCCTACGTGCGGATCCCGTTCACCGAGATCAAGCTCGTCTGGTGGGGCCTTTTCCATGGCCTCGCCGACGGGCTCAAGATGATGCTGAAGGAGGACTTCAGGCCGGATACCTACGACCGCATCGCCTATGCCCTCGCCCCGTGGATCGTGTTCACGCCGGTGCTGCTCGTGTTTGCCGTCATTCCGTTTGGAGGCACGCTCAATCCGGGCGCCCTGCTCTCCGGAATCCCCGCGCTTTCGGCCTGGTTCGGCGATCGCACCTACCCGTTGCAGATCGCGCGCCTCGACGCGGGCCTGCTGGTGGTATTCGCGTTCGGCGGCCTCACGATCATCGGGGCGATGCTCGCCGGCTGGTCGTCGTCCAACAAGTTCTCGATGCTGGGAGCGCTGCGCGCCGGTTCGCAGATGATCTCCTACGAGCTCATCATGGGGCTCACGGTCCTCGGCCTCATCGTCATCTACGGAACGGTCGACCTCGATGCGATCGCGCGGGCGCAGTCCGGCGTCGCCCTCGGCGTGCTGCCCGCGTGGGGCATCGTCTACCAGCCGTTCGCGGCGCTCTTGTTCCTCACCGCCGCCGTCGCCGAGAACAAGCGGATCCCGTTCGATCTGCCCGAAGCCGAGTCGGAGCTCATCGCGGGCTACTACACCGAATACAGCGCGATGAAGATGGGGCTCTTCATGTTCGCCGAGTTCATCGAGATCGCGATCGTCGGGGCGCTCTTCACGACGCTCTTTCTCGGCGGCTACAACCTGCCGTTCATGACGGATGCGGGATTCTCGCTGCCGGGCGGTCGCGAGGTGGCGCTTCCCCACGGGCTGGTCGTCGTCACCCAACTCGTCGTTTTCCTCGTCAAGGTGCTGCTCGTGTGCAGCTTCCAGATCCTCGTCCGCTGGACGCTGCCGCGTTTTCGCTATGACCAGGTTCTCAAGTTCGCCTGGAAATTCATGTTTCCGCTGGCGCTCGCCAATCTCACCGTGACGGCGGTCGCGGTGTGGGCGCTGCGCGCCGGATGAGGCACCCCACGTGAGCGGCAAAACCTACCGGCGCAAGGCGTACTGGAACGAGCCCACGATGTCGTTGTGGGAACGGGTCTACCTGTTCGAGATCATGCGCGGCCTCGGCATCACCGGCGGCGTCTTCCTGAAGAACATGTGGCTATGGACGACGGGCCGCAAGGGTGCGCTCACCACCTATTACCCCGAGGAAACGCGTGCCGACTATGCGGCGCGCAATCGCGGCAAGCACGTGCTGACGCAACGCCCGGACGGCACGCCGCAATGCATCGCCTGCAATCTGTGCGCCACCGTGTGCCCGGCGAAATGCATCGAGATCGAGGCCGCCTTCGACCCGAACGATGCGGCGCATCCGAAGTCGCCGGCGCAGTTCGAGATCGACTATTCGCGCTGCGTGTTCTGCGGGCTCTGCGTCGAAGCCTGCCCCGAGGACGCGATACGCATGGTGAAGGAAGTTCCCGATCTGCCTTCCCACGACCGCACGTCCATGTGGCTCTCGCTCCCGGAGCTCCTCAACTGGAACCCGCAGCGGGACGTCGCCAAGCCCTACCCCGCGGCGCCGCCCAAGCACCGCCCGAAAGGCGCGGCATGATCGAAACGCTGCTGCTCTACCTGTTCGCGGGAACGGCGCTCGCCTCTGCAGCGCTGATGCTCGTCCTGCGCCATCCGATGCGGGTCGCGCTCGCGCTCGTCGCCAGCATGCTGGCGCTCGCCGGCGTCTATGCGCTCCTCAACGTCCACGTCATCGCGATATTCCAGGTGCTCATCTACGTGGGCGCGGTGATGGTGTTCATGGTCTACGCGATCATGCTGCTCGACCCCCGCGAGGAATCGGCGCCGCGCCGCTTTTCGCGGCTGCTCGTGCCGGGCGTCGCCGCGCTCCTCCTGATGTTCGCGATCCTCGCTCATGGCGTGTGGCGCTCGCTTGTCGCGCCCGGCGGGCCGAGCGGCGGGAATCTGTTCGGGCTCAAGGACTTCTCGATCGCCTTCCTCGGCGAATACTGGCTGCACTTCGAGCTCGTGTCGGTGCTGCTGGTCGCGGGCGTCGTGGCCGCGCTGGCCGTGCTGCAAGTGGGACGGCGAACCCGTGGATAACGCGCAAATGCTGATCGCGGTGTCGCTCGGGCTCTTCGCGCTGGGACTCCTCGGCGTGATCGTCCGGCGCAACGTGCTGATCATGCTGATGTGCATGGAGCTCATGCTGAACGGCGTGAACCTGAGCCTCGTCACGTTCGCACAGCAGGCGAACTCGCCCGCGGGCGCGGTGCTGGTCTTCCTCATTTTCGTGGTGGCCACCATCGAGATCGCGATCGCGATCCCCATCGTGCTCCTGCTCGTTCGCCGCAAGCACGCGATGGACCTCGCCGCCTATACGGACCTGAAAGGATAGCCGGTGCAGCACGCGCTCGCCCTGATCGTCGTCCTGCCCCTCGCGGGCTTCCTGCTGAACGGGCTCGCGGGCAACCGCCTCGGCAAGAGGTTCGTGTCGGCCGTCGGCTGCGGGCTGCCGATCGCCGCGTTCGCCGTCGCGGTGAAATGCTTCCTCGATCTCACGGCCCGCAATGGCGAGCCGCTGGTCGACGTTGCCTATACGTGGGCGCAGGTCGGCGGTCGCACGTTCGAGATTGCCTTCTACTTCGATCGCCTGACCGCGGTCATGGCGCTGATCGTGACCGGCGTCGGCTCGCTCATTCACATCTACTCGACCGGTTACATGAAGGACGACAAGAGCTACGCGCGGTATTTCGCGTACCTCAATCTCTTCCTGTTCTTCATGCTGATGCTGGTGCTCGGCAAGTCGCTGCTCGTGCTGTTCGTCGGCTGGGAGGGCGTGGGGCTCGCGTCGTACCTCCTCATCGGCTTCTGGTTCGAGGACCCGGACAAGGCACGCGCGGGAAAGAAGGCGTTCATCACCAACCGCATCGGCGATGCCGGGTTCCTGCTGGGAATGTTCGTCCTGTACCAGGCGTTCGGGACGCTCGACATGGTCCAGATCAACGGCGCCTTCATCAGCGGTCCGCTGCCCGCCGTATCGGCGAGCCTGGTGGGCATCCTGCTGTTCATCGGCGCCACCGGCAAGTCGGCGCAGATTCCCCTCCACGTCTGGCTGCCCGACGCGATGGCGGGGCCGACGCCGGTGTCGGCGCTGATCCACGCCGCGACGATGGTCACCGCCGGCGTGTATCTCGTCGCCCGGCTGTCCGGCATCTACATGCACGCCCCGGAAGCGAGCGCGCTCGTCGCCGCCGTGGGTGTCGCGACGGCGTTCTTTGCCGCGACGATCGCGATCGTGCAGACCGACATCAAGAAGGTGCTGGCCTACTCGACCATATCGCAGCTCGGCTTCATGTTCGTCGCGTTGGGCGTCGGCGCGTATGGCGTCGCCATCTTCCACCTCTACACGCACGCCTTCTTCAAGGCCTGCCTGTTTCTCGCCGCGGGCAGCGTGATCCACGCAATGGGCGGCGAGCAGGACATCCGCAAGATGGGCGGCCTCGCGCGAAAGATTCCGGTGACGTTCGTCACGTTCGCGGTGGCCACCGCGGCGATCGCGGGCATTCCGCCGTTGTCCGGCTTCTTCTCGAAGGACGAAATTCTCTGGTACGCGTTCGCCAGCAGCCACGGCGGCTCGCCGCTGCTCTATGTGGTCGCGGCGGGTACGGCGCTCACCACGTCGTTCTACATGTTCCGCCTGCTCTGGCTCACGTTTTTCGGCGCGCCGCGGATGTCGGCCGAAACCGAGCATCACATTCACGAATCGCCGCCGTCGATGACCGGCGTGCTGATCGTGCTGGCGGTTCTCTCGGCGATCGGCGGCTTCCTGTCGATTCCGCATTATCTCGAGCCGCAGTTGCCGGCTCCGGAAGTCGTGCCGGCGCTCGAGCACCTCGAGACCTCGCTCGTCTTCGTCTCGGTCGCGCTCGCGCTCGTCGGCCTGGCGGGCGCCGCATTCGTGTTCGGCGGCAAGGCGACCCGCGCCGAGGGATTGCGCCGCGGATTCGGCGCGCTGCATCGTCTGCTCACCGGCAAGTATTTCGTCGACGAGGCCTACGACCGCCTGATCGCGCAGCCGCTGTACTGGATTTCCGATCGCGTGTTCCTGCGCCTCGGCGACCGCAGGATTATCGATGGAACGCTGAACGGGCTCGCAGCGCTCGGCCAGCGAACCGCCAACGTCCTCGGGTGGGTGCAGAACGGCAGCCTGCATTGGTACGCGCTGCTCGTCGCCGTCGGCATCATCGCCTCGGTCACGCTGGGGTGGCGCCATGGGTGAAGCCGCCGTCCTCAACTGGGTATTGTTCCTCCCCGTGCTTGGCGCGGCGCTGCTCCTCGTCGTGCCGCGGCGAAGCGAAGGCGCCGTGCGCCAGATTTCGCTGGCGGTCATGCTGCTGCAGTTCGTCCTCGCCGCGTGGCTGTACACGCGCTTCGACGCTACCGCGGCCGGCGTTCAGTTCGAGACCAAGATCCCGTGGATTCCCGCCTGGGGCGTGTACTTCCAGATCGGGCTCGACGGCTACAACCTGCTGCTGGTCCTGCTGACCGCGTTCCTGGGGCCGCTCGTCGTCGCCGGGGCCTTCACCGCGATCCGCAAGGACGTGAAGCTCTTCTACGCGATGGTGTTCCTGATCCAGTTCGCGATGCTGGGCGCCTTCGTCGCGCAGGATCTCTTCGTGTTCTACCTGTTCTGGGAAGCGATGATGATCCCGATGTTCTTCATCATCGGCATCTGGGGCGGCGAGCGGCGCATCTACGCGACCTTCAAGTTCGTCCTCTACACGGCGTTCGGCAGCATCCTGATGCTGGCGGCGATCATCTACCTCGTGTATTCGCTCGACACGACGTCGGGCGTGACGTCGTTCGCGTTCGCCGACCTCTACCGCGCGCAGCTGCCGGTGTCGGTGCAGACCGTGCTGCTCGCTGCGTTCGGGCTGTCCTTCGCCATCAAGGTGCCGATCGTCCCGCTGCACACGTGGCTGCCGGACGCGCACGTGGAAGCGCCGACGGCGGGCTCCGTGATCCTCGCCGGGGTTCTGCTCAAGATGGGAACGTACGGCTTCATGAAGCTCGGATTCCCGCTGTTCCCCGACGCGACGCGCCTGTTCGCTCCGCTGATCGGCACCCTTGCCGTCATCTCCATCATCTATGGCGCGTGCCTCGCGCTGGTGCAGACGGACATCAAGAAGATCATCGCCTACTCGTCCATCAGCCACCTGGGCTTCGTGATGCTGGGGCTCATCAGCCTCGACATCATCGGCATCCAGGGCGCGGTGATCCAGATGGTGAGCCACGGCATCGTCGCCGGCGGGCTCTTCCTCGTCGTCGGCATGATCTACGAGCGCTGCCACACGCGCGAGCTCGCCGCGTACGGCGGACTCGCCAAGCTGATGCCCGTGTACTCGGTGTTCGTCGCGATCCTCACGCTGGCCGCGATCGGGCTGCCGACGACGAGCGGCTTCACCGGCGAGTTCATGGTGCTGCTCGGCGCGTTCAGCGGCGCGTGGCCGTTCTACCAGCAGGGCGCCGCCTATCCGCTGATCGTCAGCGCGACCGCGGTCGCCGGCGTGGTGCTGGGGGCGCTCTACATGCTGCTGTTCGCGCAGCGCTTCCTGTTCGGCGCCGAGAAGGCGCCGCACCAGCCGCTCGTCGATCTCGACCTGCGCGAAAAGGCCATTCTGGCGACGATCGTCGTCGCGGTGTTCGCGCTGGGACTCTTCCCCGCCGAGCCCTTGAGCAAGACCGAGCTCGCGGCCCGCGATTTCCAGCAACGCGTCGCGGAGCAACGGACCGGCACGCTCACGGCGGCTCGCGATGCAGACAAGCACGTTGACACGGGTGCTGCGACGAAAGCCGCGGCGCCCGACCAAAGCGCGAGCGTGAAATGAACTGGGTCGAAGTCCTGATCGCCATGGCGCCGGAGAGCATCCTGCTCGCCGGAATCGTCGTCCTGATTGCCCTCGAAATAGGCGGCGCGCGCGAACGCAGCGCGCTGCCCGTCGCCTTCCTGGCGATGATCGCTGCAGCCGCCGCGGCGACCTGGCTGTCGCTCAATGGCTACGTGATGGAGGCGTTCCCCGGGCACTTCTCCGTCGATCCGCAGGCACTGCTTGCCAAGGCCATCGTGCTTGCCCTCGCGGTTCCGGTGGTGCTCATTTCGCGCGACGAGATCGCGCAGCGCCAGCTGCACATCCTGCTGCTGTCGTCGCTCTACGGCGTCTGCCTGCTGCTGTCCGCCGACAGCTTCCTGACCCTTTTCCTCGGCATCGAGCTCATGTCGCTTCCCGTGTACGCGCTGGTCCTGCTCGCCTACCGGCGTCCGGAGAGCGCCGAGGCGGCGCTCAAGTATCTCGTCCTCGGAGGCGCCGCCACGGCCACGCTGCTGATGGGCGTCTCGCTGCTGTACGGCGGAGGCGGGTCGCTCGGCTATGCGGCGTTCGGCGATGCGCTGCAATCGACCGATACGATGATGCAAATGGCCGTCGTGCTGGTGATTGTCGCGTTCTTCCTCAAGGCGGCCATCGTGCCTTTCCACGCCTGGGCCCCGGACGCCTACGAGACCGCGGCAGTCCCGGTGACGGCCTACATGGCGGTCCTCGTGAAAGCCGCCGTGCTGCTCGCCGCCGTGCGCCTCTTCGGGCACGCGAACGTCCCGGCGCCGCTCACCGGCCTCATTGCGCTGCTTCCGCTGATATCCATCGTCTGGGGCAACCTCGCCGCGATGCGCCAGCAAAGCTTCCGCCGGATGATCGCGTATTCGTCCATCGCCCACGCGGGCTATCTCTTCTACGCGTTTCTCGGCGACGCGCCCGGCCGGTTCCAGGCCGTCGCGTTCTACGTGATCGCCTACGGAGCGATGAACCTGCTCGCCTTCGCGGCACTCCCGCCCGACGACGACGACAAGGTGCGCGATCGGCTGGACAACTTGAGGGGGCTGTTCCACCGCCGGCCGTTTGCCGCGGTGATGATCGCCGTCGCGATGCTCTCGCTCGCGGGCATCCCGCCGTTGCCGGGGTTCGTCGCGAAATTCCTGATCTTCAGGAACGTGATCAACGCGGGGTTCACGACGTACGGCGTGCTGGGTCTCGTCGGCAGCTACCTCGGCATCTACTTCTATCTGCGCGTGATCCAGTTCCTGTTCATGAGCGCCGAAGCTCCCGCCGCGAGGACGGGCATCGCCGGACGCCTGACGATCGGCGCCAGCGTCCTGTGCCTCGTGCTCGCGATCGCGATCACCGTGTTCCCCGGCTGGGTGATCGGGCAGCTCTGAGCTCCCGCGCGGCCGGCAACGCGCTTACGCAGGATCCGACGCGGGGGGTCGACCTTCGCACCTTACGCGGCAGCGGGCGCCTGCCGTCGCCGACCCGGTCCGTACGCAATCCGGGTGCCGCATCGTGCGCAGCGCTGAACGAGGCGAGATTGACGCCCGTCAATCCTCGCCTCGCTGCCCGGTCCGAGAATGATCGATCAGGCTGACAATAATGACGGCGAGGCCATCGCTGACGGCTCTGTATGCCTCTGTCGCGACCGGCGCGAGCGGGCCGACGTCTACCTCAAGCATCGGCTCGAAGCGCTGAACCGTGACCGCGAACGCGTTCGGATCGCGCCGCCTTGATACCGCCTCAAGACGATGCAAATGACTGCTTTGGTTTTCTGCAAAGCTGAAGGACCAATCGGTCCGGTTCTCCGCGTGGCGGCTCTTGGCGCGTGCGTTGCGCTCGCATCGTGCGCGACGACGTCGTCGATGCCACCGGAGCCGGCGCGGTCCGCCGCGCTGCAGGAGGTACGGCTCACGACCGATCCTGCCGGCGCGTCGTGCTCGATCGTGCATGACGGCATCGTCGTCGCGACGGTGAGCCCGACGCCGGGGACGGTCTCGGTTCGCCGCGACGTCTGCAGCGGCTTCAACGCCGCCGAAAGATGCAAGACCTTCGAAGTCGTCTGCCGTCGCGACAACTACCTCGAATACCGCGAGTCGTTCGACGTGACGACCTGGCAAGGGCTGCAGGAGGAATTGGGGAAGGCGAAGAAAGTCGAGACTGACCCCGGCGGAAACCGCGCTTGCCACGGCAGCCGTCGCTTCCTTCTGGCAGCGGTGCTGGCGTCGCCAGTCGGCCTTCCGTGGCAAATCTGGCACCTGTCCAGCAGGAAGAACGATCCGGAGAGCTACTATGCCTACCCGCCGCTGCTCGAATTCACGCTGATTCCGGCAACGTTCACGACCGATTCCGAATGTGACGCGTACTTCGTCGCACGGATGTCCCGCCTTGAAACCCAGGTCGCGGCACGGCGCGAGCGCATCGACCGCGAATGCCGATACTTCCCCTGCAGCGCCTCAGACCAGGAGCCGTGCCCGCATCCCGCATGCCAGAAACTGCGCAACGACGCGGATGCCTACTTCAATACACAGCGGGACAGCCTGTCCGCGGCCCGCGCGCAGGTGCGGATCGTGGCACCCTGACGCGCGACAGCGGGAACGGTCGGACGCGGTTTACGCGCCGGCCCGCGCCGCCCGCGGCGAATGCATATCGAGCAACTGGAGGCGCGTGGCCTGCAGCCGCTCGGACACCACGCCGAGCAGGTGTTGCATGAAGATGAAGCCGAATTGCGTGTCCTCGCGACACGCGGCCAGCAGCTCCTCGCCTTCGAACGCCAGCGCGTCGACGCGCTCCAGCGTCCGCGCCTGGAATTGCTTGCCCTTTCCCATCAGCAGCGCGGACCAGCCGAACTCGTCACCGGCAAACAGCGTCTGAACGCGAAAGATTTGGCCAGGCGCGGCGATCTCGAGCGCGACCAGCCCCGTCAAGATGAGGCAGAACTTGGACCAGTCGTCGCCTTCGCGGAAAAGGATCTGGTCCCGGTCGAACCGGACTTCGGTCGCCAGCGTCGCGAGCCTCTCGACATGGCGAGGCTCGAACCCCGCCACGAAGGGATGGTCGTGCAATTTCGCCAGCAGGATATCGGTCATCGCCTCACCTTTCCTTGACTTGACGCCATCGGGTCACGCGCCGGTGCGGGGCGTGATGTAGCGGGGTTCGTACATCTGGGCCTTCACGAAGGCGAGCAGGTCGGCGGGCCTCGGCAGTTGCGTCAGGCCTTCGCGATACGCAACGTCGGCGACCGCGGCGGCGATGTGCGCCGACACTGTGCGAATGTTCTTGAGCGGCGGATAGATGCTGCCCTGATCGAGGTCGTCCTGCGTGACCTGCGCGGCGAGCGTGCGCGCCGCCGCCATGAACATCGAATCCGTGACCCGGCTCGCGCGGACCGCGGTGACGCCGAGGCCGACACCGGGGAAGATATACGAGTTGTTGCCTTGGCGCGGCACGAAACGGCGGCCGCCGACCGCGACCGCGTCGAACGGCGAACCGCAGGCGAATACCGCGCGGCCCTCCGACCAGCGATAGGCCTCCTCGGCCGTGCATTCCGACTTCGACGTCGGGTTCGACAGCGCAAAAATGATCGGACGCCGATTGAGCGCCGCCATCGCGCGGACCACCTTCTCGCTGAATGCCTTGGCCACCGCCGCGACGCCGATGATCGCCGTGGGCCGCACGTCGTTGACCGCATCGAGCAGCGTGTCGACCGCCTTGTGATCGTGCGCATAGGGTTGCTTGTGCGCGGCGAGCCCGCTGCGCTGCGCGACGACGAGGCCTTGCGAGTCGAAGAGCCAGCAGCGCTTGCGCGCCGCGGCCGGGTCGAGCCCTTCCGCCACCATCGCCGCGACCGCGAGGTCGGCGATTCCCGTCGCTGCTTCCCCCGCGCCCTGGAAGAGGAGCGTCTGCTCGCCGAGCTTGCCGCCGGTGATGCGCAGCGCCGAGAGGATGCCGGACAGCGCAACCGCCGCGGTGCCCTGGATATCGTCGTTGAACGTCGGGATCCGGTTCCGGTATTTCTGCAGCAGCCGGAAGGCATTCTGGCTCGCGAAGTCCTCGAACTGCACGACGACGCCGGGAAAGAGCTTTTGCGCCGCCGAGACGAATTCATCGACCAGCGCGTCGTATTCGTCGCCGCGCAGGCGCGGCTGGGGCAGGCCCAGGTAGAACGGGTCCGCGAGGAGCGCCGCATTGTTGGTGCCGACGTCGAGGAGCACCGGCAGGCAGGCACTGGGCGGGATTCCCGCGCACGCGGTGTAGAGCGAGAGCTTGCCGACGGGGATTCCCATCCCGCCCGCGCCTTGATCCCCGAGGCCCAGAATTCTCTCGCCGTCGGTGACGACGATGATCGCCACGTCGCGGCGCGGCCAGTTGCCCAGGACCTCCGCGATGCGGCCGCGGTCGTTGGCGCTGATGAAGATGCCGCGCGGGCGCTGAAAGATGTGCCCGAATTGCTGGCACGCGAGACCGACGGTCGGCGTGTAGACGATCGGGGTCATCTCGTCCGGGTAGTCCATCAGGATCCGGAAGAACAGCGCCTCGTTGCGATCGTGCAGCGCCGTCAGGTTGACGTACTTGTCGAGATCGGTCGGCTTGCTGCGGAAATTCTCGAGAATGCGCGCGACCTGCTCTTCCTGCGTGAAGACGCGCGGCGGAAGGAGGCCGCGGAGACCGAGCGCGTCGCGCTCGACTTCGCTGAAAGCGGTGCCCTTGTTGCGCAATGGATCGTGCAGCAGCGCGATTCCCTTGGTTGCCGTCGCGGATGCCCCGGCTTGGGCGGCAGGTCGAAGTTCGTTCATGGAGGTCCTTTCGAAGCGGGGGCGGCCAAACGGCCGTTGTGGCGCGTGCGAGCCCTCGCGTTCACCAGCGTGATGCGGCTATCGATCATTGTCCCCGCGCCGACGATTGCGGCGCAAGGCTTGTCCGGGGATGCCTTGATGCAAGTCAAGGGCGGGAAGCCGGGCGGATGCGGCACCCGCGCGCTTCGATTCGCGCGCGCCCGTACAGCGGATCGAGCTCGCTTTAGCCGCGGCGACCGGCGAGGCGCGTCAGCGCCGGCACATCGTAGAGACTCACCGCGCGGCCGCGCACGTGCAGCACGCCGTGTTCCTGCAGCCGCGAGAACGCGCGGCTCACGGTTTCGAGCTTCATCCCGAGGAAACTCCCGATCTCCTGCCGCGTCATGCGGAGCACGAACTCGGTCGACGAATAGCCGCGCTCCCGGTACCGCTCCGACAGGTTGAGCAGAAACACCGCGACGCGCTCCTCGACCAGCATGGTCCCGAGGAGCAGCATCATGCCCTGGTCGCGCCCGATGTCGCGGGACAGAAACCGGTGCAGGTTGTGCTGCAGGGGTGCGCTTCCTCGGGCCAGCTTCTCGAGGCGCTCGAAGGAAAGCGCGGAGATCATCGAGTCCTCGAGCGCGACCGCCTCGCAGCCGTGGCGCTCGGTGCCGATCCCGTCGAGGCCGACGACGTCCCCGACGATGTGGTAGCCGGTGATCTGCTCGCGCCCGTCCTCGGCGAGGATCGAGGTCTTGCACGAGCCCACGCGGATCGCATACAGCGCGGTAAAGGCCTCACCCGACCGGTACAGCGGATCGCCCTTCTGCAGACGCGTGAAAACGGTCGCCATCGCGTCGAGTTGCCGCGATCGTGTCCGCCTCGACCCCGACTGCCAGCTCGCGCATCGTAAAGTCGCCGCATCCGCTGCGCGAATCCTGGGCCGGGCAGCGCACCGCGAGCGGCGCTCCTGCGGGCGCGTTCGAGCAACGCGATGCCTTCCGCTGCGAAACTGCGCATCCACGGCTCCCGAGCGTCTGTACGACTGCCGCGCCCAGCGGGCGCAACTTGGCATCCCGCGTTTGTACGCTACCAGACATATATACTCTTCCGGACTCCCGCGCAACGTTGCGGAGTGGGGATGCCGGAAGCGACCGGAGCTCACATACTGGTGGCAGCCTCGTGCTCCCGCGGCGCACGCATCGGCCAGGTCTCGTTGGCGTGCCGCAGCAGGTCTGGATTCGTCCTACAGGCGCCGATGAACTCCCGCACCTCGGCCGTTCGCCAGGCGTCGCGGTACGAGTTCCAGGCCTGCTCGAGCGAATCGTGCCGCAGATCGGCGGGCGCAAACGGCAGTGCATTCAGGAGCTTGACCTTGCCGTTCGGGACGACCAGCAGCATCGCCTGCGGGCTTTCGAGGCGCGTCTCCATCTCGGTCAGGATGTCCCACGGGTAAATCGACAGCGCGATGTCGGACCCGGCTGCGGCTGCGCGCTCGTGCAACGCGCCGACCGCCTGCCGCCACTCCGCGTCGCTGCATGCGATGTCGTCCCATCGCGCCGCTGCCCGGCCGATGCGCATCAGCGGCCCCGTCACGAAGGCTTCGCAGCCGAGCGATGCCGCGAGATCGTACGCGGCGACGATTTCGCCCAGGTTGAACCGCGTGGGAACGAAGACGAGCTGCGGAGCGAGACCGCGCGCCGCGAGCCTCGAGATCGCTCCGGTCGCCGCGGCAAAGCTCGATCCGGGACGCACCCGCTCGTGCGTCGAAGCGGTGGCGCCGTCGACGGAGATCTGCACGCACTGGACGCGAAGCGCTGCCAGCCGGTCCGCAGCGGCGTCATCGATGCGGCTGCCATCGGTCTCGAGCTTCAGCGCGACGCCGGCGTCGGCCAGGCGGGCGAAGAGGTCCCAGCAATGCGGCGCGCCGAGGGGCTCGCCGCCGCCGAACGCGACATAGGGGATGCCGGCGTCGGCGATGCGCGCGGCGACGTCCAGCGCCTCGTCGCGCGTCAGCTCATCGCGCCACGCCTTGTCCGGTCCGGATTCCTCGCAGCATGCGATGCAGCGGGCGCTGCATCGATTGGTCAGCTGCCAGGCGAAAAAAAGGGGCGCCCGGTACGAGTCGACCGCGCGCCCTGTCATTACGGCAAGTTCGGGTAATCAGGTAAAGCGGATGTACGGCTGCGCCATGACCTGTTCGGACACGTCCTCGAGCTTCGGCGTCTCCCAGGCTTGCTTCTCGTTCGGCTTCGCCTTTTGGGACACTTGGCCGGCGGCGGACTTGTCGCCTTCTACTTTCACGCTCAGTTCACTCATGTCACCTCCATCGGTCAGACTCGAGTCATCGGAACCATCTGCCACGTATTGGCCTCCGCATGCAGCGACTCATCTTCGATCGCGCGGAGTGTTGCTCCCGTCACGGCACTGGTCCGCCAGGCACAGCGATACGCTTCCCACGCTTCCGCCAACGTCGTCCGGCGCAGATCGGCGCATATGTACGGCAGCGCCGCCGCGACCTTCACCCAACCGTTGGGTAACACCAGCATCGTCGCGGGGGGATCGGCAAGGCTCCCGCGCAATGCATCCGTCAAGTCGAGCGGAATATAGCAGAGTTCCATTTCTTGTCCAATGCGCATCCGGGCCTGCGCAAGGGTGTCGAGGAACGTCCGGTAGGCCTCCCCGTCCGGCTCGAGCCGGTCCCACAGGCGCGCGGCGGTGCCGATGCGCATCAGCTTCCCCGTATTGAAACGGAAGGCGCCGAGGGCACGCGCCCGCTCGATCACCGCGGGGAGCTCGTGGATATTGAGACGGGTGGGCGCAAAGGTCACTTCGAGCGGCAGTCCGGCGCCCCGCACGGCGCGACAGGCGGCATGCACCTTGGCGAGCGATCCTCCGGGGCGCTGGCGCTCGTAGGTTTCCTGCGTGTCGGCATCGAGGCTGATCTGGATCGAGCGGATCGGCAGTGCGGCGAGGCGGGCGGCGACCGCGGCGTCGAAGCGCTGTCCGTTGGTCTCGATCTTGAGCATGACGCCAGCGTTGCCGAGCGCTTCCGCCACCGCCAGGAAATGCGGGACCACGAGCGGCTCGCCCCCGCAAAGCATCACGTACGGCACGTCATTGCGGATGATTTCGTCCGCCACGCGCATCGCTTCGTCGGCGTCGAGCTCGTCCGCCAGTCGCTTCCCCGGCGCCGACTCGGTGCAGCAGTGAAGACAGCAAAGATCGCAGTCGCGGGTGAGCTGCCAGGAAACGAACAGCGGTCCGCGCAGATCGTCGACGCGACGATTCATCCGAACCGCCAGGCGGGAAGCAGAATGCCCGCCATGAAGAGGACCATCGCGACGAGATAGCAGCGCACGATGCTGCGGATGGCGGGCACGAAGAGGCGCGGCGATTCATAGGAGCGGCCGGCCTGGCGCGCGCTGGAGACGAGGAGCGGCGCCGCGAGAAGCGCGGCGAGGCATGCGGGGGGAAACACCCCGGCGACGACGCCGACGGGAACGACCGCCAATCCCGCTGTCGCGAGACCGACATAGAGGGCGACCGCTCGCCGGCGCCCCACCCTGACCACGAGATTGCGCTTGCCCACCAGCGTGTCCTGATGGAAGTCGGGGATCGCGTTCACCACCGCGAGCGACATGATGAGAAACCCCGGCACCAAGGACGCGAGCAATGCGCCGCCGGACAGCGCGCCGGTGTAGAGATACACGCTTCCCAGCACCATCCACGGCCCGTACGACAACGCGATGACGAGCTCCCCCAGGCCGCGATAGGCCCAGCGAATGGGGGGTGCGACATAGAAGATCGCGGCCATGCCTCCCAGCCAGGCGAAAGCAAGAATCGGCCAGCCGCCCCGAACCGCGAGGTAGATCCCCACGGCCAGCGCTCCCGCGAACGCGACGATTCCGAGCCACATCACGGCGCTCGACATCGGAGGGAGATCCGCCGGGTTGAATACGCGGTCCGTGCCCATCCGGGAGTCGAAGTACTCGTTGAAGGCCTCGACGCCGATCACCGCGAGCACCACGCCGGCGAGACCGCTCCAGAAGATCGGCCCATCCAGCGTGCCGGTGGTCGCATACGCCCACGCCGCTCCGAGGCCGTACGGCAGGAGACCGGCGTACAGAAAGAAGCGGTAGCGCACCATGCTGCACACCGCCAGCAGCCGGTGCGCGGGCGACAGCGACCGCGCAAGCTCGCCCGCCGGGGCGCTCATGCGACCCCCACGCTTGCGGGCCCGGCAAATGATGACCCGGCGGCGCTCATACATACACCCATTGATGCAGCGACGACGTCTTGCCGGGATCGGCGGAGAGATCGTCGATGAACTGCGCGACCCGCGGATCCTGCCAGGCGCGCTGGAAGTTGGCCCAGATTTCCATGAGCGACTGCCGGCGCAGGTCCCCGCATATGAACGGCAGCGCGTTGATCAGCTTGACGAGTCCGTTCGGCAGCACGATCAGCAGCGCAGCCGGATGATGCAGCCGGTAGCGCAATTCCTCGAGCAGCCCCATCTCGTGGAAATGGACCCGCATGCGGCCGCGGTATTCCTCGGTCTTCTGGTGCAGCGTCGCGAAGAAGGCAGCGTACTGCTCTTCGGTCAACTCGAGCTTGTGCCACGCCTTCACGGCGTTGCCCGTATACATGGTGCGGCCGGTGTAGAAGCTGTAGGCGCCGAGCTCGTAGGCCAAGTCGATGGCCGTGCCGATCTCGTGGACGTTGAACGAGGTCGGCGAATAATTGATTTCGATCGGCACGTCGGCAGCGCGAAGATTGCGCACGCCGTCCGTCGCCGTGTTGAATTCGCCGCGGATGCGCATCCGGTTGAACGTCGAGCGCGTCGCCCCGTCGAGGCTCACCTGGACGGCCTTCACCCCGAGGTTCTTCATTCGCGCGCAGTTCTCCGGACTGAGGAAGTGGCCGTTCGTTTCGATCTTGAGCTGGCCGCCGCGCGAGCACACGAACTCCACCATCTTGAAGAACAGCGGGTGCACCATGGGTTCCCCGCCCGAAAAGGACAGGTAGGGAATCTCGAGATCCATGAACTGCCCGAGGATGCCGAAAACCTGCTCCTCGTCGAGCTCGTCCTTGAACGCCTTTCCAGGTCCGCTCTCCTCGATGCAATGAAGGCACGCGAGGTTGCATTCGTTGGTCACCTGCCACGCGACATAAAGCGGCGCGCCGAGGTCGGCCGACTCGGCCGGCGTCGACGCGGGGGCGGGCTCCGGCGGCGGCTCCGGGCGCGCGCTGACGTGTTCGGTCACCGCGTCAGTCCTGGACAAGGCCCTTGTTCCGCAGGTCCGCGATGAACGCGCGGGCTTCGCGCTCGATGGCCCCGTCGCGATCCTCGTAGCGCGCCTGCAGCTTCGCGACGATGTCGCTCTCGCTGCTGCCCGGCTTGATCTCGCGGACCACGGCGGTCGCCACCGCATTGAGCGTGAAGACCTTCTCGGAACGCGTCTCGAACAGGACGCCACCGAACTTCTCCTCGCGGAATTTCACGTACTTTGAAAGTTGCATGATGTTGGCCCGAATTTCCAATGTCGACGAATCCGCGCGGCGTGCCAGCTGGTTGCGGGCACCCCGGTGTCGCGGGTGAGCTGCGCTCGCGGAATGCGCATCGTGGGGCCCGCGGCGATGGCTGTCGTTGATCTGGAGCAGAAAACCGGACGGCTCGGGCGGGCCTGGCGCGAATGTAACCCCAATCGTCGGCATTGCGCAACGCAGCAGCCCGGCGCGTAAAATCGGCGCATCCCCCCAAGGAGACTCGCATGTTCGGTCCGATCACGATTCCCTTCGGCACCAAGATGCTGCTCAACACGGTGAAGCTCAAGCCTGGCACGGCCATGGAAGACGTCGAAGTGGCGTTGGGCGAGATGTGCAACGTCGTCAAGGATACCTACGGCGGCGACAAGGGCGGCTTCGTCGCCGGCCAGGTGTTCGCCTTTTCGGGGTTCGTCTCGGACGAAGGCTCGCTCGCGGCATCGCGCGGCACCGACGACCACATCGCGATCATCACCTACTGGCGCTCGTACGACGAGCACGAGCGCTCGCACGCCGATGCGGCGTTCAAGGCGAAATTCGGCGCGCTGGCGGCGATGTGCACGGAGACGAAGGAGCTGGGGTACGACATGCTCTGGCAGGGCGAGCCGGAGACGCCGTAGCGCCAGGCCACGCTGCAATTCGAATCGCGGCGCGTTGGCTTCGTCAGCCCGCTCCGGGGCCGCGCGCGACGAGCGCGATTCCCGCGAGGATCAGCAGCATGCCGATGATCTGCGCCCAGCCGATCCCTTCGGAGAGCACTAGCACCGAGCCGAGCGCGATCGCAATCATCGAGACGCCGATGGCCGTCGGAAACGCGATCGACAACGGCAAGCGCTCGACGATGAGGAGCCACAGCGCGAACGACAGCATGTAGAGAAGCGCCCCCGCTCCCACGCTCAGCGTCGGACGTGACCATGCGTCGCCGTTGCGCCATGCGAGACGTGCCGCCGGCAGCCAGTATTTGACGAGCAGCAGCCCCGCGGAGGTCGTCACCGCGTAACCCGCGTAGAGCAGCACCGTCACGGCAAGTCGGGACATTCGGCGTCGTTCGGTCTACGAGGCAGTTTCGCTGCGACGGGCGATCACGAACATGATATCCCCCAGGTTCAAAGCAAAGGACAGCCGCGCGAGCGGAAGCCGTCCGATGGCTTCATACCAGCGTGGACGCCCCATCCGCAAGGCAAGCAGCATATAGAGGATCGAGCGCACGGAGCGCGTCGCGCCCGGGTGGCTCATGTGGACGACCTCGAATCCGTGCGCGGCCAGCAAGCGCTGCGCCGTCGCTGCCGAAAAATAGTGCAGGTGGGTGGGCGGATGGATCATCCGCCATCGTCGCCCGCGCAGCCTCGCGTTGAGGCTGCCGATGTCGCCGGTCGTGAAGGCGATGAAGCCTCCCGGCTTGAGGTCCGTGGCCGCCTTGGCGACAAAGCGATCGGGTCGCAACAGGTGCTCGATCGTGTCCCACATCACGATCCAGTCGAACGGCTGCGCGTAAGCCGTTTCAACGTAGCTTCCGGCCACCGCGTCGACGTTGAGCTTGGCGCGCGCCTGCGCCACGGCGTCCTCTGCGACGTCGATGCCCTGCGCCGTTCCCACCGCAGCGGCCGCGAGCTCGAGGAAGTAGCCATACGAGCAGCCGATCTCGAGCAGGCGCGCACCGAAAAACGCAGGGTCGATCGCGCGCATCGTCGCCAGGCGCCCGCGGAAATTCGCGCGCAGCGCGTCCCTTTCCAGCGTGTAATCGAGGTATTCCTGCCCGTGAAAATAGTCGGGGCCATAGAGCGTTGCCTGCTCCTGATCGGTAAGCGCGACGTCGGCAGTCACGAAATCGCACGTGGCGCACTGGAGCAGACCCGGAAGCGCCGGCGCAGGCGCGCAGGCGCCGCCGCAGACCAGGCAAGGTTGCGCGCGCGCAGTACCGGCGCTCGAATCGACGTCGGCCGCCGCCATCAAGTTCGCCATCCGCTAGACGCGCTCGTCGAGCCCACGCCCTGTCTCGACGTGGTGAAACGTGGGCAATGCGCGGGCGAGCCAGGCTACGAGCTCGTTCTTGTCGAGCGGGTTCTCCCAGTTGACGCACAGCGCCTCGAGGTCGTCGATCACTCGCTCGTCGAATCGCGGGTTGTGCGCGTGGCGAATGGCCGCGATGGAACGCAAGCCGACGTCCACCAGCGCCTCATCCTCGCCCACGAACTCCTCGAACGGTTTTTCACCCGACGTGTCGAGCGGCGTCAGAATCAACGGCCAGGCGCCCTCGGCCGCGAGCCGCGGCAAATCGTTGCGGGCGTCGGCCTCGTTGCGGTAGACGACCGGACGATAACCGAAATGCGCGAGCACCCGCGACGCCACTCCTTCGAGCTCGACGAGCTGCGCAGCCGGGTCGAGCCGCGGAATCGCGAGGTGCCGCGGGGGAAGCGCCGCGGCGGCGATGAGACAAAGCTCCGCCGCTTCGCGATGGGCGACGAAATAGCGCCGCGTAGCCTCCGGTGCCGCGAGCGGCTGCCGCTTCTCGAGGCGCAGGAGAAAGCTCTGCAGCAGGCTGCCGTTCGAGAACGCGACGTTGGCGAAACGCGCCGAGGTCGCGGGCCAGCGGTCGTCTGCCGCCTCCGCGAACAGCACGTCCTCCATCAGCCGCTTCGTGGCGCCCATGTAGCTCGTCGGGTTCGCGGCCTTGTCCGTCGACACCGCGAAATAGCGGCCGCCTGCCGACCGGCGGGAAAGCCAGCGCTTGAAGCGCGCCTGTTTCACGACATTGGTGTCGAGCATCTGCAGCGTCGAGCACACGTCCTTTTCCGAGCGCACATGCTTCACCGCGGCGAAGTTGAGGACGAGATCGTAGGGCGCCATCTGCTGCAGGAACCGCGCCATCACCGGGCCGCCGAAATCGATGGGCTCGAAGCGGAGCTCGGTGCCTGCGGCGACCGTAGCGCCGGAGCGCAGATCGCGGACGAGCTCCGCCAGATAATTCTCGCTCACGTCCACCACGTGCAGGGCTCGCGGTCCGAACTCGAGGGCAAGATGGGTCGTCGCGGCGCCGATGGAGCCCGCGCCGCCGACGATCAGCACGCGCCGGTCGCGTATCGCCGCCGCAATCGCCGGCGCCGCGGTTCTGAAATCCTCTTCGAACAACGAGCGCGCGCGACCGACGACCGCTTGCTCCAGCGCCGTGAGCGTCGTCACGTAGCCGACCTGACGGAGGGAGCAGACGCGCCCTCCGCGACGGCGGGCAGATCGCGATCAGGCTCCGCGCCGCCGATGTGCGCCGCGACGAGGTAACGCGGCCGGCGCTTCACTTCGTCGAAGATGATGCCGATGTACTCGCCGATCACGCCGAGGAACAGGAGCTGGATGCCGCCGATGATGCCGACCGCGCCCAGCAACGTCGCCCAGCCCGGAACGAGGTCGGCGCCCGCGAAATAGACGGCAATCTGGACGATGACGAACAGCACGCTCACCGCCGAGAGCACGAGCCCGAGCGTCGTGCAGATACGCAGCGGCACCTTCGAGAACGAGCAGATGCCGTTCACCGCGAACGAGATGAGGTGCGAGGCTCCGTACTTGGAGCGCCCTCCACCCCGCTCTTCGGGTCGGAACGACACCAGTACCGCCGTGAATCCGACCCAGTTGAAGAGTCCGCGCAGGAACGGATTGTGCTCGCCCAGCTGATTGCGGAAGACCTGCGCGACACGCCGGGAGATGAGCCGGTAGTCGGCGGCGCCGGCAGGCAGGTCGATCGACCCGATGCGCAGGAGTGTCCGGTAAAACCAGCGCGAGGTCGCGCGCTTCAGCCAGGGAAGCCGCTCGTCTTCGAGGCGGATCGCCTGCACGACATCGGCGCCTTCCTCCCACTTCGCGACCAGCGTCGGAATCAGCGCGGGCGGATGCTGCAGGTCCGAATCGAGCATCACGATCGCGTCGGCCCGCGAATGATCGATGCCAGCGACCAGCGCGGCCTGATGGCCGAAACGCCGCGACATCATGAGCACGGTCACATCGGGCTCCGCGGCGGCGATGTCGAAAAGGATCGCCCCTGTCCGGTCCGGCGAAGGATCCACGACGTAGATGATGCGAATCCGGTAACGCGTCGAAAGATCGGCGATCGCGGTTCGAAGCGTCGCATGGAAGAGGCCGATGACCTGCTCCTCGCGGTAGACCGGACAGACGATCGCGAGCGACTTCATGCGGACTTGCGAAGGTCGTCGACGATCCGGCGCAGGCCTTCGGCGAGCGTCACGCGCGGCACCCAGCCGGTCGCCCGCGACAGCGCGGACGTGTCCGCGACCACGTCCGGAATTTCATTGCGGCGCGGCTCGCAGGCGCTGCGCACGGGCTTGTCCACGCCCGCGGCCGCGCAGACCGCCGCAATCACTTCGGTGACCGAATGCGAGCGTCCGCTGCCCACGTTGAAGAGCGCCAGCGGAGCGTCGAGTTCCTCCACTGCGCGCAGGGCGGCGATCGCGTCGGTCACGTAGAGGAAGTCGCGGCGCGGCGCGAGATCCATGACGACGATTTCGCGGCAACCCGGGTCCAGCGCCTGCTCGACGATGCGCGGGATCAGGAACGCCCTGCTCTGCCCCGGGCCGAAAACGTTGAACAGCCGCAGGATCGCGCACCGGACGCCGAGGTTCTCGGCGTGGAAGCGGCAGGCGTCCTCCGCCATCAGCTTCGACAGCGCATAGGGACTCGCCGGATGGGTCGGCTCCTGCTCATCAACCGGAAGGCGGCGCGGCGAGCCGTACACATAGGCGCTCGCGAACGTCATTGACGCGCCGGCGCGGCGGCAGGCGTCGAGCACACGCACGGTCCCCAGCGTGTTCACACGCAGATAGGCCTCGGGATCGTCCCAGGAGAGCGGGACTCCCGTGAGCGCCGCCAGGTGGAACACGTGGTCGCCGCGCCGGATCGGCAGCGCGTCGCGCGTGACATCGCCGCCATCGCCACGACGCAGGGCGACGAACGGCTCGGCCGCGGACGCGAGATCCGCGACGAGCGCGCGCCCCAGGAAGCCGGTGGCACCGGTGACGACCTTGCGTGCAGAAGGAATCGTGCTCATGCAGGCAGCAACCTCCCGCGCAGGCGTCCCAGCGGTCGACGGCGGCCTCGTAGTCGGTCGGGCGGCCGATATCGAGCCAGAACCCGTCATACGGTTGCACGCTGACGCGCTCGCCCGCGGCGATCAAGGCCAGCATCAGTTGATCGAAACCGTAGGCCCTCCCTTCCGGGATCCACTGCAGCACCGGCTTCGACAGGCAATAGACGCCCATGCTCACGAGGTAGGGAACCCGCGGCTTCTCGACAAAACCGGCCAGGCGATTCGCGCCGTCGACGTCGAGGACGCCGAAGTCGATGACCTGCTCGCGGCGGGAGGCGCCGATCGTGAACAATGCGCGCTCGCGCGAGTGGCGCTCGAGCAATCCGGCGAAGTCGAGATCGGTCAGCACATCGCCGTTCATCACGAGGAAATTGTCGGGCAGGTCGTCGATGATCCGCAGCGGCCCCATGGTGCCGAGCGGCATCGTCTCCAGCGAGTAGTCGATGTGCACGCGCCATTTCGCGCCGTCGCCGAAATAGGCGCGGATCAGGTCGGCCTGATGGTTGACGGCGAGGGTGATCGAATCGAAACCGGCGGCGGCGAGCTGCCGGATCACGATCTCGACAATGGGAAGATCGCCTATCGGCACGAGCGGCTTTGGGAGCGACACCGTATAGGGCAACAGGCGCGTCCCCTTGCCGCCCGCAAGGATCACCGCTCGTTTGTTCATCGGCGAATGAGCTTCAGCATCGGGAATCGGACAGGAGCCGTGCCGGCCGCTGCGCGCTGCAATCGCCGGATGATAGCAAGGTCGGCGTTGTCGGGTGCCAGAAAAGCCCCGCTCAGTGGGCGACTGCGACGGGGCGCGCTCCGGGCTGGCACGGTCCCGTGTCCTCCACGATCAGCGCAGGCACTCCGTTTGACGTCCCAGCGGCCACCATGCAGATCGGGGCGCCGAGGTCGCCCGCGCCTCCAGCGGGAGGCGCGAACACCAGTTCGAACCCGCTGTAGGCAAGCGCCGGATTGGAGAGCGCTTTCGCAACATCGGGCCGCGGAATGCGCGAGAAGCGCACCGGCCTCAGGCGGCTGTCGCCATAAACGGTCAACCGCTGGTCGTCGGCGAGACCGCTCCACGGAGCCCAACCGAAAACATGAAGTCGTCCGTCGACGACGACCCGGGCGTCGATGTGGCCTCCGGCTGGCGCTGAGGGCAGGCCGTCGGCGAGCGGGCGCACGTCGACCGCTCCGATGAGCGGATCCTCGAGCTTCGCCCATGGCACCAGTATCTGGTTCAGCGAGCCGACCTGGATGCGAGGCCGGTCCTCCTCGATCGGCAAGATGTGTTCGAAGCGATTGAATATCCAGTTGAGCTCTGCGGGATCCATCTCGGGCAAAAGCGCCCGCCAGTGCGCCATCGGCGGCACGGGAAGCACATGGGCGGCCGAGCGGAAGCCCCAACCGTTCAGCGTCGCCCCGTAATGATCGGCCACGAGCAGATGGTCGGGGTTGTGTCGCGCCCGGTCCTCGAGAATGCGCACAAGCGGCGTCGCCTCGCGGTTGAAGATCGGCCACGCCGACTGCAACGGATTGAACGGCCCAAAGGCGATCGCGCCCCACAGCGCTGCGCTCCCGGCCACCAGGATTCGCCCATGGCGATCGATCCAGCGAGAAGGAAGCAGTGCCCATGCCGCCAGCGGCAGGATGACAAGATCGGGAAACGTCTGCGCCAGCGAAAGGTTGCCTTTCGCCTTGGCCATGCCCCATCCGAACAACACGAGGATCGCAAACACGAGGTAACGACGCCACCCGAAATGCAGTCCATACACGCGCGCCAGCTGGGCGAGAAGGAGCAGGAGCACGAGCCCGGACGCGAACAACGAGCGCTGCGGCGGAACGCGATCGAAGCCAATCCAGGCGACAGCGCCAGCCGGGATCGGCAGCGCCTGCCAGGCGACGAGCGCGCCAAAGGCGATCGCCAGCGCCATGATCAATCGGCGGTCGCCAGCCTGCAGCCGTTCGCTGAACGCGCGGCGGTAATCCAGAAAGGTGAGCACGAGGAGCGTGTAGCACGTTCCGACCACGCTCGCCTCGGCGAGATTGTAATTGGTGTTGGCCACTGCAAACTCACCCGCAAAGCCGTCCACCTTGACGAATGCGGCGGGCCACAGGACCTCCGCAAACATTACCGCGGGCAGATTACCGCCGTCTACCCGGCGCTGACCCGGGTAGACCGTTGCAATCGTCCCGGCAAGGCAATCTCGCAGATAGAAGATCGCGATGGAGCAACCGATCGCGGCTCCGATCGCAGAAACGAGCGCCGAAGCAGGCCGCCGGCGATCGAAATGCACTCCCATGAATACCGCGAGGCCTGCCAGTCCCAGCGGCAGGAACTGTGGTGGGTAGAAGAATCCCAGCATCCACGACGCGCCGATCCAGGCAATCGCCGTCGCTCGCGCGATCCGGTTATCGATATCGAGCGCGAGCAAAATCCACGGAAAGACAGAGACTGTCGGCGCGAAGACGGTCCACCAGATCTGAACGAACGCGGTGAAGAAGAGCGCAAGCGAGAGCACGAAGCTTTCGACGGGCGCACTTCCCAGCCGGCGAAACAGCAGCGCATAGCCGCCGACGAACGCGAAGAGGTAGAACAACCACTGGAACGAATACGCGTACGCACCGTTGACCAGCGGATAGAGCCATTTGTCCGGCTTGAAGGCGATGCCCCAATCGAGTATGGGCATCGAGAGCGTGGTGCGGAGGTCCTCGTTGTAGGGCGAGGTCGCGTTGCGCCGCGCGAGGCCGTTGTTCACCGTCGCCTGAATCAGCGGCGTGATCACGCCCCATTCGTCGCTGAGAATGCCGCGCGGCTTCCCAAGCACGAGGCCATCGTCGAGCGCCCCGAACGCGCGCAGCACGATCGAGTAGTGCGAAGGTGACCAGGTGTTCGCAAGCCAGACCGCCGCGAAGAGAAGGGGCACGACGACGAGAAGCGACGTGCGGCTTGCGGCTTTCACGATGCAGATCCCAGCAAGCGCGGAACCTTTTCGGGGTTCGACATCAGGATGGCGAGAGTGCGGTGGCAGAAAATCCGGCCCCGTTGTGGCGCGCAGGGCGAACCGCGTAGGGCGAGCCGTCGCGGATCTCGGATTGTAGCGTGTAACGCACCCTGCGCCTACGGAAATCGCACCCGGTGCGGACACTGGACGTCCGCGCGTTCCTCGCGCCGCCCGCGCGAGTGAAGGGCGACCGCGGTGGCCCGGTCAGGCATAATTGAGGCCGCCATGCCGCTGCCCGACGACATCATCGCCGAACGAAAACGTGTCGCCGCGCGATACTTGAGCGGGAGTGGCATCGAGATCGGCGCGCTCGATGCGCCGACGCCGCTGCCGCAGGACGCGACCGCCCGTTACGTCGATTACCGCACCATCGCGGAGCTGTCGCACCAGTATCCGGAGCTCGACGCGAAGACCTTCGTTCCGGTCTCGGTGGTCGACGATGGCGAACAGCTCACGAAATTCGACGACGCGTCGATCGACTTTCTGATCGCGAACCATATGCTCGAGCACTGCGAGAACCCGCTTGGCACGCTGCGCGCTCACCTGCGCAAGGTCAAGCCGGGCGGCTGGCTGTACTACGCGGTGCCGGACATGCGTTGCTGCTTCGACAAGGCGAGGCCGCTGACGCCGTTCGCGCATCTCGTCGCCGACGAAGCAGGACGGTGGCGTCGCATCGCGACGCGGTCACTATCTCGAGTGGGCGATGCTGGTCAACGGTTTCGGCGCCACGCCGGCGGCCGACGAGAACGCGCGGATCAACCTCGAGATGGGATACAGCATTCACTTCCACGTATGGGACGCGAATTCGTGGGTGGAATTCCTGTGCGCCGCGCGCACGCACCTCGACAGGATCTTCGAGATTCGCCATTTCGAGCTGGCCGGGCCCGAGATGATCTCGGTGCTGCGACGGTGCTGACGCCCGTGGCATCAGGATCTCGTGGCGCTGCGACGTCGTTAGCCTCACGCGCCAAATGTGACACGATCGCACCTGCACGACGCCAGCGTTCGTCACTGGTTACGGCGTCGACATCGTGACCAGGAAAACGTTCGGCCCGGCGGGGAATCCTTCGGGCTTTGCCTATCGGAAGTCGCCGCCCGGTTAACGGTCAAGAGATCGTCGGCTCGATGACGCGCCGGTGACCCATTCACGCTTCCGATAATTTCCCATGTGCGGCATCGCCGGCATCATTGACCCGACGCACGCGACCGGCCCGAACGTGCTGCGGGAAATGCTCGCGGCGATCCGCCATCGCGGGCCGGACGGTGAGGGAATGCACGTCGAGCCGGGAATCGCGATGGGCATGCGCAGGCTCGCCGTCATCGACCTTGCGACCGGCGACCAGCCGCTGTGCGCGCGCGGCGCGCAGGTGCTTGCCTTCCAGAACGGAGAGATCTACAACTACCGCGCGCTGCGCGCCGAGCTCGAGCGGAACGGACGCATCTTCGCCACCGCGAGCGATACCGAGATCCTCGCGCAAGGGTACGATAGCTGGGGCATCGACGGACTTCTCGCGCGCATCGACGGCATGTACGCGCTCGCGATCCTCGACCGCGACGCGCGAGTGCTGCACCTCGCCCGCGACCGCTTTGGCGAAAAGCCGCTCTTCTACAGCGCGGCGGAAGGTCGTTTCGCGTACAGCTCGGACCTCGGCACGCTCGCGGCGCTGCCGTGGGTCGGCACCGAGCTCGATCGGTTGTCGCTGCGCCGCTACCTCGCGCTGCACTATGTGCCCGGGGAAGCCACGATCTACCGCCGCGTGCGCCGCGTGCTCCCGGGCGAGCGCCTCGAAATCGAGCTCGATGCGCCGGCGCCGCGCCGAAAGCGCTACTACGTGCCGCCGCTGGCCGCGGCCGCTCCGATCGACGACGACGAGCTCGCCTCGCTCGTCGAGCATGCCGTCGCCTCGCGGCTGGTCGCCGACGTTCCGGTCGGCGTGTTCCTTTCGGGTGGCCTCGACAGCTCGATTGTCGCCACGCTCGCCGCGCGTCATCTGCCAGGCGTCATGACGTTCTCGATGGGCTTCGGGTCAGCCGAGCACGACGAGAGCGAGTACGCGAAAGAACTCGCGGCGGCCATCGGCAGCCGGCACCATCATTTCCGTTTCGACGATGCAAGCTTCGCGACGCTGCTCCCGCGGGTTGCCGCCGCGCTGGACGAGCCGATCGGCGACCAGGCCCTCCTGCCGGTGTACTGGCTCGCGCGCGAGACGCGGCAGCACGCGACGGTCGTGCTTTCGGGCGAAGGCGCCGACGAAGTCTTTGCCGGCTACGCCTACTACGCTCCTTTCGCGCCCAATCCTGGCGTTCTCGCCACCGCCAAGCACTTGCTCGGCGCCGGCGATCCGACAACTGCGGCCCATCTCATCGACAACACGCCGCCGGCCACACCCTCCGGCTTTCCCCTTCTCACCGACGCTGCCGGCCGTACCCGGCTCGTTCCGGGCACCGTGTCTCGCGACGACGCCTGGGAAGCCGGGCTCATGAGCTGGCTCGGCCAAGCGCACGATCCGCTGCAGCGCGCAACCGCAACCGATCTTGCCACTTGGTTGCCCGACGACCTCCTGGTCAAATACGATCGGATGGCGATGGCTGTGAGCCTCGAAGGGCGGGCGCCGTTCCTGCAGCCGGATCTCGTCGCCGCCGCGCTAGCGCTGCCACCGGCGGAGCGCATGGCTGGCGGGCAAAGCAAGGTCGCGCTGCGTCGCATCGCGCGCCGCTGGCTGCCAGAGCGCATCCATTCGCGACGCAAGCAAGGCTTCGTGTTGCCGATGCGCGCCTGGATCCGCGACTGGGTGCAAGCGCGCGGCGGCGCATCCGCGTATTTTGCCGGCCGCGTGATTCCCGGGATCGACCTTGCGGAGCTCATCGCCGTCGTGGAGGCCGACCTCGCGGCGGGCGTTGCCCGTGAGCGTCTGCTGTTCGCGCTGATCATGCTCGTCGAGTGGCATGCCGCGGCCACGCGGCGCGTGGCCGAAATCGCCGCTCGCTACGCGGCGTCGTCGCCGATGTCCTGATCGCACTTGCCTGCGGCATGCGCTGCGCGCTCATCCGGCGCTGCGACGGACCAATCCGGTAAGATGTCGCCATGCAGCGGCACCTGCTCGTCGTCCTCGGCATGCATCGCAGCGGCACGTCGGCGCTGGCCGGCGCATTGGCGAAACTCGGCGCCCTTCCGGGCACGCAATTGATGCCGTCGACCGCGGACAACGCGGAAGGCTACTGGGAATGCGCGCCCGTCGTCCGCCTTAACGACGAGCTCTTGAAACGCTTGGGCGCGCGCTGGGACAGCGTTGCGCCGCCTCCGGCCGGGTGGCTGGCGCTGTCCACCGTCGAAGCGCTGCACCCGGAGGCTGCGGGCATTGTCCGCACGCAATTCGGGGACGCCAAATTCGCCGTGCTGAAGGATCCGCGGCTGTGCCGGCTGCTGCCGTTTTGGCTCCCGGCGTTTTCCGCGGCCGGATTCACCGTTTCCTGCGTGCTGATGGTGCGCCGGCCGATGGAGGTCGCCGCCTCGCTCGCGCGCCGCGACCAGTTCGCGCCGGAGAAATCACTCGCGTTGTGGTACTCGCACCTCGTCGAGGCCGAGCGTGATTCGCGCGGGCTCGCCCGCGCTACGATTTGCTACGACGCGCTCCTGGCGGACGCCGGAGGAGAGCTCAGCCGCGTGTGCGAGGACGCCGATTATCCGCTCAAGGCGTCGGCGGCGCAGAAGAAGGCAGCGATCGAGTTCGTCCAGCCCGATCTGCGGCGCCAGCATCACGGGGCACCGAAGCGCGCGGCGCGCGAAGCCCTGGCCTCCGGACTCGACTCGGTGCTCGACGGCGCCTACGCGAAACTGGCCGAATCGCCGTCGGGCAAGGACCCGCAGCCTGGCGTCGCCGCTCTCGTAACCGCGGCGCGCGCCGCGCTTGCCGTTGCGATACCCCCCTGGCTCGCACAAGAGCTTGAAACCACGCAGGCCACCGCCCGGAAGTGCGCCTCCGAAACGGACCTGGCGCGCGGGAGCATTACAGTGCTCGAGGGCGAGATCAACGCGGCACGCGCGGCGCACGGCGTGCGCGACGAGACCGAGGCCGCGCTGCGCTCCCGCGCCGACGAGTTGGCGTTGACCCGGGAGGACCTCGCTGCGGTCCGCGAATCGTTGCGCGCCGAGATCGCGTCGATGGCGACGAGCGGCATCGGCACCGTCGAACGCGAGCTTCGCGACACCATTGCGCGGCAGCAGCAGGAGCTGGGTGACGAGCGCGCAACGATCGCGCGCCTCACCGAGCAGATCGATCAGGCCCGGCTCGCCGCGCAGAACCAGGAGCAGCAAATCGAGAATGCACGCGAACATATCGGGGCGCTTGTTGCACAGATCGACCTTGCACGCGAAGCGCACTTTACGCACGAGGCACAGGAAGCGGCTCTGCAGGAGAACCTCGACGCGACGCACCAGGAGCTGTCCGTGCTTGGCGCCGAATTCAACGCATTGCGCCTGGAGCGCGATGAAATGGCGACCAGGCTCGAGCAGCTCGTTCCGGAAGCCGATAAGCTCCGTCACGACCTCGCCCTACGGGAGCGCGAACGTGACGCGCTCGCCGCGACCGCAAAGCAGACCGGGGAGGCGGTCGCGTCGCTTTCCGCCGAGCTCGCGCGGCGGGCGGCCGTCGAGCAGGAGCTGTCGGCCGACCGCGCGCGTCTGGCGCAGTTCGAGCGGGAGGCGCGCGAGCGAATTGCGTTACTGGAAGGGCAGCTTCCGGCGCTCTCCGCGGAAGCGCGCGCGATGCGCGAGCGATTCGATGTGATCAACGCCGAGTTGCAGCGACTGGATCGGCATTGGGTCGGCCGGCTCGCTCGACGCCTGGCGCGTGGCACCTGACGCCGGGTGCTCGAATCGATACTCCGTGATGGACGTCAGGTTTTCGCTCGACCAGCCGGTGGAGTGGCAGCCCGAGCTGCCGCTGATCGTGATCTCCGGTTGGTGCACCGGCATCGGCGCAGCGGTACGCTTCATCGAGGCACTCGTCGACGACTCGCCGCACCCGGTGAAATGGGGGCTTCCGCGACCTGACGTCGCGAGCGATCATCCCGGCGTCGCGGCCAACGGTCCGTGTGGCTTTCGGCTGGCCCTGGCCCTTGTTCCCGGTCCGCATGAAATCGTGCTTCGTGCCGTGCGCGACGGTGCGTCGACGGTAGAATTTCTCCGCCGCAGGTTGGATGTGGGCCTCTGCTCGCTACAGGGTCATGTCGAATCGCCCACGAGTCCGGTACCCGCCGGACCCGTGCACATCGCCGGCTGGTGCTTTCATTCACAGGTGCGCCTCGACAAAGTCGCGCTCCGCGTGCGGGGCCACAAGCACGACTGTCGCCCCCTGTCGGCGCGCCCCGACGTTGCTCGCGCTTTCGGCGATTCCCCGCTGGCCGCGCAGAGCGGCTTCGAAGTCGAAATCGACCTGCCTCCCGGCACACATACGGTCGATCTCGTCGGCACGCTGGCGTCGGGAGAAACGCTGGAGCTCGCGTTTCCGCAGCGCATTCGCGTGTCGACCGCTTCGGCGATCGCGCGCGGCGTCGAAAGGATACGCCACCGAATCCGCGGTCGCGTGGCCGCCGGCGGCGTCGTCATTCGCATGGGACGCGACTGGATCATCCGCCGTGGCCACCTGCCACGACTTGGCGACTGGCCGCGTCTTGCCGGCAAGGCGTGGCGTCTGCTGGTCGACCGACCCCCCTCCGGGACCCGAGGATTGCCCGGCGGTTTCGTCGTGCCGGCGGCGAGCGATCGCTACGATGCGTGGCTCGCGTGGAACCGATGGAACGAGCGGCGCGCGCGGGGGCTCGCCGAGCGGCTCGCCGCGGCGGAAGCGCTGCCGACGGATCTCCATCGTGATGCCCGTCTATCGCCCCGAGCGCAAATGGCTCGATCGCGCCATTGAAACGGTACGCGCGCAGGTCAGCGATGCGTGGGAACTCTGCGTCGCCGACGACGCGAGCGGGGATCGCGCGCTTTCGGAGCACCTTTTCTCGCTCGCCGCCAACGATTCGCGGATCAAGGTCGCGCAGCGCGTGCAAAACGGGAACATCAGCCATGCCACCAATTCGGCCGCGGAGCTCGCCACCGGCGATTTCCTGCTATTTCTCGACCAGGACGACGAGCTCGCTCCCGATGCGGTCGGCGAGATCGCGTTGGCGCTCGCCGCCGCCCCCGACGCCGACATTCTCTATTCCGACGACGACAAGATCGATATCGACGGTCGCCGCTATTCGCCGCAATTCAAGTCGGAGGCTTCGCCGGAGCGATTGCTCTGCTACATGTACTTTTCGCACGCTCTCGTCGTGCGCCGCACGCTGTTCGACTCGCTGGGCGGATTCCGGGCCGGCTTCGAAGGGTCGCAGGACTACGACTTCGCGCTCCGGGCAAGCGAGCACGCGCGCCGGGTCATCCACGTCCCGCTCGTGCTCTACCACTGGCGCGCCACGCCGGGATCGACCGCCTCCTCGGGCGAAGCGAAGCCCGGCAGTTTCGACGCCGGCGCACGTGCGATCGACGAAGCGCTCGCACGTCGCGGAAGCCGTGGGCGTGCCGTGCGCCCCCCTTGGGCGATCGACAGCAAGCTGGGCCTTTACTGGCACGATTTCCCGGACGACGGGCCTCGTGTGGCGATTCTGATTCCTGCAGGGAACGATCCCGCCGTTTTGAAAAGGTGCCTCGATTCGCTCGCGCAGACGACGTATCGCAATCTCGAGGCCGTCGTCGTCGACTGCGACAGCAACGCCGAGATGCGGAAGTATCTTGCCCGGCTCCCGCATCGCGTGCTGCGTATCGGCAATACCGGCGCGCGCTTCTCTCTCGCGCGCCTCCATAACGAGGCCGCGCGCGTCGTCGACGCCGACTATCTGCTCTTCCTCAGCGGCAACACCGAGGCGCGCGATCGCGCCTGGTTGTCGCGGATGATGGGCTACGCGCAGCTTCCGGGGGTTGGCGCCGTGGGCGCGCGACTGTGCCATCCCGACGGTCGGGCCCGGCATCCGGACGTGTTGCACGGTTACTACGACGGCGTCCTCGAGTCGGCATTGGCGCAATTGCCGCCGGGCGACTTCGACCATTTTTCGCCGGCGAAGGTCGTGCACAACTACACCTCGTTGACGGCGGCATGCGTGCTGACGCCGCGGCGTCTTTTCCTCGAGCTCGGCGCGTTCGACGAGCGGCGATTCGCCCTCGCGTTCTTCGATGTCGATTATGGCTACCGGCTCGAGAAGGCAGGATTGCGCTCCGTGTATGCGCCCGGCGCCGAGGTCCTCCTGCATGACAACGCTGCGTGGAATTTCGCGGACGATCCACGCGAAGCCGCTGCCTTTCGCGTATTGCACGACGGGCGCCACGAGCGCTGGCACAATCCGAATCTGGCGCTCGCCGCCGACGGTTTCGTGACGCGGCCCCGGCGCGCGTTCACGGCGGCGCCCCCGGGACCCGTGCGCGCGCTCACATGCGCGTTCAATCTCAACTGGGAGGGCGCATCGAACAGCCAGTTCGAAATGGTCGCGGAGCTGAAGCGCCGCGGCGTTCTCGATCCTGTCGTCTATGCGCCGGACGACGGACCGCTGCGCGCCGCCTACGCAGGCGAAGGCATCCCCGTCCATGTCACCCCGCATCCTCTCGCCGGCGTGATGACGACTTCCGACTACGAATCGGCGCTGGAACGCTTTTGCGCCTGGATCGGATCGCTCGGCGTACAGCTCGTGTACGGGAACACGCTGCAGACCTTCTACGCCATCGACGCCGCGCAACGCCTCGGATTGCCGTCGGTGTGGAATCCGCGCGAGAGCGAGCCGTGGCAGGACTACTTTCGCCAGTACCCGGATTGCTGGGCGGTGCGCGCGCTCGCCTGCTACGCGTATCCCTATCGGATCGTATTCGTCTCGCATGCGACTGCCGCCGGGTCCGCGGCCATCGACACCCGGCACAATTTCACCGTGATCCACAACGGTCTCGACCGCCGAGCGGCTGTTGGCGGCTGCCCGCGGCATCGACCGCGACGGCGCCCGCCGGTCGCTCGGAATCGGCCCGGACGACATCGTGCTGCTGCTGGTCGGGACGATCTGCGACCGCAAGGGGCAGCACGACCTGGCGCGCGCGCTGGCGCTCGTCCCGCGGGCCGCGGCCGCGCGGGTGCGGACGTTTTTCGTCGGCGATCGCGCGAGCACGTACAGCCGGACGCTGCACGACCTCGTGGCGAAGCTGCCGGACGAACGGCGCGCGCGCACGACCGTCGTTGCGGAAACCGGCGAAGTCGCCCGCTACTTCGTCGCCGCCGACGTATTCGTCTGCACGTCGCGGGTCGAAAGCTACCCGCGGGTGATCCTCGAGGCCATGGCCCACGGTCTGCCGATCATCACGACCCCGGTATTCGGCGTGCGCGAGCAGGTGCGCGAAAACGTCAACGGCGTCTTCTATCCGCCGGGCGACGTCAAGGCGTTGAGCGCTGCGATCGCGGATTTCGTTGCCGACGATGCGTTGCGCCGTCGACTCGCGGCGAACGCGCTTCCCGTGCTCGACTCGCTGACCGATTTCGACACGATGGTGACGCAGTACGGACGTATCTTCATCGAGGCCGCAGCCCCATAGCCCGCCGCTCCGACGACCGACGTTGCCTTCCATGACCTCCCGCCCCGTTTCGCGCGCGCGCGCGCTGCGCCGCGCCTTTTCCCGGCAATGGGCACGCGTGCGCAAGAACCCGCGCCTGCTTCCCGGATTCGCGAGCAAGGCGTGGCGCGTGGTTCGCTGGGGCCAGCTCGACAAGCTCATCGAGCGCGACCGGATGCGCACCGACTGGTTCTCCGACTACATGGCGTGGGCGTCGGAGCACGACAACAAGACGCTTTTGCATCTCGCCCTGCTGTCGGAGAAAGTCGCGGCGCTGCCGCGGCCGCCGCGGTTCGGCCTCGTGATTGTCGATGATTCCGCCGGCGACGCGGCGTCTCGCGCGGCAGCGAAGGCCGCGCTCGATGCGCAGGTGCATCCCGCGCACGTGCGCGACACGGTGCCCGACGAAGCGGCGGCGCTCACGGCGATGGAGAGCCTCGCTGCGCGTGGCGACGTCGACTACGTCGGCATCTTCGGTTCCGGCGACACATTCGCTCCCGACGCACTCGCCGAGCTCGCGCTGGAGCTCGCGGCGTCACCGTCGACGGCGCTCGTCTACGTCGACCATGATGTGCTGATGAGCGACGGCTCGCGGGCCCATCCGGATTTCAAGCCGAGCTGGGATCCGTACCTGTTCGCGCAGCAGCCCTACCTCGTCAGGAGCGCCTTCGCGCGCCGCGACGTCGTGGCGAAGGCTTTGTCCGGCAAGCAACCGCTGTCGGAATGGGACTTGCTGTGGCAGGTCGCCGAAGCCGCCGGGCCGACGGCCATTGCCCATTTGCCGCGCGTTCTCATCCATCGCGCGCCAACCACGCGGAGCGAGGCTCTTCTGGCCCATCCCCCGCACCTTCATTTCGAGCGCCGCGGCGTTTCGCCGCGGTACGAGCCGCTGGCACCCGAGACATGGCGGTTGCGCTTGCCGCTTCCCGCCACGCCGCCTCGCGTGACGGTGATCATTCCCACGCGGGACCACCCGGACCTGCTCGCCGCGGCGGTGGACGGCGTGCTCGACGCGCACGGCGTATCCCGACCTGGAGCTCATCATCGTCGACAACGGCAGCAGGATGCCGGAGGCCAAGGCGCTCCTCGGCGCGCTGCGAGCAGATGCCGCGCGTGCGCGTGCTCCACGACGACACTCCGTTCAACTTCGCACGCCTCAACAATGCGGCAGCGCAGGCTCGCGACGGGCAGCGTTCTCTGCTTCCTCAACGACGACACCAACGTGATCGCTCCGGACTGGCTCGACGAAATGACGGCGCTGGCGCTGCATGCCGACGTCGGCGTCGTCGGCGCGCGCCTCATCTACGGCGACGGCACCATCCAGCACGCGGGCGTGCTGCTCGGTGCATTCGCGCTGACGCATCACCTTCTGCGCGGGCGACCCGCCGATTTCCGCGGCTATCACAACCGGGGGCTGCTGACGCACGCGGTGAGCGCGGTGACCGCCGCGTGCGCCGTCGTCAGGCGCGAGCTGTTCGACACGCTGGGCGGATTCGACGAGCAGCTCGCGCGTCGCCTACAACGACATCGACCTCTGCCTCGCCGCCAGCTGCGCGCGGCTACTACAACCTGATCGTCAATCGGCCGCTCGTCCACCATTTCGAGTCGGCGTCACGCGGCTATTATCTGTATCCCGAGCAGGAAGCCGAAGACCGCGACGCGCTGCACTACGTTCTCGAAAAGTGGGGCGAAGGCGTGCGCGCCGATCCCTTCTACAACCCGAACCTTGCGCTCGATCGGGAGAACTACACGCTCGCGTATCCGCCGCGCGTGCCCGCGGAGCGGGCGCTGCGGCTCGCCATCATGCCTTCTAGAGCAGCAGCCGGTCGTTGAAGTCACGAATTCTATCGTTTACCTTCGGATAGACCGACGGCAACAGGCTCCCGTTGTCATGAGTGAGCCAATGGTAATGAATAATCACCGGATCGGTGTTCGCGAATTCGGAATCCAGCGGCAGCCCGACAAAGTGCGCCGGAAAGTTCATTTCGTTGCCCACTGTATCGAACGGCGTGCCGGTGGCGGCCAGCGCAAGACTGAGGCTCGCCTGCTCGCAGACATGAGCCCTCCCGCCGAGCTCCTCGAAGACGGCGGTCATCTCGCCGTTGAAGCGTGTCCAAGCCGGTCCCAGCACTCGCGCGGCGCTGCCGGACAGCGAGATGACCCCGGAATTGAAATAGGGAATCATCGCTTCGCCGCTGACGGTGCAGGCCTGGTTTGCAGCGGGCATCGGCATGCCGAATTTCGGAAAAAACTCTTCCGAAGAGCTCGATGGACACCGTTGCGACGTCGGCGATCTTCGCGGTCAGACCGGCGCCGTGAAAGAGTCTCCCGGGAGGCTGCACGACAATGGTGTCGCAGTCCAGCAGCAGCACGCGATCCGCCGATTTCACTTCGTCGAGCTCGAGAAACCGAAGTTTGTTGGACGTGGGATGGCGATCGGCGAATCGCGGAGCCGAGATGCACGCGCGCACCGAGCTCCTCATATTGTCGTCGATAAAACGAATCGACGCGATCCATCACACAGACATGGAATTCGGCACTCGAATATGGACCGGCAAACCAGCGCCATGAGGAGAGGAGACGAAGTGCCTGATCGAGGTATTTGGGCGTGCTGTCCGCCACGCACCCGACGAGAAGCCTCATGTGCCGCCCCGGCGGCTCCAGGAAATGCCAAATCTCTCGGTCAGATACCGTACGCTGACTTCCGATAATGTCCTCACCTTTTCGGCCACGGCCTCGGACGCGCGGAGAGGTTCGCTCACCGGACGCAGCCGATGGTCGATTTCCGCGATCATGGTCGCCAACACGTCGCGCTCCTCGAGTTCCGGGCCCAGCCGATTCAGGCGCCGCATGAGATCTGCACCGAGCGCGCTCGGAGATCGATTCCTCATCGGTGCGCCTGGCAGGACATCCTCCCCAACTCCGAGGAGGGACCGCGCCTGTTCAACGGTGTCCGACGACTCGTAGCGCGTTGCCGCGACGGCGGGAAACAAATCTCCGATGCCCTCGATGAACCCGCGGTAGTCAAGACGCTTCGCAAACCAGGGATGGTCCACGATATCCTCGGGAGCCAGCGAGGTCCCATAACAGGGAGAGAAGTGAGACGGACTGTTCTTCAGAAGCTGGCAATAGAACGACATTGCGAAGGACAATGGCTCGCGGAACACGCACCACACTCTGACGGAAAAGTTCCTGTTCAACTTTCCAAGCGCCTGCCGGGCGGCGGGCGAGAAATCGCTCCAATGATTGAAGATACCCTCGGTGCTCAATACGACGGTGCCCGCTCCTGACCTGTCGGCCTGCCTCGCAACGGCGTCGATGTTGCGAGCAAACATGTCGATCTCGTCCGCCAGCAGGTGACTGGCGATCCATTGATGTTTCGGAGGCGCCGGATGCAGGTCGACATCCGGATAGAGTATTCCGCGGCGCAGCAGAAGGGCGTGCGATTTGTGCAGCGCGAATTGCAGGCTCGTCGTTCCGGTCTTCGGGGTGCCCACGTGAAGCAGCAGGTCCGGTTTTGCGGTCGGCATAGGCGATCGTTTGCGTCAAGGCGTGGGTGCTATGCGATATTCGTCACAGCACATCGGCGAACCCCTTGCGTGAGCGCTGGAACCACCAATATCCCGCCCACGCGACGAACGCAGCGACAACGGAATACAGCGCCAGCGCGCCCCAATCGGGCCAGCGGCCGAATATCAGCGCATCGCGCGCGCTCTCGAGCGGAATCGTCAGCGGATTGAGGGCGATCCACGGCCGTATCGCGGGCGGCAGCGCGCTCACCGGATAGAACACGGGCGAAATGAACATCAGCAGCATCGTCACGAGACCCGTGATCTGCGCGATGTCGCGCAGGTACACGCCCAGCGCCGCGAAGAGCCAGGTGACTCCCAGGGTCACGAGCAGCAGCGGCGCGAGAACGAGCGGCAGCGCGACGGCCGTGACGGGAATGCCATCGCCCAGAAGGATAAGCGCGAGGCAAAGCACCACGAACCCGAGGAGCGCGTGAAAGAGTGCCGTCGCGACCGCGACGACCGGCAGCAACTCGAGCGGGAACACGACTTTCTTCACGTAATTCGGAACGCTTGCGATCATGACCGGCGCGCGTCCGAAAGGCTCGGCGAGCAGAGCATGGATGAGAATCCCCGGAAACAACAGCAGCGCGAATCCCTTGGTGCCCGCCGACGCCGTTCCCCAGCGCGAAGGGAACACGACGCCGAAGACGAGCGTGAAGGCGGCGAGCAACAAGAGCGGCGCCGCCAGCGACCACAGCACGCCGAGCGCCGAGCCGCGATAGCGGCCCGCGATGTCGCGACGGACGAGCTCCGACACGAGCTCGCGCTGCGTCCAGAGCGTGCGGACGAGCGACGCGGGAGACGTGGAGAAGCGACGGTCGCTCATGACGATCGATTATAGCGCCCGCACTGTCGCTTCCGGCGTCGGGGCCGGCGCGGTATAGTGCACGCCGATGATGACTGACGTCCCCGCAAACTCCGCCGAGAACCCGGCAGCGCCCGCCGTCGCAATCGGAGTGCACGGGCTCGGCAAGCGCTTCGAGATCTACGCCCAACCGCGCGACCGGCTGCTGCAATCGATCTTCCGCGGGCGTCGCCAGTTCTTCAAGGAGTTCTGGGCGCTTTCCGACGTGTCGTTCAACGTTGCGCGCGGAGAGACCGTCGGCATCGTCGGTCGCAACGGCTCGGGCAAATCGACGCTGCTGCAGCTCATCGCCGGCACGCTGACGCCGACCACCGGATCCGCCGAAGTCCACGGACGCGTGGCCGCGCTGCTCGAGCTCGGCAGCGGCTTCAATCCGGAGTTCTCCGGACGCGAAAACGCCTATCTGAATGGCGCGATCCTCGGCCTCTCGCACGTCGACATCGAATCGCGCCTCGACGCCATCGTCGCGTTCGCGGGGCTCGCGGAATTCATCGACCGGCCGGTGAATACGTATTCGAGCGGCATGCTGATGCGGCTCGCGTTTGCGGTCGCCATCAACGTCGAGCCGGACGTGCTCATCGTCGACGAAGCGCTCGCCGTCGGAGACGCGGCGTTCCAGCTGAAGTGTCTAGCCCGCCTCGAGACGCTGACGCGTTCGGGCGTCACGCTGCTGCTCGTCTCGCACGACATGGCGCTCGTCAAGACGTTCTGCCGCCGCGCCGTCTATCTCGAGCGCGGGCAGGGTCAAGTCCATCGGCACTCCGGAGGACATCGCCGAGCTCTACGTGTTCGACATCCGGCGCGAGGAAGGTGCCGCAACCGATCGCCCCGTCGCGGTGAAGCCGTTCGTCGGCGAAGGAGCCGGGCTCGCATTCGGAACCGACGAAGGACGCATCGTCGATGCCGCCTTCGCGACCACCGGCACGACACGCGCGTCGGCATCGGCGGCGAGCGACATCCCGTTTCACGTCGACGTCGAATTCGATGCCGCGATGGCGGACCCTGCGCTGTCCGTGATCGTCCAGGACCGGCTGCTTCGCGTCATCAGCAGCCGCTATTTCGCGCTGCCCGCGGCATCTTGCACGGAAGGCAAATGCCGGCTTCGCGTGGACTGCCGGATCACCGCGACGCTCGGCTCCGGCCTGTACTCGATCACGCTGCGACTGGAAAGCCGACGTTCGCCCGCCCTGGCGTTCCCGATCCACAAGCAGGCCAGCGCGCTGCTCTTCGATATCGTGCAGCCCGATCCCGCCGCGTTCCAGGGCTGTGTCGACCTCGGTCTGCAGGCGACGATCAGCGACAGGAACTCAGTGCAGGAGCAGCACGACGAAATCGCGGACCGCTCGCCGCGTTGAATGGATCGCGGTCCGTTGCGCGCGCATTCCGGGCGTCCGATAATCGCCGGCACGGCCCTGCCCAGGGTGCCGGATCAATAATCGGGGGAAACGACATGGACGTGACACTGCTGCAGGCACTCGGACGCACGTGGTGGCTGGTTCTGTTGCGCGGGCTCGCCGCGATCGTGTTCGGCATCCTCGCCTGGACATGGCCCGGTGTGACGCTGATCACGCTCGTCCTGTTCTGGGGCGCCTACGCGCTGGTCGACGGCGTCGCGGCGCTGATCGGAGGCTGGCAGGCGAAGGATTCCGGCAAGCCGATGTGGCAGATCGTGCTGATCGGCGTCATCGGGATCGCCGCCGGCATCTTCACCTTCGTGCAGCCGGGAGTGACGGCCGTCGCGCTGCTGATCCTGATCGCCGCCTGGGCGATCGTGCAGGGGATCTTCGAGATCGCCGCCGCCATCCGGCTGCGCAAGGAAATCAAGAACGAGTGGCTGCTGATCCTCTCCGGCGTGCTGTCCGTGGCATTCGGAATCTTCATGATCGCCAACCCCGGGGCCGGCGCGATGGCCGTGCTGTGGCTCATCGGCGTGTTCTCGGTGGCATACGGGGCCCTGCTCGTCTTCCTCGCGTTCAAGCTGAAGAGGCACGCAGGAGCGCACGTCGCGGCCGCCGCCTGAAAAGGGGTCGCGCCGGACCGCCGAACGAGGTTGTTTGTTCTTGGCGGGACAAGAGCTCCGCGGAGTTTCAGCGCCTCGGCTTGTACCAGTACCGGTCGACGAAACCGGTCATGTCCCGCGTCCACAGGTATTTGATGCCCGCGACGAGGACGATGAAGAAGTGCCAGTCCCCGAATTCGTCGAACTTGCGCGTCGACGCGATGCCCTTCGCGCTCGTCACGCGGGCGAGCCGCTGGCCGCGCGCCTTGCCGAGCCGCCGCAAGGCCTGCAGGAACGCGACGTCCTCGGCGATGAGGATATCCTCGTCGTAGCCGCCCATCGCCTCGAAGTCCTCGCGCCGGCAGAACACGACGCCGGTGTCCATTCCGGTGATGAATACCAGCGGCAGCATGACCGCGTACGCCACCGCGATGCCGGCCGACCATCGCTCGACCGTGACGCCGGTGGCGCCACCGACGACGCGACCCGTTGCCAGCGCGGAATCGATCTCGGCGAACGTGCGGGGATGAACCTGCGAATCCGCGTCGATGAAGGCGAGGATCTCGCCGCGGGCGGCGCGCGCGCCGCCGTTGCGGGCCGCCGCGATGACGCGCTTTTCCACGCTGACGACGCGGGCGCCGCGCGCGGCGGCAATGCTCGCCGTGCCGTCGGTCGAGCTGTTGTCGGCGACGATCACCTCGACGCTGCCGACGCCGGCATAGGCAGTCCGCGCGACGTTGACCGAGTCGAGCAGCCGTGGCAGCAGCCGCTCCTCGTTGTACGCGGGAACGATCAGCGAGTACCGGGGAGCTGTCTCCGGCGCCCTCATCGACGGACGATTCGGCCGAGCAGCGCGGCGAGCCCGGAGCGCCGTTTTGGCAGCGGGCCCGGCATCGGATCGAAGTAGCGGCGGTGGATGTAGCACCAGCCCCACGTGTCGCCGCGCTCGAGCGATGCAAGCATCGGATGGCCCGTGGCATTGAAATGCGCGAGCGCGTGCGCATGCGGAGAATCCTCGCAGCATCCTGCATGACCGCACGTGAGACACACGCGAAGCTGCGTCCATTTCGCGCCGATCCGCAGGCAGTCTTCGCAGCCGTCCGCGCTCGGCGTCACCGCGCGGATCTCACTGAAGTGCTCGCACGAATCGGTCATGATCGCGCGGAACCCGCTTCGCGTCCCGCCTTGGCGGCGAGCAGCACGGCCCGGCGCTCGAGGCTTTCCTGCGGCCACCGCTCCGCCGCCTTGTAATACTCGGGCACCGCCGGCGTGCCGGGGGGAATCACGAACCACGGCTGTTTCGATGCGGTGAAGATATGGATGTCCGGCGGCAGGCGGTCGGGCTCGTCGAGCGTGCCGACGCGCACGAAGCTCACGGCGTCGCCGGCGCCGGCGTAGTGGCTCCAGACCGCGACGCGGCATTGGGGGCAGCGCGCGATCTTCTGTCCTTTGCCGCTGTTGGACGGCGTGGCGACGATATCGACCTCGCCGTGGAGCAGCTCGACGCGATCGCTCTCGATCATCGCGTTGAGCGCGAACGATGCGCCGGTCTCGCGCTGGCACCAGCGGCAGTGGCAGCAGTGGACGAAGAGTGGATTTGTCGTCATCCGGTAGCGCACGTGGCGGCACGTGCATCCGCCGTCATGGGGACGGGTGTCGATTGCGCTCATGCGAGTCTCGGATCGGATGAGGCGGAGGCACCGAGGGCCCGCGCGAATCCGGCGGCCGGTGACTACGCGGCACTTTGGCTCGCTTCGCCAGAAGCCACGCTTCCGCGTCCGCCGTCTTGGTGAACACATCGCAGACGAAACCGGCCCACGCCATCGGCAAACGTCATGTGTTCCTGGACGTGCATTATTTCCCTTTGGGGCGCGCGGTCTTTCGTCGTGCGATCGACGTTGCGGAGAAACGAAATTCGACTCGCCGAGCTCGATTTTCGTATCCATTAATCTACGCCCGGCGCCCGGGAGGGTCAATCGGCGATGTCGCGCCGGGAACTCCCGATCGCTCAGGTCGTTCTCTGGCGATCGATCAGCCGCCGCATCGTCGCGAGCGTGATCGAGCTCATCGTCGCCTTCGCGATCTCGTCCACTTCGGAGAGCACGACCCCGAGCGCACGGCCGACGGGCGTGCGCTCGCCGGGCTCGCGCCGATCGGGCTCGGTGGGGCCGAAATCCTCGAACACGCGGATGATGTCCATCAACGTCAATCGCCGCGCGTTGCCGGCGAACCGGTAGCCGCCGCCGACGCCGCGCGCCGACTCGACGACGCCGGCGCGCGCAAGCTCGGCGAGCACCTTCGCGAGATGATGCGACGACACGCCGTACTTTTGCGCGATCTCGGCGGCGGAGATGTGGCGTGTCGGGTCCGCAGCGAACTCGAGGACGCTGTAGAGCGCGAGCGACGTGTTCTTCTGGAGCTTCACCGGTCGAGTTCCATCTCCAGCGACATGAACGGCCCGGCCATCATTCCCTGGCTGCGGAAGAACGACAGGATCAGCGTATTGTCGCGCGCGAGCATCGTGCGCACCGTGCGCACGCCGGCGCGCCGGAACGCCGCGCAGATCGCCGCCAGCAGCCGCGTGCCGACGCCGACCTGCCGTGCCGCCGGCTGAACGTCGATCGCGAACACCCAGCCGCAAGGCGGCGAGCCGAATTCCCAGTCGCGCACTTCGCCGATGACGAAGCCGACGACGCGCCCGTCGGCCTCTGCGACCAGGAACTGCCGGCCGGCCCCGGCGGCCGTGCCGTAGCGCTGGTAGATGCGACGCCAGTACGCCCGCTTCTCGAGGCCCGTCACCGTCGCGTCGAGGGCGACGATGGGGCCGAGATCGCCGCGCCGCACTGCGCGAATCGCGACCGACGCCGGGGGATCGGCGGTCGCCGCGCTCCGGCGCCGGCCGCTCTTTTTTTGCTTCCCCACCCGCGTCGCGCCCAAGCACGCCCCCAAAGACTGACCCAGATCAACCCGAAATCGGCATTCCGATTCCAGAATAGCTGCTAATCGCCAAAGTCTCAACCCGAAAGCGGCGCCGCCGCGGGAAAGAGGCGGTGCAGAGTGCGCGGTACGCAGGCGGGCCGGACGCCCGGACCCGCGCAAACAGGAGGATCCGATGAAGGCAAGCCTTGCCGCAGGCGTCACCTCGACGGTCGAGCTCAGCGTGGACCGCGAGCGGACGATCGGTTTCATGGGCGAGAAGGCGCGCGTCTACGCGACGCCGATGCTCGTGCGCGACATCGAGCTCACCTCGCGGGAGCTGCTGCTCGCGCATCTCGATCCGGGCGAGGATTCGGTGGGCACGCGCATCGAGCTCGACCATCTCGCCGCCACGCTGCTCGGGATGAAGGCCGAGATCACGGTCACGGTGGCCGCGGTCAATGGACGCGCCGTGACATTCGAGGTCAGCGGCCGCGACGGCGTCGATCTCATCTGCCGCGGCAAGCACAGCCGCTTTGTCGTCGACGTGAAAAAAACCGAGGAGCGGCTTGCCGCGAAGGCGCAGAAGGCCGGCTTGAATTAGGGCCTGTTCACACTATGGGCACATACGCGTGGCACGGCCGAAAACGCCCAGCGCAAGGCGCGGAGGCGAAGGCGGGTCGAGCACCCGGCAAGCCTTCGCAACGCAGTGATGGGCGTTTTCGGCAGCCACCCGAAGGGAACGGGCATCTGGGACGCCACTCTGCGTTGCCCTCCTCGCGAAGACGCCCAGTCTTCGCTTCGTCGTGCGCCTTGATTGGCGCCCATGCCGCCCGTTCGCGTTTGCGTCCATAGTGTGAACAGGCCCTAGCCATGTCCGACAGCGGAACGCGCCGCGTCCCGACGTACTGCTACCAGTGCGTCGCGGGCCCCGACCTTCTCACGGTGAAGGTCGTCGACGGGATTGCGACGGAGGTGGAACCCAATTTCTGCGCGGCCGACGCGCATCCGGGCGGCGGCAAGGTCTGCGTGAAAGCGTACGGGCTCGTGCAGAAGACGTACAACCCGCACCGGATCCTGACGCCGATGAAGCGGACGAACCCGCGGAAAGGCATCGCCGAGGACCCGGGGTTCGTGCCGATCACCTGGGAAGAGGCGTTCGATATCGTCGCCGCGCGCTTGAACAAGGCCCGCGCGGACGGCCTCACCGACGAATCGGGCTATCCGCGGCTGGCGGTGAGCCTGGGCGGCGCCGGCACGCCGCAGTCGTACATGGGAACGTTCCCGGCATTCCTCGCCGCATGGGGCGCCGTCGACATGGGATTCGGTTCCGGCCAGGGCGTGAAGTGCTATCACTCGGAGCACCTGTACGGCGAGTTCTGGCATCGCGCATTCACGGTGTCGCCGGACACGCCGCTGTGCGATTACCTCATTTCCTGCGGTGCGAACGTCGAGGCGTCCGGCGGCGTCGTCGGCGTATGGCGCCACGCGAACGCCCGCATTCGGGGCATGAAGCGGGTGCAGGTCGAGCCGCATCTCTCGGTGACCGGCGCGTGCTCGGCGGAGTGGGTGCCGATCAAGCCGAAGACCGACGCTTCGTTCCTCTACGCGCTCGTGCACGTGCTGCTGCACGGATCCCCGCGCGAGCAGCTCGACCTTCCATTCCTGACGAAGCACACGGCGTCCCCGTATCTCGTCGGAGCGCACGGCTACTACCTGCGCGACCGCGTGACGAGAAAACCCCTCGTCTGGGACACGGTGCGCGGCGCCGCGGCGGCCCACGATGCGCCCGGCATCGCCGAGGCGCTCGAAGGCCGCTACGACGCGGACGCGGTCGAGATCGGCCCCGACGGCGACATCCTCGCCGACGGCGTCCTGACAGGCGAGACGGGATTCTCGCGGCTCGTTGCGCACATGGCGCCCTACTCGCCCGAGTGGGCCGAGGGGATCTGCGAAGTGCCGGCCAAGACGATGCGCAGGATCGCGCGCGAGTACCTCGACCACGCAAAAGTCGGCGCGACGATCGAGATCGATGGCCAGCGCCTGCCCTACCGCCCGGTCGCCGTCAGCCTCGGCAAGACCGTCAACAATGGCTGGGGCGGCTTCGAGTGCGTGTGGGCGCGCACGATGCTTGCCGCGCTCGTCGGCGGCCTCGAAGTCCCCGGGGGGACACTTGGCACGACGGTGCGCCTCAATCGCCAGGTGCCGGCGCGTGTCGACAGCGTGCTGCCGGGCCCCGACGGCTTCATGGACTACCCACTCAATCCGACGGACCGGGCGCACTGGTCGCCGAATCCGAACATCCGCAACGCGTACCGGACGATGGTACCGCTCGCGGCCAACGGGCCGTGGAGCCAGGCGCTCGGGCCGACGCACTTTTCGTGGATGTTCCTGGACGAAACGCCGAAGGGATTGCCGCGCGTCACCTTCCCCGACGTCTGGATCATCTACCGCACCAATCCGGCGATCTCGTTCTGGGACACCGGCCGGATCGGCGAAACGATGGCGCGCTTCCCGTTCACGGTCGCCTTCGCCTACACGCGCGACGAGACGAACCATCATGCGGACATCCTGCTGCCCGAGGCCACCGATCTCGAAAGCCTGCAGCTCATCCGTATCGGCGGTTCCAAGTTCGTCGAGCAGTTCTGGGATTGCACCGGCTTCGCGCTGCGCCAGCCGGTCGTTGCGACGCAGGGCGCGGCGCGTGACTTCACGGCGATCGCCACCGAGCTCGCACGCAGGACCGGAATCCTCGACAAATACAATGCCGCGATCAACAAGGGCGCCGCGGGCGTGCCGCTCAAGGGCGCGACTTGGGACGAGACGCTCGCGCCCGCTGTCGCGCATGACGTCGAAACCATCTGGGAAGCCGTGTGCCGCGCAGCGAGCGCCGAAATGACCGACGGGCGCGAAGCGAACGGCCTCGACTGGTGGCGCGAGCACGGCCTCGCCACCAAGCCGTTTCCGCGCATCAAGTGGTACCTGTACCCGGCGCTCGTCGCCAAGAACCTACGCTTCGAGCTGCCCTATCAGGAGCGGCTCATGCGCATCGGCGCCGAGCTCGGGCGGCGGCTGCACGAGCACGACATGCACTGGTGGGACGACCAGCTGCCCGAATACCAGGCGCTGCCGAAGTGCAAGGATTTCGGCGCGCCGTGGGTCGCCTCGCTCGTAAAGGCCGGCGGCAAGGCAAGCGACTACCCGTTCTGGCTGCTCACCGCGCGCAGCATGCAATACGCGTGGGGAGCCAACGTCGGCATGCAGCTCATCAAGGAAGTCGCCGATAACGTCAAGGGCCATCGCGGCGTCATCATCAACACCGGAGCCGCAGCGAAGCTCGGCATCCGCGACGGCGAGCAGGTGGAAATCGCGACGCCGCAGCGCAAGGTGCGCGGGCGCGCTGTGCTGCGCCAGGGGATCCGGCCCGACACGCTCCTGCTGATCGGCCAGTTCGACCACTGGGCCACGCCATTCACCAAGGATTTCGGCGTGCCGTCGATGAACTCGCTCGCGACCATGTCGCTCGATCTCACCGACTCGACCGGATCGGGCGCCGACATCGTGCGCGTCAACGTCTCATCCGCGGGACGATCCCCATCATGAGCGCCACAAGCGTGGGGGTCCAATGACGCGGTGGGCGATGGTCGCCGATCTCCGCCGCTGCGTGGGCTGCCAGACGTGCACGGCCTCGTGCCGCCATGCGAACGCGACGCCACCCGGCGTGCAGTGGCGCCGCGTGCTCGACGTCGAACAGGGCGAGTACCCCGACGTCAAGCGCGCCTTCGTCCCCGTCGGCTGCCAGCACTGCGACGACCCGCCGTGCATGGACGTCTGCCCGACGACGGCGACGAAAAAGCGCGCCGACGGCATCGTCACGATCGACTACGATCTCTGCATCGGCTGCGCGTATTGCGCCGTGGCCTGCCCTTATCAGGCGCGCTACAAGTCCGCGCGCCCCGCGTTCGCCTACGACCGCGCGATGGCGAACGAGACGAAGCGCCATGACGATTCGCGCCGCGCGGTCGCAACCAAATGCACGTTCTGCGTCGACCGCATCGACGACGGCCTCGCCAAAGGACTCGTAGCCGGGCATCGACCCCGAGGCGACTCCGGCATGCGTCAACGCGTGCATCACGCAGGCGCTGTCGTTCGGCGACCTCGACGATCCGCAGAGCAACGTGTCGCGGCTCGTTGCGCAGAATCGGCATTTCCGCATGCACGAGGAGCTCGGCACCGGGCCCGGCTTCTATTACCTCTGGGACGCGAACGAGAACCCGCGAGAACCCGCATGACCTACCCTTCGCAAGGCTACGGCGCGTACGGACCGGATCCCTGGCACCAGTTGAGCTGGGACGCGCGCGCGGCGGGCAATTTCATCTGCGGCGGAATGGGCGGCGGGCTGATCGCGTTTACCGTCTTCTCGGGGGCGAGTGGAGCGGCGCGCAGTGCGCTTCTGCTCGCCGGCCTTGCGCTCGTCGGCCTCGGCCTCTTCTGCGTGTCGCTGGAGCTCGGCCGTCCGCTGCGCGCACTGAATGTCTTCCGCAATCCGCGCACGTCGTGGATGGCGCGCGAGGCCTGGACCGCAGCATTGCTCGTTCCCGCGTGCCTCGCCGCCGCGGCCGGCATCGCGGGGACAAAGTGGCTTGCGCTGCTGCTCGCGCTGCTGTTTGTCTATTGCCAGGCGCGCCTCCTGCAGGCCGCGAAAGGCATTCCGGCATGGCGCGCGCCGCAGCTCGTGCCGCTGATCTTCGCCACCGGACTTGCCGAAGGCGCCGGCGTGTTCCTCATGACGTCGCCGCTGCACGGCACAGCGACGATGTCGCTGCTCGCCGCGTTCGGCCTGCTCGTGATCGCGCGCGCGATCGCATGGCTCGCGTATCGACGGCGCCTCAAGGGAAAGACGGCCCCGGGCGCAACCGCAGCGCTCGACCGCGCCGGACGCATCCTCGCGATCGCGGGCACCATCGCGCCGCTGGCGTTCGCCGCTGCGATTGCCGCGGGACTCGTCGCCGGAGAAGCGTTGCCGCCCGTAGCCGCCACGGCGGGATTGCTGGCAACGCTCGCCGGCGCCTACTTCAAGTTGTCGCTCGTCACGGGCGCCGGATTCAACCAGGGCTTCGCGCTGCCGCATCTGCCGGTGCGCGGTACGCGGACGTAGCGCATCTCCAACACTGCGGGGAAATCCCATGGGCGCAATGACGTCGCCGGAAGTCGGAATCGGAACGCAACCCGGTGCGCGCTTCTTCTTCCAGCGCGCCCAGGAAACGATGCCGCGGGAGCGCCTCGCGGAGCTGCAGCTCAAGCGGCTGCGCGCGACGGTGCGCAACGCCTATGACAACGTCCCGCTGCACCGCAAGAGGCTCGACGAAGCAGGTGTCGCGCCCGACGCGATCGAGAGCCTCGACGACATTATCCGCCTGCCGTTCACGCTGAAGACGGATCTCCGCGACCACTATCCGTTCGGAATGTTCGCGCGGCCGCTGGCCGCGCTTGCCCGCCTGCACGCTTCGTCGGGGACCACCGGCAAGCCGACGGTCGTCGGCTACACACGGGGCGACATCGCGAGCTGGGCCGACCTGATGGCGCGCTCGATGGCGGCGGCCGGCGGTCGCCCGGGCGACGTCGTCCACAACGCGTACGGCTACGGTCTTTTCACCGGCGGCCTCGGCGCGCATTACGGCGCGGAACGCCTCGGCGCCGTCGTCGTGCCGATGTCGGGAGGTTCCACGGAGCGGCAAATCGCATTGATCGTCGACTTCGGCGCGCGCGTGCTGTGCGCGACGCCGTCGTATGCACTGGCGCTGGCCGAGGTCGCCGAGCACCAAGGCGTCGACCTGCGGAAATCGCGGCTCGAGGTCGGTCTCTTCGGCGCCGAGCCCTGGAGCCAGGCGATGCGCAAGGAAATCGAGGCGCGGCTGGGCCTCAGAGCCATCGACATCTACGGATTGTCGGAGATCATGGGCCCCGGCGTGGCGTGCGAATGCGAATGCCAGGCTGGCCTCCACGGGTGGGAGGACCATTTCCTGTTCGAAGTGATCGATCCGGAAACCGGCCGGCACGTGCCCGAAGGCGAAGCGGGCGAGCTCGTCATCACGACGCTCACCAAGGAAGCGCTGCCCATGCTGCGCTACCGGACGCGCGACATCACGAAGGTGACGACCGCGCCGTGCGATTGTGGCCGCACGCATCTGCGCATCCTGCGCATCACCGGCCGCAACGACGACATGCTGATCATCCGCGGCGTCAACGTGTATCCGTCGCAGGTCGAGGCCGTGCTGATCGGGCTGCCGGGCATCGCGCCGCACTATCAGCTTGTCGTCGAGCGGCGCGGCAGCCTCGATCACGTCGACATCGAGGTCGAGGCGCAGCCCGGCGTCGACGGGTCCGCGTTCGACGATCTCGCCCATCGCGTCGCGCATCACATCAAGTCGCTGGTCGGCATCACCACCGACGTCATCGTCAAGCGGCCCGGCGAGATCCCGCGCTCGCAAGGCAAGGCCGTGCGCGTGCGCGACCTGCGGCCGAAGGGACCGTGACTGCCACTTCGATGACCAAGCGTATCGTCAGGCTGCACGTCAACGGCCGCCTCCGCGAGGACGCGGTCGCCGATTCGTTGCTGCTGCTCGACTACCTGCGCGAGCACGCGGGCCTCACCGGGACGAAACGCGGCTGCGACGGCGGAGAGTGCGGCGCGTGCACGGTGCTGGTCGACGGAGAGCCGCGGCTCGCGTGCATCACGCTCGTCGCGCGCTGCGCCGGCCGGCGCGTCGAGACGATCGAGGGTCTCGCCGACAACGGCCGCATGAGCGCGCTGCAAGCGGCGTTTCACGAAAAGCTCGGCACGCAATGCGGGTTCTGCACGCCCGGGATGATCATGGCGGCGGAGGCGTTGCTGCGGAAAAATGCCGCGCCCACCGAGCAGGCGATCCGCCTGGCCCTGTCCGGCAATCTCTGCCGCTGCACGGGCTACGTGAAGATCATCGAGGCGGTCGAAGCCGCGGCCTCCAGCGCGAGCGTCGGCGAACCCGGATGAACGACTCTGATCGGCGATTGGAACCCCCTGCACGCCGGGACCTCCGTCCCGCGGCCGCGGTCGGCGTCCGCCAGCCGCTGATCGACGGCGTCGAGAAAGTCACGGGCCGCGCGCAATACACGGCCGACCTGCCGGCGCCGCATGCACTGGTCGGCGCGATACTGAGGAGCCCGGTCGCGCACGGCACCCTTCATGCGATCGACGTCGAAGCTGCGCGCGCCCTTCCCGGCGTGCGTGCCGTGGTCACCGGCGACGACTGCACGATGGCTTATGGCGTCATCCCGGTGGCGCAGAACGAGTTTCCGCTGGCGCGCGAGCGGATCCGCTATCGTGGCGAGCCGATCGCCGCCGTCGCAGCGGACGATGCGGCCACGGCGCGCGCCGCGCTCGACCTCATCGAGCTCGACATCGAGCCTCTTCCCGCGTACTTCGATGCCGCCGCAGCGCGCGCGCCGGACGCAACGCCGCTGCACGCCAACAAGCCGGGCAACATCGAGCGCGAAGTCGACCAGGCCTTCGGCGACGCGGACGCGGGGTTTGCCGCTGCCGACCTCGTCCGCGAGGAGCATTTCCACTACGCCGAAGTCACGCACGCGATGATGGAGCCCAACGCCTCGCTCGCCGAGTACGACCCCGAGCGCGGGCGACTCACGCTGCACACGGTGTCGCAGGTGCCCTACTACGTGCACCTCGCGCTTGCGCGCTGCCTCGGCATCGACGAATCGCGGATCCGCGTGGTGAAGCCGTTTGTCGGCGGCGGCTTCGGCCATCGCACGGAGACGCTCAACTTCGAGGTGATCGCCGCGCTGCTCGCGCGCGCCGCGGGCGGCAAGGTGAAGCTCGAGCTCTCGCGCGAGGAATGCTTCCTCACTCACCGCGGCCGGCCCGAGACGGACGTGCGCATGAAGATCGGGATGACGAAATCCGGCGCGCTCACCGCCGTCGACTGCGAGGTCGTCCAGCGCGGCGGGGCTTACGCGGGTTACGGCCTGGTGACGATCCTCTACGCCGGTGCCCTGCTGCACGCGCTCTACCGGCTACCCGCCAGCCGCTACCATGGCCTCCGCGTCTACAGCAACACGCCGCCCAACGGCGCCATGCGCGGGCACGGCTCGGTCGACGTCCGTCACGCGTTCGAATCGATGCTCGACCGGATGGCGGTGGAGCTTGGGCTCGATCCGTTCGCGGTCCGGCGCGCGAACCTGCTGCCGGTGCCCCACCGGACGGCGAACGACCTGCAGGTCAATTCGTGCGGCCTCGCCGAATGCCTCGACCTCGTCGAGCGCGCATCGGGTTGGCGCGAGCGGCGCGGCACGCTGCCGCGTGGTCACGGCCTCGGGATGGCCTGCTCGCATTACGTCAGTGGCTCGGCGAAACCGGTGCACTGGACGGGCGAGCCGCACGCGGTCGTCAATCTGAAGCTCGACTTCGACGGCGGCATCACCGTGCTCACCGGGGCGGCCGACATCGGCCAGGGATCGTCGACGCTGCTCGCGCAGGCCGTCGCCGAGGTGCTCGGCCTCCCGCTCGATCGACTCACCGTCGTCGCCAACGACAGTGTCGTCACGCCGAAGGACAACGGCTCGTACAGCTCGCGCGTGTCGTTCATGGTCGGCAACGCGGCGATCGGCGCGGCCCGCGAGCTTAGGCGCGTGCTCGTCGCCGCGGCGGCGCGCAAGCTCGAAGCCGCCGGCGAGGACATCGAATGCCTGGGCGAGGCGTACCGTGTCGCGGGCACCGATCGCATGCTCGGCTATAAGGACGTCGTGGCCGCCGCGCTCGAGGACAACGGCACGCTGACCGTCAAGGGAACGTGGTCGACGCCGCCGGAAACGCAGGGCGGGAAGTTCAAGGGCGCCGCGGTCGGGACGAGCGCCGGGTTCTCGTACGCGGCGCAGGTGGTCGAGGTCGCCGTCGACGAGGACACGGGCATGGTGCGCGTCGAACGCGTCTGGGTCGCGCACGACTGCGGCCGCGCGATCAATCCGCTCGCGGTCGAGGGTCAGATCCAGGGCTCGGTATGGATGGGAATGGGACAAGCGCTTTCCGAGGAGACGCAGTATCACGAAGGACTGCCGCTTCGCGCCAACCTGCTCGACTACCGCGTGCCGACGATCGTCGAGTCGCCGCCCATCGAGACGTTCATCGTCGAGGCGCCGGACCCGAACGGCCCGTTCGGCGCGAAGGAAGCCGGCGAAGGCTCGCTGTCCGGATTCCTGCCGGCGCTCACCAACGCCATCGCCGACGCGACCGGACTGCGGCTCACCGAGCTGCCCGCCTCGCCTGACCGGCTGCTCGAAGCATTGGTCGCGCGCCGGCGCACGGAGCGCCTGCGCAAGACGGCCGCCAACGTCGCCGTCGCGACCGGGGACTGACATGGATGGGATGGCGCCGTTCGCCCTCGCGCGCCCCGCGACGCTCGTCGAGGCCGCACTGCTGCTGGCCACCGACAAGCGTGCGCGCGTCCTTGCCGGGGGCACCGATCTCCTGCCCAACCTGCGCCACGGCATCGGCGCCGTTTCGGTGCTCGTCGATCTCGGCGGTATTGCCGGCCTGGGTGCCATCGACGTGACGACGGACGGTACGACAATCGGCGCCGGCGTGACGCTGGCGCGACTTCTGTCCGATGCGAAGCTCATGCGCGCGCTGCCGATTCTGGGTGAGGCCGCGCTATCGATAGCCGGCCCCGGCCATCGCACCATCGCCACGATCGGCGGCAATCTCTGCCTCGACACGCGCTGCGTCTTCTACAACCAGAGCGCGTGGTGGCGCCGCGCCAACGACTACTGCCTGAAGCACGGCGGCGAGACGTGCCACGTCGCACCGCAGGGCAACCACTGTCATGCGGCGTTCTCCGGCGATCTTGCGCCGGCCCTGCTGGTTCTGGGCGCCGACGTCGAGATTGCCGGACCGCGCGGGACCCGACGGATGCCGCTCGCCGAGCTCTATGCCGACGACGGCGCTGCGCATCTGACGCTCGCACCCGGCGACATCGTGGCCGCCGTTCGCGTGCCGCCACAGTCGGCGCATGCGCATGCCGGTTACCGCAAGGCGCGCGCACGCGGCGCCATCGATTTCCCGCTGGCGGGCGTGGCGGCGCGCGTCCGGGTCCGCGACGGCATGGTGGCGGAGCTCGACGTCGCGCTGACGGGCACGAACCCGCGCCCGTTCCTGCTCGAAGGCACCGCGGAATTCGCCGGACATCCGTTCGACGACGCCGCGCAGGCGCAGCTCGGCAAGCTCGTGCGCCAGCAGGCGAGCCCGATGCGCACCACGGTCACCGCGTCGAACTATCGCCGGCAGGCTGCGGCGGTGCTGGCCCAGCGTCTCGTGCGCGATCTCGCGGCGGCCATTGCTTGACCCGCGTCAATTGACCGTCCGCACCGAATCAGGTATTTTGGTACTTGAATACCATAATAGCGATGGGGCAAGCGATGAAGGAAGTCAGCCGCGCACTCGACGACGAACACCGCGCCACGCTCGATCTGCTGGGACGGGCCGGGCAGGCTTTTGCGCGCGCGCCACGGCCGGGCACCGACGAGGCGGCCGAAGTGTCCCGCGTCGCGGCTTCGCTGGCGCAGTTCATCGATGAGCACATCGCCCGTCATTTCGGCTTCGAGGAGGCGGTGCTGTTTCCGCGGCTCGCCGACGCGGGCGATGGCGACCTTGCCGACCTGCTGGCCGAGGAACACGTCACGATCCGCGCCGTCGCCGCGGAATTGCTTCCACTCGCGCGCGCAGCGGCCGCGGGAACGCTCGACGACGCCGGTTTCGCGGCGCTGAAACGCGGCGCGCCGGAGCTGGCCGAGCGGCTCTCCGCGCACATCCAGAAGGAAACGATGAGCCTGCTCCCGAGCCTCGACGATCTGCTCGACGAGGATACCGACCGCGAGATCGCGTTCGCCTATATGTCCTCATGACACCGGGACGACCTTCGACAAGGATACCGATGGCTGCCGCCAGCGCGGACGTTGCGATACGCCCCCTCGCCCGCCAGGATCTCGACGCGGTCGTCGCGATCGACGCGGCGATCGAAGGCCGGCCGCGGCGCGGTTATTTCGAGCGGCGCCTGCAGGCGGCGCTGGAGGCGCCCAAGCTTCACGCTCAATTCGCGGCGGCGGATGGTTCCGGCCTCGCCGGCTACATCCTCGCGCGCGTGCTCGAAGGCGAATTCGGCCGCAGCGAACCCGCGCTGCGGCTCGAGGTCGTGGGCGTGCGCGCCGACGCGCAGGGCCACGGTATCGGCAAGCGCCTGTTCGACGCGCTCGCCGACTGGGCCCGCCGGCACGACGTGCGCGACCTGCGCACCCAGGCCACGTGGAACGACCACGCGATGGTGCGCTGGCTCGACACGATGCAATTCCGCGTCGCGCCGAGCCACGTCGTCGACTGCGCCGTGGACGGCGGCGAGTACGCGCCGTCGCGTGACGACGCCGTCAGCGTGCCCGTCGGCGAAGGTCCCGCGCACGAAATCGATTTCGGCGGCCGGCCGGACAACGACTTCGAGCGCCTGGCGCGCGACTTGGCCGACGTGCGCGCGATGCGATCCGACGACCTCGACGAGATCGTGCGCATCGACCGCCACATCACCGGCCGCGACCGCAGCGAGTACGTGCGACACAAGCTCGCCGAGACGGCGGCGGACTCCGCGATCCGCGTGTCGCTGACCGCACGCCTCGACGGGGTGATCGTCGGCTACCTGATGGCGCGGGTCGATCTCGGCGACTTCGGCCGCACCGAGTCGACCGCGGTGATCGACACGATCGGCGTCGATCCCGCGTACGCGCATCGCGGCATCGGCCACGCACTGCTGTCGCAGCTGTTCGCCAACCTCGGCGCGCTGCGCGTCGAGCGGGTGGAAACGATCGTCGCGCCGCACGATCTCGCGTTGCTGGGCTTCTTCTACGACGTCGGGTTCGCCCCGTCGCAGCGCATCGCCTTCGCCCGGCAGCTATAGGCGAGCGTTGCATGACCACAACGCCCGACGACGAAACCGTCCGCGAAGCGCTCCGGCAGGTCGAAGATCCCGAGGCGGGAATGAATATCGTCGATCTCGGTCTCGTCTATCTCATCGAAGCGGCACCCGGCATTGTCCGCATCGACATGACGATGACCACCGCCGCGTGTCCGATGACCGAAATGATCGTCGGGGAGGCGCGCGCTGCGGTTGCGGCAAGCGTTCCCCGCGGCACGATCGTCGACGTCCGCCTCGTCTGGGACCCGCCGTGGACGCCGGACAAGATGACCGGGGTCGCGCGCGAGCACTTCGGCTGGTAGTCGCCGCAGCGCCTTTCAGCGCAGCGACCGGCTCCTCGACAACCCGATGGCGATCGAGGCGGCGGCGCACAAAGGCATCGCAGTCTACCGGCTGCCGCTGCTGATCTTAGGCTTTCTCGCGCTGTTCGCCGGCGTCGGCGCGGGCCTCGCGCGGCTCGGCTGGCCCGTTCCGGAGGTCGCGGCGACCGACAGCGGCGCTGCACGGTCCGCTGATGATCTGCGGCTTCTTCGGCGTCGTGATCTCGCTCGAGCGCGCCGTCGCGATCGGCCGTCCATGGGCGTATCTCGCTCCGCTCGTCGCGGGCCTCGGCGGCATCGCGGCAATCGCCGGCGCGACGGCCGCGGCGGCGTGGCTCTTTGCCGCCGGAAGCGCCGTGCTGCTCGCCGCAACGCTCGACATCTTTCGTCGCCAGACGGCGCTCTTCACGTTCACGCTCGTTGCCGGATCGCTCGCGTGGACCGTCGGCACCGTGCTCTGGGCGACGGGGTCCGGCACTCATGGGGTCGTAACGTGGTGGCTCGCGTTCCTGATCCTGACGATTGCCGGTGAGCGCCTCGAGCTTTCGCGTTTCCTGAAGCCGTCGCCGGTGGCGAACGCGACGTTCGCGATCATCCTGGTCGTCGTCGGGATCGGACTCGTCGGCGCGGAGCGCTCTTGGGGCGCGCCGACGTTCGCGGCGAGCCTGCTCGCGCTTTCCGTCTGGCTCCTCAAGCAGGATCTCGCGCGCCGCACGGTGCGCGGCGCGGGCCTCACGCGCTTCATCGCGGTATGCCTGCTGTCGGGCTACGCGTGGCTCGCGACCGGCGCTGTCATCATGCTGGCGGCAGGAAGCCTGGCGCCCGGATCGCCGTCCTACGATGCCGCGGTGCACGCGCTGGCGCTGGGCTTCGTGTTTTCCATGGTGCTCGGCCACGCGCCGATCATCTTCCCGGCGGTGCTGCGCGTGCCTGTCCCGTATAGCCCGGCGTTCTACGCGCCGCTCGTGTTGCTCCACTTGTCGCTGGTCGTGCGGCTCGTGGGGGATGCCACGGATCGTTTCGACTGGACGCGCGCGGGCGGTCTCCTGAACGCGATCGGGCTCGCCGCCTTCATTGTCGGAACGGTTATCGCCGTGGCGCGCGGCTTGTCGGCGCGGCGCGCGAAGGGCGCGGCGACGTAGCGCGCAAGCGCTTTCGGTCAGCCGTGCAGCGCTTCGTACTTCGCCATCAGCTGCTCGGGCGTTTCCTCGAAATCCGGATTGACGACGATGCAGTCGGCCGGGCAGACGAGCTTGCACTGCGGCTCGTCCTCGGCGCCGACGCACTCGGTGCATTTCATCGGGTCGATCACGTAGATCGGGTCGCCGACGCTGATCGCCTCGTTGGGACATACCGGCTTGCAGGCATCGCAGGCGGTGCAGTTGTCGTTGATGAGCAGTGCCATGGGATTGTCTCCTTCGCGTATCAGGCGGCGGCGCGTTCCTGCAACTCGCGCAGCTTGCCGTGCCGGAACGCGCCCCACAATGCGGCGCCGATCGCGCCGGCATAGATGGAATCGGGATGATTGACGGCCGTCACGGCGACCTTTTCGTTGACCATCTCCTCCTGGATTGCGGCGAGCAGGCCTTCGTCCAGCGCAAGGCCGCCGGTGATGAGCGCCGTGCCCTCCTTGATGCCGGTCACCTTGAGCAGCTTGACGATCCGCGAGGCCATCGACAAGTGGATGCCCTTCAGGATGTCGGGCGTGGCGATGCCCCGCGACACCATGTTGATCACGTCGGTCTCGGCCAGCACCGCGCAGATCGAGCTGCACTTCTCGGGGTTCTGCGAAGTCTTCGACAGCGTTCCGATCTCCTCGACCGCGACGCCGAGATAGCGGGCGATGTTCTCGAGGAACTGGCCCGATCCCGATGCGCACTGGCTCGTCATCTTGTACGACAGTACCTTGCCCCGCTCGTCGACGTAGATCGCGCGGCCGTTGAGCGCGCCGATATCGACGACAGCCTTGACGCCGGGATGCAGGAAAACGCCCCCGCGCGCGTGCGTGGTCATCGAGTAGAAGTGGCCGGTGGCGAACTTGACGTTCTCGCCTTCGCCGGTGGTCGCGGTGTAGGCAATGTCGGCCGCGGTCAATCCCGCGTCGGCGAGCACGCCGTCGAATCCCTCCCGCGCGAGCTGCATCGGGTCGCGTCGGCGGATCCGCTCGCTGCGCTTCGCAAGCCAGTCGTGGCGGTCGCCATCCGTGCGAAACAGCGCCGTCTTGACCACACCCGAGCCGATGTCGATGCCGATCGTATGAATCACGCCCTCGCCTCCTGCTCCCCGGCTCATGTCCGTGCCTCCGCGGTCTTGCCTTCCTCGACCACCGCGCGCCAGGCGAACGTCGCGCCGCCCAGCGCACCGGTGTAGATCGAGTCGGGATCGATGTTGAGCGTCGTCTCGCCGTAGTTCTCGCGAACGAGGTCCTTCAGCGCCTTGACGGCGGCTTCGTTCTTCGCCACGCCGCCGGTGAACGTGAATTCGTTGCGGATGCCGCCGGAGCGCGCGAGGATCGACATCGCGCGCAGGATGATGGCGCGGTGGAGGCCGGCCATGATGTCCTCGCGCTTGTCGCCGAGCGACAGCCGGTCGCGGAGCTCCGCGCCGGCGAAGACCGTGCACGTCGAATTGATGCGGATAGTCTTGGTCGATTTCATCGCCATGGGGCCGAGCTCGTGCAGGCCCATGTTCATTTCGTCGGCGATGTAGCCGAGATAGCGTCCGCAGCCCGCGGCGCAGCGGTCGTTCATCTGGAAGCTTTCGACGATGCCGGCCGGATCGACCTGGATCGCCTTGGTGTCCTGCCCACCGATGTCGAGCACGGTCGCCGTGCCCGGATACATCACGTGCGCGCCCAGACCGTGGCACAGGATCTCCGAGCGGACATGCTCCTTGGAAAACGGGAGCCGCGCGCGGCCGTAGCCGGTGCCGACGATGTAGGTTTCCTCGAGCGGCGTGTCGAGGATGCCCTTGATCGGCGCCTCGACCTGGTTCCTTCGGCTTGCCGTGTCCGGAAGCTCGATGAACGTGCGCTCGAGCGCCGCCAGCAAATGCCGCTTGATCGAATCGCCGTAGACGCGGTTCTCGACCTCGATGATCGAGCGGTCGAAGACGTTGAGAAGGAAGTCGTAGCGGATTCCCGATTCCTTCGCAACCGCCTCGCCGGTCGCGAGATACTGGCTGCCTGCGATGTCGCGGAAGAAATCCGACTTGCGCTTGGCGCTCGGCGTGAACAGCGTCGGCGCCTCGGCGGTGAGGCGCCGGAACACTTCGGTGAGCGCTTCGCCCACGGCCTCTGTCGCAGCGCCAAACTTTGCGGTGGCGAGGCTCCGCTGGCACGTCGCGGCGAGATCGGCGAGCTGCTCGAGGTATTGCTCGGAGCGGAAATCGCGTTCGAGCTGCCCGAGGAAGGCGTCGAGCGCGCCGTTCAATGCCCCGTCGCCGGCGAGCGCCTGCCGGAACAGGAAGAAGCGGCCGTTGACGAGCGCCTCCTGCTTGGCAATGGCCGCGGCCGTGTCGTAATTCGAGCGCGAGTTCGTGATGCCGCGCCCGAGGACGTTCTGGTTCTCGTCCATGACCACCGCCTTGGTGGTGGTGGAGCCGAGATCGATGCCGATGAAGCAGCGCATGCGAATTTCCTCTAGTGGACGGCGGCGGCCGCCACGCGTTTCGCCTTGACCATCTGGAAGTAGCTCTCCAGCCGGTTCTTGACGTTGGCCGCGGAAAAGTAGCGCGGGTCGACGAGATCGGTCTCGATGAACGCCGCGGGCTTGCCGGTGCGCCGCTCGACCTCGCGCAGGATCAGCAGCTGGCCCGCCGAAAAGCTGTTGCAGCTCTTGATCGAGTTGATCAGCAAGCCATCCGCCTGGTACTCGTCGATGTACTTGCAGATCATGTCGACGCGCGACGGCAGGTTCAGGTTCGTGTAGCAGCCGAGGCAGTAATCGGCGAGCGACTCCAGCGGATGGTCGGCGTCGTGGCGAAAGCCAAAGTCGTAGAGACCACCGACCTTCGCGTAGGTCGACGAGACGACCACCGCACCCTCGTCGTAGAACATCTTCCAGAACTCGCGGAAGCTGGTCCAGTTGGGCGGGCCTTCGACGACCAGCCGGTATTTCTCCTCGCCCATCTCACCTTCGGGCGTGACCGGGCCCTTGCCTTCGCGAACGCGTTGCTCGATCTCCTGCCGCAGCACCCGGTAGTATTCCGTCGCCTCGGGCGTGCCGCGGAACGCGGTGAAGATCGGCCCGATGTAATAGACAGCGCCGAAGTAGCCGTCGATCGGCGACGGGCGATTCTTGGCGGAGTGCAGCACGGCGACGAGGTCCTCCTCGGCCTTCTGCGACTCGCGCATGTGCTGGCGAAGGCGATCGATGTCGAACTTGACGCCGGACACCCGCTCGAGCGTCGGGATCACCGTTTCCTTGAGCTGCTTGACCACGTACTCGCGCATGTTCGGCGCGATCCGGCCTTCCCCTTGATACGGCACGTGCAGCATCACGGTTTCGCAGCCGTACTTGTGACGGATCAGCTCGAACCACTTCATGAACGTGAAGCAGCCGGTGTAGGAGAGCAGCAGGATGTCGGGCTTCGGGAGCACCTCGCCCGTGGGGCCCACCTCGCCGCCCATCATCATCCCGAGGTCGGCCTTGACGTACGTGCAGACGTCCTCGGACTGGCCGTCGCGCTCGGCATCCATGATCATCTTGCCGGACTTCTTGCGCATCCCGTTCTGCAGCGCGTTCGTTTCGGGCAGGCTCCGCGCGAAGTCGAAGCACATCAGGAGCTCGTTCAAATTCCCGGGCACGAACGTCGCGGCGACCTTGCGCCCCTGCTCGTGCGCATGCGCGAGGTCGTGGTAGTTGCTGTTGATCATCTCCTTCTGCAGCAGCATCGCGTCCTCTTTCTGGACTGGCGCGATCGGCTTCTTGCCGGCGGACGGCATAACCTGGATCGGCGTGCTCATGCAACGGCCTCCTTGGAATATCGCGACAACTCAAGGGCCGGGTGTCGGCCGCATGCGTCGATTCGCATTTGCTCGCATCCCCTTGCCTCGGCCCGGGGCCCCTGCTCGCTGCTCACGCCGCACTCCACAACTTTATCGAATCGGCAAATGTCCCCGCCTGCTCGCGGATCGGCGCCATCTGGCCGGTGTTCTCGGCATACTTGAACGCGGTGTGCGGCACCTTGTGCTTGCCGAGCACGTCCTGCAGCATCGGCCGCTCGAGCAGCGCGGGATCGCAGAACGACGGCGCGGCGAAGATCACGCCTTCGGCCGCGCGCGTCTTGACCTGCTTCAGCAGGAAGACGCCTTTCTCCTCGCGCGTGGCCTCGTACTTAGCGGCGGTGGTCGCCGAGCGGTGCAGGAACGCCTTCGACAGCTCGTCGAGGGGCTTGGCGTCGGCCGGCACGTCGTCCAGCAGCCAGCGGGTCACCAGCATGAAATCGTCGTCGACGATGTAGCAGCCCGACATCTCGATCGACTTGATCAGCGCGAGCGGCGGCTGCTCGCAGAACGCGCCGGTGATCACCACGCGCGCGTTGTCGCGCTTCGGGCGCGGCAGCGCGTCGGCCGCCGCGATGTATTCACGCACGAGCGTCGTGTGATCTTCGGGCGGGAGCACCATGCCGGCGCGCAGCACGAGATAGATTTCGGACGTGGGCGCCTGCCAGGGCTTTTCGGCGCGGTAGGCGTAGAGATCGCGGATCGCCGCGCGATTTTCGTTGAACACGCGGATCGACGCGTTCAATTCGTCATCGGTGATGGTCTTGCCGCGCATCCGGCCCAGGTCCTCGCGCAGCACTTCGAGCTCCTGGATGTAGAAGGCGCCGCCGATCGAGTCGACGAAGTTCTGCGGCACGTCGAGATACTTGACGTACTTGTCCTTGAACAAGAGCTGCCACATGCCCGAAAGGTTGCGGATGACGTCGCAGATCGACGGGAACAGCATGCCGTCGAGGCAATCGAGGCGGCCGGTCAGCCCGAGCTCGATGGTCGAGCGCGGAATGCGGCAGATGTAGCTCTGGTAATAGGCGTCGCCCTGGATCACCTCGATCTGGTCGCCGCCGCCCAGGATGCCGACCGACAGCATGCCGGCGGCGTGGATCAGCTCGCGCGGAACGTAGACCGGCATGTAGCCGATCGCCTTGCGTCCCGGTACGGCCGCCTTCCATTCCTTGACGGCGTTGAAGTCGAGGTCCTCGAATAGCGCCTGGCAGCGCTCGACGATCTTGACGACGGCAGGAGTCTCAACCATCAGCGATGCTCCCAGTTGGGTTTGCGTTTCGCGAGAAAGGCACGCAAGCCTTCATTGGCGTCGCGGGTCGCCATCAGGCTGTCGAGATAGAGCCGCTCAACCTCGGCAAGGCGGTGCCGGACGTCGCGGATCATCGCCGCACGCGCGGCCGTCACGGCGCACGCGAGTGCTGCGGCGCTCTTGCCCGCGAGATGCTGATCGAAATACGCGAGCGCCGCCGCCTCGGGATCGTCGGACACAACCTGCACGAGGCCGATCGCTTTTGCTTCGCCGGCATCGATCGAGCGCCCGGAGAACAGCAGGTCCTCCGCCGCGGACTGGTTGACGCGATACGGCAGCAGCACGGAAGCGGCGGGCGCGAACACGCCGAGCTTCATCTCCGGCTGGCCCAGCTGCGCATCGGGAGCGGCGAAGATCGCGCTGCTCGCCAGCGCCACCTCCAGCCCTCCGCCCAGGCACTGGCCACGGACGGCGACGAGTATGGGCGCGGGGAATTCGAGCATCGCGAGGAGCAGCGCGTGCAGCGAGGCGAGCATTTCATTGCAACGGTCCGGCAGGTGCTCCTCGACGCTCGCGCCGAAGCTGAAATGCGGACCCTCGGCGTCGAGCAGCACGCAGCGCAGCGTCTTGGTCCCGCGCCAGGCGACGAGCGCGCCATGCAGCGCGGCGATCATCGCGGCGTCGACGAGGTTCGCCTTCGGACGCGCGAGCGTCAGGCGCAAGAGCGCGCCGTCGCGCTCGATGCGGTCCTTCAGCGGTGATTCGGCTGCCACGGCTCAACCCTTGCGCGCGCTCTTCGGCTGGATCGAGTCGTGCAGTGGCCCGACCCAGCTTTCGCCCTCGGCAAGCTTTTGCCGCAGCAGGACGAAGTCGGCCTCCCGATCGTCTTTCGCTCCGTCGTTGAACGCCGTGAAGCCGGCGCGCGCCTCGGTCATCATGTTGAGCGCGAGCCACGCGCGCGAGTTCTCCTTGTTGCGGTTCCACGCGTCGAGCTTGGGCTTGCGCAATTCCTCCAGCGTCTTGGTCGTGCAATCGGGAAACGTGAGCAGCATCTTCGCGCACAGCTCGGCGACCTTTGCGTCGAGCAGCGAGAGATCGACGACGCCGCGCGCCATGAGCGTCTTGCCCGTCTTCAGCGCCTCACCTGATTTCGGATCGCCGTAGACAAAGCGTCCGAACGCGTCGGTCATCTGTTGGGTTTCCACCAGCGGATTCGCGATGAACTGGCCGTCGACCTTGAGCGCGGGCACGATGTCCGTCAGGATGCCCATCCAGTACGCCTTGTGCGCCGAGAACGGCTCGCACAGCACGCAGGCCGCCATCGAGCGTTCGGCGCCCGATCATGACCGGCAGGAAATCCGTCGCGCCGCCGATCGGCGCGGAGCCGTGCTTCGGACCGGCCTGCCCGAAGCGCGCGAGGTCCTGGGCGACGGAGAAGTCGCAGGCCATGCCGATCTCCTGGCCCCCGCCGATGCGCATCCCGTTGACGCGGCAGATCACCGGCTTGTCGCAGACGAGGATCGCCGACACCATGTCGTTGAAGAGGCGCATGTATTGGCGATATTCCTGCGGCTGCCCGGCGTAGTACTCGGCGTATTCCTTCGTGTTGCCGCCGGTGCAGAACGCACGGTCGCCGGCGCCGGTGAACACGACGCAGTTGACGTCGCGGGCGTTGGACGCCGCACGAAATGCGAGGATCACGCCCTTGACCATGTCGGTCGTGTACGAATTGAACTGCGTCGGATTGTCGAGCGTGATCCAGGCGTTGTAGAGGCCGGGCACGACGTTGCCGTTCGGCAGCGTCGCCGGCCGCTTCTCGTAGCGGACGCCGGGCTTGGCGATGTCGTCGACGACGTCGTGGTTCTTGAATTCGCGACGGGCGATGTTTTCGGGTGCGTTCATGGGAACCTCGTTCAGTGCGCGGGCGTGAGCACCACGCGCCTCTTGATTTCGTGGTGATGGACCGCGGCGAAGATGCGGTTGATGTCGTCGAGCGGATGCGCTTCGACGAAGGGCTTGATCGCCACCTTGCCTTCCAGCACGAGATCGAGCGCCGCCGGATAGGACTCGGGGGGGCAGCCCCAGTTGCCGATCGCGCGCGCGTCGTACGCCATCAGATTGGACAGGCGGATCTCGACCTTGTCCATCGTGAAGCCGACGACCGACAGCGTCGCGCCGTGCACGAGGAGCCCGTAGGCGGTGAGCTGTCCGGCCGCGGTGCCCGAGCATTCGAAGATGAACCACTCGGTGGCCGGCAGTCCGTTCTGTTTCGCGAACGCGTTGATCGCGGCCTTCATCGCCTTGCCGTCGAATATCCGCGCATCGAGCGTCAGCGCCGCGCCATGATGCGAGACCGCTTCGAGCTTCGCCTCGTCGACATCGATCGCGACCACCTTGGCGCCGAACGCCTTCGCGACTTGAACGCAGTAGCCGCCCACGCCGCCGGCACCGACAACGATCGCGAGGCTGCCGGGCGCAACGCCCGCCCGCCGCACCGCCTGGTACGGCGTCGTCAGTGCGTCGGCGACGATCGAGACGTCGGCCAGCGCGAGTCCCGCTGCGTGGAGGCGCTTTTCGTCGACTTCGCAAAGCCCGCGGCCCGGCACGACGATGTGCGACGCGAACCCGCCTTGAATGTCGTTGCCCGGCATCTTCTGCGCCCGGCAGATCGGCGCCAGTCCACGTCGGCAGAGGTCGCACTCGCCGCACGGCAGCACGGCGGGGACGATCACCGCCTTCCCGAGCCAGCGCTCGGCACCCGGTCCGGCCGCGACGACATGCCCGCTGATCTCATGGCCGAGGGCCAGCGGCAGCGGATGGTTGGTCCGCACGCCGTCGTAGTAGTAGCCGAGGTCCGTGTGACAGACTCCGCAGCCCGCGATCGCCACCACGACTTCGCCGGCGCCCGGGTCAGCGGCGAAGGTCGCGCGCTCGAGGGGCGCCTTGACTGCCGTCATCAGCCAACGGCGGGCTTCGATGCTCATTGCGATGGTCCTCCTTCTCTAAGGTCCCGGGGCCCTGCAGCTTCTCCACACGCTTGACGCCGGTCCCGGGCTGGAGCTATTCTGGTATTACAGTACCACAATACCGGTTTGCGTCAGATCATATTGCGCGAGAGCCGTTGCGGACGTCTTGATCTGCATCAATTGCCCTTGCCCGCAAAGCCGGTTTACTGCGCTCTTCGGAGAGGAGGACCCACGTGCAAGCCACGGCGAAGACAACGAAGCGCAGACATGCCGCGGCGGCGCCCCCGTCGCGGGACGCGTCCGCGAGCCTGTCGATCGCGCTCGCCGGCAGCGGCGGCAGCGGCGTGATGACCGCGGGCACGCTGCTGCTCGATGCCGCGGCGCGCGCGGGCCTGTACGGGCTCATGGTGCGCACCAGCGGACCGCAGATCCGCGGCGGCGAAGCCGCGGCGCTGGTCCGGATTGGCCAAACGCCCACGAGCACACTCGACGACACCTTCGATCTGCTGCTCGCGATCGACTGGCAGAACGTCCATCGCTTCGCCGACGAGATTCCGCTGCGTTCGACGAGCGTGATGGTCGGCGACCCGGACGAAGGCGAGCCGCCCGACGCGTTCCGTGCATCCGGCGCGCGCTACGTGCCGCGCCCGCTCAAGAAGACCGCGAAAGCCATTGCCGGCAGCTGGACCAACATGGTCGCGCTCGGCCTCGCCGGCGCGCTTGCCGGCCTTCCCGCGGCGGCGCTCGAGGCGGCGCTCCGCGATTCATGGAAGCGCACCGCGGAATCGTTGCAGGCCAATCTCGCCGCGCTGCGGGCCGGCATCGACGCCGCCGCCGGGATCGAGGGTGTCCGCTCGCTGTCCGCCGGCAAGCCTGCCGCCGGCATGCGCTGGCTCATCAGCGGCAACGAGGCCGCCGGCCTGGGCGCGATCCGCGGCGGAGTCCGCTTCGTCGCCGCCTATCCGATCACGCCCGCGACCGAGATGCTCGAGTGGATGGCGCCGGCGCTGGCCAAAATCGGCGGCACGCTGCTGCAGGCCGAGGACGAGCTCGCGTCCGTCAACATGATCATTGGCGCTTCGTATGGCGGTGTGCCGTCGCTCACCGCCACGGCCGGCCCCGGCCTCGCGCTGATGACCGAGGGCATCGGCCTTGCGGTCTCCGCGGAAGTGCCGATCGTCGTCGTCGACGTGATGCGCGGCGGCCCGTCGACCGGCATCCCGGCGAAGAGCGAACAGAGCGACCTGTCGTTCGCCGTCAGCGGCCTCACCGGCGACGCCCCGCGACTTGTGCTGGCGCCCACATCGATCGCCGACTGCCTCGCGACGACGCAATGGGCGGTGACGCTCGCCGAGACGCTGCAGGCGCCGGCGATCGTGCTGTCCGACCAGTTCATGGGTCAGTCGCGCGCGATCATCGACCGGCCCGCCGACGTTGCGTTCGCAGGAAAGCGGCTGACCGCGGATGCGAACGCGGCCGACTACAAGCGCTACCGGAACACCGAGTCCGGCATCTCGCCGATGGCGATCCCGGGCACGCCGGGCGTCGTCTACACGGCCGACGGGCTCGAGCACACCGAAGCCGGAATCCCGAACAGCGGCGCGCGCGACCACGAACTCCAGCTCGACAAGCGCGAGCGCAAGCTCGCCCAGCACGACTACGGAAAATGGTGGGCCGACATCGAGGGTGACGGCGAGCTTGCCGTGATCACGTTCGGTTCGGTGACGGCCGCCGTGCGCGAGGCAGTCGCCCGCGCCGCCGACGAAGGGATCGCTGCGCGGCTGATGGCGCTGCGCCTCCTTGCTCCCGCTCGGCCCGAGCACATGGACGCCGCCCTTACGGGTGTGTCGCGCATCCTCGTCGTCGAGCAGAATCACTCCGGACAATTGCTGCGCTATCTCCGCTCGGTCTACGACTTTCGGGCCAAGCTCGCCGGCTACCATCGTCCGGGCCCGCTGCCGCTGCGCCCCGGCGAAGTCACGAAGGCGATCGTCGACTGGGCCCGGGCGGCCGGGATGAACAAGGTGGCGGCATGAACGACATCGCTCCCCCTGTCGCACTGACACCGGCGTCGTACAAGTCGGCCTACAAGCCGATCTGGTGTCCCGGCTGCGGCGACTTCTCCGTGCTCTCGGCGCTGACGAAGGCGCTGGCGAAGATCGCGCTGCCGCCCGAGCAGATCGCCGTCGTCTCCGGCATCGGTTGCTCGTCGCGCATTCCCGCGTATACGACCTGCTATGGCTTTCACGGCGTGCACGGACGGGCGCTCGCCGCCGCAACCGGCCTCAAGGTCGCGCGGCCCGATCTCACCGTCATCGTCACCGGCGGCGACGGCGACGGGTACTCGATCGGCGGCAACCACTTTCTGCATGCGTGCCGGCGCAATGTCGACATGACCTACATCGTGATGGACAACCATGTGTACGGAATGACCAAGGGCCAGCCGTCGCCGACGACCGAGCCCGACTGGGATTCGAAGCTGTCGCCCGGCGGCACCGGCGTGCGCTCGTTCCATCCGCTGGTGATCGCGCTCGCCTCCGGTGCGAATTTCGTCGCGCGCGCATTTGCCGGGGACCCGAACGGCACCGCCGACATCATCGCGCAGGCGATTCGCCACCCCGGCTTTGCGTTCGTCGAGGTGCTGTCCCCGTGCATCACGTTCCGGCCCGAGCAGCGCGAATGGAAACAGCATGCGCATCCCGCACCCGTCGGAGCGACCGACGACCCGGCCCGCGCTGCCCGCCGAATCATGACCGACGACGGCTTCAACATCGGCGTGCTCTACGCCGGCAGCCGCCGACCGTATCCGGGGCATGTCGGCAAGCCCAAAGGAACGCCAACGGATCTGGAAGCGGAGTTCGAGCTATGACCCCTGTCGTCACCCCTGCCCGCAAGCCCGCCGCGAAGCGCTCCGGGGCCGGGAAGAAAACTGCCAGGACAGCAGGAAAATCGATTGCGAAAGACGAAGCTCCCAGGGTCGTCGCGCCGCGCACGCTGAGCGAATTCATGGCGCAGGCGTGGCAGATGGAAATCGAGGCGGCGCAGCGTTATACCGATTTCGCCGACGCGATGGAGATGCACAACAACGTCGAAGTCGCGGCGATGTTCCGGACGATGGCCAGCTACGAAAGCAAGCACGCCGACGACATCATGGCGACGATGGGCTGGTCGGAGTCGCCGCCGCTGACGCCGCGCAGCGGCACGTGGCCCGATTACGAGGCGCCGGAAACGACGCCGGGCGACGAAGTGCATTACCTGATGCAGCCGCTGCATGCGCTGCAGCTGGCCCTCGCGGCGGAGCAGCGCGCCGAGCGCTTTTTTGCGGAGCTGGCGCGCGTCGCGACCGTTGCCGCGGTGCGCGCTGCGGCCCTCGAGCTGCAGGCCGAGGAGAAGGAACACGTCGCGCTCGTCCGCGCCTGGATGAAGAAGGTGCCGAAGCCCGAACGCGACTGGGCGGTCGATCCCGATCCCCCCAGCTATACCGACTGACGGTTCCGCGATGCAGACCCTGTTGCCGGAAGGCTGGGCGAAGCCCGTCGGCTACGTCAATGGAATCGCCGCCGATCCGGGGCGCACCGTCTTCATCGCCGGACAAGTCGGCTGGGACGCGCAGCAGAAATTTCATTCGGAGGACATCGCGGCGCAGTTCGACCAGGCGCTCGCCAATGTGCTCGCGGTGCTGGCCGAAGCAGGCGGCGAGTCGCGGCACATTTGCCGGATGACCGCCTACTGCTGCGACAAGCCCGCCTATCTCGCCGCGCGCCGCGAGCTGGGCTCGATCTGGCGCCGCCGGATGGGCTCGCACTATCCGGCGATGAGCATGATCTTCGTCTCCGATTTGCTCGACAGCCCCGGCAAGATCGAGCTGGAGGCCACCGCCGTGGTGCCGATGTGACGGACTTCCCGTGCAATTGAAGGACAAGGTCGCGATCGTCACCGGCGCCGCGCAGGGCATCGGCGCGGCGGTCGCCCGCGAGTTCGCCCGCGAAGGCGCGAAGGTAGCGGTCGTCGATCTCGCCGCCGAGCGCGCGGAGGAAGTCGCCGCGCAACTTCGCACGCAAGGGCACGACGCAATCGGCATCGGCTGCAACGTGGCCAAGCGCGCCGAGGTCGACGCGATGGTCGCGGCGCTGCACGCGCGCTTCGGCCACGTCGACATTCTGGTCAACAACGCCGGCATCATCCGCCCGGCGATGCTGCACAAGATGACCGCAGCGCAATGGGACGAGGTGCTCGCCGTGCATCTCACCGGCAGCTTCAACTGCCTGCAGGCGGTCGCCCCGCACATGATGGAGCGGCGCTACGGACGCATCGTCAACGTGACCTCGGCCGCGGGCGTGCTCGGCACCATCGGCCAGATCAACTACAGCGCCGCGAAGGCCGGGATCCTCGGGCTCACGATGTCGGCGGCCAGGGAGCTCGCGAAGCACGGCATCACGGTGAACGCGATCGCGCCCGGCGCCGCAACGCCGATGACCGAGACGATCCGCACCGATGAGCGCTTCAGGGAAAAATACCTCGACCGGATCCCGCTCGGCCGCTGGGCCGAGCCCGACGAGATCGCGCCGGTGTTCGTCTTCTTCGCCTCCGACGCGTCCGCCTATGTCACCGGCCAGGTGCTCGCCGCCGACGGCGGGATGACGATCCGCTAGCAGCGCCGGGCGTTCGCTGACCGCGCCATGCTCCACTTTCTTCCTGCGCCCGTTCGCGGCATCGTCGCCGCGTCGCTGCTCGTACTCAATACGTTGTTCTGGTGCGCTCTGCTCTTTGCGCTGGCGCTCGTCAAGCTCGTCATTCCGGTGAAAGCCGTCCGCGCGATCATCGACCGCGCGCTCAATGGGATCGCCACCCGCTGGGTCGCCGGCAACACCGGCTGGATGCGGCTCACGCAGCGCACGCAGTGGGACGTCGCCGGCCTCGACGATCTTCAGTACCGCGCCTGGTACATGGTCAACTGCAACCACCAGTCCTGGGTCGACATCCTCGTGCTCCAGCACCTGCTCAACCGGCGCATCCCGATGCTGAAATTCTTCCTCAAGCAGCAGCTGATCTACGTGCCGGTCATCGGGCTCGCCTGGTGGGCGCTGGATTTTCCGTTCATGAAGCGCCACTCCGACGCCTACCTCAAGGCGCACCCGGACAAGCGGTTCGAGGATCTCGACGCCACGCGCCGCGCCTGTCGAAAGTTCGCGCTGATTCCGACCAGCGTGATGAACTTCCCCGAGGGCACGCGATTCAGGGCGGCAAAGCATCGTGCCCAGCATTCGCCGTACACTCACCTGCTGAAGCCGAAGGCCGGCGCGATGGCGCTGGCGCTGGCCGTGCTCGGCGAGAAGTTCGACGCACTGCTCGATTTCACGATCGTTTATCCCGGCGGCGCGCCGACTTTCTGGCAATTTCTCTGCGGTGAGATGCCGAAGGTGGTCGTGCGCGCGCGCAGGATTCCCATTCCGCTCGAGCTGCGAGCAGGCGATTACGCGCGGGACCCGAAGTTTCGCAAGACCTTCCAGCGCTGGCTGCAGAATCTCTGGCGGGAGAAGGACGCGCAGATCGAAGCGCTTCGGCCCCGGCCGGCCCCCGGGTAGTGGCCCGCCGGGTCGGCTCGAGCGCGGTCCTCGCCGGCGCCTTCTTGCAAGCTAGACTTGGAATCGGGCCAGCTTTTCGCGGAACTCCGCCGGAAACGGCACCGGCCGGTGCGCATCCAAGGACGCGAGCACGACGACGAGGGTCGCGCGCACGCGCACTTCGTCCGCCGCGCGCGCGTCGACGGCCAGCGTGAGCGAGCTCTTGCCGATCTTCTTCACGGCGAGCCGGAACCGGAGCACCTCGCCGACCTTCGATGGCGACAGGAAATCGCACTCGATGTGCGCCATCGGAACGCCCAGCCGGTCGACCGCGTGGAAGTTCCCGAAGTCCATGCCGAGCCCGCCGTTGAACCAGTCCTCGACCAGCTCGTTGAACAGGACGAAGTACTGCGGGTAGAACACGATGCCCGCGGGATCGCAGTGATGAAAGCGGATGAGCTTGTCCGTTTCGAACGGAGCGGCAGTCGTCATGTTTGGCGAAACTCCACGGCGTTGTCTTTCACGACGACACGCGGTCGACGAACCGCGTGATGACGTCGAGCACGGCCTCCGGCTGGTCCTTGTGCGGCGAATGCCGGCAGTCCTCGAGTTCCACGAGCTCGACATCGCGCACCTGCGCGCCGATGCGCCGCATCTGCTCCATGGTCCCGTATTCGTCGTCCTCGCCCTGGATCGCGAGGACTGGGCACGCAATGCCCGGCAGGTACGCCTCGATGTTCCAGGCGCGGAAATCCGGATCGAGCCAGATCCGGTTCCACCCCCAGAATGCGGAGTCGACATCAGCGTGATAACGCGCGAGCTTTGCGCGCAAGTCGGTCGTTTCGAAGGCCATTTTGGCCGCCGCGATGCTCGCCACGGAGATATCCTCGACCAGCACGTGCGCCGCCATCGTGACGACGGCGGCGACCGGCCGGATCGCCGATCCGGCGTGGATCAGCGCGATCGACCCGCCGTCGCTGTGCCCGACGAGGATGGGTCGCTCGATCGCCAGCGCGTCGAGCAGCTCCGGCAACACGACAAGCGCCTCGTCGTGCATGTAGCGGACCGCGCGCGGTGTCGTCAGCGGATCGGAGTTGCCGTAGCCATGGCGTGAATAGACGAGCGCGTTGCAGCCGGTGGCGTGCGCGAGGCGGCCGGGAAAGTCGCGCCACATGGCGACCGATCCGAGTCCTTCGTGGAGCAGCACCAGCGTAGGCCGGTTCGACGCCGCTGTCTCGATCCGGTCGTATTCGATGCGATGCCCGCCGACATGCGCGAACGACACGTCACACCCCGAGATGCTTGTGCAGAAGCTCCGGCTGCGCGAGCAGCGTCGCGCTGTCGCCCTCGAACACCACGCGCCCTTTCACGAGAATCACGTTGCGGTTGGCGATTCCCGTGACCGCGGCGTGGTTCTTGTCGACGATCAACGTCGCGATGGCGTGGCTGCGGATATCGTCGACGATCCGCCAGATCTCCCGGGCGATCTGCGGCGCGAGGCCCTCGGTCGCCTCGTCCAGGATCAGCAGGTCGGGATTCGTCATCAGCGCGCGGCCGATGGTCAGCATCTGCTGCTCGCCGCCCGAAAGCTTCCAGCCGCCGTGATCCAGCCGCTCCGCCAGGCGTGGAAAGGTTGCAAGGACACGCTCGTACGTCCATTCGCGGCGGCCGTCGGGGCCCGCGCGCGCCGCCATGACCAGATTCTCCCGCACCGTCAGGTTCGGGAAAATGCCGCGCCCCTCGGGCACATAGGCGATCCCCTTGCGCGCGACGAGAAACGGTTCCGCGCCGGTCATCGGCGTTCCGCAGACGAAAACCTCGCCGTGCCGCGGCTTGACGATGCCCAGCATGCTGCGAATCAGCGTGCTCTTGCCCATGCCGTTGCGGCCCATCAGCCCGACCGTTTCGCCGCGGTCGATGCGAAAGTCGATGCCGTGCAGGATATGGCTCGCGCCGTAATACGCGTGCAGCTCGCGTGCCTCGAGGATCGACTCGCTCATTCGGAATCGCCCAGGTAAGCCTGCCGCACCGCCGGGCTCGCGCGGATCTGTTCCGGCGAGCCGCTTTCCAGGACCAGTCCATTGACCATCACCGTGATCCGGTCGGCCACCGCAAACACCGCGTCCATATCGTGCTCGACCAGCAACAGCGCATGGTCCGGCGTGATTTTCTTCAACAGCTCGACCATCCGCGCCGCTTCCTCGGCGCCCATTCCGGCGAGCGGCTCGTCCAGCAGCAGCACGTCGGGGGCCGTCGCGAGCACCATGGCGATCTCGAGCTGGCGCTGCTCCCCATGCGACAGCGCGAACGCGGCGACGTCAGCGCGCGCCCCGAGCCCCGCGGCGTCGAGCGCGCGCTGCGCCGCTTCGCGCACCGGGGAAAATGCAGCCGCATCGGACGCGATGTGCAGCGGACGCGGGATCCGCGATTGGGCGGCGAGCCGGCAATTCTCGAACGCGGTGAATGCGAGGAAGATGTTCGTCTTCTGGAAGCTGCGCCCGATGCCGATGCGCGAGCGGCGGTCGGGCGCGAGGCGCGTGATGTCCTCGCCCTTGTAGGTGATGCTGCCGCCGGACGCGGGGAGCTCGCCCGACAGCAGGTTGATGAGCGTAGTCTTGCCCGCGCCGTTGGGTCCGAGCACCGCGTGCAGCCGGCCCTTTTCGAGCTCGATCGCGACGTTGTTGACCGCCATCAGGCCGCCGAAGCGCCGGCACAGGTCATGCGTGGCGAGGATCGCGTCACTCATGCGCGGCCTCGTGCCTTGGCTCGGCCTGCCGCCTTGCCGAGCTCACTCATCGTCGACTCCGCCGACCAGCGTGCGCTTGAAGCGGCGCGCGATGCTCGCGAGACCCCCGGGCAGGAAGATCACGAGCGCGATGATCGTCGCTCCGAGCAGGAGCTGCCAGTGCGTCGTCACCGACGAATAGATTTCCTCCAGCGCGACGAACGCAAACGCGCCGACGACGGCGCCGTAAAGGCTGCCCTGCCCGCCCAGAATCAGCATCAGCAGCACGTTGCCCGACTCGTGCCACGACAGCAGCTCGGGGTTCACGAACCCGAATTGCAGCGCCGACAGATAGCCCGCGAGCCCGGCGAGCGCGCCGGCGAGCGCGAAGCTCGCGAGCTTGTAGCGATAGACCGGAAATCCGAGCGAGCGCATCCGGTGCTCGTTGCTGCGGATGCCCTGCAGCGCGCGGCCGAACGGCGAGCGCAGGAGCATGCGCAGGAACAGGAATACGACGATCATCGCCGCGAAGACGAAATAGTAGACGTGCGTCGCATTCCCGAGGTCGAACGGCGTTACGCCGAAGATCGTCGCCACCGGCTTGAAGTTCATGCTGATGCCATCCGAGCCGCGTCCGAATTTCGTGTCGTGGAACACGAAGTAGAACATCTGCGCGAACGCGAGCGTGACCATGATGAAGTAGATGCCCTTCACGCGGACGACGAAGATGCCGACCGCAAGCGCCGCAACACCCGCGGCGACGATGGCGACCGGCAGCGTGAGCCAGAGGCTCGCGGCCTCGTACTTCGGCGCCAGCAGCCCGAGCGCGTAGGCGCCGATCCCGTAGAACGCCGCGTGCCCGAACGACACGAGCCCCGTGTAGCCCACGAGCAGGTCCAGCGACAGCGCGAAGATCGCCAGGATCATCATCTTGGTGACGAGCTCCGTGTAGAACGTCGCCCCGGCGAACGGAAAGAGCGCGAGCAGCGCGAGCACGACCAGAACGAGAATCCGCTTCTTCACCGATGGGATTCGAGGAAAGACACCGTCATCGGCTGAGGGACACAACAAAGCAGCGGGCTCGCGCAGTAGCTTTGCATCGTCAGACCCGGCGAAAGAGCCCTTCGGGCCGCCAAAGCAGGATCGCCGCCATCAATACGTAGACGACGACGCCCGCGGCCTCGGGAATCAGCACTTTGCCGAATGTGTCGGCGAGCCCGATCAGCAGCGAGGCAACCAAGGCGCCCCAGATCGAGCCGATACCCCCGATGACGACGACGACGAAGCAGATGATCAGCACGCCCGTGCCCATGCCCGGGTAGACCGACGACACCGGTGCCGCGATCATTCCCGCGAAGGCGGCGAGCGCGACGCCGAGCGCGAAGACGAGGCGGTAGACGAGGTTGATGTTGAGACCGAGCGAGGCCACCATCTCGCGGTTCGACGCGCCGGCGCGGATCATCATGCCGAGCCGCGTCTTCGCGATCAGCAGGTAGAGGAGCACCGCGAGAACGATGCACACCGCCGACATGAACAGGCGATACACCGGATACGACAGCGTGGCGGTCAGCGGGATCGACCAGTTGAAGATTTCCGGCACCGCAACCCCATGCACGTCGTTGCCGACGATCAGGCTGCGCAGCTCCTCGAACACGAGGATGAGCCCGTAGGTGAGGAGCACCTGCTCCAGGTGGTCGCGCTTGTACAGATGCGAGAAGAGCGCCCACTCGAGCACGATCCCGAGGACGACCGAAAGCACGATGCCGATCACGACGGCCATGAACAGGCTGCCGGTGAGCGACGCCAGCGAGAACGCCATGTACGCGCCGATCATGTAGAAGCTGCCATGGGCGAGATTGATGATGCCCATGATGCCGAAGATCAGCGTGAGCCCCGACGCGACGAGAAACAGCAGCAGCCCGTACTGCAGGCCGTTCAAGAGCTGGATCAGAAACGAGTAGACGTCCATCGTTTAAGTGAACGGCGCCCGCAAAAAAAGCGGGCAGGCAAGCCGCCTGCCCGCGCGCATCTTACAACGTTATCAGAGCTTGCAGCCCTATAGCTTGCAACCCCGGGGCGGGTCGGTCAGGTTCTTGACGGCGACGCCGACGTACTTGTTCTCCTTGCCCTCGACCTTGCGCAGATAGATGTCGTGGATCGGATTGTGGCCCTTGCTGAGCGCGAGCGAGCCGCGCGGGCTGTCGATCTTCGCCCCTTCCATCGCCTTCACGATCTCCGCGCGCTTGCTGGTATCGCCCTTGACGGCATTCATTCCGACGATCAGGAGCTGCGCCGCGTCGTAGCCCTGCATCGCGTAGACGTCGGGCTCGACCTTGAACGCCTTCATGTACGCAGCGCGGAACGCGTTGTTCTTCGGATTGTTGAGGCCGTCGGCGTAGTGCAGCGTCGTCAGCATGCCCTGCGCCGCTTCGCCCTGCGCTTCCAGCGTGCCGTCGGTGAGGAAGCCGGGCCCGACCAGCGGGATCGTCTTGTTGAGCCCGGCCGCCGCGTAATCCTTGACGAACTTGACGGCGCCGCCACCCGCGAAGAACGCGTAGACGACGTCCGGCTTGAGCGAGGCGATTTCCGTCAGGAGCGGCTGGAACTCGACCTGCGGGAAGGGCAGGAACAGTTCCTTCACGACCTTGCCGCCGCCTGCTTCGAACGATTCCTTGAAGCCGCCGATCGATTCCTCGCCCGCCGCATATTTCCACGTGATGGTGACCGCGGTCTTCTTCTTCTGGTCGGCCATCACCTTGCCCATCGCGATGCCCAGCTGCGAGTTCGAGAACGACGTGCGAAAGACATTCGCGGCGCACAGCGGGCCCGTGATGTCGTCGGCACCCGCGTTCGGAATGATCAGCAGCGTGTTGTTGTCCCGCGCCACCTTCGACATGGCAAGCGCAACGCCGGAGTGCACCGTCCCCACCATGACGTCGACGTTGTCGCGCTTGATGAGCTTGTTCGCGTTCTCGGGCGCCTTCGCCGGATCGGACTCGTCGTCGACGACGAAGTACTCGATTTCGCGTCCCGCCACCTTGCCGCCATTCTCCTCGATCGCGAGCTTGAACCCGTTCGTGATCGCGTTGCCGAGCGCGGCATACGTTCCGGTGTAGGGCAGCATCAGCCCGACCTTGAGCTTGCCCTGCTGCTGCGACAGCGCGGGGCTCGCCGCCAAGAGCGCGCCGGCCGCCATGACGGCGGCGGTGATCGCGCCGATGCGGCGCAGTGACCCGATTGTTTTCATGTCCTTCTCCTCCATTGGCTTGCCGTTGTGTCGTCGGCCGATGCGCGGGTCGCATCGCCCTCGAAAATTCATGCCGCTTGCGCGCGCAGCTTGAAACGCTGGATTTTACCCGTCGCCGTCTTCGGCAGCTCGTCGATGAACTCGATCCAGCGCGGATATTTCCACGGCGCGAGCTGCGTCTTCACGTGCTGGCGCAGCTCCTCCGCCAGCGCGTCGGAACCCTGCTTGCCGCCTTTCAGCACCACGTAGGCGACGGGCTTGGTGAGATGCTCGTCGTCCTCCTTCCCGATCACCGCGGCCTCGAGCACCGCCGGATGCGTGATCAGCGCCGACTCGACCTCGATCGGCGACACGTAGATCCCGCCGACCTTCAGCATGTCGTCGCTGCGGCCGGCGTAGACAAAGTAGCCGTCGGCGTCGATCGAGTACTTGTCGCCGCTGCGCGTCCACGGCCCCTGGAACGTCACGCGGGACTTTTCGCGGTTGTTCCAGTAGCCCATGGCCGCCGTCGGTCCGCTGATCTGCAGCTCGCCGACCTCGCCCGGCGGCGCCGGCAGCCCGTCGTCGCCGAGGATGCGCAGCTCATAGCCGGGGACGGGCGTGCCGCTCGTTCCGTACCGCACATCGCCCGGACGGTTCGACAGATAGATGTGCAGCATCTCGGTCGAGCCCAGCCCGTCGAGGATCTCGACGCCGAAGTGCTCGGTCCAGCGCCGGCCGATATCGGCAGGCAGCGCCTCGCCCGCCGATGTGCAGCGGCGCATCTTCAGAGTGCCGCGCGCCGGCAACTCGGAGCTCGCGAGCAGCGCGGCGAACAGTGTCGGCACTCCGTAGAAGATCGTCGGCTGGTGCTTGAGGAGGCGTGCGAACACCGCCTGCGGCGTCGGGCGCTCGGCCATCAGCACCGCGGTGGCGCCGACCGCCAGCGGGAACGTGAGGCCGTTCCCGAGTCCGTAGGCGAAGAACAGCTTGGCGGCCGAGAACACGACGTCGTCCTCGCGGATGCCGAGAATCGGCTTCGCGTAAAGCTCGGCAGTCTCGATCAAGCTCGACTGGATGTGCACCGTTCCCTTGGGCGCGCCCGTGGAGCCGGACGAGTAGAGCCAGAAGCACGCGTCGTCGCACGTCGTCTCGACCGCGGCGAACGTCTTGCCGGCCGCCGCCGTGAGCTTCGCAAGCGAATGGTGGGCGCCCGTTGCGCCGGCTCCGTCCGCTCCCGACACGATGACGTGTTTAAGGTGCGGCAGCGTGCCGAAGAGCGGCGCGAACGTCGGCAGAAGCGGCGCCGACACGATCAGCGCGCGGGCGCGGCTGTCGCGCAGCATGTACTCGTAATCCTTCGTCGTGAGCAGCGTGTTGCCCGCAACCGGCACGATGCCGGCCTTGATGCAGCCCAGGAACACCGCGGGGAAATCGATGGTGTCGTGCAGGCACAGGAGCACGCGCTGCTCGGGCTGCAGGCCGAGGTCGGTCAGCGCATTCGCACAGCGGTTCACGCGTAGCGCGAGCTCGCCGTACGTGTAAGCGCCGTGATCGTCGATGAACGCCGTCTTCCCCGCGCGCCCGGCGGCGAGGTTGCGCTCGATCAGATCGTGCGCCGCGTTGTAGTCGCGCGGGATCGCCACCTGTGGCGGCGTCACTCGATGGTCGGCCTTGCTGAGCGACGGCATCGTGCTCTCCCGTGATGGCGCGAATACTTCGTCCGCGCCTGGTTTCTTCTCAAGCCTTCGTGAACTCGATCGCGCCTTCGGGCAGCAGGTACAGCACGAGCGCCTTGCCGCCGGCGACGGTCGGCACGTGTGCGGTGTCGGGCCCGTAGACCAGCCAGCCCGCACCGCGACCGTCGAACCGGGCGGTCGCGTCGATGGGCATGATCATGTCGATTTCGCCATGCGGATGGCGATGATGGCCGCCGGCCACGTTGTTCATCTCGACCACGTCGACCGAGAATCCGCTCGTCGCCGGACCGGGCTTCACCACGCGCCCGTATTTGATGCCCGCGTGTTCGCGGCTGCACATCCAGCCCGCGGCGATGCCGTCGCGGCAGCCGTCGAGGACAGCGCAATAAGTCTCGCCCTGCACGGGAAAGGTCGCATTGAGATGGGTCTCGAGCGCGGCATCGAGCGGGCGCCCTTCGATGCGTCCTGTAATCGTCGCGATCAGATTCGTGAACTCGGTCTGGGTCACAGCAGGTTCCTGATGGTCGGTGCACTTTAGATCATGCTCAAGTGACCGTCAAGCACAATACAGCATACTTGGTTGAGGGCCCGGCAACCGCCAGCTCCCGATCCGTCCGGGATGCAAACAAGGCAACCCGCCTTTCTGAGAGCCGAGCATCATCGTCTGATATAAAGTGCTTGACGGGTTGAATTTGCATGCATTATATTTCCTGCCTTCCTTCCGGCTCTCCCCATATCGATGACCGCCGCAGAATCCCGGGAAGTCGCTGCCCCCGCAGACTCCGCCTCCCAAGTCGATGACGCTGACTTCCTGGTCGCGATGGGCCGCCACGTCCGCGAGGCGCGCGAGCGGCGCGGGATGGCGCGCAAGGGCCTGTCGCAAAGCGCCGGCGTCTCCGAACGCTATCTCGCGCAACTCGAGGCAGGCGAAGGCAACGCGTCGGTGCTCCTGTTGCGCAATGTGGCGCGCGCGCTGGGCCTGCGCGTCACCGAGCTTCTCGATCCGCGCGAGAACTCCGTCGAGCAGCGCCTCATCCGGCGCTTCCTCGACCGGCTGCCCGAGCATCGCCTCGAGGACGTCGTGTTCCGCCTCATGCGGGATTTCGGCCACGAGGAGACGGCCCGCAAGAACCGGATTGCGCTGATCGGCCTCCGCGGCGCCGGGAAGACCACGCTCGGCAGCGCGCTCGCGAAGGACCTGGGCTGCGAGTTCGTCGAGCTCGACCGCGAGATCGAGCGCGAAGCCGGGATCAGCCTGTCCGAGGTGTTCCTCCTCTACGGGCAGGTCGGCTATCGGCGCATCGAGCGGCGCTGCCTCGACCGGATGATCGAGACGCACGCAGCGATGGTGATGACGGTCGGCGGCGGGATCGTCTCCGAGACGGAGACTTTCAACGCGCTGCTGCTCAACTGCCTGACCGTCTGGGTCAAGGCCACCCCGGACGAGCACATGGCGCGCGTCGTCGCACAGGGGGATTTCCGGCCGATGCAAGGGAACGCGGAAGCGATGGACGATCTGACGAAGATCCTCGCCGCCCGCGAGCCGCTCTACCGCAAGGCCGACATGACGCTCGATACCTCGGGCGAGCGTCCCGAGCAAAGTCTGCAGCGGTTGCGCCAGGCCGTTTCGGCCTGACGCGATCAAGGAGTCGCCGATGGCAACGGATCTGGCAACCGACAAGGCAACCGCGACGGCAATACCCGTTCGCGACGACGCGACCGCGGGCAAATCGTGGGTCACCTACGACACCCATCCCGACCGCTACGCGCACTGGAAGCTCACGTTCGACGGTCCGGTGGCCACACTCGCGCTCGGCGTCGATGAAGATCGTGGCCTGATGCCGGGCTACAAGCTCAAGCTCAACTCGTACGACCTTGGCGTGGACATCGAGCTCGCCGACGCGCTGCAGCGCATCCGCTTCGAGCATCCCGAGGTCGGCAGCGTTGTCCTGACGAGCAGCCGCGACCGGATCTTCTGCTCCGGCGCCAACATCTTCATGCTGGGGCTCTCGACGCACGCGTGGAAAGTCAATTTCTGCAAGTTCACCAACGAGACCAGAAACGGCATCGAGGATTCGAGCCGGCATTCGGGACTCAAGTTCGTCGCCGCCTGCAACGGCACGACGGCCGGCGGCGGCTACGAGATGGCGCTCGCCTGCGACGAGATCCTGCTGATCGACGACCGCTCGTCGGCGGTGAGCCTGCCGGAAGTGCCATTGCTGGGCGTGCTGCCGGGAACCGGCGGCCTCACGCGCGTGACCGACAAGCGCCGCGTGCGGCGCGACCATGCCGACATCTTCTGCACGCTGGTCGAAGGCGTGCGCGCGCCGCGTGCCAAGGAATGGCGGCTGATCGACGACTACGCGAAGCCGCAGCAATTCGCGGCGAAGGTCCGCGAGCGTGCGACTGCGCTGGCCGCGCAAAGCGACCGCCCTCGCGATGCGCGCGGCGTCGCGCTCCCACCGCTCGCGCGCACGATCGACGATGCGGGCATCCATTACGAGCATGTCGACGTGCGGTTCGACCGCGCGGCGCGCAACGCGACGATCACGGTTGCGGCTCCGGCGTCGGCGCCGCCGCTGGAGCTCGATGCGATCCACGCGCAAGGCGCCGCCTGGTGGCCGCTCGCGATGGCGCGCGAGCTGGACGACGCGATCCTGCTCCTGCGCACCAATGAGCCCGAGCTCGGCACCTGGATCCTCAAGACCACGGGCGATGCGACGCACGCGCTCGTGGCCGACGAGACGCTGGAGCGCCATCGCGCCGACTGGTTCGTGCGCGAGACGACCGGCATGCTGCGCAGGACACTCGCGCGGCTCGACGTGACATCGCGCTCGCTGTACGCGCTGATCGAGCCGGGCTCCTGTTTCGCGGGCACGCTGCTCGAGCTCGCCTTGGCTGCCGACCGCAGCTACATGCTCGCGCTGCCCGACGACGATGCGCAGGCGCCGAAAATCGCGCTCTCGGCGATGAATTTCGGCGCCTATCCGATGGTGAACGGTCACGCACGTCTCGCCGCGCGTTTCTACGGCGAGAAAGCGCCGATCACTGCCGCGAAAGAAGCGGCGGGACGCGCGCTCGGCGCCGCGGAGGCCCTCGCGCTCGGCCTCGTCACCGCTGCGCCCGACGCGCTCGACTGGACCGACGAAATCCGCATCGCGCTGGAGGAACGGGCGAGCCTTTCGCCCGATGCGCTGACCGGCATGGAGGCGAACCTGCGCTTCGGCGTCACCGAGACAATGGAGACACGCGTCTTCGGACGTCTTTCCGCCTGGCAGAACTGGATCTTCGTCCGGCCGAATGCCGTCGGCGAGGCCGGCGCGCTCAAGATCTTCGGCACCGGCACCAAGGCGCGTTTCGACCGGCATCGTGTCTGAATCGATTTTCCCATCCAACGCAACGCCCGAGGACGCTCCGATGAGCATCGACTACAGCGAGAAAATCCCCAACAACGTCGACCTGGCGAGCAACAAGACGCTGCAGCGCGCGCTCGAGCAATGGCAGCCGGCGTTCCTCGACTGGTGGAGCGACATGGGGCCCGACGGCACGGCCAGCACCGACGTTTACCTGCGCACGGCGGTCAGCGTCGAGCCCAAGGGCTGGGCGCATTTCGATTACGTGAAGATGCGCGACTACCGCTGGGGCATCTTCCTCGCGCCCGCGGATCCCGGGCGCAAGGTGAACTTCGGCGCGCACAAGGGCGAGCCCGCGTGGCAGGAGGTGCCGGGCGAATATCGCGCGAACCTGCGCCGGCTGATCGTCACCCAGGGCGACACCGAGCCCGCTTCCGTCGAGCAGCAGCGTCATCTCGGCCTCACCTGCCCGTCGCTCTACGACTTGCGCAACCTGTTCCAGGTCAACGTCGAGGAGGGCCGCCACCTGTGGGCGATGGTCTACCTGCTGCACGCCTACTTCGGGCGCGACGGCCGCGAGGAAGCCGAGGCGCTGCTCGAGCGCCGCTCGGGCGACGCCGACAACCCGCGCATCCTGGGCGCGTTCAACGAGCGCACGCCGGACTGGCTGTCGTTCTTCATGTTCACCTACTTCACCGACCGCGACGGCAAGTACCAGCTCTGCTCGCTCGCCGAATCGGGCTTCGACCCGCTCGCGCGCACGACCCGCTTCATGCTGACCGAGGAAGCGCACCACATGTTCGTCGGCGAGTCGGGAGTGAGCCGCATCATCCAGCGCACGTGCGAGGCGATGGCCCGCGACAAGATCGACGACCCCGCGAAGATCCGCGCGCTCGGGCTCATCGATCTGCCGACGATCCAGCGCTATCTCAACTTCCATTTCAGCGTGACGATGGACCTGTTCGGCGCCGACGTGTCGTCGAACGCCGCGACGTTCTACTCGACGGGGCTCAAGGGCCGCTTCGACGAAACCAAGATCGACGATGATCACCTGCTCGCCGGCGCCACGTACCCGGTCTTCGAGGTCAGCGACGGCCGCCTCGCGGTGGTCCAGGCGCCGGCGTTGAACGCGCTCAACGAAAAGCTCCGCGACGACTACGTAAAGGACGCGGTCGCCGGCATCGAGCGCTGGAACAAGGTCATCGAGAAGAACGGCATCCCGACGCGCCTGCGCGCTCCGCACAAGGCCTTCAACCGCCGGATCGGCCCGCTGTCGGCGGTGCGCGTCGATCCCGACGGTCTCGTGATGTCGGAATCCGACTGGGCGCAGCGCCACGGCTCGTGGCTGCCCACCGAGGCGGATCGCGCTTTCGTCGCATCGCTGATGGGGCGCGTCGCCGAGCCGGGCAAATTCGCCAACTGGATCGCGCCGCCGGCGCGCGGCATCGACAACAAGCCCGTCGACTTCGAGTACGTCAGGTTCAATTGAAAGCAAGCGCAACCGACGCGGCGGTGCTGCGGCAGCATCTCATCGACCCGGAGATCTGCATCCGCTGCAACACGTGCGAGGAGACGTGTCCGGTCGACGCGGTGTCGCACGATTCGCGCAACTACGTGGTCGATGCCGCGAAGTGCAACTTCTGCAACGAGTGCATCTCGCCCTGCCCTACCGGCGCGATCGACAACTGGCGACAGGTCGACCGCGCGAAGCCGTACACGCTGGCCGAGCAGCTCCTGTGGGACAGCCTGCCGGCACAGACGGACGTTGCGACGGAGGCCGCCGCCGAAATGCCCGCCGACGTCGCGCGGATCACATCGGTCGCGACGGCGGGCCAGGGCGGCGACGCGCCGCCCCCGTGGTCGGCCGCGCACCCGTACGTCAACCTGTATACGGTGGCGAAGCCGGCGATCGCCACCGTCAGCGGCAACTTCCGCCTCGCCGCCGACGATGCGTCGTGCGATATCCGTCACCTCGTGCTCGATTTCGGCGGCACCGCATTTCCGGTGCTCGAGGGCCAGACGATCGGCATCCTGCCGCCGGGAACCGACGCGAGCGGGCGGCCGCATCACGTGCGCCTCTACTCGGTCGCGAGCCCGCGCGACGGCGAGCGCCCGCGCTACAACAATCTCTCGCTGACCGTGAAGCGCGTCACCCAGGATCATGACGGCGCGCCCGTGCGCGGCGTCGCGTCGAATTACCTGTGCGATTTGGCGAAGGGAGACGTGGTCAAAGTGGTCGGTCCGTACGGGACGTCGTTCCTCATGCCCAACCATCCGGGCTCGAGCCTGCTGATGGTTTGCACGGGGACCGGATCGGCGCCGATGCGCGCGATGACGGAGCGGCGGCGCCGGCGCATCGCGCTCAAGGAGGGCGGCGAGCTGATGCTGTTCTTCGGCGCGCGCGCGGAGGGTGAGCTTCCGTACTTCGGCCCGCTGCAGAAACTGCCGAAGGATTTCATCGACATCAATTTCGCGTTCTCGCGCGTGCCAGGCGAGCCCAAGCAGTACGTGCAGGACCGCATCCGCGCGCGCGGCGCCGATGTCGCGCGGCTCATCAATGACGCCAACTGCCACGTCTACATCTGCGGCCTCAAGGGCATGGAGCAAGGCGTGGACGACGCGTTCCGCCATGTCTGCCGCACGCACGGCATCGAGTGGGACGCGCTGCTGCCGAAGCTCCGCGAGACGGGCCGCTATCACGTCGAGACGTACTGACGGCCAAAGCCGGCCCGCTCACGCGCCGCTATAATTCAACGCTGCGTCAAGCAATCGCCTTCCACCGATGACCGCGGACCCGTTCTCTCACTCGCTGGCGCCCAGCTTCGACGATCCGCTCGGGATGCTGGTCGCGTGCCACCGGCGCATCGAGCGCGAGCTCGCCACGCTCGGCCGCCTGCAGCGCCACCTGCCCGAGCATGGCTGCGACGACGATGCGCGCGCCGCCGCCCGGGCCATCCTCAAGTACTTCGATGGCGCCGCGCCCAATCATCACGCGGACGAGGAAGAGAGCGTGTTCCCGCGCTTGCGCGCCGTCGCGCACGGGCCCGCCGAACCTCTTCTCGCCGAGCTCGAGCACGACCACGACGTTATCTCGGCGAGCTGGCGCCGCCTGCGGCCGCTGCTGGCCGGCATCGTCGCCGGCGTCCGCGCGAACCTGTCGCCGCGGCAGGTCGACGACCTTCGCACGCTCTACCTGTCGCACATCGGGCGCGAAGAGCGCCTGCTGATTCCGCTCGCGGTGCGCGCGCTCGACAACGAGACATTGAGAAAGATCGGGGAGGAGATGGCTGCGCGGCGCGGGGCGCGGTTCGGACCCGGGAAGACGCCGTGAGAGCCGCGTGGCCTGCCTTCCGGTCGCTGCTCGCGGCCGGGACGCTGGCGCTTTGCGCGGCCACCGGCGCGCACGCGCAGGATGCGTCGCCTTATGCGATCGACATTCCGCCGTGGTTCGCGGAGACGTTCCTCGACTTTCGCGAGGACATCGCCGACGCGGCGAAGGACGGCAAGCGGCTGATGGTCTACCTGGGCCAGGACGGCTGCCCCTACTGCCGGCAGCTGATGGTGACCAATTTCTCGCAGCGGCGGATCGTCGACAAGATGCACCGGCATTTCGTCGCCGTCGCGCTCAACATCTGGGGCGATCGCGAAGTCACCTGGCTCGACGGACGCACGATGAGCGAAAAGGCGCTTGCCCGCGCGCTCGACGTGCAATTCACGCCGACGCTGCTGTTCTTCGACGAGAAGGGCGGCATCGTCGCGCGGCTCAACGGCTACTATCCGCCGCACAAGTTCGAGGCGGTGCTCGATTTCGTCTCCGGCAAGCACGAAAAGCGCGAGACGCTGGCCGCCTACATGGCGCGCCGGACGCCCGCGCCCGCCAGCGCTGCGCTCGCCAACGAGCCCTTCTTCGTAAAGCCTCCGTATGTCCTGACGCGCGCACCCGGGGGCAAGCCGCTCGCCGTCGTCTTCGAAACGCCCGACTGCGCCGCGTGCGACGAAATGCACCGCGACCTGTTCCGCCGCGCCGACGTCAGCGCGCAGCTCGCCCGCTTCGACGTCGCCCGCTTCGCCCTCGGCGCGCGCACCGAGGTGACCACGCCGGACGGCGCCAAGGTCAAAGCGGACGCCTGGGCGCGCGACCTTCGCATCGCCTACACGCCGACCGTCGTGCTCTTCGACGCGAGCGGGCGCGAGGTGCTCCGGCTGGATGCGTACCTGCGGGCGTTCCACTTCGCGTCGGCGCTCGACTACGTGGCGAGCGGCGCCTACCGCAACGAGCCGTCGTTCCAGCGCTTCCTCCAGGCGCGCGCGGAGCGGCTGCGCGCCGGCGGCGAGCGCGTCGATCGTCTGGGAGTAGCCGCCGAGCGCGAAACGGGCGAAGCAGGCGGGATCCGCCGGCGGAGGTTGCGCGACGGCGCCTTGCAACGCAAGATACAGGTCTTCCGCAGCGCTTCAGCATTCGTTTCGATCGAAGTTCATCGTGTTCCCCACCTCTACCGACTCTGCCGACGCTCCCGACCAGCCACTGTGGCCGTCCGCGGCGCTCGTCACCTTCCTGTTCACCGACATCGAGGGCAGCACGCGGCTGTGGGAGACCGAGCAGGAGGCCATGAAGGTCGCGCTGGTGCGTCACGACGTGCTGTCTGCGCAGCGCGATCCAGGGCAATGGCGGCAAGATCTTCAAGACCGGCGGGGATTCGTTCTGCGCAGCGTTCGGCACCGCGGCCGAGGGCGTTGCCGCGGCGTTCGCCGCGCAGCGCGCGCTGCAGGTCGAGCCGTGGCCCCCGACGGCGCGGATCTGCCGTGCGGATGGGACTCCACAGCGGCACCTCCGAACACCGCGACGGCGACTACTTCGGCCCGACGCTGAACCGCGTGGCGCGCCTGATGGCGGTGGGCCACGGCGGGCAGACGCTCGTTTCCGAACGTACGTGCGAGATGTGCGCCGGGCTCCTGCCGCCGCTCGTCACGCTGAAGCCGCTGGGTGAGCACACGCTGAAGGACCTCGCGCAGCCCGAGCTTGTCTTCCAGCTGACACATCCGGAGCTGCGCGACGACTTTCCCCCGCTGAAGCGCATCCTCGCGATCGACGACAAGGTGCCGTCGATCGCGGTGCTGCCGTTCGTCAACATGAGCCACGACGAGGACAACGAGTACTTCGCCGACGGCCTGTCCGAAGAGCTGATGAACGTGCTGGCGAAGATCAGCGGGCTGCGGGTGGCCTCGCGCACCTCGGCGTTCAGCTTCAAGGGCAAGGACACCGACATCCCGACCGTCGCGAAGAAGCTCAACGTCGCGAACGTGCTCGAGGGCAGCGTGCGCATGGCCGGCAAGCGGGTGCGGATCAACACGCAGCTGATCCAGGTGATGACCGACTCGCACCTGTGGTCGGAGACCTACGACCGGCGAGCTCGACGACATCTTCGCGGTGCAGGACGACATCGCCCAATCGGTGGTGACGGAGCTGCGCCGCGCGCTGATGCTGGAGGCGCCGGACAAGTCGTGCGGGCGCGAAGGTCAAGGCCGAGGTGGCGGCGGCGGCGAAGGGGCGCAGCCAGAACGCCGAGGCCTACCAGTTCTACCTGCAGGGGCAATTCCTGCGCGAGCAGCTGACGAAGGACGGGGCAGCGAAGGCGATCCAGTGTTATCTGCAGGCGATCCAGCTCGATCCGGGCTACGCGCTCGCATGGGCCGGGACTGTCGCGCGCCTACTCGGATCAGGCCGGCCAGCACTGGGTGCCCTTCGCCGAGGGATTCGCGCGGGCAAAGGCGGCGGCGCAGCGCGCGCTCGACGTCGAGCCCGAGCTCGCCGAAGCGCACGTCGCCCTGGGATGGGTGCTGCGCGCCTTCGACTGGGACTGGAAGGGCGCCGAAGCGGCATTCCAGCGCGCGCTGGAGCTCGCCCCCGGCAGCACGATCGCGATGAACGGCGCAGCCAACCTGCTGGCGACGCTCGGACGGCTGGACAAGGCGATCGAGATTTCGCACAAGGCGATGCTGCTCGATCCGCTCAACGTGCCGCTCCACCGCAACCACGCGCTCTATTGCCTGGGCGCGGGCGAGCTGGAGGAAGCCGAGGCGGTGCTGCACAAGGTGCTGCAGATGAGCCCGCAGGGTGGGCTCACCTATTGCTGGCTGGGTCTGCTCGCGCTTGCGCAGGACCGCCCGGAGGACGCGGTCGAGCTGATGTACAAGGAAATCACCGAGATCTTCCGCTTGCTCGGGCTCGCGGTCGCGCACCACGCGATTGGCAACTGGGCCGAGTCCGACGCGGCGCTCCGTCAGCTCATCGACAAGTTCGGCGCGGATAGCCCGTATCAGGTCGCCGACGTCTACGCGGCCTGCGGCGACGCAGACACGGCATTCGAGTGGTTCGAGCGGGCCTACGCCGCGCGCGACCCCGGCCTATCCTATCTGCGCACTGACCCGTTCCTGCACAAGATCCACGACGACCCGCGGTGGCAGCCGCTGCTGGTGAAGATGGGCGTCGCGGACTGAGCCGGGCAGGCGCGGTCGCACACAGCGGGCCGCGGCGAGCGGCCACTCCGGAAAAGAAATCGCCCCCTCCGCGAGCGATCGCGGAGAGGGCGATGCGGCCTGCGTCAACGGCTAGAACGGTCCGTTGTAGAGCTCGGCCGAATTGAGCGGCGGTCCGCCAATGGCGCCGCCTCCACCCGTGACAAGCACACGGCCGTCCCCGAGTCGCGTGGCCGCATGGGCGGAGCGTGGACTCGTCATCGTCGCTGCCGGCCAAGAACACATTGCCCGCCGGATCGAACAACTCCGACGTCGCGAGCACCACGTCCGTCGGTCCCACTACACCCAGACCGCCGGTAGCAAGGACCCCGCCATCGGTCAGGACGGTGGACTTGTGATCCATGCGAGCAGGCACGAGAGGCCCTGTGGGCTGGAACTTGCCCAGATCGCCGGCCGTGCAGCTGCCGGCGACGACGGCGCAATACAAGTCGACGCTCGCCGTCGGTGTCGCGGGGGGATACACGTTCGTTTGGCCGCCGGCGACCAGCACGCGTCCGTCCTGCAAGCGTGTTGCCGTAGGTCCCGAGCGCTCCGAAGACATCGGGTTCGCGGCCGGTTGGAACGTGCCATCGCCAGCGGTGCACGGGCCGCCGATGGCCGAACAGTAGATCTCCGCCGAATTTGTCGTCGTACCCGCCAAATCGGTCTCGCCGCCGGCGACGAGCACGGTGCCGTCAGGCAGCAGCACCGCCGCAAAGTAATCACGTCCGGTCGTCATGCTGCCCGAAGGCGTGAAAGTATCGGCGGTGGCACAAGGCCCGCCGGCCGCCGAACAATAGACCTCGGACGTCTTCGTCGGCGGAGTGCCGTTGTCGGGGTAACCGCCAACGATCAGCACCCTGTTGTCGGAAAGCAGCGTCGCCGTGTGGAAGCCGCGCGGCATCGCCATCATGCTCGCAACCTTGAATGTTCCGACGTCGGTAGCCGAAGTGCACAGCGGTCCGGCGACTGCCGAGCAATAGACCTCGGCGGACGTCGTCGCGTTGTACGCCGCGTCGACGAAACCACCCGTGACGAGGACGGTTCCGTCGGCGAGCAGCGTCGCGGTGTGTCCGGACGCGCGCCGTGCCCATGGGGGTGGGCACATTCTTGAACGTGCCGACATCCGTTGTCGACGCACGCAGCGTCAGCGGAGCGGTCTGGACCGCGCAGTAGACCTCGGCGGTCGCGGTCGGGTTGCCGGCCGCGTCCGTGACGCCGCCCACAACGAGCACCGTGCCGTCGAGCAAGAAGGTCGACGTGTGGCCGGCGCGCGCCACGTTCATGTTCGCGGCCGCGGAGAAGCCCTCGACGCGCAGCGGCGCCGTCGCCTGTGTCGCCGCGAGGAAGTTCGCGTTCCCCGGGTAGTCGAACGTGAGCGAATAAGTTTCGGTAAGGATCAAGTTGTCGGTGATCGTGAAACCCCCGATCGCCGCGTCCGCGGGAACGAGACTCGTGCCCGCGATCGGCGAGTACGTGTTGACCGTCGCTCCGCCCTTCTTCAGCACGACCGACGCCGCGTTGGGCGGGAAGATCGTCGGTTTGTCCGTGCGGTTCAGCTTGGCGTCGATCGAGGTCGGTGTGCCAAAGTCGGTGAAGTAGGACGCCGCCACGGTGAACTGCGTCGGCGCCTTGTTCACCGCCAGCGACCGCGTGACCTGGGTCGCGGCATTGTAGTTAGCGTCTCCCGCCTGGTCCGCGGTAATCGTGCACGTGGGCGGCGTGGCGGTGACGATCGTGACCGTAGAGCCGTTGGTGCCGCCGGTCGTGCACGTCGACGGCGTCGTCGAGTTGAAGACAATCGGATTGCTCGACGAAACACCGGCGGTCGGACTGGAGCTCGTCGCGGTGACTGCGAACGGCGCATCGCCGTACGTTACGTCGGCCGGCTTCGGGAACGCGATGATCTGGTCGGCCTTCGCAATGTCGAAGAATTGCACGACCGTCGGCGCGGTCTTGTAATTCGAGTCGCCGGCCTTGTCCGCCGCGATCGTGCAGCGGCCCGCACCGGTAATCGTGACCGATGCGCCCAAAACCGAGCACGGGCCCGACACATAACTGAACACGATGAATGTAGTCGCCAACGGCGGCGCCGTCGGGCTCGAACTCGTAGCAACAAGGGCGAACGGCGCGTTTCCGTATGTTGCATCAGCAGGCTTCGTGAATGCGATCACCTGGTTCGCCAGATTGATGACGAAGCCCGCCGGCGTGGCTGTCGGCGCCGGCTTGTAGTTCGGATCTCCGCCCTGGTCGGCGGTGATCGTGCAGGTGCCCGCGCCCATGATCGTCAGCACGCCCCCGGAAGTGACCGTGCAGACGGACGGGGTTTGCGAGGTGAACGTCACCGCCAGGTTCGAGTTCGGTGCCGTCGTGCTCGCCGCATATGCGACCAGCGTCGCGGCCGGCAGACCGTTGTTGTTGTATGTAAGGCCGCCGCTAGCCGGGATCGAGTCGATCACGATCGTCTGCGACGCGCGGTCGATGAAGATCGCCTTCTGCATGCTCTTCGGCGCATACGTTTCGTTGCCTACCTGGCTGGCAGTCACGAGGCAGTCGGCGACCGGCGGGCTGTAGGGGCTCGCCTGAACCACGTTCAGCGTATGCCCGTCGCCCGCGAGCGTACATGACGGACCCGACGTCGAGAACGTGATCGTCACCGGGGAATCGCTCGATGCAAGGAGATTGAGATCGAGCGAGGGCGAGTTGTAGACGAGCTGCGCCGGGGGACTGAAGACGAGATTCGGAATCCTCGGATCGACGTGCACCTTGACGACCTGCTGGTCGGTCTGCTGGGGCGAACTCGCGTCACCGACGCTCATCCGCACGTAGAAGTCGCCCCAGTATTGCGGCGTGAAAGACAGGTGCGCCGTGCTGACCTGCGACGCAGCGTCTGTCGTGAACCCGCTCAGCGCGACCGCGCTGCCATTGGGAGGCAGCGGACAGAACGGCAGGATCGCGTGCGGCCCCGGTTGAGGATCGCCGGGACGAGCGACGCTGGAAATCAACGGGACCGGCGAGATGGCCGGCGGCGTAATGGTGTTGTAGGTCCAGCCAGTCGCGATCTTGGGTCCGTACAGCATCGGCGGGACCACGCTGGTATCGATGTACCAGTTGCCGAGACCACCAAGGCCTGGCGCGGGAACACCCGAGCCGTTGAGCACGGGATTGCCGAGATTGTCCGTGCACTGAACGGTTCCGCTGATGGGTACCGTCGGCGTCGTCGTGCCGCCGAAGGCGGTGACCGCGGGACCCGGATTTGCGGGCGTGAGTGCGACAAACGACGTCTGGAACGATTGCGTCGTGATGATCAGCGGCGCCGCCGTTGTCGTGGCGTTGGACGCGACGGTCTTCACGCCCCACTGCAGCAGATCGGCCGGGTCGGGCGGCGTGCGCGCCGCCGACGCCGATCGCGCGAATCGTCGCGTACGCATACTCGCCCGGCGCCAGCGTCAGCATCGCGGCCTTCGGATCGTCCGGGAGGAACTTCCCGAAGTTCGGATCGGTCGGGTCGACCAGCGGCAGGGTCGGAAACGTTCGAGACTTCGACATTCGACTGCGTGAGCCCGATGCGGATCGCGCGGCCCGTCGACACCGCCGGTCCCGTCGGCGGGATGGCCACGGGCAGCATGGACACCTTGCGCAGCACGAGCTGCAGCTTGTAGAGCGGCTGATGGTCGGCGTCCTCGGGCGGCCTGCATGTGTAGCTCGTCGCCGGGTTGCCGGTGTCGCCGCTGCAGATCGCGTCGCGCAGCATCATCTTGATCGCGAGCGTCGTATCGACGTTCCCGCGGTTGCGGATCGCGAACGTCGTTTCCTTGAAATTGCTGTTCGCGAGGTCGCCGGACTGGAACGGGTTCTGCGCGATCTCGACGGCGCCGACTTCGACACTGCGCAACGGGTCCGCGTCGGGAACCGTGCCGCCCGAGGGGTCGCTGAGCGGCGCGTTCGTCATAACGGCGTATCGCAGCGGATCGTTAGTCATCGCGTTGTTCGACATGGCGACGTTGGACATCGCGACGTTGGACATCACGGCGTTCGTCATCGCGTTGTTCGTCATCACCACGTTGCCCAGCAGGGCCGTTCGTCAGCGCGACGTTGGTCATCGCATTGTTCGACATCACCGCGTTGGACATCGCGACGTTGGCCGGGTCGAGGTTGGTCATCGCGGCGTTCAGGGTGTTGTTCGTCATGACGACGTTGCTCATGACCGCGTTCGTCATCGCGTTGTTCGACATCACGACGTTCGACATCACGACGTTCGACATCGCGGCATTGACGGCCGGGTCGTTCGACATCGCCGCGTTCGAAAACACCACGTTCGACATCGCGGCGTTCGTCATCGCGTTGTTCGACATCACGGCGTCGTGAGCGGGTTGTTCGCCAGCAAGTAGTTCGTCATCACCGCGTTCGACATCACCACGTTGCCGAAATTGTCTGGCGCCGTGTCGGTCGTCGCGGGGCCGCCATCGCCGTTCGTGACGAGCGGCGCGCTCGAGTCCGGGTTCAGGAGCACCTTCGTGACGAACGGCACCAAACCGCTGTCCGTCGACGTGACGTCGACCTCGACGGTTCCCGTGGAGGGGCCTTTCACCCAGACCGTGCGGGCCGACGACGACCGCGGCTGCACGACGATGTTCTGCGTCGGCGAGAGGGGCGTGTTGTGGAACGATGCCGTCGCGCCAGCGACCCGCGAACCAGCGTCAGCTGATAGTTGCGCAGGTCGCCGCTCATGTTGCGCACGGTGACCGAGTAAGCGCGCTCCGTCGTGGAGTCGAGGGCCTTCGAGTTCGCATTGGCGAATGCGACCGAATTCTCGGCGATGGCCGCCGTGTAGACGTTCTGGTTGCGGTTGCCGGCGTAGCCGGGGGAGCCGCAGCCGACGGTCGGGTCGACGCCGATGATGTTGCCGTTCGCGTCCTTCGTGAAAGCCGTCGTGGTGCAGGTCGGGGAGGCCCAGTCGCCGGAGAGCGGCGGAATGACGTCGCGGTTGTCGGTGAACGCGACGTGGAATGCCGGGGCGAAGCCGCTCGTCACGAACGTGCCGCTCGCACCGCCGCCGACGTTGAACTTGTAGGGGTGTTGGGAGTCGCCGGTCGTCGCGACGATGAGCTGCCCGGCGCTATCGATGTAGTCGCCCATGAACGCCGACTTGCCGGCCGAGAACATCGGCAAGTTCGGCGCGTTGACCTCCTTCTGGACGATGTCGTAGGTTCCGCGCTTTGGCGTGATCGTGTCTCCGGGATGAACAGACACACTCGCATCCGATTGCACCGTCGTCCCGAACGTGTACTGCGAGACGCGGCTCGACGTGAAGACCGGCGCGTCGGCGGGATCCGCCATCGCGGAGTAGACGTCCACCGTGTGGCGCCGGACGAGGCCGAGCGTGCCGTCGGTGATGTAGGGGGTCCACACCGCTTCGGGGTGGTTGCACTGGTCGTACAGGGCCTTGGTGGCCGGCGGCAGACTCGACAGCGGCGGACCACTGCGTGACGTCGATGTGGCACGCGGGGTCGAGGTTCGAGTTCTTCGCGGGCCGGCGCGACTCGACCATGTCGCTCACGCTGGTGCAGTCGGGAACGGAAGCCTTGCACGTCAGGTAGCCTTCGGACTGATCCAGTCGCGAGTCGAGCCACGTCGCAAGCAGCTTGCCGGCGGTGAAGGTCAGCGTCGGCTGCAACTGGTGACCGCGGTGGTGACTGTAGACGGACCCATTCGCAGGTTGAGATCGACGGTGTACCCGCTGTCGACCGGCACGGCTGCCGGCCAGGTGACCCCGCCATCCTTCGACGTCGCGACGACGATGCGCGCGTCGCATTGCGCGGGATCGGCCGCCGGGCACGCGTAGGGCGCCGTCGCATTTGGCGCCACCTTGCGCTGCGTCCACGCGACGTGAACGCGGCTCACGCCGCCGCTCACCGATACGGCGACCGATGGGAATCCGAGTGTCCGGAACGACACGCCGGTCGCGCCCTGGTCGTAAGGATTGAACTTCGCGACGACGATCGGACCGATCCAGGAAATGCCCGCCATTGGTCGACTTGGCCATCATGATCTGCTGCGGCCCGTCGAAGTTGCGCCACACGACGTAGACGGTGCCGGTCAGCGGATCGACGGCGCTGCTCGTGCCCTGGTTCGCCCACGCCGATTGGCTGACCTTCTGCGGCTTGCCGAAGGTCTTGCCGCAGTCGCTCGAGGCCGCGACGAAGATCGACGGATGCGTAGCATTGCCCGCGAAATTGGCGTACGACACGTAGACGTTGAAGGCGGGCACGGTCTCCGCGGCGGGCGTGACGTCGGTTCGGCCCTTGGTCCAAGTGAGGAGCTCGCAGGTCTTGCCCGCGTTCCAGGACCGCCCGCCGACGTCGGCGGCGACCCACGGCTTGTCCTTGCCCTGACCCGGCGTGCCGACGTCGATGATGTTGAGCACGTCGGGAAGAATCGGGTCCTGCGCCGGTTTCAGGGCGAGATACTGAGTTGTGCAGCCCTGCGTGCCCTGCGTGCAGCCGTCCGGGATTGACACCAACCGGCAGCCCGGCGTGCCCTGCGTGCAGGGGCGCACGTCGGTCGCGCGCTGGATGTCGTTGTTCTTGTCGACGAAACGCTGGACGGCCACGACGCCGTTCGCGTTAGTGTTCCGCGTACCGGCGATGAACGAGAGGAAAAACGTGCCGTACGGTCCGGCGCGCACCGTCGGGTCAGCGCCGAAGTTCGGGTGAAGCCCGAGAAGCTTTGCGGTCAGGCCGGTCGAATCGTCGCATTCGGGAATGCTGAGCGGGCAGCCGCCGAGCGGCGTGCCGCGCCACGACTGGCCGCCGTCGACCGACTTGAAGATCTGGACCCACGCTTCCGGATCGTCCAGCGTCTCGGCGATCTCGACGGGGACGAGCCGATAGTCGTTCGCCCCCGCGAGCAGGTGCCGCGCATTGCGCGACGAAATGGCGAGTGAAGGCTCGTTCTGCTTGGTCAGGAACGGGTCGCCCTCGGGCCACTGCGTGCCCGTGACCATGTTGACGTTCGGGCCGACGGCGGGGGGTGCCGGCGGCGCCGCGAACACGATGCCAACGGGCAGGCCGAGACCGGCGGCGACGAGTGCAACACGCCAGGCAAATAGGAAATACGTGCGCATGACCAACCCTCTCTCGTTTCTTCTCGTAACGCCCGCAGCTGGAGCGCTGGTGACGTATCCGGTCTCGTGATGCCCGCAATCCACGCTCGTCCGGCGCTGCCGGAGAGCGCAACCACAGGTCCTCGACTCTCGACGTTTGCGGCTTCGGGCAACTGCGCCCGTGCGCGTTGGCTAATCCGTATTCCCTCGACGCGGCGCATTTCCTCATTTGCGGGACGCGCTGTCAACAAGTATTCGCTATGCCATCCGCATAAATGGAGATGGAGCCATACCGTCGCGAGCGCGGCGGTTTCACCGCGAACATCGAGGTGTACGCGACAACCGGAGGCTCGCAGGCGACTGCGGAAACCGGGCCTCATAGCGCGATCACGGCTCGTGGTAAGGCACGAACGCCGCTGTTGTCGACCACATCTCAGGCCGACGGACGCCTCGCCGACTTCAGATAACGCGCGAGTACTGCGCCTTCTGCTGCGCCTCGCGGAGGTAACGGTCGAACTGCATTGCGACAGTGCGCACGAGGAGCCGCCCGCGGATCGTCACCCTGACGCTGCGGTCGGTGAGCTCGACGAGGCCGTCCGCGGCAAGCGGCTTCAGCGCTTCCAGGTCCGGCGCGAAGTACCCGGCGAACGGAATCCCGTAGATGCGCGACAGCTCGTCGAAGTCGAGCTCGAAGTTGCACATCAGCTTCTGGATCACGTCGCGGCGGATGAGATCGTCGGCATTCAATTCGACGCCGCGCATCACCGGCAGCGCGCCCGCGTCGAGCCGTTCGTAGTACTCGTCGAGCGTCTTCACGTTGGCGATGTACGCCGACCCTACCTTGCCGATCGCCGAGATGCCGAACGCCAGCATGTCGCAGTCGGGTTTCGTCGAGTATCCCTGGAAGTTGCGATGCAGCTTGCGCTGTGCCTGCGCCACCGCGAGCTCGTCCGTGGGCTTCGCGAAGTGGTCCATCCCGATGTAGCGGTATCCCGCCTGCCCGAGCTTGTCGATGGCGAGCGCGAGGATCGCGAGCTTGGTCTCCGGCGCCGGCAGCGCATCGAAATCGATCCGGCGCTGCGGCTTGAAGAGATGCGGGACGTGCGCGTAGCTGTAGAGCGCGATGCGGTCGGGCGCGGCGGCGATCACCTTGTCGAGCGTCGCCGAAAATCCCGCCACCGACTGCAGCGGCAGCCCGTAGATCAAATCGGCGTTGACCGACACGAATCCGTTGGCGCGGGCGGCGTCGATCACCGTCATCGTCTCGGCCTCGGTCTGGATCCGGTTCACCGCCTGCTGCACGACAGGGTCGAAATCCTGGATGCCGACCGAGATCCGGTTGAAGCCCAGCCACGCGAGGAACTCGATCGTGTCGGCGCCGACCTTGCGCGGATCGACCTCGATCGATATCTCGGCATCCGGCGCAAACGCGAAGCCGGTGTGCAACATTCCCATCAGCATCGTCATTTCGTCGCGCGCGAGGAACGTCGGCGTGCCGCCGCCGAAGTGCAGCTGCTCCACCCGCGGGCCGCCTTCGACGAGGCCGCTCACGATCTCGATCTCGCGGCCGACGTACTTGATGTACTTGGCCGAGCGCCCATGGTCCTTGGTGATGACCTTGTTGCACGCGCAGTAGTAGCAGATCGTGTTGCAGAACGGGATGTGCACGTACAGCGACAACGGTGCCGTCGGCCGCTCGTGGTTGCGCGCGGCGAGCGCGTTGACGTAGTGCTCGGCCTTGACGCCGGCGTGAAAGCGATCAGCAGTGGGGTACGAGGTGTAGCGAGGACCGAACCCGTCGTATTTCTTCACCAGGGCGGTGTCGAGGACGAGGTCGGCAGCGGCGGCGTTGGCCATTGCGGCTCCCGATAAGCGGTGATACTCCCGCGAATGAGGAGGATTGTCGCCGGGGCCGACGCGGGCCGCCTTGACCTAGGTTAATGATTGGCCGGTGTCAGACCGTCAGGCACGCCCGCACGCCGTCGGCGTCCATGTCGGCGCCCTTGCCTGACTTGATCACCTCGCCGCGGGACAGGATCACGTAGCGGTCGGCGAGCGAGCGCGCGAAATCGTAGTACTGCTCGACCAGCAGGATCGCCATCTCGCCCTCGGCGGCGAGGCGCCGGATCGCGCGCTCGATGTCCTTGATGATCGAGGGCTGGATGCCTTCGGTCGGCTCGTCCAGCACGAGCAGCTTCGGGCCCATGGCGAGCGCGCGGCCGATCGCGAGCTGCTGTTGCTGGCCGCCGGAGAGGTCGCCGCCGCGCCGGTTGAGCATGTCGCGGAGCACCGGGAACATCTCGAAGATGCGCTCGGGAATGGGCGTTCCGGCCGGCCGCGTCGCGAGGCCGAGGCGAAGATTCTCGAGAACGGTGAGGCGCGGAAAGATCTCGCGGCCCTGCGGCACGTAACCGAAGCCCAGGTGCGCGCGCTGGTGAGGCGGCAACGTCGTGACGTCGGCGCCGTCGAAACGGATCGTGCCCGAGCGCGCCGGCAGGAGTCCCGCGAGGCATTTCAGCAACGTCGTCTTGCCGACACCGTTGCGGCCGAGAATCGTCGTCACCGCGCCCGAGGGCGCCTCGAACGCGACGTCGCGCAGCGTGTGGCTGCCGCCGTAATACTGATTGAGTCCGGATACGGTCAGCATGTCGGGGGCGCCGGCCCGCCCAAAGCCACCGACTGCGCCCCGCTCGGGGGGCAGCGAGCGCAGCAAGCGTGGGGTTCGTCTCATGTCTAGCGGCCGAGGTAGACCTCGATCACCCGCGGGTCCGCCTGCACGACGTCCATCGCGCCCTCGGCGAGCACGCTGCCCTCGTGCAGCACGGTGACCTTGCGCGCGATCTTCGCGATGAAGTCCATGTCGTGCTCGACGACGACGACCGAGTGCCGGCCGGCCAGCGATTGGCACAGCTCCGCCGTGCGCATCGTCTCGTCGTCGGTCATGCCGGCCACGGGCTCGTCGAGCAGCAGGAGCCGCGGCTCCTGCATCAGCAGCATCCCGATCTCCAGCCATTGCTTCTGTCCGTGCGAGAGGAGTCCCGCGAGCCGTCCGGCGGCGTCGGCGAGCTGGATCTGGACAAGCATCTCCGCGATCCGGTCGAGATCGGACGATGTCAGGCGCGCGTGGATCGTCCCGCGCACCCGCTTGTCGGCCTTCATCGCAAGCTCGAGGTTCTCGAACACCGTGTGCTGCTCGAAGACCGTCGGCTTCTGGAACTTGCGGCCGATGCCGGCATGCGCGATCTCGGTCTCGGTGAGCAGCGCGAGATCGATGGTCTGCCCGAAGAACGCGGTGCCCGCGTCCGGTCGCGTCTTGCCGGTGATGACGTCCATCATCGTCGTCTTGCCGGCGCCGTTCGGGCCGATGATGCAGCGAAGCTCGCCGTCCTCGATCGTCAGCGACAGATCGTTCAGCGCCTTGAAGCCGTCGAAGCTGACGGTGATGCCGTCGAGATACAGGATCGGGCCGTGCGTCGTGTCGACGCCGGCGCCGGCGACGCGCATCCCCGACTGGGACATCCCCGCCGAGCCGGCATCGACCGGATGCAGCGCGGTCATCGCGAGACTCCGCGCGATGCGCGGCGCCGCACGAGCCCGATCACGCCGGAAGGCAGGAACAGCGTGACGAGGACAAAGAGCAGCCCGAGGAAGAACAGCCAGAATTCGGGGAACGCCTGGGTAAACCAGCTCTTGGCGCCATTGACGAGAAACGCGCCCGCGATCGGGCCGACCAGCGTGCCGCGGCCGCCCACCGCGGTCCAGATGGCGATCTCGATCGAGTTCGCGGGCGACATCTCGCCCGGATTGATGATCCCGACCTGCGGCACGTACAGCGCTCCTGCGATGCCGCACAGCACGGCGGAGAGCGTCCACACGAAGAGCTTGTACCAGAGCGGGTTGTAGCCGATGAACATCGCGCGGCTTTCGGCGTCGCGGATGGCGGTCAGCACGCGCCCGAGCTTCGACACCACGATGAACCGGCACAGCAGCAGCGCGGCGAGCAGCGCGACGCCGGTCGCGATGAACAGCGCGGCGCGGGTGGACGGCGCCGCGATCGGGTAGCCCAGGATCCGCTTGAAGTCGGTGAAGCCGTTGTTGCCGCCGAAGCCGGTGTCGTTACGGAAGAAAAGCAGCATGAACGCGTACGTCAGCGCCTGGGTGATGATCGAGAAATACACGCCCTTGATCCTGGAGCGGAAGGCGAAGAATCCGAACACGAACGCGAGCACGCCGGGCACCAGCACCACGAGCAACGCCGCGAACCAGAAGTGATCGGTCATGCTCCAGTACCAGGGATAGGCCTTCCAGTCGAGGAACACCATGAAATCCGGCAGGTCGCTGTGGTAGACGCCTTCGCGGCCGATCGAGCGCATCAGGTACATCCCCATCCCGTAGCCGCCGAGCGCGAAGAAGAGCCCGTGCCCGAGCGACAGGATGCCCGCGTAGCCCCAGATCAGGTCCATCGCGAGCGCGACCATCGCGTAGCACATGATCTTGCCGGTCAGCGTCACGAAATAATCGGACAAGTGCAAAGGATGGCTCGCCGGCAGCAGCAGGTATGCCGACGGGATCAGGACCAGCACGACGTAGGCGGCAACGACGTACGCGACCCATCCCGGCCGCGTCAGCACCGCTCGCGCGGGTGGGCGCAACGGCACGCGCAGCGGCAGCGGCGGCAGCGGAGCGTTCATGGTCGGCGCACGCACATTCGGGCTCAGCTTTCGGCCATCCGGCCCTTGAGCGCAAAGAGGCCCTGCGGCCGCTTCTGGATGAAGACGATGATGAACACGAGCACCGCGATCTTGGCGAGCACCGCGCCCGACCACGCCTCGAGCAATTTGTTGACGATGCCGAGGCCCACGGCAGCGTAGACGGTCCCCGCGAGCTGTCCCACGCCGCCCAGCACGACGACCATGAACGAGTCGACGATGTAGCTTTGCCCGAGGTCGGGGCCGACGTTGCCGATCTGCGACAGCGCGCAGCCGGCGAGACCGGCGATGCCCGAGCCGAGGCCGAACGCATACATGTCGACGCGGTTCGTCGGCACGCCGAGCGCGCTCGCCATCGGCCGGTTCTGGGTGACGCCGCGAACGAAAAGACCGAGCCGCGTCCTCGTCAAGAGCAGCGAGATCAGCGTCACCACCGCGGCCGCGAACACGATGATCGCGATGCGATTCCATGGCAGCACGAGATTCGGCATCAGCTCGATGCCGCCCGACATCCAGTTCGGGTTCTCGACCTGCACGTTCTGCGCGCCGAAGAGCGTGCGCATCGACTGGATCAGGATGAGGCTGATCCCCCAGGTCGCGAGCAGCGTTTCCAGCGGCCGGCCGTACAAGAAGCGGATCACGCTGCGCTCGAGCGCCATCCCGACGACCGCCGATGCAGCGAACGCCACCGGGATCGCCGCGACGAGATACGCGTCGAACGCCTGCGGCAGGTGCGCGCGGAAGAAGTTCTGCACGACGTACGTGGCGTACGCGCCGATCATGATGAGCTCGCCGTGCGCCATGTTGATCACGCCCATCAGGCCGTAGGTGATCGCGAGGCCGAGCGCTGCCAGCAGCAGGATGCTGCCGAGACTGATGCCGCTGAAGATCCGCCCGATCGTTTCCCCCGTCGCGAGCCGGCTTTCGATCGCGCGAAGCGACAGCTCGGCCTCGGCGCGCACGTCGCCGTCGGGCTCGGCGAAATCGGCACCCTTCTTCTCGACGAGAGGAAGCAGCAGCATCTTGGTCTTCGGATCACGGCTCTCGGCGAGCGCGCGGATCGCGGCGATGCGCAGCGCCTTGTCGCTGCTCGAGAGCTGGATCGTCGCCTGCGTGAGTGTCAGCAGCGCTTTGATGCCGGCGTCGTCTTCCTTCGCGAGCGCGCGCTCGATCGCGGGCAGCATCGCTTCGTCGGCGCCGCTCTGGAGCTCCGTGGCGGCCGCGAGGCGCACCGCGCGCTCGGGTGAGGTCAGCTTGAGCGCGGCGATCGCGGTCGCGAGCTCGCGGCGCACCCGATTGTTCAGGATCACGTCGTCGCGCGACGCCGGCATCGGCGTCACGTCCTTCCCCGTCGCGAGGTCGGTCGCCTTGCCGTCCTTGATCCACAGCACCTGCTCGCCCGCGGTCTGCACCTCGCCATCGGAGAGCGCCTGCAGCACGGCGAGCGCATCGGCGCCCCCGGTGAGCCGTCAGCGTATTGATCGCCTCGACCTTCGCGTCGTTTTCGCCGAGCGCAAGATCGTGGGCGATCTCCGGCGCTACGGTGAGCGCAGCGCACGGGGCGGCGACCAGCGCCAGCGCGAGCAGGAACCGTCGCAACGAGTGGGCGAATGAGGTCATGGTCGGCGTAGGTGAAACCCTAAATGCGACGCGGGCGACGGCCAGTGATCGGAAGCCATCGCCCGCGGCGCGTCCAGCAGGTTGCCCGGAGCTACTTCTTGTCCGGCTCGTCCTTCTTCGTCTGGTTGCCTTCGATGTACTGGCTCCAGGGCTGCGCGCGGATCGGGCCCTTGGTCTTCCAGACGACGTTGAACTGTCCGTCCTTCTGCACTTCGCCGATGAACACGGGCTTCCACAGATGGTGGTTCTTCTCGTCCATCTTGATCTCGAAGCCGTCGGGGGCGCTGAACTTCTGTCCTGCCATCGCCGCGATCACCTTGTCCGGATCAGTCGACTTGGCCTTCGTCACGGCCTGCGCCCACATGTGCATGCCGACATAAGTGGCTTCCATCGGATCGTTGGTCAGCGGCTTGTCGGCGCCCGGGAGCTTCTTGGCTTTGGCATAGGCAGCCCACTTCTTCTTGAAGTCCTCGTTGGAGGGATTCTTGAGCGACATGAAGTAGTTCCAGGCCGCAAGATGGCCGACCAGCGGATTCGTGTCGACGCCGCGAAGCTCTTCCTCACCCACCGAGAACGCCACGACCGGAACATCGGTTGCCTTGAGGCCCGCATTGCCGAGCTCCTTGTAGAACGGTACGTTCGAGTCGCCGTTGATCGTCGAGACCACCGCGGTCTTGCCCCCCGCAGCGAACTTCTTGATGTCCGCGACGATCGTCTGGTAGTCGCTGTGGCCGAACGGCGTGTACTTCTCGTCGATGTCCTTGTCCGCGACACCCTTCGACTTGAGAAACGCGCGCAGGATCTTGTTCGTCGTGCGCGGATACACGTAGTCGGTACCGAGCAGCACCCAGCGCTTCGCACCGCCGCCTTCCTTGCTCATCAGGTACTCGACCGCCGGAATCGCCTGCTGGTTGGGCGCGGCGCCCGTGTAGAACACGTTCTTCGACAGTTCCTCGCCTTCATACTGGACGGGGTAGAAGAGGACGCCGTTCAGCTCTTCGAAGACCGGCAGCACCGACTTCCGCGACACCGAGGTCCAGCAGCCGAACACCGCGGCAACCTTGTCCTGCGAGATGAGTTGCCGCGCTTTTTCGGCGAACAGCGGCCAGTTGGACGCCGGGTCCACGACGACGGGCTCGAGCTTCTTGCCGAGCAGACCGCCGTTCGCGTTGATCTCGTCGATCGTCATCAGCGCGACGTCCTTCAGCACCGTCTCGCTGATCGCCATCGTTCCCGAAAGCGAATGCAGCACGCCCACCTTGATCGTGTCGGCGGCAAATGCCTGCGAGGCGGCGGTGAGGCCGACCGTCGCGAGCGCGGCCGACAACGCCAACCGCTGGATGAAGTTTCTGCGTTGCATGGAAGGTCCCCGTGTCCTGGATTGAAATGAGTGCGCCCGGTGAAATCGAGCCGCCGGCGCCTTCGGAACAGCCATTCGACCCCGCGCCGGGACTCTGCAATGATGCATCGCACAATCCATGCCATGAGGCGCGGACGGGTGACATTCGAAATTGATTCAGAAGCTTAGGCGCGAAGAGACTGGTCGCGCGTGCAGCTTCGCTGCGAAACACCCGGGAACAATTCACCAAAGCGGTGCGCGCTCAATTGCCGCCGCACCATCTTGGACGCGCTGGTTTGGCGCTTGCCGCGTCAGTCGACGTCGAGCTTCAGCGAGCGAATCCTCGCGTAGAGCGCATCGCGCGCGATTCCCGTTGCGTCGGCGGCCACGCGCGCCGCGCGCGTGGGCGGAAGCTCGGCCGCGACCGCGCGCAGCAGCCGGTCGACATCCAACGAAAGGGTGGCCTCCGCGTCGTCGCGCGAAGAATCGGACAGCGCGTCGACGAGAAGCACGAATTCGCCGCGCGACCGATTTGCATCCGCGTCGAGCCACGCGGCGACATCGGCGAGCGGCATCCGCGTGATCGCCTCGAATTTTTTCGTGATCTCGCGCGCGACGACGACCCTCCGGCTGCCGCCGAGCGCGTCGGCGAGGTCGGCCACGGTGCGGGCGAGCCGATGCGGCGCCTCGTAGATGACGAGGGCGAGCGGAAGTCCCGCGACCGCGGTGAGCAACGCTCGTCTCGCCTTCGGAGCGGTCGGCAGGAAACCGAGAAAGGCAAAGCGCTCGGCCGCAAGCCCCGCGGCCGAAATCGCGGCGATCGCCGCATTCGCTCCGGGGATGGGGATCACCGGCAGGCCCGCGTCGCGGATGGCGGCGACGAGCCGGGCCCCCGGATCGCTCACTGCCGGCGTGCCGGCGTCGCTTACGAGCGCGACGCTCTTGCCGGCACGAAGCAGGGATTCGATGTGCGCCGCGCGCCGCGCCTCGTTGTGCGTGTGCAGCGAAAGCGGGCGCGTCGCGATGCCGTAATGACGCAGCAGGATCGTGGTCACGCGGGTGTCTTCGGCAGCGATGACGTCTGCGCTCGCAAGCACGTCGAGCGCACGGAGCGTCACATCGCGGAGGTTACCGAGCGGAGTCGCGACCACATATAATGATCCTCCCTCAGCGCGAAAGCGTGGCGCAGCATCGTGCGCCGCCAACGCGTCCGGGCTATCGCCGGTCCCCATCGCCTGCACGTCAGATCAAGAATCGCCGCATGACCATCCGTCGCCAATGCCGTCGCGCGCAGACGCGAAGCGCTTGGGCGCATGTCGTCGCGCTCGTCCTCGCCGCTTGCGCCCACGCGGCATTGTCCGCCGCGCAAACGGCGCCGACAAGGAGCGATGACGCGGCGACCCCGGCACCTGCGCCCGCGCGCGCGGCGCCTGCCATCGCGCTGGTGCTGCCGCTCACCTCGGCGACCTACGGCCGTGCGGCGGCCGCGGTCCGGGACGGCTTTCTGGCTGCCGCCGCCGCGGGGGGCGCGGCCCCGCTCGTGATATCGCACGGCGACAGCGATGTCGAGGCGGCGTTCGAGCAGGCGCGCGCGGCCGGCGTGCGCGTCATCGTCGGTCCGCTCGTGCGCGACGACGTGAAGGCCATCGCCATCCTGGGCATCGAGTCGCCGTTCGTGCTCGCGCTCAACCAGGTCGACGAAGGCGTCGTGCTGCCACCCAACATGTTCGCGCTGACGCTCGGCGTCGAGAGCGATGGACGGCAGCTCGCGCGCCTCGCGCGTGACTCCGGCGCGCAGACGGTGGCGATCATCGGCGCCGATTCGCCGCTGCAAAAGCGCTTTGCCGGCGCGTTCGCCGACAATTGGGTGCTCCTGGGCGGCGCCACGCCCGTCAGCCTGCACTTCGATCGCGCACAAGACATGCTCGTGCTCCTCAAACGGGAGCTTGTCCGGTCCAAGGTGGATGCGGCGCTGCTCGCCCTCGATGGCGCCGATGCGGTGCTCGTGAAGCCCTACGTCGGGACGATCGCCACCTACGCCGGCAGCAGCGTCAACGACGGCCAGCCGCGCGAGACGCTGCGGGAGCTCGAGGATGTCCATTTCGTCGACATCCCCTGGCTCGCGACCCCGGACGCGAAGGAGTTCGCGCGCATTGCGCGGCCGGCGCTCTCCAGCGCGACGCTCGAGCGCCTCTACGCGCTCGGCATCGACGCGTTCCGCGTGGCGCAGCTCCTCGCCGAGGGTCGCATCGACAGGATGGAATTCGACGGCGCGACCGGACACCTGACGCTCGACGCGACGCGACAGTTCGTCCGCGAAGCGCGCGCGCTGCAGTTCAAGGGCGGCCAGGCGGTGCCGGCCGGCGGCCCCTGACGACGCGGGCGCGGCACGGCGCGCAGGCCGAGGCGCTCGCCGCCGAGTTCCTCCGGCGGGAAGGCCTTGTCATCGTCGCGCACAACTGGCGCCGCCGCTGCGGCGAGCTCGATCTCGTCGCGCGCGACGGCGAGGTGCTCGTCTTCGTCGAAGTGCGGCTCCGGCGGCGCGACGATTTCGGCGGCGCGGCGGCGAGCATCACGGCAACCAAGCGCGCACGGATGGTCGCCGCGGCGAGCTTGTATCTCGCGGGACTGCCGCGCACGCCGCCGTGCCGCTTCGACGCGATCGTGATGGATGCCCTCGATCCGTCGCGGATCGAATGGCTGCGCAATATCGTCGAGACGTGAGCGGCGGAGAGGGGAACGCGCGAACGGCGAGCAGGGGCCCCGGGAATTGACTGGGGATGCAAGCCATCGGGAGCGCGTTCGGAGACCGACGACTCGGCATCACGATTTGCACGGTCCGTGCTGAGGCCGAACCGAACGCCAGGCATGGGATCGCGCAGCGAATCTTGTACAATCCGCCGAGGAGAAAGCGCTAAATTCATGGATCCCGTAGAACGCATCCGCGCGCATTTCGCGGAAAGCGCGCGCCTCAAGCAGGAGGCGACGGAAGCGCTCGCGCCGGCCATCGCTCGCGCGGCGGGCGCCTTCACCGAATGCCTGCTCGCCGACGGCAAGATCCTCGCCTGCGGCAACGGCGGCTCCGCGTGCGACGCCCAGCACTTCGCGGCGGAAATGGTCGGCCGCTTCGAGCGCGAGCGGCCGGAACTTCCGGCGATCTCCCTTGCCACAGACACATCGATCCTCACGGCTGTCGCCAATGACTATTCGTTCGAGCAGATTTTCGCGAAGCAGGTGCGGGCGCTCGGCGCAAAGGGCGACGTGCTGCTCGCCATCTCGACTTCCGGCAATTCGGGCAACGTGATCGCGGCGATCGAGGCGGCCCGCGAGCGCGAAATGCGCGTCGTCGCACTGACCGGCCGCGGCGGCGGCCGCATCGCCGCGCTGCTCGGCGAATCCGACGTCCATCTGTGCGTCCCGCACGAGCGCACGGCCCGCATCCAGGAAGTGCACCTGTTGACCATTCACTGCCTGTGCGACGCGGTGGACAACGCGCTGCTCGGAGAAGAACCATGAGCCTTTCCGCATCGACCGATCGCGGCGCCTGCTGTCCTCATCGTGGCGCTGCTGGCCGCGATCCCTGCTGCTCGACGGCTGCGCGCCGGCGGTGATCGCCGTCGGCGTGGGTTACGGCGCGGTCGTCGCCAACGACCAGCGCTCGACCGGCGCCCAGCTCGACGATCAGACGATCGAGTTCAAGGTCTCCACGGCTGCCGGGAGCCGCTGGGGCAACGAGGTGCACCTCAACGTCACGAGCTACAACGGCATCGTGCTGTTGACCGGCGAAGCGCCGTCGACCGTCGTGCAGGACGAGATCACGAAAATCGCGAAGACGACCGATCGCGTGCGCACCGTGCAAAACGAGATGGTGATCGGACCGGTGACCGATCTTTCCGCCCGCACCGACGACACGTACATCACGTCGAAGGTGAAGACGCGGCTGTTCGATGACGAGAGGTTCAAGGCGCTTTACATCAAGGTCGTCACCGAGCGCAGCGTTGTCTATCTGATGGGAATCGTGCCGCGCCAGGAAGCGGAGCAGGCGGCGCAGGTCGCCGCCACGACCTCGGGGGTCGCGCGGGTCGTCAAGGTATTCGAATACAAGAACTAGGCCGCGTTCCCAAGTGAGCCCGGCGCCGCGCTACGCTGCGAAGATCGCGACTGCCGTCGACGCGCAGGAACGCATCGCGCGGCCTGCCGCGGCCGCTCGTGTTCACCAACGGCGTCTTCGACGTCCTGCATCGCGGTCATGTCGCCTATCTCGACGAGGCCCGCGGCCTTGGCGCCGCGCTGGTCGTCGCCGTCAATACCGACGATTCGGTGCGCCGGCTCGGCAAGGGCGACGACCGTCCGCTCAATTCGCTCGACGACCGCATGGCGGTGCTGGCCGCGCTCGCCGCCGTCGATCTCGTCGTGCCGTTCGACGCCGATACGCCGCGCGACCTGATCGTCGCCTGCCGCCCGGACGTGCTCGTCAAGGGCGGCGATTACACCGCGGCGAGCACCGCCGGCGCGGCGGAGACCATTGCGGCGGGGGGCCGCTTCGTCGCCATCCCGTTCGAGTTCGATCGCTCGACCAGCGCGCTGCTGCGCCGGATACGACACACCTGAGGACGCAACTGAGGACGCAACTGGCGAGGCAAATGAGCTGCTCGTGCGCGCTGCGCGCAGACTGCGCGCCGCGATGACCATCGCGCTCCTGCTGCTGCCCGACTTCCTGCTGATCGCCGCCGGCGCGGCGTTGAAGCGCTTGCGAAGCTTCGACGCGGCCTTCTGGACGGGGCTCGAGCGCCTCGTCTACTTCGTGCTCTTTCCGGCGCTGTTGTTCCGCTCGCTCGCGACTTCGTCGCTCGCGCTCGCCGATGCGGGACGCCTGGCGGCGGTCGGGCTCGCGTTCACGCTCGCGGGCATGCTGCTTTCGGCGCTCGCGCAGCCGCTGTTCCGGCTTCCGCGCGCGACGTTCGCGGCCTGCTTTCAGTGCGGATTCCGCTTCAATACGTATATCGCGCTGGCGGTCGCGGGGCCGATCGGCGGCGAGCCCGCGCTCGCCGCGATCAGCCTGCTCATCGGCGTGCTCGTCCCGGTCGTCAACATCGCCGCCGTCGGCATGCTGGCCCGCGGGCGGGAATCGCGCATCGTCGTCGAGCTTGCGCGCAATCCGCTGGTGCTCGCCTGCGCAGCCGGCATCGCGTGGAAGGCGGCGGCGCTGCCGCTGCCCGCGGTCGCGTCGCACTTTCTCGGGCTCCTCGCCAGCGCCGCGGTGCCGCTTGGGCTGCTTGCCGTCGGCGCGGGATTGACGTTCAAGGCGGCGACGCTGACGCCTGCGGCGATTGCCTGGTGGAACGGCGTCAAGCTCGTCGCCATGCCGGCGGTGGCATTGCTGGCCGCGAACCTTGCCGGCCTGTCGCCGCTCGAGCGGCAGGTCGCGGTGGCGATGGCGGCCGTGCCGACGGCGCCGTCGGCTTACATCCTCGCTACCCAGATGAGCGGCCACGGCGGCGCCGTCGCGCTGCTGATCTCCACGGGAACGCTGATCGCGGCGGTCACGCTGCCGCTGTGGATTGCCGTGGTGACGTAGCCGCTGCCGCTAGCGCCGGTTGCGGCTGATGAAGTCCGCGACGATGCCCTTCTGGCTGCGGTCGATGGCGGCGTCGAGCGTGCGGTCGTTGGGATCGTACTGCTTCGCCTTGCGAAACGCGTTGATCGCGTCCTGGTGGTAGCCCTGCGCCTGCAGCGCCTGGCCGAGACAGCGCCACGCTTCGGGATTGCCGAGCTCGAGGTCGGTCCACGCGCGGCATAGCTCGGCGGCACGCCGGAAATTGCCCGCCTGCAGCATTCGCGGCCCTTCCGCCTTGAGCACCGCCGCGCGTGCCCGGCGGTCGGCGAACTGCGCTTCGAGAACCGGGTCGACGGGGCCGGAGGGCTCCTCTTCGACCGTCGGGACGGGTTTAGGCGCCGGTGCGGGAGCGGCGGACTTGATGCCGCCGCTCACGCCGGTGACGCCGGCCCGCGAGAAGCCGCTCGGAAACAGCGACTGCGCCGAAGGCAGCGCCTCGGTCAACGACGTCCGCGCCCAGGCGATCGACTGCGCCATCGGCTGGTGCCATGCCACGCCATAGAGCCATAGCATCGCCGCGAGCCCGCACACGCCGGTCACCGCATTGAGCACGCCGGGCGGGCCGTGCGTGACGAGGCAGTCCTGCGCGAAGTCCCAATCGGTCTCCTGGTTCTGCGCCACTTTTTCGTAGGCGACGGCAATGAGGATGGGCGCGAGCAGCGGAAACCCGCAGCCGACGCCTTCCCACCACACGCGGAACGAGCGTTGCAGCGCGCGGCGAAGCTGCGAGCGCGTGTCGCGGGTCGCGTAGGCGTCCGAGATCGAAAACTGCAGGTAGCACCCGAACAGCCATTTGCCGGGGGTGGTCGCCAGCGCGGCGATCAGCAGCGCCTCGATCGGCACCCACGTTCCGGTGATGAGCACGGGCGCGAGCAGAGGATGGCCGACCCAGAACGCGAGCATCTCCGGCATCAGCCCGGCGCCGCGCAGTTCCGACAGCAGGAGCGCCAGCACGAGGCCCCAGATCGCGTAATCGAAAAGCCGCGCCGCGAGTCGGTTCCACGGGCGCGGCTCGCTCGTGCGGCCCGCCTTCGCGCGCTCGAGTTCCGCCATCCGCAGCTGGAAGATCCAGCTCGCGTCTTCCTGCGGCTGGTTCGTTCCCAGGAACACGCTCTTCTCGCGGCGCCAGTTGAGGATCGCAAGATCCGTGGTCGGCACCAGCACCGGCGAAGGCGCGCCGCGCCGCCGGCGCGACCACGCGACGCCGTGGACGACGCCATACACAAGGGTCAGGACCAGCAGCGTCAGGGTGAGCCAGACCAGCACCTGCTTCGCGACGAGCACCGTGTCGGCGGGCGTGACGGCGACGATCGCGGCGGCGATGAACGCGCCGAAGAGCAGCGCACAGCGCCGCGGTGACGAGCGTCGTGCGGCCGAACGACGCGACGCGTTCGGTGAGGCCCGGATGATGGAACACGCGCTCGATCGGCACTTCCTCGCTGTCGAGCCCGGTCTCGAGAATTTCGTCCCGCTCCGGCTCCGGCTCCGGCGGCTTCACGTCGGTTTGCTCGCCCGCCTCCGCCATCGCGTTGCTGACGACATGCGCGATCCGCTGCTCGGTGGTGCCGTCGGACACCGCGAGCTCCTCGTCGTAGCGAACGCGGCGATCGTGGTCGCCCAGTATGCGACTGGCATGATTGATGAAGCGCAACGCCTCTTCGACATTGCCCTGGCCGTCACGGGTCTTCGCGTAATATTTGCGGATCAGCCGGCGCAGCGCGGCCCGGACCTCCTCATCCGAGGCGGCCTGCGGTATTCCCAGCGCTTCGTAAAGCGTTGCTCTCATGTGTCGGGCGGGTGCCGGAAAGGGCCGCCTCGTGCAGGAATCTTCGGGGAAATCACCTTCTTAGGCAAGGGGACGTAAGCAAGAAGCAGGCCGAATCGCGGAAATCCATCCGAAACCGGCCGGGAATCCCTACCAACGAAAAGGGCAGCCCGAAAGCTGCCCTTTTTGCGCACGTCGGCGTGACCTGTTCGCGCCCTCCGGCCCCGGCTCGCTCGCTTGCGTCGCCCGAGCTCGCGCGCCTACTGATCGCGACACGCCGGGGGTCGGGCGCCGACTCGATCGCTCGGCGACGCGCCCTTCGGGCCTTGGGCTCGCTATCGCTCGCCCGCCTCGCTCACTCGGCCTGCTTTCCCTTGTGCGTGTGCGCGAGCTTTTCGCGAATGCGCGCGGACTTGCCGGAGCGGTCGCGCAGGTAATAGAGCTTGGCCCTGCGGACATCGCCTTTGCGCTTGACCTCGATCGAGGCCAGCAGCGGCGAATAGGTCTGGAACGTGCGCTCCACGCCCTCTCCGCTCGAGATCTTGCGCACGACGAACGACGAGTTGAGGCCACGGTTGCGCTTCGCGATGACCACGCCCTCGTAGGCCTGCACCCGCTTGCGCTCGCCTTCGACGACGCTCACGTTCACGATGACCGTGTCGCCCGGCGCGAAGTCGGGGATCGTCTTTCCCAGCCGCGCGATTTCTTCCTTTTCCAGCGTTTCGATGATGTTCATGCTGCTTGTCTCCGTTTCATTGCGATGTGGCGTGCAGCGCAGGGCCATCCCTGATGCGCGCGCTTTCTTCGGTGGGCCCGGACTACGGCCAGGCCGCCATGGTACTGCTATTGCTGCTGTTGCTGCTCCTGCGGCCCGCGCGCGTACGCCGCGAGCAACGCCGACTCTTCCTTCGACAGCGGCCGGCCCTCCAGCAGCCCGGGCCGCCGCTCCTTCGTCCTGCCGAGCGACTGCATGAGTCGCCACTTGCGAATGTCCTCGTGATGCCCCGACAGCAGCACCTCCGGCACGCGGTCGCCGCCATCCTCCCCCGCGCCCGCGAAACGCTCGGGCCGCGTGTAATGCGGGCAATCGAGCAGCCCGGTCACGAACGAGTCCTGCGCCGCCGACTCGGCATCGTTCAGCACGCCGGGGCGCTGCCGCACCACCGCGTCAATCAGCATCAGCGCCGGCAGCTCGCCGCCCGACACGACAAAGTCGCCGATCGCGATCTCCTCGTCCACCTCGCGCGCGACGAAGCGCTCGTCGACGCCTTCGTATCGCCCCGCCACCAGCACGTACGCCGTCGACTCCGCGGCCGCGAGCTCCGCGACGCGCCGGTGCGTCAGCGGCGCGCCGGACGGCGACAGCAGGATCGTTCGCGTCGCCGCGTATCCTGCCGCGCGCTGCGCCGTCCGCGCCGCCGCGACCGCTTTCGACAGCGGCTCCGCCAGCATCACCATCCCCGGACCGCCGCCGTACGGGCGGTCGTCGACGGTCCGGTGGCTGTCCGTCGTGAAATCGCGCGGATTCCATATCGCCAGTTGCCACAGGCCGCGTTCCAGCGCGCGTCCGGTCACGCCGAAGCGCGATGCATGATCGACGAGCTCCGGAAATAACGTGACGACGTCGATCCGCATCGGTCAACTCCTCGCGTCAACTTAAGCTCAGTCTAGTAATCCTCGCCCCAATCGACCTCGATTCGCCGTGCGTCGAGATCGACGCGCAGGACGATCGCGGGAACATACGGGATCAGCCGGTCAGTTCCCGTTCCGTTCTCCCCGGCCCGCGTCACCCGCAACAACGGGTGCGCGCCATGCGCGACGACCTCGGCCACGGCGCCCAGCGTGACGCCTTGCCGGTTGACGACTGCGAGACCCTCGAGATCGACCCAGTAAATCTCGTCCTTCTTCGTCCGTGGGAGCGTCGCGCGCGGAACGCCGACGTCAGCGCCGCGCAGCGACAGCGCCTCTTCGCGGGTCGCAACACCGGCCAATCCGACGAGCAGAACCCCCGAGTGCATCCTGCCCGCCGTGCGTCGCATCTCCCGCCACGCCGTGGCGCCCGGGGGCCGCACCCACCATGCTGCGTAATCGAGGAGGGAGTCCGGCGATTCCGAAACCGGGTGGACCTTGACCCATCCCCGGATCCCGTGGGGCGCAAGGATCCGGCCCATCACCACGATGCCCTCCGGCGCGGGCGCCGCCGATGGCACGGAACGGGTCGCTATCAGGCGGCCGCAGGTGCCGCGGGTTTCGCCGGCGTCGCCGATTTCTTCACGAGCCCGGCCACCGTGTCGGAGAGCTTGGCCCCGCGCTCCTGCCAGAACGTGATGCGGTCCTGCGCGATGCGCAGGGCCTCCTCGCCTTCGCCGGCGATGGGGTTGTAGAAGCCCACGCGCTCGATGAACCGGCCGTCGCGACGGTTGTGCGAGTCGGTGACGATGATGTTGAAGAAGGGGCGCTTCTTGGCGCCACCCCGGGCAAGTCGAATGACAACCATGGCCGATGCGTCCGTTGACAAGGAAAAGTCTTTAATTATACGAGGAAAACCGCCTTGCCGGCAAGGCGGGCGAGCGCGGCGGCGAGGGCGGTCTTCCCGGGGCCGGCCTCAATGCAACCGACTGATCGAATGGCGCTTTCGGCCATCGGCCGGGGCGGGTGCGACGTCGCTCAGCGCAAGCCCGGCAGCATGCCTTTCATGCCGCGCAACATCTTCTGCATTCCGCCCTTGGCAACCATCTTCATCATCTTCTGCGTCTGCTCGAACTGGGCGAGCAGCTGGTTCACCTCCTGCACCGAGACGCCGGCACCGGCGGCGATCCGGCGCTTGCGCGAGGCTTTCAGGATCTCGGGCTTCGCGCGCTCCCCCGGCGTCATCGAATTGATGATCCCTTCGATGCGCGCCATCTTCTTTTCGCCGACGTTCGTGTTCTGCGCAGCGCGCGCGAGCTCCGCGGGGAGCTTGTCCACCATCCCGGCGAGGCCGCCCATCTTGCGCATCTGGCCGATCTGCGCCTTGAAGTCGTCGAGATCGAAGCCCTTGCCGGACTTCACCTTCTTGGCGAGCTTTTCCGCCTGCGCGAGGTCGACCGACTTGTGGGCGTCCTCGATAAGCGACAGCACGTCGCCCATGCCGAGGATGCGCGAGGCCATGCGCTCGGGGTGAAACACCTCGAGGCCGTCGATCTTCTCGGCCACGCCGACGAACTTGATCGGCGCGCCGGTGACCTGCCGCACCGAAAGCGCGGCGCCGCCGCGCGCATCGCCGTCGAGCTTGGTCAGGATCACACCGGTGAGCGGCAGCGCGTCGCGAAACGCGCGCGCCGTGTTGACCGCGTCCTGCCCCTGCATCGCGTCGACGATGAAGAGCGTCTCGATCGGCTTCGCCGCCGCGTGGACGTCGGCGATTTCGCGCATCATCGCCTCGTCGATCGCCAGCCGGCCCGCCGAGTCGACGATCACGATGTCGTGGTAGTGCTTGCGCGCCCAATCGATCGCCGCTTCGGCAATGGCGACAGGCCGGTCTCCGACCGCCGATGGAAAGAAGTCGACGCCCACCTGCGCTGCAAGCGTCTGCAGCTGCAGGATCGCGGCAGGACGATAGACGTCGACGGAGACGACGAGGACTTTCTTCTTCTGCGCCTTCAGCAGGCGCGCGAGCTTCGCGGCCGTGGTCGTCTTGCCCGAGCCCTGCAGTCCGGCGAGCAGCAGGACGGCGGGCGGCTGCGTCGCGAGATCGAGCGGCGCGGCCGCCGTGCCCATCAGCGCGGCAAGCTCGCGATGGACGACGCCGATCAACGCCTGGCCCGGTGTCAACGATCCGACGACCTCCTCGCCGACAGCGCTTGCCTTGACGGCCGAGACGAAATCCTTGACGACCGGCAGCGCGACGTCGGCCTCCAGCAGAGCAAGGCGGACTTCGCGCAGCGCCTCGGTGATGTTGGCATCGGTGAGCCGCGCCTCGCCGCGCAGCGACTTGACGACGCGCGAGAGCCGCTCGGTGAGGGTGTCGAACATCGGGATTCCAGGGATCGGAGTCGGCGTCGCCCGCGCCTGACGGACGCGGCGCGCGACTGGGGTAAACTTCCGTACGGCGGCTTCGGGCCGCAAGCCGCAACTGAAAGCCGATGATTTTACTCCACGTCGCGGTCGCCGCCCTGTATGCGCTGGCCGCGTGGGCGCGATGGCCGCGGCCCGTTCCGCAAACGCCGTCAGCGCTCGCAGCTCCGGCGACGCTCTCCTGGTCCGCGCTCATCGTTCCCGCCGCGCTCTTGCTCCATGCGTGGATGGCCGGGCGGGAGTTCGCCACGCCCGAAGGTCTCGACTTGAGTCTCCCGAACGCGGTGTCGATCGTCGCCGCGCTGGTCGCGCTGGTCGCATGGGCATCGGGACTCCTGCAAACGCTGCCGGCGATGGGAAGCGTCGTGCTGCCGGTTGCCGCGGTCGGCTCGCTGCTGCCCGCCCTCGTCACCAATCCGCACCGGTTTCCCTATGCCGACGAGCCCTGGGCCGCACTGCACATCGCCGTCGCGCTCGTCTCCTACGCGGCCTTCCTCGTCGCCGCGCTGCAGGCTCTGCTGCTGATGGGCCTCGAGAAGCGGTTGCGCCGGCGGCTGCCGGATGCGGGCGCCACGGGGACGCCGCCGCTGCTGACGCTCGAGCGGTTTCTCTTCCGTCTCGTCACCGTGGGCTTCGTGCTGCTGACGCTGACGCTCGCGAGCGGCATGCTGTTCTCGGAGCAGATCTTCGGCAAGCCGATGCTGTTCACGCACCGCAACGTGTTATCGCTGCTGGGGTGGGCCACGTTCGGCGCTCTTCTGTGGGGACGCTGGCGCTACGGTTGGCGAGGTCGCGTCGCGCTGCGCTGGATCGTCGTCGGCACGGTGTTCGTGTTCCTCGCCTACCTCGGCGAGAAGTTCGTGCTCGAGGTGCTGCTCAGGCGGTGAGCGCAAGGCATGGATCACATATCGCTCGGCACGCTCGCGATCGCCGTGATCCTGCTGCTCGTCGCCTCGGGATTCTTCTCGATCGCCGAGACGGCGATGATGGCGGCCAATCGGCACCGGCTGAAGCACCGCGCCCACCGCGGCTCGCACGGCGCGCGCCGGGCGCTCGCGCTGCTCGGCCAGATCGACAAGCTGCTGGGCGTCATCCTGCTCGGCAACACGCTCGTCGCAGCGGGGGCGGCAACGCTCACCGCGGTCATCACCAAACGCCTGTACGGCGAGGGCGAGCTGCCGCTGGCGCTCGGAACGCTGGCGATCACTTTCGCGCTCCTCGTCTTTTCCGAGATCGCGCCCAAGATCGTCGGCGCCGCCCACGCTGACCGCATCGCGCCGGTCGTCAGTTATTTGCTGACGCCGATGCTCCAGGTCGCCACGCCGGCCGTGTGGTTCGTCAACCTGTTCGTGCAGGGACTGCTCAAGCTCCTGCGCATCCCGACCGGCTCCGCAACCGGGAGCACGCTGACCCAGGAAGAGCTCCGCTCGCTCGTCCTCGAGGGGAAGTATTTTCGCGGCAAGCACCGGGCGATGCTCGCCAACCTGCTCGACGTCGGCGCGGTCACCGTCGACGACGTGATGACGCCCCGCAACCAGATCCACGCGCTCGATCTCCGTGCCAAGCCCGGGCACCTCGCGGAGCAGCTCGCGACCTCCTACCATACGCGGCTGCCGGCGTACGAGGACGAGCTCGACAACATCGTCGGCATCGTCCACCTGAAGCAGGTCGTCGGGCTGCAGCAGGCGGGAACGATCGACGAGTCGGCGCTGCGCTCGATCCTGCGCCCGGCGTATTTCGTGCCCGCCGGCACGCCGCTCGTCGCTCAATTGCAGCAATTCCAGACCGATCGCGAGCGCCTGGGCCTGGTCGTCGACGAGTACGGCGAGCTCGAGGGCCTGGTCACGATCGAGGACATCGTCGAGGAGATCATCGGCGATTTCACGACGCAGGCCCCGGCCGGCGGCGAGACGTGGGCCCGCGAGCAGGACGGCAGCGTCGTCGTCGACGGGATGGCGGCGCTGCGCACCCTCAACCGCAAGCTCGGCACGCATTTCCCGCTGGAGGGGCCGAAGACGCTCAACGGCCTCATTGTCGAGCAGCTGGGCGAGATTCCCGACGCCGGCACCCGAGGTGACGGTCGCCGGCCAGGACCTCGAAATCCTGCAGACGCAGGACCGGGCGGTCAGAGTCGTGCGGCTCCTGCCGCCGGTGGGGCGCGCGCCGGCCCCGGCTTTACAAAGCCCAGGGGGACAGGCATCATCAGTTGCTTAACTTTTATGCGGTTGGAATAATGCGCAAAGGCGCGGTCGGGGCAAGATAAGGCATGTAACTTGCTTAAGCTCTCCCGATAGCCCGGCTTTTTGCCGATTACCGAAAGCTTTCGAGACCAGCCCATGGCCACCCACGCCGCCGCCACGCGCAACCTGAGCGGGCTCGCGCGCGCCCTGGCGCAGCACGGCATGATGACGGAGTACGACGCCGAGACGCTGCAGACGCAGGCGCAGCAGGCGAACGTCTCGTTCGTCGAGCAGCTCCTCCTGGGCAAGCGGATGTCCGCCACGCAGCTTGCGGTGTTCGGCTCGCGCGCGTTCGGCGTTCCGCTGATGGATCTCGGGGCGTTCGACCTCGACCAGATTCACAAGGACCTGGTCGACCTGCGGATGGCGCAGACGCGCCGCGTCCTGCCGCTGCACAAGCGCGGCAACCGGCTCTATGTCGCGACCTCCGATCCCGCGAATCTGCAGGCGCTGGAAGAGGTCCGCTTCAAGACGAACCTCGTCGTCGAGCCGGTCGTGGTCGAGGACGACAAGCTCCAGCAAGCCATCGCCAAGCTGCACGAGGCGAAGGGCGCGACGCTGAACGAAATGTCGGCGATGGAGGATCTGGAGCTCGACCTCCAGGACGGCGGCCCCATCGCGCTCACCGACGAGGAAAACTCCGAGGTCGAGGACGCCCCGGTCGTCAAGTACATCCAGAAGATCCTGATCGACGCGATCAACCTCGGCGTGTCCGACGTGCACTTCGAGCCCTACGAGAAGTTCTACCGGATCCGCTACCGGCTCGACGGGATCCTCTCCGAGGTTGCGCAGCCGCCGCTCGTGATCAAGGACAAGATGGCGTCCCGGATCAAGGTGATCTCGAAGCTCGACATCTCCGAGAAGCGCGTCCCGCAGGACGGCCGGATGAAGCTCGTGCTGTCGAAGGCGAAGGCGATCGACTTTCGCGTCAGCACGCTGCCGACGCTCTTCGGCGAGAAGATCGTCATGCGGATCCTCGACTCGGCGGGCGTCAAGCTCGGCATCGAGGCGCTGGGCTACGACCCCGACCAGCAGGAACAGATCATGTTCGCGATCGGCCGTCCGTACGGGATGATCCTCGTCACCGGACCGACCGGCAGCGGCAAGACCGTCTCGCTCTACACGTGCCTCAACATCCTGAACCAGCCCGGCATCAACATCTCGACGGCCGAAGACCCCGCGGAAATCCAGCTGCCCGGCGTCAACCAGGTCAACGTCAACGAAAAGGCGGGACTCACGTTCGCGAGTGCGCTCCGGTCGTTCCTGCGCCAGGACCCGGACATCATCATGGTCGGCGAAATCCGCGATCTCGAGACCGCCGACATCGCGATCAAGGCGGCGCAGACGGGCCACCTCGTGATGTCGACGCTGCACACCAACGATGCGCCGGGGACGCTGACGCGGCTTCTCAACATGGGCGTCGCGCCGTTCAACGTCGCGTCGTCGGTCATCCTGATCACCGCGCAGCGGCTCGGCCGGCGGCTTTGCCCCAACTGCAAGCAGCCGAAGGACATCCCGCCCGAGGCGCTCCTCCGCGCGGGCTTCACCGAGGAAGAGATCGACGGCACCTGGCAGCCGTTCGGCCCGATCGGATGCGACAAATGCAAGGGGTCGGGCTACAAGGGCCGCGTCGGCATCTATCAGGTGATGCCGATCTCCGACGAAATGCGGCAGCTCATCATGCGTAACTGCACGCAACTCGACATCGCCGACCAGGCGCAGAAGGAAGGTGTGCGCGACCTGCGGAAATCGGGCCTCATCAAGGTGAAGATGGGCATCACCTCCCTCGAGGAAATCGAGGCCATCACCAACGAATAGCGGCGCTCCGCCCCGGATACAGGATACCCACCATGGCCACCGCCACCGCAACGCGCAAGGACGTCAAGGAATACACGTTCGTCTGGGAAGGCGTCGATCGCAACAACCGCCAGATCCGCGGCGAGTCGAAAGCCGCGTCGCAGACCGTCGTCACGACCAACCTGCGGCGCCAGGGCATCCGCCTCCAGAAGATCAAGAAGCTCACGTTCCGCGGCGGCAAGAAGGTCGGCGAGCGGGAGATCACGTTCTTCACGCGACAGCTCGCGACGATGCTGCGGGCGGGCGTGCCGATGCTGCAATCCTTCGAGATCGTCGCCCGCGGCCACAGCAATCCGCGCTTCTCGCGCCTCGTCATGGACCTGAAGGCGCGCGTCGAATCGGGCTCCAGCCTCTCGCAGGCGTTCCGCGAGCATCCGCTCCAGTTCGACCAGCTCTACTGCAACCTCGTCCATGCCGGGGAAACCGCCGGCATGCTCGATGCGATCCTCGACCGGCTCGCGAACTACAAGGAAAAGATCCTCGCGATCAAGAGCAAGATCAAGTCGGCGCTGTTCTATCCGATCTCGGTGGTTGTCGTGGCCCTGCTGGTCGTCTGGGTCATCATGGTGTGGGTGATTCCCGCCTTCAAGAAGATCTTCGCGAGCTTCGGCGCCGACCTGCCCGCTGCCGACGCTCATCGTCATGGCGATGAGCGATTTCGTCGTCGCCTGGTGGTGGCTCGGATTTCTCATCCTGATCGGAGCGTTCGTCGGGTTCGTCTACCTGCACCGGCGCTCCGCCGCGCTCCGCTACACGATCGACCGGCTCATCCTCAAGTTTCCGATCGTCGGCCAGATCATCGAAAAGGCGACGATCGCGCGCTGGACGCGGACGCTGCAGACGATGTTCGCGGCGGGCGTGCCGCTCGTCGAGTCGCTCGACGCGGTCGCCGGCGCGGCGGGCAACGGCGTCTACACCGCGGCGACGAAGCGCATCCAGACCGAAGTGAGCACCGGCACGAGCCTCACCAACGCGATGACCAATACCAAGCTCTTCCCCTCGATGGTGCTGCAGATGACGCAGATCGGCGAGGAGTCAGGCTCGCTCGACAACATGCTGGGGAAGATCGCCGAATTCTACGAGCGCGAAGTCGACGATGCGGTCGCGGCGCTGTCGAGCTTGCTCGAGCCGCTCATCATCGTGTTCCTGGGCGTGGTGATCGGCGGCCTCGTGGTCGCCATGTACCTGCCGATCTTCAAGCTGGGTCAGGTGGTCTGACGCGGCGTCCGCTACGACGGGCCGGTCCCGCGGGCTGACGCTCTCCGGGAGACGGCCCGCTGTTACCGTGCGCGGCGTATCACGCCGACTTCGCTCCGACCGGCCCATCACGCTCGCTCCCACGTGACCGAATCCGCGTTCGCCATCGTCGCCGCACTGCTCGTCGGACTCTGCGTGGGCAGCTTTCTGAACGTGGTGATTCACCGGTTGCCCAAGATGCTCGACCGCGGCTGGCGCGCCCAGTGCGCAGAGTTTCGCGGCGAGGAGATCGCCGACGAGCCGGCATACAACCTCGTCGTGCCGCGCTCGGCGTGCCCCAAATGCGGCCACCGCATCACTGCGCTCGAGAACGTCCCGGTCGCGTCATGGCTCGTCCTCGGCGGCAAGTGCAGCGCGTGCAAGGCGCGGATCTCGATTCGCTACCCGATCGTCGAAATCGTCGGGGGCCTGCTCGCGGTGGCCGCGATCGTCGCATTCGGCGCGACGGCCCAGGGCGCCGCTGCCTGCGTGCTCCTTTGGACATTGCTCGCGCTCACGATGATCGACGCCGACACCCAGCTCCTGCCCGACGATCTGACGTTGCCGCTCGTCTGGGCGGGGCTGATCGTCAACCTGTGGGGCGTCTTTGCGCCGCTCGCCAGCGCCGTCATCGGCGCGGTCGCCGGATATCTGACGCTGTGGGCGATCTATTGGCTGTTCAAGCTCATACGCGGCAAGGAAGGCATGGGCTACGGGGACTTCAAGCTGCTCGCGGCGCTGGGGGCGTGGCTTGGCTGGACGATGTTGCCGCTCATCGTGCTGCTTTCCTCCGTCGTCGGTGCGGTGATCGGCCTTGCGCTCATGGTTTTCAAGGGCCGCGATCACGATCTGCCGATGCCGTTCGGGCCCTACCTCGCGATCGCCGGCGCGATCGCGCTCTTCTTCGGTCCGTCGCTCGTCAAGCTCTACCTGCCATGACCTATGCGGTCGGCCTGACTGGCGGCATCGGCAGCGGCAAGTCGGCGGTCGCCGACGCGTTCGCGGCGCTCGGCATCGAGGTGACCGACACCGACCGCCTCGCCCACGCCATCACCGCCGCCGGCACGCCGGGCCTCGATGCAATCGTTGCTGCCTTCGGCGCGAGCCTCCTGCGATCCGACGGCACGCTCGATCGCGCCGCGCTCCGCCGTCTCGCATTCGGCGACCCGGCGTCGCGGCTTCGCCTCGAGTCCATTCTCCATCCGCTGATCGCCAAGGCGGCGACCGACGAGATCGCGCGCTGGAAGAGCCCCTACGGCATCGTCGTCGTGCCGCTGCTGCTCGAACGGGGCGGCATGCGGTCCCGCGTGCAGCGGATTCTCGTCGTGGACTGTCCCGAGGACGAGCAGGTGCGCCGCGTCCAGCGCCGCAGCGCCCTTTCCGAGGACGAGATCCGCGCGATCATGGCGACACAGTGCGCCCGCGCGGAGCGCCTCGCCCGCGCCGACGACGTCCTCGACAACTCGGGTTCGCCGGCAGCCATCGCACCTCAGGTTGCGGCGCTCGACGCCCGGTACCGGTCACTGGCAGCCGCTGCGGGGCGCGCCGCGCCATCTTCGGGCAGAATGCCGGCTTAGCAATCGCCCCCAAAGTCCCTGCCGTGATCCGCTACGAGCATCCGTTGAACGAGCGCATTCGCACGCTGATGCGACTCGAGGATCTATACCGGCGCGCGCAATTCTTCGCCTCGCGCACCGAGGGCCCGGATCACCACGCGGCACTGCTTGCGCTGTTCGAGATCACCGACGTCGCGGCGCGCGCCGACTTGAAGACCGACATCCTGCAGGAGCTCGAGCGGCAGAAGCAGCTGCTCGCCGCGCTGCGCAACAATCCCGCGATCGAGACGCGCGTCCTCGAGCCGCTGCTCGCCGACATCGAGAGGGCGAGCAGCGCGCTGCTCGGCCAGGCAGGCCGCGCCGGAGCGCATCTGCGCGAGAACGAATGGCTGATGACGATCAAGCAGCGCACCGCAATCCCCGGCGGCGTCTGCGAGTTCGACCTGCCGGCGTACCACTACTGGCTCAATGCCGACCCGGCCGCGCGGCAAAATGACTTGAAGGCGTGGCTCGAGCCGTTCCTGCCGATCCACGACGGCCTGGCAATCATCCTGCGGCTCCTTCGCGACAACGGCCGCGCGAGCCAGCAGATCGCGTATCGCGGCGTCTTCCAGCTGATGCTGACGACCTCGAAGGTGGCGCAGCTGCTGCGTCTTTCGGTCGAGAACAACCTGCCCTGCGTGCCGGAAATCAGCGCCAATAAATACGCGCTGAACATCCGCTTCATCGGCGTCAGCGGGATGGACCGCGGGACGGTGTTCGATCGCGACGTCGAATTCGAGTTGATGTTCTGCAATCTCTGACGTAGATTGCCAATCTCCGGATCCGCGATGAGAGACAGCTGACGCGAGAGAACACCGTTGAATTCGTCCTCCGAACTCAGGAACCGGCGCAGGCTGCAGCCGTTGAACCAGCTCTTGCCCGCCACGGCAAAGTGGGCGGCAAGCCTGCCAGCGGGAATCCAGCCGCTTGCGCTGCTGCAACGGCTGCCCAGAATTGCGAACGCTATCGCGCGGTTGTGGCGGGACAACATTGCGCTCACCGCCTATCTGGACGAACTGCTGGTCGACCGACGCGGAGGCCGACGCGGACTCCCGCCCGAAATTCAGAACGAGCTCATGACGCTTCGCCAGTTCCACGAAGCTCAATATCCCGGCGCGTCGCGTTCGTAGCAGGGGCTGCGCACGACGGCCGCAACCAACCGCTAATGTCCCGGTAGTGTCTTCCCCCTTGGATGAATCACATGGAACGTCTATCGGTGGATGACCCGCCGCAATTCTCGGAGCCCCTCTGACGCGATGCCCGCACCGCGCGTCGTCCCCTGTCCTCAGTGCGGCAAGCCGGTCGAGTGGGCGTCCTTCTCGACCTGGCGTCCGTTCTGCTCGGAGCGCTGCAAGCTGATCGACCTCGGCGCCTGGGCTTCCGAGGCGTATCGCATTCCGATGGCGGAGTCTCCGGAATCCGGCGAGGATGCGGCGGGAGAATCCGCGGGCGAAAAGCCGCCGCGCAGCTGACGAGCGGGCCGCGATGACGATCAGGAGCACTGCATGCGCAATGCCGCCACCCCGGTCACGCTGATCATCCTCGGGATTCTCGGTCTCATCTGGTACTTCGGATGGCTCCCGGACTTCGATTCGATCACGGCACTCGCCCTCGTTCTCGGCGGCGTCGCGATCCTCGTGATGGACGGAATCACCAAGAGCTCGGTCGTGCTCGGCCCGACGCTGATCGCCGTGGGCATCGCGTGGTGGCTGCACGACCAGTACCGATTGCGCTGGACGCTGCTCGTCTCCGCGCTGCTGATCGTCATCGGCGTGCTGATGCTGATCGCGCGGCAGCCGGGGATCCCGGACAAGCGCGGCGATTCCGACGGCGGCTGATCCGGCGCCGCTATTCCCACGCGGCGCGGCGCAGCGCCACCCCATGCGCGCCGTGGTCGATCGCCACATCGAGATCCGAGCGCGACAGTCCGCCGAGCGCGAACACCGGCAGCGACGCCCCGGCGGCGACCGCGGCGAAGCCGTCCCAGCCGAGCGGGATCGCGTCGTTGTGCGTCGGCGTCGGGGCGACAGGACCGAGAAGCGCGAAATCGAGCGCCAGCCTGCCGGCCTTCGCGATCTCGTCGCGGGTATGGCAGGACGCCGAGCACAGAAGGTCGCGCGGGCGCGCGGCCGCCGCCGCGAGCGCCGCCGCGGTCCAGTGCACGCCGGCGCATCCCCACCCGCGTGCGTTGGCCTCGCTGCCATTCAGAAGGATGCGGGCGCCATGCGGGCGCGCGAGGTCGAGGAGCGCGTTGCAAAGCACGCGTTGACGCGCCAGCGGCCAGTCCTTCTCGCGCAACTGGATGAGATTCAATCCGCCGTCGAGCGCGACCCGAGCGCGTGCAAGAAACGCGGCTTCTCCGACATCGCCCGCCATCGTGATGCCGCAAATCGGCGGCAACGTCAACGCGCGCAGCACCAGCGTGTTGGCCGGCAGCAGCGGCGCAACATCGAAGGCGCCGGGGATCTGCCACGCAAACGCCTGCCCGTCGTGGCCGACGGGCTCGCCGTCCCAATCGTAGACGCGGAAGAAATGGAGCTCGACGTGCGCATGCGGATAGACGAAGCGCTGGACGAGCCACGGCGTCGCGCGGCGAACGGTGAGGCCCAACTCTTCGGCGAGCTCGCGGGTCAGCGCGTCGCGCGGACTTTCGCCTGGCTCGAGCTTGCCGCCCGGGAACTCCCAGTAGCCGGCAAACGGCTTGCCCGTCGGACGCTGCGCCAGCAGTACCTTGCCGTCGGGCCGCGTGATGACGGCCGCGGCAACGGGGACGACGCGCTCCGTCACGCGTCCTGAGGATTTCTTTTTCATGGCGGCGGCGCCCGCGTAGCCGCGGGCGAACTGCCAGGCGATGCGACCGCTGCGGGAGCCGCGCTGCAACGCGAATTGCAGGGCGTCGCGGTGACGCGCTTCGGCTTCGTGCTTGGTTCTCGCTGCCGGAACGTCGAATACCGCGAGCCACGCCGCGACCGCCGCCAGGTAGTCGTCCTGGCTGAAGGGATAGAACGAGATCCACACGCCGAACCGCTCGGACAGCGAGATCTTCTCCTCGACCGATTCGCCCGGATGCACCTCTTCACCGACGTGCTTCGTCTCGAGGTTCTCGCTGAAGTATTCGGGCAGCAGATGGCGGCGGTTGGACGTCGCGTAGATCAGCATGTTCGCCGACGCCGCGGCGATCGTGCCGTCGAGCATCACCTTGAGCGCCATGTAGCCGGGCTCGCCGGCATCGAACGTGAGGTCGTCGCAGAAGACGATGTAGCGCTCGCGGCGATCGACGACGAGGTCCGCGATGTCGGGCAGGTCGATGAGATCGGCCTTGTCGACCTCGATCAGCCGCAGTCCCCTGGCAGCGTATTTCGCGAGCATCGCCTTCACCAGCGAGGACTTGCCGGTGCCGCGCGAACCGGTGAGGAGCACGTTGTTCGCCGGCAGCCCGGCGACGAACTGCCGCGTGTTCGCGTCGATCGCCGCCTTTTGCGCGTCGATGGCGACGAGGTCGTCGAGGCGGATCGCGTGCGGATGCCGGACCGCCTGCAGATAGCCGCGCCCCGCTCGCTTGCGCCAGCGGAACGCCGTCGCCTTCCAGTCGGGCGGCGGCGGCGCCGGCGGCAGCACGGCCTCGACACGCGCGAGGATGCCTTCGAGGCGCGCGAACAGCGCCGCAATCTCGGCAGGTGAGCGCGGCTTAGCTGCGGTAGTCGGCATTGATCGACACGTAGTCGTGCGAAAAGTCGCAGGTCCAGACGCGCGAAGCGGCGCTGCCGCGGCCGAGTCCGACCGTCACCGTGATTTCGTCCTGCTTCATCACGCGCTGCCCATCCTCCTCGCGGTACGACGGCGCGCGGCCGCCGCGATCGACGACGAGCACGTCGTCCAGGCGAAACGATACGCGCGACGGATCGAGGTCGGGCGCCGCGGCGTTGCCGATCGCACAGACGATGCGGCCGAGATTCGGATCGGATGCGAAGAAGGCCGTCTTGACGAGCGGCGAATGCGCGATCCCGAGCGCGATTTTCCGGCATTCCGCGGCGTCGCGGCCGCCGCCGACGGCGATGGTGATGAACTTGGTCGCGCCTTCGCCGTCACGGACGATCGCCCGCGCGAGCTCGGTGGCGACCTCGGCCAGCGCGGCGCGGACCGCAGCGAGGCGCGGGTCGTCGGCGCGAGTCAACGGCGCGATCGCGGCGTTGCCGGTGGCCGCGATCACGAAGCTGTCGTTGGTCGACGTGTCGCCGTCGACGGTCGCGCAGTTGAACGACGCGTCGGCGATCTCGCGCGCGAGCTCGGCGAGGAGAGGAGCTGCGATCGGCGCGTCGGTGGCAACGAACGACAGCATCGTGGCCATGTCGGGATGGATCATTCCCGAACCCTTGGCGATGCCGGTGACCGTCACCGGCACGCCGTCGACGCTCGCGCGGCGCGATGCGCCCTTCGGCACCGTGTCGGTGGTCATGATCGCGGAGACCGCCGCGAACCAGTGATCCGCGGCGAGCGCTGCTTTCGCTGCGGGCAATGCCGCGACGATTTTCGCGACCGGCAGCGGCTCCATGATGACGCCGGTGGAGAACGGCAGCACGTCCCCCGCGTTGCAGCCAAGCGTTTGCGCGACCGCGGCGCACGTGGCGTTCGCGTCGGCAATCCCCGATTCGCCGGTGCCCGCATTCGCGTTGCCGGCATTGACGACCAAGGCGCGGATCCGCCCCGTGCCTGCCAGATGTCGGCGACACACGGTGACGGGGGCTGCGCAGAAACGGTTTTGCGTGAACACGCCGGCGGCGATCGTGCCCTCGTCGAAGGCGACGAGCAACACATCGTCGCGCTGCCAGTTCTTGATGTGCGCCGCGGCGGTGCCGAGCCTCACACCCGGTATCGGCAAGAGGTCCTCGGGACGCGGCGGTGTGTAGCGGACGGGCATCGCGCCCGGATTCTAGCGCATGCGATCCACGACAAACGGACAACCGGAGTTGGCCTGCACGATCACCCCGGGAACCGGGAGCAAGTCCGCGGGCCGGGGCGGCGTGTAACGAACTGGCATCGGCGTGCTCGGTATTTTCGTCAGGTCGGGTGACGGGCTCGGCGCGTTAAGCGGCGCGTAAGCGACCGCTTGAACGCGGTGGGCACGTCGCCCTCGATTCGGACGCCTCGCATTGCATTCATGCGAGGCGTCCGTGACACTGCTTGTATTTCTTGCCCGAGCCGCACGGGCACGGATCGTTGCGCCCGATCTTCTCCCCGCCGCGCACGAACGGGGCCGCCGGCGCCGGCGCGGCTGCCGCGCTCATTTCGCCGTCGCCGTCCGGACCCGCGAGCGCTTCGGCGTATTCGGCGTGCCGGTACTGGACGTTGGTCATCGCCGGCGCCTCTTCCACCGCCGCGACGTCCTCCTGCGTGCGCACCTGCACCGTCAGCACGATCTTCACGACGTCCTGCTTGATCCGGTCGAGCATGTCGGAGAAGAGCTCGAAGGATTCGCGCTTGTATTCCTGCTTCGGATTCTTCTGCGCGTAGCCGCGCAGATGGATCCCCTGGCGCAGGTGATCGAGGTTGGCGAGGTGGTCGCGCCACTGCGAATCGAGCGTCTGCAGCATGAGGCTGCGCTCGAACTGGCGCATGAGGTCGGCGCCGACCAGCTGCTCCTTGCCCGCGTATTGCGCGAGCGCCTGCTCCGCGACCCGCGCGCGGAGCTTGTCGTCGGTGAGCTCGGGATCGTCCTGCAGCCACTTCGCCACCGGCACCTGCATCTGGAACTCTGACGCGAGCGTCGACTCGAGTCCCGGGATGTCCCATTGGTCCTCGACCGATTCGGGCGGCACGAAACGGCGGACGGTGTCCTCGGTCAGGCCGGCGATCATTCCGCGGATCGTGTCGCCGATGTCGGACGACTCGAGCAATTCGTTGCGCTGCTGGTAGATGACGCGACGCTGGTCGTTCGCGACGTCGTCGTATTCGAGGAGCTGCTTGCGGATATCGAAGTTGCGCGCCTCTACGCGCGTCTGCGCCTTCGCGATCGAGCGGTTGACGATCGGATGCTCGATCGGCTCGCCCTCGGGCATCTTGAGCTTCTGCATGATGACGCCCAGGCGCTCGCCGCCGAAGATGCGCAGCAGCGGGTCCTCGAGCGACAGGTAGAAGCGCGAGCTGCCCGGGTCGCCCTGCCGGCCCGACCGGCCGCGGAGCTGGTTGTCGATGCGCCGCGACTCGTGGCGCTCGGTGCCGACGATGTGGAGCCCGCCCGCGCCAACGACGTCGTTGTGCCGCACCTGCCACTCCGATCGCAGCTGCGCGATCTGGCGCTCCTTGTCGGAGTCGGGAACCGACTCGTCGTCGCGGAGCTTGAGGATCGTGGGCTCGAGGCTGCCACCCAGCACGATGTCGGTGCCGCGACCTGCCATGTTGGTGGCGATCGTGATCGCCTTCGGCTTGCCGGCCTGCGCAACGATCTCGGCTTCGCGCGCGTGCTGCTTCGCGTTCAGGACCTCGTGCGGCAGGCGCTGCTTCTCGAAATGCTTCGACAGGAGCTCGGAGCTTTCGATCGACGTGGTGCCGACCAGCACCGGCTGCCCGCGATCGAAGCAATCCTTGACGTCGGCGACGATCGCGTCGACCTTCTCCTGGAATGTGCGGAACACCTGGTCGTTCTCGTCCTTGCGCACCATCGGCATGTGCGTCGGGATCACCATCGTTTCCAGGTGATAGATCTGCTGGAACTCGAAGGCCTCGGTGTCAGCGGTGCCGGTCATGCCGGCGAGCTTGCCGTACATCCGGAAGTAGTTCTGGAACGTGATCGACGCGAGCGTCTGGTTCTCGCGCTGGATCGGCACGCCTTCCTTCGCCTCGACTGCCTGGTGCAGGCCCTCGGACCAGCGACGGCCCGACATCAGCCGGCCGGTGAACTCGTCGACGATGATCACCTCGCCGTTCTGCACGACGTAGTGCTGGTCGCGCAGGAAGAGCGCATGCGCGCGCAGCGCCGCGTACAGATGGTGCATCAGCGCGATGTTGTGCGCGTCGTACAGGCTGCTGCCCGGCGCGAGCATCCCCGCGGCGGAGAGGATTTCCTCGGCGTGCTCGTGGCCGGCTTCCGAGAGCAGCACCGTCCGCGCCTTTTCGTCGACCCAGAAATCGCCGTCGCCCTTCTCGTCGGCCTGGCGCGTGAGCTTCGGGGCGAGCTCGTTCAACCGATAGTAGAGATCGACGTTGTCGTCGGCCTGCCCGGAGATGATGAGCGGGGTGCGCGCCTCGTCGATCAGGATGGAGTCGACCTCGTCGACGATCGCGTAGACGAGCCCGCGCTGCACGCGCTGCGCCGCTTCGTAAACCATGTTGTCGCGCAGGTAGTCGAAGCCGAATTCGTTGTTGGTGCCGTACGTGATGTCGGCGGCGTACGCCACCTGCTTCGCGTCGTGGTCGAGCTGCGACAGGTTGACGCCGACGGTAAGTCCCAGGAAGCGGTAGATGCGCCCCATCCAGTCGGCGTCGCGCTGCGCGAGGTAGTCGTTGACGGTGACGATGTGCACACCCTTGCCCGTCAGCGCATTGAGGTAGGCGGGCAGCGTGGCGACGAGGGTCTTGCCCTCGCCGGTGCGCATTTCGGCGATCTTGCCGTTGTGGAGTGCGATGCCGCCCAGCAGCTGGACGTCGAAATGCCGCATCGACAGCGCGCGCTTTCCGGCCTCGCGGACGACCGCGAACGCCTCCGGCAGGATGGCATCGAGCTCCTCGCCTTTTGCCACCCGCTCCTTGAACTCGGCGGTCTTCGCGCGGAGCGCCTCGTCGGACAGCGCCGAGATCGTGGGCTCCAGCGCATTGATCTCCCGGACCGCGACCGCGTACTGCTTGAGAAGGCGCTCGTTGCGGCTGCCGAAGATGCGGGTGAGGATGTTGGAGATCATGTCGGGGAGAGATGTCGGCGCGGGGGCAAAAAACAAGGGGTGAGGACCGCCTCACCCCTCATTTCATCGGCAAGGTTGCGCGCGGCGTCAGCTCGGGGCTTCCAGGAAACGCGCGGGATTCTGCGGCACGCCGTTCAGCCGGACCTCGAAGTGCAGATGCGGCCCTGTCGAGCGCCCGGTCGACCCCACCGACCCCAGTCGCTGGCCGCGCACCACGAGATCGCCTTCGTTCACGAAAATCTGCGAGGCGTGGGCGTATCGCGAAACGAGCCCGTTGCCGTGGTCGACCTCGATGATTTTACCATATTCGGCGTGGTAGCCCGCGTAGACGACCTTGCCGCTCGCGGCGGCCACGATCGCCGTTCCGACGTTGGCGGGGAAATCGATCCCTTCGTGAAAGGACTTGGCGCCGGTGAACGGGTCGATGCGGTAGCCGAAGTTCGACGAAAACCAGCCATCGACGATCGGCGCGAGGGTCGGCAGGAACTTGCGGTTCGCCGAGCTTTGGACGAGCAGCGCTTCGAGGACGCCGAGCTGATCGGACCGCTCGTCGACCTGGCGCGCGAGCTTCGACAAGAGCTCCGAGAATTCGCTGACCGTGAAGTTGCGCGACGGAATCGACGACTCCGCGCCGCCCCGCGGAGGGGTCTGGCCGAGCTGCAGCGACTGCAGTTCCTGCGGCTTGAGACCGGCAATCTTGGCGAGACGCTCGCCGAGCCCGTCGAGGCGCATCATCTGCGCCTGCAGATCGCCCATCCGCAGCGCCATCGCGTTGAGATGGCCCTGCACGATCTCCTGCGACTTCAGTGCCTCTTCACGCTGGTCGGCCAGCACGATCGCCTGCAGCCAGGGATGCTGCGTGGCGGCCGCGTAACGCAGCGTGACGAAATTGAAGATCAGCGTGAAGCCGACAAACAGGACGAGCAGCACGAAGCCGCCAGCCAGCCCGTGACGCCAGTCGAGGGTCAGCGTCCGGGCCCGCGCCGTGGCGCTCGACACGAGAATGATGTTCAATTGGGCTTCTCCCCCGTTCGCTCCGTCGCCGCGCGCCGCGCGTCCGACGATCCACAACGCCACCCGTGCACATGGCGCGTTCGCCGCAACCGCTGCAGCGCATTCTGGCCGCCGACCCGGCCCTTGCCGCCTGGGACGCGCGGCGCCGCCGCGAAGTCGCATTGACGGCGATCGTCCGCCGCCACCTGCCGCGCCCGCTGGCAGAACGCATTCGCGTCGCCGACGAACGGGGCCCCGAGCTCAATCTGATCGCCGATGCCGGCGCCATTGCCGCCGTCGCACGGCAGCGGGCACCGGATCTCCTCGCCGAACTGCAGCGGGAAGGTTGCGAATTTACTTCAATCCGCGTGCGCGTGCAAGTTGCCGCGGGGCCTGCAAGGACGGAGAAACCCCTTGTAAAACAAATTGATAGGAGCGCGCTGCGACCCTTGGCGACCCTTGCCCGCGACCTGCCATCGGGGCCCCTGAAGACCGCGCTCGCCCGGTTCCTGCGCCGCACGAGTTAGCGCTCACTTCTATGGCATGGGCTACAGCGAGGGCCCGACGATGCGCTCGAAGGCGAAAAAGAGAAACACCACAACGCCGAGAATGATCGTGAAGCGGATCACCTGGCCGATGAATTTGAGGTACTTGCGGTCGCGCGAGTAGAGGTAGAGCAGCGCGGAGACGCCGACGGCCGAGAGGGCCAGGTAGAGCAGCAGCCGGACGAGGAACAAGAACGCGCGAGACGGGAAACGGCGTCAGGCCGGCGACAGCTGCCAGCCCTGGAACGCCGTCGGCACGTCGTTCTCGGCCTTGAACGTCGTGAGCTCGAACGCCTCGGGCCGGTCGAGCAGCGTCCGCGCCAGCGCGTTGTTGAGCGCATGGCCCGACTTGAACGCGGTGTACTGTCCGATCAACGGATGGCCGAGCAGGTAGAGATCGCCGATCGCGTCCAGCACCTTGTGCTTCACGAATTCGTTGTCGTAGCGAAGGCCCTCGGCGTTCAGCACGCGGAAATCATCGAGCACGATGGCGTTCTGCAGGCTGCCGCCGAGTCCGAGCCCGGCCGCGCGCATCGCCTCGACGTCCTGCATGAAGCCGAACGTCCGCGCGCGCGCCACTTCCTTGACGTACGAATGCTCGGCGAAATCGATCACGACCTGCCGGTTCTCCGAGCCGAACATCGGGTGCGGGAAGTCGATCGTGAAGTCGAGCTTGAAGCCGTAGAACGGGTCGAAACGCGCCCACTTGTCGCCGTCGCGCACTTCGACGGGCTGGACGATGGTCAGGTATTTCTTCGCGGCGTTCTGCTCGACGATCCCGGCCGATTGCAGCAGGAACACGAACGGACCGGCGCTGCCGTCCATGATCGGAATCTCGGGGCCGGCGACATCGATGTGCACGTTGTCGATGCCGAGCCCCGCCAGTGCCGACATGACGTGCTCGACGGTGGAGATCGAGGCGCCGTCCTGCTTCAGCGTCGACGACAAGCGCGTATCGCCGACATAACGCGCGTTCGCGGGAATGGCGACGGCCGTCGGCAGATCGACGCGATGAAACGTGATGCCGGCGTCGGGCGCCGCCGGCCGCAGCACGAGATCGACGCGCGCGCCGGTGTGGAGCCCGACGCCCGTCGTCTTGATCGTCGTCTTCAGAGTTCGCTGCTTCAGCATGGCGTCAACCTGACCAAATCGCGCGCCGGGTCAAGGGCTTAGCGATCATTTTAACATGGATAGACGCGCTCGGCCAAGCGGCGGCTGGCGCCGCCGCCCGCCACGCGCTCTTTGCTCATTAATCCGCCTGCTTGCGCAGGAACGCCGGGATGTCCGCCGCATCGAAGGCCGGCGCGGCCCCCGCGGGCGGCGTGCGTCCGCGCCGCACCACGGCCGGCTGCTCGAGATCGTCGTAGTTGACCGATCCTGTCGCAACGCCGACGTTGTCGGTGCCGGTGCGCTGGACCACCTGCATCGGCTCGACCAGCGCGATGCTCGGTGTGCGCTGCTGCTGCTTCGCGGTCGCCGGCCCGAGGCCGGTCGCCACCATCGTCACCCGCAGCCGCGCGCCCATCGCCTCGTCGATCACCGTGCCGACGATCACCAGCGCCTCCTCCGCCATGAATTCGCGGATCGTGCTCATCACCTCGTGGTACTCCTTCATCTTGAGCGACGACGACGCCGTGATGTTGACCAGCACGCCGCGCGCCCCCTGCAGGTTGACGTCCTCGAGCAGCGGACTCTTCACCGCGGCTTCGGCGGCCAGTCGGCTGCGGTCGGCGCCTTCGGCCATCGCGGAGCCCATCATCGCCATCCCGACCTCGCCCATCACGGTACGCACGTCGGCGAAGTCGACGTTGACGAGACCCGCGTTGTTGATGACCTCGGCGATCCCGGACACGGCGCCGTGCAGCACGTCGTTCGCGGATGCGTAGGCGTCGAGCACGGAGACGTCGTCGCCCAGCACCTGCATCAGCTTGTCGTTGGGGATGATGATGAGCGAGTCGACTTTCTTCTTGAGCTCCTCGATCCCCGCGTCGGCGACCTTCTTGCGCTTGCCTTCGAACTCGAACGGCCGCGTGACGACGGCGACCGTCAGGATGTCCATCGTCTTCGCGATGTCGGCGATGACCGGCGCGGCGCCGGTCCCGGTGCCGCCGCCCATCCCGGCGGTGATGAACAGCATGTCCGCGCCGTCGATCAGCTCGGCGATGCGGTCGCGGTCCTCGTTCGCCGCGTCGCGTCCGATCTCCGGGCGCGCTCCGGCGCCGAGCCCGCGCGTCAGGGTGCTGCCGAGCTGCAGCTGCACCGGCGCTGTCGAGCGCTTCAGCGCCTGCGCGTCGGTGTTGGCGCTGATGAACTCGACGCCGACGAGCCCTTTGCTGATCATGTGCTCGACCGCGTTGCCGCCGCACCCGCCGACGCCGATGACCTTGATGATGGCCCCTTCCTGCGGGGACTGGTCGATGATTTCAAACATGGTGTGCTCCTTTCCTGTCAGTTGCGCGATTTCGATTTCACTGCCGTCGTTTCTTCTAAGCCGCCTGTTGTTCCCTGATTCTTCGAACGCCTATCGCTAGAAATTCGCCTTGAACCATTGCTTCATCCGTTCGGCCGCGCCGGAGATTCCGGTCGTCCGGGCGCGCGACTCGCGCGCCTGCAGGTATTGGTCGCGGCCCTCGAGCAGGAGCCCGACCGCCGTCGCGTAGCGCGGGCTGCGCACGACGTCCGCCAATCCGCCGACGTACGCCGGCACCCCGATGCGCACCGGCAAATGGAAAACTTCCTCGCCGAGCTCGGTCATTCCCGCGAGCAGCGCGGTGCCGCCGGTGAGCACGATCCCCGACGACAGGAGCTCCTCGAAGCCGGAGCGGCGAAGCTCCGCCTGCACCAGCGTGTAGAGCTCCTCGATCCGCGGCTCGATGACCTCGGCCAGCGTCTGCCGCGAGAGCTTGCGCGGCGCGCGATCGCCCACGCCGGGCACTTCGATGATGTCCTTCGGGTCGGCGAGCTGCCGCAGCGCACAGCCGTGGCGCAGCTTCAGCTCTTCGGCTTCCTTGGTCGGCGTGCGCAGCGTCATCGCGATGTCGTTGGTCACCTGGTCGCCGGCGATCGGGATCACCGCGGTGTGGCGGATCGCGCCGTTCGCGAACACCGCGATGTCGGTGGTGCCGCCGCCGATGTCCATCAGGCAGACGCCCAATTCCTTCTCGTCGTCGTTCAGCACCGCGATCGACGACGCGAGCGGCTGCAGGATCACGTCCTTCACCTCGAGGCCGCAGCGGCGCACGCACTTGACGATGTTCTCCACCGCCGACACCGCGCCGGTGACGATGTGCACCTTGACCTCGAGCCGCACGCCGCTCATGCCAAGCGGCTCGCGCACGTCCTCCTGCCCGTCGATGATGAATTCCTGCGGGAGGATGTGCAGGATCTGCTGATCGTTCGGAATCGCGATCGCCTTCGCCGTCTCGACGACGCGGTCGATGTCCGCCTGCGTGACTTCCTTTTCCTTGATGGCGACCATGCCGCTCGAGTTGAGGCTGCGGATGTGGCTGCCCGCGACACCGGTGTAGACCTCGGTAATGCGGCAGTCGGCCATCAGCTCCGCTTCCTCGAGCACGCGCTGGATCGAGGCCATCGTCGCCTCGATGTTGACGACGACTCCGCGCCGCAGCCCGCGCGACGGTTGCGTGCCGAGGCCGATGATGTTGAGCTCGCCGTCCGCTGCGACCTCGGCGACGATCGCGACGATCTTCGACGTCCCGATGTCGAGGCCCACGATCAGGTTTTTCGCTTCCTTCACCATCGGTCCACCATCCCCTCGCTGTGCACGTCGTCGCTCATCAGGCGGCGCCCGCTTTCTTTCCTCGCCGCTCGCGGAATCCCGGCACGTGCGCCGCGAAGCCGTTGCGGTAGCGGAGGTCGACGCGGTCGACATGCGTGCCCGCCCGCAAGAGCGCCTGGATCGTGCGCCCGTAGACTGCGACGAAGCGCGCGAGGCGCTCGCCCGGATCGTCGCGGCCGAGCTCGATGTCGAGCGCCCCGGCCGCTCCTGTCGCGCGGACGTGCCAGCCGCCGCGCGGCGAGACGCGGATCTCCTGCACGGCGAGCGACAGCGGAGCGAGCGCGGATGACCACTCGGCAAATCGCGCGGCGATCTCCGCGGCGCGCGCGTCCGCGCCTTCGAACTGCGGCAGATCGCCGTCGTAGTCGGCGGTGAAGACTTCGCCGTCCACGTCGACGAGCGCATCGCCGTTCCAGCGCGCGAGCGGCTGGTGCTCCTCGATCGTCACCTCGAGGCGCTGCGGCCACTGGCGGGAGAGCGATGCGCGCCGCACCCACGGCACCTGCAAGAGCGCCGCGCGCGCGCGATCCAGGTTCATCGTGAAGAACGTGCCTGCGAATTCGTCGCGAATGACCGCCTCCAGATGCGCCGCGCTCGCCCGCGCGGGCGCCGTCGTCACGACGACCTCGCGAAATTCGAATGCCGGCTGGCGGAAGAGCCACGCGAAGCCGCCGGCGACGAGCGCGCCTGCCGCGATCAGCGCAAGGCCGGCAGCGATCGCGTTCAGCTGTTTCGCGTCATCCCACATGCGCGCCCCGCAGGATCGCAATGCAGAGATCGGCGAACGAAATGCCCGCCTCCTTGGCCGCCATCGGCACCAGCGAATGTCCCGTCATGCCCGGCGACGTGTTGACCTCGAGGAACGAATACGAGCCGTCGGCGCGCAGGATCAGGTCGAGCCGTCCCCATCCCGTGCAGCCGACGATGTCGAACGCCGCGAGCGACGCGGCCTGAATCTCGCGTTCGACCGCTGCCGGCAGCCCGGACGGGCAGAAATACTTCGTTTCGTCCGAAAAGTACTTGGCGTGGTAATCGTAGTTGCCGTGCGGTGCTTCGATCCGGATGAGGGGCAGCGCGCGCCGGTCGAGAATCGAGACGGTCAGCTCCGTTCCGGCGACGAATTCCTCGACCAGCACGAGGTCGTCGTGCTTCGCCGCTTCGTCGTAAGCGAGGGCGAGCTCGTCGTTATCGACCGTCGTGACCTTGGTGAGGCCGATCGTCGAACCTTCGCGCACGGGCTTCACGATCAGCGGCAGCCCCAGCTCGGCCACGACGCGCATCCAATCTGTCGCAGCGGTGACCATCCGGTAACGCGGCGTCGGAACAGCGGTCGCCTGCCAGACGAGCTTCGTGCGCCACTTGTCCATCGCCAGCGCGGACGCCATGACGCCGCTTCCGGTGTACGGGATCTTCAGCGTTTCGAGCGCTCCCTGCACGGTCCCGTCCTCGCCGAAGCGGCCGTGCAGCGCGATGAAGGCACGATCGAAATGCTCCTGCTTCAGCGTCCACAGGTCGCGCTCCGCCGGGTCGAACGCGTGCGCATCCACGCCTTTCTCGCCGAGCGCTTTCAGCACGGCGTTGCCGGACAGGAACGAGATCTCCCTCTCGGCGCTCGGCCCCCCCATCAGCACGGCGACTTTGCCGAATTCGCTCATCGTTGCCGGGCCCCTGAGCTTGCGGCCTCACCGATGATGCGCACTTCCGGCTCGAGGTCGACGCCGGTCTTGGCGCGCACCGTTTCCCGGACGTGCGCGATGATCGCCTCGATGTCGGCGGCCGTCGCGGTGCCGCGCGGATTGACGATGAAGTTGGCGTGCTTCGGCGACACCAATGCGCCGCCGATCGCGAAACCCTTGAGGCCGCAGCTTTCGATGAGCCGCGCCGCGTGATCGCCGTCCGGGTTGCGGAACACGCTTCCCGCGTTCGGCAGATTGAGCGGCTGCGTGGCAATGCGTCGCGCGAGGAGCTCCTTGATCCGGGCGCGCGCCGCCGTGCCGTCGCCCGGCGCAAACGTGAACCACGCCGCGGTGAAAATGCCGTCGGGCGGGCTACCGTCGGCGCGACGAACGCTCCGGTAGCCGATCCTGTAGTCGGCGGGCGTGCGCACTTCGAAACGGCCGTCGCGCCCCACCACCTCGACGCGGACGACATGGCGCCACGTCTCGCCGCCATAGCAGCCGGCATTCATCGCGAGCGCGCCGCCGACGGCGCCCGGGATGCCGGCCAGGAATTCCGCGCCGGCGCAGCCGTGCAACGCGGCAAAACGCGCGAGCTTGGGACAGGCGACCGTCGCCTCCGCGTAGACGAGGCCATCGGTGACCGCGAGCACGGCGCCGGGATTGTGCATGATCACCACCGTTGCGCGCACGCCGCCGTCGCGGACCAGCGTGTTGCTGCCGAGCCCGAGCGCGATGACGGACGCATCGGGCGGCAACCCCCGCAGGAAGGCCGCGAGGTCGTCGCGATCGGCCGGAACGTACAACTGATCGGCGGGACCGCCGCAGCGCCACGTCGTGTAGCGCGCGAGTGATGTTTCCCGCGTGAGCGTTCCACGAAGCGGGGCGAACTGGCGCGGCTCGCTCATCATCATGCGGCCACCAGTTGCGCCGGCACCTGGCCGATGGAGCCGGCGCCCATCGTCACCACGACGTCGCCGTCGCGAACGATGGCGCCGATCGCGGCGGGCATGTCGGCGAGCGTCTCGACGAACACGGGCTCGACCTGGCCCGCGACGCGCACCGCGCGCACGAGCGCGCGACCGTCGGCGGCGACGATCGGTGCCTCGCCGGCCGGATATACGTCGAGAAGCACGAGCGCGTCGACCGTCGAGAGCACCTTCACGAAATCCTCGAACAGGTCGCGCGTGCGCGTGTACCGGTGCGGCTGGAACGCGAGCACGAGCCGGCGGCCGGGAAAGCTGCCCCGCGCCGCGGCGATCGTGGCCGCCATCTCGACCGGATGGTGACCGTAGTCGTCGATGAGCGTGTAGCTGCCGCCATCCGTTGCCACGTCACCGTAGCGCTGGAAGCGGCGGCCGACGCCGCGGAAATCGGCAAGGGCCTTCGCGATCGCGGCGTCGGCGACGCCGACCTCGCGCCCGATCGCGATCGCGGCCAGCGCATTGCGCACGTTGTGCACGCCCGGAAGATTGAGCTCGACCGGCAGATCGCGGGCTCGCGCGGCACGCGCGACGAACCGCATCCGCCCAGCGGCATTGGCGATATCGACGGCCTGCAGCTGCGCCTCGGCGGTGAGCCCGTAGGTCACGGTCGGCTTCGCGATCTGCGGCGCGATCTCGCGGACATTGGCGTCGTCGATGCCCAGCACGACGACGCCGTAGAACGGCAGCCGCAACGCGAAATCGACGAAGGCCCGCTTCAGCCGGCCGAAGTCGTGGCCGTATGTTTCCATGTGATCGGCGTCGATGTTGGTGATCACCGCGAGCGCCGGCGACAGGTAGAGGAACGATGCGTCGGACTCGTCGGCCTCGGCGACCAGGAAATCTCCCTTGCCCAGGCGCGCATTCGCATCGGCCGACAGCAGCCGGCCGCCGATCACGAACGTCGGATCGAGATCGCCCTCCGCCAGCACCGATGCAATGAGACTCGTCGTCGTCGTCTTGCCGTGCGTTCCGGCGACGGCGATGCCCGTCTTCAATCGCATGAGCTCGGCCAGCATCAGCGCGCGGGGGACGATCGGAACGCCACGCTCGCGCGCGGCCGCGATCTCGGGGTTGTCCGGCGCAACCGCCGTCGACACGACGACCGCGTCCGCACCCTCGACATGGCGGGCGTCGTGGCCGATCGCGATCCGCACGCCCAGGCCTTCGAGCCTCCGCGTGACGGCGCTCGCGGCGAGATCCGAGCCCGAGACCTGGTAGCCCTGCGTGGCGAGCACTTCGGCGATGCCGCTCATGCCGGCGCCGCCGATGCCGACGAAGTGGACACGCTTGACCTTGTGCTTCATCGCGCCGGCGTCCCGAGGGCGATGCACGCGTCGGCGACGCGTCGCGCCGCATCCGGGCGCGCGATCTTGCGCGCGGCCTGCGCCATCGCGAGCAGCGATTCGCGGGTGGACGCGGCGAGGCGCTCCGCCAGCCGCTCGGGTGTGAGCTCCGCCTGCGGAATTTTCGTCGCCGCGCCGGCGTCGACGAGAGATTGCGCGTTGGCGCTCTGCTCGTCGGCAATCGCGCCGGGGAGCGGAACGATGATCGAGCCGACGCCGACCGCCGCGAGCTCGGCGAGTGTCGTCGCGCCGCCGCGGCAGACGACGAGATCGGCTTCCGCGTAGCGCGCGGCGATGTCGTCGATGAAGGCGACGCACTGCGCATCGACCCCGGCGTCGCGGTACGCGGCTCGGAGCGCGTCGATATGCCGCTCGCCCGCCTGATGCACGACCCGCGGCCGCGAGCCCGGAGGGAGCAACGCGAGAGCCTTCGGCACGCGCTCGTTCAAGCCGGCCGCGCCGAGGCTCCCGCCGACGACGAGCAGCGACAACGCGCCCGTCCGGCCCGCGAAGCGCACATCGGGCGGAGGTATCCGGCCGAACGCATCGCGCACGGGGTTGCCGACCCATTCGGCCTTGCGCGCGTGGCGGCCTGCGAACGTGCCCGGAAACCCGGTAAGGATGCGATCCGCGCCGTACGCAAGGACCCGGTTCGCAAGTCCGGCGACCGCATTCTGCTCATGCAGCACCAGCGGCTTTGCGGCGGCAACGCCCATCAGCGCGCCCGGGAACGACGCGAATCCGCCAAAGCCGAGCACGACGTCCGGCGCGCGGCGGCGGATGATGCCGCGGCTTTGCCAGCAGGCGCCGGCGAGCGCGAACGGTCCCAGCACGAGTGTGCGCAGCCCTTTGCCGCGCACGCCGCCGAACGAAACTCCCTCGAACGGCACGCCGTGCTGCGGCACGAGCTTCGACTCCATCCCTTCGCGCGTGCCGAGCCAGAACACGCCCCACCCGCGCGCAACGAGGTTGGCCGCGACCGCGAGCCCCGGAAAAATGTGGCCTCCCGTGCCGCCCGTCGTGATCATGACGGTTCCGTTCATGGGCAGGCTCCGTTACCGGCGACGCTCATACGGTGAATCCCCGGAGCAATCTTCGGTTCTGGCTCCGGCCGGCCGCGTTCGCGGCCTTAACTTGCGCGTCGCGCGAGTTAGCCTTCACCGAAACCGCAGGCACGATCCGCTTCATACTGTGAAACCTCGGAGCAGCCGGCGGTTTTGGTTCCGGTCGGCCGCATTCGCGGCCTTCACGCGCGCTCCGCGCGCATGAGCCTTCACCGAAATCGGCGGGTTGACGGTCATACCGTAAAGCCCCGCAGAAGCCGCCGATTTTCGTAATCGACCCGCAGCAGGATCGCGACGGCGACGCAGTTGGCGACGATGCCCGAGCCGCCGAACGACAGCAGCGGCAGCGTGAGGCCCTTCGTCGGCAGCACGCCCATGTTGACGCCGATGTTGATGATCGCCTGCACGCCGACCCAGACGCCGATTCCCTGTGCCGTCAGCGCCGCGAACGGACGCTCGAGGCGCGCGGACTGGCGGCTGATCGCATACGCGCGATAGAGAAGCCAGACGAAGAGGCCGAGGATGGCCGCGACGCCGACGAATCCCAGCTCCTCGGCAATCACCGCGAGGAGGAAGTCGGTATGTGCTTCGGGCAGGTACATGAGTTTCTCGACGCTCGAGCCCAGGCCGACACCGAACCACTCGCCGCGCCCGAACGCGATCAGCGAATGCGAAAGCTGATACCCCTTGCCGAACGGATCGGACCACGGGTCGAGGAACGCGGAGAGGCGCTGCAGCCGGTACGGCGCGGCGACGAGGATCGCGGCCAATCCCACCGGCAGCAGCAGCGTGAGCCCGAGGAAGAGCCGCCAGTCGAGACCGCCGAGAAAGAGAATGCCGAATGCGATCGCGACGATCACGACGAACGCGCCGAAATCGGGCTCGAGGAGGAGCAGCGCCGCCGTGGCGACCATCACCGCGAACAGCGGCAGGAAACCGCGGATCAGCGTCTGCTTCAGCGGCTGCTGCGCGTGCAGGAACGTGGCCTTGCGCACCGCGTAGCTCGCGGCATACAGCACGACCGCGAGCTTCATGAGCTCGGATGGCTGCAGGTTGATGATGACGAGCGAGAGCCAGCGGCGGCTGCCGTTGACGGAACGGCCAATGCCGGGAACGAGCACCAGCACGAGCAGGAGCGCCGCGCCTGCGAACACCCAGGGCGCGAGCCCTTGCCATGCCTTCATCGGGATCTGGAACGCGACGAGTCCGGCAACGAGCCCGGCGGCGAGAAACAGACCGTGGCGCACCAGGAAATACCACGCGCGAAAGCCGGTGTACGACGACGCCTCGGCCATCGCGATCGACGCCGAATACACCATCACGAGTCCCGCCGCGAGCAGCAGGAGCGCCGCCCATGCGAGCGAGGCGTCGTACACGAGCATCGTCCGCGGATTGCGCGGCAGCGCGCCGAGCGCCGCGATCACCTTGGGCGCGGCGAACGGTCGCAGCATCGCGGTCGACGTGATCGCCTTACGCATGCGCGCGCTCCCCGGCATGCATCCGGACGAGGCTCGCGAACCGCTCGCCGCGCTCGACGTAGTTGGCGAACTGATCGAGGCTCGCGCAGGCGGGCGACAGCAGCACGGCGTCGCCGGGCCTTGCGATCGACACGGCACGCGCGACGGCGGCTTCGAGTGTCCCGCAGCGTTCGACGACGGCCCGCGTTCCTGCCAGTGCGCGCTCCAGCAGCGGCGCGTCGCGGCCGATCAGCAGCACCGCGCGGCAGCGCGCATCGACGGTGTCGCGTAACGCCCCAAAGTCCTGTCCCTTGCCGTCGCCGCCCGCGATCAGCACGACGGCACGGTCGATGCCCGCGAGCGCGGCTTTCGTCGCCGCCACGGTCGTGCCCTTCGAGTCGTCGACGTAGACGACGCCGCCGGCATCCGCAATGCGCTGCATCCGGTGCGGCAGCCCTTCGAAGCGGGCAAGCGCTGCGGTGACCCCGCGGTCGATCTTGGCCACCGCGGACACGAGCGCGAGGGCTGCGAGAGCATTCTGCGCGTTGTGCCGGCCGACGAGATGGAGATCCGCGACCGGCAGCACGAGCGCGCCGCCGCGCGCGAGCCATGCGCCGCCGGCCTCACCTCCGCGCTCGACGATGCCCCATGCCTCCTCGGATTCCGGCACGCCGGCGCCGAACGTCTGCACGAGGCGCCCCGGCAGCCGCATCGCGAGCGAGCGCGGGTCGTCGCGATTGAGCACCTGTATTCCGCCGCGCGCGAAGATCCGCGCCTTCGCTGCCGCATAGTCGTCGATGCTCGCGTAACGGTCGAGATGGTTGTCGGTGACGTTGAGCACCGTCGCCGCGACCGGCGCGAGCGACGATGTCGTTTCCAGCTGGAAGCTCGACAGCTCGAGCACGAACACATCGGGCCAGCGCCCATCCGCGGGAATCGCATCGAGCACCGCCTCGCCGATGTTGCCGGCGACGACCGTCCCGAGGCCGGCAGCCCGCGCCAGCGCTCCCGTGAGCGCCGTCACCGTCGTCTTGCCATTCGATCCGGTGACGGCGAGCACCTTCTGCGCCGGCGGCAGCGCGCGCGCAAAGAGCTCGATGTCGCCGACGAGCTCCACGCCGCGCGCCACGGCGGACGCGATCGCCGGCTGGTCTTTCGCGATGCCCGGGCTGATCGCGATCAGATCGGCGTCCTTGATCGTGGCGTCGGTCAGCGGACCCGCGGACAGCGCAACACCCGGGCAGGCCGACGCGAGGCGGTCGGCGAACGGCGGCTCGGGCCGCGTATCGGCGACCCGCACCGTCGCGCCGCCTGCGGCGAGATGACGCGCGAGCGAGAACCCGGTGAGCCCGAGCCCCAGCACGACCGCATTGCGCCCCGAGTAGTTCATCAGCGCAGCTTCAGCGAGGAAAGGCCGAACAGCACCAGCAGCATCGTGATGATCCAGAAACGCACGACGACCTGGTTCTCCTTCCAGCCCTTGAGCTCGTAGTGGTGATGGATCGGCGCCATCCGGAACACGCGACGCCCGGTCAGCTTGAACGATGCCACCTGCACGATCACCGACAGCGTCTCGACGACGAACACGCCCCCCATGATGAACAGCACGATCTCCTGGCGGACGATCACGGCGATTGTGCCGAGCGCGGCGCCGAGCGAGAGCGCGCCCACGTCGCCCATGAACACTTCGGCCGGATAGGCGTTGAACCAGAGAAAACCCAGCCCCGCGCCCGCGATTGCGCCGCAGATCACCGCGAGCTCGCCGGCGCCGGTGATCAACGGGAATTGCAGGTAGCGCGCGAAGATCGCGTTGCCGCTCACGTAGGCGAAGATGCCGAGCGCGGCGCCGATCATCACCGTCGGCATGATCGCAAGCCCGTCGAGACCGTCGGTCAGGTTGACCGCGTTGCTCGTGCCCACGATCACGCACCACGTCAGCGCGATGAAGCCCCAGACACCGAGCGGATAGGAGATCGTCTTGAAGAACGGCACGATGAGGTCGGTCTTCGGCGACAGGTTGACGTTGAAGCCGCTGCCGATCCAGTCGACGAACAGCCGCTGCAGCTGCATGTTGTCGGGCGCGGAGACCGAGAACGCGAGATAGGTGGCGGCGACGAACCCGATCGCCGATTGCCACAGGATCTTCTGCCGCGCGGAAAGCCCCTTGGGATTGCGATGCACGACCTTGCGCCAGTCGTCGACCCAGCCGATCGCGCCGAAGCCCACCATCACGAGCAGCACGACCCAGACGAAGCGGTTGGCGAGATCGCCCCAGAGGAGCGTGGTCACCGCAATCGACACGAGGATCAGCGCGCCGCCCATCGTCGGCGTGCCGGCCTTGGTGAGATGCGTCTGCGGGCCATCGTCGCGCACCGACTGTCCGATCTTCATCCGCGAAAGCCACGCGATCATGCGCGGGCCGACGATGAACGAGATGAACAGCGCCGTCATGCACGCGAGCACCGCGCGCAGCGTCAGGTAGCCGAAGACGTTGAAGGCGCGGATGTCCTTCGCGAGCAGGTCGGCGAGCCAGAGCAGCATCAGCGGTCCCCTTCGCCGTCCGACGGGCCGCCCCGAGGACGGCGGCCCCCTCGGGGGGAGGCGTGCGAAGCACGCTGCGGGGGCGCCCCACCGTCCGACGGGCCGCCCCGAGGACGGCGGCCCCCTCGGGGGAGGCGTGCGAAGCACGCTGCGGGGGCGCCCCACCGTCCGACGGGCCGCCCCGAGGACGGCGGCCCCCTGGGGGAGGCATGCGAAGCATGCTCCGGGGGGGTCTCGACGAGCGCAGCGACGACACGCTCCATCCGCATGAACCGCGAGCCCTTGACCAGCACGGTGACCTCGGCGCCCGCCTCGGCAGCGACGTGGCGCGCGAGCGCATCGACGCTCGCGAAATGATCGGCGCCGGGTCCGAAGGCCGCACCCGCTTCGGCGGCGAGCGCTCCGGTGGTGAGAAGGCGGTCCACGCCCGCCGCGCGCGCGAACGCGCCGACTTCGCGGTGGAACGCCGGACCCTCGACGCCGACTTCGCCCATGTCGCCCAGCACCAGCCATCTCGGCGACGGCGCGGCGCCCAGCACGTCGATCGCCGCGCGCACCGAATCGGGATTCGCGTTGTACGTGTCGTCGATGACCGCAGCGCCGCTGGCCGCGCGCATCGCCGCGAGCCGTCCCGGCACCGCGCGGAACGCTTCCAGTCCGCTCACCACCGCCTCGAGCGCGACGCCGAGCGCGAGCGCGGCCGTCGCCGCGGCGAGGGCATTGCTCGCCGTGTGCCGTCCGGGAACGGCGAGCCGGACCGTCGCATCACCCGCCGGCGTCGACAGCGACAACACTGAGCCGCCCGCGGTGACCGCGCATCGCGCATGCACCGCCGCCGGATGGTCGAGACCAAACTCGATTACCCCGACGCCGGCCTGTTCTTGCGCGGTATCGCGCCACACATCGACGAACGCATCGTCGGCGTTGACCACCGCGATCCCGCCGGGGGGCAGCGCGCGGATCAGGTCGGCATGCTCCGCGGCGACGTCGCCGACGGTGCGCATGAATTCCTGGTGCTCGCGTTGCGCATTGTTGACGAGCGCGACGGTCGGCTGCGCAATCGCGGCGAGCTCCGCCGTCTCGCCGCGGTGGTTCATCCCGAGCTCGATCACGGCGACGCGGTGCGCGCTGCGGAGCGCGAGCAAAGTCAGCGGCAGCCCGATCGCATTGTTGAGATTGCCTTCGGTCGCGAGCACATGCGAGACGCCGAACTGCATGCGCAGGATGGACGCCAGCATTTCCTTCACCGTCGTCTTGCCGTTGCTGCCGACGACGACGACGACCGGAATGCCGAACTGCCGGCGCCAGTGGGCGGCGAGAGCGGACAGCGCCTCGCGCGGGTCGGTCACCGCGATCAGGTTGCCGGAGATCGCGGCCGCGCGATTCGCGGCGACCAGCGCCGCGACGGCGCCCTGCTCGAAGGCCGCCGGCACGAAGTCGTGACCGTCGAAATGCTCACCGGCAAGTGCGACGAAGAGATCGCCGGGCGCGAGCTTGCGCGTGTCGGTCACCACCCGGGCAAAGCCCACGTTGGCACCCACGAGGTGACCGGCGACGGCGCGGGCGGCGGTTGCGGTGTCCATCATTCCGCCCTCCTTCGCGCGAGTGCCGCGGCGGCGGCTTCGACGTCCGAAAAATGCGTGCGCACGCCGTTCGCATCCTGATAATCCTCGTGGCCCTTGCCGGCGATCAGCACGACATCGCCTGCCTTCGCGCCGCCGATTCCGGCGTTGATCGCGGTGGCGCGGTCGAGGTCGACGATCCAGCGGCGGTTGCCGGTGTCGCGAATGCCCCGGACGATCGCGCTCGTGATTGCCGCCGGGTCCTCGGTGCGCGGGTTGTCGCTGGTGACGATGACGCGGTCGGCAAGCGTGGAGGCGACACGCCCCATCTCCGGCCGCTTGCCGGCGTCGCGATCGCCGCCGCATCCGAAGACGCAAACGAGCTCGCCGCCTTCGAGGACTGCGGGCCGCAGCGCCGTCAGCACCTTCTCCAGCGCATCGGGCGAATGCGCATAGTCGACGACGACGAGCGGATCGTCGCCGCCGCCGAGGCGCTGCATTCGTCCGGGCGGCGGCTCCATCGCCGACAGCGCAGCCAGCGCGTCGGCGAGCGGCACGTCGCTCGCAAGGAGCACGGCGAGGCAGCCGAGCAGGTTCGACGCATTGAAGGCGCCGACGAGGGTGGTCTTGAGGTCGCCGCGGCCCCACGGTGTTGCCACCGACAGCGCGATGCCGCGGCTCACGTTCGCGATGCCCGTCGCCGCGATGTCGGCATTCGCGAGGCCGTACGTGAGCACCTTCTGCCCGCGGGCGCGCGCGGCATCGGCGAGGCTTTGCCCGAACGCGTCGTCGGCGTTGACGACCTGCGCGTGCAGCCCCGGCCACGCGAAGAGCTTCGCCTTCGCCGCGCCGTACGCGGCCATCGTGCCGTGATAGTCGAGATGGTCGCGGGTGAGATTGGTGAACAGCGCGATGTCGAAGGCCACGCCGTTGACCCGGCCCTGATCGAGACCGTGCGAGGACACCTCGATCGCGATCGAGCGCGCACCCGCTGCCTTGTAGCGCGCGAGCATCTCCTGCAGTTGCGCCGCATCCGGCGTCGTGTGGGTGGCGGGCTCCGGCGCGCCGATCAAGCCGTTGCCGAGCGTGCCGGACACCGCGGCGCGGCGACCGCAGCGGTCGAGGCATTGCGCGATCCACTGCGTGCACGACGTCTTGCCATTGGTGCCGGTGACGCCGACGACCCACAGCGCCTGCGACGGACTGCCAAAAATGAAATCGGCGATGACGCCGAGCTTGTGCTTCAAGTTCTCGACCGGAAGCTGCGCCGCGGTCCAGTCGCGATTCCACGCGAAGCCCTGCGGTTCCCACAGCACCGCGCCCGCACCGTTCGCGAGCGCGTCGGCGATGAACTTGCGGCCATCCGCCTGCGTTCCGGGATAGGCGGCGAACGCATCGCCAGCCTGCACCCGCCGGCTGTCGGCGGTGATGCGCCGCGGCTTTGCGCCGAGCCGCGTGATGAGCGCGGGCACGTCGAGCTCGGGAAGCGGCAGCGACGCCATCACGTTTCCTCGTCGACGGCCGCGCCCGGCGGCGGCAGGACCACGTTGTCGACGGGCGCATCGTTCGGTACGGCGAGCATGCGCAGCGCGGCGCCGGTCACCGTGGAGAACACGGGCGCCGCCACATCGCCGCCGAAATGCGCGGGCCCGCCTGGCTCGTCGATCATTACCGCGACGATGAGCCGGGGCGCCGACGCCGGGGCGAAGCCGACGAACGACGACACGTATTTCGCGGTGTAGGCATGACCTTCCAGCTTGTGCGCGGTGCCGGTTTTGCCGGCCACCCGATAACCCGGCACCTGCGCTTTGGGCGCCGTCCCGGCGGGCTGCACGGCCATCTCGAGCATTCGCCGCACCGCGAGCGCGGTCTCCGGCTGCATCACCGGCCGGCCCGCGACGGGACCGCTTGTTTTGAGCAGCGTCGCCGGCTTGAGTTCGCCCTCGTTGGCAAACACGGTGTAGGCGCGCGCCAGCTGGACCAGGTTGACCGAGATCCCGTGGCCGTACGCCATCGTCGCCTGCTCGATCGGCCGCCATGTCTTCGCCGGCCGCAGCCTTCCCGCGACTTCGCCGGGAAATCCCGTCTTCGGCGGCGTGCCGAAGCCGGACTCCGAGAGCATGTGCCACATCGTCTCCGGCGGCAGCGACAGCGCGATCTTCGCGGCACCGACGTTCGACGACTTCTGGATCACCTGCTCGACGGTGAGCGCGCCGTTGACATGCGCGTCGTGGATCGTCGCGGGGCCGATCGTCAGCGTGCCCGGCGCCGTCTGGATCACCGTGTCGGGACGCACACGGCCCGACTCGAGCGCTGCCGCGATCGTGAACGGCTTCAGCGTCGAGCCCGGCTCGAAGACGTCGGTCAGCGCGCGATTGCGCATCTTGTCGCGCGAGACGCGGTTGCGCGCGTTCGGGTTGTATGTCGGCCAGTTCGCGAGTGCCAGGATCTCGCCGCTGCGCGAGTCGAGGATCACGAGGCCGCCCGCCTTCGCCTTGTTGGCCTCGACCGCCGCCTTGAGCTCGCGGAACGCTATGTGCTGCAGGCGCGTGTCGATCGCGAGCGCGAGATCGCGGCCCGCCTGCGGCGCGCGGATCGACTCGACGTCCTCGACGGCGTCGCCGCGACGGTTGATGATCACGCGGCGGCTGCCGGGGCGTCCGCCGAGCCACTCCTGCTGCGCGAGCTCGATGCCTTCCTGGCCGACGTCGCGGTCGCCGGTGAAGCCCAGGATGTGGCTCATCGTCTCGCCGGCCGGGTAGTAGCGACGGTATTCGTTGTGCTCGTTGAGTCCCGCAATCTTGAGCGCCAGCGCGCGGTCGGCGATCTCGGGCGGCAGCTGCTTCGCGAGGTAGGCGAAATCCTCGTCGGGGTCGATCCTGCGTGAAAGCGCCTGCGGCGTGATCTCCAGCACCTTCGCGAGCTCCGCGACCTGCGCCGGCGTCGGATCGAACTTCGCGGGGAACACCCACAGCGACTTGACGGGCGTGGAGATGGCGAGCGCCTCGCCCAGCCGGTCGACGATGCGTCCGCGATGCGCCGGCACTTCGAGCTCGCGGCTGTAGCGCGCGCTGCCTTGCTCCTGCAGGAACTCGTTGTCGAACCACTGCAGGTAGACGCTGCGCCCGGCGAGCACGGCAAACGCGAGCGTGAGCACGCCGAACAGCGCCGGTGCGCGGAAGCGCGGCAGCGCGAGCGCCGGTGTCTTGCCGCGCCGCAGCGTCGCCGTTCTCACCGCTTCTCTCCCGGCGGAACAATCTCGACGCGCGCGGCATTCGGCAGCTCCATGCCGAGCGAGCTCCGCGCGATCTTCTCCACCCTCGAGGGCATCGCCCACGTCGATTGCTCGAGCTGCAGCTGTCCGTACTCGGTCTCGTAATTGCGCGCCTCGGCCTGCGCGCGCTCGAGATCGACGAAGAGCTTGCGCGCCTGGTGACGCGACGTGACGAGCGAAATCCCGCAGGCGACGACGAGGACGAGCAGGACGAGATTCACGCGCAGCATCGTCTCGTCATCCGAGGTCCGCGCCGAAATCCGGCGGCAGCGGATGCGTCGTGCGCTCCGCGACGCGCAGCGTTGCGCTGCGCGCGCGCGGATTGGCGTCGACTTCGCGCGCCGAAGGCCGTATCGCGCGGCCGATGCGCGTCAAGGGCGCGCCGGGAAGCGCACTTTCCGCGATGGCGAGGCGCGCAACTTGCGGATCGCCCCCGAAGGGTTGCGATGCCGAGGCGAAGAAGCGCTTCACGATGCGGTCTTCGAGCGAATGGAAGCTGATCACCGCGAGGCGCGCGCCGGGATTCAAGAGACGCACGACCCGCGGCAGCATCAGCGTGAGTTCCGCGAGTTCCCGATTGACGTGAATCCGGAGAGCCTGGAAGGTCCGCGTGGCCGGATCCTGACTCCGATCACCCCGCGGGCGCGAGCGGACGGCTTCGGCCACGATCCCCGCCAGCTGCCGCGTCCGGACGACGGGCGCGACCGCGCGAGCCGCAACAATTGCTCTTGCAATCGATTGAGCAAACCGTTCTTCACCATAGTCGCGTATCACCTCCGTCAATTCGCGCACGTCGGCGCGCGCGAGGAAAGCGGCCGCGGATTCGCCGCGCGCAGGATCCATCCGCATGTCGAGCGGTCCATCGCCGCGCAGCGAGAAGCCGCGCGCCGGGATCGTCGATCTGCGGGGACGAAATGCCGAGGTCGAAGAGCGCGCCGTCGATCGCTTCGATGCCGAGATCGCAAGCACCGCGGGCAGCTCCGAGAACCACGCGCGACGGAAAGCGAAGCGCGGATCGACGATCGTGCGCGCGGCGGCTTCGGCGTCGGGATCCCGATCGAGCGCGACGAGTCGCCCGGAAGGACCGAGGCGCTCGAGAATCCGTCGCGCATGACCGCCGCGGCCGAACGTCGCATCGACATAGACGCCGTCGTCGACGCACTTCCAGCGCGGCTGACCGCTTCTTCGAGCAGGACGGGAACGTGGATCGCCATCGGGCATCAAAGAGAGAATCCGTCGAGCTCGGGCGGCAATCCGGTCGACGGGAACGTGATGGCGCGCGCGGTCGCGTCGTTCCACTTCGCCGCGTCCCACAATTCGAACTTGTTGCCCTGGCCCACGAGGACCACGTGATGCTCGAGCGACGCGTACTCGCGAAGCGCAGGCGGCACGAGAATGCGCCCGCTGCCGTCGAGCTCGACGTCGTCGGCGAACCCGACGATGAGCCGCTGCAGGCTGCGAATTTCGGGATTGAACGACGAGAGCGCCATGAGCCGCGCCTGGATCGGCTCCCACGCCGCGCGCGGATACACGAGCAGGCAGCGCGATGGATCCGCGGTGATGACGACCGCGCCGGGCGCGGACGGATCTGCGTCATTGGCCGCAGGCGCGCGGCGCGCGAGCGCGTCGCGGTGCTTGGCGGGAATCGCGAGGCGCCCCTTGGCATCGAGCGCAAGCTGCGAGACGCCGCGAAACACAGCGTTCCCGCCATTGCCTTCCGCCGCGACTCCCGTTCCCTGCGCCACGTTGTCGCTCCTCCCGGCCCGGCCGAAGGTGAGCGCCCCTGCACTCGCCGAGCGTCGGCCCGGACGAGTCAAAGTCCCACTTCAACCCACTTTTTACCACCAGAGCGGACTATAAGTGAACGGAACGCGAGCGGTCAATCCTTTTTCGTTTTACGAACAATGACTTAGCGTGAATGTTGCATCTAAATCCTTCCTTTATATTAAACAAATACTTAGATCGCAAAAATCGAAAGTAAATTAGGAGGAATGAGGCCGTTCTCGAACGCGGTGACCGTACGATCGTTCGAAGCGGCACTGATCAAGGTCCCGTCGAGGGGACGGCAGCAGACTGTGCGGGGCGCCAGCTCGCCTTCTGGCGGTCGCCTTCGGCGCTGGATTGGCCGCGATTTCCGCGCCGGCAGCGCGATCGGCGGGCGCCTGCAGACCCGCTTCATGCCAGCGGAATAGCGGAGCTCCCGCCGCGGGGACGGCAGCGTTCCCGCGTAGAATCGCCGCGCGTCGTCCGACCCACAACGGAGTTTCCGCATGCAATTCCAGATTCGTCGTCGCACCCTCTTCGCAGCTGCGCTTTGCGTTCTTTCCGCGACGGCGCGCGCGCAGGCGGCGCCCGGCGACGTACGAGCGGATCCGTCGCGCTGACCGGATACACGCAGTTCAACACGAACGCTCGACAGCGGCGGACGGTTCAACTGGGCCGGCGGAATCGCCAACGCGACGGTGACGCGCCAGTTCACGCCGCAACTCTCGGCCGGGCTCGGTGCGCGCTACGAATACCAGTCGTGGAATTTCAGCGATCCCGTCGCGTTCGGCAACGTCGCGCCGTGGAAGAACCTGAACGCCCCGAGCGTCGATGTCCACTTCACCTATGCGTGGGCGCCCGATCTCTTCATCAACGTCGTGCCGACCGTCGCGTGGACCTACGAGTCCGGCGCCAACACCGGCGACGCGCTCACCTATGGCGCCGTGGCATCGGTCGCGAAAGCCTTTTCGCCCGATCTCCTGCTGGGACTCGGCGTCAGCGCGTTCCGCCGTGTCGACAAGACGCAGGCGCTGCCGTTCTTCATCGTCAACTGGAAGATCAGCGACAAGCTCCGCATCAACAACCCCTTCCAGGCAGGACCCGCCGGCGGCGCCGGGATCGAGCTCGTCTACGCACCCGACGAACGCTGGGAAATCGCCGAGGGCGTGACCTACCGCAGCTACCGCTTCCGGCTCGCTCCGGACAACGCGACGCCGAACGGCATCGGCGAGAACAGCTTCATTCCGCTCTTCCTCCGCGTCACGCGCAAGCTGACGCAAGGACGCGCGCGTCGATTTCTACGGCGCGATCGTCACCGGCGGCAAGCTCAAGGTCGACACCGAGAGCGGCGGCGGCCTCTACAGCGACAACTACAAGATCGGCCCGGCGCTCGGCGCGACGCTGGTCGTCAATTTTTGATCATGCGTCGCGCGATCGCGCCCTGCCTTGCGATCGCATCGACATTCATCGCTTTGCGGCTGCGCGATCCGCTACGACCAGGCCGGCGTGTCGCGCGTCGGACCTTTCCTTTGGGGCTTCGGCGACCCACCCGGCGTCAACTGGAATCTCGACGGGCCGCGGCGCGAAACCCCCGACCTGCCCGCGGCGCGACACCGGGAATTGCCGCCGCGCGAACCGGTGCGCACTTCCGCCGGGACCGGACACGTCGGCGCCGAATCAGAGCGTGCCGGACAGGGTCGTTCCGCCAATCGACGATAATCGCGATCGTGCAAGCCGCGCGCCCGAATCGATCCTTCCGTTGGCTGCTCGCGCTGGCGATCGCGACGACGACGCTCTCCGTCCCTGACGCGCTCGCGCAGGATGTGCCCGCCGAAACGGCCGCGCCGTCCGGCGTCGCGTACCGCATCAACGTCGAGGCGCCCTCGCCGCTCAAGGAAACGCTGATGCGCGACGTCGGCCTCGTCCGCTGGCAGGGCTACGCGGCGATGACCGACGATCTCCTCGATCGGCTCGCCCGCGAGGCGATCGACGAAACGCGCAACGCCGCGGCCGCCGAGGGCTGGTTCTCCGCGTCGGTCGACGTGACCATCGATCGGCGCACCACGCCGACGACCATCACGCTCGCCGTGACGACCGGCGAGCCGACGCGCATCACCGCGGTGAACATCGAGGTGACCGGCCCCGCGACCACCGATGTTCCGCGCGGCACGGATGCGATCGCCAGAGTGAAGCGCGAATGGGGCCTGCCCGTCGGCGCGCCGCTTCCGGCAGCAGGCATGGACCGCGGCCAAGGAGCAGGCGCTGGCCACGCTCGACGCGAGCCCATACGCGGCGGCGAAGATCACGCACAGCGAGGCGGCGATCGACCCCGAACGACTATTCGGGCACGCTGGCGCTCGAGCTCGCCAGCGGACCGGCCTTCAGCTTCGGATCGTTCGACGATCACCGGCTTGTCGAAGTATCCGGAATCGCTGGTGCGCAACTTCAACACGATCAAGAGCGGCGAGCCGTACAGCGAGCCCGAGCTCCTGCGCTTCGTCCGGCGGCTGAACGCGTCCGGGTACTTCGCCAGCGCGCAGGCGGCCATCGATCCCGACACGACGCATCCGGAAGATGCGACCGTCAAGGTGGCGGTCATCGAGGCGCCGCCGAAGCGTCTCGAAGCCGGCGTCGGGCTACTCGACCGACGTGCAGTTCCGCGGCAATGCGACCTATCGCGACGTCAACATCAACGACAAGGGGCTGCAGATGCTGATCGAGGGGCGGCTCGAATCGAAGCTGCAATCAGCATCGATCCGCTTCACCCAGCCGCCGAACGACTCCGGGTGGATCGGCACGTATACCGCCGGCGCCCTTCGCACCGACATCGAGAGCCTCGTCACGCGCACCGCCGAGTTCGGCACGCGCTGGCACACGATCGAGGAGCGCAACGAGCGCGCGCTGTCGGCGACCTTCTACCTCGACGAGCAGCAGCCCGCCGGCGCGGAGTGGATTCGCTCGCACGCGACCTATCTCGAATACGAGCGCTACTGGCGCCGCACCGACAACCTGATCTCGCCGACGACGGGATGGATGGCGAGCCTGCAGGGCGGCGGCGGCATTCCGGGCGTTTCGACGCGCGGTTTCGGCCGCGTCGTCGGCCGCTTCGCCTACGTGGCTGCCGATCGACGCCAAGCAACGAATTCCAGTTCCGCGCGCAAGGCGGCGCCGTGCTCGCGCGCGTCGCGTGACGGCATCCCGTCGGTGCTGCTGTTTCGCACCGGCGGCGACACCACGGTGCGCGGCTACGCGTTCGATAGCCTCGGCGTGCAGGACGGCGACGCGACCGTAGCCCGGCCGCTACTACGCGGTGCTGAACGGCGAAGTGACCCACTGGATCAAGGAGGCGTGGGGCATCGCGGCGTTCGTCGACGCGGGCAACGCCGTCGACAGCCTCTCCGACACCCACCTGGCGCTGGGCTACGGCCTCGGGCTTCGCGTGCGCTCGCCGCTCGGACCGTTCCGCGTCGACCTCGCGTACGGCCAGGACGTGCACAAGGTCCGCGTGCACCTCTCGGTCGGGCTTGACGTTCTGATCATGGCCGACTCGAGCACGTCGATCCGCCACGCTCCTTCGCCGCCTCGGCCGCGTCGACGGCGCTGCGCGCTGCGTGCGTCCAGCACGCGCTGCGGCCTCGACGTTCGTCACCATCGTCGCCGTCATCGCCGCGATCATCGCGCTCGTCACGACGCGAGACCGGCGTCGACGTGCTGATCGCGCGAGCTCGTCGCGCGAAGCGGCGGCGCGCTCGAAATCGACGGCGCGACCGGCACGCTGGTCGACACGGTGCGTGCGCGGCGCATCGCCTGGCGCGGCGTGGCGACGAAAGTCGAAGCTACCGACGTCGCGCTGACGTGGCTTCCCGCGGGGCTCTTTTCGCGCAGCATCGTGCTCACCGGCCTCGGTGCGCGCGCGCTGACGATCGACATCGAGCCGTCCGACGGCGCGGTCGCGCCTGCCCGACAGCCTCGCGCTGCCGATCGACGTGCGCATCGAGCGCATCGCGGTGGGATCGCTCACGTGGCGCGTGGCGACCGGACGCGGAACGGTGCGAGGGGCTCGAATTCGGCTACACCGGCGGCGCGGGCGAGCACCGGATGACCGATCTGCGGATGGTGACGCGCGTGGGCACGCTCTCCGGCGACGCGACGCTCGGCGCGATCACGCCGTTCCCGCTGACCGGCGCGTTCAGGCTCGAAGGCGACGCGACGCTGCGCGAGGCGCGCATCAACCTCGCGGCGAAGGGGACGCTCGCCTCGCTCGCGGTCGACGTCGACGGGCGCGCCGGCGAAGGGCGCGTCGCGGGACACGCGACGCTGGCGCCGCTCGCCGCGCGTGCCGCTCGTCGCGCTGTCGATCGACGCGCGCGACGTCGATCTCGCCGCGTGGGACCGCGCGCTGCCGACGACGCGCATCGCGGCCACGGTGAACGCGCAGACCCGCGGACGGCGGGCTCGCCGGCACGGTCGACGCGACCAACGCGCACGCGGGCAATCTCGAGACGGGCCGCACGCCGGTGCGTGCCTTCAGGGCGCGCTTCGCGTGGCGCCCGGACGCAGTCGAATTCGACGACATCGCGGCCGAGCTCGAAGGCGGCGCGAAGGCGACCGGCAAGCGCACGCATCGCGCTCGGCGCGAACGCCTCGGGCGGCCACTGGGCGCTCGACGTGCGCGATCTCGACGCGCGGCAGCTCTACGCGCCGCTCGTCTCCACGCGTCTTGCCGGCCGCATCGTCGCCGACCTCGATCCCGCGCGGCGCACGATCAGCGGCAATCTCGTCGATCGCCGATTCGTCGGCGGGATCGCCGTCGATTTCGCGGCGACCTTCGACGAGCGCGTCGTCGACGTCACGCGCCTCCGCGCGCGCGCCAACGGCGGCGAGCTCGCCGGCAGCGGACGCCTCGGCCTCGACGGTCAGCGCGAGTTCACCGTCGACGCGACGGCGACCCATTTCGATCCGTCGCGCTTCGGCGCCTATCCCGCGGGATCGCTCGACGCCAAGGTGACGGCCCGCGGCGCGTTGCGCCCCGAATGGCGCGTCGATGCGGACGTCGCCGATCGCGCACGGGCAGCCATCTCGGCGGTGCGCCGCTCGCCGGCTCGGTCCGCGGCAGCGCCGCGCCGAATCATGCTGCGCAACGCCGCGATCGATCTCGCGATCGGATCGGCGACGCTCAAGGGCAGCGGCAGCGTCGGCGAGCCCGGCGACCGGATGGCGGCGACGCTCGACGCGCCGCAGCTCGCCGTAGCTCGTGCCGCTCCTGCCCGTCCGCAATCCCGCGCTACGCTCGACGGCGCGCTGCACGTGACGGCCAGATGGCGGGCGCGCCGCTGGTCGGCCGGCTTCGACGTGACCGCGAAAGGCACGCAGCTGAAGCTGGGCCGAAACGTTGGCGATCGGTAAGCTCGATGCGCACGCGGTCGTCGCGCGTCGGCCGCCGCCGGCGGCGCGCACCGATTTCGCGTCGCGTTCGCTGCAGCTCGACGTCGAGGCCGCCGACGTGAAAACGCCCTCGGGCGACGTCGCGCGCGCGAATGCGCACGTTGCCGGGACGCTCGCCGCGCACACGGTCACGATCGCGCTCGATGGCGGCGACATCGGTCTCGATGCGACGGCGCACGGCGGCCTGACGCGGGGACGTCGTCGAACGACGCGCCGACGGCCCTCGCGTGGAGCGGACACGGTCGATTCGCTGGTCGGGCCGCGGACCGTGGGCGTTGCGCCTCGCGTCGCCGACGACGCTGTCGTTCGCGCACGGAAGGCGCGCCTCGGCGAAGCGCATCTTGCGGTCGCCGACGGCACGGTCGACATCGGCGAATTCGCGTGGGACGAAGGCAAGATCACCTCGCGCGGGCGCTTCGCCGCGGTGCCGACGGCCAGCGTCGCGCGCCTCGCCGGTCGTCCGTTGCCGGTCCACTCGACGCTGACGCTGGGAGGCGAGTGGTCGCTCGCCGCCGCGCCGCGCCTCACCGGAACCGTGTCGATCCACCGCGAGCAGGGCGACCTGTGGCTCGCTCGCGACGAGGCCGGCGCCAGCGCGAGCCTCGCCGCCGGCATCACCGAGCTCGACGCGAGCGCGCAGTTGCACGACGACGCGGTGCATGCGACGCGCGATGTTCCGGTCGGCGCGCGGCGGCAAGTGCGGATGCCACGCTGTCGATCGATGCGGAGCCGAACGCGCCACCGGGGCGCCTGTCGCCGACCGCGCCGCTTGCGCTGACGCTCGTCGCCGACCTCACGTCGCTCGCGATCCTGCAGCCGTGGACCGGCACGACGGCAGTGGTCGACGGCCGCGCCCATCTCGATCTCGCCGCCAAGGGCACGATGCGCGACGCGCCGCTGACCGGAACGGTTCAGGGAACCGATCTCACGATCGATGCCGCGCAGTACGGCCTTCATTTCAAGAACGGTAGCATCAACGCACGTCTTGCCAACCGCCAGCGTCACGCTGGACGAGCTCGCATTCTCCGCAGGCGAGGGAACCTTCCGCGCCACGGGAACGCTTGCGGCGGCCACCTCGAGCGCTGAAAGTGCGGCGAACGTCACGTGGCATGCGGAGAAGTTTCGCGTCTTCAACCGCCCCGATTTCAATCTTGTCGTGTCGGGCAATGGCGCCCTCGCGCTCACCAAGGGGAAAGTGTCGCTGACGGGCTCGCTCAAGGCGGACGAGGGCCGGGTCGTCTACGCAGTTCGATCCCAACGCGACGCTCGGCGACGACGTCGTCGTCAAAGGATGGCCACCGCGCGCGCCGGACATGCTGCGCTCGGCCGACGTCCCGCTCGTCGTCGATGTGAATCTCGATTTCGGCGACCGGCTCACGTTCGTCGGCCGCGGCCTCGACACCAGCCTGCGGGGCCAGATCCGCGTGCGCAATGGCCCTGCGCGGATTCACCGGCAGCGGACAGCTCTACACGGTGAACGGAACCTACTTCGCCTACGGCCAGAAGCTGTCGATCGATCCGGGCCGTCTCATCTTCGATGGTCCGCTCGACAATCCGGCGCTCGACATCGTCGCGCTCCGCCGGAACCTGGCCGTCGAGGCAGGCGTCGCCGTGACCGGCACGGTTCGCGTGCCGATCATCACGCTGACGTCGAATCCACCGGTGCCCGACAGCGAGAAACTGTCGTGGCTGGTGCTGGGGCAAAGTCTCGACCGCAGTCGTCGGGCGCCGACCTCGCGGCGCTGCAGGCGGCGTCCGCGGCGCTGCTCGGTCCGAACAGCCGGCCCGTGACGGCGTCGATCGCGCAGTCGATCGGCCTCGACGACATCTCGGTCAAGAGCGGAACGGTCGCCGCGCGCAATGCCGCGCGCGGGACGCCCGACGCGACGGGCCAGGTCGTCTCGATCGGCAAGCGCTTGAGCGAGAAGCTGACGGTCGCCTACGAGCAGGGACTCACCGTCGCGACCAATGCGCTGCGCATCGAATACGCCCTCTCCAGCACGCTGTCGGTGCGCGCGGAGGCGGGGACGGTCAGCGGGCTTCGGGCTCGTCTACCGGCGAGCTTCTAGTAATCCCACGGCGAAAACGAACAGGCGAAGCCCGCGGGATGCGTGAGCCGCGTGAGGCTCATGCTTCCGGTGCCGTATCCGAGCGTAGAGTTGAAGTCCACCTTGCCGTGGTCGCAGTCGGTCGAAACGTGAACTTCAGCGAGCCCCAGGCGTTGTTCACGATCTTCGTTCGGATCGAAATTCGGAATCCAGCGGCCGCCGGTGGGTTGAAGCACCGATGTAATTGTCGCCGTGCCGCCGGAATACGTTCCCACGCCGAGAAACCAGGACTGCTGCGTTCCTGATGGATTGAACGTGAACCACGCGGCGAGAAACTCGCTGTCCGGTCAAGTCTTCGAGAAAAAGACCGTGGCCGCTTTGTGCCGGATCGTACCAACTCCCGGTGAACAGGGCGCCGCTCGTACCCGCTGCAGGTGTCCTATAGAGCTCAGCGCTGCTGCTCAGACTGCCGCCCGTTGTCCAACCTCCGGCGACGAGAATCCTGCCATCGGACAGCAACGTTGCCGCGTGACTAGTACGGAAGACGTTGGGACTGCCAGCCGTGCTCCATGTCGCGGTACCGGCGTTGTAGAGTTCCGCATCGGGAAAGTAGGGGGTGCTATTGAAGAAATTATGGGCGCCGCCGGTCACCAGAACGTCGCCGGTCGGAAGCAGGGTCGCTGTGTGCCCTGAGCGCGGTTGATTGAGACGGCCGGTGACACTCCACGTACCTGTGGCCGGATCGAACAGCTCCGCGCTGAAAGCGCGCGCGTTGCCGAAACTCTCTCCGACGACAAGCACTTTGCCGCTGGGCAGCAGGGTTGCGGTGTGCAAATATCCCTCCAAGAAAGGAATGCCGGTACGCGTCCAGACGCCCGCGCCGGGATCGTATAACTCGGCGCTCGTCACGGCTATTCCGTCATCGAGATCAATCGACCCTCGAGCCACCAGTACCCTGCCATCCTTGAGCAGCGTGGCCGTGTGGCAGCAGCGGGCATCATTGAGACTGCCCGTCGCGCTCCATGTAGCCGTCGCCGGATCGTATAGCTCAGCGCTTCCAAGATAGTCGAGGGCCGCATCCGCGCTGGCGGCACCGTACCCTCCGGCAACCAGCACCTTGCCGTTTTGAAGCAGCGTGGCCGTGTGACCCCATCGATTTGCGATCGGGTTTCCGGTGCGGCTCCAGATTGCGGTCGCCGGATCGTAGAGTTCGGCGGTGCCCGACCCAGCGACCAACACCCGGCCGTCGGACAGCAGCGTTGCGGTATGGCCAAATCGTGGATCGTTCATCCTGCCGGTGACGCTCCACTTGCCGGTTGCGGGGTCGTACACCTCGGCACTGTCCAGGAGGCTGCTTACGGGCGGCGAGCCGTGGTAGTCGCCGCTACCGCCAGCCGTCAGAACCTTGCCGTTCGGCAGCAAGGTCATCGTGTGGCCGAAGCGCGGAATATTGAGCGGGCCCGTCAACGCCCACGGCCCGCGGGCGGTAATTGGATTGGTCAGCCGCGTAAGGATCATGGTCCCGGTGCCGTAGCCCTGCGTCGAGCTGAAATCCACCTTGCCGTGATCACGGTCGGTGAAGGTCAGCGTCAGGGATCCCCAGACATTGTTTACGACCGCTTTCGGATCGAAATTCGGGATCCAGCGCCCGCCGGTCGGCTGGGCGACGGCGCTGATCGTCGCTGTGTTGCCGGAGTAGGTTCCGACGCCGAGGAACCAGGCCTGTTCCGTTCCGGCAGGGTTGAACGTGAACCATGCGGCTTGAATCTTGTTGTCCGGGAGGATTTCGACGAAGAGGCCGTGACCACTCTGCGCGGGATCGAACCACGCGCCTGTGTATTCCGGACCAATCGCCGATCCAACCAGCGTTGGCAGGCATTGGCCGCCGCATTCGAGGATGTAATGATTCTCGCCGTCCGAACTGCCGACGCTTCCGTCGGTTTCCGCGAACACGTTAGCCGCCGCCAGCGCGGCGACCGCAATTACGATGCGAGCGACGTGGAGAGTGATCTTCATGTAAGAGACCTCCCTCTGTGATGCGCGGTTATGGACAGCCCGGGCCCGCAGGCTGCGTGAGGCGCGTGAGATTCATGCTCCCGCTTCCATAGCCGGGTTGGGTCGAACTGAAATCGACCTTGCCATGGTTGCAGTCGGTGAACGTAAACTTCAGCGTTCCCCATGGGCTGTCGACGATCCGATCGGGATCGAAATTCGGAATCCAGCGTCCACCGGTTGGCTGCAAGACGTTGGAAATGATCGCTGTGTCGCCGCTGTACGTGCCGATGCCCGTGAACCACGCTTGCGCGGAGCCCGCTGGGTTGAAGGCGAACCACGCGGCAAGGAATTGGTTGTTGGGGAGCACTTCGATCAAGAGCCCATGGCCGTTCTGCGCCGGATCGAACCAGCTCCCTGTAAATGCGGGGACGATCGTTCCCGGTGGAACTGGGCCGTAAAGCTCTGCGCTGTTGAGAACGCCGCCTGCGCCGTAGCCTCCGACAACGAGGACCTTGCCATTCGGCAGCAGCGTTGCGGTATGGCCAGAGCGCGCGGCATTGAGGTCACTGGTCTGATGCCAGAGCGCGCTGCTCGCTTCGTATCGTTCTGCTTTCTTCGTGATCGCACCGGAGTTCGGTGGGATGAAGTTATATCCGCCCGCAACGAGTACTTCACCGTTCGGTAACAAGGTAGCCGTGTGTCCGCTGCGGCCGGTATTGAGTCCGCCGACATTACTCCAACTTGCTACGGCAGGATCGAACAGCTCTGCGGTATTGTTCGCGGGGAAGGCGCCGTGCGTACACTCTGCGCATCCCTCGACACTGTCGCCTCCTGCGACCAGGACTCTTCCATCGGGCAGCAGAGTCGCGGAGTGCCCGAGACGGGGAACATGCAGGTCTGGTGCGCGGCGCCATGCGTTCACCGCCGGGTCATAGAGGTCCGCGTTCGGTAGCCCGAAACTCATATCTGCATCATTCGTTCCGCCAGTCACTAGCACCCTGCCGTCCTGCAGAAGCGTCACCTGATGCGCGGCTCTTGCAGGGAGCAAGTAGTCCGTATTGCTCCAAGTATCCGTCGCCGGATCGTAGAGCGCGGTGTTAGCCACGAAACCTGCGTACGCTCCGCCCGCCACCAACACATTCCCGGTCGCGAGGAGCGTTGCTGTGTGATCGAAGCGGAACGTGGTCGAACTGCTGGTGCGGGTCCAGGTACCTGCGCTCGGGTCGTAGAGTTCCGCGTTGTCGAGGGTGTTGACGATATTTACGCCCCCCACGACCAAGACTTTCCCGTTGGCCAACAGCGTCGCGGTATGACCGGCGTGGGCTGCGTTTAGCCGACCAGTAACGCTCCAGGTCCCGGTGTTCGTGTCGTAGAGTTCCGCGCTATCGAGGATATTGCCGCTGATGTCGGTGCCGCCCGCTACGAGAACTTTGCCATTGGGCAACAAGGTTGCCGTGTGACTACCGCGCGCGACGTTGAGATTTCCCGTGGGAACCCATGCTGCCACGGCCGCTTGCGTCGCGTTTTCGTGATCGCGGGCGGGCGTGCCCTCGCCAAAGGCTGGAGCGATACAACCAAGCGTCAAACCAAGTAGCGCAAGCGCTAAACTCCCTTCTACTCTTCTGTGGCTTTCGGGCGCGTTCATGTGAGCTTCCCTAATCTTTCGCCGCCTATGATCCTTGTTGTATTCAGGAATGTCGTTGATGCCTCATGGACACGTGAGCCCCGCTGGAAGCGTCAGCCGCGTCAGGTTCATGCTCCCGGCGCCGTATCCCAGCGTCGACACGAAATCGACCTTGCCGTGATTGCAGTCGGCGAACGTGAACGTCAGTGATCCCCAGGTGTTGTTCGTGACCTGCGCGGGATTGAAGTTCGGAATCCAGCGTCCGCCGGTGGGCCGCACAACGGAGTTGACCGTCGCCATGTTGCCGCTGTATGCGCCGACGCCGACGAACCACGATTGTTGCGTTCCGGCCGGGTCAAACGTGAACCAGGCGGCTTGAATCTGGTTGCCAGGCAGGACCTCGATAAACAACCCGTGCCCGCTCTGCGCGGGGTCGAACCACGCCCCCGTGTAGCCGGGGCCGATTGCCGGAGGGACAAGGTTGGCGTAGCAGTGGCCGCCGCATTCGAGGATGTAGTGATTGTCGCCGCCGGCATCGGTGTCGGCGAATGCCGGGGCCCCTGTTAACCCGATAAGCGCGGCCATGATTTGGATCGTTTCGGGGACGATTTTCATATTCGGGCCTCCCTCCGACGTGAACCCATTCTAGGCGTAGCGAAACTCCCAATGTGTCCTACACCTCCGAACCTATCAAAATTCGCAATTTTCTGACGGCAAGAGCTATCCATTCCCGCAAATTGCGGAAGAATGGCGCCATGAAGCGAGCCGCCGCTGCCGCCACGACCGCACGGGATGCTTGGGACCTCGCCCGCTCCGGGCAGCTGCGCGCCGCGGTCGATGCTGCGCGAAAGTCCCTCGGCGAGATGCGAACGGTCGACCCGTCCGACGACCGCGCCGAGCTTCATCTCGTGTGCGCATCGTGCGCGATGCGTCAGGGCGACCACTCCGAGGCGATACGCGAGCTCGACGCCGCCGCCAGGGCAGCTGCGATCCCGGGCGGCAACTCCGTAACGGAACTTCGTGTCGAGACCTGGCGCGCGGAACTCGCCTACTTTCAAGGGCGGTATTCGGACGCGAACGACATTGTCGATCGGCTGCTGCCGCGTCTCGAGGCTGCCGGCGACCGGACGTACGCGGCGTTCGCCATGCGCATTCGCATCGCGATCCTGCTCGCGCGTGCGGATTACGACGCCGTGGCCCCGCTGGCTGAGCGCGCAATCGCGGTCGCCGAGGCGAGCGGCGACGACTACGTGATGGTGCAGGTGCTGAACGTGCTGGGCGCGGTATCGTTCGATCGCGCCACGTCGAAATCGGATTCGCCGCATGCGCGGTCTCACCTTTCATCGCTCGACCCGCACGACGTGGGACCGATGGAGCAGGATGCCCGCGAGGCGTTGAGCTATTTCGAGCGCGCGCGCGCCGTCGCCGAACGCGCCCAGTACAAATTTGCCGCGTGGTATGTGGCCGGCAACATCGAACGGCTCGAAATCATCCTGGGCCATGCCGACCGCGCGGTGCGCGCCATTCGCAAACGGCTCCACGTGTTGCAATCGCACGGCGCGAAGTACGACGAGATCGTCACGCGCTCGAACCTCGCGTGGGGTCTGCGCGTGCTCGGCCATCATCGCGAAGCGCTGCACGAGCTCGACGTGGCGCTCGCGCTCGCCCGCGAAACCGGCACGTTCAACGTGCTGCTCGAATTCCTCGAATACGACCGCTCGATCGTCCAGGATGCGCTGGGCGACACCGCTGGCGCGCGGGCAAGCTATCGCCGCTACCTGCAGCTCATCGGCGCTTACAATCGGAGCGCTGCGCTCAAAGCCGGAGAAGCGCGATCGGGCGCGCAAAAACGGCCCCTCGAGCCGCATTTCCTGAAGCGCGCGGATCGGTTCGTCGCCGACAACCTCGCCGGATCGTTCACCGTGGCGGAGCTCGCCGCCCACTGCGGCGTGAGCTGGAGGACCTTGGAGAAGGCATTCACCGATTTTCGGGGCGTCACGCCGGTCGCGTACGTGCGCAATCTGCGTCTCGATCACGCGCAGCGCGCACTCGATGAAGGCAACGCGACGATCAGCGAAATCGCGGCACGCTGCGGATTCCGTAGCTCGACGACCTTCGCGCTCGAGTACCGCAAGCGCTTTGGCGTGCCCCCCAGCCACGCGCGGCACGCGTCAAAAGCCTAGCCGTCGCACCTTCCCGGCCGCCCCGCCGACCGGTCCGCCACCCCCGCGGCTATAATCGCTCCAGGTAGGTCTTAGACCGATGGAGGCGTCACCGTGGATTTCGACAAGGAACTCGACGCGCGTGGATTGTCGTGCCCGCTGCCGATCCTGAAGACCAAGAAGTCGCTGAACGAGCTCGCGTCCGGCCAGGTGCTGAAGATCGTCGCGACCGACCCCGGCGCCGTCAAGGACTTCGATGCGTTCGCGAACCAGACCGGGCACGCGCTGCTGTCGTCGACGGTCGAGGACAAGAATTTCATCTTCTATCTGAAGAAGAAGTAGCGCCGTCATGGACGGTCAGCCGAAACGCATGGCGATCATCGCGAGCAAGGGTGCGCTCGACATGGCGTACCCGCCGCTGATCCTAGCCTCCACCGCCGCGGCGCTCGACTACGAGGTGCAGATCTTTTGCACGTTCTACGGGCTCACGCTGCTGCGCAAGGATCTCTCCGGCGTGAAGATCAGTCCGCTCGCGAATCCGGCGATGCCCATGCCGCTGCCGATGCCGGTCATGGTCGCCGCGCTGCCGGGCATGGAATCGATGGCGACGATGATGATGAAGCAGAAGCTCAAGAAGCACGGCGTCGCGTCGCTCGAGGAGCTTCGGACGGCGTGCCTCGAAGCGGGCGTCGAAGCTCATCGCCTGCCAGATGACCCTCGACCTCTTCGAGTTCGACAAGGCCGAATTCATCGACGGCATCGAGTACGGAGGCGCGGCGACGTTTCTCGAGTTCGCGGGCAAGTCAGACGTCACGCTCTTCATCTGAATGCCCGCTCGACGGCCCGCGAAGGCGCGCGGCGAGGTCTATCTCGTGGGCGCCGGCCCCGGCGACCCGGAGCTCCTCACGCTGCGCGCGCTGAAGCTGATGCAAAGCGCGGACATTGCGCTCTACGACAATCTCATCTCGCCCGCGGTGCTCGCGTTGCTGCCGCCGACCGTCGAACGGATCTACGTCGGCAAGCGACGCTCCAACCATGCGATGCGGCAGGAGGAGATCAACGCGCTGCTCGTGCGCCACGCTCGTGCCGGCAAGCGGGTGCTCCGCTTGAAAGGCGGCGACCCGTTCATCTTCGGCCGCGGCGGCGAGGAAATCGATACGCTGTCGGCCAACGGGATCCCGTTCGAAGTCGTGCCCGGCATCACGGCCGCGCTCGGCGTGGCCGCCTACGCCGGAATACCGCTCACCCATCGAGACCATGCGCAATCCTGCGTGTTCGTCACGGGGCACCTCAAGGACGGCAGCGTGGATCTCGACTGGCCGGCGCTCGCACGTCCGCGGCAAACGATCGTCGTCTATATGGGGCTGCCCGGGTTGCCGGTGCTCTGCGCCGAGCTCGCGCGCCACGGTCTGCCGTCAACAACCCCGGTGGCGATCGTCCAGCAGGGCACGCAGGCAACGCAGCGCGTCGTGACCGGCACGCTCCGGACCCTTCCCAGGCGCGCCGAGCGTGCCGCGTTGCATGGCCCGACACTCGTCATCGTCGGCGACGTGGTGCGCCTGCGCCCCAAGCTCAACTGGTTCAAGCCCCGGCGCCGCGCGGGACCCGCGTGATTGCACCGCGTTCTGGCGATTCTTCCGCAATGCACGTCGACATGCGTTAACCTATCGGCGGCGCCACGGCGGACGCACCTCGAGCTTGCGCCGCACTTAATCAACCCATGTCGCAGACTCCCCTCCACGATCCGCAGGCGCCGCCGGCGGCGGGTTCCACAAACGAGGTGCGCAATACCACCTGCTACATGTGCGCGTGCCGCTGCGGAACGACGGCGAGGACGCCACCTCGACAGGCGTTCTTCGCGGGATCGTTCAAGAAATGACCCAGCTCGCGCTGGTCATCGACCTCAACGTGTGCGTCGGCTGCCAGGCCTGCGTCACGAGCTGCAAGGAGTGGAACACGTCGGGATCGGCGGGGCCGCTTGCCGATCTCGAGCCGTACGGCAAGGATCCGAGCGGCGCGTTCTTCAATCGCGTGCAGACATTCGAGGTCGGCGAATTTCCGCATACACAGACCGTGCACTTCCCCAAATCGTGCCTGCATTGCGAGGATCCGCCGTGCGTGCCCGTGTGCCCGACCGGCGCCTCCTACAAGCGGGCCGAGGACGGCATCGTGCTCGTCGACTACGACAAATGCATCGGCTGCAAGTACTGCGCATGGGCGTGCCCGTATGGCGCGCGCGAGATCGATCCGGAGCGCAAGGTGATGACGAAGTGCACGCTCTGCGTCGACCGGATTTGCGATAAATCGCTGCCCGAGTCCGACCGCAAGCCGGCGTGCGTCGCCGCGTGCCCGACCAATGCCCGCCTGTTCGGCGACATCCACGATCCGGACTCGGTCGTCTCGCGCGCCATCCGCGAAAGCGCGGGGTACGCGCTGATGCCCGAATGGGGGACGAAGCCGGCGAACCACTATCTGCCGCGACGGCGGGCGCAGATGCGGATCCACGCCGACACGCTGCAGCGCGCCGACAATCCGCTCAAGGTCGACGGCCTGCTGCCGAAGCCGCCCGAATCGGATCCGTCGCTCGACGACATCATGTCCTGGTAGCCGATGCGGCCCGCGCTCTCCGTGCTGTTGTTGACGACGCTCCTCGGCGCCGGCCAGGGATTGTTCCTGGCGCTGTTCGCCGTCGACGTGTGCGCACTCGCGGGGCTGGTGCCGCCGCAGGACGGGCACGGGTTCTATGCGCACGGCAGCCTCCTCGCGCTCGTGTTTCTCGGTGCCGGGCTCGTCGCTTCGTTCTTCCACCTCGGCCGCCCGGAACGCGCGTGGCGCTCGGCGGCGATGTGGCGCACGTCGTGGCTCTCGCGCGAGGTGATCGTGCTGCCGGCGTTCATGGGTCTCGTGTTCCTCTACGGCATCGCGCATTTCGCGGAGACCCGGTCCGCGCCTTCCACGTTTGCGGTCGACACGCCGATCGTCGCGGGGGTGGCCGGGGCGATCGGTGCCATCACGCTTTACGTCTGCACGGCGATGATCTATGCGTGCCTCTCCTTCCTGCGCGAATGGGCAAGCCCGCTGACGATCGCCAATTTCATCCTTCTGGGAACAGCCTCGGGATTCACGCTGGCGGCCGCGTTCGCGGCGATGGCCGCGCCGGGATTGACCCGGTTCCTTGCCGGCTGGGCGCTCGCGCTCACGCTGCTGGGAGGCGCCGCGCGCGTCGCCTCGCTCGTGCGCAACGCGCGCCTGCGGCCCAAATCCACGCTGCAGACGGCGATCGGCGTCAAGCATCCGCGCATCGTCCAGAAATCGATGGGCTTCATGGGCGGCTCGTTCAATACACGCGAATTCTTTCACGGCCGCTCGCGGACGGCGCTGCGCTCGGTCAAGGGCGTCTTCCTCGTGATGGCGTTCGTTATCCCGGCGTTGCTGCTCGTCGCGGTGCGCGGAGGCTTCCCGTCGTGGTGGCTCCCCGTCGCGTTCGTCGTCCAGTTCCTAGGCCTCATTGCGGAGCGCTGGTATTTCTTCGCCGAAGCCAACCACCCGCAGAATCTCTACTATCAGGCGATTGCGTAATGCCGCTCGTTGAACCGCACGGCAGCGGCGGACTCGAGCCGCGACTGCTCGACGACGAGGCGCTGGCCGCCGAGCGTCGGCGCGCCGCGACGCTGCCGAGGCTCACCGTCACCTCGCGCGAAAAAGGCGATCTGATCATGCTCGGCATCGGTGGCTTCATGGCGTCGGCGCGGACGTGCCCGCACGGCGAGGCCGACCGGCTCGACGTCTCCGGCACCCAATTGCGCCAGTGGCTGTCCGAAGGCGCCGAGGTGCCACCCGAATTCAGCCGGCCCGAGGTTCTCGCGATCCTTCGTGAGTACTACGCCGGCCTATGAACGAGCGCTTCGAGAACATCAACCTGCTGCGCGCGTTCGCGGCGATTTCGGTCGTCTTCTTCCACGTCATCACGTATATGAAGTGGGAGACCTTTCCGTATCAGGGACCCCTGCTGGTCTTTCGAATCGGCTGGATCGGCGTCGACCTCTTCTTCGTGATCAGCGGATTCGTGATCACGCGCAGCGCGCTTGCGATGTGGCGCCGCGAGCCCGACGAGTTCCGGCGCCGGTACTGGGCGCACCGGCTGTCCCGGATCGTGCCGCTCTACGTCCTGACCGGCGCACTGTGGATCGTGCTGTTCGAGCCGGACTTCCGTGACCCGACGCCGCTGCGCTGGTTGTGGCAGATCGGCGCGCACCTGACGTTTACCCACACGTTCTGGTCCACCACGTACACCGCGATCGACGCCGTCAACTGGACGCTTGCGCTCGAGATGCAGTTCTACCTGCTTGTTGCCGCCCTGATTCCGTGGATCGCGCGAACGCCCGGATGGCGCATCTGGCTTGCATGCATCCTGATCGCTTGGACCTGGCGCGGCGCTATGTGCTATTTCTTTGGCTACATGGAGCCGCAGCGGATATTCATTCGGACGATGCAGTTGCCCGGTGCACTCGACGAGTTCGGCGCAGGCATTTTCCTCGCGAAATGGCTCGACCATCGCGAAAACCCTCGGGAGCTTCACGGGCTGGATCTGGGTTGCCGCCGCCGTCGCGACGGGGGCACTGTGCTTCGGTATCTACTGGCCCCACGCCGGCTATTGGGACAACCCCGCCATGATCACCTTTTGGCGGACCTCCCTCGGAATCTTCTTCCTCTGTGTCGTCGCTGCCGCGATCCATTTGCCGTCGATCGCGAAGACGTGGCCCTTGCGGCCGATCTGGTACCTCGGCGTCGTCAGCTACGGCATCTACTTGTGGCACATGTTCGCGATCAAGCTCTGCATCCGCCTTGCGGACCTCACGCCGCTGCAAGCGCTTTGGATAACCCTGGGCCTGACCATCCTCCTTGCTGCCACGTTCGTGGCATTTTTTCGAAAAGCCCATCCTCGACTACGGACGCCGTTTCCGCGGTGGAGGCATGGCGCAGCGCCAGCCTGCGGCCAAGCGCGACTCCTGACGTTCGCAGCGATCGCGGCTACACGATGCCCATCGCACCGTGAACGGCCGGCGCGACTTCCGGCGGCAGCGTAATCAGCGTCAGGGCGGCAGCACGGCCGCGCGGCGACATCTTCTTCGCGGTCTTCGCGAGGATGTCCGCGAACCTGGCCGGCTCGTATTCCGCGTGCGCCGCGACGAAGCCCGCCAGATAACTCTCCAGGAACACGAGCGCCACGACATCCTCCAGCGCCTGCGCATCGGCATCCGATTTCAGCGCTTCCTTCTTCAGCAGCGCGCCCACGCGCTCGATCGTCGCCTCGTCGTAGCCGACTTCCCGCAGGATGTCGCCCGCGACCTGCGCGTGGAACTTGTTGAGCTTCTTGCGCCATTGCAGGTAGCCGATGCGATCGGGCGCGAAGTCGGTGCGCGGGATCTTCCAGCGCTCGATATGCTGGCAGCGAGCGGCCAGACGCAGGACTTCGGAGGCGGCGGGCGCGAAACGTGCGAGCATCGCCGTCATCCGCTCCGCGTAAACGAGCTCCTTCGGACGCGCCAGCCCGTCGACGATCTCTGCGTTCGGATCCTCGGGCGTTGGCCGCGTCGAATCGCGCGATCGCGCGCTCGCTGCGGACATCACGCATCCGGCGACTTATCTGGCAAGCTCGGCTTCGATCTCGGCGAAGGTGTGCGCCACCGAGAACGTGGCGATCGGCGCGCCGAGCTGGCGGCCGATCTGCGTCGCCGAGAAAATGCCGCGCACGAACTCCTCGCGCGTCAGCGGATCGCGGTCGACGACGAGCGCGTGCTGGCGGCCCGCATCCTTGAGCGTTGCGATGATGTGGCCCACCTCGACGCGCCGCACCGAGTCGATGGCGAGAACGTCGATCGCGTGCGTCGGCACCATCAGGTCGGAGACCGTCAGCTCGCCGTGCCTGCCCCGCGTTTCATGCAGCAGATTGACCGGCTTCTCGCCGACGATGTCGCGAGCGGTGATGAGCCCCAGGACGGCGCCGGTGACGTCGACGACGAGCAGCAGGCGCACGCCGCGCGCGATCATCGTCCGGTTGGCCTGCGCAATCGTGGAATCCAGGCGAATCGTCGCTGCCGCCACTTCGCGCAGGTCGGTCATCGCCTCGATCGCCGGCGAGTCGAGGCGCACCGGCTTCAGCTCCTTGACCGGAGGCTGGACAACGACTCCCGCGCGCATCCGCGCCATCGGCAACGGCTTGTAGATCGTTCGCTGCATGGGTTCGCCTCCTTCGGGAGCGGCGACTGCGCGTCGCGTCTCCGGTTGGACCGGTCCTCCGGGAAAACGTTTCCGCGGACCGCCGCCGGGCCTCTTGCGCCCCGCGCCACGATGATACGCCGCTCCGCGCGCGCGGAATCCCCCGATTCAATGGCACAATTCCCGCCATGCCGAGCGCCACGACCGAACTCGGATTGGCCCACCTGCGCGAAGCCGGCACGCTCGCGCGCGATGTCGCGCGACCTCATCGAGACGGGACTTGGATGGACGTACCGCACGCCGAGGATGGCGGCGCTGATCGCCGATCCTGCGGTCGCGACGGTCGTCGCGCGGAGCGCCGGCCGGGTCGCCGGGTTCGCCGTCATGCGCTTCGGCGACGAGCGAGCGCATCTCGTGCTGCTGGCGGTCGACGTCGGATCGCGCCGGCGCGGCATCGCGCGGCGGATGCTGGATTGGCTCGTCGCTTCGGCGGCCGCCGCCGGGATCGCGTCGATTCACGTCGAGCTCCGCGCCGGCAATGCCGCGGCGCACGCGTTGTACGAGGCGGCCGGCTTTGCCGAAACCTTTCGCATCCCCGGCTATTACCAGGGTAGCGAAGCCGCCGTGCGGATGATCCGCGTGCTGCGCGCGCCCGGCATTTCGCGTGCCCGCGTGGGAGCCGCCGGCGGCGCGTCCGTAACAACCGCTTACAACGTTCCTCGTCATCTTCGACCTCGGATCCGGCGTTGGGGAAGCACGGCGCCGCGGAATCGGCCGCGGTCCCGCGCCGCAACGAAGACGAGGAGGACCTGCCATGCGTATCCCCCGTACCGCCCTTGCGCTTGCCATCGGCACGCTCGATTTCCGGCACCGCGCTCGCCCAGGACACCGCCGACGACCGTCCAGCGCGACGTCAACCAGCAGCAGCGCATCGAGCAGGGCCTGCAGAGCGGCCAGCTGACGACCCACGAGGCCGCGAAGCTCGAGAAGCAGGAAACGCAGAGTGGAAACGATGCAGAAGAATGCGCTCAAGGACGGCACGATGACGCCGGCCGAAAAGGCGCGCCTCACGAAAGCGCAGAACGCCGTCAGCGCCGACATCTACCGCCAGAAGCACGACGCGCAGGTCGGCAATCCGAATTCCGCGTCGTCGAAGCGGATGCAGGCCGACGTGCAGCGCAACGTGAACCAGCAGGCGCGCATCGAGCAGGGCGTCCAATCCGGTCAGCTCACGAACACCGAAGTGGCGAAGCTCGAGCGCGGCCAGTCGCATGTCACCGCCAAGGAAGCCCGCGCCGGAGCGAACGGCCACGTCGGGCCGGCGGAGCAGGCCAACATCCAGGCGGCCGAAAACCGGCAGAGCGCGCACATCCACGCGAAAAAGCACAACGCTGTCACGCAGCTCCGTAGCGCGTGGCTCGCGCTTCGCGGTCAGGCGAGCGACTGCGTGTCGCCGTCGACCGGAAGCGCGTGCCCGGAGATGTTCGCGCCGAGCGGCGACGCCAGAAACACGATCGCGTTGGCGATGTCGTCCGCGCTGACGAGGCGTCCCAGCGAAGTCTTCGCGAGCGCCTCGTCGCGCACGACCTGCGGCGAGACGCCGCGGGCCGCCGCCTTGCTCGCGAACACGCGCGTCGATGCGCGCGTCCGGCCACCGGGCCGGGACAGATCGCGTTGACGCGGATGCCGAAGGCGCCGAGCTCGATCGACAACGACTTCGTGAGCCCGATCACACCCCATTTCGTCGCCGCATAAGGCGTGCGCAGCGGGAAGCCGAAGCGGCCCGCCGCCGACGACAGGTTGGTGATGCTCGCATTGCGGCTCGCCTTGAGCAGCGGGATCGCGCGCTGCGCGCACAGGAACTGCCCGGTCAGGTTGACGGCGAGCGTGCGCTCCCAGTCGGCGAGCGCGACGTCCTCGCACGCGGCGGTCGGACCGGCGATGCCCGCGTTGTTGACGAGCGCATCGAGGCCGCCGAGGCGCGTCGCCACGTCGTCGAACAGCCGGCGTACCGCGGCCGGGTCGGCGACGTCGCACACGGTCTGCGCGAGCCCTGCGTCGGTCGTCGCGACGGCGCCCAGCGCAGCGCGGTCGACATCGCAGATGAGGATCTTCGCGCCCTCGCGGGCGAACGCACGCGCGGTGGCGAGCCCGATGCCCGACGCCCCGGCGGTGACCAGCACACGCAGTCCGGCGATTTTCAGGTCCATGATGGATGGAGACGAGGTGGCGGTGGCCGCGGCAACGATCGGCAATGAGTGGACAGCGAGTCGACGGTCGGATTATAACGACGTTGCCCCTCGGCCGCTTGCGGATCGTCTTGGCGCGTCACGGCCAGCATAGCGGCTTTGCCGGCCCGATATCGACATCCCTGAAAATGTGAAGCGATGGACAACACAGCGGCAATCATCGGCGCCGGCCTGATCGGCCGGTCGTGGGCAATGGTCTTCGCGCGGGCCGGCTGGCGCGTGCGTCTCTACGATGCCGTTCCCGCGCAGCTCGACGCGGCGCGGACGTTCATCGCAACGGGCCTCGCGGAGCAGGCGCGCCATGAGCTCGCCGCCGCTGCCCTCGGTCCGCCGGCGGCGTCCACCGATATCGAACGACGCATGCGATGGCGCGACCGGCGACTGATGGCACTCGTCGCGCACAAGCGACAGCAAAGCGCTTCCGAACCGAAGGAGTGAGCATGAGCGAAGCCCGCAAGGTCATCATCACCTGCGCCGTGACCGGCTCGATCCACACGCCGTCGATGTCGCCGCATCTGCCGATCACGCCGCGCGAGATCGCCGACGCCGCGGTCGGCGCGGCGGAAGCCGGCGCGGCCATCGTCCACCTGCACGCACGCGATCCGGTCGACGGCCATCCGACGCAGGACCCGAAATACTTCCGCGAGTTCGCCCCCGACATCGCGCGCCGCTGCGACGTCGTCATCAACTTCACGACCGGCGGCGCAGCGACGATGACGATCGACGAACGGCTGCAGCCGGCGCTGCAGCTCAAACCCGAGGTCGCCTCGCTCAACATGGGTTCGATGAATTTCGGCCTCTTCCCGATGCTGAAGCGGTTCCCGACGTTCAAGTTCGACTGGGAGCGGCCGTATCTCGCCGGCTCCGAGGATCGGATCTTCAAGAACACGTTCAAGGACATCGAGTACATCCTGACCTCGTGCGCGGACAACGGCACGCGCTTCGAGATCGAGTGCTACGACATCGGCCATCTGTATACGGCCGCCCACTTCCTCGATCGCGGCGTGGTGAAGCCTCCGCTCTTCATCCAGAGCGTCTTCGGGATCCTGGGCGGCATCGGTGGGCATCCGGACGACGTCACGCACATGAAGCGCACAGCCGATCGCCTCTTCGGCGACCAGTACCGCTGGAGCGTCCTGGGGGCCGGACGCAACCAGCTGCCGATCGCGTCGATGTCGGCGGCGATGGGCGGCAACGTGCGCGTCGGTCTCGAGGACAGCCTGTGGATCGGGGCCGGCAAGCTCGCGGAATCGAATGCCGCGCAGGTGCGGGCCGTGCGCCAGATCATCGAGGCGATGGGGCTCGCGGTCGCGACGCCGGACGACGCGCGGCGGATTCTCGCGCTCAAGGGAAGGGACGCCGTCGCGTTTTGAGAGCGTTGCCGCGCTGTCAGCGTCGACAGGTCGGACCGAGAGACGCTATTTGGCGGCGCTGCCAAGGACTTGCCGGAAATCCGCGAATGGGCGTCGGGCGCGACCCGGAGCATTCAAGGGGAGTAATGGCGTGATGACCACGGGCAGGACAGGCAAGGACTCCCTCCGGGCGATCGCGCATGACGTGATGCTCCAGCGCGGGCTGCTGCCGGATTTTTCCGCTGCCGTTGTTGCGGAGACCCGAAACATCGCGGGAGCCGCCACGGCGTCCGATCCCACGATTCGCGATTTGCGGGGCCTGCTCTGGGTGTCGATCGACAACGACGACTCGCGGGATCTCGATCAGCTGTCCGTCGCCGAGCCCATGGGCGGCGGCAAAATTAAGATCCTTGTCGCCATCGCAGATGTCGATGCGCTGGTGAAGAAGGACTCCGCCATCGACGGCCATGCGTGGACCAACACCACGTCGGTCTATACACCGGCCGAAATCTTTCCAATGCTTCCGGAGCGGCTGTCGACCGACCTGACATCATTAGGTGAAAATCAGGAACGACTGGCAATCGTGGTCGAAATGGTGATTGCCGACAATGGGTCCGTGACGGATTCCGACATCTACCCGGCGATCGTGCGCAATCGCGCAAAGCTTTCCTACAATGGACTAGCCGCTTGGATCGAGCGTGGGGCGCCGCGCCCGCCGCAATTGGCGGCGACGCCCGAACTGGAGGAACAGATCCGCATCCAGGATCGGACGGCGCAGGCATTGAAGCGTGTGCGCCACGCGCATGGCGCGCTTCATCTGGAAACGCTGGAAACCCGGGCGGTGTTCGACGATGGAGTGCTTTCCGACATGGTGCCGGACGAAAAGAATCGAGCGAAGGAGCTCATTGAAGATTTCATGATTGCGGCCAACGGCGTTACCGCGAAATATCTCGATCGGAAGAACCTGCCGTCGTTGCGGAGAGTGCTGCGCACGCCGAAGCGGTGGGACCGGATCGTTGCGCTGGCGGCCGAGTCGGGGGAGCGGCTGCCGGTGACTCCGGACGCTGTTGCGCTCGATGCCTTTCTGACAAATCGCCGCCAGGTCGACCCCGTACGGTTTCCCGACCTTTCCCTCGCCATCGTCAAGCTGCTGGGCAGGGGTGAGTACGCGCTTGACGTGCCTGGACAAACCCAGGAGGGGCATTTCGGATTGGCGGTGAAGGACTATACGCATTCCACGGCGCCGAATCGCCGCTTTCCCGACCTCATCGCGCAGCGCGTGCTGAAAGCGGCACTTGGCCTGCAACCGTCGTCGTACACCATGGACGAACTCACGACACTGGCGCGCCACTGTACCGACCAGGAAGACAATGCCAACAAGGTGGAACGGCAGGTGGCGAAGTCGGCGGCCGCACTGCTCCTTTCATCGCGGATCGGTGCGCGGTTCGATGCGATCGTAACCGGTGCGTCGGAAAAAGGGACCTGGGTGCGAATTTCCGGGCCGACAACGGAAGGCAGAGTCATCCGTGGATTTGCGGACCTTGACGTGGGTGACCGCGTCCGCGTGCAGCTTGTCCACACCAATGTTACGCGCGGCTTCATCGACTTTTCGGCGGTGCCCACAAAACCATGACTTCCCGAGATCCCCCGCCCAAGCCAGTCGCCTACAAGAACGAGGAGTTCCTCGACAGCGACGATGCCCGGCCGCTGCGCATTCTTGCCGAGTACCTTGAGCCGATGCGTACCTTTCATCGCGAGCACGTTTGCGACACGATCGTGTTCTTCGGCTCGGCACGTGCGGCGCCCGAGGGCCCGCTCGCGAACTACTATGACGCCGCGCGCGAGCTGGCGCGCCTGGTCACCGCTTGGTCGAAGAGTCTGCCGGCGCGCGCTCACAGGTACGTCGTCTGCACGGGCGGCGGCGCAGGCATCATGGAGGCCGCCAACCGCGGTGCCGTCGAGGCGGGCGGCAAGAGCATCGGCCTCAACATTGCGTTGCCGCGCGAGCAGCATCCGAATCCCTACGTTTCACCGGCACTGGCGTTTGAGTTTCACTACTTCTTCATGCGTAAATTGTGGTTTGCGCATCTGGCACGCGCGTTGGTGGTGTTTCCCGGCGGCTTTGGCACGCTCGATGAGCTGACTGAAATCCTGACCCTGATGCAGACCAGGAAGCTCGATCGTCACATTCCGATCATCCTCTACGGATCGAGCTACTGGAACGAAATCATCAATTTTCACGCTCTCGTCCGACATGGCATGATCAGCCGGAACGATCTTGCGCTGTTCCAGTTCGCCGACGATCCGGCAGCCGCGCTTGACTTGTTGCAAACGGGGATAACGGCGGATATCGACGACGCGACGCCGGCGATCGCGCATTCGCGAAG
>CAWESK010000009.1:0-222282 GCA_963811685.1 uncultured beta proteobacterium | reverse complement strand
GTCAACGATTGCCAGGGAAGATCCTCGGTCATGGCGGCGGGAAGGTTCCAACAGCGCCAACGCTACCGGCAATGCGGGCCGCTGTCGACGGCCGCCGCGCGCATTCACTGAGCGGCGTCAAATCCGGCGCCCGCGCCGCGGGGCAGAATGGACGTATCGGACCCCCTGCGAGGACACCATGACCTACCGTTCCATCTTCGTCCATGCCGACGACACCGAGCCGTGCGCCCGGCGGCTCGACTACGCCGCGCGGTTCGCGTCCCGATACCCGGCCGAGCTTTTCGCCAGCTACCTCCCGTCGCCCAGCGAGCTCACCGATTACGCCAAGGCGGTCATGGCGCAGGCGGAGATCGACAAGTACGCGCACCAGCGGGCCGGCGAGCGGCGCGCTGCGGAGGCCGCGTTTCGCGGTGCCGCGGAGCGCGCCGGGGTGACGAGTATCGAGTGGGACGTGCCGATGCGCAGCGCCATCGGCGCCGCGGTCCTGCGCGCGCGGCATTCGGATCTGGCGATCCTGGGACAGCCGCCGCGCGACGACCCGCGCGCTGCCTTCGCGAACGAGCTCACCAATGCCGTCGTGATGCGCTGCGGCCGCCCGGTGCTGCTCATTCCTTCGGTGGGCGACTACCCGACCATCGGCGAGCGCATCCTGATCGCGTGGAAGGACTCGCGCGAGTCGGCGCGGGCCGTTGCCGACGCGCTGCCGCTCCTCAAGAAGGCGAAGAAGGTGATCGCGACCGCCGTGACGCCGCTGGCCGACGAAACGGCGAACGAGCGGTTCACCGACGCGCAGTTGAAGGCGTTCCTTGCGCGGCACGAGATCGACGCCACCGTGCAGCGGATCCCGGCGGCGGACATCGACGCCGGGGAGCTGCTGCTGTCGCAGGCGGCCGACGTCGGCGCCGACCTGATCGTGATGGGCGCCTACAGCCGTCCGCGGCTGACCGAGGTCGTTTGGGGCGGGGTCACGCGCGTGATGCTGTCGTCGATGACGGCGCCCGTATTGATGTCGCATTGACCCGGCGCATCACGGCCGATCGGACGCAGCCGCCCGATCGATCCACGCGGGCAGCCGTCCCGGAACACGGCGCAGCATCGTGCGCGCGATGCCGGCGGTCAGTTGGCGCGCGAGCTCCGGCGTCGTCGTCAATGGCAGCGCCGTCGGCGCGCGCATCGATGCTTCGATCTCCCCGATCCGCGCGATCCGTGCCGCCGTTCCCGCCGAGCTCACGAGCGAATCCAGGACGTCGGACCGGTTGCCGAGATCGGCGCCGTTCGTCGTCGCGTAGAACGGAACGAAGAGATCGCCGATCGCGATGAGCGCCTGGTAGTCGCCGAGGAAGAGGCCTTCGGAGAAGGGCGCGGTCGCGAGATCGAAGGGACCGGCCACCCGGCTCTCGCGCCAGCTGACGGCGTCGGTCGAGCGCGCGATCCAGTAGTCGGTCGGCAGCGTCGCCGGATCCGGCGTGTTGCTGCGAAAATCGTAATACGTAACTCCGATCGTGCCGTCGCTGCGTATCGCGACGGCGGGCTCGAACGCGGGAACCGACGGATCGCGATTGACGCGTGCGGGGACGGACCACGTGAGGCCGCCGTCGGTCGAGCGCGACAGCGCGATTCCGTCGCGCACGCCCCCCGAGAAGCGCGCGTCCTGCCACACGACGACGAGATCGTCGTGCGGGCCCGCGGCGATCGCGCCGAGGTTCGTCCCGTCGCGCACGAACGTGCCGTTCTGCGGATCGCGCGTGCCCACCGACTGCACCGGCGACACCACGATGCGACCCGACCACGTCGCGCCCTTGTCGGTCGAGCGGACGATGCCCAGTGTCGCGGTGGCGTGGCCGCCGCCGGCGTCGTCGAACTGGGTGAAGAAGGCGACGAGCGTGCCGTTGCTCAACACGACGATCTGATTGTTGATCGTCTGGCTCGTGGGTCCCGGATCGTAGATCGCTCGCGGCGCTTCCCACGTCGATCCGCCATCGGTCGTGCGGCAGAGATACGTCGGCCCATGTCCCGCGGCGGACAGCCGGTCCCAGATCGCATACGCGTAGCCGGCGCTCGCCGGATCGGCGGTGATCGAATCCTTGTCGTTGAAATTGTCGGGGCCGTCGCGGATCAGCGTGAACGGGCTCGCCCAGCTGCGCCCGCCGTCGAGCGATCGGCTGACGACGATGGCGCTCGCCGATCCTGGCGCATTCACCGCGCCGGAAAACGCGATCGCCGACTGATAAACGATGCCGTCGGGGCCGATCGCGACCCACGGGTCGGAGGCGAGCTGGTAGTCGCCGCCGTTGCCCGCATTGCCGCCGGTGCAATGAGAAAACGCGGCCATCGAGGTCGCCCACGTGCGGCCGCCGTCGAACGACGACGCCGCCAGCATTCCTCTCGCGCCGCCGCTCGACCACCGGTCCTGCTGCCAGACGCCGACGAGATGGGCCGCGTTGACGGGATTCGCCGCGACATACGGCTCGACCTCGGAGTTCGCGTACACCGTGCCCGGGATGTTTGCGCCCTCGCAGCCTGCGACGAAGGGCGACAGGAACGACACCCGAAATTGCGGATCCGGCAGCGTCGGGTCGCCGGGGGGCGGAGTCGGGGGAGGTGCGGGCGCGGGGGATCCGCCGCCACCTCCGCCGCACGCGCAGACGAGGACCACGCTGGAAACGACGCATGCCATACGGATGCGCGACCAGACCGGGCCAGGAGCCATGTCGATCCCTTCGGCTAGAAAGGGGTCATTTTGCCAACTGGGCACACTTAGTGCAAACTGCAGGTTGGCGGGCCGCCGTCGGACCGCGAAAACAGTCGCAAAACCAACGTCATACATGGAACCGCTGGTACTCACTGTCGACATGGCCGGACTCCCGCAGGCGTGGGTCGCGCTCGAGGAGGCGATCACGTACCACGCGAAGCAGCTCGTCGCCTGGTCGCTCGGCTACGAGGTCCGCGAGTTCCGCGGCGGCTGGCAGAAGAACGGCGTCCGCTCGCGCATCGCGACCAAGTCGATCCTCGCGATCAAGGGCAGCGTCCCCGGCCGGCTGGTGCATGCGCCGGGTCTCACCAACGCGCTGCTCTTCGCGCGCGACCGTCATCTGTGCGCTTATTGCGGCGAGGGCCACATGTCGCGCGACCTTTCGCGCGACCACGTCGTACCGGTGTCGCACGGCGGACGCGATTCGTGGACGAACTCGGTGACCGCGTGCAAGAAGTGCAACATCCGCAAGGCGAACCGCACGCCCGAGCAGGCGCACATGCCGCTCCTCTATGTGCCGTATGTCCCCAACCGGCACGAGCAGTTCATCCTGCGCAACCGGCGCATCCTCGCCGACCAGATGGAATACCTGCTCGTGGGTGTCCCCCGCACGAGCCGTCTCTACGCAGGGTAGGCGAGGCTTCGCGCGGCCGCGCCGTCGGTCGTTTCCTACCGTCTGCTTACACTAACGCGTACGCCGTCAGCGCAGGCCGGCACGACCTGCGCATCTGCCTTCACGCGCATCAGCCAAAGGCCGATCCGCGCACTTGCGACACCTCGGTATCGTGATGATGCGAGGCGTGATCTCGCCATTCGAAGTGCAGGAGGCTCAATTGAAGATCAGATACGCAGTTGCTGCTGCAGGCATTGTTTCGGCGTTGATCGCAGGACCGGCGTTCAGCCAGGCGGACAACACGAACTCGCGCTGGTCGCCGTCGCCGCTGGATACCTGGATGGATCGCGACTATTCATTTCCTTACAGCGATCGCGACGCGTATGAGCAGGCGGTGCGGCGGCGGGAGGCGATCGAAAGGCACGAGCGTGCTTTCGCGCGTACCGATCGATCCCGGGTACGCCGTCGTCATTCCCGAGGAGAGGGTCGTCGTCTCGCCTGACGAGGGCGTATCGCCCAACCCGTCGCGTGTGGGGCCGAGCACGTCGTCGACCAATCCCGCGGGGAACGAGCTCCAGGGCGAGAACAGCGGCGGCAAGTAGCGGGCAAGATTCCCCGACGGTGACCACGAAGTAACGGTACTCACCAGCGGCCGCGTTGGACTAGACTTTGGCGGCGGCCGGGGCCGGGCGATCTCTCGCGGGTGTCGCGCCGCGCCTTCCTGCAGCGACGTGCCGACATCGGAATCGGCGCCAGATCCTAGACCTTGATGTCACTCACCGCGTCGACGAGCGACGCGCGAAATCCCGCGAAGAGGCTGATGTTGTTGAAAATCGTGCACTCGATGCCATAGCGTCGCAGCGCATCGTCGAACACGATCCGGAAGCTCGCGTCTTCGCGGCCGGTGTGGTCGGTGATCAGCCAGAATTGCTCGGTATTTTTCCCGTCGGTCTTCCGGGCGAGCTCGATCGGGCGGGGAGGAATGAGATGCGCGTGCAACCACTCGCGCGTGCGTGGGTCGAGTTCGCCCGCCGCCGCCTCGTAATCGGCAAGGACGTCGGCGCGCACTTGCTCCGCACTGGACTCGATCATCGCGTGCCCCCGTTGCCATGCGAGCGCAAGCGCCTGCGTCGCGCAAATCTCCGCTCGCCATTCTGCCGAAAAATCGTGCCCGCAGGCAGCCACAGCCGGGCGGGTCGTCGACTCATGACGCTTGTATACACGCGACGTCCTGACGCACGGATGGCAGCGTAGCCCTCCCGTATCGTGCGTGCCATCATTCGAACGTCGGAGGCGCACCCGGCGCTGGCGGGCGCGGACCCCCGATCGCAGGACTCTCGTTCACCCAGCAGGAAGATGCCATGGTAATCGTCTTCAGATTTCAACCGCCTCGCCTGGACTATGAGAAGCCCATCGCCTACTTCGATAACGCGCGATTGTTCGCGTGCCCCTTCGTCCGCCAATAGGAGACAACGGCCCACCGTCGGCACCGTCGAACGCTTTCGGGGGAGCGATCCAGGCGGCCATGGCGTCGAATCCGGAACGGGGCGGGCACGCATCCAACCCGACGTGATCCAGCAAGCCAAAGGAGCCCCCATGGCCGCCGCCGACGTTTCGTCATCTCACCCCTCCGCCCGGGCGGTGCTCCTCGCGGCGCTCCTGACTCTGCTGCCACCAATCGCCATCGCAGCCGGCGCGCCGGAAGTCGTCGGTTCCGGCGTCGCCAGGACCGAAACGCGCAATTTGAGCGGCTTTCATGGATTGGCCCTGTCCATCGACGCCAGGCTGGAACTGAATCAGGACGGAAGCGAAGGGCTGACGATCACCGGCGATGACAACATCGTTCCGCTGGTCGAAACCGTCGTCGAAGACGGGACGCTCAACGTTCGCTGGAAGAAGGGCATCCACTCGACCAGCTACAAGGACCTCGCCATCGTCGTGCATGCCAACAGCGTCGACGCGCTGGCGATCGCCGGCTCCGGTGAAATCAGAGCAAAGACGCTCAAGGCCGGAAATCTGCGGCTCAGTCTCGCGGGCTCCGGACGGGCGGCGGTGGATGCACTGAATGCGGATTCGGCCAACGTCAGCATCGAGGGCAGCGGAAGCATCGCCGCCGCCGGGCGCATCGGGTCGCTCGACGTTTCGGTGGCGGGATCGGGTCGTCTGTCGGCGGCGAAACTCGAATCGCAGAAGGCTAGGATCGCCGTAGCGGGATCGGGTCGTGCCACCGTATGGGCGGCCCAAGCGCTCGACGCGAGCGTGCTGGGTTCCGGCACGGTGCGGTATTACGGCAATCCGCGTGTGCACTCTGCTGTAGCGGGCTCGGGAACGGTCAGGCAGATGGGTGAGCAGCCGGGATAGCCATCAAGTCGACGTACGCTCCTTCGACCCGCTGGCAGGGGTCGATTCCAAGGCGCTGCAGCAACGATTGCGCGATGGCTACGCCTGCTTCGCCCGTCTCGTCATTCTCAAGCACGACCTCGAGCTCGACGAACTCGCCCAAGCCCTCGACACGATCGAGATGGATTCGGGTACGCCCGGCCAGGTATAGCGTGCGGCGCTTGCGAACGCGCCCGCATTCGCCGAAGGCGCGCGATAATGTCTCGCGCAGGCGTTCCGGCGTGGCCGCAGGCGAAATCACGTAGAACGATTCCTTGGGGCCCGCGACGTCGGCCCGCTGGTAGAAGATCAGTTGCCCGTCGAACTCTGAGAACATCCGGAGCTTGAGACGCCCGTTCGGACAATTGAAAAAAATGTCGTCCTGGACGATCTCCGTCGGACCGCGATCGGCGACCGCCGCCACCTTCGCGCGCATGAGCTCGAGGCTCTGGACGCGCGCCTTGATCTCGATGTTGCGCGCCACGGCGCCGCGCTCCGAACTAGGGCTTCCGGTTCCCGAAGACCAGGAGCAGGCCGCCCGCGACGATCGCAGCGATACCGGCCCACACAGGAATGTTGACGGTTTCCTTGTCCTTGACCGACAGCTCGAGCGAACCCAGCTTGATGTCGTGCGTTTCCTTCGTGTAGGTGAAGCTGCCGTAGCCGAGGCCCAGCACGCCCGCCACGATTAGAGCGATTGCCAGAATCCTGATGCCACCCATGGTCGCCTCCCGCGCAAATTTGACGAGCGTACGCCTTCGGGGGCGGATGCGGCGGGAATTTCGCCGGCCGATTGGCAAACAACAGGGCGGCGCATCGCAGAGGTGATCGGCAGCAACACCATTACGCACAACAGCGTGTGCCCGGGGCCTCTGGATTCACGCGGCGCCGACCAGCCTTGCGCCCGACCCGGTTCATTTTCTGCCGAGGTTGCGTTAATTCTCGACCACGAGCGTGGTCGACATGCCCGCCTTGAAGTGCCCCGGTTGGTTGCAGAACAGAAGATACTTCCCAGGCTTGAGTTCTAGCGCGAGCTTGCCGCGGGCGCCGGGCTCGAGCTCTGAGATCTCGCCAAGCGAGTGCATGCGCTTTTCGACGACCGTATCTGCCTTGGTGTCGTAGGGGAGTTCCTTTTGCTGCGGCAAGGCAGGAACGACCAATACCTCATGCACGAGAGACTTCGACTGGTTGACTGCTTCCAGTATCACGCGGCCAGCCCTCACTTTCGCGGGAGCGATCTTGATGACCATGCCCGTGATCGACGGCTCGACGCTGGAGTCCTGGAGCGTTATGGCGACGATTTGTGCGGGGGCGGCAAGCGCGATGGTCGAAAACGCGGTCGCGAGCACGGCGGCCCAAAGGGCATTGATCATCATGTGTTTCCTTGTAGGGGTCGGCGCGGGAACAGGGTCTTCTCAGCTAACTCGATATCGTAGCAGTTCGCGTATACGTATCGTTCCTGTTCTCGAAGAAACGCCAGCCAAGAAAGTCCGCCGCCCACCCGCGTCGTTGTAGTCCGCGGCCTACTTCACTACGAGCAGGACGGCGCTATACGGGCGGGAATCGCGCAGCCATAGTGGACGCCGTCCAGCGCCATTGGCATGGAGTCCAGACAATCCAGGAAGGCAGATCTCGGGCAACCGGTCACTCGGCTTATTGCACTTCTTGTGCGCTGAGGTTGGGTCGTCATCTGAGGAGAATCAAATGAACAACATTATTTACATCATAGGACTGATCGTTGTCATCGTGGCGGTGCTGGGATTTTTCGGCTTGCGATAGGTCTCCGCAAGAACGACGCGTCCTCGCACTCGCACTCGTCGTCGAAGAGAAAACCGACAAGGAGATTGCCGAGGATCCGGGCCTGGACCGTCAAGAACTATCTCGGCAAGGGGTACACGCTCCGAGCGAGAGCGTCGTCATAGCCGGTCGTCCGGAGAATCGGCACTTTCATCGCAGTCACGAGAATCGTCGCGTCGAGCTCGATACTGGCCCAGGCTTCGAGCGGCCGTCCAGGCACGATGAGCGGCGCCGCGACCACCGTCCGCAGCTCTCCGGCCATGCCCTAGTCTCAACGACGTCGGCACTGACCCTTCAACCGCGGCAGTCCCCAGGCCGAATCCGTGCTCTCCGCACCGATCCCAGTCGGTACTTGGGGATTCGCAAACGACGAGGCCGACGGGGAATGCCGTCGGCCTTGAAATCATGGTGGAGACGATGAGGATCGAACTCACGACCTCCGCATTGCGAACGCGGCGCTCTCCCAGCTGAGCTACGTCCCCACGAGGGGGAGATTATAGCGGGAATGGGCACCTCCCGTAAACTTGCGCCGTGGCGCACGGACCGGGGGTGGAAATCCGGCCGTGCGGCGCCACATACGCCTGAATCCCGTCGAAAATCCCCGGCATGGCTCACCTCATCACGCTCATCGAGCACTACGGGCTCGCACTGGTGTTCGTCAACGTGCTGCTGCTGCAGGCAGGACTGCCCGTGCCCGCCTATCCGACGCTGATCGTCACCGGCGCGCTCGCCGCGCGCAGTCCGTATACGCTCCCCGGCCTTGTCGCGACCGCCGTCGCCGCGTCGGTGATCGCGGACCTCGGGTGGTATCTCATCGGCAGGCGCCTCGGCGCGCGCGTGCTACGGACGTTGTGCCGAATTTCGCTGTCGCCGGACTCGTGCGTGCGCCAGACCGAATCGATCTTCACCCGCTGGGGCGCGCGGTCGCTGACCGTCGCCAAGTTTGTCCCGGGTTTCGCGTCGGTCGCCACCGCGATGGCCGGCATCGTCCGGCTCTCGCCATTGCGTTTCGTCGTGTTCGATGCGATCGGCGCGGCGCTGTGGTCGGGTGTCGCGATTGCGCTTGGCTACATCTTCCGCGATGCGGTCAACGATGTGCTCGACGTGCTCGCGGCGATGGGCCGGATCGGTCTTGCGCTGGTCATCGCGGCATTCGTCATCTATGTGCTGGTGAAATGGGTGCAGCGCCAGCGCTTCATCCGCCAGCTCCGAATGGACCGCATGACCGTGGAGGAGCTGCGCGCGCTCCTCACCGCCGGAACGCCGACGACGGTGGTCGACGTGCGCTCGCCGCTGTCGCAGGCGGTCACGGGTCGCATTCCCGGCGCGATCACGGTCGATGTGACCAACCTCCGGCCCGAGCTGCTCGCGATTCCGCCGACCAACGAAGTCGTCGTCTACTGCGCGTGCCCGAACGAAGCGTCTGCGGTGAAGGTCGCCCAGGCGTTCAAGCAGCGCGGCTTCCAGCGCGTGCGCCCGCTGACGGGCGGCATCGACGCGTGGATCGAGGCGGGACACGAAGTCGAGCGTTGATTGCAGCGGGCGAGCACGGCGGCGCTTCGACTTGCTACACTCGGCGCTCGTTTGCATGCGGAGCGAGACATGACCAGAAAGACGATCCAAACCCCCGACGCGCCGAAGGCGATCGGACCCTATTCGCAGGCGATCCAGGCCGGCAACACCGTCTACCTCTCCGGACAGATCGGCCTCGATCCGGCGTCCGGCCAGATGGTCGAGGGGACGGAGGCGCAGGCCCATCGCGTGCTGCAGAACCTGCGCGCCGTCGCGCGCGCGGCAGGCGGCGATCTCGACGATATCGTCAAGGTCACGCTGCTCCTCGCCGACATGGCGGACTTCGCGCAGGTCAACGAGATCATGACGCAATACTTCAAGCCGCCTTACCCATCGCGCGCGACCTATCAGGTGGCCGCTCTGCCCAAGGGGGGCCGCCTCGAAATCGAAGGCGTGCTCGTGCTGAAGGGGCAATAGCGAGAGGTCCCGCGTGGCTCGCAAGGAAAAACCGAGCGCGCCACGCCAGAAGCCCGGCGCGGCGCTCGCCGACAAGCTCGCGCGCCTGGGCATTGCGCGCGACGCGGATCTCGTCCTGCATCTGCCGTTGCGCTACGAGGATCACACGCGCGTCGTTCCGCTGGCTACGCTTGCTCCAGGCAGCGACCAGCAGGCGGAAGGTACCGTCGTCACGACGGACATCCAGTACCGGCCGCGGCGGCAGCTCGTGTGTCTCCTCGAGGACGGCGCCGACGCCGCAGGCGGGCGCGCACAGCTCGTCCTGCGTTTTTTCCATTTCTACCCGAACCAGCAGAAGGCGTTGGCCGTCGGACGGCGCGTGCGCGTGTTCGGCGAAGTGCGCGAGGGTCATTTCGGGCGCGAGATCGTGCATCCGCAGTTCACCGTCGTCGAGCCCGGCGCCGCGCTGCCGGACCGGCTGACGCCCGTGTATCCGACCACGGCAGGCCTTGCACAGGAAACGTTGCGCAAGGTGGTCGCGCGCGCGGTGGCGTCCGATGCCGCGCTTACCACCGAGACGCTGCCGGAGCGTCTCGTCAAGCGGCGCCAGCTGTGGACGTTCGGCGATGCGGTGCGATTCCTGCATGCGCCGCCTCCACGTCTGCCGCCGTCGGCGCACCGCGCGCTCGAGGCACGCGAGCATCCCGCGTGGACGCGTCTCAAATACGACGAGCTCATCGCCCAGCAGCTCTCGCTCAAGGCCCACCGGCGCGCGCGCGCTGCGAGGCACGCGCCGGTGCTGACGGGGACACGCGCATTGACCGACGCGTTGCGGGCGCGCATCCCGTTCAAGCTGACGCGCGCGCAGGAGCGCGTGTGGCGCGAGATCAGCCACGACTTGAAGCGCGCGACGCCGATGCAGCGGCTCTTGCAGGGCGACGTCGGCAGCGGCAAGACGATCGTCGCCGCGCTCGCCGCGCTGCAGGCGATCGAGAGCGGCCGTCAGGTCGCGCTGATGGCGCCGACGGAAATCCTCGCCGAGCAGCATTACCGAAAGCTCGCGCAATGGCTCGAAGGACTGCCGATCAAGGTCGCGTGGCTGACCGGCAGCCTGCCGGCCAAGGCGCGGCGGAACGCGACGGCGGCGATCGCCAGCGGCGAAGCGATGTTCGCGATCGGCACGCACGCGCTCTTCGAGGACGAGGTGGCGCTGCCGCGGCTCGGGCTCGCGATCGTCGACGAGCAGCATCGCTTCGGCGTCGCCCAGCGCCTGAAGCTCCGCGGCAAGGCGATGGGCGAGGCGCACCAGCTGATGATGAGCGCGACGCCGATTCCGCGCACGCTGGCGATGACGTTCTACGCCGACCTCGACGTGTCGTTGCTGGACGAGATGCCGCCGGGACGAATGCCCGTCACCACGCACCTCGTCAACAACCGGCGGCGGCCGGAGATCGTCGAGCGCATTCGCGCGGCATGCGCGCAGGGACGCCAGGCGTATTGGGTGTGTCCGCTGATCGAGGAATCGGAAAAGCTCGAGCTGCAGACCGCCGTCGCGCTCCATGCCGAGCTGACCGCGGCGCTGCCCGAGTTCAGGGTCGGCCTGTTGCACGGCCGGATGAAGCCCGATGCCAAGACCGCGGTGATGGACGACTTCGTCGCCGGCAACGTGCAGGTGCTGGTCGCGACGACGGTGATCGAAGTCGGAGTGGACGTGCCGAACGCATCGCTGATGGTGATCGAGCACGCCGAGCGCTTCGGGCTCGCGCAGCTCCATCAGCTGCGCGGCCGCGTCGGCCGCGGCGCGGCAGAGAGCACGTGCTACCTGCTGTTCGAGGAACCGCTCACCGACACCGCGAAGGCCCGGCTCAAGGTGATCTACGAGACAACCGATGGCTTCGAGATCGCGCGCCAGGACCTCGTCATCCGGGGTCCCGGCGAATTCCTCGGCGCGCGCCAATCGGGCGTGCCGCTCCTGCGCTTCGCCGACCTCGAGCGCGACGTGGCGCTGATCGAGCAGGCGCGCGACGACGCGGAAGTCCTGCTGCAGACGGACCCGGCGGCCGCGGCGGCGCATCTCGCCCGCTGGCTCGGGGGCAGGCAGGAGTTCATCAAGGCGTAGCGGCGCGAGCGGCGAGCCGGTTCGGCCTCCGCGGCGCTGACGCAGACCGTCATTGCGGAGGGATCGGCCTCCGACGCGCTCCCGATCGCTCACATCCCCCAGCAAGACTGGGGCCCTGCTCGCCGATCGCGCCTTCCCCCACGGCGCGAAGCGCCAAGGGGGAGCGAGCGATCGCGAGTCGACGCATGAGGGCGACAACTCGATGAATCGATTGACATGAGTGGTGCGGAGCCGAGGCATCCGGCGCGCCGCGGAAAACGTATCTTTCCTGACCGAAATCAAGGTCTTGCCCCGGGACGCCCGGACGGAGTACGCTAAAATGGCGCCGCAACGGCGACCCCAATGTCCCTCTACGCCCTCGGCCTCAATCATTCGACCGCGCCGCTCAACGTGCGCGAGCAGGTTGCGTTCTCGCCGGACGCGCTCGGGCATGCGCTGCGCGACCTCATGCGCCGCCCGGCGGTGAAGGAGGCGGCGATCCTTTCGACGTGCAACCGCACCGAGCTCTACGTGCACAGCCCGGAACCGTCGCCGGTCGTCGCATGGCTCGAGGATTTCCACCACGTGCCGAAGGATTCGCTGTCGCCGTACATCTACACGCTGCCGCGGGACCAGGCGGTGACGCACGCCTTCCGCGTGGCGTCCGGCCTCGATTCGATGGTGCTGGGCGAGCCGCAGATCCTGGGGCAAATGAAGCAGGCGGTTCGGCACGCGGAATCCGCGGGGACGCTGGGGCTCGTGCTGAACCGGCTCTTCCAGCGCACGTTCGCCGTGGCGAAGGACGTGCGCACGCAAACCGACATCGGCAGCGCGTCGATCTCGATGGCGGCCGCGTCGGTCAAGCTCGCCGAGCGGATCTTCCCGTCGATCGCCGAGCAGCGAGTCCTGATGATCGGCGCGGGCGACATGATCGATCTCACCGCGACGCATTTCGCCGCGCGCCATCCGAAGTCGATCACGATCGCGAATCGCACGCTGGAGCGCGGCCGCGAGCTCGCCGCGCGTTTCAAGGCCGAAGCGATCACGCTGAACGAGATGCCGGACCGGCTCCCGGAATTCGACATCATCGTCAGCTGCACGGCGAGCACGCTGCCGATCCTGGGCAAGGGGCTGCTCGAGCGGGTGATCAAGGCGCGCCGTCACGCGCCGGTGTTCATCGTCGATCTCGCGGTGCCGCGCGACGTCGAGCCGGAGGCCGCGGAGCTGGACGACGTGTTTCTTTACAGCATCGACGACCTCGCGAATATCGTGAAGGACAACCTGCAGATCAGGAAGGAAGCCGTCGCGGAGGCCGAGGAGATGATCGCGGCGCAGGCCGGAAGCTTCCTGCGCTGGCTGGAAGGCCGGACCGTGGTGCCGACGATCACGGCGCTGCATGGACACCACGACCAGCTCCGCGCGGCGGAGCTCGAGCGCGCGCGCCGGCAGCTCGCCGGAGGCGCCGCTCCGGAGCAGGTGCTGGAAGCGCTCGCACGTGGCCTCACCAACAAGTTCCTGCATGCGCCCACACAGGCGCTGAACCAGGCAGGCGATGCCGAGCGGGCCGAGCTGGTCGCGCTGTTCGAGCGCATCTATCGGCTGCCCGATCAGGGGCATTAGCGGCATTCCGGCTGTCGGGCGCGGCGCCCTTCGGGCCGCCGCTCCCGTGCGTTTTGGCGTGTGAATCTCGGCGGACCCCGCTACCCGGCAATGAAACTCTCGCTGCACACCAAGCTCGACCAGCTCGCGTTGCGCCTCGACGAGCTCGACGCGATGCTCTCGGCCGAGGACGCGACGCGCGACCTCGATCGCTATCGCTCGCTCACGAAGGAGCACGCCGAGATCGGCCCCGTCGTCGCCCGCTTTCGCGAGTATCTCGCCGCCGAGCACGATCTCGTCACCGCCGACGAGATCGCGCAGGATCCGGGCATGCGCGCGTTCGCCGAGGAGGAGCGCGCGACCGCGACGCAAAAGATGACCTCGCTCGCGGCCGACCTGCAGCGAATGCTGCTGCCGAAGGATCCCAACGACGAGCGCAACGTGTTCCTCGAAATCCGCGCCGGCACCGGCGGCGACGAGTCGGCGCTCTTCGCCGGGAGCCTCTTTCGAATGTACACGCGCTATGCCGAGCGCAGGCGCTGGCAGGTCGAGATCGTGTCGGCGTCGTCTTCCGAGCTCGGCGGCTACAAGGAGGTCATCGTGCGCATCGCCGGCCAGGGCGCCTATTCGAAGCTCAAGTTCGAATCAGGCGGCCACCGCGTCCAGCGGGTGCCGGAAACCGAAGCGCAGGGGCGCATCCACACGTCGGCGTGCACCATCGCCGTGCTGCCGGAAGCCGACCCGATCGCCGACATCACGATCAATCCGGCCGACCTTCGGATCGACACGTTCCGCGCGTCCGGCGCGGGAGGCCAGCACGTGAACAAGACCGATTCGGCGGTGCGCATCACGCACCTGCCCACCGGGCTCGTCGTCGAGTGCCAGGACGATCGCTCGCAGCACCGCAATCGCGCGCAGGCGATGGCAGTGCTGGCATCGCGCCTGCTCGCCAAGGAGAGATCGGAGCGCAACGCGAAGGAAGCCGCGCAGCGCAAGAGCCTCGTCGGCTCGGGGGATCGCAGCGAGCGGATCCGCACCTACAATTTCCCGCAGGGCCGGGTGACCGATCACCGGATCAACCTCACGCTCTACAAGATCGATGCGATCATGGATGGCGATCTCGACGAGCTGCTCGACGCGCTCGCGCAAGAGCATCAGGCCGAGCAGCTTGCGGCGCTCTCGGGCGACGCGTCGTGACCGCGCCGGCGCCCTGGCTGCAAACGCTGCGGCTCGACTTGCGCGAGTTCGTCGCCGGCGACGCCGACGAAATCTGGCGGCTCGACCAGGACCCGGGCGTGATGCGCTACATCGGCAGCGGCAAGCTGTCCACGCGCGCGCAGGTCGCGGCATCGATGAAGCGCATTCCGCGGGTCTATCGCCTCTATCCCGGCCTCGGGACGTGGCGCGCGTCGCGCCGTGACACGGGCGCGTACATCGGCTGGTTCACGCTGAAGTACATTCCGGAGACCGTCGAGGTCGAGGTCGGTTACCGGTTGCTGCGCGAAGCCTGGGGGCAGGGCTTCGCGACCGAGGGCGCGACCGAGCTCGTCCGTTACGGATTCGATAGTGTCGGCCTCTATCGAATCATCGGCATCACGCACCCGGACAATATCGCGTCGCAGCGCGTGCTCATGAAATCGGGACTCGCGGCGGCGGGATGGGGCCATTACTACGGGGCGCGCCTGCGCCTGTTCGCGGCGTCCAATCCGCACCCGTGACCGACGCGCCGACGGTCCGCCGCGCGCTCGAGTCGAGCGGTCTCGTTCCGCTCGACGCGCAGGTGCTGCTCGCCCACGTGATCGGACGCGACCGCGCGTGGCTCGCGGCACACGCGGACGATCCGGTGCCGCCCACCGACGCCGACGCATTCTTTGCGCTCGCCAGGCGCCGCCGCGACGGCGAGCCGGTCGCCTACCTCACCGGCGTGCGGGAATTCTGGGGATTGCGCCTGGCCGTGTCGCCCGCGGTGCTGATCCCGCGACCGGAAACCGAAGCCCTGGTCGAGCAGGCGCTCTCACGGCTCCCCGTCGATCGCGACGTCACCGTGCTCGATCTCGGCACCGGCAGCGGCGCGATTGCGCTCGCGCTCGCGCATGAGCGGCCGCGCGCGCAGATTCTCGCCACAGACAACTCGGACGAAGCGCTCGCCACCGCGCGCGCGAACGCGCAACGCCTCGGGCTCGTCAACGTCGGCTGGCTGCGATCAGACTGGTACGAAGGCATGCCGCCTACGCGCTTCGACCTCATTGCCTCGAACCCCCCCTATGTTGCGCAGCAGGATCCGCATCTTCGCGAAGGCGACGTGCGCTTCGAGCCGCGCTCGGCGCTGACGCCCGGCGGCGATGGCCTCGGCGCGCTGCGGGCGATCGTCGCCGGCGCGCGTGCGCATCTCGCGCCGGGCGGCACGCTCATCGTCGAGCACGGGTTCGACCAGTCGGAGGCGGTGCGCGCGCTGTTCGCGGACGCCGGATTCACCGATATCGTGGCCGCGCGCGACCTCGCGGGAATTGCACGCGTCGTCGCGGGACGCGTGGCGGCGTGAAAACGACGGCTACTTCGGGGGTTTCGGAAGCGTCGGCGCGGGACGGCGACCGTCGATCACGTGGCGCACGGCGAGCACCGGATGGCGCGAGATCATCCGCGGGCCGGCGTAGCGCATGACCTCACGCACCTCATCGCGCCGAGACGCGCTGTAGCAGTGGACCGTGCATTTCGCGCACGTCGGCTTGTCGTCGCCGAAGACGCAGCGGTCGAGCCGGCGCGTCGCGTACGCGAGGAGGGCCGCGCAGTCGTCGCACAGCCCGACATCCTCGCCGTGGAGATCGTGGCAATGGATCCGGATCATCGCCGTCAGCGTCGCGAGCTCGCGGGCGAGCCGCGGATGGCGGCGGGCATCGTGAACGCGGCGGGTGGCGATCGCCGGCGACGTCGGTACGGAAGGGTCGGCCATGGCAGCGCCATTCTCGCGTGCGCACCCCCGGCCGTCCCATGACCTGCGTCAACGAAGTGCGCTGGGCGGCGCGACGCCCATTTTCGTGGCCCACGATGCGAGCTCCGGCATGATCGTGGGATAGAGGGCGACGCCGTTCGCTTCCTGGTCGCGCCGCCGCTTCATGCCGGCCTCGCCGGGAAGCCGCACCCGATCGACGCCCGGTCGCGGCTTCGCGTCGTGCGCGGCGCGCACCAGATGATCCATCTGCCGCCTGAAGGCTGCCAATCCGCCGAACGCTTCGGGGTCGAGCACCTGGACGAACACGGTCCCGCCCCAGCCCACCGGCGGATCCGCGCGGCCGTGACCGGCGAGGCCGGCCGTCAGCGCCTCGACGACAAGCGCGAGGCCGAAGCCCTTGTAGCCGGCGTCGAGGCCGCCGAGCGGGAGCAGCGCGCCTTTGGGGTCGCGGAACAGCGGCGCCGGATCCGCTGTTGCATTGCCCTCGGCGTCGATGAGCCACGGCCCCGGCAGCGAACGGCCGGCGCGCATTTCCTGGTTCGCGAAGCCCATGCTCGTGATCGACATCGAGACGTCGACGAGGATCGGGTCGCCCGAGGTCGGCAGCCCGGCGGCGATCGGATTTGGCGTGACGATCGGCGTCAATCCCCCGTGCGGAACGACCGCGGCGACGAGCGGGTCCGAGCTTTCGATGATGGCGACGAGGCCGCGCTCGGCGGCGCGGATCAGGTAAGCGGCAAGACACGCAATGTGATGCGAGCGGCGAATGACGACGGTGCCCGAGCCGCACGTCGCGGCCATCGCGGCGGCGGCGTCGAGCGCGCGCAGCGTGAGCCAGGGTCCCGGCAGTCGGCGTCCGTCCCATAACTGCGTCGCCGGGCGCGAGTTGAGGACGTCGGGCGCGCCGGTTTTCGTCATGCCGCCCTTCTCGATCTCGCCGAGATAGGGCGCGAGCAGCGCGAGCCCGTGCGTCGTGTGGCCGAGGAGATCGGCCTCGACGAGCACGCTGGCGACGTCGCGTCCGATGTCGGCCTGCACGCCGGCGCGATCCAGCAGCGCACGGGCGAAGCCGCGCAGGGCGTCGGCGGCGTAGCGAACGGCGGGTGCGCTCAAGCGGGCGGGCAGACCGGAAGTGAAATCGATGTGCGGCGGTTGACGCCGCCGCGCTATTCTTCGACGATTCTACCCGACGCGCCGCGACAGTAGACGTTCGCCCCCGCGGCCCACTCCGAATCCGTCCCGTGCTTCCCTCGTCGCTGACCGTCAGTGTCGTCACGTTCCGCCCCGACACGGTGCTGCTCGAGCGCTGCCTGCGCAAGCTCGCGCTGGCGATCGGCGCCGCGCGCGAGGACGGCTGCATCCGCAGCGTCGCCGTGGCGCTGATCGACAACAGCGAAGACCGCATCGTGGCCGACGAGGTGATCCGCCTCGGGAAGGCGCGCTTCGCCGATTCCGGGATCCAGGTGACCTACTTGCACGGGCACCTCAACATTGGCTACGGCATCGCGCATAACCTGATGCTGCACGGGACGGGCGCCGACTATCAGCTCGTGCTGAACCCCGACGTCGAAGTCGCGAGCGATGCGATCGCCAACGCCGTGCGCTGGCTCGACGCGCACCCCGACGTGGGCGCGGCGGCGCCGGCGGTCACCCGTCCCGATGGCACGCCCGATTTTCTGTGCAAGCGCTATCCGGCCGTGTTCGACCTCTTCGTGCGGGGCTTCGCTCCGCGCTTCGTCCATCGGTTGTTCCGCCGGCGCCTCGACCGCTACGAGTTGCGCGACTACATCGACCCGGCCAGCGAAAAGCCGGTGTTGGGCGTGCCTGTGATGTCGGGCTGCTGCATGCTGGTCAAGCGCAAGGCGATCGACGTCACCGGTGGCTTCGACCCCAAGTATTTCCTCTATTTCGAGGATTACGACTGGAGCGTGCGGTTGAACAAGGTCACGCAGACCGTCTACCTGCCTTCGTTTCGCGCGGTGCACCACGGCGGTCACGCGGCGAGCAAGGGCAGCGCGCACATCGGCTGGTTCATCCGCAGCGGCGTCCGCTTCTACAACAAGCACGGCTGGCGATGGTTTTGAGCGCTTATCCGATGAGCACGAGGCCGGTCGTCGTCACCGGAGCGGCCGGCTTCGTCGGCCGCGCTCTCTGCGCGCATTTTCGCGAATCCGGGCGCACGTTTCGCGCGGTCGTGCGACCGCGAGATGCCGCCTCGCCTGTGCCGCCGGGCGTCATGGCGATCCGCGATCTCGCGACCGCGAGCGAAGCGGAGCTCGACGCGGTCGTCGCCGACGCCTCGGCGGTCGTGCATCTTGCGGCGCGCGTGCACGTGATGCAGGAAACGTCGATCGATCCGGCGTCTGCATTTCGCGTTTCCAACGCGCTCGCGACGACGCGGCTGGTGCAGGCGGCGGTTCGCGCCCGGGTCGCACGGTTCATTTTCACCAGCACGGTCAAGGTGAACGGAGAATCGACGCAGGAGGGGCGCCCGTTCCGCCCGGACGATCCGCCCACGCCGCAGCGACGCCTACGCGCGGAGCAAGCTCGAGGCGGAACGCGAGCTTCTGCGTCTTGCCGCCGGCACGACGCTCGATCCCGTGATCCTCCGTCTTCCGTTGGTCTACGGGCCCGGAGTAGCAGGGCAATTTCCTCGCACTGGAGGACGAGATCGCGCGCGGGCATGCGCTGCCGCTGGGCGCGATCCGCAACCGGCGCAGCGTGCTCGGTGTCGGCAATCTCGTCGAGGCCATCGACGCCGCGCTCGACGCGCCGGTGGCGCTGCGGGGCGTGCATTTCATTGCGGATGCAGAGAGCGTGTCGGTGCCCGAGCTCACGCGCGCGATCGCGGCCTCGCTCGGCGTCGAGGCGCGCCTGCGTTCGGTTCCGGTGCCGCTGCTGCGGCTCGCCGGATGGCTGTCGGGCCGGCGCGCGTCGATCGATCGGCTGACGGGCTCGCTCGAGGTGGATCCGTCGTCGTTCACCGAGGCCACCGGGTGGCACCCTCGGCATTCGCTCGCGCACGGGCTCGTGGCGACGGCGAACTGGTGGCGGCTTCGCCATTCCATTTAGAACCTGCCCCAAAATTGGCTGCGTGACCCGGAGCGGCTTCGGCGCGCCGCTATAATCGCCGCTTGTTCAACCGAGGAGCCGCGATGAGCGCTCGTCCTTCCGGCCGGCGTCCCGACGAGCTCCGCCCGCTGCGCATCACCCGCCATTACACGAGGCACGCCGAGGGCGCGGTGCTGATCGAGGCCGGCGACACCAAGGTGCTCTGCACCGCCAGCGTGGAAGAAGGCGTGCCCTCATTTCTCAAAGGCAAGGGCCAGGGCTGGCTCACCGCGGAATACGGGATGCTGCCGCGCGCGACCAACACGCGGATGCGGCGCGAGGCGGCCGAGGGGCGCCAATCGGGGCGCACGCAGGAAATCCAGCGTTTGATCGGCCGCAGCCTGCGCGCGGTCACCGACCTCGCGCAGCTCGGCGAACGGACGATCAAGATCGACTGCGACGTGCTGCAGGCGGATGGCGGCACTCGCTGCGCATCGATCACCGGCGCGTGCGTGGCGCTCGCCGACGCGATCGCCTGGTGTCGAGCGCGCGGCCTCGTCGCCGGCGAGCCGTTGACCGGATTCGTCGCCGCCGTGTCGGTCGGCGTGGTAGGCGGCGCGCCGCTGCTCGATCTCGACTACGCCGAGGATTCGGGGTGCGACACCGACATGAACATCGTGATGACCGAAGCGGGAGGCTTCGTCGAGTTGCAGGGGACAGCCGAGGGCGCGCCGTTCACGCGCGCCGAGATGGACGCGCTCGTGACGCTGGCCGAGCGCGGGATTCGCGCGCTCATCGCAGCGCAACGTTCGGCGCTCGCGGCCGCGCAGTGAGGGGGTCCCCAGGATGTCGATTGAGCGTCTGGTCATCGCGAGCAGCAACGAAGGCAAGCTGCGCGAATTCCGCAGGCTGCTGGAACCGCTCGGCATCGAGGTCATCGCGCAGACGGCGCTCGGGATTGCCGATGCCGACGAGCCGCACGCGACGTTCGTCGAAAATGCGCTGGCCAAGGCGAGACACGCGAGCGCAGCGGCCGCGTTGCCCGCGCTGGCCGACGATTCAGGACTGTGCGTGCGCGCGCTCGGAGGCGCCCCGGGCGTGCAGAGCGCCCGTTATGCCGGCGAGCCGAAATCCGACGTGCGCAACAACGCGATGCTGATCGCCGCGCTGCAGGGGGTCCGCGACCGCCGCGCGCATTACGCCTGCGTGCTTGTGCTCGTGCGGCACGCCGGCGACCCGGAACCGATCGTTGCCGACGGCGCCTGGCACGGCACGATCGTGGACACGCCGCGCGGCACCGGCGGCTTCGGCTACGATCCGCATTTCGAGGACGCCACCACCGGCATGACCGGCGCGGAGCTGCCGCTCGCGCGCAAGAACGAGCTCTCGCACCGCGGCAAGGCGATGCGCGCGCTGATCGACAAGCTCGGCGTCGTGCAATGACGGCTGTGCTAGGGTACTAGGGCCTGTTCACACTATGGACGCAAACGCGAACGGGCGGCATGGGGCGCCAATCAAGGCGCACGACGATGCGAAGACTGGGCGTCTTCGCGAGGAGGGCAACGCAGAGTGGCGTCCCATGATGCCCGTTCCCTTCGGGTGGCTGCCGAAAACGCCCATCACTGCGTTGCGAAGTCTCGTCGGGTGCCCGACCCGTCTTCGCCTCCGCGCCTTGCGCTGGGCGTTTTCGGCCGTGCCACGCGTATGTGCCCATAGTGTGAACAGGCCCTAAGTCGCCTTCCCTCTTCCGGAGACGCATTCCGACATGGTCCAAGGTTTCGCCGAGCTTTCGATCGACGAGATTCGAGAGCGCTTTGTCGAGAAGGGAGAGCCGGTTTCGGCGCGGGTGTTAAGCCGGTTGCAGCGTGATCCGCGGCAAGGCGTGCGCCAGCTCTACGGTGCACTGAAGAAACGCTTCGAGCGCGAGCGCGACGAGCGGCTGCGCATGGAGGCGATGCGCTACTTCGAGGCGCTGCTCTGGAAATCGGGATTGCGCGACGTTGCCGGCGTCGACGAGGTCGGCGTCGGACCGCTCGCCGGTCCGGTGGTGGCGGCGGCGGTGATGTTTCCGCCGCAGACGGATATCGCCGGTGTCGACGACTCGAAGCGCCTCGACGCCGCCACGCGGGAAACGCTGGCGGTCGAGATTCGCGCCAAGGCGTCGGGCATCGGCCTGGGGATGGCATCGGTGGCGGAAATCGATGGCATCAACATCTATCACGCCGGGCTCCTCGCGATGCGCCGCGCCGTCGAGGCGCTGCCGCGCAGACCACAGCACGTGTTGGTGGACGCGCGCACGGTGCCCGGCATCGACGTTCCGCAGAACATGTTCAACAAGGGCGACGGCATCAATTTCTCGATCGCCGCCGCGTCGATCATCGCCAAGACCGAGCGCGATTCCATGATGGAAGCGCTCGACCGCGAGCACCCCGGCTATGGCTTCGCGGTGCACAAGGGCTACGGCACTCCCGAGCACCGCGCGGCGCTGCAGCGCCTGGGCCCCTCGCCCATCCACCGGATGTCGTTCCCGGTCTTGCACGAGCTGCAGGGCGAATACTCGCCGCTCTTCTATGTGCTGCGGAGCCGGCTCGAAGAAGCGCGCTCGCGCGCGGCGCTGGACGAGGTGGGGATGGCGCTCCGTGCGCATGCGGCGGAGCTCGCGGAGGCGGAGGGCAAGAAGCTCCGGCTGCTCATGCTGCGGCGGTGGAGGCTCGTCGGCCGGGCGGACGCCGACTAACGGCGCGTGAAGAAGGCCATCCGCGTCCCTATCCACACGTATTGGGCACCGGACGCGACCACCATAACGAACGTGATCGCGAAGAGTATCGGCAACCAGGCGCGGGCATCCATCCAGCCCGCGGCCTCCCCCATGACCGCGAGCAGCACGCCGAATTCGAGGGCCGTGTTCGCCTTGGAAAGCCGCGTGGGCTTGATCTCGAGCGGCCCGCGCAGGCGACGATAGGCGAGCACCCCGGCGACGATGATCACATCGCGGCCGATGATGGCGGCGGCGAGCCAGAGCGGCAGCAGCGACTGGTAGGCGAGCACCAGCGTCGCGACGACCATGTTGAGCTTGTCGGCGATCGGATCCAGCGCCGCGCCGACACGCGAGGTCACTTTGAACCTCCGCGCGATATAGCCATCGGCGAAATCGCTCAGCGCGGCCACCAGGAAGACCGGCAGCGCCACCGCATAGACGTCGCGGGCCGCGTACCAGGCCATGAGCGGGACCAGGGCGAGGCGGCCCAGCGTAATGAGATTCGGCAGATTGCGCATGGGGTGTCTCGCCGACAGCATTCATCCTACCCGACGATCAGCCGATTCCCGCTGCCGCGGACCCCCGGTGGCGTTCCATGCTCGAATGCCCGAGTGGCGACTTCCTGCAACTTCACCAGAGAGGAGCGAGATCATGCCCTACCGCGACATTTCCGATCTGCCGAAGGCGCAGACGGACCAATACAGCCAGCATCAGAAGGAAGCATTTCTCAAGGCCTTCAACAGTGCCTACGAGGAATACGGTCACGACGAGAGCCGCGCGTTCGCAGTCGCGCATCATGCGGCGAAGCAGGCGAGCGGCAAGGCACAGTGAAACGAGGCGGCTTCCGAACGCGTGTGGTCGAGCAGCGGCTGCTGACTCCGCGCGAGGCCGAGGCGGTCGTGGAAGACCGCATCGAGCGCTTCGGGCTGGGCGCGCTGCCGCGCGTGAACGTGACGGTGGGCTCTGGAACTTTCCGATCCTGGCGCGCTGCCGCATGTGAACGTGACGGTGTCGGCCAATGGGCTGTGGCAGGTTCGCTGGGAGCACCTGTCCCGTCTGGTGGCCCCGATGACGCGGGGCGCCTGGTGCGCGTGGCTCCAAGAGAACGTGTGCTCGCTCGATGCCGGTGACCTGGAGACGACCGAGTCATGAGCGCTGCGAGCGTTCCCGCCGACGAGACCCCGCGCGCGCCTGGAAAGCGGGTCCCGAAAGTGATCTGGGGAACGCGGCCCTCGTCGCTCTGCTCGCCATCGCGGTCGCCTTTTTCGAGTGGAACTGGCTGCGCGGACCGCTTTCTTCCTACGTCGGCGCGCGGCTGGGCCGTCCCGTCGCGATCGACGGCGATCTTACCGTCGAGCTCGCGGCAAGACCGCGGCTCGTGGCCGAATCCGTGACTGTCGCCAACGCGCCGGGGTCGGCCGAGCCGGAAATGGCGCGCATCGAGCGGATCGAGCTCCGCGTCGAGCCGACGTCGTTGCTGTGGGGGCCGATCGCATTGTCCGAATTGACGCTCGTCGAGCCGCATCTGCTTCTCGAGCGCGACGCGAACGGACGCGGGAACTGGCCGGTCGCAGCGCCGACCGCGGTACCGCTCGTCGACGGGTTGAGCATCGAGAACGGCGTGGTTCGCTATGTGGACACCGCCACGGTCACCGACGTCACTCTGCATGTCGCGACTTCCGGGGAGTCGGCGGGCGCCGGAATGCCCGTGCATTTCTCGGGCTCGGGTTTGTTGCGGCGGCAACCCCTCGAAGTCGACGGCGAGGCGGCGTCGCTCCTTGCGCTCGAAGATGGCGAACGACCGTATCGGCTGAGCGCGAAGATTCGCGCCGGCGACACCCGTGCTCGCTTCGACGGAACGGTGGTCCCTCACCGGCTCGACAATCTCGACGGATCCCTGACGCTGCAGGGGCGCGACCTGTCGCAGCTCTACCCGATCGTGCCGGTGCCCTTTCCCTGGACGCCGCCGTATCGCTTGAGCGGCCACCTGAAGCACGTTGGCAAGGTGTGGACGTTCCGCGATTTCACCGGCAAGGTCGGAGACAGCGATCTCGGCGGAAGCTTCGAGGTCGACGTGTCGAAGCCGAAACCTTTTGCCGACGCCGATCTCGTGTCGTCGCGTCTCGATTACAAGGATCTGGGAGGACTCGTCGGCCTTCCGCCGGCGAGCGGGCCGCCGGGCGCGCGGACCGCGGCGCAGAACAAGGAAGCGGCGAAGCGGGAGCGGTCCGAACGGGCGCTCCCCACGCGTCCGTACGAGGTCGACAAGTTTCGCGCCGTCGATGCGCGCGTGCGATTCAAGGGCAAGCGGTTCCTGGCGTCGACGCTGCCGCTCGACAACATGAACGCCACCCTCGAGCTGCGCGACGCCGTGCTCCGCTTCCAGCCGCTCGACTTCGGCGTCGCCGGCGGCCATGTCACCTCCACGCTCACGCTCGACGCGCGGACCGACGTGATCAGGACCGAAGGCGACGTCACCGTCCGCAACATCGAGCTGAACCAGCTCACGCCGGAGTTGAAGCCGCCCAAGGGCAGCGCCGGGAAGGTGGGCGGCCGGGCCCGCTTCACCGCGACGGGCAATTCGGTCGCCGACATGCTGGGCTCGAGCAACGGCGAGGTGGCGCTCATCAGCAGGGGCGGCGATGCAAGCAAGCTCGCCATGGTTCTCACCAACCTCGACCTTGCACGGGCGGCGCAGCTCCTGTTGCGCGGCGATACGAATTCGGAAATCCGCTGCATCGTGGCCGACTTCGTCGCCGAGGACGGCACGATGTTCGCGCGACGCCTCGTCATGGATACCGAGGTGGAGAAGATCGTCGGCGACGGCAGCATCGATTTCGCGCACGAGCGCTACGATCTCACGCTCGATGCGAAGGCGAAGCGTCCGAGCATCGTCGCGCTGCGCGGCCCGATCGTCGTCGACGGCACGTTCAGGTCGCCCCGGGTCCATCCGGCGATGGGCCCGGTGGCGGCGCGCGTCGGAGCCTCGGTGGCGCTGGGCGCGGCGCTCACGCCGCTCGCCGCGCTGCTGCCGCTGATCGACGTCGGTCGACACGCGGATGCCGACTGCGGGGCGTTGATCCAGGAGGCCCGGGATAACGTCGAGACGCGTGCCGCGGCGGATGAGCAGCGGCGAAATCGCGTTAGGCCGCCGCAGCGCGCCGCGCAGCGTGCTATTCTCGCCGCGAACGTTTGTCAGAGCCGCACACGCGCCACCAACGCATTCTCATGATGACCGACGCTGTCGTCGCGCGCGTCGACGTCGCCTCGCCGTCGCGGCCGCGGTTCGCCGCGCTGCCGCCTCTCGCGCTTTATGTGCACATTCCGTGGTGCATCCGGAAATGCCCGTATTGCGATTTCAATTCGCACGAGGCGAAGGGCGAGGTGCCCGAAGCGGCGTACGTCGACGCGCTCGTCGCCGATCTCGAGTTCGCGCTGCCGTCGATCTGGGGCCGGCGGATCATGTCGGTGTTCATCGGCGGCGGCACCCCGAGTCTCTTCTCGGCCGCGTCGATCGACCGGCTGCTGGCCGCGGTTCGCGCGCGCGTTCCGCTCGCGCCGGATGCCGAAATCACGCTCGAAGCCAATCCGGGAACCTTCGAGCGCGAAAAATTCAGCGCGTTCCGTGCGGCGGGCGTCAACCGGCTCTCGCTCGGCATCCAGAGCTTCGATCCCGGGCACCTGCGCGCGCTGGGTCGGGTGCACGACGAAAAGGAAGCGCGCGCGGCTGCCGAAGCGGCGCTTGCGATCTTCGGCAATGTCAACCTGGACTTGATGTACGCGCTGCCGCGGCAGACGATTGCGCAGGCGCGCACCGACGTCGCCGCGGCGCTGGCGTTCGCGCCGCCGCACCTTTCGTTCTATCAGCTCACGCTCGAGCCGAATACGCTCTTCCATCGCGACCCGCCCCCGTTGCCCGATGACGATGCGGCCGCCGACATCGAGGACGCCGTCCATTCGATGCTGGCCGAGGCGGGGTACCGACACTACGAAACCTCGGCGCACGCGCGCGCGGGGAGCGAGTGCCGGCACAATCTCAATTATTGGCGGTTCGGCGACTATCTCGGGATCGGCGCGGGCGCGCATTCCAAGATTTCGTTCCCCGACCGGATCGTGCGCCAGATACGCTTCAAGCAGCCGCGGCAGTATCTCGAGCGCGCAACCGCCGGTGCGCCGCTGCTGGAAGAGACCGAGATCGCCCGCGACGACGTCGGCTTCGAATTCATGCTGAACGCGCTGCGCCTCACCGATGGCGTGCCGGCGTCGCTCTTCGCCGAGCGAACGGGGTATCCGCTGGCTCTGGTGGCGCGCGAGCTGGAGCTCGCGACGGCACGCGGCTTGCTCGAGAGCGACCCGACGAACATCCGCCCGACGGCGCTCGGCCGGAGGTTTCTGAACGACCTCCAGTCGCTGTTTCTCGCCGACGCTCGCGAGCGGCGAGGCGCTGCGACCCTCGTGCGTCACGATCCGGTGCGCGATGGTCACTGACGTGGACGGGACGCGCCTTTCCACGCTGCGCCTGCAGGAGGCCCTCCGCGCAATGCGCGCCGACGACCTCTCGGCGCACGCGCTCGCGCAATCGCATCTCGCGCGTATCCCCGCCACCGATGCCGCGGTGCAAGCCTGGGCGCATCTCGATCCGTTGCGTGCACTCGCGCGCGCCGAGCGCTGCGACGCGGTGGCACCCGACCGCCGCGGCCCGCTGCACGGAATCGGCATCGGGGTGAAGGACATCATCGCGACCACCAGCATGCCCACCGAGATGGGCTCGCCGATCTATGCCGGGCATCATCCGCCGTTCGATGCCGAATGCGTCGCGCGTCTGTCGCGCGCCGGTGGCTACGTGCTCGGCAAGACGGTGACCACCGAGTTCGCCTATTTCCATCCCGGCAAGACGGCGAATCCGTGGAATCCGCGGCACACGCCGGGCGGCTCGTCGTCGGGGTCGGCGGCCGCGGTCGCGGCGGGACAGGTCCTCGGCGCGATCGGCACGCAGACCAACGGCTCGGTGATCCGGCCGGCGGCGTATTGCGGTGTCGTCGGATTCAAGCCGACGAAAGACACGATCCCGCTGGACGGCGTGCACGTCTTCAGCGCGACGCTCGATCAGATCGGCACGTTCGCCCACGATGTCGCGGGGGCGGCGCTCCTCGCAAGCGCGCTCGCGGATCCGGGGCGCATTGCCGCGACGGTGCAGCCGCGCGCGCGTCCGCCGCGCGTTGCTTACGTTGCCCGCTATCCGTGGACGACGATCGACCGCAACGCTGCCGAAATACTGGACGCTGCCGTCGCACGGCTCACCGCGCAGGGCGCGGACATCGAAAACATCGAACTGCCGGCCGGCTGGCACGACGCCAACCTCGTGCACCGCACGATCATGATGCGCGAGGGCGCCGCGGCGCTGGGCGATCTGCAACGGCGCGAGCGGCAACGGATGTCCGACAAGCTCAACGCGGCGCTCGACGAGGGCGCCGCCATCTCACGCGCGGATTACGAAAATGCGTTGCGCCGCCGCGCGGAAGCCATCACCGATATCGTGCAGTGGCTCCTCGGATTCGACGCGCTGATCTCGCCGCCGGCGACCGGAGCGGCGCCGGAAGGGCTCGACGCCACCGGCGACCCCGCATGCTGCACGTTGTGGTCGCTGCTGGGTTTTCCCGCGATCACGATCCCGATCGGGCATGCGCAGAACGGGCTGCCGCTGGGAATGCAGATCGTGGCGCCGGCAGGCGCCGACGATCGGCTGCTCGGCGTCGCGGCGTGGTGCGAGGCGCGGCTTCCGTTTACGGGTCTCGCATGAAGCGCGCGAAAAAGCATCGGTCGCTCGCGCCGCCGAAGGTGCGCAATCCGGTCGCGCGCTCGCCGCTCATGCGCAAGGGCGGTGCGCATGGCAAGTCCACGGCCGCCAAACGTCGGCAGGCGAAGATCGAGCTCGGCAAGCTGGCGCGCGACCCGGATGCCGTCGAATGAAACGTTTCCCGAAAAACGCCGACACGCTGTGCCGCAGCGATCTCGAGCAGGGCCGGATGCGCGAGATCTACCTCGCGGCGGTCGACGCGGGACGCGCGCTCAACGACGAGCAGCTGTCGACGTCGCTGACCGACACGCTGGCGCTGCGGCCCAAGGGCGCCGGATGGTGGGTGTTCGCGTACGGGTCGCTGCTGTGGAATCCGTTGTTCCCCGTGGCCGAGATGCGGCCGGCGTCGTTGCGCGGGCTCCATCGCCGCTTCTGCCTGTGGTCGCTTGCCACGCGCGGCACGCCGACGGAGCCGGGGCTCGTGCTCGGCCTCGATCGCGGCGGCACGTGCCGCGGTGTCGCGCTGCGGCTGCCGGCGCCGCTGGCGCTCGATGAGCTGCATCTCCTCTGGCGCCGCGAAATGGTCGTCGGCGCGTACGACCCGCGCTGGGTGCGCCTCGACGCCGACGGCCGCGAGCTCGTCGCGCTCACGTTCGTCGTCCGCCGCGACCATCCGCAGTACACCGGACGCCTGCCGGTGGCGAAACAGGTCGAGGTCATCGGACGCGCGCGCGGCGCGTTCGGTGCCTCGGCCGATTATCTGGAGCGCACGCGCGTCGCGCTCATTTCGCACGGGATCGTCGATCCGTATCTCGAAAGCCTCGCGGCGCGCTTGCTTGCGGCGAACGCGGTCCGGAGTGGTGCGCCTCGTCCATCAGGCGCGGACGACTGATCTATTCGGACAGTCGCCGCAGCAGCGGCGCGATCGCGTCGGCGCTGGCGTCGGAGACCGCCAGCCAGTCCATTCCCCCGCCCTCCGCGCGCAGCACATGGAAGCCGCGGATCGTTCGTGGCTCCGTCATGCGGGAGCGCAGCCAGTCCGGCCGCACGAACACGTCGACCGTGTGCTTCCGATAGCGGTAGACGAGCGTGGCGACGGGATGGCCGTCGAGAGACTCGATGCGGGCACCCACCAGGGGAAAGCCCTCGTCGGCGAGATCCTGCACCGGCGGCGAATAATCGAGGTGCGACGAGAGCCACGGCTTCACCGTGTGCTGGTCGGACGAGGCGACCTGAATCATCTGGTCGGCAAGCGTGGCACGAACATGCGCGGCGACGGCGGCCGACGCGAGGTCCGTCTCCGTGGCGCGGTCGAGCGCCGCGGTTCCCGCCACCCACGAGACGACGGTCAGCACGCAGCCGACGAGCGCGCCCGCCCCGACCCACTGCCAGCGGAGATCGCGCGGAGGCCGCGTTGCAGCGCGCGCAGCGGGGCCGCCCGAAAGCGCCATGACGCTCGCGCGCAGCCGCTCCGGCGCGGTGAAGCGCGGTGCCTCGGCGCGGATCCGCTGCTGCAGCGAGCGGGCCTCGGCAGCCCGTCCGGCGCATGCGGGACACGCGTCCAGATGCCTCCGCACGGCGAACCGGCGCCACGCGGACAGCTCGCCATCCGCATACGAGTCCATGTCCAGCCGGGCGTTTTCACATTTCATGATTGCCTGCGTGTTTCCATGATTTCCTGCACGGGTTGCAACGACGGCATCCGCCGCAGCATCGCGCGGCCGCGCGCGAGGCGCGACATGACGGTGCCGACCGGAACGTCGATCACGCGCGCGATGTCGCGATACGACATGTCCTCGAGCTCGCGCAGCACGATCGCTTCGCGAAATTGCAGCGGCAGGGTCGCGAGCGCATCGGCGAGGACGCGCGCATCGGATTTGCGCATCGCGGCCTGCTCGGGGTCGATCGCATCGGCGTCGACGGCCTCTTCCGCCGCTTCCCCGCCGTCGTGGATGATCTCCACCGGCCGGTTGCGGCTCACCCAGTCGTAGAACGCGTTGCGCACGATGGTCAGGAGCCACGCCTTGCCGCCGCCGCCGCGCAGCGACTCCACATAGCGAAGGGCGCGCAGGCAGGCATCCTGGACAACGTCCTCGGCGTCGTCCGGATCGCGCGTGAGCCACCGCGCGAGGTTATAGGCCGCGTCGAGATGCGGCATCACCTCGCGTTCGAAGCGCCCGTGCGCGGATACCCGTTGTTCCATCATGGCTGCAAGACTCGTTCTTCCCGCTGTTTATTCCCGGGAATGAAACCGGCCCCGCCGGGGTAGGACGATCATGAGGCGTGCCGCCGGCACGCCGCCCACAGCGGGCCTCGTCCGGGGCCGGGAGTTCATTATGCGGCGCTCACCCCTTTTCCGTCTCCTTGCCCTGGCCGTTGCCGCCTGTGCCCTCGCGGCGCCGGCGGTCGACGCGGCCGGGCCCAAGGCGTACGTCGGCAACTTCAGCGACAACACCGTCAGCGTCGTCGATCTCGGCAGCGGTTCCGTCGTCGCGACGATTCCCGTTTCCGCCGGGCCGCACGGCATGACCGTGAGTCCCGACGGAAAGACCGTCTACATCAGCGGCGACGGCGCGTCGAACCTCGACGTCATCGATACCGCGACCGATCGCGTGCGCCGGACGATCGAGATCGGCAAGAGCCCGCACGGACTCGCGATGATGCCTGACGGGAAGACGCTGTTGGCCGCGATCTACGGCGAGGACAAGATCGCGTTCATCGACGTCGCCTCGCTTGCCGTGGTGGGCAGCGTGAGCGTGCCGAAGCCGCATACCATCGCGATCCGCCCGGACGGGAGCGTGGCCTACGTGGCGTCGCAAGAGCCCGGCAAGTTCGCGCTGGTGGTGATCGACCTCGCGACCCGGAAAGTGGCGCGCAGCGTGTCCCTCGACAAGCCGCCGCGCGATCTCGAATTCGGTTTCGACGGCAAGGCGCTCTACTTCACAGAGGCCGGTGTGAACGGCGTCCAGGTGCTCGATCCCGCCACCGATCGCGTCGCGGCGCAGATTCCGACCGGGGCGTCGCCGCACATCGCCGGCGTCTATCGCGGCGCGCCGGCCGGCACCGCCGTCGTCCAGGGGCCGGGCGAGCTGCTGCTCTTCGACCCGGCGACGAATGCGCCACTGCGCTCGATCGCCGTCGGCAAGCAGCCGCACTGGATCGCGATTGCGAACGGCGGCGCGCAGGCGGTCGTGACGAACGAAGGGTCGAATGACATCGCCGTCGTCGATCTCGCGAGCGGCCAGACGCGCACGATTGCCGTCGGCAAGGCGCCGCGCAAGGTCGTCGTGCAGCCGGCCATGGCCGCCGCGGCCGCCGCCACGTCCGCGGGAATCTCCATCGCGAACTTCGCGTTCTCACCCGGCGAAATCAAGGTCGCGCCGGGAACGCGCGTGACATGGACCAACAACGATTCTGCCCCCCACGGGTTGGCGCACAAGGACGGCGCGCCCGGCACGGGCGTCCTCCTTCCCGGTGAAAGCGTGAGCCGCGTCTACGACTCGCCCGGAAGCTTCGACTACGTCTGCTCGGTGCATCCGTACATGACCGGGCGCGTCGTGGTGGCCGGGCCGTAGGAGGAGCTTCCGGCGCTAGATCGCGATGTGTCTTCCGCCGTCGACGTTGATCGTCTCGCCGGTGACGTAGGTCGCCTCCGCGAGCAGGAAATGCACGGCCTTGGCGATGTCGTCCGGCGTTCCCTCGCGCTTTAGCAGCGTGTGCGAGATGATCCGCTGGCGCGACACCTCGTCGAATGCTTCGTCGTCTGGCCAAAGGATCGGGCCCGGCGCGACGGCGTTCACGCGCACCTCGGGGGCGAGCTCGCGGGCGAGCGAGCGCGTGAGCGCGACCAGCCCCGATTTCGCGATCGAGTAGACGACGTAGTTCTTGAGCGGGCGATCGGCGTGGATGTCGGCGATGTTGACGATCGCCCCCTGTGCCTTGCGCAGCGCAGGGGCTGCGGCCTGGGCGAGGAACGCCGGTGCGCGCAGGTTCGTCCCCATGAGGTCGTCCCAGGCGGCGGCGGTGATCTCGCCGATCGGCGTCGCGTAGAACGACGACGCGTTGTTGACGAGGCCGTCGAGGTGGCCGAACCGTTGCAGCGTCTGCTCGACCAGCGGCGGCAGCGCCTTCAAGTCGAGAAGATCGGCCTGGATCAGCGCGACGGAATCGGCGCGCACGCCGTTGAGTTCCGCCTGCAGGAGCCGCGCCGCGCCGGCGGAGGCGCGGTAGTGGAGCATGAGATTCGCGCCCGCTCCATGCAGGCGGCGGCAGATCGCGGCGCCGACACGCTTGGCGCCGCCCGTGATCAAGACCACCTTGCCCTGCACGCGGCGCTCCCGGGGTAGACTCCGGGGCAATCTAGCATATCGACCGCCGCGCCGCATCGGCGCGCGCGACTTCTATTCCAGTGTCCGAGCTGCCCGTCCCCGAGGCCGACGCCCGCGCGCACAGCGAGCGGGTCGTCGCCCGCATCCGGGCCGCGATCGCCGAGGGCGGCGGGTCGATTCCCTTCGAGCGTTACATGGAGCTCGCGCTCTACGCCCCCGGCCTCGGCTACTACGCGGCGGGAGCGACCAAGCTGGGCGCGGCCGGCGATTTCGTCACGGCGCCGGAAATGACGCCGCTCTTCGCACAAGCGCTATCGGTGCAAGTGGCGGCGATCCTTGTCGCAGCCGAACGCCGCGAGATCGTCGAGCTGGGCGGTGGCAGCGGCCGGCTCGCCGCCGACCTCCTGAACGCGCTCGCCGTGCGCGACGCGCTGCCGTCGCGGTATGCGATCCTCGAGCCGTCGCCGGACCTCCGCGAGCGGCAACGGCTGACGATCGCGCGCGCGGCGCCGGCACACGTCGAGCGTGTCGACTGGATCGACGCGCTGCCCGCGACGATCGACGGCGCGGTCCTCGCCAACGAAGTGCTGGACGCAATGCCGGTGCACGTCGTTGCGCGAAGGTCCGATCGCTGGTTCGAGCGCGGCGTCGGCTGGAACGACACGCGCCAGGCCTTCGAGTGGGTCGACCTGCCGGCGAGCGCGCGCATCGAAGCCATCGCTGCGCAGCGCTTTCCCCTCGGCGGCGACTATATGAGCGAGATCAATCCGGCGGCCGAGGCGCTGGTCGAGGACGTCGCCCGCCGGCTCGTGCGCGGCGCGGCGCTCTTCATCGACTACGGCTTTCCCGCCGCCGAGTACTATCATCCGCAACGCGCAGAGGGAACGCTGATGGGCCACTACCGCCATCGCGCGCACGCCGATCCGTTTCTCTGGCCGGGATTGAGCGACATCACCGCCCACGTCGATTTTTCCGCCATCGCGCGGGCAGGCGAGCGCGCGGGACTCGTCGTTGCCGGCTTCGCGGCGCAGGCGCCCTTTCTGCTGGGCTGCGGGATCCTCGACGCGCTGGCGGCGGTGGGCGAGCCGGGTTCGAAAGCCTATTTCGAGGCGGCCGCACCGGTGCAGCGGCTGCTGTCGCCGGCCGAGATGGGAGAATTGTTCAAGGTGCTCGCGCTCGCGAAATCGGACGGCATCGCGTGGCCGGGCTTCGCGCTAACCGATCGCAGCCACCGTCTCTGATGTCGCCGGAGTCCGCCATGGAAAACAGCATCGCTTACAACAGCCTCGTTCTCGGATCGTTGCCCGCTCGTCACGCGCGTTATCGGCCGCGACACACCGCGGTGGTCATCGCGCCGCGCGTCCGCGACGAACACGAAATCCGCCTCAACTGGCGCGAGTTCGATGCCTACGTGAATCGCTGGGCCAACGCTCTCTCGGCACTGGGCGTGACGCATGGCGATCGCGTGGCCACGGTGCTCGCCAATTCACTCGAGCTCCTGGCGACGTATTGGGCGTGCGCGAAACTCGGCGCCGTTGCCGTGCCGTTATCGCCGCTGCTGACCGCCCCCGGGCTCGCCTCGCTGCTGGCCGACGCGCTGCCCGCCGTGGTGCTGGCCTCGTCCGACCAGCTGCCGATGCTGGATGAGGTGCGACGTCAAGTGTCGTCGGCCCCGACGTGGGTGCTGGTCGACGCCGCGTCCGACGACGAGGCCGCCGGCTACCGCGCCTACGGCCTCCTGCACGCAGACGCCAGCGACGCGGCGCCCGTTGCGCGCGTCGAGGCCGGCGACCTGCTGACGCTGATGTTCACCTCCGGCACGACGGGGCTTCCGAAAGGCATCCAGCACACGCATTTCATCCGCGCGATGTATGCGACGACGATGGCGAATGCCTGGCGGATGGCGCCGGAATCGGTCGTGCTGCACTCGGGCGCGATCGTCTTCAACGGCGCGATGGTGACGATGTTCCCGGCGTTCATGGTAGGCGCGACGTACGTGCTGCACCGGGCGTTCGATGCCGACGACTTCATCGACACCGTCGAGCGCGAACGGGTCACGCACACGATGCTGGTCCCGTCGCAGGTCATCGCCATTCTCAACGCCAAGCGCTTCGATCCCTCGCGGCTCACCTCGCTCGAGATGGTCCTGTCGCTCGGCGCGCCGCTCCTGAAGGAGCACAAGGATCGCCTGAACGAGGTGCTGCCGCGCCGGTTCTACGAGCTCTACGGCCTCACCGAAGGCTTCGTGACGATCCTCGACCGCGACGACGCCGAGCGCAAGGCGGGCAGCGTCGGCGTGCCGCCGCCGTTCTACGAGATGCGGATCGTCGACGAGGACGGCCGCGAGGTGCCGCCGGGCACCGTCGGCGAAATCGCCGGGCGCGGCCCGATCACGATGCCGGGTTATTACCATCGCGCCGAGCAAACGGCAGAGGTCCTGCGCGACGGCTGGCTCGTCACCGGCGATCTCGGCTACGTCGACGACGACGGCTTTCTCTATCTCGTCGATCGCAAGAAAGACATGATCGACAGCGGCGGCGTCAAGGTCTATCCGAAGGATGTCGAGGAGATCGCCGCGCACCATCCGGCCATCCTCGAAGTCGCGGTGTTCGGCATTCCGCATGACAAATGGGGAGAGACTCCGTGCGCCGCGGTGGTGCTGCGCGAGCGGGGCAGCGCAGACGCCGACGAATTGAAGGCGTGGATCAACGCGCGTGTCGCGGCGAAGTATCAGCGGCTCGATCGCGTGATCGTGCTCGATGAATTCCCGCGCAACGCGGCCGGCAAGACGCTGAAGCGCGAGCTGCGCGCGCCTTTCTGGGAAACGCGCGACAGGAAGATCTGACGGATGCCCGGCGATTCGGTGCGCCGCATCGGTTACGCCGTGGCCGCGATCATCAGGAAGATGGGAAACGTGCGCGTGTCCGTCCGCGACGGCCTTCGTCATTTCGTAGGCGGTTACGAAGCGCACGCCCGTGAACCCGGCCGCGCGCGCCTTTTGCGCGAGTTGGTCGCGGTCGAACCCGAGGTGGCCGTCGAAGCCGGCGCCGTGGAACGAGCCGTCCTCGGTGTCGAGATCGGCGAGGCACAGGAATCCGGGCCGCTTCAGCGCGGCATGAAAGCGGCGCAGGATCCCTGCCGTGTCCGGAATGTGATGCAGCGTCATCGCCGAGAAGATGACGTCGTAGCGATCCGCGGGCATTTCGGTCATGAGGTCGAGCTTGACGGCGCGCACATGCGGATCGCGGGCCGCGGCGACCTTTCGCGTCGCCACCTCCAGCATGCCCTCGGAGATGTCGGCGAGCGTCAAGTCGGCGAATCGATCGCGAAGCATGAAGCCGAGGAGGCCGGTGCCGGCGCCGTATTCGAGCGCGGTCATCGAGCTCGCCAGCGGCGTCTCGCGCTCGATCGCCTGCGCGATTGCGCGGGCGCGCGCGACCTTGGTGGGGTCGTCGTCCCAGGTTGCCGCCCGCGCATCGAAATCGTTCACCGTGTGCGCCGACGAAGACGGTGGGCGGTCCGTGGTCATGCGGCCTCCGCGCTGGCACTCGTTGTGGAGCGTAAGAGAATGCCCACCGTCTGCACATCTGCGAGCGAGAAGACGCGCTGCGCAATCGCGCGCATCTCGGCGGGAGTTGCGGCTTTGCTCCAGTCGGCAAGGCGGATGGCTTTCTCCTCGACCTCCGCACGGGAGAGCGTGTTGCCTGGGTCGCCGCGGGGCTCGTCGATCCGACCGTTCAACGTGCGGCCATCGGTCGTCGTAACGTCGACGCTGCCGATCCAGCGCTGCGGATAGGCGGCATCGACCTCGTCATCGCGCACCATCCGCACGCGCTCGCGGAACGCCGTGACGCGCGGATCGCGGAAATGCTGCTGGAATTCGACGAGCCCTGCGCGCCGGAATGTCGCGATGATGGCGAGCACGGTGCCCATCGAGAATTTCGCCTGGTGCACCGTCGACGGGTCCGTCACCGGCCCCAGCACGTCGATCGCCGCCTGATGCACGCGCGCCGTGACCTGCGCGATGTCGCCGGGTACCAAGTCGTGGTCGACGACGACTTTCAGAAGTGCGTCGGCAGCGGGATGCGTATGGCGGCATGCGGCGTGCCATTTGAATGACGTCTCCGTCGAGCGCCCAGCGCTCGCCCAGGCGGTCGGTGAGACGCGCGGGATCGGCGTCGGTCGACATGCCGGCCGCCATCCCCTGCGCGCCTTCGAGGATGCGCGCGGCACCAGTGAAGCCGTCACGCGCGAGATACGCGGCGAGGAGACCGTCGGCGGCGGCTTTCGCCGTATGCAGCTGCTTCGAGTCGGCGGCGTCGCGCAGGAATTCCCAGAGGCCCGCCGCCTGCGTGCCCGCGGAACCGAAGGCGTGCTGCATCACGGTGGCGGACAGCCCCAGCACCCGACCCGTCGCGGCGGCAGCGGCGACCGTTCCCGCGGTGCCCGTCGTGTGGAAGACCTTGTAATGCGAGCGGCCGAGAAATTCGCCCACCCGAATGCCGACTTCATAGCCGGCGACGGCGGCGGTCAGCAAGTCGCGCCCGGAAGATCCCGAGCGCTTGTGCAACCGCGAGCGCCGGCGGGAACACGACGGCGCCGGGATGGAACACGGAGCCGTTGTGCACGTCGTCCTGCTCGGCGAAATGCGAGGCGGCGGCGTTGACCATCGCGGCGAAAAGCGGGGAGGTGAGGCGGCGCGAGATCAGCACCTCGGAGGCGCCGCCGGCCGGCCCCATCTGCAATGCGAACCGCTCGATCGACTCGACGGGGCGCGCACCCTTGCCCGCGAGCGCGGAGCCGATCCAGTCGAGCAGCAGGTCTTCGGCGCGGCGCACGACAGCGGCGGGGATATCGTCGAAGCGGAGCTCGCTTGCGAATCGGGCGAGCGTCGCCGTCGGATGAGCGTCGGTTTTCGGCATCAGATCACTTTCGCGGCGTGCAGTCGCGCGATGTCGTCGTCCGCATAGCCCAGCTCGCGCAGTATGGCGGCCGTATGCTGGCCGAGAGAGGGCACCGCGTCCATTCGCGGCGACGATGATGGCGGCACGCCGGGAGGCAGCGCCGCCGGCACCCGGCCCGCCGGCGTGTCGACATCGACCCACCGCTTGCGCGCGGCGAGCTGCGGATGCGCCCACACGTCCTTCATGTCGTTCATCCGCGCATTCGCGATCTGCGCGCCGTCGAGCCGCTCGATCACCTGCGCGGCGGTGAGCGGCCGGAACGCATCGACGATGAGCGCGCGAAGCTCGTCGCGCGCCGCCGTACGCCGCGAGTTCGACGAGAACCGTTCGTCGGTGGCGAGCGCGCGCTGCCCGAGCACCTTGTCGCAGAAGACCGCCCACTCGCGCTCGTTCTGCAAGCCGAGCATCACGATCTTGCCGTCGCCCGCGGGAAACGGACCGTAGGGATAGATCGTCGCATGCGCGGCGCCGGCGCGCGGCGGCGGCTCGGCGCCGTCGAACGCGTAGTAGAGCGGATAGCCCATCCACTCGACCATGCTTTCCAGCATCGATACGTCGATTGCGCAACCACGTCCGCTCCGGCCGCGGTCGATGAGCGCCGCGAGAATGTTGGTGTACGCGTACATTGCCGCCGCGATGTCGGCGATCGAGCAACCCGCCTTCGCCGGTGCGTCCGGGGAACCGGTGATGGAGAGGAAGCCGGATTCGCTCTGGATCAGCAAATCGTACGCCTTCTTGTCGCGATAGGGACCGTCGGCGCCGTAGCCCGAGATGTCGCAGACGATGAGCCGCGGATTCGCGGCGGCGAGCGCGTCGTACGACAAGCCCAGTCGCGCGGCGGCGCCCGGCGCGAGGTTCTGGACGAGCACATCCGCGGTGGCCACCAGCGCTTGCAGGATTTTCGCGGCTTCCGGGTGCTTGACGTCGAGCGTCAGGCTTTCCTTCGACCGGTTCGTCCAGACGAAGTGCGAGGCGAGGCCGTGCACGCGCTCGTCGTAGCCGCGCGCGAAGTCGCCGACCCCCGGACGCTCGATCTTGATCACCCGCGCGCCGAGGTCGGCCAGCTGCCGCGTGCAGAACGGCGCCGCGATCGCGTGCTCCAGCGTGACGACGGTGATGCCTTCGAGCGGTCGCACGGTCAGAACGAGCGGGGAAGCCCGAGCACGTGCTCGCCCACGTAGGCGAGGATCAGGTTGGTCGAGATCGGCGCCACCTGGTAGAGGCGCGTCTCGCGGAACTTGCGCTCGATGTCGTACTCGGCGGCGAAACCGAAGCCGCCGTGAAACTGCAGGCACGCGTTGGCCGCTTCCCACGAGGCATCGGCGGCGAGCAGCTTCGCCATGTTCGCCTCGGCGCCGCAGGGCCGATGGGCGTCGAAGAGCTCACAGGCCTTGTAGCGCATCAGATTCGCCGCCTCGACGTTGACGTACGCGCGGGCGATCGGGAATTGCACGCCCTGGTTCTGGCCGATCGGCCGGCCGAAGACGACGCGCTCCTTCGCGTAGCCGACGACCTTGTCGATGAACCAGTAGCCGTCGCCGATGCATTCCGCAGCGATCAGCGTGCGCTCGGCATTGAGCCCGTCGAGAATGTACTTGAAGCCCTTGCCTTCCTCGCCGATCAGGTTCGCTGCGGGAATCTCGAGGTTGTCGATGAAGAGCTCGTTGGTCTCGTGGTTGACCATGTTGATGATCGGCACCACCGTCAGCCCATGGCCGATCGCCTCGCGCAGATCGACCAGGAAGATCGACATCCCCTCGGAACGCTTCTTTACCTGGTCGAGCGGCGTCGTGCGCGCGAGCAGGATCATGAGGTCCGAGTGCTGGATGCGCGAGATCCAGACCTTCTGCCCGTTCGCCACGTACTTGTCGCCCTTGCGGACCGCGACGGTCTTGAGGCTCGTCGTATCGGTCCCGGTGGTGGGCTCGGTCACCGCCATCGACTGCAGGCGGAGCTCCCCGCTCGCGATCTTCGGCAGGTACGCGCGCTTCTGCTCCTCCGAGCCATGGCGAAGGAGCGTCCCCATGTTGTACATCTGCCCGTGGCACGCGCCCGAGTTGCCGCCGGCGCGGTTGATCTCCTCCATGATGACGGATGCCTCGGTGAGCCCGAGCCCCGATCCGCCGTATTCCTGCGGGATCAGCGCGGCGAGCCAGCCGGCCTTGGTGAGCGCGTCGACGAACGCCTCCGGGTAGCCGCGCGCTTCGTCGATCCCGCGAAAGTAGTCGGGCGGGTATTGCGCGCAAAGATCGCGGATCGCGTCACGGATGTCGCGATGGGAATCGGCGGGGTCGATCACGGGATGGCCTTCGGAAACGGAGCTCTGACTACAGCACCAAATTCATCGCATCTTGAAAGTGAACATCGAGTCGAACGGCGCTCGCGCTGATCAGTCGAAGAATTCCACCGCGCCCGTTTCCAGGTTGTACATCGCGCCGGTGATCTTGATCGTCGCCGTTGGTTTCCAGCTCCGCGAGCACAGGGCTGTCCCTCCGGATGTCGGCCACCGTCAACTCGACGTTCTTGCGCGCCACGGCATCCACGAAAGAGTAGTTCTTCGCCGAGCGCTCGCCGGTGTAGTTGCGTCGCCTGCACCGCGGGTTTGATCTTGGCCAGCAGCCCGGTGAGATTGCCCAGCTCGGCGTTGTCGATGGCGCCTTTGATCGCGCCGCACGAGGTGTGCCCCATCACCAGCACGACCTTGGCACCGGCCAGTTTGCAGGCGAACTCCATGCTGCCGAGGATGTCGTCGTTTTCGACGTTTCCCGCGACCCGGCAATTGAAGATGTCACCGATGCCGAGGTCCATGATCACCTCGGCCGGCGCGCGTGAGTCGATACAAGTGAGCAGCACCGCCGCCGGATACTGCCCCTTGGCGCTCGCCCTCTGCTCGTCTCAGGTAATTGCGGTCTTTTCCGCTCGCCCGTGCGAAAGCGCTCGTTTCCCTTCGCTTCATCGACCTCGATGATCTGCTCCGGCGTCATCGGTCGCGCTGTGCCTTGGTCAGCGCATCGGCGCGCGCCGAACCCGCGAAGAGAGAGCCGCCGGCAAGCCCGAGCGCAGTCGCGGTGCCGGTCAACCTGAGAAAATTTCGCCGGCTTGAGCCGTCGCGGTCCGGAGTGTGTCCGAGTTTGTCGCACATGATCCAATCTCCTTGCGGGCATGGGTCCGTGACCAGAAGTCATGCACGGGGAGCGTCGGCGCGAGCATTTTCCTCGTCGCATCCCGGCTTCCCGAGCGGATGTTTGGAACGGACGCGGAAAAGCTACGCCATGGCGTTGCGAGGGTCAAGCAACGCCGCGGCCGGTGCCCGCACTCTCACATGCGATCGACCGCTCTGCGCACCCGAATTTGCCGTACCTCAAGGCGGCGATGGCGCAGGCTTTAGTCGCCACCCGCCGCTACGTGAAACAGTCACAACGTCAGCAGAAACGCGACCAGGTCGTCCTTCTCCTCGTCGGTGAAACCGATGCCGAACCGCGTATTGTAGAAATCCACGGCCTCGTGCAGGTCCTTCGCCGATCCGTTGTGAAAGTACGGCGCCCGCGCCGCCAGCCCGCGAAGAATCGGGCCCTTGAAGCGACCGATGTCGTTCCACTTCCCGGTAATCAGCGCGCGCCCAGGGTCGGTGGTCTCAACCACGAGTGCCGGGTTCGCCTTGTTGCGCAGCGTATAGAGCGGAAGATCGGGCGTGCGGCGCGACAGATCGGTCAGACCGATATCGAGCGGTGCCGGGATCGAGTGATTGCCCGAGCTGGGTGTGTCATGGCAGGTCGTGCAGGTTCCTTGCAGCATGGGAACGCTGAGATCGTCATTCAAGCCTTTGACCCCCGTAATCTGGATTGGCTTGCTGTTGAACAGCGTCTCGCCGCGGGCGACCGCGCGACGCGCTTCGGAACGGCTCCCGTCCGCGCCGCCGCGGTCGATCGAATCCCACGCAGCGTAGAGCTTGAATACCGTTTTATTGAACAGGCTTCCCGTGCGATAGTCGCCCGAGACGACGTCGTTGATGCCGAAATAGAAGTCCTGGCTGCTGAGGTACTTCGGTCCGCCGTTCGCGTGGCGTGCCGTGAGCTCTCCCGCATCGCGATCGAAAACCTGCGCCGTGAAGAGCGTCGTCTCGAACGCCACAATCGCCTCGCGCTGCTCGTCGGTCAGCGGTTGTGCCGCCTGCGCATGACCCACGGTCGCGCTATTCGACTGATGCGCGAAATCGAAATGCATCGAGGCGAAGCATTTGGTCGTGCCGAGAATGCAGTCGGTCGACGTCGGATCCAGAAACGTCTCGCGGCCGTCCACCATCACCGTGCTCAGGAACTTGAGGTTCGTCGACGGCAGCGGGCGGCGGAACAACGACAGCTCGTTGGCACTTGCATAGCCATAGGGATCGTCGACGGCGATAAGCTCGAATTCGCGGATTTCCGGTAGGGATATGCCGACCCTGATCAACCCTTTGTTCAGCAGCATGCTGTACGCGCTGCGCCGCGCTTCAATCGTTGAGACATCGGCGTTCGGGGAATTCGACCCGTCGTTGGTGCGAAAGATTGGATCGGTTCCATCTGTCAGATCGAAGCGAGCCTGGATGTGCTCCGGCGTGACGGTCCAGCCGTCGCTCGGTTGGTGGCACGTTCCGCAACTGCGTCCGTTGGTGCCGAGGCTCTGGAAGAACGGACTGCCGAAGTCGATCGAACCGGTGGTGCTGAACGTCGCCGCAAATCCGGTCGGATTGGGAAACGGGACCATGTCGGGCGATGTTCTCGGATTCTCGGCTTCCCCGGGAACGCTGACGACCAGCATGGCGGCCAGCAGCTGCGGTGAATAACGGAAAGCGTGCCTGGCGTTCATCGTCCGTTCTCCTCGTAGGAATGGAGCTCGACCTCGTGCGGTTCGCGCACGAGCTGCATGCGCGCTGTGGCTGGCTGCGCGGGCGTCCTCGAACGGGTATCGCCCGTTCTCACCGCTTCCCCTTGATTCGCTGGTGTACGCTTGAGCAGGCGCGGAGAATTCGTGCGATCGCGCTTCGCGGTCGCGGCGACCTGGCGTCATCGTCTTCCGACGCCATTACGCTATCGGTCTTCGTTGGCTGCGCGGGATGATGCAGGGTCTCGATTCGGTCGACGAGTTCCGCGGAGAGCGGGATCGCAGACTCGCGAACCATGCGCCGCCGCGCGTGGTAGGCCGATAGCGCGCCGCAGTTGAAGCGAAACCATGTGCTGGCCTCGACGATCTCGCCGTCGCCGTCGATGAAGTCGGCGACCCAAAGCGTGCCCTTGCGCAGATAGATCGCAGCTTCGCGCCGCTGGCTCATTCGCAACACCTGTCCCTGAATGCCGTTCATGATCCCGCTCCCGTACCTTCGTGCCGATGTTGCTCACTCCGCCCGGATGATGGTCCGAATGTTCATCGCAGTTGCGAACGAAGTCTTGAAAAAGCTCTCAAAAAACTATAAAAGTTTCGCTGTCGAGGAATTGCTCGCAAACCGGTTCGTGGTCGCATCCGGCTTGTAGGACAAGATCCGAGACGTTGGAGCTAACAGGAGCGCGCGATGTGAGCACCGTCTATGAAATCGGGCCGTTCCAGCTCGACGCCGAAGCGGGCGTGCTCGGTCAATCGGGAGTACCGGTCACGCTCGGCGCGCGCGGGGTCGCGGTTCTGCGCACTCTCGTCGAGCACCCTGGCGAGTATGTCTCCAAGGGAACCATCATCGATGCGGCGTGGCCGGGGGTCGTGGTCGAAGACAGCAACCTGGCGGTCCAGATCTCCGCGATTCGGCGTGTTCTTGCCCGGACAACGGGCGGCGAAGGCTGGATCGAGACGCTCGCGCGGCGCGGTTACCGGTTCGTCGGGCCGGTCACCGCGATCCGGGATGCCAAAGACCCGGGCAGCCGCGTTCAACATTCGAACCTGCCACAGCAACTGACGTCGTTCGTCGGCCGCGAGCGCGAGCTCGTCGAAATCAAGCGATTGCTGCCGGGGAAACGCTTGCTGACGCTCGTCGGCGTCGGCGGCATCGGCAAGACTCGCCTCGCGTTGCAAGTTGCCGCCGAGGTGATCGATGCCTACCGCGACGGGGTGTGGCTGGCGGAATTGGCCGCGATCCAAGATCCCTCGCTGGTGCCGACGACCGTGGCGCAAGCGCTCGGCGTGCAAGAGAGGGTCGGCAAGCCGCCTATCGAGTCGCTGCGCTCGCACCTCAAGTCGCGGCAGGTCCTGCTGCTCCTGGATAATTGCGAGCACCTGCTCGAGGCCTGCGCACGGCTCGTTGACGCCGTGCTTGGCGAGGCGAAAGGGGCGACCATCATGGCTACCAGTCGCGAGCCCCTCCGCGTTGCTGGCGAGCAGATCTACCCGCTGTTACCGCTGTCGCTGCCTGAGCGTGGAGCGAGCACTGAGATGATGGGGCGTTCAGAGGCGGTCCAGTTGTTCGTCGAGCGCGTGCAGTGCCAACTTCCCGACTTCGAGCTTACCGCCGCCAGCGCTTCTCCAGCGGCGGAGCTTTGCATCCACCTCGACGGCATTCCGCTGGCGCTCGAGCTTGCCGCTGGCCGCGCCCGGTCGCTATCGGTGGAAGAGATCAATGCCCGCCTGAGTGACCGCTTCCGGTTGCTCACGGGCGGATCGCGTACCGCGCTGGCACGGCAGCAGACGCTGCGGGCGACGCTGGACTGGAGCTACGACCTGCTTGCGGAAGCCGAACGCGTGGTGCTGCGCCGTCTCTCGATCTTCCCCGGCAGTTTCACCGTCGAGGCGGCTTCAGCGGTCGCTTCCGATACGAACATCGACGAGTTCGCGGTCATCGACCTGCTGTCGCAGCTCGTCGCGCGCTCGCTAGTCATTGCCGATACAAGCGAAGGGAAGGCGCGCTATCGACTGCTCGAGACAACCCGGGCATACGCTGTCGAAAAACTCGCCGAAGTGGGCGAGATCGAAGCGCGCAGGCGTCGCCATGCAGAGTACTGCCGCGCCCTGTTCGAGCCCTCTCCCGACGACTGGTGGCGCTTGTCTGATCGGGACTGGCGGATACGCTACTTTCCGGAGCTGGATAACGTTCGCGCCGCACTGGACTGGGCGTTTGGATCCGGTGGAGACCTTGCCATAGGCTTGAGTCTCTCCGCCGGAAGCACGCCGTTGTGGACCGAGGCAGGTCTGTCGCGCGAGGGTTCGCAGCGGCTGCATGCCGCGCTTGCAGCGATCGGGCCCAGCACGCCGCACACCGATCAAGCGCGGCTGTGGTTCTGGCTCGGCTTCATGGGAGGGCAGGCGCTGTCCACCGAAACGCTGGGAGCCTACGAGTGCGCTCTGGATCTGTATCGTCGCAGCGGCGATGTATTCGGCGCGGGCCTCTCACTCGTGCGCATCGGCATGGAGCTCGTCCACTTTGGTCGCACGGAACAGGCGGGTCCCATTCTCGGCGAGGTGCGTCCGCTGTTGGAGCGCGCTGGATACCCCAAGGCGCTCGCTCAATATTCGCTCGCACTCGGGACCCTGAAATGGTTTGAGGGAGACTTGGGCAGTGCGCGGGCGGAGTTCGAGAGGGTAATCTCGATATGCCGGCAGGCAGGTGCGCAGCGCGTGGAGTCTGCCGCGCTCTCCAACCTTGCCGAGCTGGCCTGGACGGCCGGCGACCTCGACACTGCGCTGGTCCGCTGTCGTGAAGCGATCGCTCTGGCGCGCCAAACCGGACGAAAGGCGCAGCTCGTAGGCAGGTTTCTCACCAATCTGGCGGGCGTACACGTCGAACGCGGCGAGCTTGATCTTGCGCTTGCTGCAGCGCGCGAGGGGTTGCCTTTGCGGAGCGAGGTCGGTTCAGCGTGGTGCTGCATGGATCATCTCGCGCTGCGGGCTGCGTTGGCTGGGAAGCAGATCAATGCCGCTCGAATTGCGGGCTACGCGGACGCGGCACACTTGGCAACGGCCGCAAAGCGCCAGCCCAACGAAGCACGTGCCCTCGCCCGTGTGCGCGCGCTGCTGGGCGAGAAGCTCACCGCTACCGAGCTGGAGCGCCTCCTCGCCGAAGGCGCAACGATGAGCGAGGACGAGGCCTGCCGGCTCGCGCTGGAGGAGTGACCGCCGCCGCATCACGATATGGCTGCATGAGGCTAGCGAACCCTGTCGAACTGCTCCAAGACAGCTGCGAGCGGACGTTCGTGTCGCGTTTGCTTGATTACTGAATCACCTCGTCCGCGCGCAGCAGCACGGATTGCGGGATGGTCAGCCCGAGTGCCTTGGCGGTCCGGAGATTGATCACCATTTCGAAATTCTGTGGCTGTTCGACGGGGAGAGCGCGCGGCTCGGCACCCTTGAGGATCTTGTCGATATAAAACAGGACACGACGCATTAACACGGGCAGTAGCGCACCATAGCTGATGAGGCCGCCAGAAACGACATAATCGCGGAAGCCGTAGATCGCCGGCAAGCGACGAGCGGCTGCGAAATTGACGATGTGTTCCCTTTCGAGGTAGGTAAGTGAGCCTTCCTCCACGATCAGCCCGTCGATTCGCTCGTTCACCGCTGCCTCAAGCGCGGCCGCGATCTCGTCTGGCCGTCGAACCGGAACGGATCGTACTTCGATACCCAACGCACGGCCGGCGTCGATGGTTTCCTTGAGCGTGATCGCGGCGTCATATTCCGGCTGCCCCGCCACCTGGGGACGGACCCACAGAACCCCGACGCGTGACAACCGGGGAAGCAACTCCTTGAGAACCTGAAGCCTCTTCCCGCCAAGGCCAGCGCCGAAAGCAGTGACGCCCGTAAGATTGCCGCCGGGATGGGCTAGCGAGGAAACCAGCCCCTCGCGGACGGGATCCCCGATGACGGCAAATACGACAGGAATCGTCGTCGTGGCCTTGCTCGCGGCCAATGCAGCCGGGTCCATGACGGCGTAGATCAAATCGACGCGTTGCCTGACCAGGTCTTCGGCGAAAGTCGAAAACTGCTCGTACGGTCCGCTGCGCCATTCGACGACGACGTTCCGTCCTTCGACGTAGCCGAGGTCACCGAGAGCACGAAGAAACGCCTGCGGAAGCGGCGAATCGCGCGGCACGATGTTCAGAACGCCGATACGTCGGGTCCTGGGCGACGGTTGGGCGAATGCTGCCCACGAAGCGCAAAGGATCGATGTACCCAGGAGCTGCACGGCTCTCCTGCGATCCGTCATTCGATCACCTCGTAGGTGCGCAGCGGAAGCGATCGCGGGATCGCGAGCCCAAGCGGAAGCTTCGCTCTTCGTAGCATCTGGATTCCCTACCTGATGTCGGACATCGATTGAGTGATGCTACGCCGTCGGTCTCAGCCGCTCAAGGAACCGCGGCTGCCGTTTCGGAATGCGGTCGTTCAATCCGATATCCGCTCTCGGGCAAATCATTCAATCGAAGCCGTGCGCAAACAGTAGTATCGGTGTCGAGATAAAATCGTCATTTGGCCCAATAATCTGTTGGACCGACTGAGAGGAAGATAGGCGAGCACAGTGAATGACTTGTCGCACCGTTTGTGTGTTGCCCCGATGATGGACTGGACCGACCGGCACTGCCGGTATTTCCTGCGCCTCATCAGCCGGCGCGCGCGCCTGTACACCGAGATGATCACGAGCGCGGCGCTCGTCCACGGCGACCTCCCGCATCACCTCGACTTCGACCCGGCCGAGCACCCGCTCGCGTTGCAGCTGGGCGGCAGCGACCCCACAGTGCTCGCGCACGGCGCGAAGATGGGGGAGCGCTGGGGGTACGACGAGATCAACCTCAATTGCGGCTGCCCCTCCGAGCGCGTCCAGAAAGGCAGCTACGGCGCGTGCCTGATGGCGGAGCCGACGCTCGTCGCCGACTGCGTGAAGTCGATGCGCGACGCGGTCAGCGTTCCCGTGACCGTCAAGCACCGGATCGGGCTCGACCATGACGAGGACTACGCGATGGTTCGCGATTTCGTCGGCATCGTGGCCGAGCGCAGGGTGCGACACCTTCATCGTGCACGCGCGCAACGCCGTGCTGAAAGGGCTCTCGCCAAAGGAGAACCGCGAGGTGCCGCCGTTGCGCCACGAGATCGTGCATCGGCTGAAGCGCGACTTTCCCACCCTCACCATCGTCGGCAACGGAGGGCTCTCCGATTGGGGGGCAATCGAGCGCGAGCTGGGGAGTGTCGACGGCGTGATGCTGGGCCGCGTCGCCTATCACGATCCGTGGCTCCTCGCGGAAGCCGACGCGCGCGTCTTTGGCGACGAGCCGCCCGCGCGCTCGCGCGCCGATGTGATCAGCGAGCTCGTTCCGTACGCGGAGCGGGAGCTCTCGCGCGGCGTGCTGTTGCGCGCGATCGCGCGGCACGTGCTCGGTCTCTATCACGGCTGCCCGGGCGGTCGCCGCTACCGGCGGATCCTGTCCGACGCGGCGAAGCTCCGCGACGCGGGACCCTCGCTCTTTCTCGAGGCGCTCGAGGCCGTCGAGCCGGTCGCTATCGCGGCTTGACGGCCGCCGCGGCTTCCCCGCGCGTGGGAAGCTCGTCCGCGATGTACTGGCGGACGATCGAATCGAAGTCGGCGTCGCCCGCCATGCCGAGCGAGCGGCCGAAGCGAGCATCGAAGTTGACGGGCCACGTCTGGACGATGCGGTCGATCGCGGGGTCGTGCCGCCAGACCACGCGATCGGCAACGGCGTTGCCTGCCACGCGCCGCAGCGCATCGATCATGCCTTCGACCGGGATCGAGATGCCCGGAACATTGATGCTCCGCGTATGCGCGAACGCCGCCGCCGGGGCTTCGTGCCCGACGAGCATGTTGGCGATGACGGCGCGCGGCGACAGGAGCCACATCCGCGTCGCGCGGCTCACCGGGCAGATCGCCTCGACGCCGTTCAAGGGTTCGCGCAGGATGCCGCTCGCGAACGACGACGCGGCCTTGTTCGGCTTGCCGGGCCGCACGCTGATCGTCGGCAGGCGCAGGCTGCGGCCGTCGATGAAGCCCTTGCGCGTGAAGTCGTAGACCAGGAATTCGCCGACCGCTTTCTGGTTGCCGTAGGACGATTGCGGCCATAGCGCCTGGTCGTCGGGCACCGGGTCGGGCAGCGGTCCGCCGAACACCGCGCACGAGCTGGTGAACACGAATTTCGGCGGCATCGACAGGCCGCGGCAACGCTCGAGCAGCGACCGCGTGGCGTCGACATTGACGCGCCAGCCGAGGTCGAAGCTGGTTTCCGCCTCTCCGCTCACCACCGCCGCGAGATGGAAAATGCTGTCCGCGCCGTCTTCGATCGCGGCGTCGACGAGCGCAGGATCCGCGAGATCGCCGGCGATCGAGCGCACGCGCGGATCCGCTTCCGGGGGCGACGCGACGACGTCGACGAGCGTGATTCGCTCGATCGCCCGCGGCACGCCGCGCGCATCGGTCAGCGTGCCGCGTGCGAGCAGCGCGGTGGCGAGCTTGCGTCCCAGAAATCCCGCGCCGCCGGTGATGACGATCCGCATGACAATGGTTCCTTCGAGGGTCGACCGCAGTATCATAACTGGCGCGCCACAGGTCGATGGATTCGCCGCACGACAGACCGCGACGTACAATGCAGCGGTTCGGCGCCACATGCGCGTCGCGGTTCCTCGTTCCGCCCTCACATATCTTCGATGAGCCTGCCCGTCCCGCCCAAACGCCTGATCATCGCGACGCGCGAATCCGCGCTCGCCCTGTGGCAGGCCGAGCACATCCGCGCGCGCCTTGCCGCGCTCCATCCCCATTGCGCGGTGAGCCTCATCGGGATGACCACGCGCGGCGACGAGATCGTCGATCGCCCGCTCGCCGACATCGGCGGCAAGGGTCTCTTCATCAAGGAGCTCGAGGTGGCGATGGCCGACGGTCGCGCCGATCTCGCCGTCCATTCGCTGAAGGACGTGCCGATGGAGATGCCCGACGGTTTCGTGCTGGCCGCGATCGGCGCGCGCGAGGATCCGCGCGATGCTTTCGTGTCGAACCACTTTCTTGACCTGGCGAGCTTGCCGGGAGGCGCGCGGATCGGCACGTCCAGCCTGCGACGCGAAGCGCAGCTGCGCGAGCGCGACGCGCTTTTGCAGGTGCTCCCATTGCGCGGCAACGTCAATACGCGGCTGCGCAAGCTCGACGAGGGCCAGTACGACGCGATCATCCTTGCGTCCGCAGGCTTGAAGCGCCTCGGATTCGCGAGCCGCATCGCGTCGCTGCTCGATCCCGAGGAAAGCCTGCCCGCCGCGGGCCAGGGGGCGCTCGCGATCGAATGCCGCGCCGACCGCGCCGATGTCATCGCCGCGCTTTCGCCGCTCGCCGATCGGGAGACCACGCTGGCGACGACCGCCGAGCGGGCCTTCGCGCGCGCGTTGTCGGGAAGCTGCCACACGCCGCTCGCCGCGCATGCGGTGACCCGCCACGGAGAGCTGTGGCTGCGCGGACTGGTGGCAAGCCGCGATGGCGCGGAAGTGTTGCGCGGCGACCGCAGCGCTGTCGTCGCGGACGTCGCCGCCGCCGACGCGCTCGGCCTCGCGCTCGCCGGCGAATTCCACGCGCGCGGCGCGGCACGCCTCCTCGCGTAACGCCAGGGCCGTGGCCACGACCGCAGGCCCGCTCGCGGACATCGGCATCCTGGTGACGCGTCCGGCGCGGCAGGCGGGGGCGTTCGCGCAGAAGATCGCCGCCCTCGGTGCACTGCCCGTGATCTTTCCCGCGATTGCGATCCTGCCGCCGGCGGATCCGGCGCCGCTCGTGCGCGTGCATGCATCGCTCGATCGCTACGACATCGCGGTGTTCGTCTCGGCCAACGCCGTCGAATACGGCGCGCCTGACGCTCGCGCCTGGCCGGCAACGTTGTCCGCGTTCGCGCCCGGACCCGGCACCGCGGAAGCGCTCGCGGCCGTCGGCATCGGCGGTGCGCGCGTTCCGATGTCGACGTTCGACAGCGAGGGCCTGCTCGCGCTGCCGGAGCTCGCAGAGCCGCGCGGCAAGCGCGTCGTGATCTTTCGCGGCGAGGGCGGTCGCGAAGAGCTCGGTGAAGCGCTGCGCGAGCGCGGCGCGACCGTCGACTACGTCACCTGCTACCAGCGTCGCGCACCTGCGGGCGGAATGCAGGGGCTCGCCGACGCGTTTCGCGCCGATCGCATCGACGCCGTAACGATCACGTCGAGCGAAGGCCTCGACAATCTGTGGGCGCTGACCGACGACGCGACGCACGCCGCATGGCGCGCGCGGCCGACGTTCGTCCCGCACCCGCGAATCGCCGAGCACGCGCGCGCAAAGGGCCTCGGCGTCGTCGAAACAGCCGGCAGCGACGCGGGACTCATCGCCGGGTTGATAGAATGGGCCGCCGCGACCACCCGAGCGAAATGAATATCATGCCGCACACCGACATCATCGTCACCGCGCCGTTGCCGCCGTTCCTCTACGATCCCTTGAAGGCCGATTACCGCTGCCACGACTATGTGCAGGCGGCCGACAAGGCGGCGTTCCTCGCCGGGTGCGGGCGCGTCGTCCGCGGACTCGTGCAGGGCGGCGGCACCGTCACGCCGACGACGCTGCTCGACTCGCTGCCGGCGCTCGAGATCATCTCGGTGTTCGGCGTCGGCTATGACGGCGTGCCGGTCGACTATTGCCGCTCGCGCGGCATCAAGGTGACGAACACGCCCGACGTCCTCACCGACGACGTCGCCGACGTCGCGGTCGGCCTCGTGCTGATGACGGGCCGCGGATTCGTGCGCGCGAATCGATTTGTGCAGGCAGGGGAATGGGAGAAGCGCGGCGCCGAGCTCACGACGAAGCTCGCGGGCAAGACCGCTGGCATCCTGGGCTTGGGCCGCATCGGCAAGGCGATCGCGCAGCGCCTCGCGGCGATGGGAATGAAGATCGCCTACACCGGGCGCAGGCCGCAGGAGGTGCCGTTTCAATACATCCCCGACCTCGAGGGCCTCGCGGCGGCGGCGGACTTCCTGATCGTCGCGTGTCCCGGCGGCGCGGCGACGAAGAACATCGTCGACGCCGACGTGCTCGCCGCGCTCGGAAAGAAAGGCACGCTCGTCAACATCGCGCGCGGGTCGATCGTCGACGAGCCCGCGCTTGTCGCCGCGCTGCAGGGCGGCGTCATCAAGGCAGCGGGTCTCGACGTGTTCGCCGACGAGCCGCACATTCCGGCCCCGCTCCTCGCGATGAGCAACGTCGTGCTGCTGCCGCACGTCGGCAGCGCGACGCACGAGACGCGCAAGGCGATGGGCGATCTCTGCAAGGCGAACCTCGATGCATGGTTCGCAGGGAACCCGCTGCCGACGCTGATTCCGGAGCTCGCCTAATCGTCGGGCGCCATCGGCGCCGGCACCGGTTTCGGCGCCCACAGCACGGCGACCATCGCCGCGACGACCAGCGCCAGCGCGATCCACTCGCTCGCGCCCGGGTGCTCGCCCAGCATGAGCATGCCCGCGAACACGCCGACGATGGGGACGGGCAGCGACGCCATCGACGACACCGCGACGGGGAGCGTGCGCGCGAGCGTGAACCAGGCCCAGTGCGCGAGCGTTCCCGCGAGGAAGATGTTGTAGACGATCGCGAACCAGGCGCTGGGCGAGGGCATCGCGAGCGGCGCGGGCGCGAAGAACGGCGCGAGGATCGCGATCGGAAGCCATCCGAGCAGCATCATCCAGCCCGACAGCGTGTTCTGCGGCAGCGGCAGCCGCCATTTGCGCAACAGCACGGTGCCCAGAGCCCACGAGATCGCGGCGCCGAGGATCATCAGCGCGGCCGTCGGTGCCCGCTGGAAATGACGGATATCGTCGCCGAGCAGCAGCGCCATCCCGAGCATGCCGAGCGCCATGCCGGCGATCCGTCGCCGGCCGAGCGGTTCCGACAGCAGCACGAGCGAGATGAGCACCGTCCATACGGGCATCGTGTACGCGAGGATCGCGCTCCGTCCCGCGGGCAGCTGGCGGACGCCGAAAAGGATGAGGCCGTTCCACACCGCGATGTTGAACAGCGCAAGCGTGGCCACTTTGCCCCAAAGCGCGGGCGGCACCCGGATCGAGTCACCCGAGAGGCGGGACACGGCGAGCATGCCGAGCGCTGCGAACGGCAGCGTCATCGCGCGAAACGTCAGCGGCGCGATCTCGGTAACGCCCATCTTGAGGATCGGCCAGTTGCAGCCCCAGATCAGCGTCAGCACCGCGACCGGAAAAAAGGCCGCCATCGTCACCTGCGATGCGCCCGGCGCCTGCTTGCCGGCGGTGGAGCTCATCGACCCGTTGGCGCGTTGAATCGGCGACGGCAGGTCACTTCGCTTCCCGTATCGGCAGCGCTTCCCCGTATTTGCTCTGATGGAGAGCACGCGCCTGCGTCACCCACGCGTCGCGGCGGATGCGCCCGGGAAACTCGTGCAGCTTGGCATCGAATTCGTCGATGTCTCGCTCGGACCAATACGCGACCTGCCGAAACGTCGTGACGCCGAGCTGATGGAGCATCCGCTCGAGCACGGGCCCGATGCCGACGATGAGCTTCAGGTCGTCCGGCGCGCCCGGCCCCATCAGCGGAGACGGCGCGTTGTTCTCGATGTCGACGATCAGCGCACGATACCGCGCGGTTTCGGCGCGCGCCTGCGCGAGCTCGTCCTCGAGTCGGCGGCGCTCCGTTTCGTGGGCGCCGGACGGCGCGGCGGCGGGCGATGGGTCCGTCAGCGCGGGCGAAGCCGGCGTTGCGTCGGGACCCCTGCGCTGCGCGCGGCCGATCGCAAAGCCGATTGCCACGGCGGCGGCGAGGGCGACGAGAACGAGGAGAATGGTCACGCGAGGGACCTGCCGGGAATGGATGCGGCGCGGGCATCCGGTTCTTCGAAGCGCCGCCGGCGCGCTGCGCCTGTCACGCAATTGTAGCCCGGGAATGCCTGGCGCGCAGCGTCGCCAGGCGTCGTCGCCTGCTAGAATCATTGCCCGCTCGCCGCCCTCTTCTCATGTCCGATCCCGTTGACGGCACGCTGCTGCCTCCCTCCGCCGATACCGGCCCGGGCGCGCTGCCGCGTGGCGATGCACCGCGTCCGCTCCGCCCCGTGGCGTCGTCGTCGTGGGCAGCGCGACCATGGGTTGCCGTTGTTGCAGTGCTGGCACTCGCGGTTGGGATCGCCGGCTGGCTCGACGGCCGCCGGGCCGAGCGCGATCTGCGCACGGAAGTGGCGGAGCGCCTCACCGCGGTCGAAGGGACGACGCAGGCGACCGGCAAGGCGCAAACGGACCTGGCGACTGCCTTGCGCGACGCCGAGGCGCGCGTCACGCTGCTCGAGACGCGCATCGCCGAATCACAGGCGCAGCAGGCGGCGCTCGAAGCGCTCTACCGCGACCTCGCGCCATCGCGCGACGAGATCGCGCTGACCGAGATCGAGCAGGTGCTGCTGATCGCCAGCCAGCAGCTGCTGCTCGCGGGCAACGTTCCCTCGGCGCTTACCGCGCTGCAGATCGCCGACGCCAAGCTGCAACGTCTCGATCGTCCGCAGTTCGTGCCGCTGCGCCGCGCGTTCTCCCGCGACATGGACCAGCTGAAGGCCATCCCCTTCGTCGACGTGACCGGACTCGGTCTCAAGCTCGACCAGGCGATCGCCGCCGTCTCGACGCTTCCGTTGGCGATGGACGAGCGGCTGCCGCCGCGCACGGCCGACGAGGCGCCTCCGGCCGACGAGCCCTCGTGGCAGCGCTTCCTGCGCGACGTGTGGGGCGACATGAAGCAGCTCGTCCGGATCGAGTCCTCGGATCGGCCGGCCGCGCCGCTGCTGCTTGCCCTCGCAGCGCTATTTCCTGCGCGAGAACCTCCGCCTGCGGCTGCTGTCGGCGCGCATCGCGCTCGTGAACCACGACGACGCGAGCTTCAAGGCCGACATCGCGGCGGCGTCGACGTGGGTGGGGCAGTATTTCGACACGCGGACGAAGCCCGTGCAGACGCTGCAGGCAACGCTGAAACAGCTCGCCGCGACGCCGCTCGGCGGCGAGATGCCCGATCTTTCGCGCAGCCTCGAGGCGTTGCGCGTGCTGCGCCTGTCGCAGGACCGCGCGCCCGGGCGTTCCGCCGTTCCGCCTCCGGCGCGCTGACGCTTCCGCCGTGCGCATCCTGTTCTGGTTCCTGCTGCTCGCCGCCGCGGCGGTGAGCGTCGCGCTCGCCGCGAAGGTCATCAGCGGCTATGTGTTGTTCGTCGCGCCGCCCTGGCGCGTCGAGGTGTCGCTCAATCTGCTGCTGCTGCTCCTCATCGGCGGCTTTGCCGGCGGTTATGCGCTGCTGCGGCTCGCTCTCCGCACGGCGGCGTTGCCGCGCGAGGTCCGCGCTTTTCGCCGCCGCCAGCAGGAAGCGCGTGCGCGGGCGAAGCTCGACGCCGCGGTCGTCGCGCTGCTCGAAGGCCGGTACGGCAAGTCGCGGCAGTTCGCCGAGGAAGCGCTCGACATTCCCGGCGCGCCGGGATTTTCCGCCCTCGTCGCCGCCCGGGCGGCACTCGACACCCGCGACTTCGCAACGGCGGCGGCGCATCTCACCGGCCCGGTCGCGCAGACGGCGAGCCTCGCGGTGCCGCGGCTCATGCTGGATGCCGAGATGAAGCTCGAGCAGGGCCGGCCGATCGATGCGCTCGCGACGCTGCAGGCATTGAAAAAGGAAGCGGGCTCGCATACCGCGGCGCTGCGCCTCGAATTGCGCGCGCTGCAAGGCGCGGGGCGCTATGCGGAGATCCCGGCGCTCGTCGATCAGCTCGTCCGGCGCAAGGCGTACGGCGCGCAGGAAGGCGACTATCTGCGGGCCGCCGCGCACGCGGAGGAGCTCGCGGCACGCGCGCACGACCCCGCCGGCCTGCGGACTTACTGGAGCAAGCTCACCGATGCCGACCAGCGGCTGCCGAAAATCGCCCGCGCGGGGGCAAAGAGCTTCGCCGGACTGGGCGGCGAGCGCGAGGCCGCGGACATCCTGGTGCACAGTCTCGAGCGGTATTGGGAGCCCGAGCTCGTCGTGCTGTATGCCGGATGCAACACGCCCGACCCCACGAAGCAACTCGCCGAAGCCGAGCGCTGGCTCGTCACGCACGATGACGATGCGCTGCTCCTGCGCGCGCTGGGTACGCTATGCGTGCGCGCGCAGCTCTGGGGCAAGGCGGAAACGTATCTCGAGGCGAGTCTGGGTCTCGACGACGCCTACGAGACGCGTGTCGCGCTGGGCGAGCTCTATGCACGGCTCGGCCGCACCGACGATGCCAATACGCAGCTCGCGGCGGCACTCAAGCTCGCGTTGGCGGAGCTGCGGTCGCGCAGCTAGCGGCTCGCTCGCGCGCGAGTTATTTCGCCGGCGCGTAGGTGAAGCTGTCGGCGAAAAACGCATCCGTCGGCAGGTGGCGCGCTTCGGTGAACGTCTTGCGCGCGATATCGATCATCGCGGGGCCGCCGCAAGCATAGACCTGATAGCCCGAGAGATCGGCGAAGTCGTCGAGCACCGCCTGATGGACGAAGCCGGTGCGCCCCGGCCACGCGTCGTCGGGCGCGGGATCGGACAGCACCGGAATGAACGTGAAGTTGGCGCTCTCGCGCTGCCATTTCGCCGGCAGGTCGGGTAGATAGAGATCGCGCTTCGCGCGCACGCCCCAGTACAGCACGATCGGCCGATGCTGGTCGATATGGTGATGGAGCGCGTGCTCGATCACCGCCTTGATCGGCGCGAATCCGGTCCCGCCGGCGACGAAGATGATCGGCTTGTCGGACTCCTCGCGCAGGAAGAACGTCCCGAGCGGGCCTTCGAAGCGCAGGATTTCGCGGCCCTTGAATTCGTTGAAGAGCTGGTCGGAGAAGAGTCCGTCCGGCACGTGGCGCACGTGGAGCTCGAGCAGCGCATCGTCGTGCGGCGGCGTGGCGAGAGAAAAGCTGCGGCGGCGGTTGTCCTTCAGCAGGAGATCGACGTACTGGCCGGCGAGATACTGGAGCCGCTCGTTCGCCGGCAGCTTGAGCTTCACGATGGCGACGTCGGGCGCCGGCTTGTCGATCGTCTCGACGCGGCACGGCAGCTTGCGGATGCGGATGTCGCCCGCGCGCCGCACTTCGCGCACCTCGATCACGAGGTCGGTCTCGGGCTGCGCGCAGCAGAACAGCGCCTGTCCCGCCCGTTTCTCGTCGTCGGTGAGCGTGCCCGCCTGGTACGGGCCGTAGTCCACGCGACCTTCGACGATCTTTCCCTTGCACGTTCCGCAGGCGCCGTTGCGGCAGCCGTAAGGAAGCATGAGGTCGGCGGCCATCGCCGCCGCGAGCACGGTGTCGCCGTCCTCGCAGACGAACGAATGCCCGCTGGGCGTTATGGTAATCTGGTGCGGCATCGGCAGGTCGATCGAGGGCTCTGGCGCGCGGCGCGGGCGCCGCGCGAAACGAAAGGCGCGCGTGATCCGGGTACTGTTGATTGGCTGCGGCGATGTCGCACTGCGCACCGCCGGCCTGCTCCATCCGAAGGTCCGACTCTACGGTCTCACGCGCCGCACCGAGGACATTCCCCGCCTGCGCTCCCAAGGCATCGTCCCCATCGTCGGCGACCTCGACCACTTCGCGACGCTGGGCCGCTTGCGGGCGGCGCCGTTCGCGGTGCTGCATTTCGCGCCGCCGCCCTCCGAAGGCCGCGACGATCCGCGCACGCAAAAGCTGCTCGCGGCTCTGACGCGGGCGCGAAGCATACCACAGCGATTCGTGTACGTTTCCACGTCCGGCGTCTACGGAGATTGCGCGGGCGCGCGCATCGCGGAAACGCGGCCGCGACGCGCCCAGTCGCCGCGCGCGCGCCGGCGGGTGGCGGCCGAGGATCGTCTGCGCGCATGGGCGGCGCATCACGGCGTCCGCCTGGCGATCCTCCGGGTGCCCGGAATCTACACCGAGACGCGCCTGCCGCTGGACCGCATCCGCCAGGGGACGCCGGTGCTCGCGCCGAGCGAAGACGTGTTCACGAACCACGTCCACGCGTCGGACCTGGCGCACGCGATCGTCGCCGCGCTGTTTCGCGGGCAGTCCAACCGCGCGTACAACGTCACCGACGATGCCGAGATGAAGATGGGCAGCTGGTTCGATGCCGTTGCCGACGCGTTCCATCTGCCGCGGCCGCCGCGGGTGTCGTGGGAGGAAGCCGAGCAGAGGATCGCGCCGATGCTGCTGTCGTTCATGAGCGAATCACGACGGCTCGTGAATGCGCGGATGAAGAACGAGCTGCGGGTGCGCCTGCGCTACCCGACGCCGCAGCATCTGCTCGACGCCGTCGCGCCGCGCGACCTGAAAAAACAGCTTGCGCTTCCGTTGTGAGCGAAATCCCCGACGCCGAGGCATCACCCGCGCCCGCGCTCTCCCCGCCGCGAACGCGCGAGGAGAAGCTGAAGGCCAGGCTCGACGTCTACGAGCGGCTGATTCGTCTCGACAAGCCGATCGGCACGCTGCTGCTGCTGTGGCCGACGATGACCGCGCTTTGGATCGCGGCGATGGGCAGGCCGCCGTTGCACCTTCTGCTGATCTTCGTCATGGGCACGCTGCTGACGCGCTCTGCGGGCTGCGCGTTCAACGACTGGGCGGATCGCAAGTTCGATGCTCACGTGAAACGGACGGCGCAGCGGCCGCTTGCCGCCGGCGAGATCCCGCCGTGGGAGGCGCTCGCCGTCGCCGCGGCCCTGTTCGCCTGCGCGTTCGTGCTCGTGCTCGCCACCAACGAGAAGACGATCCTGCTGTCGCTGCCGGCGATCGCCATTACCCTGGTCTACCCCTTCACCAAGCGTTTCTTCGCGCTTCCGCAGGCGGTGCTCGGCATCGCGTTCTCGTTCGGGATCCCGATGGCGTACGCGGCGGTCTGGGAAGCGGTGGCGCCGCTCGGCTGGTGGCTCCTGGGACTCAACGCGCTGTGGGTGATGGCCTACGACACCGAGTATGCGATGGTCGACCGCGACGACGACCGCAGGCTCGGCCTCAAGACGTCGGCGCTTTTCTTCGGTCGGCTCGACGTGACGGTGGTGATGGTCTGCCTGCTGGCCTATCTCTCCGGCATGGCCGCGGTCGGGCACTACTGGGCCGCCGGTCCCGTCTACTACGGCGGGCTCGTCGTCGCCTTCGTCGGCGCGCTCTGGCAGTTCCACCTCATCCGAATGCGCGACCGCGATCGCTGCTTTCGCGCGTTCCGCAGCAATCACTGGTTCGGTCTCGCCGTGTTCGCCGGGGTCGCGGCCGATTTCGCGGTGCGCGCGGGCGCCTGGCCCAACGGGTTGTGACCGCGGGCCGCAAGCTCGGCCTGCCGCCCGTGATCGCGCGCGGCACGCGCGTGCTGATCCTCGGCAGCTTTCCGGGCGAGGCGTCGCTCGCCGCGCAGCAGTATTACGCGCACCCGCGCAATCACTTCTGGCCGCTCATGGGCGAGGTGCTTGGCGCGGCGCTGGTGGACATGCCGTACCGCCGGCGGCTCACCACGTTGCGCGCACGTGCCGTCGGCTTGTGGGACGTCATCGTCGCGTGCGAGCGCCGCGGCAGCCTCGACGGCGCGATTCGAAACGCCGAGCGTGGCGAGATCGAGCGTGTGCGGCGCGTGGCCGGCGGCCTCGCGCTGGTCTGCTTCAACGGCAAGACCGCGGGGCGCGCGGAAGCGGCGTGGCGCGCGTCGGGCTACGAGACCCTGGTACTGCCGTCATCGTCGCCGGCGTACACGCGGCCGTTCGCGGAGAAGCTCGCGGCGTGGCGCGCAATCGGCGACTTCCTGCGCTAGCGCGTCCGCCGCCAGGTGCCTGCGGCGTCGAAAGCCGTGACGGCCCGGTCCTCCTGCGCTACGATGCGCGCTTCGCGCCATCGGGAGTGAGCGACGTGATCGTTCTTCGTGCGGGATTCATCAATGGAGTCATCGGGGCGGCGTTCGCGCTCGCCCAGTCCGTCGCGTCCGCGCAAGCGCTGGCGCCCGACATCGTCGTCACCAAGACGATCGACGCGCCGGTGGCGGAAGTCTGGAAGGCGTGGACCACGACCGACGGCATCGAGAGTTTCTTCGCGCCCAAGGCGGTCAAGGTCGAGCCGGTTCCGGGCGGCGCGTTCGAGCTGTGGTTCGGACTCACCCAGCCGGAGGGCTCGCGCGGCTGCGAAGGCTGCAAGGTGCACAGCGTGCGGCCGATGGAGCAGCTCGTGTTCGAGTGGAACGCGCCGCCGACGATCCCGACCATCCGGCCGCTGCGCACGCTCGTCTATCTCGATTTCAAGCCGCTTCCCGGCAACAAGACGGAGGTCACGCTGCGCAATTTCGGCTACGGAGACGGCGAGGAATGGGCGAAGAACAAGGCGTATTTCGCCGCCGCGTGGCCCGCGGTGATGGCGAACCTCGAGAAACGCTTCGCGGCGAAGTGACACGATGGACCTGAAGCTCACCGACAAGGTCGTCGTCGTCACGGGCGCGAGCAAGGGCATCGGCTACGCGTGCGCGGAAGCGTTCGCCCGCGAAGGCGCGAAGGTGGTGCTCGTATCGCGCAGCGCGGCCAATCTCGATGCCGCGTTGGCGCGATTCCCGGCCACGCACCATGCGCCGACGGCGATCGCCGCCGATCTCGTCCGCGCTGAGGACGCGGAGACGATGATTGCCGAAGCCGAGCGCGACGTCGGACCCATCGACATTCTCGTGAACTCGGCCGGCGCTGCCCGCCGGTATGCGCCGGCGGATCTCGACGCCTCCTCCTGGCACGCCGCGATGGATGCGAAGTACTTCAGCTACATCCATCCGCTCGGCGCCGCGCTGAAGCGGATGGTCACGCGCGGCCGCGGCGCGATCGTCAATGTCATCGGCAGCGGCGGCAAGGTCGCGAATCCGGTCCATTTGCCCGGCGGCGCGGCGAACGCGGCGCTGATGCTCGCGACGACCGGCCTCGCCGCGGCGTTCGGCCCGAAAGGGATCCGGATCAATGCCATCAACCCCGGCATCACGATGACGGGCCGCGTGCAGGAAGGTCTCGCGGTCGAATCGAAGATGACCGGCCTCGCCGAAGCCGAGCTCCTGAAGCGCAGCGAGGCGAGGATTCCGCTCGGCCGCGCCGGCACGCCGGAGGAAGTCGCTCGCGTCGTGCTGTTCCTCGCGTCCGACGAGGCGAGCTATGTGACGGGCGCCATCGTCCCGATGGACGGCGGGGCCAACCCCGTCATCTGAAAGACACAATGCAAACCGACATCGAGATCGCGCAGCGGGCCAAGCTGAAACCGATCGGCGAAATCGCCGCGCGGCTCGGGATTCCCGAAGATGCGCTCGTGCCTTACGGGCGCACGAAAGCGAAGGTATCGCTCGAGTGGCTTGCGCGCCACGCCAGCGGGCGCAGCGGAAAGCTGATCCTCGTCTCGGCGATCAGTCCCACGCCCGCCGGCGAGGGGAAGACGACGACCACCGTAGGCCTCGGTGATGCGCTGAATCGCATCGGCAAGAAAGCGGCGATCTGCCTGCGCGAGCCCTCGCTCGGGCCGGTGTTCGGGATGAAGGGCGGCGCGGCGGGCGGCGGCTTCGCGCAGGTGGTGCCGATGGAGGACATCAACCTGCACTTCACCGGCGACTTCCACGCGATCGGCGTCGCGAACAACCTGCTCGCCGCGCTCATCGACAACCACATCCACCACGGCAACGCGCTCGGCATCGATGTGCGGCGCATCACGTGGAAACGCGTCGTCGACATGAACGACCGCGCGCTGCGCGACATCACGATTGCGCTCGGCGGTCCCGCGAACGGCTTCCCGCGGCAGGATGGCTTCGACATCGTCGTCGCCTCCGAGGTGATGGCGATCTTCTGCCTCGCGGAGTCGCTCGCCGACCTGAAGGCGCGGTTCGCGAAGATCGTCGTGGGGTACACGCGCGACCAGAAGCCCGTCCATGCGGGCGACCTCGACGCCGAGGGCGCGATGACGGTGCTCCTGAAGGACGCGCTGCAGCCCAATCTCGTGCAGACGCTGGAGAACAATCCTGCGTTCATCCATGGCGGCCCGTTCGGCAACATCGCGCACGGCTGCAATTCGGTGATTGCCACCAAGGCGGCGCTGAAGCTCGCCGATTACGTCGTCACCGAGGCGGGCTTCGGTGCCGACTTGGGCGCCGAGAAGTTCATCAACATCAAATGCCGCAAGTCCGGGCTGCGGCCGGACGTCACGGTGCTGGTGGCGACGATGCGCGCGCTCAAGTTCCACGGCGGCGCCGATTTGAAGGAGCTCACGAAGGAGGACCTGCCGGCGCTGGAAAAGGGAATCGCGAACCTGGAGCGGCACATGAACAACGTGCGCAACCATTACGGGTTGCCGTGCGTGGTCGCGATCAACCATTTTTCTTCCGATACCGAAGCCGAGATCGCGCTTCTCAAGAAGAAGATCGCGCATCACGACGCGCCGGTCGTCGTTGCGAAGCACTGGGCCGATGGCGGCGCCGGCGCCGAGGCCCTTGCCCGGGCCGTCGTCGACGTGATCGAGCGCATTCCCGCGGATTTTCGGCTCGTCTACGACGACGACGACACGCTGTGGGACAAGATGGGCAAGGTCGCGCGGACGATCTACGGTGCCTCCGAGGTGACCGCCGACAGCAAGGTGCGCGCGCAGATCAAGAAGCTGCAGACCGAGGGGTACGGGCACTATCCCGTCTGCGTCGCGAAGACCCAGTATTCGTTCTCGACGGATCCGCTGCTGCGGGGCGCACCGTCCGGGCACGTGGTCAATATCCGCGAAGTGCGGCTCGCCGCCGGCGCGGAGTTCGTCGTCATGGTGTGCGGCGACGTGATGACGATGCCCGGGCTGCCGAAGGAGCCGTCGGCGGCGAAGATCGACCTGACCGACGACGGCAAGGTCGTCGGATTGTTCTGACACGCGCCAAACAGGATTGCGGCTTCCCCGTTGGGGTCTGGCAAGGATAGTGACGCTAATCTCCGAAATAGCGTGCCAACGCCGCCTCCCACGGGGGGCCAATGGGTTTTCCAGCAGGCCGTGTCGATCCTGAAGCAATGATCCGTCCATCCGGCTGAATCGCCAAGTCAAGAGCTTGGCCCGCACCAAGCAACGGCGTGAGGACGGTCCCGAGGTTACCGAACCCCGAATCTAGCTCTCCATCCGAGCCAAGCCTCGTTAAGGCAAAGACAGGACTCGCTGGATTCGAGTAGTCGCCGCCCGCAATCACAATCTTCCCGTTCGATTGCAAGCCAAGCGCAATACCGGTGACTCCAGTCACCAGTCCGTCATTGCCGAAATTGGAGTCCGACGCACCATTCCCGAGGAATCGAGCGATGCTGCCCCCATTCACGACGATGAACTTGCCGTCGGGCTGAATTGCCAACGCACAGACGAAAGGAGCCGTTTCGTCGAACGGCCCTTTCCATGTCACGCGGCCGTCATCGCCGAAGCTGGTATCCAATGCGCCGCTTGCTTCGAGGCGCGCCACCGAGCACTGGATCGGGCCGTCGTTGCGAGACTTCGATGCTGCGAGAATCTTCCCATCCGGTTGAATGGCGATAGCCCCGCCGCGGAACGCACCACCTGCAGAACCAAACGTGCCATCGAGTGTTCCGTCGGATCGGAATCTCACGATAGTACCGCTCGTTACGGGATTGATTTCAGTCTGAATGCCGACGACGATACTGCCATCGAGCCTGCCGGGTTCCAGGCGCTCCGCCGGGAGGGGCAGTCGATCCCGAAGCAATAATCCGGCCGTCCGGCTGAATCGCAAGGTTGACGGCGTCTCCGTCGCCCAGCAGCGGCGTGACGACGGTGCCGGAGTTGCCGAACTCGGAGTCGGGCTCTCCACTCGTACCAAGCCGCCACAACGCGAAGCCTTTCTGTGGATAGCTGTTGCCGTCGCCTCCGACGACTACAATCTTGCCGTTCGATTGCACGGCAAGCGCGACGCCAGGCAAGCCGGTCACGACACCGTCGTTGCCAAATCGGGAATCGGGCGCCCCGGTCTCGAGGAACCGCGCCACGCTGCCCTCGTTCAAGACGACGATCTTGCCGTCGGGCTGACGTGCCAAGGCGCAGGCGAGCGGGGCCTGCTCATCGAACGGTCCCGTCCATGCTACGCGGCCGCCATCGCCGAATGCGGTGTCCGTGACGCCGCCTGCATCCACTCGCGTCACCGTGCATTGGTTCAAGCCATGGCCACGAAAAACCGATGCAGAAAGAATCTTTCCGTCCGGCTGAATGGCGATCGTCCCGCCGCCGAAGGCAACTCCGTTGGCACCAAACGTCATGTCGAGGGTTCCGTCGACATGGAATCTCGCGGTCGAGCCGCCCCGCAGGGAAGAGCTTCAACGTTGATGCCCACGATGATGCCGCCATCTACCTGTATCGCGAGGCCCGCGCAGTTGCTGGGGTAGCCGTGCGATCCCACACGACAAATCCTCCGTTCCCAAACGTGCGGTCGATCGCACCGTCGATCGAGTATCGCGCCAGGGTGCAGTGGAAAGCCCCGCCAGGACCTGTGAAAATTCCCGACGCGACGATCTTGCCGTCTAGCTGCAACGAAACACTCCCGGCGACGAATCCATTGCCTTCCGGCGCCGCGCTGGCAAGTCCTCCAGTGCCGAATGTCGCGTCCAGAACTCCATCACGATCGTACCGAATCAGCCATTCGCCCGCGGCGACGACGATCTTGCCAGTCGGGCTGCAACGCAATGCCACCTGCGACGGAAGGTTTCGAATTGAGGACCGTGCCGGCGTTGCCGAAACTCGGGTCGAGCGAGCCCGGCGGAGGCTGCGGAGCCGTTCCCGAGGATCCGCCACCCCCACAACCCTCAAGCAGGAGCGCGGCTGCGAGCCCGATCGTGGAGAAGATTCGATTGGCAACGCGAATGCTCATGTCTGCGTCCTGGCACATCCGACTGAAAAGCGATCGAGCTGTTCTAGCGAGCTCCGAGCAGGACTGCGAATCCCGTCGGCGTCACAAGCACCAGGTCGAGGCGGCCGTCGCCGTTGACGTCGATGAGGCCGGTCACCGATGCGCCGTCGAGCGTGAGCGTTTGCGGCTGTGCGTCGGCGAACGTGCCGTCGCCATGGCCCAGGAGGATGAAGAAATCGCTGGTTCCGGAGGCGCGGACGACGATGTCCGGCTTGCCGTCGCGATCGACGTCGCCGACAGCGAAGGTCCCGTTGTCGTACGCATGAGGATAGTCGGGGAACGTCGCCGGGCGGAACGTTCCGTCGCCGTTCCCTAGCAGTATCGTCACGCGTCCGGGGGCGCCGCCGGGTCCGACGTAGTCGCCGGTCAGCGCGAGGTCGAGCTTCGCATCGCCATTGAAATCGGCGAAGTGCCGCTGCAGTGCGCGATACGGTCCGCCGCCCGAGGGTGTCGCCCCGAAGGTCCTGTCGCCGCGACCGAGCAGCACCGACATCCCTTGGGTGAACCCGCCGGAATAGAACGCCGCGATGTCCGAGATGCGATCGCCGGTGAGATCGGCGACCGAGATTCCGTACCCGTCGCCAAGGGCCGCCCCCGCATCCACTGGATAAGGCCACTCCGTTCGCGGCTGCAGCGTGCCGTCGCCGTTGCCGAAGAAGACCGAAACGAAATGCCGCGTCTGGCCGGCAGCGACGTCGAGACGGCCGTCGCCGTCGAAATCCGCGATGCCGACGGAGTTTGCGGCGGACCCGGGTCCGGCGGCTACGTAGGCGACGGGCGCTCCGAAGGAACCGTCGCCGTTGCCTGTCAGGACGAGCAAAGGCGCGCCGCCCGGCGGACACGACGGTGCGCACCCGATGACGACGAGGTCCGCCTTGCCGTCGCCGTTCAGGTCTCCGACGGCGATGTCGCCGACACTGGTCACGCCCGAAATCGCCTGCGCGGCCTTGAACGTCCCGTCGCCGTTGCCGAGTGCGACGTAGAGGGCGCCGGTCGCGAGCGTGAACGCGACATCCGGCCTGCCGTCGCCGTTGAAATCTCCGAATCCAATCGCGTGGGGAGCGGATCCAAGCTCCGTCAGGATCGGTGTGCCGAACCAATCCGCCTGCGTGCTACCTCCGTTGGACGACCCGCCGCCGCAGCCAGCTAATGCCAACAGCAACGCGAACGCCAGTGCCCATCGTTGTGCGCCCGTCGGGCTGTGGTCGCCTGCGTTTCCGCCGACGGAATTCATTGCGGCATCCAATCCGACAAGTCGAAATGACCACCCACTCGACACTCCCATCTTCATCGATTCTACGGGCGTGACCGCACTGAAACCGGCCCACTCGGGAGTCCGATGTCGAATCTATCGGTTTTCGCAGTTTTCTGCCATCGATGGCTCATTTTCCGCGCCCGACGAGCGTCATCAGCGCACCGAACGACGCGGTGCCCGCCAGAATCAGGATCGCGCTGTCCCACGCGCCCGCGAGGTCGCCGGCGGCGCGCCCGCGATCGAGCACCCAGCCGACCAGCGGCTGCAGAATGCCGGTGCCGAGGAAGATGCCGACGTTGACGACCGACGTCGCGATGCCCGAATGCTCGGGCCGATTTACTTCCTTCGCGACCGTCCACGCAAGCGTGAAGCCCGGGATCAGAAGTCCCATCAGCAGGAACCATCCGAGAGTGGCGGCGAGGGGCCACTGCACGTGCAGCAGCCAGGGCAGCCACGAAAGAGCGTACAGAAACGCGCAGACGCGCATCACGCCGCGACGGTTGCCCAGCCGGTCGGAAAGCGCGCCTATGATTAGAGCGCCGAACGCGACACCCAGCAGCAATACGCTTCCGTGCTGCGCCGCGGTGACCTGGGACATCCCGTACGTGTCGACGAGATACGGGACCGCCCAGAGGCCGGCGAACGCGAGGTAGCTCCCGCCGATCCCGACATTGACGAAGAAGCCGGGCCACGTCGCCGGATTCGCGACGACGCGGCTGAGCGCCCGTGTCCAATGAGCATTGGTCGTCGTGCCCGCAACCGCAGTGGCCGACACCGGTGCGAACCCCATGTCTTCGGGACGATCGCGCACCCGAAGCCACGTCGCGACGCCAAGCCCGACCGACAACAGGGCAAGCACGATGAAGATGACGCGCCACGAGGTCTGCGTGACGAGCCACGCGAGCGGCGCGCCGGCGATCACCGCGCCGAGATTGCCGGCGAACAGCGTGATCCCGTTCAGCGTGGCGAAGCGGTTGGCCGGAAACCACACCGCGCTCACCTTGAGGAGCGCGATGAAGGCGACCGACACGCCGACGCCGACGAGCGTTCGTCCCGCGGCCGCGATCTCCCACGTCGGCGCCAGCGCGAAGGCGAGGGAACCGATGCCGGCGATCAGGGAGCCGGCGGTGAGGATCCGCCGCGGCCCGAGCGTGTCCGCCAGCACGCCGACCGGTATCTGCAGCAGCGTATAGACGTAGAAATACGTTGCCGCCAGCGTTCCGAGCACCGCGCCGTTGATGGCGAAAGCGCGCGTCAGATCGCCGGCGAGCGCGGCAGGCGCGATGCGGTGGAAGAACGACAGGACATAGCTCGCGAGCACGACGCCGAAGATAATCCGGCGCGCGCTTGCGAAGCGCGCACCGGCGGCGACGCCGGTAGCAAGGGCCATCGCGCATTGTACCGACGGAGGGAGCGAATCCGTTTGGTACCATGGCCGCCATGAAATACGCCGATCTCCGCGACTTCCTCGCGCAACTCGAACAGGCCGGCGAGCTGAAGCGCATCGCCGTCGAGGTCGATCCGCGTCTCGAGATGACCGAGATCTGCGACCGCGTGCTGAAAGCGGGCGGCCCGGCGCTACTGTTCGAGAAGCCGAAAGGCCATCGCATTCCCGTGCTCGGCAATCTCTTCGGCACGCCGCGCCGCGTCGCGCTGGGGATGGGAGAAGACTCCGTCGCCGCGCTGCGCGAGATCGGCAAGCTGCTCGCGTTCCTGAAGGAGCCGGAGCCGCCGAAGGGCCTGAAGGACGCGTGGCAGAACACGCGGCCGCTCTTCCTGCAGGTGATGCACATGGCGCCGAAGGAGCGCTCGTCGGCGCCGTGCCAGGACATCGTATGGGAAGGCGACGATGTCGACCTCGCGCGCCTGCCGGTGCAGACGTGCTGGCCCGACGACGTCGCGCCGCTCATCACCTGGGGCCTCACCGTCACCCGCGGGCCGCACAAGACGCGCCAGAACCTCGGCATCTACCGGCAACAGGTGATCGCGAGCAACAAGGTGATCATGCGCTGGCTGCACACGCGCGGCGGCGCGCTCGATTTCCGCGAGCACGCGCAAACGTCTCCGGGCGAGCCGTTTCCGATCGCCGTTGCGCTGGGTGCCGATCCGGCGACGATCCTCGGCGCGGTCACGCCGGTGCCGGACACGCTGTCCGAATACCAGTTCGCGGGGTTGCTGCGCGGGTCGCGCACCGAAATCGTCAAGTGCCTCTCGCACGGCCTGCACGTCCCGGCCTCGGCGGAGATCGTCCTCGAAGGCTTCATCCGGCCGGACGCGAGCGATCCGACGGGCTACGAGACCGCCCGCGAAGGGCCGTTCGGCGACCACACCGGCTACTACAACGAGGTCGAGCGTTTCCCGGTGCTGACGATCGAGCGGATCACGATGCGCCGCGACCCGATCTACCACTCGACCTATACCGGCAAGCCGCCCGACGAGCCGTCGATGCTGGGGGTCGCGCTGAACGAGGTGTTCGTGCCGCTCTTGCAGAAGCAGTTTCCCGAGATCACGGACTTCTACCTGCCGCCCGAAGGGTGCAGCTACCGGATGGCGATCGTGTCGATGAAAAAGCAGTACCCCGGACACGCGAAGCGGGTGATGTTCGGCGTCTGGAGCTTCCTGCGCCAGTTCATGTACACGAAGTTCATCGTGGTCACCGACGACGACATCGCGATCCGCGACTGGAAGGAAGTGATCTGGGCGATCTCGACGCGCGTCGATCCGGCGCGCGACACGCTGATCGTCCCCCAGACGCCGATCGACTATCTCGACTTCGCGTCGCCCGTCGCGGGCATCGGCAGCAAGATGGGCGTCGACGCGACGAACAAGTGGCCGGGCGAGACGACGCGCGAGTGGGGCCGGCGCATCGCGATGGACGCCGACGTGAAGGCGCGCGTCGATGCGCTGTGGGGCGAGCTCGGCTTGGGGCGCCCGGGCTAGATTCGCGCCGCGAGCTCTTGCCGCGTGTCGTCAGCGAACGGTGCGCCAGTTGCGCGCGATGCGCCAGGCCGCCAGCGCCCACGACGCGATGCGCACCCAGCGCCCGAACCGCGACATCCCGATCGCCGGACCGAGGAGCCTGACGAACATCGCCGCGGCTGGTCGCACCGCCCGCCTCGCGCTCCGGAAGGCGAAGGGACCACGATCGATCGAACCTCGTGGAGCGCAAGGGTCACCCGTGCGCGATCGAGCTCGGCACGGGCCGCGAGCAGCGTCCTGCGGTCAGCGATCTTGGCGGCGTGGGCGTGGGTCACTCGTCGCTCCGGGCCTTGCGGGCGAGCCACTCGACGTCGCGCTCGAGCTCGGCGAGCGTCGCCGCGAACGGCTTCGGGTCGGTGCGCTGCCGCACGCTGAACCGCCACAGCGAGAGTGCACCCGCAAGGAGATACGCGATCGTCACCACGCCAATCGCTTCCAGCCGATGCGTGTCCCAGAAACAGACGATGACGAACGCGGTCGCCGCGAGCGCTCCCACGGCGAGGCACAGGAGACCGATGACGAGCAGCGCGACGCGACTCTTCGTCTGCCTGCCGGCCTCGTCGAAATCCAGCGCCGCGATCTCCGCCCGCGTCCGGACGAGCGCGACAACCGACGCCGACAGCCGCGACAGCGCGTCCTGGAGCCCGCCCTGAGTCATCGACATGCCCGCCGGAGTGGGCCGGCGTCCCTCATGCGCCCGGATTGCTCAACGGCGGCTGAGTCACCAGTCCGACGAGGAACCCGACCGCCGCGGCGACGCCGATGGCCTGCCACGGGTTGTCGTGGACGTAATCGTCGGTGGCGCGGGCCGCGTCCCTCGCCTGGTCCATCGCCTGGCCCTGGAGCTCCTGCAGCCGCAGCTTCGCGGTCAGCAGCTTCGCTTCGACTTGCGAGCGCAGGTCGCGGGCCTTGTCGCCCGTTTCGCCCGCCGCGCGCCGCAACATGTCCTCGGCTTCGCTAAGCACGGCGGAAAAATCGTCGATGAGTCGGGAGCGGGCGCTTTCGTTGTCGGCAGCCATCAATTCCTCCATCAGCTAAAAGCGCCGCCGGGCGGCGCGGGTTCGGGCGCTCATTATAGGCATGCGCGCCGCCGATTGTGCGGCCCGGCCGTGGCCGGCGACTCCGGCGAGGTCCGGCCCCGCGACGTACGCGGCGATTGCGCCGGTGGAAAACGGCGACAAAAACGTGCAATCTGCTCGCCTTCCACGACCCGACAAGGACGATTTCGCCATGCCGCAACCCTTGCGCCTTCCTGCCCTCGACCCGGAGACGGTGGAGGAAGTCCGTCGGTCCGGCTATCCCGAGCCCTTCCGGTCGCGCATGGGCGACCGGGCCAAGCGCAAGCTGGGCGATGCCTGCGGGCTCACCAAGTTCGGCGTCAATCTCGTCACCCTCGGGCCCGGCGGACAGTCGGCGCTGCGCCATTGGCACACGCTCGAGGACGAGTTCGTCTACGTGCTCTCGGGCGAGGTCGTGCTCGTCTCCAACGCGGGCGAGCAGGTGCTGACCGCGGGAACGTGCGCCGGCTATCCCGCGGGCACGAAGGATGCGCACCACTTCGTCAACCGAAGCAACGCGCCGGTCCGCTATCTCGAGATCGGCGACCGGGCGCCGGGCGATAACGCGTTCTACCCCGACGACGATCTTTTGTGGATCGAGGACGAGAACGGCGTGTACACGGCGCACAAGGACGGACGGCGCTACTAGACCGATCCCAAATCGCCGGGATTTCGATGAAGTCTCGGCGTCCGCTCGTCGCGCCGTTTGCCGCTGCATGCGCCGGATTCTGCATTTCATCCAGGCGCTCTTGACGCCGGCGGTGGCCGCCCCGACATTTCCTTTCGCCGCGAGTGCGCGGTGGCAACCCTCCAAGGAGACTCGAGCCATGACAGACCTCCCGGTCCAGGACGCGGGAAGCGCCGGCCATCCGCCGGTGAACGCGGCGACGCTCGTCTACGTGTTGTTCGCGATCGCCGTCGTCGGAACCCTGCTTTCCCATGGGCTCATCGTCTTCGCGCCGCTGGTGTGCCTCGCCGGAATCGTCGGCGTGGTCGTGGCCTACGTCAAAATCGGCGAGGCGCGCGGCACGTGGGTGGCGTCGCACTTCACGTGGCTCATCCGCACGTTCTGGTGGTCCCTCCTGTGGGACGTGATCGGCGTGCTGCTGTTCGTGACGCTGATCGGCATCCCGTTCGCGATCGCGATCTTCGTGGGCACGTCGATCTGGGGAATCTACCGGCTCGTGCGCGGTTTCCTCTGGTTCAAGGACAACCAGCCGGTGCCGGGCCTGTAGAGCATCCCGTTCGCCGCCCGTCAATGATGGGTGATCGATTGCCAGACGGCCGCGTTGCGGTAGACCCACTGCACGAAGAAATCGAGCGCGCCCTGCACGCGTGACGCGTTGGGGTGGTTGACGATCGCCGCCAGCGCCCACCGTCTTCCGTCGGCATCGATCACGTAACCGGCGATCGCGCGCGCGCCCTCGAGCGTGCCGGTTTTCAGGAGCGCCTGGCCGGCGACATTGAAGTTCTGGAACCGCCGCTCGACGGTGCCGTCCATCGCGGCAACGGCGAGCGAGCTCGCGAACTCCTCGCGCACGCTGCTCGCGTCCGCGGCGAGAAGCAGCCGCACGAGGCTGCCGGCGCTGATGCGCTCGACGCGCGAAAGCCCCGAGCCGTTGTCGAGCACGAGCTCCGGCATCCTGAGCTTGTGCGAGGCGAGCCAGCGGCGGACCGCGGCGTTGGCGCCGGCCGCCGTCGCCGGCGGCGGATCCTTCGCCGTCGCGAGCGTCAGGAACACCTGTCGCGCCATCACGTTGTTGGAGAGCTTGTTCACGTCGCGCACGACGACGTAGAGCGGCGGCGACTCGAGCGTGGCAAACGGCGTCTTGCCGGTCGGCGCGACGCCGTCCTTCCAGCCGCCGGCGAAGCGGCCGCCGGCCTCGCGGAAATATGTCGTAAATATCGCGTGCACGTAGGCCGGCGGGTCGAGCAGCGACACCCACCATTCGCGCTCGCCGCACGACTCGGCGTAGCGGCCGGCGAAGCTCGCCTCGGCGCTGTCGCCGCGATCGACGAAGATTGCGCCGACAGTGGCGCGCCAGTCGCCGCAGTCGCCCGCCGTGAGCCGCGGCACTGCGCCGATCGTCACGTTGGCGAGCGGCGGGACGGCGATCACGTCGGTGCCGCTGCCGGGACGATTCGGGGCGAACAGCAGCCGCATCGACTTGAAGTTGACGAGCAGCGCATCGGAGCCGACGTTGTAGGGCTTGAGCGGCTCGCCGTCGAAGGCAGCGGGGTCGTGCGCGACCGGCGCGAAGAACGAGCGGTCGAGGACGAGATCGCCGTCGATCGCGGTCAATCCGCGCATCGTGAGCGTGGTCATGAAGGCCTGCCACTGCTCGACGGTGATCTTGGGGTCGCCGTGTCCCTTCAGCACCAGATTGCCGTGCAGAACGCCGTTGTCGAGCTTGCCGTCGAGATAGGCGTCCGTCGTCCAGCGGTAATCGGGACCGAGGAGCTCGAGCGCCGCGAACGTCGTCACGAGCTTCATCACCGAGGCCGGGTTCATCGGCTTCGCGGCGTCGTGCGCAATCAGCGGTTGCACCGTGCCGGTCTCCTGCACGACGAGCGCCACCGCGTCGGGCGGCACGCCGGCGTCGCGAAACGCCTTGGCGAGCGGCGGCGGCAGCGCAGCGAGCGCGGTACCCGAACACGCGACGACGAGCGCGAGCACGAAGGTCGCCCAGTGCTTCATGCGCTGTCCAATATGGCGAGCGTGCCCGCGACCAGCTTGGCGAATTCGTCGTCGGTCACGATGTACGGGGGCATGAAATAGACGGTCTTTCCGATCGGCCGCAGCAGCAGCTCACGGCGGAGACCCTCGGCAAAGCACCAGCGCGCGAAATCCGGGCGCGCGGTGTCGACGTCGAACGCAAGGATCATTCCCGTCTGCCGGAAATGGCGCACCGCGGAATGGTCGGCGAGCGGCTGCGCGAGCTCGGCCCAGCGGCGGGCCGTGGCCCGGTTGGCGGCGAGCACGTCGTCGCCGGCGAAAATGTCGAGCACCGCGAGCGCGGCGCGACAGGCGAGTGCGTTGCCCGTATACGAATGCGAGTGCAGGAACGCTCGCGCGATGTCGTCGGCGTAAAAGGCGTCGTACACGGCGTTGGTCGTCAGCACGCACGACAGCGGGAGGTAACCCCCCGTGAGGCCCTTCGACAGACAGAGGAAATCGGGCGCCGGCGCCGCGCTTTGCTCCCACGCGAACATCGTGCCTGTGCGGCCGAAGCCCGTCATGATCTCGTCGGCGATCAGCAGCACGCCGTAGCGCGTGCAAAGCTCGCGCGCCCGCGCGAGGTAATGCGCGTCGTGCATCGCCATGCCGGCGGCGCCCTGCACCAGCGGCTCGACGATCAGCGCGGCGGTCGTCGCGTGATGGGCGGCGAGGTGCGCATCGAGCGCGCGCGCGGCGCGTTCGGCCGCGTCGCGTGCCGACTCGCCATGGGTCGCCAGCCGCGAGTCGGGGGACGGCACGGTGAACGCGTTGCGCAGCAGCGGCGCGTAGGTGTCGCGAAACAAGGGCACGTCGGTCACCGCCAGCGCGCCCAGCGTTTCGCCATGGTAGCCGCCGGCCACGCTCGCGAAGCCGGTCTTTTCCGGCTTGCCGACGTTCTTCCAGTAATGAAATGCCATCTTGAGCGCGATCTCCACCGCCGAAGCGCCGTCGGAACCATAGAAGGCATGGCCGAGGCCCGGCGGCGCCAGTGCAGCGAGCCGCTCGGAAAGTTCCACGACGGGACGATGCGTGAAGCCGGCGAGGATCACATGCTCGAGCTCCGCGAGCTGCTCGGCGAGCGCGGCATTGATCCGCGGGTTCGCGTGCCCGAACAGATTGACCCACCACGAGCTCACCGCGTCGAGGTAGCGACGGCCGTCGAAATCGTGAAGCCACGCGCCGTGGCCGCGCGCGATCGGGACGAGCGGCAGCGTCTCGTGCACCTTCATCTGCGTGCACGGATGCCAGACCGCGCGGCGGCTGCGCTCGAGCCAGTCTGCGTTGCTGGAGGGCTTGTTCAGGGGCGCCCCAGGAAAAGATAGAAGCTCGATGCGTTGCCGGACGCGCGCCCGTACGCGAAATAGAACGGTCCGAGGAACGTGTCGGCGCCGACGAACACGCTGCCCGCCTTGACGAGATCGCCCGCCGATACCGAGTCGCGCAGCTGCCAGGCGTTGCCCGCCTCGACGGAGCCGCCCAGGTAGACGTTCCCGCCGAGCAGCGGAATCTGCGTGATCCGGTGATAGTAGACGATGCGCCCGAAGCCCAGGTAGCTGCCGGCGAGCTGGCCGTTGCGCAGTCCCGACAGATTGAGAAAACCGCCCAGCAGGAACGGGTTGACGAGCGCGGGATCGTCGCGCGAAAGCGCGCCGGCGCGCAGCGCGACGTTGAAGAAATCGTCGGGGGTGACGGGGATGCCGGCATTGCCGTAGAAATCGATCCGCCCCAGCTTCTTGCTGACCTCGTCGGGATCATCGCCGGCGCGCTGCGTGCGCTGGCCGTAGAACGCGTCAAGCGTGGCGCGCAGCCCGCGGTGCGGGAAGAAGGAATTGTCGAGATTGTCCCAGCGGACGAGCGCGCGCAACCCGGCGTCGGTCTCGCGCGCCGTGAGAAATCCCGGGATCGCGACGGTCGGGCTGCCCTTGTAGAACGTGTACGACGGCCCGACGCGGATCTCGCCGGTATTGCCGATAGGGACGCCGATGTCGAATCCGGCGGTGTTCGCCTCCACGCGATACTCCGCCACGCGCTGCGATCCGCTGAAAATGTAGCGCGGAACGCTCTGCGCCGACGCATACCCCGCGACGAACACCGTGTCGCCGAGATCGAGCGGCTGATAGAACTCGGTCGCGGCGCGGGCGATGCGGCCCACCTCGAGCTCGTTCGTCCATTGCGCGCCGAGGCTGTTGATCCACACGCGACGGGCGCCCGCGAGCAGCGAAAACGTGCTTTCGCCCTGGAAGTCGGTCGCGTAGTTGAGGCCGAAGCGGATGAAGTTCGGCCCGATCGGCTTCTCGCGCACGTTGATCGCCAGCCCTGTGCGCCCGTCTTCCTCGACGACGTGGTAGTCGATGCGCTCGTACTCGCTCGTGCCGTAGAGACGCGAGATCGCATCGTCCAGCGCCTTCGCATCGAGCGGCTCGCCGATCGCCACATCGAGGTCGAGGGCGATCGCCTTCGGGTTCGCGTAGGTCGGTGCCCTCGACCCGGACGAACTCGATCCTGGGCGGCGGCGTGTCGACGATGCGCGGCCGTGCGGCCTTGTACGCGGCATACGCTTCCGGAGAAAGAGAGAATGCCGCGAGCTTCGGCGCAGCTTCGCGCGCCGCGGCAACCCCGAGCTCGATGAATTCGCGGCTCTTGTCGAATTGGGACGAGGTGAGCGCGCCGAGGTTGGGAGAGATCAGCACATCGCCCTCGCGCAGCGACGCGAGCTGGATCCGGACGTTCTGCTCGGTCAGGATGTTGATCATCTGGCCGGTGAGGCCGATGATCGACGACAGCGCCTCGCGCGGCGCGAGCGGCGTGCCGATGTTGACGGCGATGACGACGTCCGCGCCCATCTGGCGGACGACGTCGATCGGCAGGTTGTCGACGAGGCCGCCGTCGCCCAGGATCCGGCCGCGGACCTCGACCGGCGAGAAGATGCCCGGCACCGACATGCTGGCGCGCATCGCCTCGTACAACGGGCCCTCGGTGAAGACGTACGGGACGCCGGCGACCATGTCGGTCGCCACCGCGCGAAACGGAATCGGCAGCTTGTCGAGGTCGCGGATGCCGTCGGCGCTGGCGGTGAGCTCGTGCAGGAAGAGCTCGAGATTCGCCCCGCTCAACGCGCCCTGGAAGCCGCGGACCTCGCCGTCGCGGAAGCCGATTTCCAGCGGAAGCGGGAAGCGCAAGTCGATCTGCTTGTCGCGAAAATCGAGCTCGCGCCGCGGCGGCGAATCCGAGAACAGCGTGTTCCAGTTGAGCGTCGTTACGATCGTGTGCATCTCCGCGGGCGCGCGGCCGCTCGAATACAAACCGCCGACGATCGAGCCCATCGACGTTGCCGCGATGTAGTCGACCGGAATGCGCATTTCCTCCATGACCTCGAGCACGCCGATATGCGTGAGGCCGCGGGCGCCGCCGCCGGAGAGCACGAGACCGATTTTCGGGCGTGTTGGCCGGGGCGGTTGCCGGCGGTGCCTGCGCCATGGCGACCGTCGCGAACGCGAGCAATGCGAGGAACAGCGACGCCCCGATTGCGCGCCAGGGCGGAACAGGACGGCGAAAAAGCATGTTCATGGCCAATGGATGGGCGATTATAGCGGCGACATGGCGACGGACTCGACGAAGCTGACGGCGAACGGCCAGGGCCCGGCCCGCGCGGCGGAACCCGCCTACACGCGAACCGCGATCGCCCTGCACTGGATCGCGGCGCTGCTCATCGTGTGCAATCTCGCGCTCGGGATCTCGATGATCAACGTTCCGCTCTCGCCGCTCAAGCTGCGGCTCTTCCTCTGGCACAAGGGGATCGGCATCACGGTGTTCCTGACCGCGTCGGCGAGGTTGCTCTGGCGCGCGATGCATCCCGCACCGGCAGCAGTGCCGATGCCCGTCTGGCAGCGCCGCGCGGTAGCCGCGACGCACGCGACGCTCTACGTGCTGATGTTCGCGATTCCGCTGTCCGGCTGGATCTACAGCTCGGCCACCGGCGTCTCCGTGGTTTACCTCGGCATCGCCCCGCTGCCCGATCTCGTTCCGAAGGACAAGGCGCTCGCCGCAGTGCTGCAGGCGGTCCATGGGACATTGAACTTCGCCCTGCTCCTGCTGGTCTGTGTGCATGCGGGGGCGGCGCTCCGGCACCAATTCGCCCACCATGACGGCGTTCTTCCGCGGATGCTCCCGTTCCTGCGGTAACCGGACCAGGGTCTGTCAATGAAGATGCTGCATTCGTTTGTCCCTTCGCTCGCCGTCATGCTGATGGCGGCCTCCGGCGGCGCCGGCGCGCAGGGCGTGCTGATCGACCGCAGCGAAATCCGCTTCGTGGCGAAACAGACGGGTGGCGGCGTCGAGGGCCGCTTCCGGAAATGGAAGGCCAATGTCGATTTCCGCCCCAAGGATCCGGCGAACTCGAAGGCGGCCTTCGAGATCGAGCTGGCGAGCATCGATCTCGCCAGCGAGGAAACCGAGACCGAGATCCGGCGGCCGGCGTGGTTCGACACCGCCAAGTTCCCGATCGCGAAATTCGAATCCACGAGCGTACGCGGCCTCGGCGGCGACCGTTACGAAATCGACGGCCGGCTGTCGATGAAAGGCATCACCCGCGACGTCTCCGTGCCGGTCGCGCTGCGCAAGGATAGCGGCGGCAACAGCGTCGCCGAGGGCCAGTTCACGGTCAGGCGTCTCGACTACAAGATCGGCGAAGGCATGTGGGCGGATACCAGCACCGTTGCCGACGACGTCGTCATTCGTATCCGGATGGTGCTGCCTCCCGTGCAGTGATCCTGGCATCACGCCTGGAATAGCCTGCGCTTGCGCTTGTTTGCAGGAGGCGGCACGCTGAGTGTGCGGCGTGGCGCAATCTCAATTTCCGGGCGAACGAAATCGCGATGTCGATCGAGCGAACGCGGCGCGTCGTTGCATGCCTTGGCGTTCTCGCCGGCGTCGCCTTCGCGCCGATGGCCGCGCGCGGCCAGTCGTATCGCATCGACCCGGAGCATTCGACTGCCGGATTCGCGGTCAATCACTTCGGCGTCCTGCGCGAGCACGGTCAGTTCAAGCGAGCGGCAGGGACGATCGTCGTGGATCCCGACGGTCTCGCGGGAGGCAGCATCGGCGTCGTCATCGACCTCGCGTCGGTCGACACCGGCTGGGACCTGCGCGACGACTTCCTCCGCGGGCCGACGATGTTCGACGTCATCCGCTACCCGCAGATCCGCTTCCGCTCCCACCATCTCGAATATCGCGACCACAATGTTGTCGCCGCGGACGGCGACATCACGCTGCACGGCGTCACGCGGCCGCTGCGCCTCGTAGTGCATCGGCTCGCATGCGGGCACAAGGCCGGCGACGGTCCCGACGGCTGCGAGGCTGTCGTCACCGGGCGCCTGCTGCGGCGGGACTTCGGGATCTCGTTTGCCTATCCGCTGGTCGGCGACGAGGTGGAGCTCAATTTCGAGATCGCCGCCGTGCGCATCGGCAACGACATCGAAGCGCACGCGCAGTAGCCCGGCCCGCGCTTCAGCGCGCGACGACCTTCTTCATCCGCTCCACGGCCGCAACGAGCTCGCGCGTGATGCCCGGCTCGCGCACCGAATGGCCCGCGTCGGGGACGACGACGTATTCGGCCTCCGGCCACGCGCGGGCGAGCGCATCCGCGGTCACCGGCGGGCAGACGATGTCGTAGCGGCCCTGGACGATCGTGCAGGGCAGGTGGCGGATCCGGGCGAGATCGGCAAGCAGAGCGCCGTTGGCGAGAAACGCGTCGTTGACGAAGTAGTGCGCCTCGATGCGCGCGATCGCGAGCGCCGCGGCGTCGCTGTCGAACTTCGGCGCCGGATCGATGGCCGGCAGCAGCGTCGAGCACGCGCCCTCGTAGCGATCCCATGCGTGAGCCGCGGGGAGATGCACGGCGGGATCGGGGTCGGTGAGCCGCTTGTAATAGCTGCCCAGGAGATCGGCGCGCTCGCTCTGCGGGAGGAATCCCGCGAACGCGCGCCATGCTTCGGGAAAGACGTTGCGCATCCCGTGCATGAACCAGTCGATTTCGTCGGGGCTTGCGAGAAAGATTCCGCGCAGCACGAGGCCCAGGCAATGCTGCGGATGCGCTTCGGCATAAGCGAGGGCAAGTGTCGACCCCCACGAGCCGCCGAACACCATCCAGCGGTCGATGCGCAGATGCACGCGCAGGCGCTCCAGATCCGCCACCAAAGCGGGCGTCGTGTTGCCCGCGAGCTCGGCGACCGGCGTCGAGCGGCCGGCGCCTCGCTGGTCGACGAGCACGATGCGCCAGAACGCGGGATCGAAATAGCGGCGATGATGTGGCAGGCAGCCGCCGCCGGGACCGCCGTGCAGGAACACGACCGGCACGCCGTTGGCGCGGCCGCACGCCTCCCAATAGAGCGCATGCGGCGGGTCGACCGCGAGCCGTCCCGTCACATACGGATCGATCTCCGGAAACAGGATCGGGTCGCGGCTCGCGGGATTGTCGGGCATCGGTCGGGCAACGTTCGCTGGTTCGGTCCGGCAGCGCGAAGTATGCCGCAAAACTTCGGCGACCGTCCGCGCCGCGGGCTGCAATCGCGTCGATGCGACCTATAATCGAAGATCGCGGCATTCGGCGGAAGCGTCCCATGAGCGCAATCAACAGCCTTCTCACTCCCGCGGCATGCCTGCCCGCCGATCATGAAAGGGCGCTGCTCGTCGGCCGCATCTGGTGGCCCGAGGTCGCGGGACCCGCGCTCGTGCGCGTGACGGAAGACGGCGTCTTCGATCTGACGGGCCTTGCGCCGACGATGAGCGAGCTCCTCGAGCTTCCCGATCCGGTGGCCGCGATCCGCGCGGCCGATGCGGCACCGCGCATCGCCAAGACGGCGGACGTGCTCGCCAATTCAGCAGCGGAGGGCCGCGACGTTCGCGCGCCGTCGTTCCTCGCGCCCTGCGATCTCGCGGCGATCAAGGCCGCCGGTGTCACGTTCGTGTCGAGCATGCTGGAGCGCGTGATCGAGGAGCAGGCGCGCGGCGATCCGGCGAAGGCCGAATCGGTGCGGCGCGCCGTGGTCGCCATCATCGGCGACGATCTGTCGCGCGTGCATCCCGGGTCGCCCGAGGCCATGAAACTCAAGGACGCGCTGATCGCGCAAGGCGCGTGGTCGCAGTATCTCGAGGTCGGCATCGGTCCGGATGCCGAGATCTTCACCAAGTCGCAGCCGATGTCGGCGGTCGGTGTCGGCGCGGACATCGGCATCCACCCCAAGTCGGAGTGGAACAACCCGGAGCCCGAAGTCGTCCTCGCCGTCAACAGCCGCGGCGAAACCATCGGCGCGACGCTCGGCAACGACGTCAACCTGCGCGACTTCGAGGGCCGCAGCGCGCTTCTGCTCGGCAAGGCGAAGGACAACAATGCGTCGTGCGCGATCGGTCCGTTCCTGCGCCTCTTCGACGACGCGTTCGGCATCGACGACGTGCGCCGCTGCGATCTCGCGATGCGCGTCGACGGGCCGGAGGGTTTCGTGCTCGACGGCGCGAGCTCGCTGTCGATGATCAGCCGCGATCCGCTGGACCTCGTCGCGCAGGCCATCGGCCCCAATCACCAGTATCCGGACGGGTTCGTGCTCTTTCTGGGCACGATGTTCGCGCCGACCAAGGACCGGCACGCGCGCGGCCAGGGCTTCACGCACGTCGTCGGCGACATCGTCACGGTGACCACGCCGAAGCTCGGCGCGCTCGTGAATCGCGTCCAGCACGCCGATCGCATCGCGCCGTGGACGTTCGGCGCGATGGCGCTGATGCGCAATCTCGCCGAGCGCAGTCTGCTTTGACCGCGCCTGCGCGGAACCTCAGCGGCCTTTCTTGAACGCGACGACTTTCTGCTTCTGCTCGCCCAGGCCGTCGATGCCGAGGGTGATCACGTCGCCGGTCTTCAGATATTGCGGCGGCTTCATGCCGAGCCCGACGCCGGGCGGGGTGCCGGTGGTGATGACATCTCCCGGCAACAGCGTCATGTAGCACGACACGTCCGACACGAGCTTCGCCACGTTGAAGATCATCGTGCTCGTGTTGCCGCGCTGCCGGCGCTCGCCGTTGACGTCGAGCCACAGTGCGAGCTTCTGCGGATCCTTGATCTCGTCGGTGGTGACGAGCCAGGGCCCGAGCGGCCCGAACGTGTCGCAGCCCTTGCCCTTGTTCCACTGCGTCGCGCTCTTCTTCATCTGGAACTCGCGCTCGGAGACGTCGTTGATGAGGCAGTAGCCGGCGACGTACTTGAGGCCGTCCTTTTCGTCGACGTACTGGGCCTTGCGGCCGATCACGACGCCGAGCTCCACCTCCCAGTCGAGCTGCGTCGAGCCCCGGGGCGCCATCACGTTGTCGTTGGGTCCGACGATGCAGGTCGTCGACTTGAAGAACACGACGGGATGCTCGGGAATCGGATTGCCCGATTCCTTTGCGTGGTCGCTGTAGTTGAGGCCGATCGCGACGAACTTCGACGGCATCGCGACGCACGCGCCAAGCCGCGGCCGCCCCTTGACCAGCGGCAGCTTCTTCGGATCCAGCTTCTTCAGCTTCGCGAGCTCCGCCGGAGCGAGGCTCGCGCCATCGATGTCCTTGACCTTCTTCGAGAGGTCGCGCAGCTTGCCGTCGGCGTCGATGAGGCCGGGCTTTTCCTTGCCGGCGGGACCATAGCGTACGAGTTTCATGCAAGGCTCCGTGGTGGTAACAGGTCTTCACATACGGGCCGGCCGCGCCGGCCCGTTTTCCATCAGAAGTCTTAAATCGTCATGCCGCCGTCGACCGAGAACATCTGGCCGGTGGCGAATGCGGATTCGTCGGATGCGAGGAACACCACGATTGGCGCGATCTCCTCGGCCTTCGCGAGGCGGCCCATCGGCTGCCGCGCGATGAACATCTTGCGCGCCTCGACGGGGTCGTCGTACGCGCCGATACGCTCGCCGAGCGACGGCGTGTCCACCGTTCCCGGAGCGATCGCATTGCAGCGGATGCCTTTTTGCACGAAATCGGCGGCGACCGCCTTGGTGAGCCCGACCACCGCGGCCTTGCTCGCGCCGTAGACGAAGCGATTGGGCAGCCCTTTGATCGAGCCGGCGACCGACGCCATGTTGATGATCGACCCGCGGCTCCCGGTGTTCCGGTGCTTGTCCAGCATTTTCGGCAGCGCGGCCTGGATCGCGACGTACATCGCCCGCACGTTGAGGTTGAAGCTGAAATCCCAGTCCTTCGCCGTGCATTCGAGAATCGTGCCGTTGTGGACGAACCCTGCGCAGTTGAAAAGCACGTCGAGCGGCGGCACCTCCCCGATGAGTGCGCGAACCGCGGCGTCGTCGAGCACGTCGAGCCTGCGGGTGATGACGTTGGCGGCGCCCTTGAAATTGTCGAGCAGCTTGGCATTGACGTCCGTCGCATAGACGGTCGCGCCCTCGGCGGCCATCTGCATCGCGCTCGCGAAGCCGATCCCTTGGCCCGCTGCCGTGACCAGCGCGGTTTTGCCTGCGAGCCGTTCGCCATAAAACTTCTCCTGGATAGCAGCGAGGCGCGGCCGTTTACGACCGCGGGCCTCGGTTCCAGCCTAAATCCGGACGCAGCGACGTGTCCGGGTCCGCCCAATCGTGGTTCGGCACGGTCGGATACCAGCCCGGCCGACCGGGGTCGCGATCGTACGGGTAGCCACCGAGCTCGCGATAGAGATCGTGGTACTGCGCGAGTTTCGCACGGTCGAGCGTGACGCCAAGCCCGTTGCCGTCGGGAACCGCGATCGCGCCGTCGCGATACGGCATAAGGCCGCCGGCGATCACGTCGTCGACGAGATGATGATAGTGGGCATCGGCCGCGTAGCCCAGGTTCGGCAGGACGGCGCCGAGATGCAGCATCGTCGCGAGCTGGATGCCGAGCTCGCCCGAGCTGTGCACCGCGACGCCGACGCCGAGCGTCTCGCAGACGCCTGCCGCCTTGATGCACGGGCGTATGCCGCCCCAGAACGTGGTGTCGAGCAGGACGACGTCGACGGCGCGGAGCTTCTCGTTGGCCGCGAGCTGCTCGAAGTTGACGACCACCGTGTTGGTGGCGATCGGCAGCGGGACGAATTCCTTGAGCCGCGCGAGCTGCGGCATCCCCCACACGGGATCCTCGAAGTAGTCGTTGCGCAGGTCGAGGATGCCGCGGCCGAAGTCGATCGCGTCGGCGAGCGACAGCGCGCTGTTGGGGTCGAAGCGGAAGCGGTCGCCGGGAAGCGCGGCGGCGAGCGCGCGATAGCAGGCGAGCTCGTGCGCGGGCGGATAGACGCCGCCTTTGAGCTTGTGCACGCGAAAGCCGTGCTGAGCCTTGAGGGAGCGCGCATTGGCGACGAGCTGTTCGGCCGTGCGCACCTCGCCGCGTCCGGTGGCCGGATCGTTGTAGCGAAAGAACAGATAGCTCGCGAACTCGACCTCGTCGCGAAGCTTGCCGCCGAGCAGCGCGTGGACGGGCACGCCGAGCTTCTGGCCCATGATGTCGAGGCACGCGAACTCGATCGCCGCGTGGAGTTGCGTCCGATTGTTGTACAGGCTCGCCGTCGGATTGCAGATCGCGAAGCGCATCGCCTCCAGCCGGAAGACGTCGTGGCCGCGCAGGTAATCGGCGAGCGCCGCGAAGCCGCGAGCGGCATCCTCGCCGCCGCCGCCCATCTCGCCTAAGCCCACGTAACCGTCGTTCGTCTCGACTTCGACGATCGTGCGCACGAAACGGCCCCAGTGCGCGCCGTTGCTGTGCAAAAGGGGCGCTTCGAGCGGGACGGTGACCGGCGTCGCGCGGATCGCGGCGATGGTGGTGACGGACACGGCGTGCGGAATCGAGGTGAAAGGCGGAACGGTCGGAGACGCGACCGGACGGAGGTCCTCATCTTACGCGTGTCCTGAAGAATTGGTAATACCACTTGACCAGTTCGGGGGCGCGGATTAGCCTTCGCCCAGTCACTCCGATTTGCCCCACGGGCGCCACCGCCTGTCGGCGGTCGCCGGCCCCGTCGCGCTGCCCCGGAGCTCCTTTCTCGCCATGCCCTTCCAGAGCATCGAACCGCGCCGCCTGTATCGGCAGATCGCCGACCAGATCCGCAAGCTCATCGCGTCGGGCGAGTTTCCCGCCGGCGCGCGTCTGCCGCCGGAGCGCGATCTCGCGAAGCAGCTCGGCGTCTCGCGACCGTCGGTCCGCGAGGCACTGATCGCGCTGGAGGTCGAAGGGCGGGTCGAGGTCCGCATCGGGTCGGGCATCTACGTTCAGGCGCCCACGGAGCATCCGGGCCGCGAAGCCGAAGCCGCCGCGGGCCCGTTCGAATTGCTGCGCGCGCGCTACGTCATCGAAGGCGAATGCGCGGCGCTTGCCGCGAAGTCGGGGAAGAAGCATCACGTGAAAGCGATCGCCGACGCGCTCGACCAGATGCAACGGGAGATCGACCAGGGCGAGCACCAGCCGCTCACCGGCGATCGGCTGTTCCACATGAAGATCGCCGAAGCGACCGGAAACGGGGCGCTCGTCGCCGTGGTCAAGATGTTGTGGGATGAGCGCACCGGCCCGCTCTACAAGCAACTCGAGCATCACTACGATTCGCCCGCCCTGTGGGGAAACGCGATGGCCGAGCACCGGTCGGTGTACAAGGCGATCGCGACCAAGGACGCGAGCGGCGCGCGCACGGCGATGCGGCGGCATCTCAATCAGGCGTACAAGCGCTTTTCGACCGGCTGGGACACGCTGCAATAGCGGCGCACGGACTTTTTCAGGAGATCACCATGCTTGCCTGCCGCATCCACGCGAAAGACGACCTGCGCATCGAACCGGCCGACGTTCCCGAAGCCGGCCCCGGCGAGGTGCTGCTGCGCCTCGGGGCGGGAGGCATCTGCGGCTCCGATCTGCACTACTACTTCGAAGGTCGCAACGGCAGCTTCATCGTCCGTGAGCCGCTGGTCCCGGGCCACGAGGCGTCCGCGGTGGTCGCCGCCGTCGGCGCCGGCGTGACCCGCGTCAAGGTGGGCGACAAGGTCGCGGTATCCCCGTCGCACGCGTGCGGACGCTGCGACTACTGCCGGGAGGGCCGCGAGCAGCTGTGCGCGAACATGCGCTTCCTCGGCAGCGCGAGCCGCTTCCCGCATGTGCAGGGGATGTTCCAGGAATATTTCGTCATGGGCGAGCGCCAGTGCTATCCGGTGGCCGGCGACATCTCGCTCGGCGAGCTCGCTTTCGCGGAGCCGCTCGCCGTGGGTCTCCACGCGGTGAACCGCGGCGGCGATCTGATGGGCAAGTCGGTGCTGGTCACGGGCGCCGGAACGATCGGCTGCGTCACCGTGCTGGCCGCGCGGCTCGCCGGCGCGCGCAGGATCACGGTCACCGATGTGCTGGACAGGCCGCTGGCGCAGGCGAAGGTCGTCGGCGCCGACGTGACGCTGCGCGCCGATCGCGATGCGGGCGCGTTGAAGGATCCGCAATTCGACGTGGCCTACGAAGTCTCCGGCAATTTCAATGCGCTGAAGACGTGCGTCGCCGCCACCAGGCGGGGCGGCGTGATCGTGCAGGTCGGCACGCTCCCGCACGAGCCGCTGCCGTTCGTCGTCAACGAGCTGATGGCGAAGGAGCTCGATCTCCGCGGCGCGTTCCGCTGGGGCATCGAATTCGACTGGGCGGTCGACTATCTCGCCACGCGGCGCGTCGACGTGCGGCCGCTTCTTTCGGGCCAGTACCCGTTGCAGGATGCCGTCGCCGCATTCAAGGCGGCGGCCGACAAGAACCAGAGCACCAAGGTCCAGGTCGTGTTCGCATGACCGCAGTCATCGTCGCGCAGCCATAGTCGCGCAATTTGGTCAAACCTAAGGAGGAATCATGCGTTTGCTGTCCAAAGTCGTCGCTTTCTGCGCGCTCGCCGCGGCCGCGCTCGTCGTCGCCGGTCCCGCGGCCGCGCAGCAGAAGTTGAAGTGGGCGCACGTCTACGAGACGAGCGAGCCGTTCCACAAGTGGTCGGTCTGGGCCGCGCAGGAGATCGAGAAGCGCACCAACGGCACGCTATCACATCGACGTGTTCCCCGCGTCGACGCCTCGGCAAGGAATCGGACATCAACCAGGGGCTGACGCTCGGCACCGTCGACATGATCATCTCCGGCCTGTCGTTCGCCGCGCGGACGATGCCGCGGCATCGGCGTCGGCTACTATCCGTACACGTTCCGCGACGCCGACCACCTGATCGCGTGCGTCGAAGAGCCCGGTCTTCGCCGAGATGGCCGAGGAATATCCGCAACAAGACGCGGCATCCAGATCACCGCGATGACCTACTACGGCATCCGCCAGTCGACCGTCGAACCGGACTTCAACGACTGCGCCGGGATGAAGGGCCTCAAGATGCGCGTGCCCGACGTGCCCGCCTATCTCGCGCTGCCGAAGAGCTGCGGCGCGAATCCGACGCCGATCGCGTTCGCCGAGGTCTACCTCGCGCTGCAGAACGGCACCGTCGACGCGCAGGAGAACCCGCTGACGACGATCGAGGCGAAGAAGTTCTACGAGGTGCAGAAGAACATCATCCTGACCGGCCACATCGTCGACTCGCTCGCCACGCAGATCGCGCCGCACGTGTGGAGCAAGCTGTCCGATGCCGACAAGAAGATCTTCACCGACGTGACGCGCGAGGCGGCCGCCAACGCGACCGAACGAGATCAAGAAGCGCGAGGCGGAGCTCGCCGACGAGTTCCGGAAGAAGGGCCTCAACGTCCACGCCGTCGACAAGAAGAGCTTCCAGGACGCGATCATGAAGACCGTCACCGCTGGAGTCGATGGGCTACAGCAAGGCCGACTGGGACAAGATCTCAGGCGATCAAGTAGCTCGAGCGGCGAGCAGCGGCGCGGACGGCGGCCGGCGCCACCGACGACAGGATGCGTACGCGATGACGACATCCGAAGTGGAAGAGCAGGAGCACGTCCTCGACGAGTCGGGGCATTTTCACTCTGCACGACGCGCCGATCGACCTTCGCACTACCACTTCGAGGCCTGGATCGCGTTCGGGCTTCTTCTGGGTGCTGGCGCCTCGACATCTTCTACCAGTTCTTCACCCGCTACGCGCTCAACGACTCGGCGGCGTGGACCGAGGAGATCGCGCGCTATCTGCTGATCTGCACGGTGTTCATCGCGCATTGCAGCGTCGGTGCGCACCGAACCGCCACATCCATGTCGATTTCTTCTACCGCTACCTGCCGGCGTGGCTGTGCCGCGCGATGTCCACGTTCGTCGACGTCGTGCGCATCGTGTTCTTCGCGTACGCCGTCGTGCTCACGTGGCAGATGATGCAGAAGATGGGCAGCTACAAGATGACGATCGTCGACTCTGCCGATGAACGTCGTCTACGGCGTGTGCGGCGTCGGATTCGCGTTCTGCGCGTTCCGCGCGGTCCAGGTCGCGATCGAGAACTGGCGGCGCGGCTACAGCGTGCTCGAGCGGCCGGAAATCCCGATGGAGGAAGCGGTGTGAGAGCCGCTGCCGACGCGCCGTCCTGCCACGCCGCCGGAGGACCGGATTGACCCCCGCGCTGCTCGGCTCCTTCCTCGGCGCGTTGGCGACGGGCGTTCCGGTCGCGATCGCGATGGCGGGCTCGGCGCTCGTCTACATCCTGCTGACCGGCGACCTGCCGCCGATGGTCGTCGATCCACCGGATGATCAGCGGCATCGACAGCTTTCCGCTGCTCGCCGTCCCGTTCTTCATCATGGCCGGCAACCTGATGAACAACGCCGGCATCACGAACCGCATCTACAACTTCGCGCTCGCGCTGGTCGGCTGGCTGAAGGGCGGCCTCGGCCACGTCAACATCATCGGCTCGGTGATCTTCGCCGGCATGTCGGGCACCGCGATCGCCGATGCCGCCGGGCTCGGCACGATCGAGATCAAGGCGATGCGCGACCACGGCTACGACCTCGGGTTCTCGGTCGGCGTCACTGCGGCGTCGGCCACGCTGGGTCCGATCATCCCGCCGTCGCTGCCGTTCGTGATCTACGGGATGATGGCCAACGTCTCGGTCGGACAGCTGTTTGTCGCGGGCATTCTCCCGGGCGGCGTGATGGCGATCCTGATGATGCTGACCGTCGCCTACTACGCGCACAAGTACCATTGGGGCGGCGACGTCGAAGTTCGAGTGGGCGCGCATGGGCAAGGCGTTCCTCGAGCTCGGCGATCGTCATCGGATGGCCGCTGGCGATCTGGGGCGGGAATGCAGGCCGGCCTGCCGTTCAACGTCGCGGTCGGCATCGGCCTCGTCGTGCTTTTCGCCGCCGACTGGAAGTGGAAATTCGACGCGGTGATGCCGATCATGACGCCCGTGCTCCTGATCGGCGGAATGACCACCGGCGTGTTCACGCCGACCGAAGGCGCGATCGCCGCGTGCGTCTGGGCGCTCGTGCTCGGCCTCGTCTGGTACCGGACGCTCACGTGGAGCATGCTGGTCAAGGTCTCGATGGACACGATCGAGACGACGGCGACGGTGCTCTTCATCGTCGCCGCGGCGTCGATCTTCGGCTGGCTGCTGACCGCGACGCGCGTCACCGACATCGTCGCGGCCTGGGTGCTCGCCTTCACGCACAGCCCGTGGATGTTCCTGCTGCTCGCCAACGTGCTGATGCTGTTCGTCGGCTGCTTTCTCGAGCCGACGGCGGCGATCCTGATACTCGTGCCGGTGCTGCTGCCCGTCGTGCAGCAGCTCGGCATCGATCCCGTTCACTTCGGACTCGTGATGGTGCTGAACCTGATGATCGGTCTGCTGCATCCGCCGATGGGCATGGTGCTGTTCGTGCTGGCGCGGGTGGCGGGGCTGTCGGTCGAGAAGACGACGATGGCGATTCTGCCCTGGCTCGTGCCGCTGCTCGCTGTCGCTCGTCCTGATCACCTACGTGCCGCAGATCTCGCTCTGGCTGCCGCACGTCTTCTACGGTCCGTGAGCGCGTGGACGTCCATTCGCACCGTCGAGATCCTGCAGGTCGACCTGCCGCCGAAGGTCGTGCGGACGGATGCGATCCAGTCGTTCGTCAAGCAGGAGACGCCGATCGTGCGCATCACCTGCAGCGACGGCGCGCAGGGGATCGGCTACACGTACACGATCGGCACCGGCGGCTCGTCGGTGGTCGCGCTGCTGCGGGATCATCTTTGCCCGCGGCTCATCGGCCGCGATGCGATGGCCATCGAGGCGTCTGTGGAAGGATCTCTTCTTCCACACGCACGCAACGGCCGTCGGCGCGATCACGAGCCTCGCGCTCGCGGCGATCGACACCGCGCTGTGGGACTTGAAGTGCCGGCGCGCGCGCGCAGCCGCTGTGGAAGATGGCAGGCGGCGCGAAACCCGCGATCCCCGTCTACACGACCGAAGGCGGCTGGCTGCACCATTCGGCGCAACAGATCGTCGACGAAGCGGTCGCCGCGAAGGCGCAGGGCTTCAAGGGCGCGAAATTCAAGGTCGGGAAGCCCTCGATCGCCGAGGACGTGCGTCGTCTCGCCGCGGTGCGCGATGCGGTCGGCGATGAATTCGAGCTGATGATCGACGCGAATCAGGCGTTCACCGTTTCGGAGGCACTCCGCCGCGCCTACGCGTATGCGCCTCTTTCGCTCGCGTGGTTCGAGGAGCCGCTGCCGGCCGAGGACCTCGCCGGACATGTCGAAATCGCAGCCAAGGCGGCGATGCCGATCGCGGTCGGCGAATCGCTCTATCATCCGTCCCACTTCCGCGAATACCTGGAGCGCGACGCCTGCTCGATCGTGCAGGTCGACTGCGCGCGCATCGGCGGGATCACGCCGTGGCTCAAGGTCGCGCATCTCGCGGAGACTTTCAATATCGCGGTGTGCCCCCATTTCCTGATGGAGCTGCACGTGTCGCTGGTCGCCGCGGTGCCCAACGGCGCGTGGGTCGAATACATCCCGCAGCTCGACGCCATCACGACCTCCAGGATGACCGTCCGCGACGGGATGGCGCTGGCGCCGGAATCCGCGGGACTCGGCATCGACTGGGATTTCGCCGCGATCGACCGCCTCGCCGTCGCGCGGGCGACGGTGCAGTAATCAACGAAGGAGCTCCCATGCTCACGCAAGCTTCATTGACGATTCGCCTTCATGCCGACGACGACGTCGTCATCGCCCGGCAGCAGCTGGTCGGGGGAACGAAGCTGATCGACGAGAACGTCACCGTCGTCGGCTTGATTCCACCCGGGCACAAGGTGGCGACGCGCGCGATCGTCAAGGGTGCGCCGGTCAAGCGCTACAACCAGATCATCGGTTTCGCGAGCCGCGACATCGCGCCGGGCGAGCACGTCCATCTCAACAATCTGCAGATGGGCAGCTTCGACCGCGACTACGCATTCGGCCTCGACGTGAAGCCCACGCAATACGTGACGCCGGCGGCGACGTTCATGGGGATCGTCCGCGGGGACGGCCCGAATCGCGGTCGAGTGGCGACGCGCAACTACCTCGGCATCCTGTCGACGGTGAACTGCTCGGCGACGGTCGCCCGCGGCATCGCCGGTCATTTCACGCGCGAGCGGCTTGCAGCCTTCCCCAACGTCGACGGCGTCGTCGCGCTGACGCACGGGTCCGGTTGCGGGATGGATACGCATGGCGAAGGGATGCAGCTTTTGCGCCGCACGCTCGGCGGGTACGCGAAGCACGCGAATTTCGCCGGCGTGCTGATGGTCGGCTTGGGCTGCGAGGCGAACCAGATCTCGGCGCTCTTGGGAGCGGAGCAACTGCAGGAAGGCCCGCTGCTGCGTACCTACAGCATCCAGGACACGGGCGGCACCGCCAAATCGATCGCGCGCGGCATCGCGCTGATCGAGGAGATGCTGCCGCACGCCAACGATGTCACGCGGCAACCGGTGCCGGCATCGCAGATCACGGTCGGCCTGCAATGCGGCGGCTCGGACGGCTATTCGGGCATCACCGCCAATCCGGCGCTGGGCGCCGCCGTCGACCTGCTCGTGCGCCACGGCGGCACCGCGATCCTCTCCGAGACGCCGGAGATCTACGGCGCCGAGCACCTGCTCACGCGGCGCGCGGTGTCGCGCGCGGTCGGCGAGAAGCTCGTGGCGCGGATCAAGTGGTGGGAGGACTACACGACGCGCGAAAAAGGCGAGATGAACAACAATCCGTCGCCCGGGAACAAGGCGGGCGGCCTCACCACCATCCTGGAGAAATCGCTGGGGGCGGTCGCGAAGGGCGGCACGACGAACCTGGTCGATGTCTACGAATACGCCGAGCCGGTGACCGCGAAAGGCTTCGTCTACATGGACACGCCCGGCTACGATCCCGTGTCGGCAACGGGACAGGTTGCCGGCGGCGCGAACATGATCGTATTCACCACCGGCCGCGGCTCCGCGTACGGCTGCGCGCCGTCGCCGTCGCTCAAGCTGTCGACGAACACGCCGCTGTGGGTGAAGCAGGAGGAGGACATCGACTTGAACTGCGGCGAGATCGCCGACGGCACGGCGTCCGTCGACGAGACCGGCGAGCGCCTGTTCCGCCTCCTGCTCGCGACCGCATCGGGGCAGAAGACGAAGAGCGAGCACCACGGTTACGGGCAGAGCGAATTCGTGCCCTGGTATCTGGGCGCGGTGATGTAGCGTGCAGAAGCTGTCGTCGGTTGACACTGTCGCAGTCAAACCTTAGTCTGGCAGACGAACCGGACATCAGAACGTCGGACGCAATTCCATCGAGGAGGAGTTCCATGAAAGTGTTTTCGAGGTTGGGCATCGCGCTTTTCGCCGCCGCCGCGCTCGTGCTGTCCGGGCAGGTCGCCGCGCAGGAAAAGCTCACCGTCTGGTGGGTGAAGGGGTTCTACAAATCGGAAGACGACGCGCTGTACGAGGCGATCAAGAAGTTCGAGGCGAAGACCGGGATCAAGGTCGAGCTGTCGCAATACGCAGTGCAGGACGGCATCCCGAAGGTCGTCGCCGCGCTCGACGCCGGCAATCCGCCCGACGTCGCGTACATCGACGTGTTCGACTTCCAGGTCACCGCCAAGTGGGCCTACGAGGGCAAGCTCGAGGACATCAGCGACGTCATTACGCCGATCAAGGGCCAGTTCCTGCCCAACACCGTCGAGACGACGTTCCTCTACAACGACAAGGCGAAGAAGAAGGCGTACTACGCATTTCCGCTGAAGCAGCAGACGATGCACATCGAGTACTGGAAGGACATGCTGGCCGAGGCGGGCTACAAGGAGTCCGACATCCCGACCACGTGGAAGGAATACTGGTCGTTCTGGTGCGACAAGGTGCAGCCCGCGTACAGGAAGGCCTCCGGCAAGCGCGGCTTCGGGACCGGGTTCCCGATGGGCGTGAATTCCAGCGACTCGTACTATTCGTTCCTCACGTTCATGGACGCCTACAACGTCAAGCTGGTCGACGACAACGGCAAGTTGCTGGTCGACGATCCGAAGGTCAAGGCCGGCCTCGTGAAGGCGCTGTCCGACTATGTGATGCCGTACCAGAAAGCCTGCACGCCGCCGTCATCGACGAGCTGGGCGGATCCCGACAACAACGTCGCGTTCCACAACAAGACGACCGTGATGACGCACAACGCGACGATCTCGATCGCCGCCAAGTGGTACGACGACATGAACAACGCGTCGTTGAAGCCCGAGGAACGCGAGCAGGCGAAGAAGAACTACTACGAGCTGATCCAGACCTCCGGGTTCCCGAACAAGCCCGACGGTTCGCCGATGGTGTACCGCGCGGCGGTCAAGACCGGCGTGATCTTCGAAGGCTCGAAGAACAAGAAAGGCGCGAAACAGTTCGTGACGTTCCTGCTGCAGGAGGACAATCTCACGCCCTACGTCGAGGGATCGCTCGGTCGCTGGTACCCCGTAACCAAGGCGGGTGCGGCCCGGCTTTCGTTCTGGCTCGCCGACCCGCATCGGACGTCGGTGCAGAAGCAGTTCTCCGCCGGCACGACGCCGTTCGAGTTCACCAAGAACTACAAGTTCACCGTCCTCAACAACGAGAACATCTGGGCGAAGGCGATGAACCGCGTGGTCAGCGAAAAATGGACCGTCGACAAGGCGGTCGACGAGATGATCGCGCGCATCAAGCAGGTAGCAGGCTAGAAAACTTCTGGTGGAACCGCGGGCGCCGCGGGCGCCCGCGATCTTCTCCCTCCAATGTCGACGATCGCCCTGCCGCAGGCTGATCCGGTCGCCCCGACCGGCGCGCCGAAGAAGCGGCTCACGACGTGGGAAGCGTGGGGGATGGCGCTCCTCGCCCCCTACGTCGTCGTGTTCCTGGTCTTCGTGCTGTACCCGGTGTGCTACGGGCTGTGGCTCGCGCGGCACCCGGAAAGCTATGTCAATCTCGTCGACGATCCGGTCTTCGGCACCTCGGTCGTCAACACCATCATCTTCCTGGTCGTGGCGATCAACCTCAAGATGGCGGTGGCGCTCTTCCTGTCCGGCTTCTTCGTCATCGCGAAGCCGTGGATCAAATGGCTGTCGCTGCTTTTCATCCTGCCGTGGGCGGTGCCGTCGATCCCGACGATTCTGTCGATCCGCTTCATGCTGAATCCAGAGTGGGGCGTGGTGAACCAGACGATCTTCGCGCTGACCGGTCTCGACGGGCCGAACTGGCTCAACGACCGCTGGCTCGCGCTGTCGATGGCGATGCTGACGCACATCTGGAAGTCGCTGCCGTTCTGGACGCTGATCCTGATCTCCGGCCGGCTCGCCATTCCGGCCGAGCTCTACGAGGCCGCGAGCGTGGACGGCGCCACGACCTGGCAGAAATTCCTCTTCGTGACGTGGCCGTCGATGCGCACGCTCTACGTCACCTCGCTGATCCTGTCGATGATCTGGACGCTGGGCGATTTCAACAGCGTGTATCTGCTGACCGGCGGCGGCCCCGCCGACCTTACGCACATCCTGGCGACGCTGGGCATCCGCTACCTGCGGCTCGACCAGGTCGACATGGCGATGGCGACGGTCGTGTGCGCGATGCCGCTCGTGCTGCCGCTCGTCTATTTCATGATGAAACGGCTGTCGCGATGAGCAATCGCTCTTTCCTCCGTTCGGCGTCGTCCGAGGCGAAGCTGCTCCTGATCGGCATCCCGGTCTTCATCTGGACGCTGCTGCCGATCTACCACATCTTCCTGTTCGCGATCTCGAACAAGGACCAGGCGTTCGGCGGCAAGCTCTGGCCCGAGCACCCGACGCTGCGCAATTTCGCGATCGTGTTCAACCAGGAGAATTATTTTCTCAATCACTTCTGGCTGCAGCTGTGGAACTCGCTCATCATCGCGGTCGCCGTCGGCGCGCTGACGCTGGCGATCGCCACCTGCGCGGCGTTCGCGATCAGCCGCCTGAAGGCGCGTGGCGGACGCACCGTGATGAATCTCGCGCTCTTCACCTATTTCATCCCGGCGGCGTTCCTCGCGGTGCCGATGTACAAGGCCATGGGCGTCTACGGCCTCCTCAATCACCAGTGGGCGCTGATCCTCGCGATGGTGACCATCGCCGCGCCCTATTCGATCTGGGTGCTTGAAGCAAAGCTCCGACAAGCTGCCGTACGAGCTCGACGAGGCCGCGCGGATCGATGGCGCGTCGCCGATGCAGCTCTTCCGTCTCGTCTACCTGCCGCTGATGGCGCCGTCGCTGGTCGCGGTCGGCACCTATGCGCTTCTGCTCGCGTGGAACGAGTACCTCTATGCGTTCCTGCTGCTGTCGAACGACCGCGACATCACGCTCGCCGTCGCGCTCGGCCACTTCCTGTCGGCGGACGATTCGCCATGGGAGCTGCTGATGACGACCGGACTCATCTATGCGCTGCCGCCGGCCGCGATCTACTACACGTTCAAGCGCTACATGGTCGGCGGGCTGACCGCTGGCGCGGTGAAGAGCTAGAGGACACGAAATGGCGACCGTCGCATTCCAGAACATCGAGAAGTCCTACGGCTCCACCAAGGTCATCCACGGCATCGGCTTCGACATCCACGACGGCGAGTTCGTCGTGCTCGTGGGGCCTTCCGGCTGCGGCAAGTCGACGCTGCTGCGAATGCTGGCGGGGCTCGAGGAGATCACCGGCGGCACGATCTCGATCGACGGCAAGGTCGTCAACGAGATGGAATCGAAGGACCGCGACATCGCGATGGTGTTCCAGAGCTACGCGCTGTATCCGCACATGACGGTGCGCGACAACATGGCGTTCAGCCTGAAGCTCCGCAAGGAGAAGGCGCCCGTGATCGACGAGCGCGTCGCCAAGGCGGCGAAGATCCTGAACCTCGACCCGTATCTGCAGCGCTTTCCGCGCGAGCTCTCGGGCGGACAGCGGCAGCGCGTCGCGATGGGAAGGGCGATCGTCCGCGACCCCAAGGTCTTCCTGTTCGACGAGCCGCTGTCCAATCTCGACGCCAAGCTCCGCGTCGCGATGCGCGCCGAGATCAAGGCGCTGCACCAGCGGCTCAAGACGACGACCGTCTACGTGACGCACGACCAGGTCGAGGCGATGACGATGGCCGACCGGATCGTGGTGATGCACGACGGCCGCGTCGAGCAGATCGGCACGCCGCTCGAGCTCTACGACCGGCCCGGCAATCTCTTCGTCGCGCAATTCATCGGCTCGCCGGCGATGAACGTCGTCGACGGCACGGTGCGGCGCGCCAATGGCCGCCCGTTCGTCGAGGTCGCAGGCGGCGTGCGCTGGCCGCTTTTCGGCAACGTAGGTGCCGAAGGGCACGCGGTGACCTATGGCGTGCGGCCCGAGCATCTCACGCTGGCGCCGGCTGAGCGAAAGCACGGTTCCGGCCGAAATCATCGTCGTCGAGCCGACTGGCGCCGAGACCGAGCTCCTGATCCAGGCGGGCGACGCGCAGGTGATCCTGCGCACGCACGGGCGGCCGGCGGTGAATCCCGCCGACAAGATCGCGCTCGGCGTCGATCCCGCACACGTCCATCTGTTCGACCAGGCGACCGGACAGAGGCTCGTCGCGTGAGCGCCTTTCCTCTGATCTCGAACCTCGCGGCTGAACCCACATGAGCAAGAAAAAAGGCAAGCTCCGCTCCACCGTCTGGTTCGGCAGCCACGACCGCGACGCGCTCGTCCACCGCTCCTGGATGAAGAATCAGGGGATTCCGCACGACCAGTTCGACGGCCGGCCGGTCATCGGCATCTGCAACACGTGGTCTCAGGCCACGCCCTGCAACGCGCATTTCCGCGAGCTCGCGCAGCACGTGCGCGACGGCGTGCTCGATGCGGGCGGATTCCCGATCGAGTTTCCGGTGATGAGCCTCGGCGAGACGCTGATGCGCCCGACGACGATGCTCTTCCGCAACCAGGCGGCGATGGACGTCGAGGAATCGATCCGCGCGAACCCGTTCGATGGCGTCGTGCTGCTGATGGGCTGCGACAAGACGACGCCGTCGCTGCTGATGGGCGCCGCGTCGTGCGACCTGCCGACGATCGGCGTGTCCGGCGGGCCGATGCTGAACGGCAAGTTCCGCGGCGAGGACATCGGCTCGGGCACGCACGTCTGGAAATTCACCGAAATGCTGAAGACCGGCGAAATGAAATTCGCCGATCTGGTCGAGGCGGAAGCCTGCATGTCGCGCTCCGCGGGCCACTGCATGACGATGGGCACCGCGTCGACGATGGCGTCGATGGTCGAGGCGCTGGGGATGGGGCTGCCGACGAACGCGGCGATCCCGGCCGTCGATTCGCGCCGCCGGCTGCTCGCGCGGATGGCGGGTCGGCGCATCGTGGAGATGGTCCACGAGGATCTTCGGATGTCGAAGATCCTGACGCGCGACGCGTTCGAGAACGCGATCATGGTCAACGGCGCGATCGGCGGTTCCACCAATGCGGTGGTCCATCTGCTCGCGATCGCCGGCCGCATCGGCGTCAAGCTGACGCTCGACGACTGGGACCGGCTCGGCCGCGACATGCCCTGCCTCGTCGACCTGATGCCGTCGGGCAAGTACCTGATGGAGGATTTCTACTACGCGGGCGGGTTGCCGGTGGTGATCAAGGAGATCGGCCAATTCCTGCACCGGAAAGCGCTGACCGTCAACGGAAAGACGCTGTGGCAGAACAGCAAGGACGCGGTCAACTACAACCCCGCCGTGATCACGCCGCTCGGCAAGCCGTTCAAGCCGCACGGCGGCATCGCGGTGCTGCGCGGCAATCTCGCGCCCGACGGCTGCGTGCTGAAGCCCTCGGCGGCGACGCCGAAGCTCATGAAGCACAAGGGACGTGCGGTCGTGTTCGAGGACATCGACGACCTGCACAAGCGCATCGACGACCCCAAGCTCGATGTCGATGCGGCGTCGGTGCTGGTGCTGAAGAATTGCGGCCCGAAGGGCTATCCGGGATTCCCCGAGGTCGGCAATTTCGCGCTGCCGGCGAAGCTCTTGAAGAAGGGCGTCACCGACATGATCCGCATCTCCGACGCGCGGATGTCGGGCACCGCCTACGGCACCGTGGTGCTGCACACGGCCCCGGAAGCGGCCGCGGGCGGCCCGCTCGCACTCGTGCGCAACGGCGACCTGATCGAGCTCGACGTCGCGCAGCGAAAGATCCATCTTCACGTGGGCGCAGCCGAGCTCGCCCGCCGCCGCGCGCAATGGAAACCCCCGAAGGCGCATTCGGACCGCGGCTGGGTCAAGCTCTATTGCGATACCGTGCAGCAGGCGGACAAAGGCGTCGATCTCGATTTCCTGGTCGGGAAGTCGGGAGCGAAAGTCGGGCGCGAAAGCCACTGACCCCGATCCAATCGCGGATAGCACCCGTACCGACGCGGCTCGCCTGCGTTCTGTGCCTGGCGCTTGCTGGCTGCGCCGCGCCAACGTCGTATCCGCCGGCCGCTCCATCCACCGGGAAACGGCCTGCTCCCGTCGAGCAGAACTTCCGCGCGTCGGACCTGGCGAGATCCGACGTCGATCTCGTGGCGGAAGTGAACGCGAAGGAATGCCTCGGCTCCGCGCGCCTCCTGATGGAGAAGCTCTATCGCCGCAACCCGCGCGAATGGCGCAAGGGCAATTTCAAGGACATGGACGCGGCGATGGCGCGGGCATTCGACCCGCAATTCCAGTTCCGCTTCGCCGAGCTCGGCGAGGCCCGCGGCGCGGACGCCATCGTGCTCGCGCTGAAGCCCGAGTATTCCGGCGACCGGGTGTTTGCGTTCGGCGTCGGGCTCGCGAGCATGGTGCTGCTTTCCTACAACGGCAAGACCGAGTTCTATCTCACCGACAGTCTCGACGCGCAGAAGCTGTACAACTCGGCGCGCAACATCGAGATCGCCGCGTGGAAGCTCGGCCACGCGCGCGATGCCCGCGGGGAGCTCCTGATCCTGTCGAACGAAGCGGGAGGCGACATCGTCAACCTTTCGTTCGAACGCGAGTTCGGAAAAATGATCGCCTACCAGGACGTGATGGCGCAGATCACCGCGCAACGGACGAACCGGACGATACGCAAGGTCGTCCAGACGCTGGCGACCGCCGTGTTCCTGCCGATCTAGCGCGTCGCGTCGCCAGTTGGAGGACAATGGCGCGGGTCGCGGTTTCGCGCCGGGGAATCGCGGGCGAGCAAGAGCCGCCAGAGGTGTCGTCGGCGCCCACGCCGCGGGGGAATGCATTGGCCAAAGAGGAGGAAAAATGAACAGCAGATTCGTCATGTCCGCGGTCGTCATGGCCGTGATGTCGTTGTTGCTGGGCTTCGTCGTGCACGGCTGGCTTCTGGCGCCGGACTACAAGGCGCTGGGCGCGCTGTTCCGGCCGGACGACCAGCAGATGAGCTTTTTCGGCTTCATGATCGCCGCGCATGTTCTGATCGGCGTCGGCTTCACCTGGATCTACCGGATGGGCCGCGAAGCGAAGCCGTTTCTCGGGCAGGGGGTGCGCTTCGGGCTCGCCGTGGCCGTGCTGAGCGTCATACCGATCTACCTCATCTATTACGCCGTCCAGCCGATGCCGGGCAACGTCGTGGCCAAGCAAATCGTGTTCGGAACGATCGTGGCGGTGCTGATGGGGATCGTCTGCGCCTGGATCAACCAGGACAAGCCCGCGTAACGAACTCGCCGCCGGATTGCGGACGCGCGAAGCAGCGTCTACACCTTCGTCCCGGCGACGTTGTAGCCGAACGCGTTGGCGAAGAACGCACCGGCGCGCGCACGCTCCTCCAGCGCGGCGACGAATGCGTCGGCGTCCGCGCGCGTGATGTCGCCGGCGGCGACCGCCATGTCCAGTCGGTCGTGCAGAAAAACCGCATGGACGAAATCCGCGTGGGTGATCTCCACGTCGTGGATCACCTGCTCGATCTCGGCCAGGCCGGCGCGCACGAACATGGCGCGCAGACGCGTTCCGCTGTGCGGGTTCGCGATCATGCGCAGCAGCGCCCGCGTGCTCGCGTCGTGCACGCGGCGGTGCGCGGGATCGTCGAGAGCGAGCCCGTGCTGGCCGTGGTCCGGGTCGATCGCCATCACGCGCCCGCCCGCGCGCGTCACGCGCAGCATTTCGCGCAAACCGGCCTCGGGATCGTCGAGGTGCTGGAACACGCGCTCGGCGCGCACGGCGTCGAAAGCCCCGTCGGGGAACGGCAACGCGTAAATGCTGGCGACGCGCAACTCGATCGGCAGCGGGGACACCCCGGCGGTCCGCCTGGCGGCGGCGATCATGGTCTCCGAAGGATCGATGCCCGCGACGCGCCCTCGCGGCCCCACGCGCGCGGCGAGCTCGACGCACACCTCGCCGCCACCGCATCCGACATCGAGCACCGACGCGCCGGGAGTCAAGCGCAGCATTTCGTAGCCCGCGCGGCGCGCGCCGGCGAGGCGGTCAGCGAGAATCGCGAGGTAATCGACGAGCGCCTCCGCGCGCGCGCTGCCGTCGACGTCGGAAAAGCCGGTGGACTTCGTCATGGTGTGATGGCGTCGACTCGTTGAAGGTGATCGGGACTTGAGCGCCGTTGCTGCATTGCAGCATGCGATCCGTTGGCGCTGGAAAATTGTTGCAAATTGATGCAAGCGGGGAATCGGATGGGTGGCGCGGCATTGTCAGGGAAAAACGCCCCTGCCGCGCAAGAACTCGGCGCGGTGGTGATAGTCTATTTTAGCGGGCGCTGGCGTCACCCCGGTCGGCGTCGACCTCGATAGCAATCGGTTCGGCGCGGCACGGGGCAAATTCCGGCTGGAACCACGTTTCCCTACGATTTCGATGCTGCACAGGCGAAGTTTCTGGATCGTCACTGCCGCGGTCGTCCTGCTGGCGGCGGGATCCTATTTCCTGGTCCGCGGATTTCCCGGCTCGCGCGCGGCGGAGCCGAAGGCGCCGCCGACCGTTCCGGTGACGACGGCCGCCGTCACCTCGAAATCGATTCCGGTGCGGATCCATGCGATCGGCAACGTCGAGCCCTATACGACGGTCGCGGTGAAGGCGCGTGTCGATGGCCAGATCGTCGGCGTGCGCTTCAAGGAGGGCGACGAAGTCCGCCAGGGCGCCGTGCTGTTCGAGATCGACGCGCGGCCATTCGACGCGAGCCTGAAGCAGGCGCAGGCCAACCTGCTCAAGGACAACGCGCTGCTCGATCGCGCCGTCGAACAGGAGAAGCGCTACAAGGATCTGCTCGAGAAGAAGTTCATCTCGACCGATGCCTACGAGCAGGTGCGCACGAACACCGCAACCGCGCAGGCGACGGTCCGCGGCGACGAAGCCGTGGTGGAGAACGCAAAGCTGCAGGTCGAGTACACGACGATCCGCTCGCCGATCACGGGCTACGCCGGAAAGATCATGATCCAGCAGGGAAACCTCGTGCGGGCCGGTGATGCCGCGCCGCTTGTCACGATCAACCAGGTCGTTCCGGTCTTCGTCACCTTCTCGGTGCCCGAGCAGAACGTCAGCGAGATACGCGCCTATCAGGCCAAGGGCGTGCTCAAGGTCGAGGCGAAGCTGCCCAACGCCACCACGACGCCTGCCGCAGGACGGGTCAGCTTCGTCGACAACAGCGCCGACACGACGACCGGCACGATCAAGCTCCGTGCCGAGTTCCCGAACACCGACAAGGCGCTGTGGCCCGGCCAGTTCGCCAACATCGCGCTCACGCTCTACGACCAGGCGAACGCCGTGGTGACGCCTTCCGCGGCAGTGAAGGATGGCCCGAGCGGCCCTTACGTTTTCGTCGTCAGGCCGGACATGACCGTCGAGCTCCGCAACATCAAGGTCGCGCGCACCGAGGGCGACGACAGCGTCGTCACGAGCGGGCTCACGCCCGGCGAGCAGGTCGTCACCGTCGGACAACTGAAGCTCGCCCCCGGCAGCAAGGTCAGCGTCGGCCGCGGCGCGGCAGCTTCGTGAACATCTCCGAGCCCTTTATCCGCCGTCCGGTGATGACCGTGCTGGTCATGGCCGGAATCCTGATTTTCGGGATCATCTCCTACCGGCTGCTGCCGGTGAACGCGTTGCCGAATGTCGATTTTCCGACGATCCAGGTGCAGGCGCAGCTGCCTGGCGCGAGTCCGGAGACGATGGCCTCCGCGGTGGCGACGCCGCTCGAGAAGCAGTTCTCGACGATCGCCGGCATCGACTCGATGACGTCGGTGTCGACCGACGGTTTGTCGACGGTGACGCTGCAGTTCTCGCTCGACCGCAGCATCGACGCCGCGGCGCAGGACGTGCAATCCGCGATTGCCGCGGCCGCGCGCTCGCTGCCCTCGACGATGCCCACGCCGCCGACGCAGCGCAAGGTCAATCCCGCCGATGCGCCGATCATGAACATCGTGCTGTCGTCGACGACGCTGCCGCTCTCCACGGTCGCCGAGTACGCCGAGAACCTGCTCGCGCAGCAGATCTCGACGATCAGCGGCGTCGCGCAGGTCGGCGTCTACGGCTCGCAGCAGTACGCGGTGCGGATCCAGCTCGATCCCAATGCGATGGCCACGCGGGGCATCGCAATCACCGACGTCGAGCAGGCGGTCGGCAACAGCAACGTGAACCTGCCCACCGGCACGCTCTACGGGAACGATCGGGCGACGTCGGTCCAGGCCACCGGTCAGCTGACCAACGCCGCTGCCTACGCGCCGATGATCGTCGCCTACCGCAATGGCGCGCCGGTCCGGCTGTCCGAGATCGGACGCGTCACCAACAGCGTCCAGAACAACAAGATCGCGGCGTGGTTCAACGGAACCCGCGGGATCATGCTGGGCGTGCAGCGCCAGCCCGGCACCAACACGATCGAGATCGTCGACGCGATCCGCAAGATCCTGCCCACGTTCGAGACGCAGCTGCCGCCGGCGATCAGCCTCAACGTCTTCTACGACCGGTCCGTCCCGATCCGGGCGTCGGTGCACGATGTCCAGCAATCGCTGCTGCTCGCGCTGGTCCTCGTCGTCAGCGTCATTTTCGTGTTCCTGCGCCGCGTCTCGGCGACGGTGATCCCGAGCCTCGCGCTGCCGATGTCGATCGTCGGCACGTTCGCGCTCATGTACGCGCTGAGCTACAGCCTCGACAACCTGTCGTTGATGGCGCTCACGCTGTGCGTCGGCTTCGTCGTCGACGACGCCATCGTGATGCTCGAGAACATCACGCGCCACATGGAGATGGGAAAGTCGCGCTGGCAGGCGACGCTCGACGGGTCGAAGGAGATCGCCTTCACGATCGTGTCGATGACGATCTCGCTGGCGGCCGTCTTCATCCCCGTGCTGTTCATGGGCGGCATTCTCGGCCGCCTGCTGCGCGAATTCGCGGTCACGATCATCGGCGCCGTGCTGATCTCCGGATTCGTGTCGCTCACGCTCACGCCGATGCTGTGCAGCCGGATGCTGTCGAGCGAGCATGATCGCAAGCACGGACGCGTCTACGCGCTCAGCGAAAGAATGTTCGACGCGATGCTGAGTACTTATCGCTCGACGCTGTCGTGGGTGATGCGGCACCAGCGCCTGACGATCGCCGTCTTCTTCGCCATCACGATCGGCACGGGATTCCTGTTTGCCTGGATGCCGAAGGGGTTCCTGCCGGCTGACGATTCCGGGCTGATCCTCGTGTTCACCGAAGCGGCGCAGGACGTGTCCTTCGATGCGATGTCGAACGATGCAAAAGCAGGTTGCCGACATCGTCAAGGCGAATCCGCACATCGAAGGCGCGATGTCGACGGTGGGCGCCGGCGGACCGAGCGCGTCGCTCAACGTCGGACGCATCTTCGTGGCGCTCACGCCGCGCGCAGACGCGGCCGAGCGCCGACGCGGTCGTGCAGGAGCTGCGTGGACCGCTGTCGCGCGTTTCGGGCATCAGGGCCTATGTGCAGAACATTCCCGCGATCCGCATCGGCGGCCAGGTCACGAAGAGCACCTACCAGTACACGTTGCAGGGCACGGACACGGCGGAGCTCTACGACTGGGCGCCGAAGATCGAGGACCGGCTGCGCTCGCTGCCGGGCCTCGTCGACGTCACGAGCGACCTGCAGATCACGAAGCCGATGGTCATGGTGCAGATCGACCGCAACAAGGCGTCGGCGCTGGGCGTTTCGGCGCAGGCGATCGAAAGCACGCTCTACGACGCGTACGGATCCCGCCAGGTGTCGACGATCTTCGCGCCGACGAACCAGTACTGGGTCGTGATGGAGCTCGAGCCGCGCTACCAGCGCGATGCGGCGGCGCTGTCGCTGCTCTACGTCCGCTCGTCGACGGGCGCGCTGGTGCCGCTGTCGACCGTCGCAACGCTGACGCCCGCCGTCGGGCCGCTCGCCATCAACCACCTGGGACAGCTCGCCGCGGTGACCATTTCCTTCGACCTCACAGCCCGGCGTCGCGCTGGGCGATGCGATCAAGGAGATCAACAAGGCGACCGCACAGATGCAGCTGCCGGCCACCATCACCGGGATGTACCAGGGCACGGCGCAGGCCTTCCAGTCGTCGCTGCGCGGGATGGGCATCCTGCTCGTGCTCGCGATCTTCGTGATCTATCTCGTGCTCGGCATCCTCTACGAGAGCTTCATCCACCCGCTGACGATCCTGTCGGGACTTCCCACCGCCGGCTTCGGCGCGCTGATCACGCTTTGGCTTTTCGGAATCGATCTCAACATGTACGCGTTCGTCGGCATCATCATGCTGGTCGGGATCGTCAAGAAGAACGCGATCATGATGATCGACTTCGCGATCGCCGCGCAGCGCAACGAGTCGAAGCCGCCGGACGAGGCGATCTTCCAGGCCTGCATCACGCGCTTCCGCCCGATCATGATGACCACGATGGCGGCGTTGATGGGAAGCCTGCCGATCGCGCTCGCGCTGGGCGCCGGCGGCGAAGCGCGACGGCCGCTGGGACTTGCGGTGGTCGGCGGCCTCGTCGTCTCGCAGCTCCTCACGCTGTACATCACGCCGGTGATCTATCTCTACTTCGAGCGCTTCCAGCAGTGGCTTGCATCGCACAAGGCCGTCACGACCGCGGAGCCGGCGCCGGCTGAATGATCGTTTGTCGGCTGACCGCATCGCGTCGGTGCGTGGTCGCCCATGTATGAGAGTGATTGCTCACTTTCATCGATTCGCCTGACAGCCATTGCCCTCGCAGTCGGCGGGGCTGCGGCGCCCACCCGATGTGAGCGAATTCCTTGACTTGGGTCCAGTTTTCCCGTGACGGTGGTCGATAAAACGGCTATGATGTTGCAGTGCAGCAATAACGATCACCAGGGAGCTCGCATGGAATTTCCGGGAAAAGTAGCGGTTATCACCGGCGCGGCCAGCGGCATCGGGCGCGCGGTCGCAGTCGACATGGCGCGCCGCAACGTGCGCGCGATGGCCCTTGTCGACATGGGCGAGTCCATCGCCGACGTGGCCGCCGATATCAATGCGAACGCCGGCCGCAAAGTGGCTTACCCCTATCGGGGCGATGTGGCCGACGAAGCGTTTCGCGCCTCGGTTTATGATTCCATCAGCAGCGAGATCGACACCGTCACGATATGCGTGCCGGCCGCCGGCATCACGCGCGACGATCTCGCGGTGCGCATCGACAAGATGTCCGGCAAGGCGCGGATCTATTCTGTCGATCGGTTCAAGCAGGTCCTCGACGTGAATCTCGTCGCCCCCGTCTACTGGGCGCTCGAGATGATCGGTCGCATTGCCGAAAATCGCGCCGCCGCGGGCCTCAAGCGCTGGCAGCCGGCGGAGGGCATGCAGGGGGCGATCGTGTTCATCGGCTCCGTGTCGTCGCAGGGCAATCGCGGCCAGATCTCCTACGCGAGCGCGAAGGCGGGACTCGAGGGCGCGGCCGCGACGATCATGAAAGAGGCGGTGTTCCACGGCGTGCGCTGCGGCCTCATTCACCCGGGATTCACCGACACGCCGATGGTGCGCGCGATGGGCGACGACTACATCAGCAAGAACATATTGCCGTTCACCCAGTTGAGCCGGTTGATCCGCCCCGAAGAGATCGCCGACGCCATCTGCTTCATGCTCGCCAATTCGGCGGTGAGCGGGGAACTGTGGGCGGATGCCGGCTGGCACGCGCCTGCGTAACGGAATCCGGTAGTTTGCGGGTCCTGCGATACCGGCGATAATCCGGTAGATGGGCGTTCACGGGCTCGGGGGGCGTGGATGATGCGCGCGATCGGTTGTGGCGTGCTGACGATTCTTGCTGCGATCGCGCAAGCGCAGTCGCCGCCGGAGAATTCTCGCGGCGACCTCCTCTATACGACACACTGCGTCGGCTGCCACACGACCGAGGTCCACTGGCGGGAAAAGAAGCTCGTGTCCGACTGGGCGAGCTTGAACGCGCAGGTGGAGCGCTGGCAGAAGAACGCGAAGCTCGGCTGGAGCGGCGAAGACGTCGATGCGGTCGCGCGGCATCTCAACGCGCGCGTATTACCATCTGCCGGCGCCCGCGGGAAAGCCCGTAGGCGGACGGCATCGGCCGTTTCAGATCGCGCTTCTTGACTGATCGCTCCGTCGCGGTGCCTGCCGTCACGGATTACCTCAATCCCGACCTTCCCGCCGGATTGCGGCGGGTCGCGATGCCGGTCGTGGACGCGACGCCAGCGGCGCTCGAAGGATTCGGCAGGCTGCGTCGACGATCCGGCGGCGTGCGCGATCGAGATCGTCCGCTGGCCGGCGCAAGGCACGCGCCCGGTCGACCTCGACACCGGCGACCAGGCCGGCACGACGCAGGGCACGTTTGTCAGCGAATGGCAGGGGGACATCCTCTACGGCCGCAACGATGCGGTCGGCGGGCATTACATCCTGGCGTACGGCGACGAGCCGGCCACCGCCGACGCAGCGCATCGCCGCGATCCGCGCCGCATCCTCCTCTGGCACGCGAACTATCACCCGGATGGCGGCCAGCTCTTCTTCCCGCTCGAGCGGAAGCCGTTCCTCGTGCCGCTCGCGCTCCCCGGCGACGACGTCCTGCCCGCGGACTTCGTCTGCTTCCGCTTCGACGGAACGCGCGGCCTCTACATCCATCCGAACATCTGGCACGAAGGCGTGTTCACGACGCGCGGCACGCAACGCTTCTTCGACCAGCAGGGTGCCGTGCATGCGCGCGTCTCGGTCGATTTCGCGCGCGAATTCGGCTGCCTGCTCGAAGCACCGATCGGCTGAACTATAGCCGCGTCACGATGCCGGCTTGCGCGCGACGCACGCGAGCCACGGCTGCTGCTCGCGCGGCAGCCCCGGCGGGGCGATAGTAATGCGTCAGCGGGACGAAGCCCGCGCTCCATGAGATAGCGCTGCCACGTCGCGAGATCGTGGTACGCGCCGTAGCGGCCGCGGCTCCAGCCTTCGCTGTTGTCGCCGTGCGGGTTCGAGCTGAACAGCACGCCACCGGGTTTAAGCGTCGCGTTGAGCTCGCGCAGCACGCGCGGCAGCTCCTGCGACGGCACGTGAAACAGCGAAGCATTGGCGAACACGCCGTCGAACCGCGCCGCGGGGAGGTCGAGCTGCAGGAAATCCTGCTCCCAGACGTCGCAGCCGGTGTCGGCGCGCGCCATCGCGGCGAACGGCGCCGCGCCCTCGATCCCGATGGCGACGTGGCCGAGCCGCGTGAACGTCGCGAGGTCGCGTCCGGGGCCGCAGCCGAGATCGAGGATGCAAAACGGCGGCGGCGCCTCGATGTGCCGCAGCAGTGAATCGATGTTCTGGCGCACGTCGTGATCGCGCGTGCCTTCGCGGAACGCGTCCGCGCGTTTGGCATAGCTCGCGAGCGTTTCCGCGGAAATCCGTTCGAGGGCGGCGGCATCGAATGCCGGAGCAGGGCGGTTCTCAGGCGCCATGCGCACGGCGGCCGATCAGAACGGGTTGAAACAGCACACCGTCGCGACGCTCGATTGCCGCGAAGCCGGCCTCCGCCATGAGCTCCAGCAGCCTCGCGATCGTCACCGCGTAATAGCGGCTGCGCAGCACGCGCGTCTCGCATTGGCCCGCCGGCGATTCCGTCGTGAGATACATGCGAAGGTCGTAGCAATCGCCGTCCCATTCCCAGACCTGCACGGCGAGGAAGCGGCGCCCGCCTTCCACGCGCATTCCGTAGGGGCGAACGTCGGGATTCCTGCGCTCGATGGCGGCATAGTCGCGCACGGAGAACACCGCGACGCCGCCTGGGCGAAGGCAGCGGTGGCAGCATTTGAACGCGCGCAGAATCTCCTCGTCGGTCAGCAGGTGCGGAATCGAGTTGTCGCAGGCGATGACCGCTGCCAGCGATCCGGACGGCACGTGCTCGAGCGTCCGCAGATCGTCGACCCGGGCCTCGGCCGGAAGGTTCCTGCGCGCGAGCTCGGCGTTCAGTCGCTCGACCGCGCCGGGCGAAAGATCCGACGCGCTGACGCGATAGTCCTGCTGCAGGAGGCCGAGCGTCTGGGTGCCGATGCCGCAGGCGGCGTCGTGCACCGGTTCGCCGGGGGCCACGCCGTTGGCGCGCAGCAGTTCCGCCAGCGCCGCTCCTTGGCGCTTGACCGACGCTTCCCAGTCGCCGTAGAGCAGGTGATAAAACGGGGCGAGCTCGTCGTAGAACGAGGCGGTCTCGCTGGCGTTCATCCGCTACCCGGTTCGAACAGCTCGATGGGATTGCCCGACGGGTCGTTGATCAGAATCTGCTTTCCACCCGGCCCCGACACGATCGCCCCGCGAAGCGCCACGCCTGTTCGCTTGAATTTATCGACGAGCTCCGACAGATTCTCCGTCTCGAGCACCAACCGATTCCAGCCGCCCGGCACCGGCCGGGACCCGTCGGCAAGCGCGCGCGCGGCCGAGCTCCCCGGCCCGCTCAACCAGAGGGTGAGGTCGCCGTGCTTGACCATCGCAAAGGGCGGTCCCCATTTCTCCACCAGCTCGAAGCCGAGCACGTCGACGTAGAACGCGAGCGCCGCGTCGACGTCGGCAACGAGATATCGGATGACCGCCACGTGAGTTCTCCGGGACCGGGATTGGGAAGTGATTTCGCGCGTCGACTACGCCATCGCGGCACCCGCGGTCGCGCGAACGGGAATGCCGGTCGGATCGAAATCGTCGAGGCAGAAGACATTGACGCCGTAGTAGTCGGGCGTGACTGCGCTTGCGATGGAACGGGTAGATGCCGCAGGTACCACAGAAGAAATGCCTCGCGGTGCGCGTGTGGAAGCGGTACTCGACCAGCGCATCCGCCCCGGCGAGCAGCTTGAAGCGGCTCTCATGGACCTTCACCATCAGCGCATTCCGGCGCCGGCAGATCGAGCAGTCGCAGGTGGTGAGCTCGGGGAAGTCGGTCTCGATCTCGAACGCGACGGCACCGCAGTGGCAGCTGCCGCGATAGGTCCGCCAGGGCCGGCTCCCCGCGCGCTCGCCTCCGCTCGCCTGCGCCATCATGTCGACGAATCCCGCTTGAGCATTCCGCCGTAGATGCCGGGGGTCGAGCCGGGAATCGCGATGGCGCCGACGGTTTTGGCGTAGAACTCCGCCGGCCCCACGCCGCCGATAATCGCATAGGCGTACCCCAGCGCCCGCTGCGCGTGCAGCGTCGCGAGCAGCAGCGCGCGGCCGATCCCATGACCGCGTTCGTCGGGGGCCACGCCCTCCGGCCCGAAGAAGTTCCGGCACGTCACGTCGTAGCACGCGAACCCCACCATCGCGTTGTCGCGAACCGCGACGAAGCAGGTCACGGGCGAGCAGCGCGAAGGCGGTCTCGACTTCAGCGGCCGAGCTCGCGAAATGCGCGCGCGTCCAGTCGAGGACGGCCTGTCGTTCAGGCGCAAGGGCGCGGCGAATCGTGACGCCCCGCGCGACGCACGCCGCCACGGCGTCATCGAGCGCTCGGCAGCGCGTACAGTCGGACGAGCATGTCGTGCATGGAAGAACCTACGTCGGCAGGCACGCCGGCCCGAGGGGGCCGAAGCTCTTGTAGGTCAGGATGAACTCGCGATGGCCCAACGCCTCCGATTTCGTCCGCTCGCCGTTGCCGACCCGCTGCACGAGCTCGTAGATTTCGCGCCCGACCGCCGGCAGCGTCGCGCGGCCTTCGAGGATGCGGCCCGCGTCGACATCCATGTCCTCCTCCATCCGCTTGTACGTCTCCGGATTGGCGCACACCTTGATCACGGGCGCGATGGCGGAGCCGACGACCGACCCGCGGCCCGTCGAGAACAGGATCACCTGCGAGCCGCACGCGATCAACTCCGCGATCTCCGCATTGTCGTTGATATTGGGAAAGCCGAAGCGCACTTCGCCGTCCGGAACGACGTCGAGCAGATAGAGTCCGCGCTTCGGCGGCGCGATGCCCGGCTTGACGATGCCGTCGATCGTCGACTGGCCCGACTTCGCGTACGCGCCCAGCGATTTTTCCTCGATGGTCGTGAGCCCGCCGTCGGCGTTGCCGGGCGCAAAGCTCGCATACCCCAGCGTCGCATAGTATTCGGCGGCCTTCGCGACCGTGCGCTTCAGCTCTTGCCCGAGTGCAGCGTTCGCCGCCCGCGCCGCCATCAGGTGCTCCATGCCGATCAATTCACCCGTCTCCTCGAAAATCGTCTTCGCGCCCTCGCCGACGAGGAGGTCGAAGGCGATTCCCATCGCCGGATTCGCCGTAAGGCCGGACGTCGCGTCGGAGCCGCCGCAGATCGTGCCGACCGTCAGCTCGTCGATGCGCATCGGCACCGGCGCTTGCGCGGCGAGCAGGGGCAGCGCCTGCGCGATCCACTCGCGTCCTGCGGTGATCGTCTTCGTCGTGCCGCCAGTTTCCTGGATCGCGATCGTGCGCACGGGACGGCCCGACGCCTCGATGGCGCGGGCGAGCCGCCGGCGGTCGAAGCCTTCGCAGCCGAGCGACACGAGCAGCGCGGCGCCGACGTTGGGATGCGTGCAGAGCTTCTCCAGCATGTCGAGCGCGTAGGCGTTCGGGTAGCAGCCTGGAAACCCGATCAGATGCACCGCATCGTCGTCGAATCCGGCGGCGATGCCGCGCGCGACGTGGTGCGCGCACTCGACGAGATAGACGACGACGGCGACATTGCGGATGCCCTTCCTGCCATCGGCGCGCGGATAGCCTGCGAGCATCGTCTTATCCGGGGAGCGTATACGTCGGAAGGTAGTTGCTCTCGACGTTGTGGGTATGGACGTAGGCGCCGGGAGCGATCGCCTGCGTCGCCGTCCCGATCGGGCAGCTGTATTTGAGGATCAGCTCGCCGGCGGCAATCGGCTGTGCCGCGAGCTTGTGGCCGACCGCCGTGTTGCGCTCGACGGTCAGCGTGACGCCGTCGAGGACGACCGCTTCGCCCGCCTTGAGCGGCCGCAGCGCGACGGCGATGTTGTCGCGCGGCGAAAGGCGCATCACCGCGGGCGCGTCAGAATTTTCCATAGCGGTTGTAGGCGGCGACCGGGTCCATCCCCCCGATCAGCGCAGCGCGCATTTCGCTTTCGGTCGCGACCACGTCCTCGGTCTTCGCCACGACGTCTTCGGCGATTGCGCGCGGAACGATCACCACGCCGTCGCGATCGCCGAGGAGGTAATCGCCGGTGGCGATGGTGACGTCACCGATCCTGATCGGCTCGCCGAAGCTGTCCGGAATCCACCGGCAGACGACGTCGGCGGGCGTCAGGAACGAGCAGAAGACGGGAAATCCCTGCGCGAGAACGTGCTCCGTGTCGCGCGAGCCGCCGTCGACGACGTAACCCAGCACGCCGCGCGCGGCGAGCGTCTGCGCGGAAAGCTCGCCCATCAGCGCGATCTCGCGGTTGTGCGGCTGGCAGACGACGACGTGGCCGGCAGGCGCTTTCGCGAGCAGCGTGCACCACCCGAGCAGCGTCTCGTGCCGGGTCTTCGTCCGATCGATGTGCCCGGCGACGGTCCACACCGGCCCGGCAAGCTTCATTCCCGGCGCGATCGCCTTGATGGCGGACGGCAGCACGATGTTCTCGTGCCCCATCGCGCGCAGCACGTCGTGGACCGCGCCGGTGTAGCAGTGAGCGAGGCGATCGGTGAGGGTCGTCATTGCATCGTCGCGCGCGGGCGCTCAGAAGAGATCGAGCTGACCCGAACTGCGCGGCGGCCGGAACCGCGTCGTGTCGAGCGGGTCGTCGCGCTCGCTGTTGAGTCCGAGACGCTTGCACGCGAGATGGAAGCGCTTGCGGATCAGGTCGGCGTACTGGCCTTGCCCGTGCATCCGGGTGCCGAAGCGCGGATCGTTGTCGCGGCCGCCGCGGATGTCCTGCACGATGCTCATCACGTGCGCAGCGCGCAACGGGTAATGCGCGTCGAGCCACGCGCGAAACAGCGGCGCCACCTCTCGCGGCAGCCGCAGCAGCGTGTAGCCGGCATGCGTCGCGCCGGCGGCCGCGGCGGCTTCGAGGATCGACTCCATGTCCTTGTCGGTGAGCTGCGGGATCACCGGCGCGACGTTGACGCCGACGGGAATGCCCGCCCGCGCGAATTCGGCGACGATTTCCAGTCGGCGGCCGGGCGCCGCCGCGCGCGGGTCGAGCGTGCGCGCAAGCTCGCGGTCGAGCATTGCGATCGAGACGAACACACGAACCAGATTTTTCGCTGCCATTGGCGCCAGCAGGTCGAGGTCGCGCAGCGCGAGCGCGCCCTTCGTGGTGATGCTCAGCGGATGGTCGCACGCGGCGAGAACCTCGATGATGCTGCGCGTGACCTTCCATTCGCGCTCGATCGGCTGGTAAGGGTCGGTGTTGCTGCCGAGATGGATCGGATCGCAGACGTAGCCGGGTTTCGAGATCTCGGCGCGCAGGAGCTCCGCCGCATTCGGCTTGGCGAAGAGCTTTGTCTCGAAGTCGATTCCCGGCGAGAGATCGAGATAGGCATGCGACGGCCGCGCGTAGCAATAGATGCAGCCGTGCTCGCAGCCCTGATACGGATTGATCGACTGGCTGTACGGGATGTCCGGCGATTCGTTGCGCGCAATGATCGTGCGCGCGGGCTGGATCCGCACGACCGTCTTGAGGCGCGGCGGCGCATCGTCCCCGTCCGTCCGCAGAGCGTCACCCCAGCCGTCGTCGACCGGCGCGCGCTGCTCGCGGCGGAACCGGTTTTCCGGATTGAAGGTTGCACCGCGCCCCTTGATCGGTGGCGGCGCCGGTCCGGCCATCGTGGCGATCGTCGTCAGGACGCGAGCGCGGCGTCCAGCGTCACCGTGATCGACGGCGAAAGCGCGCGCGAGACGACGCAGCCCGTCTTCGCGGCCGACGCGAACTCGGCGAACTTGGCAGCGTCGATGCCGGGGACGCGCGCGCGTGTGGTCATGTGCACCGCGGTAATCGTCGGCTTGCCGTCGACCTGGTCCATCGTCAGGACCGCTTCGCTGTCGATCACCTCGGCGGTGAATCCCGCGTTGTTCAGCGTGAACGACAGCGCCATCGTGTAGCAGCCCGCGTGGGCGGCGGCGATCAGCTCCTCCGGATTGGTGCCCTTGCCGTCTCCGAAGCGCGCCTTGAACGAGTACGGCGTGTCCTTCAGCGTGCCGCTTTGCGCCGACAGCGTGCCGCTGCCTTCCTGCGTGCTGCCCTGCCAATGCGCGGATGCCTTGCGTTGCATGGACGTCTCCTTTGCATCGCCACGGCATCGTGCCGCAGCAAACCTCGAAGTCTAATCTACACCCGGGGATCCCCGGGAGCCGCGGACGCGATGCGCGTCACGTTGCGCTACCATAGGGATCACTTTCGCGCTTCCGGTTCCAGTCCCCCAAGGTCCCCGCAATGGCCAAGCCCAGGGCACCGCATTTCGACACGCTGTCGCTGCATGCCGGCGCCGCGCCCGACCCCGCAACCGGCGCGCGCGCCACGCCGATCTACCAATCGTCGTCGTTCGTGTTCCCGGACGGCGATCATGCCGCGGCGTTGTTCGACATGGAGCGGCCGGGCCACGTCTATTCGCGGATCTCGAATCCCACCTGCGCCGTGCTGGAGGAGCGGATCGCGGCGCTCGAAGGCGGCGTGGGCGCGATCGCCACGGCGAGCGGGCAGGCGGCAATGCATCTGGCGATCGTAACCCTGCTGTCGGCGGGGTCGCACATCGTGGCATCCCGCGCGCTCTACGGCGGGTCGCACAATCTTCTCGATTATACGCTGCCACGCTTCGGCATCGAGACGACGTTCGTCGATGGCCGCGATCTCGACGCCTGGCGCGCGGCGATCCGGCCGACCACCCGGCTCCTCTTCGGCGAGACGCTCGGCAATCCGGGGCTCGACGTGCTCGACATCCCGCGCGTGTCGACGCTTGCGCACGAGCAGGGACTGCCGCTCCTCGTCGACTCGACGTTCACCACACCGTTCCTGATGCAGCCGTTCGCGCATGGCGCGGACCTCGTGTTCCACTCGGCAACCAAGTTCCTTTCCGGCCACGGCGTGGTCATCGGCGGCCTCCTCGTCGATTCGGGGAAGTTCGACTGGAACGCGCCGTCCTCGCGCGCCAAGTTTCCGACGCTGACCGAGCCGTACCGGGGTTTTCACGACATGGTGTTCTGCGAAGAATCGACGACCGCCGCCTTCCTGCTGCGCGCGCGGCGCGAAGGCGTCCGCGATTTCGGCGCGTGCATGGCGCCGTTCACCGCTTTCCAGATCCTGCAGGGAATCGAGACGCTGCCGCTGCGGATGGCGCGGCACGTCGAGAACACGCGCAGGATCGTCGCGTTCCTCGCGACGCATGCGCTGGTGGCGGGTGTCGCGTATCCCGAGCTTCCTGACCATCCGGATCACGCGCTCGCGCAACGGCTGCTGCCGAACGGTTGCGGCGCCGTGTTCAGCTTCAACCTCGCGGGGACGCGCGTCCAGGGCCGGAAGTTCATCGACACGCTGAAGATCTTCTCGCATCTCGCCAATGTCGGCGACGCGAAATCGCTGGTCATCCATCCGGCGAGCACGACGCACTTCCGGATGTCGGCGGATGAGCTTGCGAAAGCCGGGATCACCGAGGGCACGATCCGCCTTTCGATCGGGCTCGAGCATCCCGACGACCTGATCGAGGATTTGAGCCGCGCGCTGTACGCCGCGGGCAAGGCGTGAGCGATGGGCACGAGCGCTGGCGGATGGCCGCCAATATCGAGGCGTTTCTTCGGCCGCCCGGTGATGACGCCGGTCCCGGCGTCAGCGGCATGTTTCTGAGCGTCGCCGGCGCCGAGGTGTACGCCTACACGGGCGCTCGCGGGTTGATCGACGAGCAGGCGGCCGTCGTGTTCGTCCATGGAGCGGCGCACGATCACAGCGTGTGGGCGTGGCAGTCCCGCTACTTCGCGCATCACGGATTCAATGTCCTCGCGGTCGACCTGCCGGGCCATGGCCGGTCCGGCGGCGCGGCGCTTTCCGCGGTCGAGGCGATCGCCGACTGGATTCTCGCGCTGCTCGATGCGGCGGATATCGAGCAGGCGGCGCTCGTCGGACATTCGCTGGGTGCCCTCGCCGCGCTCGAGGCAGCGGCGCGGCATCCCGCGCGCGTTGCCCCGATCGCGCTGCTCGGTCCTGCCGTGCCCATGACCGTCAGCGACGACTTGCTGGACGCGGCGCGACGCAACGACCACGTGGCGTTCGAGCTCATCAACGGCTGGTCGTTCAGCGCCGTGAGGCAGCTCGGCGGCAACGCCGTTCCGGGCATGTGGATGACCGGTACGTCGATGCGGCTGATGGAGCGCTCGCGACCCGGCGTGCTCGCGATCGACCTGCGCGCCTGTCACGACTACGCCAACGGTCTTGCCGCCGCCGCGGCGGTGCGCGGGCCGGTGCTCGTGATCACCGGGGGGCGCGACATCATGGCGCCGCCACGCAACGCGCAGGCGCTGATCGCGGCGCTGAAGGAGCCGAGAGTCGTCTCGCTCTCCGGCAGCGGTCACGCGCTGATGGCCGAGGAGCCGGACGCGGTGCTGGACGCCCTGCGCGCGTTTCTTTGACCTTGGCGCGTCAGCTCCGTTTCCACTTGATCGAGCAGCCGACTGCCGGCTGCTGGACCGCCGGCGCGCGGCCGCCCCTCGCGACTTCCGCCATTGCGTCGAACAGCTCGCGCGGCGCGTTCGGATCGCTCGACCGGCCCGAGCTGTCGAGGCGCCCGCGGTAGACGAGCTTCAGGTCGCGGTCGTAGCCGAAGAAATCCGGCGTGCAGACGGCGCCGTACGCCTTCGCGATCTCCTGCGACTCGTCCTGCAGATACGGGAAGGGGAAGCCGAACTTCGTCGACAGCGCCTTCATGTTGTCGAACGAATCCTCGGGGTAGTCCACGGGATCGTTGCTCATGATGGCAACGCTGCCGACGCCATGCGTGGCGAGCTCGCGCATGTCGCGCACGATCTTGTCGATGACCGCCTTGACGTACGGGCAGTGGTTGCAGATGAACATCACGACGGTGCCGTTGGCGCCGCGCACCGACGCGAGCGCGTGCCGGCGGCCATCGGTGCCGGGAAGGTCGAACGGCGGCGCGCTGGTGCCGAGCGCTCCGGTGGCAGCGGGAGAGGGCATGGTTCCTCGCAGGAAACGTGGGGCAGTGTGTCAAAATCCTAGCACGTCCCACCGCCTGCGAAATCCCGATGCACGTCGTTCGCCATCCCGATCCTGATGCCTTCATCGCCGCGGCCGCGCCGATGGCGGCGCGCGGCCAGGCATCGGCGAGCCCCTTCGCCGGATGGGCGCATTCGATGAAGCGGGCGCCGCCCGCGGTCGACGAGCGCGTGTATCTTGCGACGTACGGCGATTGCGGCGCCGCGATCCAGCGCGAAGACGGCCCGCTGTTCATGGGTCAGAGCGATCCGGCGGCGGCGGCCGCGTTCGCCGACGACATCGTCCGCGACTGGCCGGCGCTGCAGGGCGTGGTCGGCACGCTCGCGGCCTGCGAGGAATTCGCGCGGCGCTGGAAGGCACGCACGGGCCGGGTGCATTCGCTGCGCGCGCACCTGCGTCAGCACGCGCTTTCCGCTGTCGCCGACGTCCCCGCGGCGCCGGGCGCGCCGCGCGTCGCGGAGGAAGCCGACCTGCCGTGGCTCATCGACGGACAAATCGCGTTCATCATCGAGGCCGGGATTCCCGATTCGACCGAGCGCATTCGGACCTGGCTGCCGAAGCGCGTCGCGCGCGGCGACTATTGGATCTGGGACCACCGCGCTCCGGCGGCGTTCGCCGGATTCAACGATGCCGCGCCCGACTTTGCGCGCATCGCGCCGGTCTACACCGATCCCGAGCATCGCGGCCGCGGCTACGCGACCGCGCTGGTGGCGGCGATTTCACGCGAGCTGCTTGCGCGCGGCAAGCGCCGCCTCTTCCTCACGACCGACGCCGCCAATCCGACGTCGAACGCGATCTATGCGCGGATCGGCTTCGTCGCCGAAACCGAGGAATACCATTTCGATCTGATCGACTGCGAAGCCTAGGCGATGGCGGCGCCGCGTTTTTTCGTTCCGCCTCCGCTCACGCCCGCCCTCGTCGGTCAGTCGATGCCGTTGCCTGCGGCGGCGGCGCATCATGCGGTGCGCGTCCTGCGGCTTGCGGTCGGCGACGCGCTGACGATCTTCGACGGCGCCGGGGGCGAATATGCGGCCACACTCGCGCGGATACAGCGCAGCGGCGCCGACGTGCGCATCGAGTCGTTCGATCCGGTCGAGCGCGAGTCGCCGTACGCGATCGTGCTGGCGCAGGCGGTCGCGGCCAACGACGCGATGGACTTTGCGATACGCAAGGCGGTGGAGCTCGGCGCGGCGGCGATCCAGCCGCTCGTCACCGAGCGCAGCGCGCCGATGCCGGCCGGCGAGCGCGGCGACAAGCGACTCGCGCACTGGCGGGGGATCGTCGTCGCTGCCTGCGAGCAATGCGGCCGCAACCGGATTCCGCCGGTGGCAGCCCCCGTGCCATGGCAGGCGTGGGTTCAGCAATGGAACGACGCGGCCCTCGTGCTCGCTCCCGGCGCGCCGGCCGTGCTCGCGTCGCTGCCCCGCCCCGCGTCGCCGGTCGCGCTGGCGGTCGGTCCGGAGGGCGGCTTCTCCGACCGCGAGCTCGAGGCGGCACTGAAGGCGGGCCTCCGTGCCGTATCGTTCGGTCCGCGCGTGCTGCGCACCGAGACCGCGGGCGTGGCCGCGCTGGCGGCGATGCAGGCGCTCTGGGGAGACTTGCGATGAGCGAACGGAGGTGCTGCTGGTCCTTGCTCTGCGTTGCGTTGCTTGCGGCGTGCGCGACGCCGCCGGCGCCCCGCGAAGCGACGATCGCCCCTTCCACGCTGTACGCTTTCGTCGTGCTCTCCGAGGAAGGGGCGCCGATCGCGCGGGCCATCACCTCCGCCGCGACCTGCCCGAACATCGAGCTGGACGGCGTCGCGCGCTCGATGACCGTGCGCGCGCTGCCGGGAACGATGCCGTTGCGCCCGACGTTCAGCACGCCCGCGAATTCGAAGCCGTCCGCGTTTCCGGTGCTGACCTGCGAGATGCCGGTTCCGGCGGGCGTGACGCGAGCGACGATAGAAGGTCGCGCGCTGCCGCTGCCGAAGGCGCAGCCGATCAAGATCGTGGTCATCGGCGACTCGGGCTGCCGGATCAAGATCGCCGACAACGTGTTCCAGGCGTGCGACGATCCCGCGCAATGGCCGTTCGCGACGGTCGCGAGCACTGCGGCGGCCGGCGCGCCCGATCTCGTCATCCATGTCGGCGACTATCACTATCGCGAGAACGCATGCCCCGCCGGCAACGCCGGTTGCGCCGGCACGCCGTGGGGCTACGGGTGGGACGCCTGGGAGGCCGATTTCTTCGCGCCGGCCGCGAAATTGCTGGCCGCCGCGCCGTGGATCGTCGTGCGCGGCAATCACGAATCCTGCGCGCGCGCCGGGCAGGGCTGGTGGCGCTTTCTCGACCCGCGGCCGCTCGCGGCACGCCAGGACTGCAACGATCCAGCCGACGATCCGATCGGCGATTTCAGCGAGCCGTACGCCGTCCCGCTGGGAGCCGATGCGCAGTTCATCGTCTTCGATTCCTCGCGTGTCGGGATCGCGCCGCTGGCGCCGGAGAGCGCGATGCACGTGACCTACCGTGCGCAATTCGAGCGCGCGTTCGCGCTCGGCGCGCGCCGCCCGAACACGTTCTTCATGAGCCACCATCCCGTGCTCGCGTTCGCGCCCAACCCCGGAAAACCGGAGGCGCCGTATCCCGGAAATGCCGGCTTGCAGTCCGTGCTCCAGACGATCGAGCCGGTGGCGCTGTTCCCGCCCGACGTCAAGGCGCTGATCTCGGGGCACGTGCATCTGTTCGAGATGGTGAGCTTCTCGACGCCGCAGCCGGCGCAGTTCGTGTCCGGCTTCGGCGGCGACTGGGTCGATTCGAAGCTGCCGCTGCCGCTCGCCGCGAGCCTGACGCCGGCGCCCGGCGCGATCGTGTCCGCCATCGTCGCGACCAACCGCTTCGGGTTCATGACGATGCAACGCGACGGACCGCGCTGGACGATGACGGCGCGCGACATCGATGGCAAGCCGATGACGACCTGCGCGCTCAACGAGCGCCGCGCCGAATGTGCGCCGGGAGGCTGGCTCGGCGCAGATGGGGGCGCGGGCTATTGACGATGGCGCGGAGCCGCGCGACGATTCCAGTCTTCAGCGAGCCCCTCTCTCACCACGCGATGACAACTCCAGCCAAAGGCAGCGACGCGACGAGAGCGGCGAAGGTTCGCCGCGCCGCGCCGTCGCGCGCGATGACGCCGTTCGTGCGCGAGCTCGTCCGGCCGTACCGGCACTGGCTCGTCATCGTGCTCGCGGCGATGCTCGTGGAAACGCTGATGAGCCTCGCCGCGCCGTGGCCGCTCAAGCTCGTCCTCGACGATGCGCTCGGCGCGCACAAGCTGCCGGCTGCCCTCGAATGGGCGCACGAATACGGGTTCGGGCGGCACACGCTGGGAGTCGCGCTTTTCGCCGGCGCGCTGACGGTCGTCATCGCCGTCCTGAGCGCGGTGGCGAGCTACATCGACAACTACTTCACCGAAAGCGTGGGCCAGTACGTAGCGAACGACCTGCGAATCCGCATCTACGAGCATCTGCACCGGCTCTCGCTCGCCTTCTACGACCGCACGCAGACGGGAACGCTGCTCTCCACGATCACCAACGACGTCGCCACCGTGCAGAACTTCGCGTCGTCGTCCACGCTGGGGATTCTCGTCGACCTCATGACGATCGTCGGCATGCTGGGGCTCATGTTCTGGCTCAATTGGGACTTCACGCTGGTCGCCGTCGCCGTCACGCCGTTCCTGCTTCTCTTCGTCATGCGCTTCAAGAAGGCGGTGAAGGACGTGCAGCGCGAGGTGCGCAAGCGGCAAAGCGACATCGTCGCCGTCGTCCAGCAGGGGCTGGGCTCGGTGCGGGTCGTCGAGGCCTTCGGCCGCCAGGACCTCGAGACCGGCCGGATGACCGACGCGAGCCATGCGTCGGTTACCGCAGCCCTCAAGGCGCGCCGGATCAAGTCGCTGCTGTCGCCGGTGGTGACGATCGTCGTCGCGCTGTGCACCGGCTTCGTGCTGTGGCGGGGGACGACCCTGATCCTGGCCGGCGCGATGACGGCGGGATCGCTGACCGTCTTCCTCGCGTACCTGTCGAAATTCTTCAAGCCGGTGCAGGATCTCGCGAAGATGACGAACACGATCGCGCAGACTTCCGTCGCGCTGGAGCGCATTCAGGCGATCCTCGCCGCCGACGAGGTGATCCCGGAGCATGCCGACGCCGTCGATCCGGGCACGGTGCGCGGCGAGATCACCTTCGAGCACGTCGCCTTCGGCTATGGGGACGTGGCGCCGGTGCTGCGCGACGTCAACTTCACGATCAAGCCGGGTCAGGTCGTCGGGATCGTCGGCCCCACCGGCGGCGGCAAGTCGACGATCGTGAGCCTCATCCCCCGCTTCTACGACCCGACGGCGGGCCGCGTGCTGATCGACGGCGCCGACATCCGCGGCTGGAAGCTCGTATCGCTGCGGCGCGAGGTCGGCTTCGTCCTGCAGGAGACGGTGCTGTTCCAGGGAACGATCCGCGAGAACATCGCGTACGGTCGGCCCGATGCCACCGGTGACGAAATCATCGCGGCGGCGAAGCTCGCCAACGCCGACGAATTCATCGTCAAGATGCCGCAAGGCTACGACTCCGTCGTCGGCGAGCGCGGCGACACGCTCTCGGGCGGCCAGCGGCAGCGGATCGGCATCGCGCGCGCGCTGATCCGCAAATCGCCGATCCTGATCCTCGACGAGCCGACGGCGGCGCTCGACACCGAGTCCGAGCGGCTGGTGATCGAAGGGCTCGAGCGGCTGATGAAAGGCCGCACCGTCATCATGATCGCGCACCGCCTGAGCACGATTCGCGACGCCGACAAGATCATCGTGCTGAAAGAGGGCGTGGTCGCCGAGCAGGGCTCGCACGACGAGCTCATGAAGCTGGGCGGCGTCTATGCGGAGCTCTATCACATCCAGTACGCCACCGCCGCCGCCCCCGCCGCCGCCTCGGCGTAACCGCGAACGCCACTTCTCGACCTTGCCCATGTCTCACACGCTGATCGTTCTGCCCGACGACACCGCGACGCCGATTCTCGACGCCCTCAACGGTGCGAAGCAGCTCGCTCAACATCCGGATGTTCCTGTTCACCGATCCGACGCTGATCCAGGCGGTCATCGACGCGCACCATCGCGGCGTGAAGGTTCGCGTGATGCTCAACCCTGCGCGGCGCAGCGGCGAGGAGGAGAACAAGGAATCGCGGCAGACGCTCGCGGCGGCGGGTATCGCCGTGCAGGACAGCAATCCCGCCTTCGACCTCACGCACCAGAAATCGATGGTGATCGACGACGAAACCGGCTTCGTCGAATCGCTCAACTGGGAGCCCCGCGATCTGACCGAGACGCGCGACTACGCGGTGGTGACGACGAAGAAGCACGAGGTGAAGGAGATGGTCGCGTGCTTCGACGCCGACTGGGCGCGGCAGCAATTCGATCCGCACCCCGACTCGCGGCTCATCTGGTGCCCGAACAACGGGCGCGATCGGATCGCCGCGTTCATCGACTCGGCGAAGAAGACGCTATGGCTGCAGAACGAGCGCTACCAGGACACGGTGATCATCGAGCGGCTGGTGCGCGCGGCGAACCGTGGCGTCTCCATCCACATCCTCGCCAAGGCGCCGCACTCGCTGAAGATGGAAAAGCTGGTCGAGGGCGTCGGCGGGTTGCGCATCATGAACGACGTCGGCGCGAAGATCCACAAGCTGAAGGGCCTGAAGCTCCACGCGAAGATGATCCTCGCCGACGGCGATCGCGCCGTCGTGGGGTCGATCAATCTCGCGCCCGGGTCGTTCGACGCGCGGCGCGAGCTGGCCCTCGAGGTCGACAGCCATCACGTCGTCGACCGCCTCAACAAGGTCGCGCGCCACGACTGGGAGCATTCGTCGCCGATCGACCTCTCCGACGAAGGACTGCGCGCCGATCTCGACAAGCGGGGCGGCGCGGGCGCCGACAAGCTCGCGCTCGATCCGAAGTCCGGCGCCACGCAAGACGAAGAAGCACTGACCGCCGCGGCGGTCGTGGATCAGCCGGTAGCGAGCGGAACCGCCGGGTGGCCGGCGAGGGTCAGCGCAAGTTCGCGGAGCTCATCCCACGCATTGCCCGCGCCGATCCCTTTGGACACGGCGTCGAGCCGCGCCAGCGCGCGCAGCATCGGCGTGAGCGCCGCCGTCCGAACGCGCCTGGCCGCGCGCTCCATCGCCGCCTGCCGCCTCCCCCAGACGCGCGCGTTGCGCAGCGCGACGGCGACCGGCGTTCCCGTCGCCGGCGAGCTCGAGGATCGCGGCGAGCGCATGCAGGTCCTCGCCCAGCTGCCACAGCAGCAACGGCAGCCCTTCGCCTTCGCTCTCGAGCGAACCGATGATCCGCAGCGCGCGGGCGGCATCGCCGGTGAGCCACGCTTCCGAGAGCTGCAGGATGTCGTAGCGGGCGACGTCGGTGACGGCGCTTTCGACCGCATCGTACGGAATCTCGCCCGCGGGCAGCAGCAGGCCGAGCTTCGCGATCTCCTGCTTCGCCGCGAACAGGTTGCCCTCGCAGCGGTCGGCGAGGAACGCGAGGATCTCGGCGCTCGCTCGCTGTCCCTGCCGCGCGAGTCGCGCTGCGATCCAGGCAGGGAGCTCGTCGCGTTCGAGCGCGAACACCGCGATCGCGACGCCGGCGTCACCGAGCGCGGTGAACCATGCGGACGACTGCGCCGCGCGATCGAGCCGGGGCAGCGTGACGAGAAGAACGATGTCGGGATTCGCATCCGAGGCAACTGAGGCCGCGGCCGCTTCGAGCGCCTTTGCGCCTTCGACGCCGGGCTTGCCGGACGGGATGCGGAGATCGACCAGCTTGCGCGAGCCGAAAAGACCGAGGTTCGCGTTGGTCGCGCGGAACGCATCCCAGTCGAAGCCCTTCTCGGCGACCAGCACCTCCCGCTCGTCGCAGCCGGCCTTGCGCGCCGCGGCGCGGATGTCGTCGCCCGCTTCCATCGCGAGCAGCGGCTCGTCGCCGTGGATCGTGTACACGGGCGCCAGCGTGCGCTCGAGGTGAGCGGCGAGCTGGCTCGGGCGAAGGTTCACGCCGGCTTCCGCGCCGCCTGCAGCCGCCGCATGATCTGCTGCACCGCGTCGGTCTGCATCTCCTTCAGCGCGCGGGTTTCCTCGGACTCGCGCGCCAGCACCTCCGACTCGTTGAAGGTGTAGCTGCGCCGGATCACGATCTCGGCGGCCGGAATCCAGTCGCGGCCCTCCTTGTCGCTCAGCCGGAACGACACGCGCTTGGACAACGCGTATTCGCGCACGCGCCCGCCGGAGGACAGCGACAGCACGCCCTTGTCGTCGACGACGCTCACGATGTCGAGCGTGACGGTCGCGTCCTTCGCGTTGTCGACGAGCTTCGTGCTGCTCGAGCTCTCGAGGTAGCGCTTCAACTCGGTCACGATCGGCTGCGGCGCCGGCGAATTGACGAAGATCGTCGGGAACGCATACGCGACGTCGCCGCGCAGGTGGAAGCCGCAGGCGGTCAGCAGCGCCGCGGCGGCGAGCGTCACGAAGGCACCGCGGATGCGCTCAGACGACGACATTGACGAGCCGTCCGGGCACGATGATGATCTTCTTCACCGGCGCGCCGGCCGCGTGCTTCACGACTTCGGCGGACTCGCGCGCCGCGCCTTCGATCGCCGCCTTGTCCGCCGTCGACGGCACGGTCAGCTTGCCGCGCAGCTTGCCGTTGACCTGCAGCACGAGCTCGATCTCGTCCTGCGCGAGCGCGGCCGGATCGACCTCGCGGCCACGGCGCGTCGAGAAGCGAGCCGAATTCATCGGCGAAGCCAAGCTCGTCCCACAGCGCGCAGCCGATGTGCGGCGCGACCGGGTAGAGCACCCGCAGCAGAATCGACAATCCCTCGCGCAGGAACGCGTTCGCGCCGGGACCGTCGGCCGGCATCGCTTCGAGCGCGTTCAGCATCTTCATCCCGGCGGAGATGACCGTGTTGTACTGGACGCGCTCGTAGTCGTAGGTCGCCTGCTTCAGTGTCAGGTGCACCTCGCGCCGGGCGACCTTGACGGGCGCCGCCGCATCGATTCCGTCGATGCGTCCGGTCGCGGCTTTCACGGTGTCCGCATGGGTCTGCGCGAACGCCCAAAGCCGGCGCAGGAACCGGTGCGCGCCTTCGACGCCGGCATCCGACCACACCGCGCTGTCCTGCGGCGAGCCGGCGAACATCACGAACAGGCGCGCCGTGTCGGCGCCGTATCGCTCGATGATGTCCGTCGGATCGACGCCGTTCAGCTTCGACTTGGACATCGTACCGACGCCGCCGTACTCGACGGGCTGCCCGTCGGCCTTGAGGCGGGCGCCGGTGACCCGGCCCTCCGCGTCGTGCGTGACGTCGACGTCCGCCGGCGCGTAGTAGTCGATGCCACCCTTCGCGGTGCGGCGGAAGAAGATGTGATTGAGCAGCATCCCCTGCGTCATCAGCCGCGTGAAGGGCTCGTCGAACTTGACGAGCCCCATGTCGCGCATCGCCTTGGTCCAGAAGCGCGCGTAGAGCAGGTGCAGGATCGCGTGCTCGATGCCCCCGATGTACTGGTCCATCGGGTTCCAGTAGTCGTTGCGCGCATCGACCATCGTCGGCGCGTCGAAAGACGCATAACGCATGTAATACCACGACGAATCGACGAACGTGTCGAGCGTGTCCGTCTCGCGCTTCGCGGGACCTCCGCATTTCGGGCACGTCGTGTCGACGAAATCCGCGCGCTTCGCGAGCGGATTGCCGGCGCCTTCGGGCACGCAGTCCTCCGGCAGGACGACGGGCAGGTCCTTCTCCGGAACCGGGACGTCCCCGCAGGCGGGACAATGGACGATGGGGATCGGCGTGCCCCAGTACCGCTGGCGCGAGACGCCCCAGTCGCGCAGGCGGTAAGTAATCTTCTTCTCGCCCAAGCCTTTCGCGGCGAGATCTGCGGCAATGGCGTCCACCGCCGCTTCGTAGGCGAGGCCGTCGTACTTGCCGGAGTTGACACAATGTCCGCGCGTCTTGTCCTCGTACCACGGCTGCCACGCGTCGGTCGAAAACGTTTCGCCGTCGATCGCGATGACCTGCTTGATGCGCAGCCCGTACTTCTTGGCGAACGCGAAGTCGCGCTCGTCGTGCGCGGGCACGCCCATCACCGCGCCGTCGCCGTAGGCCATCAGCACGTAGTTGCCGATCCACACCTCGACCTTGTCGCCGGTCAACGGATGCGCGACGAAGAGCCCCGTCGGCATGCCCTTCTTCTCCATCGTCGCGACGTCGACTTCGGACACGCCGCCGCGCCGGCACTCGTCGACGAACGCGGCGAGCGCCGGATTCGATTTCGCCGCGTGCATCGCGAGCGGGTGCTCGGCCGCGACCGCGCAGAAGGTGACGCCCATGATCGTGTCGGCGCGCGTCGTGAAGACGTGCATCCTGCCGTCGCCGATCGGCTTGCCGCGCATTTCACCTTCCGTGCTCCGGATGTCGTGCGGAAAAGCGAAGCGCACGCCACGGCTCTTGCCGATCCAGTTCGCCTGCATCACCCGCACGCGCTCGGGCCATCCGGTCATCTTGTCGAGATTGTCGAGGAGCTCGTCGGCGTAGTCGGTGATCCGGAGGTAGTACATCGGGATCTCGCGCTTCTCGACCGGCGCTCCCGAGCGCCAGCCCTTGCCGTCGATGACCTGCTCGTTCGCGAGCACCGTCTGGTCGACCGGGTCCCAGTTGACGACGCCGGTCGTCTTGTACGCGATGCCCTTCTCGAGCATCTTCAGGAAGAACCACTGGTTCCACTTGTAGTACGCGGGATCGCAGGTCGACAGCTCGCGCGACCAGTCGATGGCGAGACCGACCGCCTGCATCTGCCGCTTCATCGTGGCGATGTTGTCGTGCGTCCACTTCGCCGGCGGGACGCCGCTCTTCATCGCTGCGTTCTCGGCCGGCAACCCGAACGCGTCCCACCCCATCGGCGTCAGCACGTTGTACCCCTGCATTCGCAGATACCGGTACATCATGTCGCCGATCGTGTAGTTGCGTACATGCCCCATGTGCAGGATGCCGGACGGATAAGGCAGCATCGACACGCAGTAGAACTTCTTTGCGCCAACGCGCTCGACGGCGCGATAGGCGTCGGCGACCTTCCAGCGTTCCTGGACGGCTGCTTCGATTGCGGCGGGGTTGTACGGTTTCATCGTGGGTTGCAGGCGTCACGCACGACGCGCGCCGGTCGCCGATTATACCGGCGCGACGAGCGCATAGACGCCGAGCGCCGCAAAGAGCACGGCGGCCGCGATCCGCACGGCGCGCATCGGAATCCGCGCGGCAGCCGACTTGCCGATCAGCACGACCGGCACGTCAGCGAGCAGCATGCCGGCCGTGGTGCCGAGCACGACGGCGACGAGCGAGTCGAACCGTGCCGCCAGCACCATCGTCGCGACCTGCGTCTTGTCGCCGATCTCGGCCACGAAGAACATGCCGGCGGTGACGCCGAATACGCCCCAGCGTGACAATCGGGCGGGTTCGTCGTCGGCAAGCGTGTCCGGCTTGAGCGCCCAGATCGCGACCGCGAAGAACGAGAGCGCGACGGCCCAGCGCAGGACGTCGGGCGGCAACGCCGTGCGGACGAAGTTGCCGAGGAGGCCGGCGAGGGCATGGTTGGCGAGCGTCGCGGCGAGGATGCCCGCGATGATCGGCAGCGGCTTTCTGAACCGCGCCGCCAGCACCAGCGCGAGGAGCTGCGTCTTGTCGCCGATCTCGCCGAGCGCGACCACACCCGCCGACACGAGAAAGGCTTCCATGGGAATCGAAGGGGGGCGGGGGGTGTTGGCCGAAGGGACGCCGCCGGTCGGCCGAGGCTATGCGGCGGGCGGGGGAGCGGTGGATCCGCCGGCAGCAGCGGGGCGGACCGGTAGAATTATAGCGTCGTCGGCCGGGAACCATCCCGGCGACGCCTTACCCAATGCTATGGCTCTCTGCCATCGACGAATGAGCATGCTCCGCGCGACGCCTTTCTTGCCACTGCTCCGTGCACTGTGCGCGGGGGCGGCGCTCGCGTTCGCAGCGGTGGCACTCGGCGCGCCCGTGCGAACCGAGCACGTCGAAGCCGAGCTCGTCGCCGCGAAGACGGCGCTGGTTCCCGGAACGCCGTTGACCGTCGCGTTGCGGCTCGCGATCGACAAGGGCTGGCACACGTATTGGCAGAACCCGGGCGATTCGGGATTGCCGACGACGCTCGACTGGAAGCTCCCCGCCGGCGTCAAGGCCGGGCCCATCGAATGGCCGGCGCCGCACCTGTTGCCGGCGGGACCGCTTCTCAACTACGGCTACGAAAACGAGGTTCTGCACCTCGTCACGCTGACCACGGTCCCCGATTTCCTGTCGGGGCGCGACGTGACGCTCACTGCACGAGCCGACTGGCTCGTGTGCAAGGAGACCTGCATCCCCGAAGGCGCGGATCTCTCGCTGACGCTCCCGGTTGCGAATGTGGCGGAACCCGATCCGCGCTGGGGCAAGCCGATCGCAGCGGCGCTTGCGGCGCTGCCGCGACCGCTCGCGGGATGGCAGGCGAGTGCTGCGGGTCGCGGCACGACGATCGCGCTCAAGCTCGACGCCTCCCTCCGGCGCGCCCGATCCCGGCGAGGTCCGTTATTTCGCGAACGCGATCGATCGCATCGAGCCATCGGCGCCGCAGCCGCTCGCGCGCGACGGCGGCAGTTACGTGCTGATGCTGCCCGTCGCGACGACGCAGCGGGGCGCGTTCGGCAACCTCGCGGGAGTGGTGACCGCCGCCAACGGTTTCGGCGGCGACGTCCGGGCGGCGACGATCGACGTCTCGCGTCGACGGCACCGTCAGCGCGCCGGCGCGAGCGGCACTTCCGCCGCCGCCCGAGCTGAATCTCGCCGCCGCGCCTGCCGAGGTCGGCGGACTTGCGCTGGCGATTGCGCTCGCGTCCGCGTTCGTCGGCGGCCTGCTGCTCAACCTGATGCCTTGCGTATTTCCGGTGCTCTCGCTCAAGGTGCTGGGCTTCGCGACGCATCACGATCGAAAGGCGACGCTGCATCACGAGGCCGTTGCGTTCGCGGCCGGCGTCGTTCTTACGTTCGTTGCGCTGGGACTGCTGCTGTCGGCGCTGCGCGCCGCAGGAGAACAGCTCGGCTGGGGGTTCCAGCTGCAGTCGCCGTCGGTCGTGACGGCGCTGGCGATCCTCTTCTTCGTGCTCGCCTTGAACCTGTCCGGCGTATTCGAATTCGGCCAGCTCGCACCGTCGAGTGTCGCCGAGTGGTCGAGCAAGAATCGGACAATCGACGCATTCGGCTCCGGCGTCCTCGCCGTCGTCGTCGCCTCGCCGTGCACGGCGCCGTTCATGGGTGCGGCGCTCGGTTTTGCGCTGGCCGGAGGGGTGGCGATGATGCTCGGCGTGTTCGTCGTGCTCGGCATCGGCATGGCGTTGCCCTACGTGCTCCTCGCCTGGTTCCCCGGGTGGCGCGGCCGCCTGCCGCGTCCCGGCCCGTGGCTCGCGCGCTTCAAGCAACTGCTCGCGTTCCCGCTTTATGCGACGGTGATCTGGCTCGCCTGGGTGCTGGGCGCGCAGCGCGACAACGATGCGGTGCTGCGCCTCTTCGTGGCGCTGCTCGGCATCGGTTTCGCGTTGTGGGCGTGGCGCATCGTCCGCGGGGGCGGCGCGCGGCCCTGGGGGATTGCGGCGTTCGCGGTGCTGGCGGGCGCGCTCGTCGTCGGATGGCCGCTGTTCGCGAACGACAACGAGCCTGCGAAGGTTGCCGATGCCTCGACGCCCGTCGCTGCCGGCGACTGGATGCCGTTCACGCAGGCGCGGGTCGAGGATCTCACCGCATCCGGACGCCCAGTGTTCATCGATTTCACCGCCGCCTGGTGCGTCACCTGTCAGGTCAACAAGCGGCTCGTGCTCAATACCGACGTCGTGCGCGAAGGCTTCGCGAAGCGCCATGTCGCGCTCGTGCGCGCCGACTGGACCCGGCGCGACCCCGCGATCACGCGCGCGCTCTCGGCGCTCGGCAGAAGCGGCGTCCCGGTCTACGTGCTGCACCGGCCGGGGAAGACGCCGCTCTTGCTGCCCGAGGTGCTGCAGCAGCAGACCGTGCTCGACGCGCTCGCAACGCTCTGATGATGGAGGTCAACATGCGAATTCTCCGACTTGCCGTGCCCCTTCTCGCCGCGACGCTGCTCGCTTCGGTCGCGACGCTCGCCCAGACGCCCGGCGCGAGCGCGCCGGCATTCACGCTCACCGACACCGCCGGCAAGTCAGTGCAGCTCGCCGACTACCGCGGCAAGTATGTCGTTCTCGAATGGACCAACCCCGAATGCCCGTTCGTGCGCAAGCACTACACGAGCGGCAACATGCAGGGACTGCAGAAGGAATGGGGCGCGCGCGAGGTCGTCTGGCTGTCGATCAACTCGACCAACGCCGACAGTTACGAATTCAAGACGCCGGCGCAGATGGCGCAATGGATGCAGGCGCAGGGCGCGGCGCAAAAGGCGACGCTGATCGACGGCACCAGCGCCGCCGCCCGGGCGTACGCTGCACGGGCCACGCCTCATATGTTCGTCATCGATCCCGCGGGCAACGTGGTCTACAACGGCGCGATCGACGATCGCCGCACCGCGAATCCTGCCGACGCGAAGCTCGCGCGCAATTACGTGCGCGCCGCGCTCACCGAGGCGATGGCGGGCAAGCCGGTGACGGTCGCGTCGACGTCGCCGTACGGCTGCAGCATCAAGTACTGACGGCTCATCTCGCTTCCTCCGCGCGCCGGATGCGCTCGGCGGTCGCGGGGTGCGTGCCGAGGTAGCGCATCATCGCGTCATCGTCCCGCGTGCCGCCCGTCTCCTTCTCGAGGCGGCGCATGACGTCCGCGAACGCCTGCGGCGACACGCCGTGCCGCTTCATGTGCGCGAAGGCGTAGTCGTCGGCCTCGGCTTCGAATTGCCGGGAATATCCCGACTGCAGCAGCATCGTCGGCAGCGCCACCGCGAGAAAGGTGACGCCGACGGCGTCGCCGGCAAGCGCCGTCAGCAGCACGGCGAGGCCGGAGCTCCGCAGGACGAGCCGCATCGCATGGCGGCCGCGCACGTGGCCGATTTCGTGGGCGAGCACGGCGAGGAGCTCATCGTCGCTGCCGACCGCGGCCACCATCTCGTCGGTGACGACGATCGTGCCGCCGGGTAGCGCAAAAGCATTCGGCATCCCGGCGCGACGAAAGACGACGTCGTATCGTTCCTCGCCTTTTTCGTCGGCCACGAAAGCGTCGAACTTGTCGCTCCATCTCTCCTGCTCGTCGGCGGGCAGCTTCGACGGCTTGAGGACGGTCCGGTCCAGCGACGCCAGCGCCTGCTCGCCAAGGTAACGCTCGACGTTCGGGCTGATGCGACGCGCGACCGGGTCCGCGGCGAGCGGCAGGGCGACCGCCACGACGAGCCAGATACACGCGCCCGTGATGGCGATCGCGGCGCCGACCGCCCACCCGCGCGATTCCAGCGCGTAGGCCGCGCGCGCGACGATGTCGCGCTCGGGCCACAGCCCGGCGACGCCGCCATGATCGGCCGTCTCGATGCACTCGCCGTCCGGCAGCCGCAGCATCCGCGGCACGCCCGGGATCGGCGCGTCCGTCGTGATGCCGGCGCGCGGCATGCGCGCAGTGACCGTACCGTCCGCGATCGTGATGTCGTCCTGCATTTCCTCGATGCGAACGGGGATCGCGTCCGCAGTGCGGCCGTTGTGGAGAACACCGTCGAAGGCGATCACAGCGACACCTCCACGTCGAAGAGATCGCCGACCTCGGATCCGGTTGCGGTGCCCGCGCTGCCGGGCGCGGCGGCGAACGATGCGAGCATCGTCATTCCAACGGCAGCGAGGTTGTCCGCGCGGTAACGGGCCATCCGGATCGTGACCCACGGTATCGCGAGTCCGACGGTTCCGATGACCGCAACGATGTTGCTCAAATAGAGCCAGGTGAGGTCGCGTGCGCGCAACGTGCTGCGGCAGCGCAGCGGACCCACGATCGTGCCGTTGAGCGTGAGATTGCCGACACGCGCGCGCAGATAGGCGAATACGGCGAGGTACGCAGCATAGATCCCGATCACGGGAACATAACCAAGTGCGGACGGTGGATGCTTCGCATCGCCGCCGCCGGCCATCATGAAAGCCGCGCCCATCGCCGCGAACATCAGCACCAGGCCTCCGATCAGCATCAGCGCCGCGAGCAGGTACGTGACGATGAAGCCGCTGATGGCGAGATCGGCCTTGAACGGCGTCGCGCCGAAACGATGCCGCTCGATCATGAAGCGCGCGCGGCGCATCCGGAACCACGGGTAGCCGAGGCCCGCCGTGAGGAGCGCGATCGCGCCGAAGCCCAGCATGACCTTGGCCGCCTCGCGCAACGTGCCGTCGAAGGCGAAGGCGACGTTGCGGTACGCCGAATTGCGCGCGTTGAACCGCGACGAGGCGACGACGATCCATGGCGTCAGCAGGATCAGCAGCACGATGAATGCGATCTGCATCGCGAGGAGGAAATGCCCGGAGAGCGCGAAGCCGCCGAAAAGCGCGAGCGCAATCACGCGGCCCTTCAGGATCGCCAACGGTGCGGCGCGATACTCGAAGCCGGAGCCATCGAGCCTCGTGTGCGCGAACAGGTAGCGGCGCTTGCGCACCTTGCCCCACGCCGAGTAGACCCCGAGCGTGAGCAGCGACAGGCACAGGCTGACCGCCCAGATGCGGAAATAGTCACGGGTCCTGCCGGTGAAGGCAAAACGGTGAATCGAAAGCGGTGCTGCTGCCGGCGGGCTCATCGTCAGGGCTCGTTCGGGGATTGTACCGGGCGACCCGCGCGCCTCCCCACCTCCTATCGGCCACAGCGCAAATGGTAAGCTTCGCGGCGAGATGGCAGATCGAATTCCCGGGTCGCGCGCCGCGTTGGCATGGGGTTGCGTCGCCGCGTTTGCGCTCGTCGCGTGCGGGCCCGCCGGAAACGGACCGCTGACGGGTTACATCGAAGGCGAATACCTGCGCGTGGCGGCACCGTTCGCGGGCACGCTGCAGCAGCTCGCGGTGCGTCGCGGCGACACCGTGAAGCTCGGCGCGCCGCTGTTCGCACTCGAGCGGGAGAACGAGACGGCCGCAAGACGCGAGGCCGAGGAACGACTTCGCGGCGCCGAAGCGCGCTATGCGAACCTGCAGACCGGAAAGCGCCCGCCCGAAGTCGAGATGGTCGCCGAGCAGCTGCAGCAGGCGCGTGCCGCGCGCGAGCTGTCGGCGGCGAACCTCAAGCGGCAACAGAAACTCTTCGCCGACGGCTTCGTCAGCAGCGCCGCGCTCGACGATGCGCGATCGGCGGCGAAACGCGACGAAGCCCGCGTCGCCGAGCTCGAAGCCAGCGTGACCACGACCAGAATGCCTGCGCGCAACGACGAAATCCGCGCCGCCGAAGCCGATGCCAAGGCGGCGCGTGAAGTGCTGGCGCAAAGCGAATGGCGTCTCGCGCAGCGCGCCGTTGCCGCGCCGGCGACGGGCCTCGTGCACGACACGTATTACAACGCGGGGGACTTCGTGCCCGCCGGCAGCCCCGTCGTCAGCATCCTGCCGCCGGCCAACGTCAAGGCGCGCTTCTACGTTGCCGAGCCCACGCTCGCGCAGCTGCATGCGGGCACCGTCGTGAAGCTCGGTTGCGACGGCTGCGGCGCGCCGATTCCGGCGACGATCGACTTCGTGTCGAACCTCGCCGAATACACGCCGCCGGTGCTCTACTCGAAGGAAAACCGCGGCAAGCTCGTGTTCCTGGTCGAGGCACGGCCGGCGCCCGCCGACGCGGCGAAGCTGAAGCCCGGCCAGCCCGTCGACGTGACGTTGCCGTGAGCGCCGCCGGGCCGCCCCAAGGCGCGAATAACGCCCCCCGGGGGGCAGCGCAGCGGCGAAGCCGCAAGCGTGGGGGTTCATGTGAGCGCCGCCGGGCCGCCCCGAACGCCGGCGCGAGCAGGGCGAAGCCAAGGCGCTCGCCCACCAGGAGAGGAGCGGCGCGAAGCGCCGAACGGGGGGAACATCCGCAGCGCGAGCGCCGTCGCCGAACGTGCCTCCGACGTCGTCATCGACGTCCGCGGCCTCAACAAGCATTTCGGCGCGAATCACGTGGTCCGCGACCTTTCGCTCACGGTGCGCCGCGGCGAGATCTTCGGCTTCCTCGGGCCGAACGGCAGCGGCAAGACGACGACGATCCGCATGCTGTGCGGCCTGCTCACGCCGGATTCCGGCGAGGGCACCTGCCTCGGCTACGACATTCGCCGCAACGCTTACGAAATCAAGAAGCGCGCCGGCTACATGACGCAACGCTTCTCGTTCTGGGAGGATCTGACGATCCGCGAGAACCTCCGCTTTGTCGCGCGCATGTACGGCATGCCCGACCGCAATGCGCGCGTCGAGGCGGCGCTCGACCGGCTCGGACTTGACGGCGCGCGGCGACCAGCTCGCCGGCACGCTGTCCGGAGGGTGGAAGCAGCGCCTCGCGCTCTCCGCATGCCTGCTGCACGAGCCGCTGCTGCTTCTCCTCGACGAGCCCACGGCGGGCGTCGATCCGGAGGCGCGGCGCGAGTTCTGGGAGGAGCTTCACGCCTTCGCGGCGACCGGGATCACCGTGCTCGTCAGCACGCACTACATGGACGAGGCGGAGCGCTGTCACAAGCTCGCCTACATCCTGAACGGCCGTCTGCTCGCCCAGGGAACGGTCGAGGAAGTCGTCGCCGGGCAGGCGCTCGTCGGCTGGTCGGTGGCGGGTCCCGATCTCGCGTCGCTCGCTCGCGACCTGCGGGCGCTTCCCGGCGTCGAGCAGATCGCTGCGTTCGGTGGCCGATTGCACGTCGTCGGACGCGACGCGCAGCGGCTCGATGCCGATCTCGCGCCATTTCGCGCGGACACGCGCTACCGCTGGGAGCGGGTGCAGCCGGGACTCGAGGACGTATTCATCCACCTGATGCGCAACGCCGATGCCGCGCCGGCCGAGAATCCGCGATGAACCGCCTCTTTTCGTGGTCGCGCTGGTTCGGCATCGTCGGCAAGGAGTTCATCCAGCTGAAGCGCGACCGGCTCACGTTCGCGATGATCGTCGGCATACCGATCGCGCAGATCCTGCTGTTCGGCTTCGCGATCAACTCGGATCCGAAGCACATGGCCGCTGCGGTCCGCGATGCGGATCGCAGCGAATTCTCGCGCAGCATCCTCGCCGCATTCGAGAACAGCCAGTACTTCGACTTCGTCCGCGAGGCGCACGATGACGCCGAGATCGACTGGATGCTGGCGACGGGGGTCGTCCAGTTCGTCATCACGATTCCGGAGGGATTCTCGCGAGCGCTCGTCCGCGGCGAGCGCCCGGCGCTGCTGATTGAGGCCGACGCGACCGATCCGGCGGCCACCGGCAATGCGATCGCGGCGGTGAATCCACTTGCGCAGAACGCACTCGCCCGCGAGCTCGTCGGGCCGCTCGCACCGCTCGCCGCCAACCGCAACGCGTTCGAGGTTCGCGTGCACCCGCGCTACAACCCGGAGGCGATCACGCAGTACAACATCGTTCCCGGGCTGATGGGCGTGATCCTGACGATGACGATGGTGCTGATGACCGGGCTCGCGATCACGCGCGAAACCGAGCGCGGCACGATGGAAAACCTCCTCGCCACGCCGGCCAACCCGCTCGAGGTGATGACGGGAAAGATCGTGCCGTACGTGCTGATCGGCCTCATCCAGGTGACGATCATCCTGCTGCTCGCCCGCCTCGTGTTCCATGTGCCGATGATCGGCCGGCTCGACGTCCTCTTTCTCGCCGTGCTGCTGTTCATCGCGGCGAACCTGACGCTTGGCCTCACGCTTTCGTCGCTCGCGCGAAACCAGCTGCAGGCGATGCAGATGACGTTCTTCTTCTTCCTGCCCTCGATCCTGCTCTCCGGCTTCATGTTTCCCTTCCGCGGGATGCCGGGCTGGGCGCAGGCGATCGGCGAGGCGCTGCCGATCACCCACTTCCTTCGCATCGTCCGCGGCGTGCTGCTGAAAGGCAACGGCTATCCCGAGATCGGGCCGGAGATGTGGCCGATCGCGCTGTTCATGGGTGTCGTGACCGCCATCGGGCTCAAGGTCTTCCGCCGGACGCTCGACTGAAACCGATCCCAAAAACAGCTGCGCGCCCCGATTGCTTTGTCGTGCTCAGTGGCAGCCATGGCAGCTCAGTTGGCAGATGAAGCTCGCCCCTCGCTGTACCCATATGTACACATCTCGGAGCTCGCTGCGGGCCCTCAACTGCTCACTGCGACACTCGGGGCTGCTCGCGACAGGTGCTATCATCGGCCGCTCGCTTACCGACCCGATCGTGCGCGCATGACCTTCGATACGTGGCTCGCCTTTTTCGTCGCGTCGTGGCTCATTTCGCTGAGCCCGGGCGCCGGCGCAATTTCGTGCATGAGTGCGGGAATGCGCTACGGCTACGCGCGCGCGTCATGGAACATCCTCGGCCTGCAGCTCGGCATCCTGTTCGTGCTCGCCATCGTCGCCGCCGGATTGGGCGCCGTGCTGGCGGCGTCGACGACCGCCTTCACCGCGGTGAAATGGCTGGGCGCCGCCTACCTCGTGGGCATCGGCATCCAGCAGTGGCGCGCGCCGGCCGTGCCGATGCGCTCCGACGCTGCCGCGACCGTCGACAGCACGCGCCGGGCGCTGCTCCTGCGCGGCTTCTTCGTCAACGCGACGAACCCCAAGGGCATCCTGTTCATGCTCGCGGTGCTGCCGCAGTTCATCGATCCGGCGCGTCCGCAGCTTCCCCAATATGCCATTTGCGCGGCCACGATCTTCTGCACCGACCTCGTCGTCATGAGCGGCTACACGGGTTTCGCTGCGCGCGTGCTGCGCCTGCTGCGCGCGCCGCATCACCTGCGCGCGATGAACCGGGCATTCGGCGGGCTGTTCGTGACGGCCGGAGTGTTTCTTGCGACGTTCCGTCGCGCCGTGTGACGATGGGCGCGGCCACTGATCTCCTGCGGCGCGCGGTCCGGCGCGCGCGCCGGGGCTTCCGAAAGGTGGAACAGAAGGTGCGCGCGCTGCCGGGCGTGCCGCCGATGAAGCCCGAGGATATCAGCGCGCGGCACTGGGACGCATACGCCGCCGCAGGCGAGTATCCGCAATGGACGCAGCACCCGCTGATCGAGGCGGCGGTCTACCGGCGCATCACCGGCGGCATCGACAAGTTCTGGCTCAACTGGCTGCTCGAGGACGTGCTCGAAGGGCCGTTCGAGCGCGCGCTTTCGCTCGCCTGCGGCACCGGCGGCCACGAGCTCATCGTCGCCGCCTGCGGCAAGGTCGCGCGCATCGACGCGTTCGACCTGTCGCCGAAGTCGGTCGCAATCGCCCGCGACAAGGCGCGCGACGCCGGGATCGGCAACGTGAATTTCTTCGAAGCAGGGTTCGACGATTTCGACGCCAGGCTGGGTGACGCGACGTTCGACCTCGTCTGCTTCTTCGGCTCGCTGCACCACATCCGCGAGATCGACACGGTACTCGCGACCGTGCACCGCCGGATGACACCCGGCGGCCGCCTCGTGTTCAACGAGTACACCGGCGATTGCTACACGATTCTCGACGAGCGCAAGGTGGCCGCGATTAACGGCCTCCTGGCGACGCTGGACCCTGTCTTCCTCAATCCCGCCCGGCCACGGTACGTCAACCCGACGCTCGACGCGATGCTCGCGGGCGACCCGTCGGAAGGCGTGCGTGCGGCGCTCATCCTTCCGTTCCTGCGCCACCGCTTCCAGATCGAGCTTCTGCGGCCTTTCGGCGGCGCGGTGCTGCACATGCTGTACCGAAGCCTCGACAGCAAGAAGATGACGGACGGATCGCCGGAATCGGAGTCGATCATGCGCCTGCTGATCGAGGTCGACCGGATGCTCTACGAGGACGCCGGCTACCTGCCGTCCGATTTCCACGTCGGCATTTGCCGCAAGCGTTAGCTTCGGCGCATGCGCGGTCTCGTCGCCCTCACGGTCGCCGCGGTCCTGACGCTCGCGGCCTGCACGCGTGAGCCCGAGGCGCAGTCCTTCGGCACGGCGTACCCCGAGCTCGCGCGCGGCCTGTCCTACGCGAGCGGAGGCCGCTGCCACCTCGATATCGCGAGCGGCACGCCGATCGCCCAGGGCTGGCGCACCGACAGCTCGAAGCCGATCTGGATCTCCGGCTGGGCACTCGAAGACCCGGCGAAGCCGGCATCCGAGTGGGTCGTGATCGAGCTGGCGGCGCCGAGCGATCGCGCGCGCTATTTCGCGGTCACGGCGGTGCGCAAACCACACGCCGGGCTCGCCGCTCTTATCGGCGACGGCCCGGGCGTGCGCAACGCGGCGTTCGAGCTCGTCGCTCGCGCGGATGCGCTGCCGCGCGGCCGCTATGCGGTGCGCGTGCTGATGCGCGGCGGCGACGGGCGGGCTGGTCTGCGACACGGGACGGGTGCTCGAGCTGATCTGACGCGGACCCATGGGGCCGGATCAGTCCCGCTGCCAGACGGCGACGACGGTCTTCCCCGCCAGGTAGCCCAGGAGGGGATCGACGATGCGCGACAGTGGAACCATGAAGCGGTCCCATGCGCGGATCTGCGACGCCGTGGGCAGGGCGCTCCGCAGCACCAGCCGGTTCCCAAGGGACGCCAGAAGCCCGACCGCGTCGAGATAGCGCGCGCGTACGGCGCGCATTCCATCGGGGCCGAGCGCGAGCAGTGACTCCCGCGTGTAGCGGCGATGGTGCCCTACCGCGGCGTCGAACGGACTCCACAGCCACGCGTGTGCGGGCGCGAGCACGATCAGATGCCCGCCCCGATTGAGGAGCAGAGCCGCCTGCGCGAGCTCGTCGCGATCGTCCTCGATATGCTCGAGCACGTCGATATAGAGCACCGTATCGAATCGCTCGGTGCGCGCCATTGCGGACAGCGTGCCGACCCGGCTCTCGCAGCAGGCGGGCAAGTCGCCGGCGCGCCGGCGCTCCTCGATCTGTGCTGCGAGCACGGCGTCGGGTTCGAGGCACAACCAGCGCTGCTGCGCACCGGTGCAGAGCACCTGGGTCGTACCGCCGATGCCCGCGCCAACCTCGAGCACGGCAGGTCCGAGATACGGCCGCAGCGACTTCGCGTAGTAGCGCTTCCAGCGAACCGCGTCGGCGAAGAGCGCGAGTTCCGAGCCCTGGTAACGAAGGCCCGCATCGATCATGCCGGGCGCAGCGTCGTCTTGGCGGTCAGGTATTCCGCCGCCATGCGGCGCGGCGGCGGCGACATCGTGGAGCGGTTGCTGAGCAACAGGAACACGGAGCCCAGCGAGAGCATCAACGTCTGCAGGAGCACGATGACGAGGGCCGCGACCGTGTACGTGGCCCAGCCGGGAATCGCGAGATCGGTGAAGAAGCGAATTCCCACGACGGCAGCGATTCCGCAAACCGTGAGCCCCCCGAGCGCGAACGAGAAGACCAGTATCCGCACGAAAACAACGTCGCTGTACACCGAGACGGCGGAGAGGCCGTGCAGCAGCAGGCCGACCATGCTCATCCTGCTCTCGCCCGCGTACCGGGTGCCGCGATCGGTGGGGCAGGCGTGGATCGGCATCCGCGAGCGGGTGATCGCCGCCGCCAGGTTGTTCCAGATCTCGGGCATCGCGACGAGCCGGCTCACGCTCGGCGCAGGCAGCACGCAGAAATTGCCGAAGGCGATCGCCTTGCCGGTCAGGAGGCGAAAGAGGAGCTTGTAGAGCGCGTAGAAGATCCGGAACACGAGCCCCTCGGATCGCCGCGCGCGGCGCGCCACGACGATGCGTCGCGGATCCCCGCGCAGCGCCGCGACGAGCGTGGGCACGACCTCGGGGCGGTCCTCGCCGTCCGAGTCCATGACGATCGTTGCCGAATGGCGCGCGCGCGCGTCGGATTCGGTGAGCCCGATCGCGATCGCCCGCTGGTGCCCGAGGTTGCTCGCGAGGTGCAGCACGTCCACGCCGCCCAAGTACGCCAGTCCCGCATCGGCGAGGAACGCGCCGGGGAGAGGCGCCGTCGACCCGTCATCGACCGCGATGACGTCGAATGCGACGTCGCGCTGCGCCGCCGCCATCGTGTCGAGCCGCTTCAGGAGCTCGTGGAACGACTCCCAGTCGTTGTAGACCGGCGTGACGATCGCCATGCGCTCTGCGTCCGGCATCGGCGTCAGGCGCGCATCGCCGACCGGAAGTGCTCGATCGTCTTCGCGAGCCCCGTGTCGAGCGGCGTCACCGGCTCCCAACGCAGGACCTTCCGCGCGAGGGAGATGTCGGGCCGCCGCTGTCGCGGGTCGTCCTCCGGCAGCGGCAGGAACCGAAGCTCGGATTTCGAGCCGGTGAACGCCACGATCCGGCGCGCGATCTCCGCAATGGCGAGCTCGTCCGGGTTGCCGAGGTTCATCGGTCCCGTCACGTCGTCGGGACTCTCCATCAGCCGCACGAGCGCGTCGACCATGTCGTCGACGTAACACAGCGAACGTGTCTGCGCTCCGTCGCCGAAGATCGTCAACGGCTCGCCGCGCAGCGCCTGGACGATGAAGGTGGAGACCACGCGGCCGTCGGCCGGATGCATGTTGGGGCCGTACGTGTTGAAAATGCGCGCGACCTTGATCCGCAGCCCGTGCTGGCGGTGGTAGTCGAAGAACAGCGTCTCGGCGCAGCGCTTTCCCTCGTCGTAGCAGGAGCGTCTGCCGATCGGGTTGACGCGCCCCCAGTAGTCTTCCGTCTGCGGGTGCACCTCGGGGTCGCCGTAGACCTCGCTGGTCGACGCCTGCAGGATCGGCACGCGCAGCCGCTTCGCGAGCCCGAGCATGTTGATCGCGCCGTGCACGGACGTCTTGGTCGTCTGCACCGGGTCATGCTGGTAGTGGATGGGCGACGCGGGGCAGGCGAGGTTATAGATCCGGTCGACCTCGACGTAGAGCGGGAACGTGACGTCATGCCGCAGCAGCTCGAACTCGGGATCCGCCAGCAGGTCGGTGACGTTGTCGCGCGTGCCGGTGAAGAAGTTGTCGGCGCAGATGACCTGGCAGCCCTCCTTCAGCAGGCGGGCGCACAGGTGGGAGCCCAGGAACCCGGCGCCGCCGGTCACGAGCACCCGCATTCTGCCGTATCGGGGCATTTGCTCCTCGGGATTTTCGCGTGATTCTACGTTAGGTCGGCGCTTCGAAACGGTGGCCCGGGGGCGCGCTGCTCCTGTGGCATACTCGCGCGGCCCCTGGTCAGCGGTCGTTTTCGCCGCCATCGATGAACATACGAGTCTGGCGGATCGCGACGGCGTCGTTCTTGGTCCTGGCGACGGCCTTCGCCCTCGCTTCGCTTTTTGTCGTCTTCCGGCTGGCAGTCTACATCCCGTACTGGGATCAATGGGGCTGGATCGACCGCTACGTGTCCGGAAACGAGACACTCCTCTCGCTCGTGGCGACGCCGATCAACGCGCACATCGTGGCGGTCCCGGCGCTGCTGTACGCGATCGACGTCGCCTGGTTCGATGCGTCGAACCGCGTCAACCTCGTGGCGATGATGGCATGCATCGCGGGGATCTGCTTGTTGCTGCGCGGTCGCTTCGCGGGCCTGGCCGACACGTTTCGCGGGACGACGAGAGAAGTCTACTTCGCCACGGCCGTCGTGCTGATGCTGTGGTTCCACAACTGGGAGAACCTGTTCTGGCCGTTCCAGGTGCATCTCTACATGTCGGTCCTCTTCTCCCTCGCGAGCCTGTCCGTGCTGTCGGCGGCCGCGGCGAAGGAGAGCGGGCGTGCCGCCGGCGTCGCCGTCGCGTTCGCGCTCGGACTCCTCGCCGCCGTGTCGTTCGGCCCCGGCCTCGGCGTGTGGGGACCGGCCCTCGTCGTCATCGCGCTCGGCCGGGGCCCCGCGAAGTGGAAATGGCTCGCCGCGTCGGCGGCCGTATTCATCGCGGCGCTGCTCGCGTGGTATCTGTCGTCATGGGTCGCCCAAGAATCGCACCCGATCGGCCTCCTATCCTCGATCGAGTTCCTCGCGCTGTATCTCGGGTCGCCGTTCTTCCACGGTTACAACGAACGGGTGCTCGCAACCGATCACCTGATCGTGCCGCTCGTGGCCGGGTATTCCGGCCTGCTCGTGGCGTGCGGTGTCGCGGCCCGCATCCTGCGCCTGCGCAAGCGTCGTGCGCTCGATGCCGCGGAGTTGTTCTTCGTGGGCGTCATGACGTTCTCGCTCGTGGCCGGCGCCATGGCCGCCGTGGTGAGGGGCGGCGGCGGTCCCCCGGCGCCGGCGCTTGCGTCACGCTACGGCGTCCTATGCCTCCTCTTCTGGCTGTCGGCCGTTCCGCTCGCCGTCGCCGGCATGGGCTTCGTGCGCGTTCGCGTGCTCGCGGCAGTCGCCCCGATCTGCCTCCTTGCGGTTCTCGCGGGAAGCCAGGTCCGCTACCTCGGGTGGTGGCTCAACTGGCGCAGCATGATCGAGGGCGCAGCGGCATCGTTGGTTTCCAACGTGCCGGACCCCGACTACCTGGGCTACATCAACCAACCGGGCCGACCTTGCCGAACGCGTGGCCGCGGCGCTCGTGCGAAAGAGGCTCTCGCCGCTCGAAGACGAACGTTCGCGCTGGATCGGTCAGCCGCTGCCGGAAGCGGCGCGCGGGGTCGAGCGCTGCGTCGCGGACGTCCGCCCCCCGACCAGGCTGCCCGCGGGCTTCCGGTTGTCGGGCGCGGTGCGGAGCGTCGGGCTCCCCTTCGCTCCGCGCCCGGTGTTCGTCACCGACGCCGACGGCCGGATCGTTGGCATCGGCAACGTCGACCGCGGCTGGTACGGGGGCTGGAGGCAATTCGCGTCAACCCGGATGCGCACGTGGCGCGCGTTCGCGCCGGTCAGTGAGACCGGGCTCGAAACGGCGCGCATCTTTGTGTCGACCGGGCGCGGCCTGTGCGAAGTGGAGCGCCTGCCCGGTTCCTGACCCCAGCGGCTACGGCGTCGAAACGCACGCCGTATTGCACGCCGGCTGCTCGACGTCGTCGCCCGAGTGGTCGAAGAAGTTGCCGTTGAGCGGGCACTTGACGTTCGTCGTCGTGTTAAAGCAGCTGATGGCGTGGAACTTCGGCGGCGCGTAGTTGCGGAAGAAATTCTTCTGCCCGGGTCCCGTGCCGCCCACCGTCGCGAACACGTCGCGGGTGACGCTGCCCGGGTACCGTTCCGAGAAGATGCCGTCGCGCACGTTGCTGTCGAAGGTGTTGCCGTAGAAGGTGACGATCGGGCTCGTGAAGCTCGGCTCCTCGCCGAAGCCGTTGGTCGCGTAGAGCGAGACACCGAGGGTGTTCGCCTGGAACAGGTTGTTGGTGATGTTCGCCGTGCCGGAAGCGACGAAGAGGCCGTTCAGCGCGTTGCCGATGAACGTGTTCCCCGTGATCGTCTGCGTCCCGGAGCAGGTGAGATACACCTCCATGCCGTTGCCCGGCACCGCCGGGCCAGTTGTACCCGTTGGAGGAAACCCAGTTTCCGGTCATCGTGATGACGCTGGTGTCGGGCGTGACCCCCGACGCGCAGACGAGGATGCCGAGGGCGCCGGTGCTGTCGATCGTGTTCGACGTGAGGCGCACGACGGACCGGAACACCGACACGACGCCGAAGGTGAGGTTCCCGTGCAGCGTGCTGCGGCGGGCGTCGCCTTCGGAGTCGTCGCGGATGTCGAACCCTTTGCCCGAATCCGGCGGCGACACGGCGGGCGCGACCAAATACCCGTTGTCGCTGATCTCGCTCGCGACGACGCGGACGTAGGTTTGTCCCCACCCGGACAGCCCATGGCCCGTGCGGCTGCTGGTTGAGCCGCACGTACCTGAACCACGCGTTCGACGATCCCGTGAGGAGCGCGTTGGTGCTGGGATTGTCCATGATGTCGGTCAGCTGCGCGCTGACCTGCGCCCCTGGAAACGACGGCAGCACCGAGTTGATCCCGCCCGCGAGCACGAGCCCGCGCGCGCCCGCGCGCCTGCGACGTCAGCTTGAGGCCGCGCAGCACGTATCCCGAGGCGCCCGCAAGGTACATGGCATCGCCCGAAGGCGGCGCGACGATGGTCGTGTATTTCGACACGCCGATGAGCTTGATGTTGTTCTTGCCGAACTTGCCCGGCATGTATTGATTGCCCGGATAGCTGAAGACGAGGCTTTCGGGATAGGTGCCCTTGGCGATGCGCAGGATGTCGCCGTCGATCGCGTCCTGCCACGCCGCGGTGATCGTCCCGTAAGGATTGGCCTGCGTGCATCCGGTGAGGCAGGCGCTGCCGGCCCTCACGAACCGCGTGTTCGCCCGGTTGAAGTAGCCGGCGAGCGGGACGTCGCCCGGAGCGCCGTAGCCGACCACGACCGCGGACGCGCCGTCGAGCGTCGTGTTGATGTACCAGACGCCGTTGCGGAACACGCCGATGTCGGTGCGCCCGTCGCCGTCGAAGTCGAGCGCGACCGGGATCTCGCCGGCGACGCCGCCGAAGCCGATCACCATGTCGACGGCGCCGGCACGATGCGTGTCGATGTACCAGACACCGTTGCGGAACAGCGCGAGGTCGGCGATGCCGTCGGCGTTGAAGTCGCCGCAAAGCGGGACGTCGCCCGCCTGGCCGAAGTGGAACACCTTGTCGACGATGCCGTTGCGTTGCGTGCTCACGTACCACGTGCCCGCCCGGAAGATGACGAGATCGGCGGTGCCGTCGCCGTCGAAGTCGCACAGCAGCGGAATGTCGCCAGGCGCGCCGCCGAGACCGAACGTCAAGTCGACCATAGCGACCTGGTGCGTGCTCGCGTACCAGATGCCGTTGCGATACAGCACGAGATCGCTGATGCCGTCGCCGTTGACATCGCCGACGAGCCCGACGTCGGTGGTGGCGCCGAAGCCCACGACGACGTCGGGCTGTCCGTCGAGGTTGGAGTCGAGGAAGAACTGGGCCGTCGTCGGCCGCCGCAGCGCGAGCTCGGCGCGCAGGCCGTACGCCGGGGCGGCGATGAAATTGACGCCGCTCTGATTGGCGCCCAGCGTGGTGAACGTCGCCGAAGCAGCTCTTTGCGTATCGCCGGCGACGACGAACGTCCAGCCGTTGGAGTAAGGGGCGAGCGAGCCGCTCCATCCGGCCGCGACCTGGCAGACATAGTTGCCCGAAGCGTCCGATGGCGCTGCAGGTCGCCTTCGGCGCCATCATCGGCACATTGGGGAAGGCCGCGCCGCCCACGGTCACCTTGCCCGAGATCGTCAGCGCGAGCACCACGGGAGCCCAAGGGAGCACCGCGGCGGCCAACACCCGAATCAACCACTTGCGCATCGTTTTTCCTGAATCGGCCCGCACCCGGAATTCGTCCGGATGATCAAGGCAATCTATGCAATTGTCATGCCACCGGGCGGGTCCGGCGGCGGCTGCGGTCGCGGGAGCCCTCGTTCAGGCGCCGAACGCACGCTCCATCTCGCGACGGATCGCGACCGCCTCGCTCGCGGTGTCGACGGCGACGTCATCCCACAGCACCGGGTGGTGAGCGGTGATGGCCCGCTTCAGCGTGACCCCGTGCGCGAGCCCGAGCGGCAATCCGCGTTGCTGCAGCGAAGCGGAGGCGGGAACGAGCTTCCCGTACACCGTATGACCGCCTTCGCCGTCGAGCGTTTCGCCGATCGCGAGTGCGCGCTTCGCGGTGGCGACGACATCGGCGTTCCATGCGACCGCTACGCCCGTCGGCTCGCCGCGCAGGCCGACGGAAGCTACGCTGATGCCGAGCTCGAGTCCGATCGCGTGGTAGGGCTTGTACATCGCCGCGTAGCGGCCCGAGGGATCGGTGGAAAAGCCATATTCGCGAAACGATCGCCGCACGTAGTCCTCGCTTGCGGCATCGCCCGCGCGAAACGTCACGTAGACGCCCCAGCGGAGATCGCGAAAGACCGGCCGGCCGTCGCGCTCGACGCTGGAAATCACTTCGACCTGCCCGGCGTGATGGAGATGCCCACCCTCGTCGCGGGGCCGCAGCACGCGCGGCAGGTCGTCGACGCCGCACGGTGGAAAGGCGAGACCCTCCGGCGCCGGCGTGAGGCCCGTCGCGTTCGCGACCGCCGCCATCTCGATCGCGCTCTTCGTGCCGTCGAGAAACGAGTTGAACATCTGCGCGTTGAAATCGCCCGCCGCCACCATCTCCGGCGTGAAGCCGTAATGGGGCCACACGGTGTCGGGCGTGGATACGTGGTACTCGGGCAGGTATTTGGTCCCCTTGCCGGCGGCGACCACCTCGAATCCCGCCGCGCGGCACCAGTCGACCATCTCGCAGATCAGCGCCGGTTGGTCCCCGTACGCCAGCGAATAGACGATGCCGGCTTCGCGCGCGCGCCGCGCGAGCAGCGGGCCCGCGAGGGCATCGGCCTCGACGTTGACCATCACGACGTGCTTGCCGTGCGCGCAGCACGCGAGCGCATGGCGAATGCCCGCCGCCGGATTCCCGGTCGCGTCGATGACGATCTCGATTTCCGGCGCGCCGATCAGTGCGAGGGCGTCCTCGGTGACGAATGTCGCCCCGGATCGTGCTGCCTCCGCGAACGAGCGGGCGCCGAATCTCTCACGCGCCCAGCCCGTGCGCACGAGCGACGAATGCACTCGATCGGGCGCGAGATCGGCGATCGCGACGATATGGATGCCGGGCGTGTGCGGCGCCTGCGCGAGGTACATCGCGCCGAACTTGCCGGCGCCGATCAGCCCGACGCGAAGGGGACGGGATTCGGCGGCGCGCGCCAGCAGCATTCGATGGAGGTTCATCGACGCGCTCCGTGCGTGTCAGTGCAGCGCCAGCGCGAGGCCGAGCGGAACGAACACGATGGCGAGCACCTGGCCGATCAGCACGATCGACGCCACCTTGCCCGGCTCCTGCTGATACTGCTCCGCGACCATGAAGTTGAGCACGGCGGGCGGCAGGCAGCCGAAGAGCAGCAGCAGGCCCTGTTGCTCATGGTCGAGGCCGAGCACGGGCGAGAGCAGCGCGGCCATCGCGATGCCCGTCAGCGGGCACACGAGTCCGCCGATGACGCCCAGGCGCCAGCTCGACCACGGCACGTCGGAAAGGCGCACGCCGAGCGAGATCAGCATCAGCGGGATCATCGCGTCTCCGGTCAGCTTCAACGCCTGCATCAGCCAGTCCGGCACCGGCGGATGAAGCGCGGCGAAGAGAAAGCCGGCGATCGTCGCCCCCACCATCGGGTTGCGCAGCAGGCTGCCGAACCTCGCGCGATGGTCGATGATCCAGACGCCGAGCGTGAAATGCAGCAGGTTGGACACGGTAAAGAGGGCAACCATCATCGAGAACCCCGATTGCCCGAAGGCGAGCACGGCGAGCGGCAGCCCCATGTTGCCGCAGTTGTTGAACATCATCGGCGGGACGAACGTGCGGGCGTTCTCGTGCAGGAGCCACGCAAAGGGCCAGGCGAGAAGGCCCGAGCCCAGCACGACGCCGATGCTGGCGAGGATCAGGAGTCCGCTCGACGCGAGATCGAAGTCCTTGCCGGCGAGCGCGGTGAAAATCAGCGCCGGTGCCAGCACGTTCATGTTGAGCCGGTTGACCCACGCCATGTCGGGCTTCGCCTTGCGCGCCCAGCCGAATCCGAGCGCGATGACGAAGAACACCGGCAGGATGATGCCGAGGAGGCGTTCGACCATCGGCCTTCGGTGGGCCTACAGAATGTACCGGGCGAGATCGTCGTCGCCGGCGATGCCGGCGAGCCGGGCATCGACGTACGCCGCGTCGATCGCGAGCGTCTCGCCGGTGTGCTTGCCCGCATGGAAGGAAATTTCCTCGAGCAAGCGTTCCATCACCGTATAGAGCCGGCGCGCGCCGATGTTCTCCTGCTTCTCGTTCACCGCGAAGGCGATTTCGGCGAGGCGCCGGATGCCGTCGGGGCGGTAGTCGAGATGGACGTTCTCGGTGCCGAGCAGCGCCTCGTACTGACGGACGAGGCTCGCCTCGGTCGTCGTCAGGATCTGCTCGAAGTCGGCCACCGACAGCGACGCGAGCTCCACGCGGATCGGAAACCGGCCCTGCAGCTCCGGGATCAGGTCGGACGGCTTCGCGAGATGGAACGCGCCCGACGCGATGAACAGGATGTGGTCGGTGCGGACCTGTCCGTACTTGGTCGTCACCGTCGTGCCTTCGACCAGCGGCAGCAGGTCGCGCTGGACGCCCTGGCGGGAGACGTCGGCCCCCTGCGTCTCCTGGCGGCTCGCGATCTTGTCGATCTCGTCCAGGAACACGATGCCGTTCTGCTCGACGGCGGTGAGCGCCTTCAGCTTGATCTCGTCGTCGTTGAGGAGCTTCGCCGCTTCTTCGTCGGTCAGCGTCTTCATCGCGTCGCGCGACGGTCATCTTGCGCAGCTTGCGCCGCGCGCCGCCCATCTGCTGGAACATCCCCTGGAGCTGGCTCGTCAGATCCTCCATGCCCGGAGGCGCCATGATCTCCATTTGCGCCGGCAGCAGCGACACCTCGACCTCGATCTCCTTGTCGTCGAGCAGGCCCTCGCGCAGCATCTTGCGGAATTTCTGGCGCGTGGCCGAGTCGGTCGGCTGCATGTCGTGGAAATTCACCTCGCGCGGGGGCGGCAGCAGCACGTCGAGGACGCGCTCCTCCGCCGCATCGGCCGCGCGGTCGCGCACCTTCCGCGATTCCGCTTCGCGCGTCTGCTTGATCGCCGCTTCCGCGAGATCGCGAATGATCGTGTCGACGTCGCGGCCGACATAGCCCACCTCGGTGAACTTGGTCGCCTCGACCTTGATGAACGGGGCGTCGGCGAGGCGCGCCAGGCGGCGCGCGATTTCCGTCTTGCCGACCCCCGTCGGTCCGATCATCAGGATGTTCTTCGGGGTGATTTCCTGCCGCAGCGGCTCGGACACCTGCTGGCGCCGCCAGCGGTTGCGCAAGGCGATTGCGACGGCGCGCTTCGCGTCGTTCTGCCCGACGATGTGCTTGTCGAGCTCGGAGACGATTTCCTCGGGGGTCATCCGCGACATGGCAGGCGCGCAGCAGGAAAGGACGGCAATGGCGGGCGGCGCATTGTACCGCGAACGCTCGCGGCGAACGGCGCCCGCTTTTGCCGTCCGCACACGCATCGCTTATCATGACGAACCGTATTGCGCGCCGACATCCTGCGGATTCATGCGGCGTCTTCGCGCCGCCGTCGAATCCGGCCAATCGCACTCTCGCCTCGCATCTTGACCTCGAATTTCGCTTCCGATCTCCCCGCCGTCCGCGCCGTGCTCTCCGGGGTGCTGGTCGTGTCGTTGCTTGCCGCATGCGGCTCGACCGGCGATGCCGGCGCGCCGAAGGCGGCCAAAGCCGAAGTGACGGTGGCGGAGGCGCGTTTCCTGCCGATCGGCGGATCGAGCCTGACCGGCGCCGCGATGCTGGGGGCGTACGACGGCGGCGTGCAGATGCGGGTGAACTTCAACGGGCGCGGGCCGGGGCGCTATCGCGTGATGATCCATGCCAACGGCAACTGCAGCTCGCCGAACGGGTTTTCGGCGGGCCCGCCGTGGGCGCCGCCCGGCGTTCCGTTGGCGGAGGAAGGGTTTCCGATCTTGAAGAACGACGATTCGGCCTCGTACGTCGTCCGCCTCGCCGGGTACCGGCTGACGGGGCCCGACGGTGTGGTGGGCCGCTCCGTCGTCGTGCACGAAGGGGGCACGGGAACGATCGTCGCGAAACCGGACGTGCCGAACGATCGGATCGGCTGCGGCGTGATCGGCCCCCCTACGCGCACGCTGCTCGACTTGTTCTGACGGCATGGCGCGGCCGGATCTCGCGCCGGCGACGACCTCAAGCGGAGTCACGATGGGCTTTCTGGCCGACAAGAAGATCCTGATCACGGGCGTGCTGTCCACGCGCTCGATTGCCTACGGCGTCGCGCGCGCGTGCCACCGCGAGGGCGCTGCGCTAGCGTTCACCTATGTCAACGACGAGCTCAAGGACCGCGTCGTGAAGATCGCCGCCGAGTTCGGGAGCGCGCCGGTCCTCCCCTGTGACGTCGCGAAGGACGACGACATCGATGCGCTGTTCGCGGCGCTGAAGTCCGAGTGGGGAGCGCTCGACGGCCTGCTGCACTCGATCGCGTTCGCGCCGCGCGAGGCGCTCGCCGGCGATTTTCTGGAAAACCTGTCGCGGCCCGCATTCGCCACCGCGCAGGACATTTCGAGCTACAGCTTCGCGGCGCTCGCGAAGGGCGCGCGGCCGCTGATGCAGGGGCGCCCCGCGTCGCTCCTCACGCTCACCTATCTCGGCGCCGTTCGCTCGGTGCCGCACTACAACGTGATGGGACTTGCGAAGGCGAGCCTCGAGGCGAATGTGCGCTATCTCGCCGCGTGCCTCGGGCCGGAGGGCATCCGCGTCAACGGCCTGTCGGCCGGTCCGATCAAGACGCTGGCGGCCGCCGGCATCGCCGGCTTCTCGAAGCTCATGAGTCGCTTCGAGCGGGTGGCGCCGTTGAAGCGCAGCGTCACGATCGACGAAGTCGGCAATGTCGCCGCATTCTATTTCTCGGAGCTCGCGAGCGCGATCACCGGCGAGATCACGTACGTCGATTGCGGCTACAACACCGTTGCCATCAGCGTCGACGATGAGGGCTAGAAGGACGCGACGCGCCGCGGGTCGTGATGCCGTGATCGCCACCGCGCGGCGCTTCGACGCCGTCGTCGTCGGCGGCGGACACAACGGCCTCGTCTGCGCCGCGTATCTCGCGCGCGGCGGCCTGTCGGTGTGCGTGCTGGAGCGGCGCGCCGTGCTGGGCGGCGCCGCGGTCACCGAGGAATTCCATCCGGGTTTCAGGAACTCGACCGCAAGCTACACGGTCAGCCTGCTCAACCCGAGGGTCATTCGCGATCTCAAGCTCGCCGAGCATGGGCTGCGGATCGTCGAGCGGCCGGTGTCCAACTTCCTGCCGCTGCCGGACGGCCGCCATCTGACCGTCGGCGGCGGTCTTGCCGCCACGCAGGCGCAATTCGCCAAGTTCTCCCGCCGTGATGCCGATGCGCTTCCTGCGTACTACGCGATGCTCGAGCGGGTCGCCGACGTGCTCCGGGATCTGCTGCTTGCGACGCCACCCAATGTCGGCGGCGGCGCGCAGGCGTTGCTTGGCGCCTGGAAGGTGGCGAAGCGATTCCGCGCGCTCGATCTCGCCGGCCAGCGCGACGTGCTCGACCTTTTCACCAAGAGCGCCGGCGATGTCCTCGATCGCTGGTTCGAATCCGATCCCGTGAAGGCGGTGTTCGGCTTCGACGCGGTCGTCGGCAACTTCGCGAGCCCATGGACGCCGGGATCGGCCTACGTGCTGCTGCACCACGTGTTCGGCGAGGTCAACGGCAAGCGCGGCATCTGGGGCCATGCGCTCGGCGGCATGGGTGCCATCACGCAGGCGATGGCGAAGGAATGCGCAGCGCGCGGCGTCGTCTTGCGCACCGATGCGCCGGTCGCGCGGGTGATCGTGAAGAGCGGCCGCGCATCGGGCGTCGAGCTCGAGAGCGGCGAGGTGATCGACGCAACGCGCGTCGTCGCCAACGTCACGCCGAAGGTGCTGTGCGAGCGGCTCGTCGCGCCGGAGCATTTGCCGGAGGATTTCCGCGCGCGCATCGCCGGCTACCGAAGCGGATCCGGCACGTTCCGGATGAATGTCGCCCTTTCGGAGCTGCCCGACTTTGCTGCGCTGCCGGGGAAGACAGCGCAGCCGCATCACGGCAGCGGCATCATCGTCGCGCCCTCGCTCGCCTACATGGAGCGCGCCTACTTCGATGCGAAGACGCGCGGCTGGTCGGACGAGCCCATCGTCGAGGTGCTGATTCCCTCGGTCGTCGACGATTCGCTCGCGCCGCCCGGGATGCACGTCGCGAGCCTCTTCTGCCAGCACGTCCACCCGGACCTGCCGCAAGTCGCGGCCGGGCGCACATGGGACGATGCGCGCGAGGAAGTCGCCGACCTGATGATCGAGACGGTCGATCGTCACGCGCCGAACTTTCGCGCGAGCGTGCTCGGCCGCCGCGTTCTGACCCCGCTCGATCTCGAGCGCGAATTCGGTCTCACCGGCGGCGACATCTTCCATGGCCGCCTCACGCTCGACCAGCTCTTCTCCGCGCGTCCCGTGCTCGGCCATGCCGATTACCGGATGCCGTTGCGCGGGCTTTATCTGTGCGGTTCGGGTGCGCATCCGGGCGGTGGCGTCACGGGGATTCCCGGGCACAACGCGGCGCGGGAGATCCTGCGCGACGCGCGGCGCCGTCGTGAACGCTGAAGAGCCGGCAGAGCCGGCGCGCCGGCTCGGCGCGCGGATCGCGGCGCTGGGCGTCGCGCAAATCATCTCCTGGGGCACGCTCTTCTACACGATCGCGGTGCTGGGCGCCGCGATGCGTGCGGACACCGGCGTCAGCGATACGCTGCTGTTCGGAGCGTTCTCCGCCGGCCTCTTCCTCTCCGGTGCCGCGTCCCCGGCCGTCGGCCGCTGGATCGATGCGGGACACGCGCGAAGCGCGCTCGCCGCGGGGTCGTGCGTCGGCGCGCTCGCGCTCGCCATCCTGGCCTCCGCGCATGGCCCCGTCACGCTCTTCGCCGGATGGATCGTCGCGGGAGCCGCGATGGCGCTCACGCTCTACGATCCCGCCTTCGCCGTGCTGCACGCGATCAGCGGCACGAGCTACCGGCGTGCGGTCACCGCGCTCACGCTGTTCGGCGGCTTCGCCAGCACCGTGTTCTGGCCGCTGTCGTTGTGGCTGCAGGAAGCCTATGGCTGGCGCGCCGCCTTCGGCGCATTCGCCGCGATGCACGTCGTCGTGTGCCTGCCGCTGCATCTCGTCGCCATCCCGCGATCCGTGCGCACCGACAGCGGGTCGCCGAAGGCGTCGTCGCCATCGCCGCCGAGGGTTCCGCTCGATGCCGGCGGGGCGACATTCGTCCGGCTCGCGCTCGCGCTCTCGGGCGCCTCGTTCATAGCCTCCGCGCTCTCGGCGCACGCGATCGGTCTTCTCACGGCGTCGGGACTGAGCGCGGCCGACGCGGTGCTGATCGGCGCGCTGTTCGGTCCGATGCAGGTCGCGGGCCGCGTGCTCGAATTCACCGTCGGCAAGAATCTGCGCGCGCAAACCGTCGGCACGCTGGCGTTTGCGGCGCTGGCGGTCGCGCTGCTGCTGCTGTCGCAGGTGCGCGGCGTCATGCTGACGGCGCTCGCCTTCGCGCTGCTCTACGGATTCAGCAACGGGGTGATGACCATCGTGCGGGGTACCGTGCCGGCGGAGATCTTTGGCCGCCGGAATTTCGGCGCGCTGCTCGGACGCCTCGCGCGCCCGCAGCTTATCGCGCGCGCCGGCGCGCCGCTCGCGCTGGCCCTCTGCTTCGCGTTCGATCCCGCCCGGACGATCACGCCGTATCTGCTGGTTGCCCTCGGGCTGGCGGCGCTCATCGCCTATCGCGGCGTCCTGCGCCGGCACCGCGCGCGCTGATCCTTTAAATGGTGATGCCCCGCGAGATCATCGCGGGGCATCCTGGGGATAAAGCGAAGTCAGCCGATAAGCCGGGTTCTGTTACGGCGCACTTGCATGCGCTATGGCCGTCATTCCTCTAGGCCCGTCGTTGCCTTCGGGCTCAAGCCACCTACCCGCGGACTAGACGAGCAGCCTGTGTTGCCAAATACGCGTCCGCCTACTTGGTGTTGCTCCGGATGGAGGTTGCCGCGTTTCACCCGCCGGCGTGTGACCGCCGACGACTCGTCTCTGTGGCCCTGTTCCTCGCTTTGGTCGACCGCGCTAGCGGTGACGTATCTGCGGCCGGGCGTTACCCGGCATCCTGCTCTATGGAGCCCGGACTTTCCTCTCCCTCCACGTTGCACAGTGAGGCAGCGACGGTCTGGCTGGCTTCACTGTCTAGGATATCACCGCGGCGTCGGGGTTCCCTCCGCTCCGACCTTCCAGCGCACCGTTTCTCCGGCGCGCAGCGGCACCAGCGCATCGTTGCCGAACGCATATTCGGTCGGCACCGTCCAGGTCTCGCGCACCAGCGTGATCGCATCGGCATTGCGCGGCAACCCGTAGAAATCCGCGCCGAAATGACTCGCGAAGCCTTCGAGCCGGTCGAGCGCGCGGGCATCCTCGAACGCCTCGGCATACAGCGGAAGCGCCAGCGGGGCCGAATAGCACCCGGCGCCGCAGCAGGCGCTTTCCTTCGCGTGGCGCGCATGCGGCGCCGAATCGGTGCCGAGGAAGAACTTCGGGCTCCCGGACGTCGCGGCGCGCACCAGCGCTTCGCGGTGCACTTCGCGCTTCAGGATCGGCATGCAGTAGAAATGCGGACGCAACCCGCCGGCGAGGAGCGCATTGCGCGACCACAGGAGATGCTGGGGCGTGATCGTCGCCGCGACGTTCGCCGGCGCGGCGGCGACGAACTCCGCCGCCTCGCGGGTGGTCACGTGCTCCAGCACGATCTTCAGCGCCGGAAAATCGCGGACGATGCGCGTCAGATGGCGGTCGACGAACACGCGCTCGCGGTCGAACACATCGACGTCCGCATCCGTGACCTCGCCGTGCAGCGACAGGACGAGCCCGCGCTCCTGCATCGCCGCGAACGCCGGAAACGCCCGCTCGATCGCGGTGACGCCGGCATCCGAATGCGTCGTCGCGCCAGCCGGGTAGTACTTCGCCGCGTGCACGAACCCGGAAGACTTGGCCGCGGCGATCTCCGCCGCGCTCGTGCCGTCGGTAAGGTAGAGCGTCAGCAGCGGCTCGAAGCGCGCGCCGGCGGGCAGCGCGGCGGCGATGCGGTCGCGATACGCCTTCGCCATCGCGGTCGTCGTCACCGGCGGCCGCAGGTTGGGCATGACGATTGCTCGCCCGAAGACACTCGCGGTGGCGCCGACGACGGCGGCCAAAGCGGCGACCGTCCCGAAGGTGGACGTGCCAGTCATCGGGGCGGCCAATGCGCAGCCGGTGCAGGGGGGTGGTGGCGGGGGCGGTCATGCAAAAGCCTTGTTTTTGCACGATTATACGGCCGGGCCTCGGCACGTCGGCCTCCTCCGACACGCGTTTCCTACGCGGAGGTGGTGGCATGTGACGCAGGCGGGATATAATCGCCGATTTGTTGCGGTGACCGCAGGGTTATCCGCAAGCGCGATCGAACCCGGTCGACGAACCATACCGAGGCAGGGGTCTTAGATGGCAGCGAAGCAAGCAACCGCAAGCGCAACAGTGGTCAGGAAGCCCAAGGTCCTCACCGAAGAGGACCTGCTGAAGGCGCCGGAAAAAGACTATATGAACGAGGCGCAACTCGCCTTCTTCCGGCAGCGGCTGACCGAGCTCCGCGACCAGCTCTTGCAGAACGCCGACGACACCGGCGAGCATCTGCGCGAGAACGAGATCACCACGGATCCGTCGGATCGCGCGACGCTCGAAGAGGAATACACGCTCGAGCTGCGCACGCGCGACCGCGAGCGCAAGCTCCTGAAGAAGGTGGAGAAGTCGATCAAGCTGATCGACGACGGCAGCTACGGCTATTGCGAGGAGACCGGCGAGCCGATCGGAATCCCGCGCCTCCTCGCGCGTCCGACCGCGACGCTTTCGCTCGAAGCGCAGGAGCGCCGCGAGCGCGTCCAGAAGCTCTACGGCGACTGAGCGAGGCGAGCGAGCCGTAGCGAGCCAAGGCCCGAAGGGCGCGTCGCCGAGCGATCGAGGCCGGCCGTTGTCCGGCCGTCACTGTCACCTTGCGCTAGGAGCGTTGAGCCTGCGATTGCCGTTGACGATCCTCGCGATTACCGGCGCGGCAGCGCAGTCGGCGTTCGCGCAGGCGCTCGACGCCAAGACCGCCGACGCGCTGATGGACCAGTACTACTGTGCGGGGTGTCACCGGGTCGACAAGAAGACGGTCGGTCCGGCGTTGCGCGACGTGGCGAAGAAATACGCGGGCGACGCCGACGCGCCGAGGCAGCTGGCAATGCGCGTGCGCAGGGGCGGGCAGGGCGTCTGGGGCGAGGTGCCGATGCCCACCAACGACGAGATTCCCGATCCGGAGCTCGCCGCGCTGATCGCCTGGATCCTCGCGCTTAAGTAGAGCTCCCGGACGCTAGAGCCCGAAGAGCGCGCGGTGCGACCAGCCGCCCGCCATGAAGAACAGCATCGGCATCGACAGCATCACGTTGGTCCGCGACGCGAGAAACGCAACCCGCCGCGCCTTGTTCTTTTCCTCGTCGGTCGCGGGCTTCATTCCGAGGATCTTCTGCTGGTTGGGCCAGATGAGCGCCCAGACGTTGAACAGCATGATCGTCCCGAGCCAGGCGCCGACGCCGATGCCCGCCATCCCCTTCGACAGCGTGAACGCCGGGATGAACTGATTGCCGAGAAGCGCCGCGCCGGCAAGCCAGGTCACGACCGCCGCCCAGCGAAAGAACAGCAGCGCGCGCGGCGCCACGTGCTTCGTGATGCCGGCCGCGGTGCCGTCCGCCGCCGCGGCCTTCAGCGCCGCCACCTGCACGAAGTTGAAGTAATAGAGGAGGCCGATCCACATGACGCCGGCCATGAAGTGAATCCAGCGGGCGAGGGCGGGAAGGAAGTCCATGTCGTCGCTCCGATCAGGCGAGGAAGCCGCGGACGACGTAGTACAGGATCGCCGTCAGGACGAGGCCGGAAATGACCGTGCCCCAAAGGGAGTCGAGCGGATTTTTCATGGGAGCCTCCTGTTTGCGACCGGACGGTCGTCGGGATGCGCCGGATTCTAGCAAGCGTAGGCGGTGAGCGCCATTGAGCGGCCGCCGGCGCCACGTCCTTTCACCACGTTTTCCGTCGGCTTGTACGATACCTATGACGGGAACATAATCAGTGCTTTGCTGTGCAACCCCGCCCATTCCGGGCCCCGCTGCCGGCACCTTCGACAGCCCCGGCGCCTGCGGGTGAAGAGGGCTCACCGACCTCATGTCGATGTTTTCGAAACCGCCGACCAAGAAGCCGGAACCGGCTGGCGCCGACGCGCGGCAACGCGGCGGTCCGCCCGTGAACCCCGGCCGCGCGCCGTCCGCGCGCGAGGTCGCAAGTCACGCCGCCCATAAGGCTGCAGGCGCGGCCGACCGGCGGCAGGTCGACCCGGGCGCCGACATCACGGTGACCGGGCCGAGTCTCATCGAATGGTCGTCGCCGGGCCAGCCGAGTTTCGAAGTCGCGCAGGCCAATCCCGGCCTCTGCGCGGTGCTGGAGGATGCGGCGCTGCGCTATGCAAGCGGCCATGCCGACCAGGCGCGCGCGCTGCTCGAGCAGGGCGTGCAGACCGACCACGACACGAAGCTTTCCCCGCTCGCCTGGCTCGCGCTGTTCGATCTGCAGCAGCGCGCAGGCGACAAGATCGCGTTCGACCAGTTCGCGATGCAATACGTCGTCCAGTTCGAGCGCTCGGCGCCGGCGTGGGAGGCCACGGACAAACCGCAACCCGGCGCGCGCGTCGCTTCGGGGGGCTACATCGGACTCACCGGAAAGCTCACGAGTGGGGTGGCAACGCAGCTCGAGGGCCTCAAGCGCGCGATGGCCAAGCAGCTCTCCGAAGTCCGCCTCGACCTGATGTCGGTGACGGGCTTCGACGACGAAGGCGCGCGCCTGCTTGCAACGGCGCTCGGCGACGCGCGGCGGAAAAAATTCACGATCCAGCTGCAGCGGGCGGAGAAGCTGAAGCCGATGCTGGAGGCGACGGTGAAGAAGGGCCGCGAGGGCGGCGAGGGTGCGTGGCTCCTCTCGCTCGAGCTTCTGCAGTGGTCGAACGCCCACGCAGCGTTCGAGGACCGTGCCGTCGAGTACGCGGTGACGTTCGAGCTGTCGCCGCCGTCGTGGGAGCCGCCGCCGCTGCCGAAGACCGCCGACGCGCCGCCGGCAGCGGATGCCGACGGTTCGCCGACGGAGTCCGAGATGCTGTGCTGGACCGGTGCGTTGCTTGGCTCGTCGGCGCTCCAGCTTGGCCGGCTCAACGAGTACGCGCAGTCGCGCCCCGTCGTCGCGGTGGACATGAGCCGCGTCGAGCGTATCGACTTCGTCTGCGCGGGGTCGCTCCTCAACACGATCAACAGGATCGAGGGGCAGCGAAAGGCGGTCCAGTTCGTCGGGGCGTCGCCGATTATCCGGGCGCTGCTGCTGCTCATCGGCATTTCGCCTCGGCATTTCGTAAAAAAGGCACAGTAGCGCCGGCAGTCCGAGGCGGGCGCGGCTCGAGCGTCCGCGTGGGGTGGCACGTGACCGGCGGGACCGCCATGCGCTCCGCCACAGCCGCCGAATCATCCTGGCATCGATGACATTGAGCGGGACCCTAGAGGCTCCCGCAGGCAAGGACATGGAAACGTTCCACGGCACCACGATTCTCTCCGTTCGCCGCGATGGCGCGGTCGCGCTTGGCGGCGACGGCCAGGTGACGCTCGGCAACGTCGTCGTGAAGGCGACCGCGCGCAAGGTGCGCCGCCTCTACGGCGAGCGGGTGCTGGCCGGTTTTGCGGGCGCCACGGCCGACGCCTTCACGCTGTTCGAGCGCTTCGAGGCGAAGCTCGACAAGCACCAGGGAAACCTCACCCGCGCCGCCGTCGAGCTCGCGAAGGACTGGCGCGCCGATCGCATCCTGCGGCGCCTCGAAGCGATGCTGGCCGTGGCCGACCGCGCGACCGCCCTTGTCGTCACCGGGACGGGCGACGTGCTGGAGCCCGAATACGGCATTGTCGCCATCGGGTCCGGCGGCCCCTACGCGCAGGCCGCCGCCCGGGCTCTTCTCGACCATACGGCACTTTCGGCCGCGGATATCGTCAAACAAAGCCTCGTCATTGCCGGCGACCTTTGCATCTACACGAACCAGAACCACGTCATCGAGACGCTCGACAAGGAATGAACGGCATACGAACTCCCGATTGCGACGTGCTGATCGCCGGCGCCGGCCTCGTCGGGCTCGCGCTCGCGCCTGCGCTCGCGGCCACCGGACTCACCGTGGCGCTCGTCGATCGCGTTCCCGTCGCTGCCCCGGAGATGCCGGCGACCGCTGAGGACTGGGATGCCCGCGTCTACGCGATCAGTCCGGGCAGCGCGTCCCTGCTGCGCGCGCTGGGCGCGTGGCAGGCGCTCGCAGCCGAGCGCATCGCGCCCATCGAGACGATGCGCGTCGAAGGCGATGATCACGGAGTGCTCAACTTCAGCGCGTACGAGATCGGCGAGCGCGCGCTCGCCTGGATCGTCGAGGAGCGCGCGCTGCGCGCGGCACTCGTCCCTCTCGTCCATGCCGCCGGCGTCACCACGCATGCGCCGCGCACGATCGCGTCGATCGGCTGGTCGGCGGAAAGTGGTGAAGTCCTTTTCGACGACGGCAACACGCTCCGCGCGCGGCTCGTCGTCGGTGCCGACGGCGTCCGCTCCCGCGTGCGTGAAGCGGCCGGGATCGTCGCCGTGCAGAAGCCGTATGGGCAAACGGCGGTCGTCGCCAATTTCGCCTGCGAGCGGGCGCATCACGGTCGTGCCTATCAATGGTTCCGCGACGACGGCGGCATTCTCGCCTGGCTGCCCCTTCCCGGGCGTCGCGTGTCGATCGTCTGGTCCGCGCCCGACGCCCTGGCGCAGGAATTGCTCGCGCTCGACCCGTCGACGCTCGCACGACGCGTGGCGGACGCGGGCGCTGCATGCGCTGGGAGCATTCGAATGCCTCACACCTGCAGCGGGATTCCCGCTGTCGTTCCTGAAGCCGCCGACGGCGATCGCCCATCGCATGGCGCTCGTCGGCGACGCCGCGCACGGCGTTCATCCGCTGGCGGGGCAGGGCGTCAATCTGGGGTTCGGCGACGTCGAGGCGCTCGCCGCCGTGTTGCGCGAGCGCGGCCCGGTGACGGATGCGGGAGCGCCGCTCCTGCTCGAGCGCTACGCGCGCCGGCGCGCCGGCCCCGTCCACGCGATGCAGGCGGTGACCGACGCGCTCGCGCATCTCTTCCGGATCCGCACGCCGTGGGTCCGGTCGGCACGAAACCTGGGCTTGTCCGCGGTCGAGCGGATGCCGCCTGCAAGGCGCCTGCTGGCGCAATCTGCGCTGCGGTAGACGGCTGCTAGAATCGCGGCGCGCGAACGTTTCCGGAGATCCTGATGATGTCATCGATGATTGCAACCCCCCGCCGGCTCGCGGCGGCCGCGCTGCTCGCGGCCGGCGCGCTGCTGCTCGCGCTCCCGTCGTTCGCGCAGACGCCGCCTGCCTCGCTCACGCCCGATGCCGCCGCCGTGAAAAAGCTGATCGAGCAGAAGATCGCGGGCGCCAACGTGCGCGGTGTCGTCAAGACGCCCTACTTCGGGCTTTACGAGGTCCAGCTCGAGGATCAGCTGCTCTACACCGACGCCAAGGCGACGTACGTGATGGTCGGCACGATCTACGAAACGAGCACGCGCAAGAACCTGACCGAGGCGCGCCAGCGCGAGCTCAACAAGGTCGCGTTCGACAGCCTGCCGCTCGACCTCGCGTTCACGCGCGTGAAAGGCAACGGCGAGCGCAAGATCGCGATCTTCTCCGACGCCGACTGCCCGTACTGCGCCCGGCTCGAGCAGGAGCTCAAGAGCGTCGACAACGTCACGATCTACACGTTTCTCTTCCCCATCGACCAGCTGCACCCCGATTCCGCGCGCAAGTCGCGGACGATCTGGTGCTCGGCGGACAAGGCAAAGGCGTGGGACGAGTTTTTCGCCACCGGCGCCCTCCCCGACAACCAGGGCGACTGCGACAACCCGGTGGTGGCGACCAATGCCCTCGGCGCCAAGCTGCGCGTCACCGCAACGCCGACGCTCGTGTTCGCCGACGGATCGGTGGTGCCCGGCGCGCTGCCCGCGCAGCAGCTGGAATCCGAGATGAGCCAGGCGGCAACCGTGCTCGCCAAGGCCCCCACCGCGAAGAAGTGACGACGATCGCGTTCCGCGGGCGCTGTCCACGCCCGCGCTGACCCGAGTCGCCCAGGATCCGTCATGGCCATCATCGATTTCCTCAAGAAACAGTTCATCGACATCATCGAGTGGACCGACGACTCGCGCGACACGCTGTCGTTCCGGTTCCCCGACGAGGACAAGGAAATCAAGAAGGGCGCGCAGCTGATCGTCCGCGAGTCGCAGGCGGCGCAGTTCGTCTATCTCGGCGAGTTCGGCGACACGTTCGGCCCGGGCAAGTACACGCTCACCACCGACAACATCCCGGTCCTCACCAATCTCAAGAGCTGGAAATACGCGCTCGAAAGCCCGTTCAAGGCCGATGTCTACTACGTCGTCACGCGGGTGTTCACCGGCAACAAGTGGGGCACGGCCAACCCGGTGATGATGCGCGATGCCGATTTCGGCGTCGTGCGGCTGCGTGCCTTCGGCATCTACGACTTCCGGATCGTCGACGTGAAGAAGTTCCTGAAGGAGGTCGCCGGCACCGACGACCACTTCCGGCTCGACGAATTCAACGACACGATGCGCTCCAGGATCGTCAGCGTGTTCTCCGACGCGCTCGCCAGCGCCAAGATCCCGGCGCTCGACGTCGCGTCGCGCTACGGCGAGCTGGGCGGCGCGCTCTTGCCGCTCATCAATCCCGCGATCGCCGACAAATACGGGCTCGAGATGACGAGCTTCATCGTCGAGAACGTTTCGGTGCCGCCCGAGGTCGAGCAGGCGATCGACAAGCGATCGTCGATGGCGGCGGTCGGCAACCTCAACGACTATGTCAAATTCCAGATGGCGCAGGGCATGGAGAAGGGCGGCAACTCCGGCGTCGGCGGCATCGGCGCCGAAATGGCGGTCGGGATGGCGATGGCGCAGCAGATGATGAATCAGACCGGCGGCATCATGGCGCAATCGACGCCCGGCGTCGCGGCTGCCCGCGGCGGGTCCCGCCGGCGGCGCGCCGGAGCTGATGACGCCCGCACAGGTCGCGCAGGCCCTCGGCGTGGGCGAGTCCGACGTGATGACGAGCCTCGAGGCGGGCGACCTGAAGGGCAAGAAGATCGGCACGCAGTGGCGGGTCACGCGCGCGGCCGTCGACGCGTTCCTGAAATCATGAATGCCGGATGGCGGCCTTCGCGCCGCGCGCTGTTGCGGACTCTGGCCGCGATCGCCTGCCTCGTGGCGGGCACCGCACTCGCCCAGGACCCGAGGGCCGGTCTGCCGCAGAAAGCGGCGCGTGAATGGCTCGCGCAGACCGACAAGATCGATGGCGCTGGAAGTTACGCCGCCGCCGGCGCCAAATTCAAGGAGGCGATCACCGTCGACCGATGGTCGGAAGCGCTGCAAAGGGCGCGGGGACCGCTGGGCGCGACCGAGCAGCGGACGATTTTCGAAACGACGTTCGACAACAAGCTGCCCGACGGCGGCGCCGAAGGTGAATTCGCGCTCGTGATGTACCGCACCGCGTTCGCGAAAAAGGCGGACAGCGTGGAAACCGTCACCCTCGAGCGCGAGAAGGACGGCGTCTGGCGAGTGATCGGCTACTTCATCCGCTGACCAGGGGCGGGACGGGCCGTGGCGGAAACCGTAGCCCTGTCGAAATTCGCGTGCCCGTCGTGCGGCGGCGAGGCGATCTGGAATCCGGCGAAGCAAAAGCTCGTGTGCCCGTTCTGCGGCACCGAATCGCCGGCGAAGCTCGATGCGGGCGGTGCGATCGTCGAGCACGATCTCGTCGCCGCGCTGCGCGGGATCGGCGACGACGCCCGCGGCTGGCAGGCGGAAAAGCGGCTGGTGAAGTGCCAGAGCTGCAACGCCATCTCGGTGCTCGATCCGAAGCGCCAGGCGCAGAACTGCGAGTTCTGCGGCGCAGCACAACTCGTGCCCTACGAAGAGACCAAAGCCGCGTTCCGCCCGGAGAGCGTGCTGCCGTTCAAGCTGTCCGAAAGCGCGGCGCGCGACGCGATCCGCGCGTGGTACGGCAAGCTGTGGCTCGCGCCGTCCGCGCTGAAACGCCGGGCGATGACCGATACGGTGCGCGGTGTGTACCTCCCGTACTGGACATTCGATGCGCGCGTCGACGCCGAATGGACGGCGGAGGCGGGCCATTATTACTACACGACCGAGAGCTATTCCGAAGGCGGCCAGACCCGGACGCGCGAGGTCCAGCACGTGCGCTGGGAGCCGGCCACCGGACGCGTGCAGCACTTCTTCGACGACGACCTCGTGTGCGCGTCCGTCGGCGTGCACCCTGAGCTCCTGCGCGGCATCGAGCCGTTTCCAACCCAGGAGCTCCGGGCGTACGACGCGGGTTACGTCGCGGGATGGGTCGTCGAGCGCTATCAGATCGACCTCGTCGCCGCCGCGCAACGCGCACGCGACGCGATGGACGCGAAAGTGCAGGCGATGTGCGCGCAGCAGATTCCCGGCGACACGTTTCGCAATCTGGTCGTGCGCTCCGATTATTCAGGCCAGACGTTCAAGCACATTCTCGCGCCCGTATGGCTCCTCACGTACACCTATGGCGCCCGCGCGCTTCCAGTGCGCGTTGAACGGCGTGACCGGCGTCGTGCGCGGTGAATACCCGAAGAGCCCCTGGAAGATCGCGCTCCTCGTGCTCGCGATCTTCATCGTCGTGGTGATCGCGCTGTCGTTCTCGGGCGGGCGCTGACGGGAAGCGGGCGAACGAAGGTTGCACGGCGTGCTACGCTGGCGCAGGCTCGACAAGAAAATGACACGAACGTGACGGAGAAGCGATGCATGCAGCAATAGTCACCGGCGTCTCGCGCGGACTCGGCGAAGCGCTCGCCACCGAGTTGCTCGAACGCGGTTCCTTCGTGGTGGGAGTCGGCCGGACGGCGAGCGCCCGGCACAAAGGCGAGCGATTTCGCCACGTCGCGTGCGACCTCGCGCATCCCGCCCTGGTTGCCGCCGCAGTGCTCCCGGCGCTGCGCGATCTCGCGCTGGAGAAGCCGTCGGCGGTGATCCTCATCAACAACGCCGCCGTCGCGACGCCGGTCGGGCTGATCGGCCGGCTCGACGCGGCACAGATCGAAGCGACGATGGCGACGAACATCGCCGCGCCTCTCGTCATCGCCGATCTCTTCTGCCGCGCCTTTCCCGGCGCGTCGCCGCGGCGCCGGATCATCAACATTTCCTCGGGCGCCGCCCAGACCGCGATCGCCGGCAGCGCCCCCTATTCCATGTCGAAGGCGGCCATCGAAATGCTGACGCGGGCGCTCCTCGCCGATCACGCGGAGCGCGGGCTCGAATGCATCACGCTGCGGCCGGGGATCTTCGAGACGGGCATGCAGCAGTTCATGCGGAGCCGCGATCCTGACGAGTTTCCGAGCGTCGCGCTGTTCCGCGGCTTCAAGGAACAGGGGATCCTGAAGGAGCCGGCGGAAGTCGCGCAGAGGATCGTCGCGAAGCTCGTTTTCGGTCCGGTGGAGAACGGCCGCACCTACGTGCACACGGATCTCGACGGCTAGCGCGGTCGAACGCCGGCGTCCGCCAGCGACGCGAGTGCGCTCGCGAGCGCATGCGGCGTCTCGACGATGACGTCGGCGCCCGCTTGCTCGAGTTCGGCGCGCAGGCCATACCCCCACAGGACGCCCACCGCGCGGACGCCGTTTGCATGCGCCGCGTGCACGTCGTGCCGACGGTCGCCGATCATCGCGCAAGCGGCGGGATCGATGCGTTCGCGCGCGAGCAGATGGGCGACGAGCTTCGCCTTGTCGTCGAGCGTTCCGGCGAGATCGGCGCCATAGACGCTCGCGAAGTGCGGCGCGAGGCCGAAGTGCGCGACGATCCGTTCCGCATAGGGCTGCGGCTTCGACGTGCACACGTGCAGCACGGCGCCGGCGGCCGCGAGCGCCGCGACAGCTTCCGCGACGCCGTCGCAAACGACATTCTCCCGCCAGCCCGTCTCCGCGTAACGGGCGCGGAAGCGGCCAGTGCGCCTTCGATCCGCGCCGGATCGTCGGTCGCGAGGAGGCGCGCGAACGACTGCCGCAGCGGCGGCCCGACGCATGAACGCAAATCGGCGCCCTCCGGCAGCAGCACGCCCACGCAGGCGAGCGCATGCAGGATCGAGCGCGAGATGCCGTCGAAATTGTCGGTGAGCGTGCCGTCGAGGTCGAACAGCAGGACAGCGGGCCCGCGGGACGGTGGCCCGGCAGCGGCCGGCGAAGTGCTCATTGCCGGCCGGGCGGCTGCGCCGTCGGCCGCAGGTGCAGCCGATAGTCGACGAGCGCGCCAGCCGCTCCCGCCTCCCAGACGAGGCAATATTCGCGACCGAAAGGCGCGAGATAGACGGCGGCATCGCTCAGCACGGAGCTCCGGCTGATCGGGGCGAGCGCCGCGACGCCCTCGCGGTAGCGGATCTCGAAGGCGACAGGCTCTGTCGCTTCGAACGTGTAGTCGAGCCGGTCGCCTTGCGCCATGCGCAAGCAATCCTCGCGGCTCTCGTAGGGCGTCAGCGGCATCGCAGTGACGACCTTGGGCGCGTCGACGGTGACGGGCGTCGCGGCGCAGCCGAAGAGCCAGCAGGGACCGAGCACGGCGGCGACGGCGCGGCGTGCGTCGGCAGCGGGGCAGGTCATCGTTGCTTCCGCCGCGCGCGCCAGTCTTCGGCGAGCATGGCGTAGCGCACATGATCGCGCCAGCGGCCGGCAATGCGGAGATAGCGCCGCGAATAGCCTTCGCGTACGAAGCCGGCGCGCAGTACGAGCGCGTGCGAGCGCACGTTGCGCGGCTGCACGTTGACCTCGACGCGATGCAGCTTCAGCGTGCGGAACGCGAATTCGAGCGCGAGCGCGAGGCCATCCGCCATGTGGCCCGAGCCGGCATGCGGCGCGAAAGCGTAGTAGCCGAGGTACGCGCTGTGAAACGAGCCGCGGATGATCTCGCTGAAATTGAACACGCCGACGATCGCGTCGTCGTCGCTGCGGCGTACGAGTACGCCGGCATGCGTCGCCGCATGCGGATTGCGCTGCGCGCGCGCGCCGAAGCGCGCGACGTAATCGCGAAATCCGGCGAGCCCGTGCGGCGCCCGGACCCAGCGTCCGTGCAGGCGCCGGCTCGCGCGGGCGGCGGCGAGAAAGGCATCGGCATCGCGGAGCCGCGGCGGGGAGAGGTACACGCGGGAGCTGCGGTGGGAAGCGATTGGCGCGGTGCGCCGGGGCGGGGTTGGCATAATGACAATCTTACCTTCTGTCGGGAATCCCCTGATGAGCAAGTGGGTGCAGGGCAGCCTCGTGGCCAAGAAACGCTGGACCGACCGTCTCGTGTCGATCGAGATCGCGGCGCCCGAGGTCACGTTCGTCGCGGGACAGTTCGGCCGCCTGGGGTTGCCGGCGCCTCCGGGCGCCAAGGAGGAGATGGTCGGCCGGCCCTATTCGTTCGTGAATCCTCCCGGCGCGCCGCATCACGAGTTCTTCTTCAACGTCGTGCCGGAAGGACCGCTTTCGCCGCGGCTCGCGGTGCTCGAAAGCGGGAACCCGGTGTGGCTCATGCCGAATGCGAACGGGTTTTTCACGATGGCCGAGGTTCCCGCGGCGGAAACGCTGTGGTGCATCTCCACCGGAACCGGCATCGGTCCGTTCCTGTCGATCCTGCGCACCGAAGAGCCGTGGCAGAAGTTCGGCCGCGTGGTGCTCGTGCACGCGGTCCGCATCGCCGCCGATCTCGCGTATCGCGACGTCATCGACGGCGTGCTGCGAAAGCATCCCGGCGCATTTGCGTTCGTGCCGGTGGTGAGCCGGGAAGCCCACGCCGAGGCGCTTCCCGGGCGCATTCCTTCGCTCATCGCGGATGGCCGTCTCGAGACGCGCGCCGGCGCAGCGCTGACCGCGGAGAATGCGCACGCGATGCTGTGCGGCAACCCGGCGATGGTCGATGACGTGCAGGCAGTGCTGGCGACGCGAGGGATGAAACGGCACCGGCGGCGGGAGCCGGGGCAGATCACGCTGGAAACCTACTGGTGACGAGTCCTGCGCCGCCGGACGCTGCGGGAAACCCGGTTCCGCGCGCCGCTTATCGCGGGTCGCGTGGGGCGGCATTCAATCAACCGACCCGTCGAACTGCTTAATCCGCGAGATTCCGCTCGACGATTTCCGCAACATCTGGCGAGAGCTCCGGCGCGGCGGCGATCTTCTGCAGCGCGGCACGCTGCAGGGTCCGGCGCGGCTCGGCGAAGCGCCGCCACAGGTTGAACGCGCCGGCGAGCGACGCCGCGAGCTGCGGATTGCGGCGGTCGAACGACAGGATCTGGTCGGTGACGAACGCGTAGCCCGAGCCGTCGGGTTGATGGAAGGCGAGCCAGTTGCGGCGCGCGAATGTCGCGACCAGCGCGCGCACCCGGTTGGGATTGCGGGCGTCGAACTTCGGGTGCGCGAGCAGGCTGCGCACGCGGGCGAGCGTGTCCGGGCGCAGCGAGGCCGCCTGCAGCGCGAACCACTTGTCGAGCACCAAGGGCTCGTCGCGCCACTTGGCCTCGAAGCGCGCGAAGAGCGCCTCGCGCTCCGCCGCGACGCTGTGGTTGACGGCGGCGAGGGTGGCGACGGCGTCGGTCATGTTGTCGGCGGCGTCGAACTGGGCAACGGCGAGGGCGCGCGCCGGCGCGTCGTCGATCGACACCAGATAGCGCAGGCACGCGTTGCGCAGCATTCGCGGACCGATCTGCGCCTGCGTCGGCGCATAAGGTGCCTTGGGGCGATGCAGCGCGTACGCCTGCTCGAGCGCGGTGCGGGTGCCGCGACGCGATCTCGCGCACGACGAATTCGCGGGCGGCGACGAGCGCGTCGACGTGGATCGTCTCGACGAGGCTCGCGAGATAGGCCGGCTCCGGCGGCGTCAGCGCGAGCGCGAGCAGCGCGGGATCGGCGGCGCGGTCGGCGATGATCGTGCCGGCGAGGCGCGCGAGCGATTCCGGCAGCGCCATGGGCTCGCTGCGCCCGTGCGCCGCGGCGAGAGCGAGAATCGAATGGATGAAGCTCCGCTGCGCGGCGTCCCACCGGTTGACGGCGTCGCTGTCGTGCGCGGCGAGGAGCGCGAGCTCCGCTTCCGTGTAGTCGAACTCGAGGCGCACCGGAGCGGAGAATCCGCGCAATAGCGACGGCACCGGCTTGGCGGCGACATCGCGGAAGATGAACCGTTGCCGTTCGGCCGTGACGGAGAGCACGCGCGTTGCGGTGCTCGCCGCAGTCTCGCCGTCCTGACGTACCGGCATGTCGACGCCGTCCGGACCCACGAGGCCGACTGCGAGCGGAATGTGAAACGGCTGCTTCGGGTCCTGGCCCGGCGTGTCCGGCGTGTGCTGCGAAACGTCGAGCGTGTAGGAGGCGGCCGCCGCGTCGTAGCGACCGGCAACCTTGACGATCGGCGTGCCGGCCTGGCTGTACCAACGGCGGAACTGCTTCAAGTCCGGTCCGCCGGACGCCACGCTCGCATCTTCCATCGCCTGCACGAAATCGTCGCAGGTCACGGCCTGCCCGTCGTGCCGCTCGAAATAGAGATCCATTCCGCGCCGGAAGCGCGACGGCCCCAGCAGCGTGTGCTGCATCCGGATCACCTCGGCGCCTTTCTCGTACACCGTCGCGGTGTAGAAATTGTTGATCTCGAGGTACTCGTCCGGGCGCACCGGGTGCGCCATCGGCCCGGCGTCCTCCGGGAACTGCGCGCTCCGCAGATAGTCGACGGCGGCGATGCGCTCGACCGCGCGGGAGCCCATGTCGGCCGAGAACTCCTGGTCGCGAAACACCGTGAGCCCTTCCTTCAGCGACAGCTGGAACCAGTCGCGGCAGGTCACGCGATTGCCGGTCCAGTTGTGGAAATATTCGTGGCCGACGACCCCCTCGATCGCCTGGTAGTCGCCGTCGGTCGCCGTGCCCGGGTCGGCGAGCACGAGCTTGCTGTTGAAGATGTTGAGGCCCTTGTTCTCCATCGCGCCCATGTTGAAGTCGTCGGCGCAGAAGATCATGAACCGGTCGAGGTCGTACTCGCGGCCGTAGCGCTCCTCGTCCCAGCGCATCGCGCGCTTGAGCGAACCCATCGCATGCGCGCAACGCGGCAGGTTGCGCGGCGTCGACCAGATCTCCAGCGCGACGGCGCGGCCGCCCATCGTCGTGAACCGGTCCGCGAGCGCTTCGAGGTCGCCTGCGACCAGCGCGAAGAGATACGTCGGCTTGGGAAACGGATCGTGCCAGCGCGCGAAATGGCGGCCGCGGTCGAGCGGTCCCGCAGCGGAGAGATTGCCGTTCGACAGGAGCACCGGGCAGCGAGCGCGATCGGCGACGATCGTGACCGTATAGGTGGCGAGGACGTCGGGGCGGTCGAAAAAATAGGCGATGCGACGGAACCCTTCCGCCTCGCATTGCGTGCAGAACACCCCGGTCGACACGTAAAGGCCGACGAGTGCGGCGTTGGCCGCGGGATTGACCGTCGCGCTGACGGTGAGGCGCCCGCTGGCCGGCGGGGCGTGGAGGGTCAGCGACTGCCCGTCGCTGCTCCAGCGCTCCTGCGGCAGCGCGACGCCGTCGAGCAGGACGACGACCTCGCGCTGGCCCTCGCCGTCGAGGACGAGCGGCGCGTGCGCAAGCTCCGGCGGCGCCGCCGGGTTCCGGCGGAACGCAAAGTCGGAGGTGACGCGCGTCGCCTCGCGATCGAGCTCGACGGTGAGCGCGAGCTCGGGCGCAAGAAACGCGGGCGGACGGTAATCCTGCCGCCGGACTCTGTTTCTCGCGCCGTTGCGCGCCGACATCAGCCTTTGACTTCGAGGAGCTCGACGTCGAACAGCAGCGTCGCGTTTGGCGGAATCGCGCCCGGGATCCGCGCTCCCCGTAGGCCATTTGCGACGGAATCACGAGCGTGCGCTTGCCGCCGACCTTCATGCCGGCGACGCCTTCGTCCCAGCCCTGGATGACCCTGTGCCCACCAAGCGGGAATTCGAACGGTGTCTTGCCGACCGAGCTGTCGAACTTGGCGCCATGGCCATCCGCCGCTGCCGGGTCATAGAGCCAGCCGGTGTAGTGCACGACCACGATTTTGCCGGTGACGGCTTCCTTGCCATCTCCCTGTTTTACATCGATTTTCTTGAGGTCTTTCACTTGGGCACCGATCTTGCTTGAGAGAGAGGGAGTCGAGGCTTGGGCGCTGTTCGAGGCCGGCTGTTGCGCGGCCGTCGCTGTCGCAAGGGCGAAGCATGCGAGGCCGGTCGCGACACTGAGAAGGCGGGCGCGAATCACGCCGGAAGGCAACCGCGAACCGATCCGCGGCGAATGCAAAGGCAACATGAACGATCTCCTGAAGATGCAGCAAATCTCGTCGGGCCGTGCCGCGCGGACAACTTGTCCTACAAGCGCGGACGACGGCGTCGGGAGGCGCGATTGTAGCCGACGTGTGCACCCTTTTGCGCCAGTGCCTGAATTCGGCTATAAATGTCGGCCTCGTCCGGAAGCCGAAGCGTCGCGATGCGATGCGATCGCATCGTCCGCCGGTCGTACGCCGTTCGTCGTTCGCGGGCGTCATAATCGATCATGTTCGGATTTCTGACCCAGCAGGCGCGGGATCATCCCGATCCGTTGCTGACGCCGAAGACGGCGTCCGGATGGCTGCGCCAGCTGCCGACGCTCGACGTGATCGGTCGCCAACAGCACGTGATGCGGGCGTTCGACGGCATGCGCCAGGCGCGCAAGGGGGCCGATCCTAATCGCGTGGCCGCGGTCGAGTTCCTCGATTCCGCGCTGGGCGCCGATCGCCGGCAGTTGATCAAGCAGTACGTCGAGAACGTCGACACGTCCGCGCGCCTTGCCGAGCGGCTCTGGCAGGCGCTGCAGGAGATGTGCCAGGGCTTCATCTACGCCTATCAATCGTCGCTCGAGCAGGCGCTCGCGCAGCCCGACAACCCGCGCTGGAAGCCGATCGTGCCGCGGCTCTTCTCGCGGCTCATCCACTACTACGGCACCGACGCCAAGCTCCGCGTGTTCCGTTACGAACGCTGGATTCCGGCGAAGTGGATGGAGCTCCACAAGCTCTACATGCGCGCGACCGAGCTCGGCGTGGAGCGCGTGCTGGTCGCCATGGGCAGTGCCGGCCCCAATGCGACGCACTGGACGATCGAGCAGGAATACGTGTTCGTGCTGCTGATCCACCAGCTCAACACCGGCAACCTGTCGCCGGCCGAGCTCGACTGGGCGACCGCGCAGCTTCGCGCGTGGAGCCGCAAGATGCAGCTCGAGGCCGTTCCACGCTCACCCGAGGGATTCTTCGTCGACGTCGCCGGCAAGGGCGGGCTCGTGCGCCGCACCGGCAACGACTCGGGGTCGATGCTGCGGTATCTCGACACGACGCCGATGGCGGAGCAGCTCGAGCGCGCGATCCAGGCACTGCGACAGGCTGAAGCCACGGATCAGGGGCCGGCCGCGCCGATCAACCAGCAGCGCGTCGCGATCCTCGAGAAAGTGCGGCCCGCGATTTCGCCGAATCTCAACGCCGACCTCCGCCGCGATCCGCGCATCGCGGTGACCATCGCCGCGAGAGTCCGCGTCGGCCTCGGGCGCATCTGTCGCGATCTCGCGGCGAAGGACACCAACGAACCGGCGAACGACGCGAACGCCAGCGCCGAGCAGATCGAGGTGTACGCCGTTTCCGACGGTCCGCGCGCGAAGCAGCGCGCCGCCGCGAACGAGCAGGATTCCTTGGCCGCGTCGATCTCCTCTTTCAGCGATCCGATGTGGCAGGTGAAGGACCGCAGCGTCGCCGGCCTCCGCATCGCCGCGTCCGGCGGCATCGGCCAGAGCCTCGCGCTGGGCGCGCTCGTCGCGGTGCGCCAATCGGACATCACCGACTGGGTGCTGGGCGTCGTGCGGCGATTGAACAAGGTGTCGAACGACGAGGTCGAGGCAGGCGTGTCGATCATCGCCGAGCGCCTCGTTCCTGTCGTTCTGCACGCCAAGCGCGAGGCGAAGGAAGACCTCGGCATCATCGTCAACGGCATCGACGTCTCGACGATGGGCGCGCGCTTCGACGGCCTCTACCTGCCGCCGCCGTCGCGCCCCGACAAGCCGCTCGCGGTGAAGACGCTGATCGTGCCGACCTCCGAATACGTCGAAGGCCGCAACGTGATCCTCACCACCGGCCGCTCGGTCTACACGGTCGCGCTGCGCCAGCTGGTCGAGCAGCGCGCCGAGTGGAGCTGGGCCGCGATCCAGATCGTCGAGAAGAAGCCGAAGGAAATCTGACGCGCATGGCGCCTGCGTGGGAGGCGGCCGCGCGCCTCTCGCCGAACCCGGAGGTGCGCGCATGATCGTGCGCGGTTCCCTGGCAGGTGCGCTGGTCGCGCTTGGGCTCGCAACGGGCCTGGCGATGCCGGCGAGCTTCGCTGCAGGCGCGCCTGCCAGCTGCACGCTCGCACGCATTGCCGAGTGGCACACCCGTCCGACGCGCGGCCAGCCGATTGTCAGCGGCACGATCAACGGCCAGCCGGTCGGCATCATGCTGGACACCGGCGCGTCGCGCAGCATCATCCTGCGCTCGGCGGCCGAGCGCCTCGGCCTTGTCCGCTACGGCGCGCGCGGCAGCCGGATGGCGGGGGTGGGCGGCGAGACCGCCGTCGAGTCCGTCTTGCTCGACGAGTTCGCGATCGGCGACGACGTGCACCGGAATTGGCGGGTGCTGGTCGCCGGCGAACATGCCTTCGGAGGCGACGTCGCCCTCATCGTCGGCGAGGATCTCTTCCGCCGTGCCGAGATCGAATTCGACCTGGCGCACGACACGGTCAGGCTGTTCCAGGCCCGCGATTGCGAGGGCGCGTCGCTGGCGTACTGGGCGACCGAGGGCGCGGGTGCGGTCGATCTCGAGTCGACACCGGGCGGCACCATCGAGGTCAATGTCGAGATCAATGGCCGGCCGGTCGTCGCGATGCTCGATTCCGGTGCCTTCGCGTCAGTGCTGACGACATCGCGGGCGTCCGCGCTCGGCGTGACGCCGCAGACCGCCGGCGTCGTCTCCGCCGGCTGCAGCACCGGTATCGGCGAGAAGTCGATCGAATTCTGGGTCGGCCCGTTCGCGAGCTTCCGCATCGGCGACGAGCTGATTCGGAATCCCAGGATCCGCTTCGGCGACACGTGGAAGTTCTCGACCTTCAAGGGTGCGGGCCTCTTGTCGAGCCGGCCCGCGGGCCTGCCGGACATGCTGCTCGGGGCGGATTTCCTGCGCTCGCATCGCGTGCTCATCGCGCACAGTCAGCGCAAAATGTACTTCACGTATGCCGGCGGCACGGTGTTTCCGAGCTTGCCCGCGAAGCCTTGTGGCGATGCGACGCCGCGCGATAACGGCGCGAAGGCGGCGCCCGGTGCGAACTAGGGCCTGTTAACAGGCCCTAATCCTGCGGCCTGAATTTCAGCGTCAGCGAGCGCTGGAAAAGCTCGGGCCGGTCGGGGCGCGGAAGCGGCGACGATTTCTGGATCGCGCGTTGCACCGCCTCGTCGTAGGCGCGCACGCCGCTCGATTTGCGCAGCACCGCGTCGATGATCTCGCCGGTCGGCAGCTGGACGACCTCGAAGATGGCCTCGGGATTGCCGTTCATGTCGGGCGGCAGCACGACGTTGCCCTTGACCTTCGCCTGGATGCGTCGAATGTAGTCCGCCTCGGCGCGGGATCTTGCGGCCGCCTCCGCGTTCTGCTGCGCATCGCGCGCCGCTTTTTCGCGCTCGGCCTGGGCCTTCAACTCCGCCGCCTCGCGTGCCTGCCGCTCGCGTGTCTCGGCGACGCGCTTCTGCTCGTCCTGCTTCTTCTTGTCGGCTTCCTTCTTCTCGCGCTCGATTCGCTCGGCTTCCTTCGCCTTCCGTTCCTCCTCGGCCTTCGCCTTCCGCGCAATGTCTGCGGCGCGCGGGTCGGGCTTGTCGACCTTGGGCTCGGGTTTGGGGACGGCGACGGGCGGCGGCGGCGCGGGCTCGGGTTTCGCGACCGGCGTCGGCGGGGGCTCCGCTGCCGGCGCGGGCGCCGGAGCCGGCGGCGGCTCGACAACCGCCGCCTTCGTCGCCGGCGCATAGAGCTCCGCGGTCACCGGCGCCGGCTGCCGGTTCTGCCAGCGGATCGAAAAGAACAGAACGCCGATGAACGCGGCGTTGACGACGATCGCGAGCAGCAGCGCAGGCCAGCGGCCCGCGGTCTTTGCCGGCGCCCGCGGTCGTTCGCTCGGCATCAGCTCGCCGGCGGACGCGCGAGCAGCCCGACCTTGCGCACGCCGTTGCGCTGCAGGAGATCGAGCACGCCGAGCACGTCCTCGTAGCGGGCCGCCTTGTCGGCGGCGATCACGACCGGCTGGTCGGGGAGCTTTTGCTGCTTCGCGCGGATCCGCGCGACGAGCTCGTCGCGCGAAACCTGCAAGACGGTGCCGCCGCCCCCTTGCTGGTCGCGCAGCAGCAGGGTGCCGTCGGTGCGCAGCGTGACTTCGAGCGGCTGCGCCGGCGCGGTCAGCTTCGCGCCGACCGACGGGAGCTCGATCTCACCGGGATTCACGAGCGGCGCCGTGACCATGAAGATCACGAGCAGCACCAGCATCACGTCGATGTACGGGACGACGTTGATCTGGTTCATCGCTTTGCGTGCGCGTCGCATATCAGCGCCCGCCCGGCCGCCCGAAGGGCGCTGTGCGCCCCCGCTGGGGGCAGCGAACGTAGTGAGCGTGGGGGTCGTTCATCCGCGCCCGCTCCGCCTTGATCCTTGCCGCTGCAGGATGTTCGAGAATTCCTCGATGAACGTCTCGTAGCGCACCGCGAGACGGTCGACATCGTGCGTGAAGCGGTTGTACGCGACCACCGCGGGAATCGCCGCGAAGAGGCCGATCGCGGTGGCGATCAACGCTTCGGCGATTCCCGGCGCCACCTGCGCGAGCGTCGCCTGGCTCACATTGGCGAGGCCGCGGAACGCATTCATGATGCCCCACACCGTGCCGAAGAGACCGATGTACGGCGACACCGAGCCGACGGTCGCCAGGCCCGACAAGTGCGCATCCAGCGAGTCGATTTCGCGCTGGTAGGCGGCGCGCATCGCGCGGCGCGCGCTGTCGAGCGTGACCGCAGCGTTGCTGCCTTGCCGTCGGTGCTTCGAGTATTCGCGGAACCCGGCGGTGAAGATGTGCTCGAGCCCGCTGCCGGTGAGCGACTGGCTCGCGCTCTGGTAGAGGGCGTTCAAGTCGCCACCCTTCCAGAACTGATCCTCGAAGGCATCGGTGTCCGAGAGCGTGCGCTTCAGCTGGAACGTCTTCAGGAAGATTCGCCACCACGACCAGAGCGAGAATCCGAGCAGCAGGACGAGCACCGCCTGGACCACGACGGAGGCCTGGCCCACGAGCGTGATGAACGAAAGATCCGGATGGACGTTCAAAGGAGCGCCTCCATGCGCGCGCGCACCGGCGCGGGGATTCGCGCCGGCCGCCAGGTCGAGGGGTCGAGGCAGGCGAGCGTCACGCGCGCCTCGGTCAGCGTTTCGGCGGCGCGGTCCACCGCCTGATCGGCGACGAGCCGTGCGCGCCCGAGCTCGACGAGCGACAGTGTGACGTCGAGCCGATCGGAAAGTTGCGCCGGCTTGTGGAATTCGATCTCGACCCGGTGCACGACGAATACGATCCCGTGCGCGCGTTCGATCACGGCCAGGTCGAAGCCCAGCGAAGAGAGCCACTCGGTGCGGGCGCGCTCCATGAACTTGAGATAGTTGGCGTAGTAGACGACGCCCGCGGCGTCGGTGTCCTCGTAGTAAACGCGGAGGGGAAAGCGAAAGGTCTTGGCGGTTCGGCTCAACTTCATTCCGAAGGGAACAGGTCCGCGGCCGCGCCGGGATTGGGTGGCGTCAAGCCGAAATGGCGATACGCGAGCGCCGTCGCCACGCGTCCGCGCGAGGTCCGCTGGAGGAATCCCTGCTGGATGAGGAACGGCTCCAGCACATCCTCGATCGTGTCGCGCTCCTCGCCGATCGCCGCCGCGAGGTTGTCGATGCCGACGGGGCCGCCGGCGAACTTGTCGAGCACGGTGCGCAGGAGCTTGCGGTCCATCACGTCGAGGCCCGAGAGGTCGACATCGAGCATCGCGAGCGCGTCGTCGGCGACCTCGCGCGTGATTTCGCCCCCCGCGCGCACCTGCGCGAAGTCGCGCACGCGGCGGAGCAGCCGGTTGACGATGCGCGGCGTTCCGCGCGAGCGGCGCGCGATCTCGAGCGCGCCCGCGGGCTCGATCGCGATCTTCAGCAGCCCCGCCGAGCGGGTGACGATCCGCGTCAGCTCCTCCGGCGTGTAGAACTCGAGCCGCGCGACGATGCCGAAACGGTCGCGCAACGGATTGGTGAGCATTCCCGCGCGAGTCGTCGCGCCGACCAGCGTGAAAGGCGGCAGGTCGAGCTTGACGCTGCGCGCTGCGGGGCCTTCGCCGATCATGATGTCGATCTTGAAGTCCTCGAGCGCCGGATACAGGATTTCCTCGACGACGGGCGAAAGCCGGTGGATCTCGTCGATGAAGAGCACGTCGTTTGGCTCGAGGTTCGTGAGGAGCGCAGCGAGATCGCCGGCGCGCTCGAGCACGGGTCCCGACGTCTGCCTCAGATTGACGCCGAGCTCGTGCGCGATGATGTGCGACAGCGTCGTCTTGCCGAGTCCCGGCGGCCCGAACAGCAGCACGTGATCGAGCGATTCCTTGCGCTTCCTCGCCGCCTCGATGAAGATCGACAGCTGGCCGCGGATCTTTTCCTGTCCGACGTACTCGTCGAGCGCCCGCGGGCGCAGCGCGCGCTCGACGACCGCCTCCTCGCCGCCGGCGACCTTGCCGGCCACGAGACGCTCGAGCTCGTCGTTCTCGATGGTCATGCGGCGCTCATGCCTTCGCGAGGAGCTTCAGCGCCTGGCGGATCGCGTCGCCCACGGCGAGCCCGTCGGGCAGTTTCTTCACCACCGCAATCGCCTCCTTGTCGCTGTAGCCCAGGGCGCCGAGCGCGTGCAGCACGTCGGAGGACACCGGCGGCGGGCGATGCACGCCCACTGCCGTGGTCACGTCGGCGCCGAGCTTGTCCTTGAGCTCCAGCAAGAGCCGCTCGGCGGTCTTCTTGCCGATGCCCGGAATCTTGGTCAGGCGGCCGGCGTCCTGCATCGTGACGGCCTGCGCGAGCTCGGCAACCGAAAGCCCCGACAGCACGGACAGCGCGGTGCGCGCGCCGATGCCGCTGATCTTCATGAGCTGGCGAAACGCGCGCCGCTCCGACTCGCTGCCGAATCCGAAGAGGAGATGCGCGTCCTCGCGCACGACGAGATGAGTGAAGAGCGCGATGCGCTCGCCCATGGCGGGCAGGTTGTAGAACGTGCTCATCGGCACGTCGACTTCGTAGGCGACTCCCTGCACGTCGAGCAGGATCTGCGGCGGGTTCTTCTCGACGAGGATTCCGGTCAGGCGGCCTATCATGATCCACGATTATGGCACGCGGGGCGCCGCCGGCAGTCAGCGCGGCAGCGCAGCGAAGTGGCTCCTGACGTCGATGAGCGAGGCGAGGACGAGCGGCTCGCAGGCAAGGAGATCGTCGGAAGGCGCGACCATGTCGGGCACCATGATCGGGATCATGCCGGCGGCCAGCGCGCCGCGCACGCCCGGCTCCGAATCCTCGAGCACGACGCAGTCCGCCGGGCCGACATCGAGGCGGGACGCGGCCAGCAGGAAGATGTCCGGCGCGGGCTTGCCATGCGTGACCTCGTCGCCGCCAACCAGGGCGTCGAAGCGCGACCGGAGCCCGCACCGCTCGAGATGCGCCTGCGCCCGCTCGCGTCGCGTCGAGGTCGCGACGACGCGCGGCACGGAAGTCGAATCGAGCCAGTCGAGGAGCGCATGCAGGCCGGCTTTCACCGCGATGCCCTCGCGGGTGACGATCGCGTCGAAATTCCTGCGCGATTCCTGCATCAGCGCGTCGATCGGGAAGTCGGCGCCATGGTGCGCGAGCACGAATTGCCGGGAATCGCGCGCGTTGCGCCCGATCATCGACGACAGGAGCGCGCTGTCGAACTCGACCCCCAACGTCTGTGCCGCCGCGCTCCAGCAGCGGTGCGCGATGCGCTCGGTGTCGAGCATGAGGCCGTCCATGTCGAACACGACAGCGCGCGGGAGACGCGTGGGGCGCGGCGCGCGCATCAGACGAGGCGCCCGCGGCGCATCCGAAAGCCCGTCGTCCGCAGACCGAGCAGACCCTGGGCCGCGTGCATCAGACGAGGCGCCCGCGGCGCATCCGAAAGCCCGTCGTGCGCAGTCCGAGCAGGCCCTGCGCCGCGTGCGCGTGCGCGATCGCGCAGGCGAGCGCATCGGCGGCATCGGGCGACGGCGCGCCGGGCAGCTCGAGGAGCCGGCGGACCATCTCCTGCACCTGCCCTTTCGCCGCCTTGCCGTGGCCGACCACCGCCTGCTTCACCTGCAGCGCCGTGTACTCGGTCACCGGGAGCCGGGCGAGCACCGCCGCCGAGATCGCGGCGCCACGCGCCTGTCCCAGGAGCAGCGTCGACTGCGGATTGATGTTCACGAACACTTTCTCGACCGCGACCTCGGTCGGACGGTGCTGCGCGATCAGCGTCGCCAGATCGCGCACGATGACGCCGAGACGCTCGGGCAATTCGCCGTCGCCGGAGCGAATGCAGCCGCAGGTGATGCACACGAGCCGCCCGCTGCCGAATTCGACGATGCCAAACCCCGTCGCCCGAAGGCCCGGGTCGACGCCGAGAATCCGGCGGATCGCAACTGGACTAGTCATGCGTCCGCGAAGGAACGGGTTTCGGTGCGGGCCCGGGCAGGGCGGCGATGCGCGAGGATGGCAATGCGTTGTCAGGCGTCAATGACGGCGGTCGTGTAGACGTCCTGCACGTCGTCGAGCGACTCGATCGCGTCGATCAGCTTTTGCATCCGCGCGGCGTCCTCGCCGGTCATCTCGACCTCGGTCGCGGGCTTCATCGTCACCTCGGCGAACTCGGGCTTGAAGCCGGACTTGACGAGCGCGTCCTTCACCGACACGAAATCGTAGGGCCCCGTGACCACTTCGAAGCTGCCGTCGTCGTTGCTGATGACGTCCTCCGCGCCCGCGTCGAGCGCGGCTTCCATCAGCTTGTCCTCGTTGGTGCCCGGCGCAAAGATGAGTTGTCCGCAGTGCTTGAACAGGAAGGCGACCGAGCCGTCGGTGCCGAGATTGCCGCCGTGTTTCGAGAATGCGTGGCGGATGTCGGCGACTGTCCGCGTCCGGTTGTCGGACAGGCAATCGACCATCACCGCGGCGCCGTTGATGCCGTAGCCTTCGTAGCGGATTTCCTCGTAGCTGACGCCTTCCTGCGCTCCGGCGCCGCGCTTGGCTGCGCGCTCGATCGTGTCCTTCGGCATGTTGTTCGCAACGGCCTTGTCGATCGCGAGGCGCAGCCGCGGGTTCATCGACGGATCGGCGCCGCCCATTTTCGCCGCTACGGTGATTTCCCGGATGAGGCGCGTGAAGATCTTGCCCCGCTTCGCGTCGGTGGCCGCCTTCTTGTGCTTGATATTCGCCCATTTGCTGTGGCCAGCCATGGTCGCTCCGTCCCGTTACCTCTTGTGGGACGCAAATTATACCGGCCCGGTGCGCACCAGGCGCCTCGTCAGACAAGCCCCTGCTGCTGCAGGAACTTCTGCAGCAGCGACAAGCGCATGTCGGCGTCGTTGATCTCGAGCATGCCCTGCTTGATCGACAGCGGCAGCGGCAGCAGCTCGGCGAGCCGATGGCCCACCCAGGATGCGTCGTCGTAGGCGTGGGTCTCGGGAAACTGGTGGGGTCCGGCGCGTGTGGCCATGAGCTCAAGCAGCTTCGCAAGCGGCAGGAAGCGCTCGGGGAGCGCAAACGCGGGCTCGACCGGAATCCTGGCCACTTCCGCTACGACGAGACCATCCGCCTCGATACGATGCGACCGCACCTGGAAGCGTTCGCCCCCGGACGCGGTGACGTGGAGGATGCCGAGCTGCGGCATGTCCCATGCCGACAGCGTGGCCAGCGTGCCGACGGTCGCGAACGCGGGCGGGCTGGAGGTCGCCGACGCCACCTCGTCGCCGCGCGTGATGAGGCAGACGCCGAAGGGACGGGTGTCCTTGAGGCACGCCTTGGCCATCTCGATGTAGCGCTGCTCGAAGATGCGCAGCGGCAGGAGGCCGCCGGGGAAGAGCACCGTGTTCAACGGAAAGAGCGGAAGGTCGAACGCCCCGCGCGCGGCATCGCCCTTGCCGAGGCTCCACATCAGGCCGGCCGCGAATCGGGGAGGTCGGCGGCGCCGCCGCGGCGCTCGCCCCAGCGCGGCCCGAGGCGGTGCGGCACGCCGAGCTGGTCGAGAACGCGCGCGACGACGAAGTCGACGAGATCGGCGATCGATTCGGGATGATCGTAGAAACCGGGGATCGGCGGAACGATTGCGGTGCCCGCGCGCGCGAGCTTCAGCATGTTCTCGAGGTGGATCGCGGAAAGCGGCGTTTCGCGCGGCACGAGCACGAGCGGCCGCCGTTCCTTCAGCATGACGTCGGCGGCGCGCTCGATGAGATTGTCGGCGAGACCGCCGGCGATCGCGGCCAGCGCGCCCATCGTGCACGGGCAGATCGCCATCGCATCGGCGGGGTTCGAGCCGGAGGCGACCGGCGCGTTCCAGTCATCGTTGCCGAAAACGGTGAGCTGGCCGTCGCGCGCGCCGAAGCGCGAGCCGAGGAGCCGCGCCGCCTCGCGTGGCTGCGTGGACAGCACGAGATCGCATTCCTGCTTCGCGACGATCTGCGCCGCCGGCGTATACGCGAGCCACACGCGGGTGTCGGCGGCGAGCAGGCATTCGAGCAGCCGCAGACCGTAGGGCATTCCCGAGGCGCCGGTGAAGGCGAGCATGATCGTGCGCGGCGCGCTCATCGCGGGATTCTAGCGGACTAGGAAAGCTCGCGATGCCGAGTCTGCACCTGGTAGCGCGGCGAGAACGTGCGCGCCAGCCGCTCGACGAGATACACGGAGCGATGGTGGCCTCCGGTGCAGCCGATCGCGACCGTCAGGTAATTGCGATTGTCCCGCGCGTAGTCGGGAAGCCAGCTTGCGACGAAGTGATAGATGTCGTTGTACATGCGCTGGACTTCGGGGAGCTTTTCGAGAAAATCGACGACGTCGGCGTCGCGGCCGGTTTGCGCCTGCAACGCGGGCTCGTAATGCGGGTTCGGCAGGCAGCGCACGTCGAACACGAGATCGGCGTCCAGCGGAACGCCGTGCTTGAAGCCAAAGGATTCGAAGAGCAGCGTGAGCCGTGTCGCGTCGACGCTGATGAAATCCTTGATCCACGCGCGGAGCGCGGCGGCCGGCAGTTCGCTCGTGTCGAAGGCGAAGCCCAGCGGCCGCACTTCGTCGAGGAGCCCGCGCTCGTACTCGATCGCCTCGGTCAGCGTTCGCGTCTCCGTCGAGAACGGGTGGCGCCGCCGCGTCTCGGAAAAGCGCTTGACGAGCGTGGGCGTCTTCGCATCGAGGTAGAGGAAGCGCACGTTCCAGCCCGCGGACTTGAGCTTCGCGATTGCCTCAGGCAGAGCGGTCAGCCCCGGCGCGGTCTTGACGTCGAGGGCGATCGCGACGCGATCGCGATTCGCCTTGGCGAGATAGTCCGCCGTGTCGGCGACAAGCGGCAGCGGAAGGTTATTGACGGCGTAATAGCCGGAATCCTCGAGCGCCGCGAGCGCGACGCTCTTGCCGGAGCCGGAGACGCCGCCGATCAGCAGAAGGTCCATTTAGGGCCTGTTCAGCGATGGACACCAACGCGTTGCACGGCCGAAAACGCCCAGCGCAAGGCGCGAAGGCGAAGGCGGACGAGATGTCCGGCGAGACTTTGCAACGCAGCGATGGGCGTTTTCAGCAGCAACCCGAAGGGAACGGGCGGCCTGGGCCGGCACTCTGCGTTGTCCTCCTTGCGAAGACGCCCGGTCTTCGCTTCCTCGTCCGCCTTGATTGCCGGCCCATGCCACCCGTTCGCGTTTGCGCCCATAGTGTGAACAGGCCCTTATCTCAGCGCCGATGAAAGCAGCGGATTGGCGGGCGGAAACTCAGTCGCCCTCGTCCATCAGCTTCTGCTGCCTCTCGATGAATTCCTTCGTGCTGTCGATGCCGCGCTGGTTCAGCACGAAATTGCGGACGGCCGCCTCGACCAGCACGGCGAGGTTGCGGCCCGCGGCGACGGGGATCGTCACCTTCCGCACGGGGACGTCGAGAATCTCCTGGTAGGTCGCGTTCACCTGCAGCCGGTCGAGCTCGGAAAAGGCTTCGTTGCCGTGGTCCTCGAGATGGACCATCAGCTTCAGCAGCTTGCGCGGGCGCACGGCGGTCTCGCCGAAGATCGTCCGGATGTTGAGGATCCCGATCCCGCGCACCTCGAGGAAGTCCCGCAGCACGCCAGGACAGCGGCCTTCCAGCGTATCCGGCGAGATGCGGTAGATCTCGACGATGTCGTCTGCGACGAGCCCGTTGCCGCGCGAGATGAGCTCCAGCGCGAGCTCGCTCTTGCCGATCGCCGAGGCGCCGGTGATGAGCACCCCCATCTCGAGGACGTCGAGGAAAACGCCGTGCAGCGTCGTCGACTCCGCCAGCACGCGCGACAGATAGAGGCGGATCACCTCGACCAGATGCGGCGACGGCTGCGCCGACGAGAAGAGAGCGATGTGGTGGGTCTCGCACTTTTCGCGGACGTACGGCAGCACATCCTCGCCGTTGGCCACGACGATCGCGACGAGCTCGGTCGTGAACAGACGCGCGATCGAGTCCCGCAGCGCGTCTTCGGGAAGGGCGCGGAGCCACGCCATCTCCGCCGCGCCCAGGATCTGGATCCTGAACGGGTGGATGAAGTTCATGTGTCCGACCTGGCCGATCGTCGGACGCAGCGCCGCATCGCCCGTCAGCACGCGGCTGCCGCCCTGACGCCCCGCGAGCCACGACAAGCCGAGCCGCATCTCGTTGTCGTTGAAGAATTTCTCGACGCTGACCTGCCGCATCATGCTGCCGGGTCCGGTCATCGGCGACTCCGTGCGCTCATGCGGACCAGTTGCGGAACAATTCGTACAACGCCGCAGCGTCGGGCGCGCCGGCGAGGGCTTCGCGGAAACGCTTCTCGGAGAACATCTGCGCGAGCTCGGACAGGAGCTGCAGATGTTGCTCGGTCGCATGCTCGGGCACGAGCAGCACGAACACGCTCCCCACCGGCCGGCCATCCGGCGCATCGAATGCGATCGGGGACTTGAGGCGGGCGAACGCGCCACGCGCTTCGCGCAGCCCCTTGATGCGGCCGTGAGGTATGGCGATTCCCTGCCCAAGGCCCGTCGAGCCCAGCTTCTCGCGCGCGTGCAGGCTGCCCGCGACCGCATCGCGCGTCACGCCGTTGCCGTTCTCGAACAGGCGGCCGAATGCGGCGAACAGTTCGCTCTTCGATCCGGCGTCGAGATCGGCAAGGACGTTCGTCGCGGGCAAGAGCTCGGCGATCGGATTCATCGGGGCGGGGCGAGGGATCGCGCGCCGAGGTGGGTCGGCCCCGCGGGGAGTTACCCGTTGGCGGCCCCGGTCGCGCCGGCGGTCGGCGCGAGCGGCACGTCGGCGGCGGGAGCGTCGCGCTTGATCCCGGGGCCTTCGTGGCGCTGTCCCGTGAGCTTTTCCTTGTGCTTCACCACCTGCCGGTCCAGCTTGTCGATCAGCATGTCGACGGCCGCGTACATGTCGGCCTCGATCGCCTCGACATGGATGTCCTTGCCGCGCGTGTGCAGATTCACCTCCACCTTGTGCTGAAGCTTGTCGACGGCGAGCACCACGTTCACGTCGATCACGTGGTCGAAGTGCCGCGTGATGCGGTCGAGCTTGGCGACGACGTAGTCGCGCAACGCGGGCGTGATGTCGAGGTGATTGCCGGTCAGGTTCAGGTTCATCACACGCTCCTTGGTGTACGGCGGTGCCGCCGCGGCGCAGTGCGGAGTCAGGGGGCCCGCCGCATGTTGACGGGAGGTATCGACAGCGCCTCCCGGTATTTTGCAATCGTGCGGCGCGCGACCAGGATGCCCTGTTCGCCGAGCAGGTCGGCGATCTTGCTGTCGGTCAGCGGCGTCGCCGGGTCTTCGGCGCCGATCAGCTGCTTGATCAGCGCGCGGATCGCCGTCGCCGACGCCGCGCCTCCGGTGTCGGTGGCCACGTGGCTGCCGAAGAAATACTTGAGCTCGTACGTGCCGCGCGGGGTGAGCATGAATTTCTGCGTCGTGACCCGGGAGATGGTCGACTCGTGGAGGTCGAGCATGTCGGCGATCTCGCGCAGCACCATCGGCCGCATCGCGACGTCGCCATGCTCGAAAAAGCGCCGCTGGCGCTCGACGATCGCCTGGGCGACACGGAGGATCGTCTCGAAGCGCTGCTGGACGTTGCGGATCAGCCACTTCGCCTCCTGCAGCTGCGCCGCGAGCTGCTGGTTCGACGTGTCCCGGTTGCGCGTGAGGATGTCGGCGTAGATGCGGTTGAGACGCAGCTTCGGCATCGCCGCCTCGTTGAGCGCTGCCGTCCACTTGCCCCGGTACTTCCGTACGACAACGTCCGGGATCACATAGTTCGCCTCGGATTTCGCGAACGATGCGCCGGGGCGCGGACTCAAGCTCATGATGAGCGAGCGAACGGCACGCACCGCCGTGTCGTCGCAGTGCAGCAGCCGTTTCAGCTTCGTGAAGTCGCGCGCGGCGAGCAGCGGAAGGTGCTCGGCGACGAGCTGCATTGCCTCGGCGCGCAGCGGTGTCGTCGGCGGCAGCGCCTTCAACTGCAGCATCAGGCACTCGGACGCGTCGCGCGCGCCGATGCCGGCGGGCTCGAAGCTCTGCACGTAGCGAAGGGCGATCGAGAGCTCGTCCGGATCGATGTCGAGCTCTTCGGGAAAGAGCTCCGCGATCTCCTCGAGCGAGGTGTGGAGGTAGCCGTCGTCGTCGAGCGCATCGATCAGCGACGCGACGATCTGCCGGTCGCGCAGCGGCAGATTGAGCTCCGCCAGCTGGCGCAACAGGTGGTCGCGCAGCGAACTTGCGGCAACCTGCTGCGGGAAGAATCCGTCGTCGTCGTCCCCCGCGCTGCCGGTGCCCCAGTCGGAATCGCCGGACGAATAGTCTTCGAAGTCCGAACGGTCGACGCCTTCCCCGTCCTCGCGGGTTTCGGAAGAGGAGGTGCGCTCGGCAGGCGCGTCCCGGTCGCCGGCGCGTTCCGCGGGTGCATCCGATTCGGGGGTGGAGTCTTTTCCGGCGGGAGGGGAGAGGCCCGCAGGCGATTCATCGTCGCCGTCGGCTTTTTCGAGCAGCGGATTCTCCTGCAGCATCCGTTCGACTTCCGCGTTGAGCTCGATCGTCGACAGCTGCAGCAGGCGAATCGACTGCTGCAGCTGCGGCGTCAGCGTCAGATGCTGCGAAAGCTTGAGCTGGAGGGTTTGCTTCATGCGGTTCGCGGCGTCGGCTCAGAGGCGGAAGTGCTCGCCGAGATAGACCTTGCGCACGTCTTCATTATAGACAATCTCGCCCGGCGCTCCCGAGGCCAGCACCCGGCCCTCGTTGATAATATACGCCCGGTCGCAGATGCCGAGCGTTTCGCGCACATTGTGGTCGGTGATGAGCACGCCGATGCCGCGCTCCTTGAGGAAGCCGATGATCTTCTGGATGTCGATCACCGCGATCGGGTCGACTCCGGCGAACGGCTCGTCCAGCAGGATGAAACGCGGCCGGGTCGCCAGCGCGCGGGCGATCTCGACGCGACGGCGCTCGCCGCCGGACAGCGACAGCGCGGGAGCGTCGGCGAGATGCGAGATCGAAAGATCCTCGAGCAGCGCGTCGAGCCGGTTGGATAAGGCATCGGGGTCGAGATTCTGCAATTCCAGGATCGCGCGCACGTTCTGCGACACCGAGAGCTTGCGGAAGATCGACGCCTCCTGCGGCAGGTACGAGAGGCCAAGCCGCGCGCGCGTATGGATCGGCAGGCGCGACAGGTCGCGGCCGTCGAGCTCGATGCGCCCGCCATCGGCGGCGACGAGACCGACGATCATGTAGAAGCAGGTCGTCTTGCCGGCGCCGTTCGGTCCGAGGAGTCCGACGACTTCGCCGCTGCCGACGTCGAGCGACACGTCGTGGACCACCGTGCGCGCCTTGTAGCGCTTCTCGAGGCGCGCGACCGCGAGCCTGCTCACCGCGCGCCGTTCCTCAACGCCGGCATCGGGCGTCATTTGACGGGTGTCGGAGCGAGCTCGCCGGCAGGCTTCAGCGTGGCGGCCGGCGGCGCGACGGCCGGCGCGCTCTTGTCGCCGGCCTTGGCGGCATCCTTTCCCGTGGGCAGGAGCGGAGTGTCGGACTTCGGCTGGAACACGCCGCGCACGCGCGGCCCGGGTCCCGCATCGGACGGCGGCGTCGAGCCCGGACGGCCCTCGGCCTTGAAGATCTCGGTGGCCGAGCTGTATGAAATGTAATTGCTGCGGATCTCGTCCTGGCCGCGGCGCAGCAGCGCGCGGTCGAAGAGCTCGACGAATTCCTTCGCGCCGTCGTACTCGACGCGCTGCGCGAAGCCTTCGTAGTATTCGTCGAAGCCGTCGCGCTTCTGCCGGAAGCTCACCGGATTGCCGTACGCGGTGACCATCATCGAGTTGTCGGGGTTCTGGCGAAAGACCATCCGGTCGGCGCGTATGGTCAGCGTTCCCTGCGTGATGATGACGCTCCCGGCGAGCGATCCGACTTTCGTCTGGTAGTTGACGTCGCCGGTGTCGGCCGAATAATTGATCGGCTTCTCGCGGTCGGCTTTTTCGGCGCGCGCCGGCGCCGGCCCGAGCGCGCATGCCAGCACGAGCAGCGCCAGCGCGACGGATGCAAAGCGCAGCGGTACGGGGACGGGATTCACTTGGGTGCGATCTCGGGCGACAGCGTGCCGTGGATGCCGGACTTGAGCTTGATCGTGTGCGCCTCGTTGTCGATGGCCATCCCGACGGCATTGATTATTCCACGCGGCTCCTCGACCGTCACCGGGCCGTCGGTCTCGGCCCGCCCTTTCTTCGGGACGACGCGCAGCGTTTCCGCGGTGAACGTGATCGGGCCCTTGGGGTCGTTGCTCGCCGGCGCGTCGTCGGGCAGCGCGTCGCGCGTCCCGCGGACGTTGCCGCGGAAGGTGACGGTCTCGCGGTCCCCGGACAGCGTTCCCGCATCGGCGGTGATCGCCATCCGCGGCCGGCCCGGATCGGTGATCGCGAGCGACGGCGCCGTGAAATCGACGCTTTCGTCGTCCGGGTGATGCTCGGCGCGCCGCGCGGCGAGCGACTGCCGGAGCGCGCCGTCGGCGTCGAAGCTCACGGCGCGGAAATTCTCGATGTACATGTCGGCATCGTGGCGCGCGGTGCCGTCGCGGCGCGCGCCGTCCGCCTGCACCTGCGCGTCGAGCCAGTACGTGAGCGCGGCGAGGCCGCCCAGCAGCAGCACGGGCGACCACGAAACGAGCCGGTCGATGAGCGCGCCGCTTCTGTCCATTTCGTGGGAACTCGTCAGGCCCCGAAGGCCGCGAGCTGCGGAGCGAGCGCGTCCTGCGCCGCCAGGATGAGCTCGCACACCTCGCGCACGGCGCCGGCGCCGCCTTCCCGCAGCGTGACGTAATGCGCCCGGTCACGCACCGCGGCCGGAGCGTGCGGGACGGTTACGCCGAGGCCGCAGCGGGCGATGATCGGAAGATCCGGCAGGTCGTCGCCGATGTGCGCGCACGCGGAGCGCGGCAGGCCGAGCTCGGCGATGAGCGCTTCCCACGGCACGAGCTTGTCGTCGCTGCCCTGGACGAGGCGCGCGACGCCGAGCATGCGCGCGCGGTGCGCGACCGAGGGGGAGCTGCTGCCTGTTATCCACGCGACCGCGATCCCTGCCCTGGCGAGCATCTTGATGCCGACGCCGTCGAGCGAGGAAAACGCCTTCATCTCGCTGCCGTCGTCGGTGAAGTAGACGCGACCGTCGGTCAGCACGCCGTCGACGTCGCAGGTGACGAGGCGGATCGCGCGCGCGCGCGCAGTCAGGGTATCGACGCCGGCCGCCATCCTCACACCACGCGCGCGCGAAAAAGATCGTGCAGATGGAGCGCGCCGGTGAGCCGACCGTTGGCGTCGACGACCAGCAGCACAGTCACCTTGGGTGCCGTCTCCATCAGCTCGACGCAGTCGATCGCGAGACGGTCCGCCTCGATGGTGCGCGGCGTGCGCGTCATCACGGCGGCGACCTTCTCCGTCTTCACGTCGCGGATGCGTTCGAGGCAGCGGCGCAGATCGCCATCGGTGAAGATGCCGGCGACCCGCCGCTCGGCATCGACCACCGCCGTCATTCCCATGCCCTTGCCGCTCATCTCGACCACCGCGTCGCCGAGCGTGGCGTCGATGCCGACGGCGGGGAGGTCGCGGCCGGTGCGCATCACGTCGCGCACGCGCGTCAGCAGGCGCCGCCCGAGCGACCCTCCCGGATGGGCGCGCGCGAAATCCTCGACCGAAAAGCCGCGCGCGTCGAGCAGCGCGAGCGCGAGCGCATCGCCGAGCGCCAGCGCCGCCGTGGTGCTGGCCGTCGGCGCCAGCCCGAGCGGGCACGCTTCGGCATCGACCGCTGCATCGAGGTGCACGTCGGCCGACTGCGCGAGCGACGAGGCTTCGTTGCCGGTGAGCGCGATGATCGCGGCGCCCTGGTGCTTCAAGTGCGGCGTCAGCAGCACGAGCTCGTCGGTCTCGCCGGAGTTCGACAGCATCAGCACGACATCGTCCGGCGTGATCATGCCGAGGTCGCCGTGCGAGGCTTCCGCCGGGTGCACGAAGAACGCCGGCGTGCCGGTCGACGCGAGCGTGGCCGCGAGCTTGCGCGCGATGTGCCCCGATTTTCCGATGCCCGACACGACGACGCGGCCGCGGCAATTCAGCATCAGCGCCAACGCGGCGACAAAGGGTTCGCCCAGGCGCTTTGCGAGCGAGGCGATGGCATTCGCTTCCGTCGCGATCACGTCGCGTGCGAGCGCGAGCGCGCGCGGCGCATCGACACCGGAAGGTGCGATACGCGGCTCGATGTCGCGGGCGACGGGAGCGGTGACGTTCATCCGCAAGAGTATAACCGAGCGGGCGTGCACACCCGAGAGCGTCCGCCGCGGCAGTGTGCAGCAGGGTGCGCCGGCGCCGCTGTGCTACATTGAGCCGCACCGCTTTCCCGCGTCGCAACGATGCCGCAGACACTGCAGCTCATCCTGGTCCTGCTGGGCGCGGCGGTCGTCGCAGTCGTCGTGTGCCGGCTCATCCGGCTGCCGCCGATCCTCGGATATCTCGCGGTCGGGCTCGTGGTCGGGCCGCATGCGCTCGCCCTGGTTCCCGAATCCGCGGATGTGAAGGACCTCGCGGAATTCGGCATCGTGTTCCTGATGTTCTCGATCGGCCTCGAGTTCAGCCTGCCTCAGCTGAAGGCGATGCGGCGCGCGGTGTTCGGCCTCGGTCTCGCGCAGGTCGCGATCACGACGATCGCCGCGATGGCCGCGTTGCATCTTTTCGGCTACGGCTGGCAGGCGGGCTTCGCGCTGGGCGGAATGCTGGCGATGAGCTCGACGGCGATCGTGTCCAAGATGCTCGCCGAGCGGATGGAGATCGCGACCCCGCACGGACGCGACGTGATGGGCATCCTGCTCTTCCAGGATCTCGCGGTCGTCGCCTTCCTGATCGTGATCCCCTCGCTCGGCAAAGGCGGCGGCGAGCTGATGAGCGAGGTCGCGATCGCCGCGCTCAAGGCGGCGGCGGCGCTGGTGCTGATCCTGTTCGTCGGACAGAAGCCCATGCGCGCGTGGTTCCACGTCGTCGCGCGGCAGAAGAGCCCCGAGCTCTTCATGCTGAACCTGCTGCTCGTCACGCTGGGACTCGCCGCGTTGACCGAGCTCGCGGGACTCTCGCTCGCGCTGGGCGCGTTCCTCGCCGGCATGCTGATCGCGGAAACCGAATACCGCTATCAGGTCGAGGAGGACATCAAGCCGTTTCGCGACGTGCTGCTCGGCCTCTTCTTCGTCAGCGTCGGCATGATCCTCGACCTCCGCGTCGTGGCCGCGCACTGGGTCTATGTGCTCGTGCTGCTGATCGGACCCGTGGCGGCGAAGCTCGCGCTGATCGTCGTGCTGTCGCGCCTCTTCGGCGCGCCGCTCGGCGTCGCGCTGCGCACCGGGTTCTATCTCGCGCAGGCGGGCGAGTTCGCGCTGGTGATGCTGGCGCTTGCCGTCGAAAGCAACCTGGTCGGCCCGCCGCTGACGCAGGCGGTGCTCGCGGCGATGGTGCTGTCGATGCTGGCGGCGCCGGTGATCATCCATTTCGCCGAGCCGATCGTGAAGAAGTTCACCGCCAACGACTGGCTCGCGCGCGCCGCGCAGATCACGCGGATCGCCGCGACGACGATGGCGCGCCAGGATCACGTGATCATCTGCGGGTACGGACGCAGCGGCCAGAACCTCGCGCGGCTGCTCGAGGCGGAGGACATCCCGTTCATCGCGCTCGACTCGGACCCGCAACGGGTGCGCGAGGCCGCGGGCGAGGGAAGCAGCGTCGTCTATGGCGACGCCGGGCGCAAGGAAGCGCTGTCCGCCGCCGGGCTCGCGAAGGCGCGCGCGCTCGTGATCACGTTCGCGGACACGGCAGTGGCGATGAAGATCCTCCATCACTCGCATCAGGCGCGGCCCGAGCTGCCGGTCGTCGTGCGCACGCTGGACGACACCGAGCTCGACCGGCTGCTGAAGGCGGGCGCGGCTGAAGTGGTCCCCGAGGTGCTCGAAGGCAGCCTGATGCTGGCGACGCACTCGCTGCTTCTGCTCGGCGTGCCGTTGAACCGGGTGCTGAAGCGCATTCGCGCGATTCGCGAGGAGCGCTACAGCCTGTTCCGCGGCTTCTTCCATGGCGCGTCGGACGCCGCCGACGCCGCCGAGAACCTGCAGCCGCGCCTGCACTCGCTGCTGCTCTCCGGTCGCGCGCGCGCGATCGGCCGCTCGCTGGCCGAGCTCGACGTCGCGCGTCTGGTGGAAGTCACCGGCGTGCGCCGCAAGGGCGCGCGCTCGCATGCGCCCGGCCCGGATTTCGTGTTCGAGGAAGGCGACGTCGTCGTGCTGCTGGGGCGACCGGAGAATCTCGCACTCGCCGAGCAGAAGCTCTTGAAGCGCTGAACGCGGCAGGGTCGAGTAACGGCCGCGGATCGCCTGCAACGGGCTGCGGGTCATTGTGACGGGAGGGGTGACAGGCTACAATCGCCCTCCTTTCATCGTCGCGCAAGACTCCGTGTCGCATTCCACTGACAAGGCCGCGGTCGTCGCCGGCCCGGCCAGCCCGGCTGAAATCGCCGTCGAGCTCGCCGACGTCACGTTCGGCTACGATCATGCGCGTCACGTGCTGGATGGGATCTCGATGCGGATTCCGCGCGGCAACGTGGTCGCCATCATGGGCGGCTCGGGCTGCGGAAAGACGACGATCCTGCGACTCATCGGCGGGCAGTTGCGGCCGGAATCCGGGCGCGTGCTGGTGGGAGGCGTGTCGGTCCCCGACCTCGACCGCGACGCGCTGTTCGAGCTGCGGCGCAAGTTCGGCGTGCTCTTCCAGTTCGGTGCGCTGTTCACCGACTTGACCGTGTTCGAGAACGTCGCCTTCACACTGCGCGAGCATACGGACCTTCCGGAGGCGTTGCTGCGCGATCTCGTGCTGATGAAGCTCAATTCGGTCGGGCTGCGCGGCGCCGCGGAACTGATGCCCTCCGAGCTTTCCGGCGGCATGGCGCGGCGGGTGGCGCTCGCGCGCGCGATCGCGCTCGACCCCATGATCGTTCTCTACGACGAGCCGTTCGCCGGCCTCGACCCGATTTCGCTGGGCGTCGTGGGCCAGCTCATCAGAAAGCTCAACGACGCGCTCGGCATCACGTCGGTCGTCGTCACCCACGACATCTACGAGTCGCTCAAGATCGTCGATTACATCTATTTCGTCTCGGCGGGAAAGATCGTCTGGCACGGTACGCCTTCCGAGGTGCGGGCGACGGGCGACGCGTTCGTGCGGCAGTTCGTCGACGGGCAGGCCGACGGCCCGGTTCCCTTCCACTATCCGGCGCCGTCGTATCGCGACGAGCTCCTCGCCCGTGCCTAGCGCCGACTTGAGCGCCGTCGCCGGATCGTTACGCCGCCTCGGCGGGCTCGTGACGGACCACCTCGAGCGCCTGGGCTACGCGGCGCGCTTCTTCGTCGCTGTCGTGGCCAACACGCCTTCCGCGTTCCGGCGGCTGCACCTCACGCTGCGCGAGATCTACTTTTCCGGCGTGCTTTCGCTGGTCATCATCCTCATTTCCGGCCTCTTCGTGGGAATGGTGCTGGCGCTGCAGGGGTTCGATGTGCTGCAGCGCTACGGCGCCGACCAGTCGCTCGGCGTCCTCGTCGCATTGTCGCTCGTGCGGGAACTCGGCCCCGTCGTCGCCGGTCTCTTGTTCGCGAGCCGCGCGGGGAGCGCGATCACGGCGGAAATCGGCCTGATGAAGGCCACCGAGCAGCTCGCGGCGATGGAAATGATGGCGGTGGATCCGCTCGCGCGCGTCGTCGCCCCCCGATTCTGGGGCGGGGTCATCTCGATGCCGCTCCTCGCCGCGCTGTTCTCGACGCTCGGCGTCTTCGGCGCGTACATCGTGGGCGTGCGCCTGATCGGGATCGACGCCGGCGCCTTCTGGGGGAACATGCAATCGGCCGTGGACTTCCAGAAGGACGTGATGAATGGCGTCATCAAGAGCGTCGTGTTCGGCGTGGCAGTGAGCCTGATCGCGGTGTTCGAAGGCTACAACGCGAAGGCGACGGCCGAAGGCGTATCCAGCGCGACGACGCGCACAGTCGTGCTGAGCTCGCTCGCGATCCTCGCGCTCGACTTCGTCCTCACCGTATTCATGTTCAGAGGCGTCGCGTGAAACGGGCAGCATGCAGGGAGGCCGCATCATGAGTAGGTCGATGCTCGACCTGTGGGTCGGGTTCTTCGTCGCGATCGGCATTGCCGCGATTCTTTTTCTCGCGCTCAAGGTCGGCAATCTCGTGAGCTTCGGCGCGACGCCGGGGTATCGGCTCGAAGCCGCGTTCGACAACATCGGCGGCTTGAAGCTCCGCGCGCCGGTCAAGGCGGCGGGCGTGGCCGTCGGCCGCGTCGAGCGGATCCGCTTCGATCCGAAGACGTATCAGGCGGTGGTGACGATGAAGATCGACGAAGGCAACAAGTTCACCGCGGACACGATCGCCTCGGTGCTGACGTCCGGCCTGCTCGGCGAGGTCTACGTCGGTCTCGACGTCGGCGGCGACACGAAGATGCTGGACGACGGCGCCCGCATCGGAAAGACGCAGTCGGCCGTCGTGCTCGAGAAGCTGATTGGACAGTTCCTGTTCGACAAGGCCGCGGCCGGGGCGCGGCAAATGAGAGCGCTCGCACGGATGGCGGCGGTCGCCGCCGTGGCGCTCGTCGCCGGCTGCGCGTCGACGCCGTCGAACGTCGATCCGCTCGAGCCGATGAACCGCGCGCTCTACCAGGTGCACGACGTCCTCGACACCAACATCGTGAAGCCCGTCGCGGAGGGCTACGTTTCAGTGGTGCCGCAGTTCGTGCGCACCGGGTTTGCCAACGTCTTCAACAACATCGACGACCTCTTCTCCGCGGTCAACGGTTTGCTGCAGGGTAAGCCCGACAAGGCCGGCAACGACCTTGGCCGGGTGATGATCAACACGATGTTCGGGCTTGGCGGGCTCATCGACGTTGCCGCCGACCTCAACATCGAGCGCGGCAACGAGGACTTCGGCCAGACGTTCGCGGTGTGGGGGTTCCCGCAGGGTCCGTACCTGTTCATTCCACTGTTCGGCCCCACGACGGTTCGCGACGGCACCGGCGTAATCGTCCGCATTGCATTGGGGCCGGTCGGATACGTGCCCAACGTGCCCGTGCGCAATTCGATTTACGGTGTCGGCTACGTCGACCTGCGGTCGCAGGCGCTCGAGTCGGGTAGCCTCGTCGACACGGCGGCGCTCGACCGCTACATCTTCATTCGCAATGCCTATCTGCAGCGGCGCCGCTATCTGATCTACGACGGCAAGCCGCCGCCCGAACCCGAGGACGACAAATGACGATGACCAAGGCAACGGGATCCATTGCCGCGATCGGCGCGACTGCTGCTCTTCTCGCTCGTGCCGGTCGCGCACGCGCAGGAGGCGCCCGACGCGATGGTGAAGCGCGTCTCGCAGGACATGCTCGCGACGATCAAGGGCGATCCGCTGATCCAGGCCGGCAACGAGGCGCGCATCCGCGAAGTCATCGAGGTGAAGCTCATCCCCCATTTCGATTTCCCGCGGATGACGGCGCTCGCGATGGGCAAGAACTGGCGCGCCGCCACGCCGGAGCAGCAAAAGCGGCTCGCCGACGAATTCAAGTCGCTGCTCGTCCGCACCTATTCCGGCGCGCTTACCAAGTACCGCGACGAGACGATCGACTACAAGCCGCTGCGGATGAATCCGACCGACACCGACGTCACCGTCCGCACCGTGGTCGTGAAGTCCGGTGGCCAGCCGATCCAGCTCGACTACAGCCTGACGAAGGGCGCGGACGGTTGGAAGGTCTACGACGTCATCATCGGCGGGGTCAGTCTCGTCACCAACTATCGCGACGAGTTCAACAATCAGGTGCAAAGCGGCGGGGTCGACGGCCTCATCAAGACGCTGTCCGACCGCAACAAGGGCGTCGCCGCGAAATGAACCAGCAGTGTGATGCCTGTACCGGTCCGTCGTCCGGCTTCGCGCCGGCCGCCGGGGGCGCGCGCTGGATCTATATCGGCGCGCTCACGTTCGCGGAGGCGGGTCCGGTGGTCACGGCGGCCTCCGCGCTGCCGTTGCCCACCGAGGGCATCGTCGATTGCAGCGGCATCGGCGCCTTCGATTCGACGGCGGTCGCGGTGCTGCTCGCGCTCAAGCGCCGCGCCGCGGCCGAAGACCGGACGCTCGCGTTCGTCGGCCTGCCGGCGCGCCTCGAAGCGCTGGCGCGGCTGTATGAGGTCGAGGACATCCTGACGGCCTGAAGCGGTCGGCCCTTCGCCGCGCAGCCGCGTCGCGCGGCGCTTCCCGTCGCCGCGTCCCATTCACCGTTCCCTCATGCCCGCTGCCGTCGAGTTCGTCGATGTCGCCCGCCGCTTCGGCGCCGTCCAGGCGTTGTCGGGGGTGAGCTTTGCCGTCGAGCAGGGCGAGTTCTTCGGGCTCCTCGGACCGAACGGCGCCGGCAAGACGACGCTCATCTCGATCGCCGCCGGGCTCACGCGCGCCGACGCCGGCACCGCGCGCATCCTCGGTCACGACGTCGTTCACGACTACCGCGAGGCGCGGCGCGCGCTGGGCGTGGTGCCGCAGGAGCTCGTGTTCGACCCGTTCTTTTCCGTGCGCGAGACCCTCGAGATCCAGTCCGGCTATTTCGGGATCCGCGACAACGGCGACTGGATCGACGAGATCCTCCACCACCTCGACCTCACGTCGAAGGCGAACGCCAACATGCGCTCGCTCTCCGGCGGAATGAAGCGCCGCGTGCTGGTTGGGCAGGCGCTCGTGCACAAGCCGCCGGTGATCGTGCTCGACGAGCCAACGGCGGGCGTGGACGTCGAGCTGCGGCAGAGCCTGTGGGGATTCATCAGGAAGCTGAACCGCGACGGGCACACGATCATCCTCACGACGCACTACCTCGAGGAAGCCGAGGCGCTGTGCGAGCGGATTGCGATGCTGAAGGCCGGCAAGGTCGTCGCGCTCGATACCAAGCACGCGCTCCTGTCCCGCTTTGCCGGCATCACCGTGCGCCTCGGCGCCGATCGGGTGCCGGCGGCGTGGCGGACGCGCGTGCTGCGCGAGGAGGGCGGCCTCTTCTTCGTCGCGCTCGACCATTACGCCGATCTCGAGATGCTGCTGCAGGAGATGCGCAGGGAAGGGCTCGCCGTCCGCGAGCTCGCTCTCCTCGAAGCCGACCTCGAGGACGTGTTCCTGAAGATCATGAGCGGCGATCTCCGCGGCGCGCCGATCGGAGCGATCGCATGATGCGCGCAGCCGGCGCCGGCTGGCCCACGCTGCTCTACAAGGAGCTCCTGCGCTTCTGGAAAGTGGCGTTCCAGACGATTCTTGCGCCGGTGCTGAGCGCACTCCTGTACCTGCTCATCTTCTCGCACGTGCTGGAATCGCACGTCACCGTGTACGGCGGCGAGGTTCGCTATACCGCGTTCCTGATCCCCGGCCTCGTGATGATGTCGGTGCTGCAGAACGCGTTCGCCAACAGCTCGTCGTCGCTGATCCAGTCGAAGATCACCGGCAACCTGATCTTCATCCTGCTGCCGCCGTTGTCGCCGGGTGACCTGTTCGCGGCCTACGTGCTGGGCGCGATGGTGCGCGGCCTCGTCGTCGGGCTGGGCGTCTTCGTCGTCACGCTGTTCTTCGTCCCCGTCGCTCCTCGCGATGCCGCACCCGCTGTGGGCGTTCGCCTTCGCGCTCCTCGGCAGCGCGATCCTCGGCGCGCTGGGCCTTCTCGCCGGCATGTGGGCCGACAAGTTCGACCAGCTCGCGGTGTTCCAGAATTTCATCATCGTTCCGCTGACGTTCCTGTCCGGCGTCTTCTACTCGATTCATTCGCTGCCGCCGTTCTGGCAGACGGCATCCCGCTGGAATCCTTTCTTCTATATGATCGACGGATTCCGATACGGGTTCTTCGGGCACTCCGACGTGCCGCCGATGCTCTCGCTCGCGCTCGTCACCGGATGCTGCGTCGCGCTCGCCACGGTGACGCTCGTGCTCTTGCGGCGCGGCTGGAAGTTGCGTCACTGACGGGCGCAATCCGCCTGGAGTCCCCCATGGTCACCGCCGAATCGATCGAACGCTCCATCGCCGCGCACATCGACTGCGACCACGTCGACGTCCGCGGCGACGGCCAGCACTGGGAAGCGGTGATCGTCAGCACGCGCTTCGAGGGGCTGCCGAAAGTGCGCCAGCACCAGCTCGTCTATGCGGCGCTCGGCGACCGGATGCGCGAGGAAGTGCACGCGCTGTCGATGACCACGCTCACGCCGGCGCAATGGGCCGCGCAGCGGACGGACAAGCGCTGACGTGGACCGGCTCGTCATCGACGGCGGCTACCCGCTCCGCGGCGAAGTCCGCATCTCGGGCGCCAAGAACGCCGCGCTGCCGCTCCTGTGCGCGGCGCTCCTTTGCGACGAGCCGCTCGTCCTCACCAACGTCCCGCGGCTCAACGACGTGCGGACGATGCAGAGGCTGCTCGCGCAAATGGGCGTCGGCATCGACACCCGCGATCCCGGCACCGTCAAGCTCGACGCCGGCTCCATCGACTGGCCGCTCGCGCCCTACGAGCTCGTGAAGACGATGCGGGCGTCGATCCTGGCGCTCGGCCCGCTGGTCGCGCGCTGCGGCGAGGCGCGGGTGTCGCTTCCGGGCGGCTGCGCGATCGGGTTGCGCCCCGTCGACCAGCACGTCAAGGGACTCGTGGCGATGGGCGCCGAGATCGATCTCGAGAACGGCTATGTGAGTGCGCGCGCGAAGCGGCTCACCGGCGTGCGTTTCGTCTTCGACGTGGTCACGGTCACGGGGACCGAGAACCTGATGATGGCGGCAACCCTTGCCGACGGCACCACGATCCTCGAGAACGCCGCGCGCGAGCCGGAGGTCGTCGACCTCGCGCGCTGCCTGGGAGCGATGGGGGCGCACATCGACGGCGCGGGGACGGACCGCATCACGATCGAAGGCGTGGCGCGCCTGTCCGGCACGACGCACGCGATCATGCCCGACCGCATCGAGACCGGGACGTTTCTCGCGGCGGTGGCGGCGGCGGGCGGCGCGGCGACGCTGACCGGCGCACAGGCCGATACGCTCGACGCGGTCCTCACCAAATTGCGCGAGGCCGGTGCCGTCGTCACGAGCAGCGCCGATACGCATTCACGTGGAGCGGCGCGGGCCGCTCGCGGCCTTCGCGCTGCGCACGGCGCCCTACCCGGCCTTTCCGACCGACATGCAGGCACAGATGATGGTGGTCGCCGCATGCGCCGACGGCACGACGACGATCACCGAGACGATCTTCGAGAACCGGATGATGCACGTGCAGGAGCTGGTGCGGCTCGGCGCCGACATCGAAGTCGAGGGCAGCACCGCCATCGTGCGCGGCGTGCCGAAGCTCACGGGGGCGAACGTCATGGCGACCGACCTCCGCGCATCGGCCTGCCTCGTGATCGCGGGCCTCGTCGCCGATGGCAGCACGACGATCGACCGCATCTACCATCTCGATCGCGGCTACGAGCGCATCGAGGACAAGCTCTCGGCGCTGGGTGCGAAGATCCGGCGCGAAGCGCAGGCATGACCGACCTCAGGGATTCGCCGCTCGGCCATCCGACGACCTGGGCGGATGCCTACGATCCGCGGGCTGCTGTTTCCCGTCGAGCGCGCTCCGCAACGACGTGAGCTTGGCTTCGGCGACGCGCTGCCGTTCCGCGGCTTCGATCTGTGGAATGCCTACGAGGTTTCCTGGCAGGACGTCCGCGGCAAGCCGGAGGTCGCGATCGTCTCGTTCGCCGTGCCGGCGGAGTCCCCGCGCATCGTCGAATCGAAATCGGTGAAGCTCTACCTCACCGCGCTCAACATGACGCGCTTCGCGACGCGCGAGGAAGTCGCCGCGACGATCAGAGGTGACCTCGCCGCTGCCACCGGCGTCACCGTGGGCGTGACGCTCACGGGGCCCGAGGGATTCGCCGCGCTGCCGCATGCGGAGCCCGCCGGCGAATGCCTCGACACGCTGCCGCTCGCCTGCAATGACGCGGCGCCGGTCCCGGGCGCGCTCGTCGCGCGCGGCGCGGTCGTCACGCAAACTCTTTTCACGCGGCTTTTCCGTTCGGTCTGCCCGGTGACCGGCCAGCCGGATTACGCGAGCGTGGAGATCCGTTATCACGGGGCGCGGATCGATGCCGCGGGGCTGCTCCGCTACCTCGTCTCGTTCCGCCGGCACGCGGGCTTCCACGAGCATTGCGTGGAACGGATCTTCGCCGACATCCGGCAGCGCTGCGCGCCTGTGGCGCTCGCCGTGCACGCGCGCTTCACCCGCCGCGGCGGCATCGACATCAATCCATGGCGCACGAGCGGCGCCGAGGCGCCGCCGCTCAATGCGCGAACCGCGCGGCAGTGACGCCCGGCGGTTTCAGCCGCCCGTCAGCGTGGTGATCGTGCCGAGGTTCTGGTTCGTGAGATCGCCCAGAAAATTCCCGCGAATGGTGTTGTTGAGGCGCGTGTACACGACACTCCCGAGATTGCTGAGCGCGTAGCCCTGGTTGCTCACGATCGTGGAGTTCCACACGGTGATTCCACGCGCGTCGCAGCGCCGCCGGCTGCCGCCTGTCGCGGCATTCGTACCTAACCGCAGCGGCGGTTCGTTCAGCCGCCACCGACAGCGCGCAGTGTTTCCGGCGACACCTCCAGCGCGCGACGGTCCCACGAGCCGAGATCCGCCGCTGCGATGTACGTCGACTCGAGGAATGCGAGCAACGCCGCCTCGGGGTTGTCCGCCTTGCGCACGTCGTCGTAGGGCAGGATGAATTCGCGCATCGTCGCGTCGTAGCGCGCTGCTGATGGAAGCACGTTCGCCTCGGCAAACCCCGTCGGTTCCGGATAGGCGTAGCTGTAGAACAGCGGATACGGCGCCGCCGGCCCGCCCGGCCAGAACCCTGCGCTGCTCACTTCGTGCGAATAAGCGTCGCGGGTAACGCGATCCGGCAGATTCGGAATGCCGCCCGGATGCGGCGGCGCCGTCCGACCCGAGAAACGCGTGACGGCGAGGTCGAAGGCCCCCCAGAAGAAATGGACGGGGCTCGCCTTGCCGTAGTAGCGGGAGCGGAAGCGGCCGAGGATGTCCGCGACCGAATGCACGATGCGACACCAGCGGGCTGCGTAGTCCCTATCGTAGGAGCGGTGGATGTCGTCCTCGTCGAACGGAATGGCGTTCTCCACCTCCGAGGGCCTCCTGTAGATCGGGACGGGCATCCCGACCGCTTCCAGCGCCGCCATCACGAGGGCGTAGAAGCGCGCGACGGACATCGGCGCCAGCGCCAACGCGCGTCGTTCGCCGCGGCTCGTGCGAACGACGAGCTCGTGAGCGAGGAAATCGAACTCCAGCTCGAAGCCCTGATCGCCGTACGGCATTCGTCCCGTCGTGAGTCCGGTCGCGCTCGGGTAGAGCGTCACCTGCCACGTGTGGTTCTGCCACGGCATCTGTGCGAGGCGGATCTTGCCGACGATCTGCGTCCACAGGTGCAGCGTCGCGTACGTATCCTTCCACGCCTCGTACGGCAGATCGGGCCACGCGGGGGAGGTCATCGCGGTGCCCCTCAGCGAAGCGCGATGGTGCGCCCGGTCTTCGACGAGGCGCGCACGGCGTCCATCGCCTGCTGGCAGCGGAGGCCGTCGGCGAAGTTCGGCGACGGAGAGCGGTGCTCGTCGATTCCCGTTGCGAAATCCCGCACGAGCATCCGGAATGCCGCCAGCCGGGGATCGCGGTCATCAGGTGTCCGCCGAAATTGCGGCGGCGTCGGCAGCGGCTGCAGTGGAGCGCCGCCACGGCTCGCAATGACGATCCCGTCGTCCACGGGGTTGGGGCCGGGCTGTTCTGCGATGAGCGTTCCCTCGTCACCCATCACGACGATCTTCGCGCCGCGCGCGGGCGTGGCAGCGAACGACGTCGTCATCGTCGCGATGCCGCCACTCTCGAACTCGAGCGTGAACAGGAACGTGTCATCCGCCTCCGCGCGCATCGGCGCACCGGTGGCAGGATCGACCGTATCGGGCCGCAACGTCGCGAGTCGTCCACTGGCCACCGCGATGTCGCCGAACCAGTGGCGCAGGCCGTCGATGTAGTGGGAGCCGAGCGCTCCCAGAACCCCGCCGCCCTCGGATTCGCGGGCCATCCACGTGAACGGGCGCGGTTCGCGCGTGACGTAGCGGTCGAGGAAGAGCTCGATCGTGCAGAGGCGGAAGCGGCCGATGTAGCCGTCGGCGAGGAGCTCCTTGATGTACGCGCGCTGCGGCGCGTGGCGGAATTCGTGGCCGACCATCGCCGTCTTGCCGCTCGTGCCGGCGGCGTCGTGCATCGCGGCTGCTTCGTTCGCGTCGAGCGCGAACGGCTTTTCGCAGAGCACGTGCTTGCCCGATCGCAGCGCGGCGACGGCGAGCGCCGCATGGGCACCAGGCGGCGTCGCGATCGCGACGGCGTCGAGGTCGTCCCTCCCGATCAGCTCCAGCGGGTCCGTGTGCACGTTCGCGATGCCGGCCGCTGCGGCGGCCGCGACCACCTTGTCGCGCGTGCGGCTGCAGAGCGCGACGACGTCGAAACCCTCGGAGCGGAGCGCGGGAACATAGACCTGCATGCCGAATCCGAGGCCGATGACCCCGATGCGACGGTTTGCTGAAGACATGGTTTTCTCCATGGCGGGCGAAGACCGCGGAGGGCGCTCCCGGCCAACCGGATTATGGAGCGTTTTTCCGCAGCGATCGAACCCCGTCCGGTAGAATCGACGTTCCCTCCCGCGATTTGTCTGTCACCGTGCTGACGCTTGCCCTTTCCAAGGGGCGTATCTTCGACGAGACGTTGCCGCTTCTCGCGGCGGCGGGGATCGTGCCGTCCGACGACCCGGAGACCTCGCGCAAGCTCATTCTCGGCACCAACCGGCCCGGCGTGTCGGTGATCATCGTGCGCGCCTCCGACGTGCCGACGTACGTGCAATACGGCGCGGCCGATGCGGGCGTGGCCGGCCGCGACGTGCTCCTCGAGCATGGCGGCGAGGGCCTCTACCAGCCGCTCGATCTCGAGATCGCGCGCTGCCGCATGGTGGTCGCGACGCGGCGGGGATTCGACTGGGTGGCGGCGGTGCAGCGCGGGGCGCGCATCCGCGTTGCGACCAAGTACATCGGCACGGCGCGCGAGCATTTCGCCGCCAAGGGCATGCACGTCGACCTCATCAAGCTGTACGGGTCGATGGAGCTGGCGCCGCTCGTCGGGCTCGCCGACGTCATCGTCGATCTGGTCTCCAGCGGCAACACGCTGAAGGCGAACGATCTCGTCGCAGTCGAGGAGATCATGCCGATCAGCTCGCGTCTCATCGTCAGCCCGGCGGCGTTGAAGCTCAAGCGCGACGTGATGCAGCCGTTTCTCGACGCGATGGCGAAGGCCGTCGCGGGACGGAGAGCGCGGTGAGCGCAGCACCCCCGCCGTTGTCGTTGCGTCGGCTGGACGCGGACGCGCCGTCCTTCGAGCGCGAGTTCGCGGCGCTGATCGCCTTCGAGGCGGCGCAGGATGCGGCGGTCGATGCGGCAGTGGCCAAGATCGTCGCCGATGTGCGCGCGCGTGGCGACGAGGCGCTCCTCGACTACACGAACCGCTTCGACCGCTTCGCCGCGAAATCGGCGGCGGCGCTCGAAATCCCGGCGACGGAAATGCGCGCGGCGTTCGCAGGCCTGCCGGCGGCGCAAAGGAATGCGCTCGAGACCGCCGCGGCGCGTGTGCGCGCCTATCACGAGCATCAGAAGATGACCTCGTGGTCGTTGCGCGAAGCCGATGGCAGCGAGCTCGGCGCGCAGGTGACGCCGCTCGACCGCGTGGGGGTTTACGTGCCGGGCGGCAAGGCGGCCTATCCCTCCTCCGTGCTGATGAACGTCATCCCGGCGCATGTCGCGGGGGTGTCCGAGATCATCATGGTCGTGCCGACACCCGACGGCGCGCGCAATCCGCTGGTGCTCGCCGCGGCGCACCTCGCCGGTGTCACGCGCGCGTTCGCGATCGGGGGCGCGCAGGCGATCGCCGCGCTGGCCTACGGGACAGCGACGGTCCCCGCGGTCGACAAGATCTGCGGCCCTGGCAATGCGTATGTCGCCGCTGCCAAGCGGCGCGTGTTCGGCGTCGTCGGCATCGACATGGTCGCGGGTTCCTCGGAGATTCTCGTGATCGCCGACGCCAGCGCGAACCCGGACTGGGTGGCGATGGACCTCTTCTCGCAGGCGGAGCACGACGAGCTCGCGCAGGCGCTCTTCGTCACGCCGGATGCGGCGCAGGTCGAGGCGGTGGCGGAAAGCGCGCAGCGCCAGCTCCCGGCTATGCCGCGACGGGCGATCATCGCGGCATCGCTCGCCAACCGCGGTGCGCTGATCAAGGTGCGCGATCTCGACCACGCGTGCGCCATCGCGAACCGCGTCGCGCCCGAGCATCTCGAGCTCGCCGTCGCGGATCCTGCGGCGCTGCTGCCGAAAATCCGCAATGCCGGCGCGATCTTCCTCGGGCATCATGCGTCCGAGGCGCTGGGCGACTATTGCGCCGGCCCCAACCACGTGCTGCCGACGGGACGGACCGCGCGCTTTTCGTCGCCGCTCGGCGTCTACGATTTCCAGAAGCGCTCTTCGGTGCTGGCGCTCTCCGCCGCCGCGGCGCGCACGCTGGGCCCGGTCGCCGCGACGCTTGCGCGCGGCGAGGGACTGGAGGCGCATGCGCGAAGCGCCGAGTTTCGTTTCAAGGGTGCTTGAAGAGTCGAGGAGACGACGATGGCCAAGGTGTTCGCGCTCTACAAGACGCCCGCCGACCCCGCGGCGTTCGATCGCTATTACCGCGATGTGCACGTGCCGATCGCGAAGAAGATCCCCGGGCTCCGCGGCTACGAGGTGACGCGCGGCGAAATCGGCATGCTCGGCGGCCGCGCGCCGTACCATCTGATCGCCGTGCTGACGTTCGACTCGGCGGCCGCGGTGCAGGCGGCGCTCATCTCGCCGGAGGGACAGGCGACGGCGGCTGACATCGGCAACTTCGCGACCGGTGGCGTCGAGCTCTATTTTGCGGACATGAAGGACGTCTGACGTGAATCGGCGTTTCGACGGCGCACCGGGCGCGACGATTCGCCGAGCGCGTGGCGGCCACCGTGCGCCCGGAGATTCTCGCGCTGACCAAATACGCGGTCGCCAAGGCGCCGGGGATGATCAAGCTGGACGCGATGGAATCGCCGTTCCCGTTGCCGGAGGCGGTGCGCGCGAAGGTCGCCGCGGCGGCCGCGCTCGTGCCGGTGAACCGTTATCCGGACGGCGGCGCCGATGCGTTGAAGGCGGCGCTCATCCAGGCCTTCGGCCTTCCAGGGCCGGCGAGCGTGATTCTCGGCAACGGCTCCGACGAGCTGATCCAGCTGATCACGATGGCGCTCGCGCGGCCGGGCGCCGCGATGGTCGCCCCGGAGCCTTCGTTCGAGATGTACCGGATGAACGCGCTCTTCGCCGGAATGCGCTACAGGGGCGTGCCGCTGCGCGCGGATTTCGCGCTCGACGCCGACGCGATGGAGGCGGCGATCGCCCGCGAGCGACCGGCGCTCGTCTACCTCGCGTATCCGAACAATCCGACCGGCAACCTGTTCGACACGGCGTCGGTGGAGCGGGTGCTGCGCGCGGCGCCGGGACTCGTCGTCGTCGACGAGGCTTATCATGCGTTCGCCGACGCAAGCTTCCTCGCGCGGCTGGCTGATTTTCCCAACCTGCTCGTGCTGCGCACCGTATCGAAAATCGGCATGGCGGGGCTGCGACTCGGGTACGCGGTGGCGGCGCCCGAATGGATCGCCGAATTCGATAAAGTGCGTCAGCCGTATAATCTCAACGCAATGACGCAGGCGATCGCACCGGTGCTTCTCGCGCAACAGGACATGCTGGCGGCGTGGGCGCAGGAACTGAAGGCGCAGCGCGCGCGTCTCGAAGCGGCGCTTGCACGGTTGCCGGGCGTTTCGGTGTTCCCGACGCGCACCAATTTCGTGCTGGCCCGCGTGCCGGATGCCCCGCGCTGGTTCGATGCATTGCGCACGGCCGGGATCCTCGTCAAGAACCGCCATGGCGTGCATCCGCTGCTCGAACACTGCCTGCGCATCACGGTGGGCACGCCGGCCGAGAACGACGCGCTGCTGACCGCGCTTGCTGCATTGCGATGACATGACACGCCCACGCACCGCGAAAGTCGAGCGCAACACGCGCGAGACGCAGATCGCCGTTACCGTTAATCTCGACGGCGCCGGACGCGCCGAGGTCGCCACCGGCGTGCCGTTCCTCGACCACATGCTGGACCAGCTCGCGCGACACGGCCTCGTCGACATCACCGTCGCGGCAACCGGCGATCTGCACATCGACGCGCACCACACGGTCGAGGATATCGGGATCACGCTCGGCCAGGCGGTCCGCGAGGCGCTGGGCGACAAGGCGGGACTCACCCGCTTCGGGCACGCCTACGCGCCGCTCGACGAAGCGCTGTCGCGCGTCGTCATCGACCTTTCGGGACGCCCCGGGCTCGAGTTCCACGTGCCGTTCACGCGCGCGATGATCGGTGCGTTCGACGTCGATCTCACGCACGAGTTCTTCCAGGGCTTCGTCAATCACGCGCAGGTCACGCTGCACATCGACAACCTGCGCGGGCAGAACGCGCACCATCAGGCGGAAACGGTGTTCAAGGCGTTTGCCCGAGCGCTGCGCATGGCGGTCGCGCCGGACCCGCGTGCCGCGGGCGTCATCCCGTCGACCAAGGGAACGCTGTGAACGGGGAGGATAGAGGGCGGAGCTAAGTACGGACTGTCGGCTTCGCCAGGACCTCCGCAACCGTCGCCCTCTTCTGCAAATCCGATGCCCGACATCGCCGTCGTCGACTACGGGATGGGCAACCTCCGCTCCGTCGCGAAAGCGCTAGCGCACGTGGCGCCGCAGCGGGAGATCGTCGTCACCGGCGACCCCGCCGTCGTCGGCCGCGCCGCGCAGGTCGTGCTGCCGGGGCAAAGCGCGATGCCGGATTGCATGGCAAGCCTCGATGCGAGCGGACTCCGCGATGCCGTCGTCGAGGCGACGCGCACGCGGCCGTTTCTCGGCATCTGCCTCGGCCTGCAGATGCTGTTCGAGATGAGCGAGGAGGGCCCCACCGCCGGGCTTTCCGTCCTACGCGGTCGCGTTGCGCGATTTCGTGCCGACGCGATGACCCTCCCCACGGGAGGGCGGCTCAAGGTGCCGCACATGGGATGGAGCCCCGTGCGTCAAGTGCGTCCGCATCCGCTATGGGCGGGGATTGCGGACGGCAGCCGCTTCTATTTCGCGCACAGTTATCATCCGGTGCCGGCCGATCCGGGACTGACGGCCGGAACGACCGATTACCCGTCGCCGTTTACTTGCGCCATCGCCCGGGCTAATATCTTCGCGACGCAATTCCATCCGGAAAAAAGCCACCGCACCGGATTGCAGCTGCTCGCCAACTTCGTCGCCTGGGACGGGCACAGCTGATCCGGTACGCTTTACCCGCCCCGCCCGCCGCGCAGCGCCCCCTCCGACGTCACCCGACGCCTCCCGCCTCATGCAGATCATTCCCGCGATCGACATCAAGGACGGTCATTGCGTGCGCCTGAAGCAGGGCGAGATGCATTCGGCGACCGTCTTTTCCGAGGATCCCGCCGCGATGGCGCAGCATTGGCTCGAGAACGGCGCCACGCGCCTGCACATCGTCGATCTCAACGGCGCGGTGGCCGGGGTGCCGAAAAACGAGCTCGCGATCCGCGAAATCGTGAGCGTGATCGGCGAGGAGATCCCGGTGCAGCTCGGCGGGGGCATCCGCGACCTCGACACGATCGAGCGCTACCTCGACGACGGCATCACGTACGTGATCATCGGCACCGCGGCGGTGAAGAATCCCGGCTTCCTGCACGATGCCTGCTATGCGTTTCCGGGACACATCATCGTCGGCCTCGACGCGCGCGACGGCAAGGTCGCGACCGACGGCTGGTCGAAGATGACCGGGCACGACGTGATCGACCTCGCGAAGAAGTTCCAGGACTACGGCGTCGAGGGGGTCATCTACACCGACATTGGACGCGACGGCATGCTGACCGGCGTCAATGTCGAGGCGACCGTGCGGCTCGCCCGCGAGCTCAAGGTTCCCGTCATCGCATCGGGAGGAATCGCCTCGATTGCCGACATCGAGCTCCTGCTGCCCTACGAGAAGGAGGGCATCATCGGCGCGATCGCCGGTCGTGCGCTCTACGAGGGCAGGCTCGATTTCAAGGCGGCGCTGAAGGCCGCGAAGGGCTGACGCGGCCATTCGCGCGCCGCGCGCCTTCATGGGCCTCGCCAAGCGCATCATTCCCTGTCTCGACGTCGCCGCCGGCCGCGTCGTCAAGGGCATCAACTTCGTCAACCTGCGCGACGCCGGCGATCCGGTCGAGGTCGCGCGCCGCTACGACGAGCAGGGCGCCGACGAGCTCGCGTTCCTCGACATCCGCGCGAGCATCGAGACGCGCGGGCTTCTCTACGACATGATCGAGGCCGTGGCCGACCAGGTGTTCATCCCGCTCACCGTCGGCGGCGGCGTCAACTCGGTCGCCGACATCCGCGCATTGCTCAACGCGGGCGCCGACAAGGTGAGCATCAACACCGCCGCCGTCGGCAATCCCGGTCTCATCTCGGAGGCGGCCGGACACTTCGGCGCGCAGTGCATCGTCGTCGCCATCGACGCAAAGCAGTCGGCGCCGGAGTCGTGGGAGGTCTACACGCACGGTGGGCGCACGCCGACCGGCATGGACGCGATCGACTGGGCGCGCGAGGCGGCCGATCGCGGCGCCGGCGAAATCCTGCTCACCAGCATGGATCGGGACGGCGCGCGCGCGGGCTTCGATCTCGCGCTGACGCGGGCGGTCGTCGAGGCGGTCGACGTCCCCGTCATCGCGTCCGGCGGCGTGGGATCGCTCGCGGATCTCGTCGCCGGGATTCTCACCGGGGGCGCCGACGCCGTGCTCGCGGCCTCGATTTTTCACTACGGCGAGTTCACGATCGCGCAGGCGAAGGCGGCGCTGGCGGCGGCGGGAATAGAATGCAGGTTATGAAGGCGCCGGGCGCGACGACCGATTCCGAAACAGGCGAGTGGCTCGATGCCGTCAGATGGCAGGCGGACGGCCTCGTGCCGGCCATCGCGCAGGACGCGGTGACGGGCCGCGTCCTGACGCTCGCGTGGATGAATCGCGAGGCGCTTCTGAAGACGGCGGGGACGAAAGAGGCGCATTACTGGTCGCGCTCGCGGCGCGCGCTGTGGCGCAAGGGCGAGCAATCGGGTCACGTCCAGCGCGTGCGCGAAATCCGGCTCGATTGCGACAACGACGCGATCCTCGTCGTCGTCGAGCAGGAAGGGGGCATTGCCTGCCACACGGGCCGCGAAACCTGCTTCTTCCAGCGGCTCACCGACGGGCGCTGGACGGCCGTGGAGCCCGTGCGCAAGGATCCCGAGGCAATTTATGGCGTCCGTTGACGCGACATCCGCCTCCGATGTTCTCGATCGGCTCGCGGCGACGATTGTGGCGCGCCGGGGCGCCGATCCCGCCACGTCCTACGTCGCGTCGCTGTTCGCGAAGGGCGAGGATGCGATCCTGAAGAAGATCGGCGAGGAGGCCACCGAAGCGGTCATGGCTGCGAAGGACGGTGATAAACTGCGCATCGCCGCCGAGGTCGCGGATCTCTGGTTCCATTGCCTCGTGCTGCTCGCCTGCCACGGGCTCGGCCCGGCGGACGTGCGCGCCGAGCTCGCGCGGCGCGAAGGCATCTCCGGTGTTGCCGAGAAGGCCGCGCGCGGGCCGTAATGCTCGCCGGGCGCGGGAACAGTGGATGGACTACGGAGAAGCGGCGATGCAGGACTGCATCTTCTGCAAGATCGTGCGGGGCGAGATCCCGTCGAAAAAGGTCTACGAGGACGACGAATTGATCGCGTTTCACGACATTCATCCCCAGGCGCCGGTGCATTTCATGCTGGTGCCGAAGCGCCACATCGCGTCGCTCGCGGAGGCGACGTCCGATGACGCGCCCGTGCTGGGGCGGATGCTGGCGCTGGCGGGCCGTCTCGCGCGCGAGCAGGGCTCGCCGGACGGATTTCGTTCCGTCATCAACACCGGCCGGATCGGCCGGCAGGACGTGATGCACGTCCACATGCACATCATCGGCGGCCCGGATCCGCTCGGGCCGATGCTGCCGCGCGGCGCGCACTGACGGCACGCGGCTCTGATCACGGATCGAGGAGAACACCATGGGCGGCTTGAGCATCTGGCATTGGCTGATCGTGTTGCTGGTGGTCGTGCTGATCTTCGGCACGAAGAAGCTCCGCAACATCGGACAGGACCTGGGCGGCGCGGTGAAGGGCTTCAAGGAAGGCGTGAAGGGCGCCGAGACCGAGGCCGATGCAGCGAAGACGGCTTCCGCGCAGCAGATCGGCGGCACGACGATCGACGCCGAGGTCAAGAAAGAGAAGACGCCGTAGCTCGCAGCGCAGCAGGCGTACTGCGATGAGCACGGTTTCGGCGCCGTGCGCGTATTTGTCCACCAGCCGACCGCCCTTGCGCCCCTCCCCATGTTCGATATCGGCTTTTCCGAAATCGTCGTCATCGCCGTCGTGGCGCTGATCGTCATCGGGCCCGAGCGGCTGCCGAAGACGGCGCGCACGCTCGGCCATTTGTTCGGCCGGCTGCAGCGCTACGTCGCCGACGTGAAGGCCGACATCAACCGCGAGATCCAGCTCGATGAATTGAAGAAGCTGCAGCAGGAAGTGCGGTCGGCGGCCACCGAGATCGAGTCCTCCGTCACCGCCGTCGCGCGCGACGTCGAGACCGGCGTCCGCGGCGTGGAATCGGAGCTCAACGCGGCGGCGATGCCGGCGGAAGCACCCGCGGCGCACGCGGACGCGGGCGCTTCATCCGTCCCTGCGGCGAGCGCGCCGGCAGCCGCCGATGCGGGCGAGCCGCCGCGCCAGGCGTCGCTGCCCGGCCTCGACCGCGGCTGACGCCTTGCATCGGGACCCGCGATGAGCGATGCAACTCCGCCGCCGGAAGGCGCGCAGGAAACCTTCATCTCGCACCTGATCGAGCTGCGGAGCCGGCTCCTGCGCTCGATCGTCGCGGTGATCGTCGTGCTGCTGTGCCTGTTCCCGTTCGCAAAGCAAATCTACGCCGCTCTCGCCGCGCCGCTGCTGCGCGTGCTGCCGAGCGGCGCGACGATGATCGCGACGGACGTCACCGGGACGTTCCTCGTCCCGCTCAAGGTCACGCTGATGGCGGCGTTCATGGTCGCGTTGCCCTATGTGCTGTGGCAGATGTGGGCCTTCGTCGCGCCGGGCCTCTACCAGAGCGAGCGCCGGCTGGCGCTGCCCGTGCTCGTGTCGAGCTTCGTCTGCTTCGTGGCCGGCATGGCATTCGCGTACTTCGTCGTGTTTCCCGTCGCGTTCGGATTTTTCGCGGGGTACGCGCCCGCCGGCGTCACGATGATGACCGACATCGACAAATACCTGTCGTTCGTGCTGACGATGTTCATCGCCTTCGGCATCACGTTCGAGACGCCGGTGGTCGTCATCGTGCTCGTGCACTTCCGCGTCGTCTCGCTCGCGAAGCTCCGCAGCATCCGCCCGTACATCGTCGTCGGCGCGTTCATCGTCGGCGCCGTGTTCACGCCGCCCGACGTCGTGTCGCAGCTCATGCTGGCGGTGCCGCTCTGTCTGCTGTTCGAGCTCGGCCTGCTGCTCGCGCGCTTCGTCGAGCCCCCGGCCGTCGAAGACGCTGCGGGCGAAGCGAACGCCCCGTAGCCGCCGTCGCTATTGCGCTTTCGGGCGCTTGCCGACGGTGACGTCGACGTCGCGCGATTCGCGCTCGCGCACGATCCTCACCTTGACCACGTTGCCGGGCGGCAGCTCGGCGATCCGCGCGAGCAGCGCCGGCGTGTCGCGCGTGGGCTTGCCGTCGATTTCGACGACGACATCCTGCACATGGATGCCGGCGCGATCCGCGGGGCCGCCGCGGACGATGCCGCGGATCGCCACGCCCGTCTCCAGCGCGGCCGGTCGCACGCTCTCAATGGACACGTCGATCGGCTCGATCCCGAGCCAGCCGCGCGTGACTTCGCCGTCCTTGATGATCTGCTCCAGCACGTTGCGGGCGATCGACACCGGGATCGCGAAGCCGATTCCGAGCGAGCCTCCCGACTGCGAGTAGATCGTGCTGTTGAGCCCGATCAGGTTGCCTGCGGAGTCCACCAGCGCCCCGCCGGAATTGCCGGGATTGATCGCCGCGTCCGTCTGGATGAAATCCTCGAAGCGATTGATGCCGAGGTGGTTGCGGCCGAGCGCGCTCACGATGCCGGCGGTCACCGTATTGCCGAATCCGAACGGATTGCCGATCGCGAGCACCGGATCGCCGACCTGCACGCGCTCGAGCGCGCCGAACGTGATGGCCGGAAGGTTGCCCTCGTCGGCCTTCAGCACCGCAATGTCGGACTCGGGATCGGTGCCCCGCACATGCGCGGCGATCCGGCGACCGTCGTGCAGAATGAGCTGGATGTCGTCGGCCCCCTCGATCACGTGGTGATTGGTGAGCACGAAGCCATCGGGCGACACGATCACGCCGGAGCCCAGGCTCGTGACGCGCTGGCGCGGCATGCGCGCGGCCAGATCGGGAAAATACCGGCGCAGCATCGCGTCGTCGGCAAGCGGCCCGCGCTGGCGCATCTCCTTGCTCGTGTAGATGTTGACGACGGCAGGCATCGCCTTTTTCGCCGCGTCGGCATGGCTCGACACCGCGGACAGCGTGATCGGCGTCGCGGTCTCCTGGCGCAGCACGACGCCTGCTTCGCGCGCGCCGGTACGCTCGATCAGGTCCGGCCGCAGCGTCGCGACGACGAACAGCACGGCGAGACACAGCGTGCAGGCCTGCGCGAAAAGGAGCCAGAGCTTGCGCAACACGATCATTCCATTCCGGAAAATCGATCGAAAGGACAATTATAGATGCTGCGCCGCGGCAGCCCTGGGGGACGCACGCCCCGGGTGCCGGCCAGGCGCCGGCGCTCGAGCGGGATCGTGGCTCGCAACCAGCTGATTCGGATCGGCTTTTCGCGTTGGAACGCGCCCGGGCTTCCGGCGGACGGGTCAAATCCCTTATAATCGACCGGTTTGCGAGGCGGCGCCCAAATGTACGGCGCGGACCGGCATCGGCAACAAGGGACGGGTCGACATGGCGGACGGGACGGTGGATCAGGGGAAGCGCCGCTTCCTCGTCGGCGCGACGTGCGCCGTGGGCGGTATCGGCGGCGTGGCGGCAGCGACACCGTTCGTGCTTTCGCTGTTCCCGAGCGAGCGCGCCCGCGCGGCCGGCGCGCCGGTCGAGCAGGACATCGCCAAGATGGAGCCCGGCCAGCAGATCACGCTCGAATGGCGCGGGCGGGTCGTGTGGGTCATCAACCGCACGAAGCCGATGCTGGACGCGCTGCCAAAGCTCGACGCGCGGCTCGCCGATCCGAAGTCCGAGGCCCCGCAGCAGCCTCCGTATTGCAAGAACGAGCACCGCTCGATCAAGCCGGAGTACCTGATCGCCGTGGGCATCTGCACGCATCTCGGCTGCTCGCCCACCTACCGTCCCGATGTCGCGCCTGCCGACCTGGGGCCCGACTGGCTCGGCGGTTTCTTCTGCCCGTGCCATCAGTCGAAATTCGATCTCGCAGGTCGCGTCTATCGCGGCGTGCCCGCGCCGTCCAACCTCGTGATTCCGCCGCACCGGTACCTCTCGCCGACGCGAATCCAGGTCGGCGTCGGCGAAGACGGCAAGTCGGCCTAGGGGACCTTCGATCATGGAAAAGCTTCTCAACTGGATCGATGCGCGCTTCCCGCTGACCGCGCTGTGGGAATCGCAGTGGGGCAAGTACGTCGCGCCGAAGAATTTCAACTTCTGGTACTACTTCGGCTCGCTCGCGGCGCTGACGCTGGTGATGCAGATCGTCACCGGGATCTTCCTGACGATGAGCTACAAGCCCGACGCGGCGAAGGCGTTCGAGTCGGTCGAGTACATCATGCGCGACGTGCCGTGGGGCTGGTTCATCCGCTACCTGCATTCGACCGGCGCGTCGCTGTTCTTCGTCGTCGTCTATCTCCACATGTTCCGCGGGCTCATGTACGGCAGCTATCGGAAGCCGCGCGAGCTCACCTGGATCTTCGGCTGTCTCATCTATCTCGTCCTCATGGGCGAGGCGTTCTTCGGCTACCTCCTTCCGTGGGGCCAGATGTCGTACTGGGGCGCGCAGGTGATCGTCAACCTGTTCTCGACGGTGCCGATCATCGGCGAGGACCTGGGCGTCTGGATTCGCGGCGACTACACGATCTCCGACATCACGCTCAACCGCTTCTTCGCCTACCACGTGGTGGCGATGCCGCTCGTGCTGCTGGGGCTCGTCGTCGCGCACCTGATGGCGCTGCACGAGACGGGCTCGAACAATCCGGACGGCGTCGAGATCAAGCAGCAGCCGAAGGATCCGAACACGGGGCTGCCGCTCGACGGGATCTATTCCCACCCGTACTACTCGGTGAAGGACATCGTCGGCGTCGTCGTGTTTCTCGGCATCTTCTCGGCCATCGTGTTCTTCGTCCCGGCGATGGGCGGCTACTTCCTCGAGGACAACAACTTCCTCCCCGCCGATCCGCTGAAGACGCCGGAGCACATCGCGCCCGTCTGGTACTTCACGCCGTACTACGCGATGCTGCGCGCGGTGCCCTCGTTCCTCGGGAGCCAGTTCTGGGGCGTGATCGTGATGGGCATCGCGGTGCTGATCTTCTTCCTGCTCCCCTGGCTCGACCGCGGCGCCGTCAAGTCGATCCGCTATCGCGGGTCGATCTACAAGGCGTGGCTCGCGGCGTTCGTCGTGAGCTTCCTGATCCTGGGCTACCTCGGCGTCGTCCCGGTCACCGTGTGGGGGCAGTTCGCCGATGGCTTGCCGTTCTATGGGGCGGATCGGGCCACCGTCGTCGCGCGCGTGCTCACCACCGTCTATTTCCTCTTCTTCCTGCTGATGCCGTGGTACACGGCGATCGACAGGACCAAGCCCGTGCCGGAAAGGGTGACCGGATGATGAACAAGAGCGTGACCCTTCTCGCCGCGCTGCTGTTCGCCTTCGCCGCCGGGCCGGTGGCGGCGTCGGGCGGCGACATGCGCCTGGAGCCGGCGCCGATCAACCGTCTCGACATGCCGTCGCTGCAGCGCGGCGCGCGCACGTTCGTCAACTACTGCCTCAACTGCCACAGCGCCAAATACATGCGCTACAACCGCCTCACCGACATCGGCGTCGACGAGGCGATGATCCGCGACAACCTGATGTTCGCCACGGACCGGATCGGCGACACGATGACGATCGCGATGCCGGCGCAGGACGCAAAGGGCTGGTTCGGCACGCCGCCGCCGGACCTGTCCGTCATCGCGCGCGTGCGCGGCGCCGACTGGCTGTACAACTATTTCCTGGGCTTCTACCGTGACGACGCGGCGCCCAGCGGCTGGAACAACCTCGTCTTTCCGAACGTCGCGATGCCGCACGTCCTGTGGACCTACTCGGGCACCAACCGGCTCGTCAGCAACGAATACGAGGATCACGAAAAGGCGCAGGCGGCGGCAATAGCCGTAAAGGGGCTGGCGGTGCTGGCGCCGGCGAAGGACCGCAAATACGTCGTCGAGACGGTGGCAGTGGACGCGCCGGGCACCCTGTCGCCCTACGAATACAAGATGATGGTCGCCGACCTCGTCAATTATCTCGATTACATGAGCGAGCCCGCGAAGAATCAGCGGATCAGCCTGGGGCTCATCGCGCTCCTGTATTTCGGCCTGCTGTTCGTCTTCGCGTACTGGCTCAAGCGCGAATATTGGAAGGATGTCCATTAGCGGCAATCGTAAAGCTGATGCGAGGCCGATCTAAGGTCGTTGCTCGGCCGCCCGGAATCCTCATGTACTGCCGTGTACATTCCGGTTCCTCGCAACCTCGCGCCTAGCATCTCGACCTCGTCGCGACGCTTTCCGATCCGCCGCCAAGTCCGCAGTTCACCGTAGCAACAGGGCTTGAGCCCTATTTCGCGCCACTCTTGAGCGCGAGGAGAAGAAAACCATGATGACCCTCTATTCCGGGACCACCGATCCCTTCAGCCAGCGCTGCCGCATCGTCCTGCACGAGAAGGGGATGGATTTCCAGATCATCGACGTCGACCTCGACCACAAGCCCGAGGATCTCGCGGTGATGAACCCGTACAACCAGGTCCCGGTGCTGGTCGAGCGCGACCTCGTGCTGCACGAGTCCAACATCATCAACGAGTACATCGACGAGCGCTTTCCGCACCCGCAGCTGATGCCCGCCGACCCGGTGATGCGCGCCCGCGCGCGGCTCTTCCTGCATCGCTTCGAGAAGGAGCTCTTCATCCACATCGATGCGCTCGAGGGCAACAATCAGAAGCAGATCGAGAAGGCGCGCAACCTGGTCCGCGACAGCCTGCTGCAGATCGCGCCGGTGTTCGCGAAGCACAAGCACATGCTGGGCGAGGAGTACTCGATGCTCGACGTCGCGATCACGCCGCTCCTGTGGCGCCTCGACTACTACGGAATCGCGATGCCGAAGCAGGCGGCGCCCCTCATGAAGTACGCCGAGCGGCTGTTCGCGCGGCCGGCGTTCTCGGAGGCGTTGACCAGCGCCGAGCGCGGGATGCGCAAATAGCCGCGGGCAAACGGGGTGCCACGGGGGCTGCCGCCGGTCGGCCCGGGCCGGGGCCCAATCCGCCCTGCGCTTGACCCGGCGCCCGCCCGGGGTAATATCTTCACACCATGTCCGAGCAATCCGCCAAGCCGTACCTCGTCCGGGCCATTTGCGAATGGTGCGCGGACAATGGCCTCACGCCGTATCTCGCGGTGAAGGTCAACGCGCAGACGCGCGTGCCGGCGGCGTTCGTCAAGAACGGCGAGATCGTGCTCAACGTCAGCAATTCGGCAACCCGGCGGCTGACGATCGACAACGACTGGGTGCAGTTCTCCGCGCGCTTCTCCGGAACGTCGCAGGAGGTCGCCGTGCCGATGGCCGCCGTCTCCGGGATCTTCGCGAAGGAGACGGGCTACGGATTCGCGTTCACGATCGCGCAGGATCCGGTTGCCGCGCTGTCCGCGACGGCGCTGCAGGATCACGACATCGACGCGGCGCTCGAAAAGGACGTGCAGGACGATCGCGATGCGAAGGATGGCGGCAACGGCAAGGGCAAGGCGCGTCCGTCGCACCTGCAGATCATCAAGTAGGGTGCCGCTCGGCCGCCTCGCTCGATAAAGACGACGTGTTCCGCCGTCGCGGTCAGAACGCTTCGGTCCGTCCGTCCGCGAACACCCGCTTCCGTTCGCCGGGCTGCATCGAGAAGCTCACGACCCCGCCGGCGAACTGCACGTCGACGCGATGAGTGCCGCCATACGGCGTGGGGACCGTGATCGGATAGGGCGTCTGCGAGAGCAACCCTGATCCGCTGTCGACGATGCGGGTCATCGTGACGCTCGGCTGGCTGACAGGGCGGATGCGCACGACGCGTCCAAACTGGTTGCGGCGTCCGACGGCGTCGACGACCTCGATGACCAGCGTCTTTGTGTTGATGCCGGGTGAGATGTTCCGCGCGACGACGGTCGGCCAGGAACTCGTGAGCACAACGTCGATCGCGCCATCGCCGTCGTAGTCGTAGGCGGCTACCGGGCCGAAGCTGACATTGTCGATCAGCGTCAGCGGATCGCGTTCGAATCCGCTGCCCGTGTTCAACAGCACGAACGGCAGCGACAGGGCGCCGCCCGCCACGATCACGTCCTCGCGGCCGTCGCCGTTGAAGTCTGCGACGTTGACGCCGTAGATGCCTGAGTTCAAATACTGCGGCATCACGTCGCGCCGCTTGAAGCTCGTCCCGTCGAATTCCCACAGTGCCGGTCCGTACGTCGGGTGGTGGATGATCAGGTCGAGATGGCCATCGTTGTTCCAGTCGATGAACTTGATGCCTTCGTCGAAGTCGCCGGGGAGGCCGATGGCATTGGTTACGTCGGTGAACGTGAGGTTCCCGTTATTGCGGAAGAGCCGGCCGGCGACGTAGAAGTCGATCCAGCCGTCGCCGTCGTAGTCCACGGCCTGCGCGCCCTCGACACGGTGGCTCAAGGGCACGCCGCGCAGCGCGACGCCCGCGGTGTCGGCAATGTCGGTGAAATGCCCGCTGCCGTCGTTGATCAGCAGATACGAATGCTCGCGCGGATCGTTGTGGCTGTAGAAGGGAAAGAACAGGTCGACTGCGCCGTCGTTGTTGAAGTCGGCGGCGAGAATTGTCTCGCCGTAGCCACGGATGTCGAGTGCGGCAAAGCTGGGGTCCTCCACGAAGCCGCCGGCGCCATCGCCCAGGAAGAGGCGCGCGAAGGAGGCGTCGTCGTTGATGTCGGAGTAGGTGTTGCAGACAAGGTCGATCCGGCCATCGCCGTTGAAGTCCGCGGCGCGGCAATCGCGGTTGTAGCGGCCGGGCGAGAACAGTGTGGCAAGACCCGCGGCAGCAAAGTCGATTCCGGAGATGCTGCCGATTCCGTTGTTGCGGCCGCCCAGCGGCTCGTATCGGCCGTCGCCATCGTAGTCGGCCACGGCGGGTGTGAGCAGGCCATTGCCCTGCGGCCCGAAAGGCCGCGGCCGCGCATCGAACAGCACGGGCGCGGCGGTCGTTTCGACAACGAAATTTCCCGTGATGGGAATGTAGGTGGGGTCACCGAAGGATTCGAAGATCGAAACGATGCCGGACGCGGGATCCGTCATCACATACCATGCGCCGCCGCGATAGATGACGAGATCAGGCTTGCCATCTCCATTCCAGTCCGCGCTGAGCGGAACATCGCCGGGCGCGCCGCCGAAGAAGTATGTGACCGGCGCGGTGCCATCGCGCTTCGTGTCGAAATACCAGATGCCGTCACGATAAATTCCGAAGTCCGCACGGCCGTCGCCATCGACGTCGGCGAGCACGGGGATGTCGCCCGGCGCTCCGCCGAAGTTATGCTCGAACGCAACCGCAGTGGCGCGCGTCGTGCTCACGTACCACGCGCCGTCGCGGTAGATCACGAGATCCGCGCGGCCGTCGCCGTCGACGTCGCCGATGAGCGGGACGTCCCGCGGCGCTCCGCCGAAGCCATATACGTCGTCCGCCGTGCCGTCCATCCCGCGGTCAACGAGCCAGACCCCTGCGTTGTAGAGGACGAGGCTGCTCTTGCCGTTGCCGTCGAGGTCGCCCGCGAGCGCGTGCGTCGCGGCGAAGCCCGAGTAAGGGACGAGGTCGGGATTTGGACCTGGTGTCATCCGGAAGTAGAACGCAAGATCCGACGGACGGTAGAGTCCGTAATGCGACGACAGCCGATGGAACTTCGATGAGGTGAGCTTGAGTTGCAGGCGAGCGGCGATCGGCGTGTCTCCGGCTGTGCCAAACAACGCCATCCGCAGGTTGGGCTTGATCAGTGGACTCGCGAGCACGAACCATTGGCCGTCACGGAAAATGCCGAGGTCGCCGAAGCAGTCGCCGTCCCAATCGGCAATGAACGGCCGATCGGCCGCGTCGCCGCCGAGCCCGCCGATGACCACCCCGGTGCTGTCATGCGTCACGTCTGCATACCACAGGCCGGATCTGTAGATGATCCTCTCGGCAATGCCGTCGCAGTTGATGTCCCCGAGCACCGGAATGTCGCCCGGCAGGCCGCCGAACTGGTCGATGCGGTCCGCCACGCCGTCGCGATGCGTGCTCGCGAGCCACGTGCCGTTGCGATAGATGACGAGATCGACGTTGCCGTCGCCATCGACATCGCCCAGCAGCGGCACGTCGCCGGGTGCGCCGCCGAATACGTAAGTCACATCCGGCACGCCATTTCCGTCGAAGTCGATGGTCCAGACGCCGGCACGGTAGCTCACCATGTCGGCAATGCCATCTCCGTTCATGTCGGCGACGAGAACGTATTCGGGTGCCGGCGAGAGCAGGAAGGTCCGGTCCACCACGTTGCCCAGGTTGAAATCGAGGAAGACCTGCCCCGTTGTTGGCCGATACACGCCGAAGTCGAGTCGGAAGCCCCGCGTGCGCCAACCCCGCGCCGAAGATCGCGGCGGCGAAGGAGAGCAAGGCAGGAATGTTCCAGCGGCTGAAGGCCAAGGGCGTTGCCCAATCGATGGACCGAAAGGAGCCAGCGATTTCCCGATGTCGGGATGGCGGTTGCTTATCGGCAGGCGGCGGCAATTATGCCATTGGTCGCGACCGCCTCGCGGATCGTCCGTTGGCGCAATGTCGGCGCGGTAGAATTCCCGCCGGGCCGGCATAGCTCAGTTGGTAGAGCAGCGGTTTTGTAAACCGTTGGTCGTGGGTTCGATTCCTACTGCCGGCACCCATCTCTACGCGGTTCTGCGAGTAAGCAACTGCTAACCCGCGATCACCTCTGTGCGGTACTTGTGCCGTCGTTCTCTTCTGCGGCGACATGAACTGCGCAAAGGTTCTCAGCGTAGGGCGCGAGATGGTCCGCTGCAAGGTGCGCATATTGCCGCACCATCTGCGCACTCGCCCAGCCCCTCAACTCCTGCAACGCGAAGAGCGGCCATTGACTAGGCGAACGGCGCCCACGACGCAGCCGGGTACTAGCTCGAATGCAGGGTGGTCGATGCGCGCACGGCCGAGAATTACAATTTCTTCATCCTCGACGTGGTGCACGCATGGATCCGGCCCGGCGCTACGGCGCCAACTACGCTCCACCATCGCGGCGACGGGACGTTCATGGTCGCCGGGCGCACCATCAAGCTGCCCTCACGAATGAAGTGAGACCCGCCGACCGGGCGCGCGGATGCGCCGGTGCCGCATCGCTGCCGGCTTCGATGCCCTCCATCCGTCCCGGGAACGCACCGGCGCAGGGGCATTGGGCAGCGCCGCAGCGCGAATCGAAGGGGCGCCTTCTTGACCACCGCGCGGGCACCGGCTACGCTCGGCCGCTCTCCGGTCTGCGATTCATCGTCGCAGCATGGGTCGACCCGATGGCCGCGGCCAGACCGGGAAACGCGCAAGGAGCTTCGAATGACAAGAATGCGATTCGCCGGCTGCGTTTCCGCAGCGCTGGTCGTGCTGCTGTGCGCGCCGGGCATCGGCCTTGCCGCGTCCGTCAAGGGCAAGGTCGTCTTCGTGGGGTCGGTTCCCGTGCAGAAGAAGATCGACGTGACAATCGACCAGTACGTATGCGGCAACGAGAAGGAGCCGGGGGACCTGCTGCTGTCCCCGCAGAAGGAGCTGCGGAACGCCGTCGTGTGGATCGAGAATCCGCCTGCCGGCGCCGCCGCGAAGGAGCTGCCGGCCAAGGTCGAGATGGATCAGAACGGGTGCGTGTTCATCCCACGCGTCGTCGTCGTCCCCGCGGGCGGCACCGTGGACTTCCTCAACAGCGACCGCCTGCTCCACAACATCCATGCGACGCCGAAGCTCAACGTCTCGTTCAACCGCACGCAGCCCAAGAGCAGGACCATCCCCGTCACCTTCGCCAAGCCCGAGGTCGTGCGGATCAACTGCGACCTCCACTCGTGGATGGTCGGCTGGGTCGTCGTGGCGGCGAATCCCTACTACGTGATCACCGGCGCCGACGGGCAATTCGCCTTCGACAATCTCCCGCCCGGCCAGTACAAGCTGCAGATCTGGCACGAGCGCCTGGGCACGTCGCAGGCGACCGTTACCATCACCGACAAGCAGGCCGGTCCGGTCACCGTCGAGATGAAGGCTCCCTGACGCAGGTATTCAGGGCTTCACCTCGATCTTCTTCGAGGTCTCCCACGCGGCGGAATGGTTGGGCTCGGCCAGCGCCCGCAGCGTTCCCCCCTCGTCCAGCGCAATCGTGAACGTCACGGTCGGCGACGAGTAGACCGGATGGAGGTACGCCCGCGCGATCTCGACCGAATCCTTGTAGAGCGCGATGTAGCGGACCGAATGCTCGGACAGCGAAGGATGCTGCGACCCGGCGCCGACGCTCACCGTGACGGTGAACCAGTCGCCTCGATTGACCGAATCCGGTGCGACGATCTTCGGCGAGTGCTTGGCGTCGTAGGTCGAATGAATCTCCCGATATTCGGGAGTGAATTGCTCGGCCTGCTCGCCGGCGGCGCGAGCGTCGATTCCGGTCAGTCCGACACCGAGAGCGATTGCGGCGTAAACGGCGTTGCGCGAAACTCGAATGGCTTCGATCATCATGCTCCTCCGATTCGTCCGTCAGCGTTCGGGCAGCACCTCGCGGATCATTCCCAGCAGCTCGCGTGGGCTGTATGGCTTCGCCAGATAATTGCTTGCACCCGCTTCCGATGCCTTCTCCCGGTCGCCGCTCAGCGCGAACGAGGTGATCACGATGATCGGGATGCCGGCGGTGCGCGGGTCCGCCTTCAGCACCTTCGTTGCGTCGAGGCCGGACATCTTGGGCAACTGCACGTCCATGAGGATGAGATCCGGCAGCTCCTGCTGCGCCATCGCAACTCCGGATTCGCCGTCCATGGCTTCGATCAGCCGATAGGTCGTGCGGCTCAGCAGCTGGTGCACGATCTTGCGGTTGTACTCGTTGTCCTCGATGTAGAGGATCGTCTGTTCACTCATGCGTCACCGCCTTTCGCGCGGAGCGGCACGGCAAAGTAGAAGACACATCCCTTGCCGATCTCGCTCTCGACCCAGATGCGGCCCCCATGCATCTCCACGAATTTCTTGGTGATGCTGAGGCCGAGTCCCGTTCCACCGAATTCGCGCGTGACCGTCGAATCGACCTGCTGGAATTCGGCGAACACGTTCTCCAGCTCTTCCTTCGGAATGCCGATTCCCGTGTCGGAAACGCGATAGACGAGCTCGTCTCCGACGCTCCGCACGCCGATCTCGACCTTCCCTTCCCTCGTGAACTTTATAGCGTTGGCGGCGAGATTCATCAGGCACTGCGTCATCCGTCCGTTGTCACCGTACGCGACGGGAAGGCCGTCCGGAACGTCGCTTCTGAACTCCAGCCCTTTCTCGGCGGCAAGCGCGCGCAGCGATACGTAGACGATGTCGACGACCTCCCGGGGCGAGTACTCTCCCAGCGTGAGCTGCATGCGTCCGGCCTCGATCTTCGAGAGGTCGAGGACGTCGTTGATGAGGCGAAGCAGGTGCCGGCCGTTCACCTGGATGTCGGCGAGCGGTTCCTTCAGGTCCGTCGGGACGTCGCCGTAGAGGCCGTCGATGAGCATTTCGGTGAATCCGAGGATGGCGTTCATCGGCGTGCGCAGTTCGTGGCTCATGTTGGCGAGAAACTCGGACTTCGCCTTGCTCGACAGCGCCAGTTGCTGATTGAGGCGACCGAGCTCGGCCGCCGCGCTACGCTGATCCGTGTCGAACCGCTGCAGCTCCCCGCTCATGTGGTTGATCCGTTCCGCTAGCGTGCCGAACTCGTCGCGATTGGGCACGTCGATCCGCCCGCCGAATCTGCCTCCCGCAACCTTGTCCAGAAATCCCTGAGCCTCGCGCACCGGAAGTATGAATGACCACGAAATCACGAAGCCGCATCCCAGCGCAAGGATCACCGCCGTTACCGCGAAGGTCGCGGTCAGGATCAGCGAACGACGGTTGGCGGCGGTGACACTGTCGCGCAGGCGCGTCATTCGGTCCTGCTGCACCGCAACGAGGCGCCCCACACGCGCCGTGATTTCGCTGTCGAGCCGTTCCTGGCGGCGCAGGAGGGTAGCCGTCACCGAGCCGAGCTTGCCGTCGCGGATCGCATTGGCCATGTCGGCGACGACGGCCATCGCCTCATCCTGCGACGATCGGATCTCCTCGACCAGGGCGGGATCGGCGGTCCCCGCCGCCTCCACCTTGGCCAGCCTGTCGTTGAATTGATTGTTCTCGCGCAGAATCTTGGCGATCGCCACCTCGTCCTGCGAAAGCAGAGCCATGTCGGTGTAGTGCATCTGCCTCGCGAGCGCGCTCTCGCCCTGCTGCGCCAGGCTGACGAGCTCGTGCGCCTCGTCGAGCTGCTCGCTCTGGTGCGTGGCGCTGACGATCGTCTGGAGGCTGACCAGCGCCATCGCGATGAACAGGGCCGTGACGATCAGGAACGCAGCGAGGAGCTTGGTATGGACCGACGCGCGAATGCCCGCGACCCATCGCACGACGGAACGCAGTGGGGTACGACCCTGGACACGCTCGGCAAATTGCTCGAGACTAATTTCCGGATCCCCCGCTGTCGAGAGATTTTCGAGTGAAGATGGCACTTCGCTCCCGCCCCTCCGTCCCGATTCTTCCTTGTACATCGCCAGTCGAGGCCGTATATTTATCCCCGCCCGCTGGGACTATCGACGGTGAGAACACTCCCTCGCATCCTCATCGTCGACGACAACGCGACGAACGTCAAGGTCCTCCAGACCCGCCTCGCGGCCGAGGGCTACGAGATCATCACGGCCGCCGATGGCGAGGAAGGACTCTCGGCCGCCCGAGAGCATACCCCCGACCTCATCCTGCTCGACGTCATGATGCCGAAGCTCGACGGCTTCGAGGTATGCCGGAGGCTGCGCGCCGACGCCACGTTTCCGTTCACGCCGATCATCATGGTGACGGCGATGGCCGATTCCAAGGACGTGGTCGCCGGGCTCGAGGCCGGCGGCGACGAATACCTCACCAAGCCCGTCGATCACGCGGCACTGGCCGCGCGAGTGCGCTCGATGCTCCGGATCAAGCGGCTGCACGACGCGGTCGAGACTCTCGCCGCCGAAGTGAAGGAGTTGAACGCATCGCTGGAGCGGCGCGTCGCGGATCAAGTCGGCGAGCTCGAGCGGGTCGGCCGCCTGCGGCGCTTCTTCTCGCCGTCGCTCGCGGAACTGATCGTCAACGGCGGCGCCGAGGATCCGCTGAAAAGCCATCGCCGCGAAATCACCGTCGTGTTTCTGGACCTGCGCGGGTTCACGGCGTTCGCCGAGGTCGCCGAGCCGGAGGAAGTGATGGGGGTCCTCCGCGAATATCACCAGTCCACCGGGAAGATCATCATCGAATACGAGGGCACGCTCGAGCATTTCACCGGCGACGGAATGACGATCCTCTTCAACGATCCGCTGCCGATCCCGAATCCGGCGGAACGCGCGGTGCGAATGGCATTGGCGATACGCGAGCGCATCGGACAGATGGCAAAGGACTGGGTCAAGCGCGGATACGACTTGAGCCTCGGCATCGGCGTCGCGCAGGGTTTTGCGACCATCGGCGCGATCGGGTTCGAGGGGCGCTGGGATTACAGCGCGATCGGGACGGTGACCAATCTTGCCGCGCGGCTTTGCGGCGAGGCGCCCGGCGATCAGATCCTCGTCTCGCAACGCGTGTACGCCGGAGTCGACACCATCATCGACGTCGATCCGCAGGAATCGCTGACCTTGAAAGGATTCCGCCGCCCGGTGCAGGCCTACCGCGTTCGCGGATTGAAGGCGCCGGCGGGCTGAACCCGTCGAAACAGCGCGCGCCCATTTGGTCGCGATCAGCCGGGAGTCTTGTCCAACGGAAATTTGCTGCCCGCGGCGAGACAACAACGCATTGCGTGCCGTTGCTGTTCTTGCGTTTGCCAATCGATGCGATGACCGTCTCCTTGGGTAAGTGC
>CAWESK010000008.1:0-65054 GCA_963811685.1 uncultured beta proteobacterium | reverse complement strand
GCGCTCGACCCCCATGACGTCCATTGCCATCGAGCACGGATACACCTTCGCTCCTCCTAGCTCCACCGCCTGCTGGAACAGGGTACGGAATGGGGGGACCTTCTTGCCGGCCATTGGCGTCCCGAACGGCCCTTCCGCCGGCGCAAGCCTGTTCACTACCCTTGACGAAGTAAGGCAACGCATTCATCGACAGGAACACGCTGACGTCATTCCCGCTGACCGCACCCACCGAAGCGATCATCGCCGCCATTTGCATGCGTTCTTCATGCGTACCTGAAACCACAATGATGCTAATCTTGCTGGTGCCCATCACGACCTCTTCATGATCTAGATCGAAAACCGATCAAATTTGCTGCCCGAACCGCGTGGACCTGCCCGCGGCGGCCGCGGCCGGCGCGCCGATCGCGCTTGCTTCGGCGAAACAAATCCGTGCCGCAATGGAACTCCGCGCGAGATGTGCGTTTGCCCCCGGATGCCATTGTTTCCCGGCGCTGCGTCTAGCTATTTGATCCTAGTCCTCGCCCATCGACGCCCTTTGACGGGGGTCAAACGCCTCGATCAATTGTCTTGTGGTGCCTTGGTATGGCCGCTTTCAAGCGAATTGAGAGGCGGTGACGAGGGGCTGCTTGTGGCTGCGGATTCAACCGGTGGATGCAACACACTATGGCGTGAGCCATCAGAGGAGTGTTGCAGATGGAGACCTCGGATCCATTACTCGGAGAGCCAGAAGGCGCTGATGTGGGAGCGCTGGCAGAAGGGTGAGTCGCTCCAGCAGATCGCCCAGTTTGATCGGAACCACTCGTCGATACAGGGGATGCGGTCAGCGACCGGCGGAATCCGTCCGGCCCCCGCAGTCGCTCCCGATGGGCGCTGACCCTGGCCGAACGGGAAGAGATCTCCCGCGCGGTGGTCGCGGGTCAATCAATGCGATCGCTAGCCGCGCAACTCGGTCGAGCGCCGTCCACGATCAGTCGAAAGATCCAGCGCAACGGCGGCCAGGAAGGCCACCGAGCGAGTCAGGCCGACCACGGGCGGGACCGTGGGGGACGGCGGCGCTCCCGGCGTGGGGTTGAGCGATGCTCACTTCCGCGTACTGGCGGCGCTGGTCGCTGATCCGCGCGGACGATTGCCCCGGGAAGCCAGCCGGTGCTTTTTTCCGCCTGTGGTACGTCCGCGCGGGGCATTTCGGTTTATGTATGCAACAGGGGAATGCCAATGCGTCCCATTGCGAGGCGGACTAACTATGGCGTAAATCAATACGTTGGAAAGACAGACTCCTAAACTTTGCGATTATCCCCCATAGCAGGACGAGATTTCCCGGTTTCCAACCGGCGCAACCTATCGACTCGATGCGCGCAGTTAGGGCGGTAGCGTAAATTTCACACCGCGCATATGGCACACGCTAATTGCAACAGACTTTCGTGGCTTCTTTCGACAGCTGTCGCCCTTGCTCTGTTGGGGTGTGCATCATCGGTACGACCAGTTCCAACCCCGTACCCGACTTCGTGGCCTTCGTTCAATTCAGCCAAGACGGCGGATGATTGTCCAAAGTTTGAACGGCACGTACAGCAATCAAGCAGCGGCGACGTATCCAACCGATATTGGAGAACGTCTAACGGTGAGTGAGATCTTCGCCGCGCTCCATGGAGACGAATTCCCTGCATTCCGTTTGCCGGACACAAAAATTCGGAAATGGCATGTGCCGAATAGCGCAGAATCGGTTTCAATAAATCTTGCGTCCGAAACGCTCAAGTTGACATTTGTTGGCAAGGACCATCAAACGTATATTGCAAATTTCGAACGGTTTCACTTCGGGGCACCCTGGACGCGCGACGAAGTACAACTTTGGGAAATGTTTGACTGCTCCGTGGCCGACAATGTACCGCGATTGTATTTTCATCGCTTTGTGCAAGGGCCAGACTGGGACAGCTATTTCATAACGCTTACCACCGTAGCTGACGGTTCACTAGTCATCCGACGGCTCCACCGTGGACGCGCGAACGCTGACATCGACACTTGGTATCGGTATCCATCAGCTACGAACAGCGCCAGCAAGCACTCGAAGGAAAACTAACGGAGGCTTGGGCGCGATTTGAAATCGAGCAATAGTCTGCATTCTTCGCCTATGAATAAGTACTATAAAGCTGCGTTGCTGATCTGTGTCTGCCTCCTTCTGAACTCTTGCATCCCCCCACAACTTGTTCCAATCGCGCTGAATCCAGTAAATGCGACTGGGCCTATGTATTCGGGACTACGGGATACTCTGCCACCGCCTCCCTCCGGTTACGGGCGGCTCTACATATATCGACCTACATTGGCTCAACGATGGACCCAAGCACTTGTTCTTGTTGACGGCAAGTCGGTCGGATACGTCAATCACACGGGATTCATTTTTGCCGATGTGCTATCGGGGTCACACGAGATCGCATGGGAGGGCAATCCCGACAAAGCGACGATCAGGCTCGATCAGGGAGAGACGCGTTATGTGCGCCTCAATAGCCGCTGTCTCGTTGGTATGGCGGGTTGCAGTTGGGACACCGAGCCGGTCGGGCGCGAGATCGGCGAGACAGAGATACGCAACTGTAAGCTGACGCGCCAAGGGGAAGATTGACGAATCACCGTCATAAATCTCACTCAGCTGTACTTATCAATGAAGCTCGTACTCGCCACCGCAACGCTCGCCACGTCGCTCTTCGTGGGGTGTGCCTCAACCCCCGGCACTTTGTCTGCTCCCGCAAGCGATCTCGCGTGCATCGGAGGAGGGGCCGCCAGCTTCCTACGATACTATACTCAAGGGGAAACGCATGTTGCGGTTCTCCCAGATAGTAATCCGGCTTTTGGTGGCTTTAGTCGCCTCTGTCTGCCGGCGGGAAGAAATACGATACTCATCAGTACGAGCCACGTGCTGGCTAGTGCCCGTGAACGCGTAAATGTCACTTTGGACGGCGGCCGTCAGTATCAGGTACGAGCCAAAATGAACTCCGGAAAATTTTCTGTAGAAATTGTTGACATTACTTTCTTGCCGGAAAAATTGACCTACGCATTTGATATTGAGTATTGGTCGTCTGAGGGCGAGGCCATAGACGTTCCCCGGAGCAATCAGTGATGCGCAGCCCCTCCGTCGAAGCGAGTTACAAGAGCGTTGCGCTTCACGGCCCTCGGACTTGACCGGTCGGCTATGACGCCTAACCCAGCGGTCAAAACGGACGCCCCGTGTAGGCGCTTCGAGGCCTTGCCCGATCATCACGCGGCGCCGCGCTCGTCACCGGGATCGGTGCGGGCGTATCTGGATCAGTAGGGATGCACTTACTGGGCACTTTACGGCGGATCGAGGCAACTCGCTGATCTGAGGTAAGTGCTTGTTTTTATGGTGCCGGTGGAAGGAGTCGAACCCTCGACCTTCGCATTACGAATGCGCTGCTCTACCAACTGAGCTACACCGGCACAAACCTGGAATCGGGAATCCTGCGGGGAGGTGGGGGCGCGCAAATTCAGCGGCCTCGCAGGAGCGTTAAATTATAGCAAACCGAGCGAGTCCCCACCAACTCCACGCATATCGGATGCTCGGACCGGAACTCATTTGCGAACCCTCGACCTTCGCATTACGAATGCGCTGCTCTACCAACTGAGCTACACCGGCACAAACCTGGAATCGGGAGTCCTGCGGGAGGTGGGAGCGCTAGCTCAGCGGCCTCGCAGGCAACTTTTAATTATAGCAAAGACGAGCGACTTCCCGCCAACTCCACGCATGATCCGGTGCTCGGATCGGACTCATTTGGCCGGCGGCAGGTCCGCGAGCAACGCGGATGCGCCGTTCCAGAGGATCTGCACGCCGATGCAGAAGAGAATGAAGGCGGACAAGCGCACGAGGACGCTCGTCCCGGTCTCGCCGAGCCGGCGCAGCACGACGTCGGCATACCGGTAGCACACGAAAACGGTCAACGCGATCAACGCGGCGCCGATCACATCCGCGGTGCCGTTGATCAGCAGCGAGTGGACGTTGCGCGGATGGTTGGCGCCGATCGTGATGGCGACCGAAATCGAACCCGGACCGACGGTGATCGGCAGCGTCAGCGGATAGAACGCGCGGCTCGCGATCTGCGCGGCGCTCGGCGGCGAGGAGGGGATCGGCGTTTCGACCGCGCCTCCCGAGCGAAGCAGTTCCCAGCCCGCCGCACAGACGACGATCCCACCCGCGACCTGCACGACGGGCACCGAGAGGCCGAAAAGATCGAGCACGTAAGTGCCGATCGACACGGAGGCGAGCAACAGGATGAAGGCGTTCCAGCTGACGCGATTGGCGATCTTTGCGCGCAACTCATCGGTGCAATCGGATGTCATCGCGAGGAAAACGGGCGCTCCACCGAAGGGATTGACGATGGGAAACAGGGCAGCAAAGAGGATGAGGACCCCTTCGAAGAGCTGCCGTAGATCGGCGGTCATGTTGAGGCGGGATTGAATGCGACGAGCAAGGGTCACCGAAGATTACCTGAGTCGTGGCGGGTGAACGAACTCCTGGTCCTACGACGGTCAGGCTGGAATAGAGCGAGAGCGTCAAATAATTGATTCCAGAAAAAATATAGAATATATGTAGTAAACATATGAAAACAAAGAATGAATATCTACTTTCAATGCCGATCGCATATATGATGCTTGCATATCATGAAAATAGGTGGGAAAATTTCCCACGTAATTCGCCGGCCCGGCACCGGGCTGGGGGGACCAAGGACCTACGTGCGGTCGATCGTCACATCGCTGGATGCAAGCGTCGAAGGCGGCGCCATGCCTGGGCAACCGCGAGCCTCGGTGGTCGCTGCACTGCGCCGGCTTCTGCGTCCGCTCGTGCGGCTGCTCGTGAGCCAGGGAATTACGTATCCGTTCCTCGCTGACCTTCTCAAGTCGGTATTCGTCGAAACGGCGGCCAGCGAGTTCACCGTTCGCGGAAAGCTCGCCACCGACAGTCGCCTGACGCTGCTCACCGGCGTTCATCGCAAGGATATTCGCCGCCTCCGTCGCGAATCCTCGCCGGACACCGGACCGACGCCGGCGATGACGCTCGGCACGCAGATCGTTGCGCGCTGGCTGGGCGACGCCTCGTACCACGACCGCAACGGCACGCCGCGCCGATTGCCGAGGACACCGAGCAAGGGCGGCGCGGAATCGTTCGCCGTGCTGGTCGAAAAGGTGAGCAAGAACGTTCGTCCGCGCTCGGTGCTGGACGAGCTCGTGCGCCTCGGCGTCGTCGAGGTCGATGCCGACGACCACGTCCGCCTCGTGACGCGCGGTTTCGTCCCCGGCAAGGAAGTCGACGCGAAGGCCTTCTATTTCGGCGAGGCGCTGCACGATCACCTCGCCGCCGGCGTGCATAACCTCGGCGGAGCGCGGCCCGCGTGGCTCGAGCGCAGCGTGTACTACGACGAGCTCTCGCCGGCGGCGGTTGCCGCGTTGCAGGCCAAGTCCGAGCAATTGTCGATGCAGGTCCTGCAGGACATCAACCGCGACGGGATGGCGCTCGAAGCAAGCGACCCGCCCGCTCCGGGACAACGCATGCGAATGCGGCTTGGCGTCTTCTTCTATGCCGAGCCCGTCGCCGACACCGCCGGTTCGCCGGTCGCGAAATCGGAGTCCGCGCCTCCGAAGAAAAGGAAGAACAAATGAAAGCCCATCCGCTGTTCGTGCATCTCCGTGGCGCCCTCGTGCGCGTTTGTCTCGCGCTGTTGCTGCCGCTGACGCTCGCCGCGTGCGGCGGCGGTGGCGGCGGGATGCTCGCGAGCGGCGGTGTCGTCGGTACCGGAACGGCCGGGCTCGTATCGGTCGGCACCATTTCCGCGTTGGGTGCGGGTCGGGTCACCGTCAACGGCTGGGATTTCGCTACGGCCGGCGCGTCCATCACGATCAATGGCCAGACGGCGACGGAGACGGCGCTGAAGGTCGGCATGGTCGTCACCGTGCAGGGCGTGACGCAACCGAACGGAACGGCATCGGCGGTCAGCATCGAGTATCACGCGGAGGTGCGCGGTGTGGTGACCGGTGTCGACACCGCGGGTCTCGCGTTCACGGTCCTGGGCCAGCACGTGCAGACGAACACGCAGACGGTATTCGACGGCGGCACGTTCGCGACGCTCCTCAACCAGTACGTCGAGGTCAGCGGCTTCCGGTCCTCGCCGGGCGAGTTGCTGGCCACGCGCGTGGAGATCCAGCCCTCCGTTACGCCCGGCGTGCCGCTGACCGTGCGCGGCGTGGTCATGGCCTCCGATCTGACCGCTCGCACCTTCCAGGTCGGCGGCCAGACGGTCGACTACACGCAAGTGCCAGTCGCTTTCCTTCCCCCGGCGCTCGCCAATGGCACGGTCGTCGACGTGAACGGCACCGCGGTGTCGACCGGTAACCGGCTGGTGGCGAACGCGATTGCGCTTGTCCCGACGACGATCCCTGGTTCGGACGGTGCGCAGGTCGAGCTCGAAGGAATCATCACTGACTTCGCTGGAATCACCTCCTTCAAGGTCAACGGGCAGGCGGTCGACGGGCGTGCCGCGACGATCAGTGGCGTCGGCGGGGCGGTGCCGGCCGATGGCGTCAAGGTCGAAGTCAAAGGCAAGCTGGTCCAGGGCGTGGTTGTCGCGACGACCGTCGAGATCGAGCAGACAGCGGACTTTTCGATCGACGGCACCGCTGATGCCATCAACGTCAGCGGCGGGACGGTCACGGTGGCCGGGCAATCGCTGCGCGTCACGGGCTCGACGCAATTCGAGGACAAGAGCGCCGCCGCCGTGCGCAATTTCGGTCTCGACGCGATCCGTGTTGGCGATCACCTTCTGGCGCGCGCAGCCCGGACGCCCAAGGAATTGGTAGCCACCCGGATCGAGCGTCTCGATCCGGGCGCGCCGCCGTCCAGTGATCCATCGACAAAGGCCGAAGGCATCATCAGCGAGTTCGTTTCGGTGGCGAGCTTCAAGGTCGGCAGCCGCAAGGTCAATGCAAGCTCCGCGAAGTTCGACAACGGTACCGCGGCGAGCCTCGCCAACGGAAAACGCGTTGCTGCGGAGGGGACGTTATCGGGCGACGTGCTGATGGCGAGCAGGGTCGAGTTTACCGACGATGGCTCGCCGCCGGCGGACGCCACTGTCGAGGGCGCGATCACCTCTTTCGTGTCGCCGGCGAATTTCGTGGTGGCAGGTCAGCCGGTCGACGCTTCGGGCGCGACCTACGAAGGCGGCACCGTTGCCGACCTCGTCAACGGTCGCCGCGTCGAGGTCACTGGCACGATCAACAGCGCCGGCGTGCTCGTCGCGCGCAAGGTGTCGATCGAGGCGCTCCCGGGCGCGCCGACGCTGGAAGTCGAAGGCAACATCGCGAACTTCGTGTCGGTCGCGAATTTCACTGTCGCCGGGCAGCGCGTCGACGCAACCAAGGCGACCTTCATGAACGGTACGGCGGCGGACCTCGCCAACGGCCGCGACGTCACGGCGAAGGGCCCCGTGGTCTCGACGGTGTTGCAGGCGGCCGAGATCGACTTCCACGATTCGGGCGAGCAGGAAGGCGCGGAAGCCGAAGGCAAGATCACCAACTTCGTCTCGCCATCGAATTTCGTCGTCGGCGGCCGCACGATCGATGCTTCCGCGGCGACGTTCAGCCACGGCACCGTCGCGGACCTCGCCAACGGCAAGAACGTCGAAGTGCACGGCACGCTCGTGGGCGGCGTGCTCAAGGCATCCACCGTGGACTTCGACGATTGAACAAGATCGCGCGGCCCGGATCGGGCCCCGGCCGTTCAGGCCGTTCCGTACTTCGTCTCGACGGTGACGCCGAGCTGACGCAGGAGCCCCGTCGGCAGCTCGCCGCCGGCCTGGATGATCACGATGTCGTTGTCGATCGCCGTTTCCGCGTCACCTTCACTCAGCAGGACGCGATCGGCGAGGATGCGCCGCACGTCGGTCTTCAGCCGCACGTCGATCCGGCGCGAAGAGCGCGCGGCGTCAAGACGCTCCCGGTTCTTCGCCTTGACCCGGCCGAAGCGCGTCGCCGCGGTACGCGAGCGTCACTCGCGTGCTCGGGCTCGCCCGCGCAGGCAAGAGCGGCCTCGATCGCGCTGTCGCCTCCACCGACGACCAGAACCCTCTGGCCGCGATATTGAGCGGCTTCGATGAGGCGGTAGACGACCTTCGGCAGCTCCTCGCCGGGCACCCCGAGCTTGCGCGGCGTACCGCGGCGGCCGATGGCGAGGAGGAGGGCTCCGCAACGATAAGTGTCCCTGGTCGTTTCGACCCGGTACGCGCCGGCGTCAGCCTCGACCCGATCCATCCTGGCGCCGAATTCGATTTCGAGTCCGGCGCGGCGAACGATGTCCTGCCAGAAGGCGAGCAGCGTCTCCTTGCTTACTTCTTCGAACTTGACGCGTCCGACCACGGGCAAGTCGACGGGCGCGGTCATCGCGATCTTTTGTCGCGGGTAGTGATAGATCGCGCCACCGAGATCGGCTTCCTGCTCGATCAGCCGGTAGCGCAATTTGTGCTCGATGGCACCGAGGCCGGCGGCGATGCCCGCCGGACCCGCGCCGACGATGACGACATCGAGAGGTGCGGCGGTGCGCGGGCGCTTCGCGATCGATACGCATCGCCTGTCGCCCCTGCTCGGAGGCCTTGCGGATCAGTCCCATGCCGCCCAGCTCTCCCGCGATGAAAATTCCGGAAACGTTGGTCTCGAAGTTGGGCTTCACCAGCGGAATGTCGACGCCGCGCCGCTCGCTGCCGTAGACGAGCGTGATCGCGCTGACCGGGCACGCGGCGGCGCACGCACCGTGACCGATGCACGCGGCGGGATTCGTGAGCTGCGCTTTGCCGTCAATGATCCCCAGTGCCTGCTCGGGGCAGATCTTCGCGCACGAACCGGACCCAATGCAGACCACCGGATCGATGACGGGATGCAGCGACATCGGCTCCGTCAGTCCGCCTTTGACGGCAGCGTCGAGGTCCCGTCGATAGCGGGCTTCGAGCCGGCGACGGCGCGCGACGTACACCGCGACGATTGCAACGAGCGGAAGCGCGTAGAGCGTGTAGGCGAGAAGCGAGTGTTCGTACACGGCGGTAGTGCCTCGATGGTCGCGCCGCAATTCGGCATCGACGGTGAAGAGTGTAGCGGGAACTCCGATGCCGCGCAGCTTCGCAGACGACGCAGTCCTATTCGACGCTAGGAGCAGGATCGATGCCGCACGAGCAACTTGTCGGAACGGCGCCTCTCACGACGGCGATGCGCGCGCGCGCAACGGCGAAAGCCGAACCGGGACCGCCGAAGGCCGGCAGTTCGCCGCGTCGGCGAAGCGGCGGCAACGAGATGGGCTTTCTGGCCCTGGTGGCCGCACTCTTTGCGGTTGCGCTCTTGCTGGCCCGATCAGGTCGCTTCACGGCGGGGTCCGATTTCGGATACTGGGTGGGTGTCGCCGGCGGTGTCGCGATGCTCCTGCTGTTCCTCTATCCGTTGCGCAAGCGGTGGCGGCCGTTGCGCGCCGTCGGGACGACGCGATTCTGGTTCGCCTTTCACATGATGCTGGGCATCGCGGGGCCGTTGCTCATCATCGTTCACTCGACCCTCGCATTCGGCTCGCTCAATGCAATCGTGGCGTTCTCGGCGATGGCGCTCGTCGCCAGCAGTGGCATCGTCGGTCGTTTCCTGTACTCGCGCATCCATCACGGGCTCTACGGCCGCCGGGCGACGCTCGCCGATCTCCGCGCGCAGGCCGGTCTCGACACCGAGGCTGTTCGTTCCAAGCTCGCGTTCGCGCCCGGCGTGGAGGCGGAGCTCGACGAGTTCGCCCGCAAGGCGAGCGCGACCGGCCGACACGGCCTCGCCCATCCGCTGCAGTTCATGGCGCTTGGATGGCATGCAAAGGTTGCACGCCGCCGATGCACGCGGGAAGCGTTGCGCGCGCTGCGGCAACGCGCCGCTGAGGAGGGTTGGTCCGACGAACGGCTCGAGCGCCGGGTCCGCAGCCGCAGCGCGCTGATTGCAGCGCATCTCGTCGAAGTCCAGCGGGTGGCTCAGTTCGGCGTCTTCGAGCGGCTCTTCTCGTGGTGGCACGTGCTGCACGTGCCGCTGGTCTACATGATGGTGCTGGCGGCGATCGCGCATGTCGTCGCCGTGCACATGTACTGATGCGCTAACGGATGGGACTGCAGTCATGCCGGCGTTTACTTGCGATCCTGGCAACTCTTCTCGCCACCGCGACAGGCGCGCAGACGCTGGAGGGAGTGCTGATGCCGGGCAAGGTGATCTCCGGCCACGCCAAGCTCGAGCAGGACTGCGACAAGTGCCACGTCAAGTTCAACAAAGCCGCGCAGGACTCCCTTTGCCTCGACTGTCACAAGGAGGTGGCGAAGGACGTTCGCGCGAAGACGGGCTATCACGGCCGCATCCAGATCGAATCCTGTCGCAGTTGTCACACCGATCACAAGGGGCGTGACGTGAAGATCGCCGCCTTCGATACGAAGACGTTCGACCATGTGAAGACTGATTTCGCGCTGGCGGGCGCGCATGTCAAGGCGGAATGCAAGACGTGTCACGTCGCGGGAAAGAAGTACAGCGAGGCTCCGGCCGGCTGCAACGACTGCCACCGCAAGGACGACAAGCACAAGGGCTCGCTCGGCGTGGCCTGCGCCAATTGCCATTCGCAGGTCGACTGGAAAGAGACGCGGTTCGATCACGCCAAGACGCGCTTCGCGTTGACCGGCAAGCACGTGGACACACCCTGCAAGGACTGCCACGCGATCGACGCCTATCGCAGCGCGCCGCTGACGTGCATTGGTTGTCACCGCAAGGACGACAACAAGCAGCACCGCGGCCGGCTCGGCGAAAAGTGCGAGGCCTGTCACAGCGCCAACGACTGGAAAGACACCACGCTGTTCCAGCATGACCGCGACACGAAGTACCCGCTGCGAGGCAAGCACCGCATCGTGAAGTGCGAAAGCTGCCACACGGTGTCCGCCGTCGTGCGGCCCAAGCTGCAGTCGACTTGCATCGGGTGCCACAAGGCCGATGACAAGCACAACGGTACGCTCGGCACCGCATGTGCCGACTGCCATACCGAGCGGAATTGGCGCGAGGCAATCTTCGATCACGATCTCTCCGTGTTCAAGCTTCGCGGCAAGCATCGCGATGTCGAATGCAAGGACTGTCACCGCGATCCGAAGAGCTTCAAGGGCGTGCCGCAGGCCTGCATCGGCTGCCACAAGAAGGACGACACGCACAAGGAGCGCTACGGCACCAAGTGCGAAAGCTGTCACACCGAGGTGCGGTGGAAGGACGTCACTTTCCGTCACGACGTCGATACGAAGTACCGGCTGCTCGGCAAGCACGTCGAAGTCAAGTGCGATTCCTGCCACACGGCACGCTTGTACGAGGACAAGCTGAAGACCGACTGCTACTCGTGCCACCGCAAGGACGACAAGCACCGCGACCAGCTCGGCCACCAGTGCGACTCCTGTCATGACGCCGCCGACTGGAAGCGCACGGTGCGCTTCGAGCACAACAAGTCTCGCTTTCCGCTACTGGGCCGTCACGCAAAGGTTGAATGCAAGGACTGCCATGCGACGCCAGCCTACAGGGACGCGAAGCGCGAATGCATCGGCTGCCACGAGAAGGACGACAAGCACAAGCGGACGCTCGGAACCGAATGCGGCGAATGCCACAACGCCCGCGACTGGAAGATCTGGGACTTCGACCACAACCGGCGGGCGAAGTATGTGCTGGATGGCGCGCACGTCCGCGTTGCCTGCGCGAGCTGCCACAAGGCGCCGGCCGCCCCCGGCAAGACGCTCCCGGCGGTCGGGACGCAGTGCGTCGCCTGTCATCGCGCGGATGATCCGCACAACGGCGAGTTCGGCCCGCAATGCGCGCGTTGTCATCGGACGAGCGCGTGGCGCGACATCAAGCCGTTCGGCATGTCGACGATCGGTCGCGATCTCTGGCGCTACGCCGCTGCTCCACGGGGTGTCCAGTGAGCATGCGGCTCGCTCTTCTCTTGCGCGTCGCATACCGGTGCTGGCGCGGCCTGCTGCCGCTCGCGGCGGCGGTCGTGATGTTCAGCGGCGCGGCCCAGGCGGCGAACGATCCGGCGGTTGTCCAGAGCGCGTTCCGATTTTCGCGCGCCGTTCAGCAGCACCTGTCGACCGGGTTTCCGTTGCGCGGCGCGCACGAGATCGCGCGCTGCGAGAGCTGCCACGTTCGCGGCGTGTTCAAGGGCACGCCGAAGGATTGCGCGACCTGTCACGGCCCCGGCGCGAGAATCAGCTCCGTGACGATGACGGCGGGCCACCCCGTGGTAACCCAGCCGTGCACCGTTTGCCATAACCAGATCAGCTTTTCCGGCATCAAATTCGATCACACGAATGCGATGCCCGGGACGTGCGCCTCGTGCCACAACGGCATGCAGGCATCGGGAAAGCCGCCCGGACACGCAGTGACGACGCAATCCTGCGATACGTGCCACAGGTCGACGACGCTGTGGACGGGCGCGTCGTTCGATCACACGTCGGTTCGCGCCGGGACCTGCCTGACGTGCCACAACGGCACGACGGCGACGGGAAAGCCCGCCAACCACATGGTGACCTCGGCGTCCTGCGACAGCTGCCATCAGGTCACCGGATGGAAGAGGGCGAGTTTCAGTCACGCGGGAGTCGCGGCCGGAACCTGCGCCAGCTGCCACAACGGAACCTCGGCGAGCGGCATGCCGCCGACTCACGTGCCGGTCAAAGGATCCTGCGACGCTTGCCACAAGACGTCCACCTTTGCAGGCACCGCGATGAATCACGCCGGGTTCGTGAGCGCCTGCGCGGCGTGCCACGACACGGGGAAGAATTTCTTCGGCGTAAGCATCAAGACGCCGCCGCCAAACCACGTTCCCGCCGCCGGGATTGCGTGCGAGGCATGCCACGCCTCTGCGAACTTCACGGCGTTCTCCGGCACGCCGATGAACCACCAGCCGGTTTCGGGAACGGCTTGTGCAACGTGCCACGAGACGGGCAGAAGCTACTTCGGCGTAACCATCGTCACCAGGCCCACGCCGGCGCAGGATCGAATCCACCCGTCGACCGGCGATTGCGGCACCTGTCACACGACGAGCTCGTTCGCGGTGGCAAGCGTCTTGCCGGCAAACCACATCCCGACCGCCCAGGCGTGCGCGCTGTGTCACACGAGCCTGCCGAGCTACAAGCCGGGCATCATGAACCACACCGGCATCGGCAGCGGTTGCACCACGTGTCACGCTGCAAGCGCTGGCGGAATTGCGTTTGTCGGCGTGACACCCGTTCCTCAAGGCCCGGGTCACATACCGACCGCGGCCGACTGCACGACATGCCACGCGTCGACGTCCAGGTTCGGTCCCGGCACGGCGATGAATCACGCCGGGATCGGCGCCGGCTGCGCGACCTGCCACGAGAGCGGCAAGAGTTTCGTCGGTGTGAAGATCGTCACGCGACCGACGCCCGCACAAGATCCGAATCACCCTACCACGGGCGACTGCGGAACATGTCATACGACGACATCCTTCGCAGGCGCCGCCGGCAAGCCCGCGAACCACATTCCGACCACGCCAGGCGTGCACGCTGTGCCACACCAATCCGCTGAGCTACAAGCCGGGGGTGATGAATCACAGCGGGCATCAGCAGCGGCTGCACGACCTGCCACGCGGCGGGAGCGACCGGGACGGCCGTTCTTCGGCGTGACGCCGCTGCCGCAGGGAAGCGGGCACATCCCGACCAGTGCCGACTGCGTGACGTGTCACGCGTCGACGACCAAGTTCGGTCCGGGCACGGCGATGCAGCACACCGGCATCACGAGCGGTTGTGCCACCTGCCACGACACCGGCAAGTCGTTCACCGGCGTGACCAACCTCAAGACGAAGCCGGCCAATCACGTGCCTACGACGCTGCGCCTGCGAAGCCTGCCACGCGGCGAGCCAACTTCACGAGTTTCGCCGGCACGGCGATGCAGCACACGGGAATCAGCAGCGGCTGCACGACGTGTCACGCCGCCGGCGCGACCGGGACGGCCTTCTTCGGCGTGACGCCGCTGCCGCAGGGAAGCGGGTCACATCCCGACCAACGCGGACTGCGTGACCTGTCACGCGTCGACGTCCAAGTTCGGTCCCGGCACGCCGATGAACCACACGCCGGTGGCGGGAACGCCGTGCGCGACCTGCCACGAGACGCGGCAAGAGCTTCACCGGTGTGACGATCGTCACGCGACCGACGGCGGCACAGGATCCGAATCATCCGTCCACTGGCGACTGCGGGACCTGCCACAGCTCGACCACCTCGTTCACCACCGGCGTGACCGGCAAGCCGGCGAATCACATTCCAACGACGCAGACCTGCACGCTGTGTCACACGAGCCTGCCGGGTTCCTACAAGCCGGGGGTGATGAACCACAGCGGGCATCAGCAGCGGCTGCACGACGTGTCACGCGGCGGGAGCGACCGGGACGGCGTTCTTCGGCGTGACGCCGCTGCCGCAGGGAAGCGGGCACATCCCGACCAATGCCGACTGCGTGACGTGTCACGCGTCGACGACCAAGTTCGGTCCCGGCACGCCGATGCAGCACACCGGCATCACGAGCGGTTGTGCCACGTGCCACGACACCGGCAAGTCCTTTACCGGCGTGACCAACCTGAAGACGAAGCCGGCCAACCACGTGCCTACGACCGCGCGTGCGAAGCCTGCCACGCGGCATCCAAGTTCACGAGTTTCGCCGGCACGGCGATGAATCACACGGGCATCAGCAGCGGCTGCACGACGTGTCACGCCGCCGGCGCGACCGGGACGGCCTTCTTCGGCGTGACGCCGCTGCCGCAGGGATGCGGGTCACATCCCGACCAACGCGGACTGCGTGACCTGTCACGCGTCGACGTCCAAGTTCGGTCCCGGCACGCCGATGAACCACACGCCGGTGGCGGGAACGCCGTGCGCGACCTGTCACGAGACGGGCAAGAGCTTCACCGGCGTGACCATCGTCACGCGGCCGACGGCGGCACAGGATGCGGCGCATCCGCCGACCGGCGATTGCGGGACCTGCCACAGCTCGACCACCTCGTTCACGACCGGAGTGACCGGCAAGCCGGCGAATCACATTCCGACGACGCAGGCGTGCACGCTGTGTCACACGAGCCTGCCGGGCTCCTACAAGCCGGGGGTGATGAACCACGCCGGCATCAGCAGCGGCTGCACGACGTGTCACGCGGTCGGGGCGACCGGGACGCCGTTCTTCGGCGTGACGCCGCTGCCGCAGGGATGCGGGCCACATCCCGACCAATGCGGACTGCGTGACCTGTCACGCGTCGACGACCAAGTTCGGTCCCGGCACGCCGATGCAGCACACCGGCATCACGAGCGGTTGTGCCACCTGCCACGACACCGGCAAGTCGCTTCACCGGCGTGACCAACCTCAAGACGAAGCCGGCCAACCACGTGCCTACGACCGCGCCTGCGAAGCCTGCCACGCGGCGAGCCAACTTCACGAGTTTCGCCGGCACGGCGATGAAGCACACGGGCATCAGCAGCGGCTGCACGACGTGTCACGCCGCGGGCGCGACCGGGACGGCGTTCTTCGGCGTGACGCCGCTGCCGCAGGGATGCGGGCACATCCCGACCAACGCGGACTGCGTGACCTGTCACGCGTCGACGTCCAAGTTCGGTCCCGGCACGCCGATGAACCACACGCCGGTGGCGGGAACGCCGTGCGCGACCTGCCACGAGACGGGCAAGAGCTTCACCGGCGTGACCATCGTCACCCGGCCGACGGCGGCACAGGATGCGGCGCATCCGCCGACCGGCGATTGCGGCGGCTGCCACAGCTCGACTACCTCGTTCACCACCGGCGTGACGCGGCAAGCCGGCGAATCACATTCCAACGACGCAGACCTGCACGCTGTGTCACACCGAGCCTGCCGGGCTCGTACAAGCCGGGGGTGATGAACCACGCCGGCATCAGCAGCGGCTGCACGACGTGTCACGCGGTCGGGGCGAGCGGTACTCCTTTCTACGGCGTGACGCCGCTGCCGCAGGGATCGGGCCACATCCCGACCAATGCGGACTGCGTGAGCTGTCACGCGTCGACGTCCAAGTTCGGTCCCGGCACGCCGATGAACCACACGCGGTGGCGGGAACGCCGTGCGCGACCTGCCACGAGACCGGCAAGAGCTTCACCGGTGTAGCCATCGTCACCCGGCCGACGGCCGCGCAGGATGCGAACCACCCCAAGACGGGCGAGTGCGGGACCTGCCACACGTCGACGGTGTCGTTCACGACCGGGATCACGGGTCTGCCGGCGAACCACATTCCGACGACAGCGGCGTGCAGTAGCTGTCACGCGGGCGGCAGCACGACGCCGGGCTCCGGGGTGATCAACCACACGGCGGCGGGGATCATCGGTGGTTGCATCAACTGCCACACGGCGAGCTCCTGCCGGGAAGGCGTTCCTTGGCGTGACGCCGATGGCGCAGGGGACAGGGCACCTGCCGAGCGGGGCCATCGCTTGCGAGAGCTGCCACGCGGCCACCAAGGTCGACAAGTTTGGTCCGAACACCCAGATGAACCACGCGGTGGTGGCGGGGACGGCATGCGCGACCTGTCACGCGACGGGGACCGGGATCACGGGGACGCCCCCGGTGAAGACGCCGCCGGGCAACCACATCCCGATCAACGGAGCGGCGTGCGAGAACTGTCACGTCGCGAGCAACTTCACGAGCTTCGCTGGCAACTCGGTCACGCTCATGAAGCACGCGGCGGTGGCGGGGACACCGTGCGCGAAGTGTCACGAGGGCGGGCTGAGTTTCGTGGGCACGCCGGCAGTGGTGACGCGTCCGACAGCGGCGCAGGATGCGGCGCATCCGCCGACCGGCGATTGCGGGACCTGCCACAGCTCGACCACCTCGTTCACGACCGGAGTGACCGGCAAGCCGGCGAATCACATTCCGACGACGCAGGCGTGCACGCTGTGTCACACGAGCCTGCCGGGTTCCTACAAGCCGGGGGTGATGAACCACGCCGGCATCAGCAGCGGCTGCACGACCTGTCACGCGGTCGGAGCGACCGGGACGCCGTTCTTCGGCGTGACGCCGCTGCCGCAGGGAAGCGGGCCACATCCCGACCAGTGCTGACTGCGTGACCTGTCACGCGTCGACGACCAAGTTCGGTCCGGGCACGCCGATGCAGCACACCGGCATCACGAGCGGTTGTGCCACCTGCCACGACACCGGCAAGTCGCTTCACCGGCGTGACCAACCTCAAGACCAAGCCGGCCAACCACGTGCCGACGACCGCGACCTGCGAGACCTGCCACGCGGCGACCAACTTCACCAGTTTCGCCGGCACGGCGATGCAGCACACGGGCATCAGCAGCGGCTGCACGACGTGTCACGCGGCCGGCGCGACCGGGACGGCGTTCTTCGGCGTGACGCCGCTGCCGCAGGGATCGGGTCACATCCCGACCAACGCGGACTGCGTGACGCTGTCACGCGTCGACGACCAAGTTCGGTCCCGGCACGCCGATGAACCACACGCCGGTGGCGGGAACGCCGTGCGCGACCTGCCACGAGACGGGCAAGAGCTTCACCGGCGTGACGATCGTCACCCGGCCGACGGCGGCACAGGATGCGGCGCATCCGCCGACCGGCGATTGCGGGACCTGCCACAGCTCGACCACCTCGTTCACGACCGGAGTGACGCGGCAAGCCGGCGAATCACATTCCGACGACGCAGGCGTGCACGCTGTGTCACACGAGCCTGCCGGGTTCCTACAAGCCGGGGGTGATGAACCACAGCGGGCATCAGCAGCGGCTGCACGACGTGTCATGCGGTCGGGGCGACGCGGTACTCCGTTCTACGGCGTGACGCCGCTGCCGCAGGGATGCGGGCCACATCCCGACCAGTGCCGACTGCGTGACCTGTCACGCGTCGACGACCAAGTTCGGCCCGGCACGCCGATGCAGCACACCGGCATCACGAGCGGTTGTGCCACCTGCCACGACACCGGCAAGTCGTTCACCGGCGTGACCAACCTCAAGACGAAGCCAGCCAATCACCTTCCCACGACCGCGACCTGCGAAACCTGTCACGCGGCGAGCAACTTCACCAGTTTCGCCGGCACGGCGATGCAGCACACCGGGATCAGCAGCGGCTGCACGACGTGTCATGCCGCCGGCGCGACCGGGACGGCGTTCTTCGGCGTGACGCCGCTGCCGCAGGGTTCAGGTCACATCCCGACCAATGCGGACTGCGTCACATGTCACGCGTCGACGTCCAAGTTCGGTCCCGGCACGCCGATGAACCACACGCCGGTGGCGGGAACGCCGTGCGCGACCTGCCACGAGACGGGCAAGAGCTTCACCGGAGTGTCCATCGTCACTCGGCCGACGGCGGCACAGGATGCCGCACATCCGCCGACCGGCGATTGCGGGACCTGCCACAGCTCGACCACCTCGTTCACGACCGGAGTGACGCGGCAAGCCGGCGAATCACATTCCGACGACGCAGGCGTGCACGCTGTGTCACACGAGCCTGCCGGGTTCCTACAAGCCGGGGGTGATGAACCACGCCGGCATCAGCAGCGGCTGCACGACGTGTCATGCGGTCGGAGCGAGCGGGAACGCCGTTCTTCGGCGTGACGCCGCTGCCGCAGGGAAGCGGGCCACATCCCGACCAATGCCGACTGCGTGACCTGTCACGCGTCGACGTCCAAGTTCGGTCCGGGCACGCCGATGCAGCACACCGGCATCACGAGCGGATGTGCCACCTGCCACGACACCGGCAAGTCGTTCACCGGCGTGACCGTCAAGACAAAACCGGTCAATCACCTTCCGACGGGCGCCATTGCCTGCGAAAGTTGTCACGCGCCGGGCAATTTCACGACCTTCGCCGGAACCAGGATGAATCACACACCGGTTGGGGCGATGACATGCATGAGCTGCCACGAGACCGGCATGAGGAACATGTGGTACGGAGTGACCGTCGTCGTTCGCGATTCGCCCAGTCACCATGCGGGAGTTGACTGCAAGGGCTGTCACAACACGACATCCTTCGACGGCGGCAATCGGCCGACGTCTGCAAAACCTGGAACTACGACGGGCGGAGCGCCATCCGGGAATCCGCCGCCGGGGACGGGCACGACACCGCCAAGCTCGGGCCCGGTGCCGGTCGCCGCGCCGCCGTCGACTTCGCCGGTCTCGCCACCGAAATCGCCGCCACGATCTCGCCGCCGACGCCTGTGGTCGCGCCGCCGGTGACTCCGCCAGCGCCGCCAGTGGCACCCCCACGCTCGCCGCCGCTTCCGCCGATGACTTCGCCGCCCGTCGCGCCTCCTGGCAAATTCAGCCACGTCGGTGTGACGCCCGGTGCGTGCTTCACCTGCCACAACGGCGCCGCGGCCAGGGGCAAACCCGGTAAGCATCTGCCGACGTCGATGTCGTGCGATTCATGCCACCGCACGACCGCGTGGGTGCCGGCGAATTTCACGCACACCGGCATCGCGCCGAATTCCTGCGTCACCTGCCATAACGGTGCCGGCGCGAGGGGCAAGCCTGCGAACCACTTCGTAACGGCCAAATCCTGCGACTCGTGCCACCGCACCACGAGCTGGGTGCCGGTGACGCTCGTACACGCACGTTTCGCCCGCGTTCGTCCGCCACAGTGGCGGTGTCACGTGTGCAAGCTGCCACAAGACGAACAGTGAAGTGATTGCCTGGAAGTTTGGCGGCTACAAGCCCGATTGCGCAGGCTGTCACGCGGGATCGTTCAAGCCGGAAGCGCACGTGAAGGTCGATTCGCCGAAGCTTTTGTATTCCGTCACGGAGCTCAAGAACTGCACGGCCTCGTGCCACGTCTACGCGAACCCGTCGCTGACGTTGACCAAGAAGTCGATTCCGCCACGGCACCGATCGACCGACGGCGGATTCTGATCGTGCGCATCGCAGCCTCTGCCGGGTGGTGTTTGCCCGTGGCCGGATTGTCGACGCGGACGCTTCTGCGCAGCTTTGTCCGACGTGTGTGCGGCATCGCGGTCGTCGCGCTGTCGGTGCATGCTCCGGCTGCGGTCGCGCAACTGCTCGATTCGGTCGAGGTCACCAACGATGGCGCCAATGCGCTCGTCCGCGTCAAGTTCGCGGCGTTGATCCAGTACATTCGCCACGTGCCGGCCAACGAGGGCAGCCTGATCCAGGTGTACTTCCAGATCACGGCGGGAGACGAGGCGTCGCGTACCGTCGTCGAGGAGCAGCGGCGCCCGAATCCGACGGATCTCGTGCCGGCATTCACGGTCACCTATCCGTCGCAGCCGCCTGGCCAGTTGCGTCGCCTCGACATCCAGTTCGCGTCGCCCGTGAGGTTTCGTCTCCGCCCGGAGAACGCGTCGTCGTTGTTGCTGCTGATCCCGCTTTCCGACGAGCAGATCGCGAAGCTGAAGCCGCTTCGGCCGGAGGGCGTCAAGCTCCCTCCCTCCACCATCCAGGCGACGCCGACGAACGATGTGGAGCGCAACGCCGCGGAGCTCGCGCGCGACGCGCGAGCAGCACTCGAGTCGGGCGACTTCGAAAGGGCGGTCGGCTTGCTCAATCGATTGCTGAATCTGCCGCCCAACGCGTGGTCGCAGGAAGCGCAGGAACAGATCGGTCTCGCCCGGGAGCGCCTGGACGAGACCGCGAAAGCGAAGGCGGAGTACGAGCTGTATCTGAAGCTTTATCCCGACGGCCCCGGCGCCGACCGCATTCGGCAACGCCTCGCGGCACTGGCTGCAACGCCTGCGGGTGTGGCGGGCGCTGCGCGACCCGGAGCCGTCACGTATTGGGGAAGCATTTCGCAGTACTACTACGGCGGGCAGTCGCGAACCACGACGACGACGATCGTCACGCCGGCGACCGGTGCCACGACCATCGATACGGCCAACCTGTCCGGGATCGATCAGTCGCAACTGGCGAACACCGTCGACCTCACGACGCGCTATCGCGACGCCAACTGGGACAATCGCATCGTGGTGCGCGAATCGTACCTCGTCAATTTCCTCAAGGGCGTGGGCAATTCCAATCAGCTCAATGCGCTGTACGCGGAGACGCGCTATCAACCGGCGCAGCTGATGGGACGCTTCGGCCGCCAGTCGGCGACGACGGGTGGCGTGCTCGGCTTGTTCGATGGCGCGGTCGCGAGCTGGGGTTTTGCCGACAACTGGCGCGTCGGTGGAGTGGTAGGGCAGCCGGTGGAGTCGCAGCTCGGAGGGACGAAAAAAACGTTCTACGGCGCCAACGTCGAGGCCGAGAACCTCGCGGGCCGTTGGAGCGGCAACATGTTTGCCATCCGGCAGAACGTATCGGGCTACGAAGACCGTACCGGCATCGGCGGCGAGCTCAGGTACTTCGACGCGTCGTGGAACGTCTACTCGCTGCTCGACTACGATCCGACGTTTCGCGCCACGAGCATCGCGATGGTGCAGGGCAACGTGCAGTTTCCCACGGGAACGTCGCTCAATCTCCTGTACGACTATCGCCGCACGCCGACGCTGCAGCTGACGAACGCGCTGGTCGTCGATCCCGCTTCGAACATCGGCAACCTCGTGCAGACGCTCGGCCTCGATGCGACGCGAGACCTTGCCAAGGCGGTGACGCCGGTCTCGCGTGTCGCCTTTCTCGGCGTCACGCAGCAGCTGTCTCCCCGATGGCAGCTCGGCGGCGATTTCCGGATATCGTCGCTCACCGGGACGCCCGCCTTTGGAACGAATTATCCGGGCGTGCCATCGACGGGGAATGTCTATACGTACACGCTGCAGGCGATCGCGAACAACCTGACGCCCTGGCAGGACATTCTCGTGGCGAACGGCAGCTACCTCACGTCGCGCGACATCAATGCGGTGCAGCTCGGGCTCGATTTCCGTTTCAACGTCTGGCAGGATGTGCTCGTCGAGCCCCTGCTTCGCTGGTATCGGCAGACCGACACTCACGACACGACGCTCACGCGGACCACGCCGGGCCTCCATCTGCTGTGGCGGGTCAAGGATCGGTTCTCGATCGAGGCCGAGGCCGACTACGAAATTTCGCACACGAACAGCCCCGTCATCGTCGACAATGTGCGCCGGCGCTTCTATTACGCGGGCTGGCGCTGGGACCTTTGAACGGAAAGACGGGCACGATGCTTGATCGCAAATGGCTCTATGGAATCGTCGGACTTGCCGCGGTCGCCGTCCTGGCGACTGCGGGAGGGCTGTACGTCATGGTTTCATCGCGCACCGGCCAGTCCGCCGCGGATGCCGCGCCGCGGGTCGGCGTGAGACCTCCGGCGACCGAGGGAAATTCGGTCCCCGCCGCGGCGGTGCCTTCGATCGAGGTTGCCGCCGATCGCCTGGCCCAACGGCTGAAAGCCAACGACGGGACGGCTGACGACTGGGCGCTGCTCGCACGGAGCTACGTCCAGATGAGACGCTATGAGGAGGCCGTCGACGCCTTCGGCAGGGCGTTGCAGAAGATGCCGGGCAATCAGGCCTTCATCGACGAGCAGGCTGCCGCGAAGAAGGCAGCGGGCAGGCGCGGCTCCGCCGAAGTAACGCATCGCGTGCCCAGCGCGTGCCGCAACGCGCCCGGGCTTGCGCTACACTGGCGCGACGTTGCGATGCCGCTCGCGTCGCGTCGTCCTTCCTTGTCGTCGACCCGAACTCTCCACGGCTTTCACGCCGTCATCGCGCGTTTGCGCCAGCGGCCGGAATCGGTGCGCTCGCTCTTCGTCGCCGAAGCCCGCCAGGGCCCGCGGCTGCGCGACATCGTCGCCCGCGCGGAATCGGCGGGATGTCCGGTCACCGTCGCCGATGCGCAGCGCCTGCGCGAAATGGCAGGCACCGAGCATCACCAGGGCGTGGTCGCGATCGTCGATGCGGCGACGCCCGAACTCACCCTCGACGAAGTCCTCGACGGCGCGCAGGAAGCACCGCTGCTGCTGGTGCTCGATGGCGTCACCGATCCCCATAATCTCGGCGCTTGCTTGCGCAGCGCGGACGCGTTCGGCGCGCACGCGGTCATCATTCCGAAGGATCGCGCCGTCGGCGTCAACGCGACGGTGGCAAAAGCCGCCAGCGGCGCAGCCGACACGGTGCCGGTGATCACGGTCACCAACCTCGCGCGCGCACTGCGCGATTTGAAGGAACGCGGGGTCTGGATCCTCGGTGCCGACGCCGGCGGTGAAAGCCTGTTCGACGCCGATGTCACCGGCCCTGTCGCATGGGTGCTCGGCGCCGAAGGCAGCGGCCTGCGGCGGCTCACCCGCGAGCTGTGCGACCGCATCGTCGGCATCCCGCTCGCCGGCGCCGTCGAGAGCCTCAACGTCTCCGTCGCTGCGGGGATCTGTCTTTATGCATCGCGCCAGGCGCGTGCCGCGCACCGCTGATCTCCGCGCACGAGCGCGCGAAGTCTCCGGTCAGGCGATAATGGCGGCCCGCTAGAGCGACCGTCCAAGGAAAACCACCAATGTTCCGCCAGAAATATCTCGATTACGCCGAGCTCACCGCCCAGCTCGCCGCATGGTCCAAGGAGCACCCCGCCATCGTCCGCGTGAGCTCGATCGGCAAGAGCGCCGAGGGCCGGGACATTCCGCTCCTCACCATCGGCCGCAATCCCGACGACGTGCGGCCCGCGATCTGGATCGACGGCAACATGCACGCGTCGGAGCTTTGCGGGTCGAGCGTCGCGCTCGCCATGGCGGAGGACGTCCTTGCGCTTCACCAAGGCAGCCGCGACGTAGGCGGCAAGCCATTCCCCGGCCATATGGCGGACGCGTTGAAGGACGCGCTCTTTTACATCGTCCCGCGCATTTCTCCCGACGGCGCGGAGGAGGTCCTCACCAAGGGACGCTACGTCCGCTCGAGCCCGGTCAACGACCGCGCCAACAAGGATCATGCGTATTGGGAAAGCGTCGACATCGACGGCGACGGCATCGCGGGCTACATGCGGAAAGAGGATCCGGACGGCGAGCTCGTCGAAGTGCGCGGCGAGAACGGCCAGCCGCTCGACCCTGCGGTGATGGGCGCGCGCATGCCCGAGGATCCGGGCCCGTACTTCAAGCTCTATCCGGAGGGGCGCATCGTCAACTTCGACGGCCGGCGCATCCCGAGCCCTCATTTCCTGTCCGACAACCTGTACGACTTCAATCGCAATTTCCCGTATTCGTGGGCGCCGGAGTCGCAGCAGGAGGGCGCGGGACATTACCCCGGCAGCGCGCCCGAGACGCGCGCGATCCTGGAATTCGCCACCGGCCACCCGAACATCTTCGCGTGGCTCAACCTGCACACGTTTGGCGGCGTGTTGATCCGTCCGCTCGGCGACAAGCCCGACAGCAAGATGAACCCCGGGGATCTCGCGATCTTCGAGCAGGTCGAGGCGTGGATGACCGAGCACACGGGTTATGCCACGGTGAGTGGCTATCACGAGTTTCTCTACGAGCCCGAGAAGCCGATCTACGGCGATCTTTCGGATTACGCGTATCACCAGCGCGGCGCGCTCGCCTATGTCATCGAGCTGTGGGACCTCTTCAAGCAGCTCGGGATCGAGCGCAAGAAGCCCTTTGTCGAGCATTACTTCAAGTTCGGGCGCAAGGACATTGTGTCGCTCGCCAAATTCGACCGCGAGCAAAACAAGGGGCGCGTGTTCGGGCGCTGGAAGAAGGTGGCGCACCCGCAGCTCGGCGAGGTCGAGGTCAACGGCTTCGATCCGCGCGTCGGTGTCTGGAATCCCCCGTACGAGAAAATAGCCGAGACGTGCGCAGCGCAAAGCGCCGCGTTCCTGCGCGTGGCGGCGCTCGTGCCGCGCGTCATCGTCGAAGTCGCGAAGCGCGAGGTGGCGGGCGGTCACACGCGCATCGAGCTGCGCATCGCCAACCGCGGCTACCTCGGCACCTGTGGCATCCCGTCGGCGCAAAAGCTGCCGCACGCGGAACCGCTGCGCCTTACTGCGCGCGGGGAGGGCGTCGAGGTCGTGGCGCCTGCCGAGGCGGTCGTCGACATCGGCCATCTCGACGGCTGGGGCGCGGGGCTCTATGGCGGTCCCAGCATCTTCATGCCATGGACGCGCGGCAATCCGCACGAGCGTTACGTCACGCTCGTGGCGAAGGGAAAGGGAACGCTCTCGGTGAAGGTGGGAAGCTGCCGGGTAGGGTACGTGACGGTGGAAGTGGCGGTCGGCTGATCGCTTCCGCGGTATGCGCGATAATGTGAATCTCTCCTGCGAGACGACCATGACCGAAACCACCGACAATCCGCTGCTGCAACCCTGGAACACGCCGTTCGGCCTGCCGCCGTTCGACGCGATTCGTCCGGAGCACTTCGCTCCCGCGTTCGACCATGCGATGCGATCGCACCGTGCCGAGATCGATGCCATCGCCACGAACCCGGAGCCGGCGACCTTCGACAACACGCTCGCGGCGCTCGACCGTGGCGGCCGTGAGCTCACGCGCATCAGCCAGGTCTTCTTCAACCTGGCGGCGTCGGAGACCTCGCCGGCGCTGCAGGCGGTCGAGCGCGAGATGTCGCCGCGCCTTGCCGCGCATTACAGCGCGATCCATCTCGACGCGCGGATCTTCTCGCGCATCGACGCGGTGATGCAGCGGCGCGGAGAGCTTGCCTTGACACCTGAGCAATCGCGGCTGGTCGAGCGCATCCATCTCGATTTCGTGCGCGCCGGTGCGCGTCTTTCCGGCGCGGCCAAGACACGATATGCCGCGATCGAGGAACGCCTGGCCGCGCTCACGACCCGCTTCAGCCAGAACGTCCTCGCCGACGAAGCGAGCTTCCGCCTCGTTCTCAAGGACGAACGGGATCTCGCGGGACTGCCGGCCGACCTGCGGGCGGCAGCGCGCGAGGCGGCGCACGAGCGCGGCGAGCCCGATGTCTGGATGATCACGCTGTCGCGCTCTCTTGTTGCGCCGTTTCTCATGTTCTCGGATCGGCGCGACCTTCGCCAGCAGGTGTTCGACGCCTGGAACCGACGCGGCGAGCACGACGGCGAGCACGACAACCGGCCGGTCGCGCGCGAGATTCTGGCGTTGCGCAACGAACAGGCGCGGCTCCACGGTTATCGGCATTACGCGGATTACGCGCTGGTCGACCGGATGGCCGGCACGCCCGAGGCGGTCGCGCGCCTGTTCGAGCAGATATGGGAGCCGGCAAAGGTTCGCGCCGCCGAAGAGCGCGATGCGCTCCGCGAAGTGGCCGCAGCCGAAGGCGCGACGCACGCGATCGAGCCCTGGGACTGGCGCTATTACGCCGAGAAGGTCCGCAAGGCGCGATATCGGCTGGACGACGCTGCGATCAAGCCGTATTTTTCGCTCGAGCGGATGCTGGCCGCTGCCTTCGACACGGCGCACCGGCTGTTCGGAATCCGGTTTGTCGAGCGCAAGGATCTGCACGCCTATCACCCCGACGTTCGCGTCTTCGAAGTGCACGGCGGAAAGGATGGCGACCGGATGATCGGCGTCTTCCTGAGCGACAATTTCGCGCGCCCGACGAAGCGCGGCGGTGCATGGATGAGCGCCTATCGCTGGCAGTCGCGCATCGACGGCGACGTGCTGCCGATCGTCGTCAACAACAACAACTTTGCCAAGGCCCCGGCCGGCGAGCCGACGCTTCTCTCGGCCGACGACGTGCGCACGCTGTTCCACGAATTCGGTCATGGGCTGCACGGCCTGCTGTCGAACGTGACCTACGAGCGTCTCTCGGGCACGCACGTGCTGCGCGATTTCGTCGAGCTGCCGTCGCAGATCTTCGAGCACTGGGGGGTCGAGCCCGCGGTGCTGAAGCGCCATGCGCTGCATCACGCGACGAACGAGCCGATTCCGGATGCCCTGATCGAGCGCCTGCTCGAAGCGCGGCGCTTCAACAAGGGCATCGACACGGTCGAGTACACGGCCTGCGCGCTGGTCGACATGGCGTTGCACGCGCGCCCGGATGCCGGCGGCGTCGACATCGGCGAATTCGAGCGCGCCGAGCTCGAGCGCATCGGCATGCCGCGCGATATCGTGCCCCGCCACCGGCTGCCCCACTTCGGTCACCTGTTCTCGGGCTCGAGCTATGCGGCGGGCTACTACGTCTACCAGTGGGCCGAGGTTCTCGACGCCGACGGCTTCGACGCTTTCGTCGAGGCGGGCGATCCGTTCGATCCCGAGGTTGCGGGGCGGCTGCTGCGCTACGTGTACTCGTCGGGTGGCACGCTGCCGCCGGCGGAGGCGTACCGGGCCTTCCGCGGTCGCGATCCATCCGTCGGGCCGCTGCTCGCCAAGATCGGACTGACCGACATCCGGCAGCCGGCGTAGTCGCCGGTTTACTTGCCCCAGCGCAGCGCCAGCGGCTGGAGCTCACCGGCGAGCTCCAGCAGGCCCGCGCGTGTTGCGGGGTGAAGCGCTTCCAGCGGATGGCGGACCGCATCGCTCTTGATGACGCCGCCGGCCGCCATCACCGCCTTGGTCGCGCGCAGTCCGCATTGCCGGTTCTCATAGTTGATGAGCGGCAGGATGCGCGCGTACGCCGCCGCGGCGTCGTTGCGCCGCCCTCCGCGGTAATGCTGCAGCACGGGCTTGATGAGGTCGGGCAGCAGCGCGCTCGGCATCGTTCCCGTCGCGCCCGCATCGAGATCGGCCATCAGCGTGATCGACTCCTCGCCGTCGAACGGGCCGGCGATGACGTCGCCGCCCGCATCGATCAGCGCGCGCAGCTTCGCCGCCGTGCCCGGCATCTCGATCTTGAAATAGCGCACCGACGGGATATCGCGCGCGAGCCGGACCAGAAACGGGACCGACAGGTTGACGCCGCTCAACGGCGCATCCTGCACCATGATCGGGATGGGCGCCGCTTCGGCGACGGCGGCGAAGTGCTGCAGAATACCGTTTTCGTCGGCGCGCAGCCCCGTGCCATGGTAGGGCGGCATCAGCATCAGCATCGCGGCACCGGCGGTGGCGGCGGACTTGGCCCGCTCCGCGGCGATGCGCGTGCTGAAGTGGCTGCAGGTGACGATCACCGGAACGCGGCCGCCGACATGGGACAGGCACAGGTCGGTGAGTGTCGAGCGCTCGCCGTCGGTCAGCAGGAACTGCTCGGAATAGTTGGCCAGCACGCAGATGCCGTCAACGCCCTGATCGATCATGCAATCGAGCACGCGCCGCTGGCCGTCGAGGTCGAGGTCGCCGGACGCCGTGAAGGGCGTGGGCGCGATCGGATAGACGCCGGCAGTAGGGGGTCGAATGGACGGGGGTCAAGGATCGACTCCCTCGAATCGTTGTCTGGAACTTCGTGCGCGCATCGGAAGACCCCGGGGTTTTCGCGTTCAGTAGTCGCGATCGCGCGGGGCTTTCGCCACGCCGAGCGCGCGACGGCGAGCGTTACTCCTTGATGTCGACGCCGTAGAACGTGTGCCGGCCGAACGGCGAGAGCTTGAAGTCGATCACTTCCTTGCGCACCGGCTTCAGCTGCACGGCATGCGCAATCGTGAACCAGGGCGCCTGCTCCTTGAAGATCACCTGGGCCTTCATGTAGAGATCCGCGCGCTGCTTCTGGTCCGAGATCGTCTTCGCCTTCTGCACGAGGTCGTCGAACGGCTGGTAGCACCACTTCGACACGTTGCTGCCGTTCGTCTTGGCGGCGTCGCAGCCCGAGCAGCGTGTTGAGGAAGTTGTCGGGATCGCCGTTGTCGCCGGTCCACCCCAGCATGCCCATCTGGTGCTCGCCGTTCTGCATCCGCTTGCGGTATTCGCCCCATTCGAAGCTCTTGATCTCGGCGGTCACGCCGACCTTCGCGAGATCCGCCTGCATCAGCTCGGCAATGCGCCGCGCGTTGGGGTTGTACGGCCGCTGCACAGGCATCGCCCACAGGTCGGTCGTGAAGCCGTTCGGATAGCCGGCTTCGGCGAGGAGCTTCTTCGCGGCCGCGGGATCGTACGGATCGTCCTTGATGCTGTTGTTGTACGACCACATCGTCGGCGGGATCGGATTCTTCGCCGCTACGCCGGCCGTAAGAAACACCGCGTCGATGATCGCCTGCTTGTTGATCGCCATGTTGACGGCCTTGCGCACGCGCACGTCGTCGAACGGCTTCTTGGTGACGTTGTAGGCGAGATAGCCGACGTTGAGGCCAGGCTGGTCGAGCACGACGACATTCGGGTCCTTCCGGATGGCATCGAGGTCGGCCGGATTCGGGTACGGCATCACGTGGCACTCGCCCTTCTGCAGCTTGGCCCAGCGCACCGACGCGTCAGGCGTGATCGAGAAGATCAGGTCGTCGATCTTGGCCTTGCCGCCCCAGAACTGCGGGAACGCCTTGTAGCGGATGATCGCGTCCTTCTGGTACTGGACGAGATAGAACGGACCGGTGCCGATCGGTTCCTGGTCGATCTTCTCCGGCGTGCCCGCCTTGAGCATCGCGTCGGCATATTCCTTGGACTGGACGCCCGCGTATTCCATCGCCAGATCGGACAGGAACGGCGCCTCCGGCTTCTCGAGCGTGATGCGCACGGTGTAGTCGTCGACCTTCTCCACCGACTTCAGGAGCTTGGGCATGCCCATGTCGTTGAAGTACGAGTGATTGGTGCTCGTCACCTTGAAGTACGGGTTGTCTTCCTTCCACTGCCGCTCGATGGCGAAGATCATGTCGTCGGCGTTGAAGTCGCGCGTCGGCTTCCACGCGCGGTGGTTGTGCCACTTCACGCCCTTGCGCAGCTTGAACGTGTAGACCTTGCCGTCCGGCGAGATGGTCCAGCTTTCCGCGAGCCCGGGCACGACGCTCGTGCCGCCGCGCTCGAAGTCGACGATGCGGCTGTAGATCTGGCTGTTCGCGTCGAACGACGTGTCCGTGGTGTTCACCGCCGGGTAGAAGTTTTCCGGGCTGCCTTCCGAGCAGAACACCAGCGTCTTGGCGGCGACGCCGGCGCTGGCGAGCAGCGCGGGCAGCGCCAGTGCGATCAGCAGCGCACGCGGCACGCCCGGGAACCGGCGCGCGCCGGTCGTGAGCTTGGTCATGTGAATCCCTCCAGTCAATGAGGCTGCACGGAAGTCGGCGCGGAAATGCCGGCATCCGGTCGCCCCGGTTCGAGAAAACGCTCTCCCAGATGACATGATACCTGCCGGCCGTCGAGCGGGCGCAGCGCCGGACGCTCGACGCGGCAGCGCTCGATCACGTGGGGACAACGGGTGGAGAACACGCATCCGACCGGCGGATTCAGCGGTGAGGGGAGCTCGCCCTTCAGCACGATGCGCTCCGGGCGGTCCTTGGCGGCGATTCCCGGCGTCGACGCGAGCAGCGCCCGGGTGTAGGGGTGGAGCGGCCGCGCGAAAATCCGCTCCTTGCTGCCCTGTTCCATGGCGAGGCCGAGGTACATGACGAGCACGTCGTGCGCGATGTGCCGCACGACCCCGAGGTCGTGCGAGATGAAGAGGTACGCGAGGCCGAGCTCGTTCTGCAGGTCGGCCATCAGGTTCAATACCTGGGCCTGGACGGACACGTCGAGCGCGGAAACCGGCTCGTCGGCCACGACGAGCGCCGGGTTCAGCATCAGCGCCCGCGCGATCGCGATGCGCTGCCGCTGGCCGCCGGAGAACATATGCGGATAGCGGACGTAATGCTCGGGGCGAAGACCGACTTTCGCGAGCATTGCCCGCGCACGGAGCGCCCGCTCGGTCGGCGCAATATCGGAATTGATCTCCAGCGGCGCTTCGAGGATCGCGCCGATCTTCTTGCGCGGGTTGAGCGAGCCGTATGGATTCTGGAAGACCATCTGGACGGTTCGGCGAAGCTCCCGCCGCTGCGCCGCCGTCGCGCTCACCGCGTCGATCCCGCCGAGGCGCAGCTCGCCCGAGGTCGGCGGCTCGATCAGCGACACGACGCGCGCCAGCGTCGACTTGCCGCAGCCCGATTCACCGACGACCGCGAGCGTGCGTCCCGCCGCGATGTCGAACGACACGCCGCCGACCGCGTGAAGCGTCGCCGCTTCGCGGAACGGACCGTGGCGGATCCGGTAGACCCGCGTCACGTTGCGCGCCTCGACGACCGGGGCCCCCACGCTTGCGGCCTCATTCGAAAATGCGGCCGCGGCGCTGCCCCCCGAGGGGGAGCTATTCGCGCCTTGGGACGGCCCGGCGGCGCTCATGGATGTGCCCCCACGCTTGCGGCCTCACTCGAAATGCGGCCGCGGCGCTGCCCCCCGAGGGGGAGCTATTCGCGCCTTGGGACGGCCCGGCGGCGCTCATCACGCTTCCACCAAGTTGTCGCGGGCGATCGCCGCGTCGCGGCCCGGGTCGCCCAGAGGGAAATGGCAGCGAACCTTGCCGTCCGCCCAGGGACGAAGCTCCGGGCGCACCTGGCAAGCATGCTTGGTGGCATAGCGGCAGCGGGGCGCGAACAGGCACCCATGCGGCCGATCGTAAAGACCGGGGACCATGCCGGGGATCGTCGCGAGCCGTTGCTCGCCGGTGCTGCGCTCTGGCATCGCCGCCAGCAGCGCCGCGGTGTAGGGGTGCTGGGGCGCCGCGAACAGCGCGTCGGCGCCGCGCTCCTCGACGATCTGCCCCGCATACATGACCGCCACGCGCCGGGCCATCTCGGCGACCACGCCCATGTTGTGGGTGACGAGGATCAGCGCCATCCCGCGCTCGTTCTGCAGCGCGCGCAGCAGGTCGAGGATCTGCGCCTGGATCGTCACGTCGAGGGCCGTGGTGGGCTCGTCGGCGATCAGCAACCGCGGATTGCACGCGATTGCCATCGCAATCATCACCCGCTGGTTCATGCCGCCGGACATCTGATGCGGGAAGTCGCCGAGGCGGCTCGACGCGGCCGGGATGCCCACCTGCTCGAGCAATTCGGTGGCGCGACGCAGCGCCGCCTTGCGATCGAGCTTGAGATGCAGGCGCAGCGTCTCGCAGAGCTGGAAGCCGATCGTGAAGCACGGGTTGAGGCTTGTCGTCGGGTCCTGGAAGATCATCGCGACGTCCTTGCCGACGAGCGACCTTCGATCCGCGTCCGACATCGCTTGCAGGTCGCGGCCGGCGAACTGCAGCCGGCGCGCGCGCACGCGGCCGGGGTAGGCAACGAGCCCCATCACCGCCAGCATCGTGACGCTCTTGCCCGAACCCGATTCGCCGACGATGCCGAGCACTTCGCCTTCATCGACGGCGAGGCTCACGCCTTCGACCGCATGCATGACGGCGTTCTGCGAGGGGAACTCGACGTGCAGGTCTTCGATTTCGAGGAGCGCCATGCGCAGGACCGCGGCTATCGTTTGAGCTTCGGGTCGAGCGCGTCGCGCAGGCCGTCGCCGAGCAGGTTGAAGGCGAGCACGGTGATCAGGATCATGATTCCCGGAAACGTGACGACCCACCACGCGCGGAGCACGAATTCGCGCGCATCGGCCAGCATCGTTCCCCATTCGGACGCCGGCGGTTGCGCGCCCAGCCCGAGAAAGCCCAGCGCGGCGGCGTCGAGGATGGCGACGGACACGCCGAGCGACGCCTGCACGATGAGCGGCGCCGCGCAATTGGGCAGCACCTCGTTGAACATGAGCCGCAGCAGGCCCGCTCCATTGGCGCGCGCTGCGGTGACATAGTCCTTTGCGGTTTCGGAGATCACCGCGGCGCGCGTGATGCGCACGTAATGGGGAAGCACGACCACCGCGACCGCCAGCATCGCGTTCATCAACCCCGGACCCAGGATGGCGACGATCACGATCGCGAGCAGCAGGCTCGGCAGCGTCAGGATGATGTCCATCAGCCGCATGATCGCGATCTCGGTGATGCCACGGGCAAACCCGGCAATGAGCCCAAGGGTGATGCCAACGACGATCGACAGCGCGACCACCGCGATGCCAATCAAGAGCGACAGCCGCGCGCCGTAGATGAGCCGCGACAGGATATCGCGACCGATTGCATCGGTGCCGAGCAGGTGCGCGGTCGATCCGCCCTCCTGCCAAAACGGCGGCCGGAGGAAGGCGTCGTTGTTCGTGAGATTCGGTGCGTAAGGCGCGAGCAGGGGCGCGAACGCCGCCATCGACAGCACGACAATGACCACCACCAGGCCGGCGACGGCGCCGTGGTTGGCGCTGAAGTACCTCCAGAACTCGGCGAACCGTCCGGGAGGAGCAGGGGCGTTGCCGGCAACGGCGAGCGATTCGGTGGTCATGATGCGGAAACCCTCATGTCGTGCGCCTTATCCGCGGGTTGATGACACCGTACGCGACGTCGACCAGCAGGTTGACCATCATCACCACGAGTCCGAGCATCAGCAGGCCGCCCTGCAGCACAGGGTAGTCGCGCCGGTTGATGGCTTCGATCATCCATTTGCCCACGCCCGGCCACGAGAAGATCGTCTCCGTGAGGATCGCGCCGGTGAAGAGGACGCCGACCTGCAGGCCGATCACGGTGATGACGGGGATCAGCGCGTTGCGGAACGCATGCAGCGCGACGACGCGAAACTTCGACAGGCCCTTGGCGCGCGCGGTGCGGATGTAGTCCTCGCCCAGCACCTCGAGCATCGCCGAGCGCGTCATGCGCGCGATGATGGCGAGCGGTTGGGTGCCGAGCACGATCATCGGCAGGATCAGGTGCGACACCGCCGAGCCGAACGCGCCTTTTTCGCCCGACAGGAGAGAATCGATGATCAGGGAGCCGGTCACGGGCTCGATGTAGTACTTGACGGCGATGCGCCCCGAGACCGGTGTCCAGCCGAGCTGCACGGAAAAGAGCAGGATGAGCAGCAGCCCCCACCAGAAGATGGGCATCGAGTAGCCGGTCAGCGACACCCCCATCACGCCGTGGTCGAATACCGAATTGCGGCGCACGGCGGCGATCATCCCGGCGGGGATGCCGAGCACGAGTGCGAAGATGATCGCGCAGAGCGCAAGCTCGATCGTGGCCGGAAAGAGCGCCAGGAACTCGCGGAGCACCGGCTCCTGCGTGATCATCGACTTGCCGAGATCGCCGTGGAGCACGCGCCCGATGTAGATGCCGTATTGCACGATGATCGGGCGGTCGAGCCCGTATTCCTTGAGCAGGCGCTCGTGGCGGGTCGCGTCGATGCCGCGCTCGCCCGCCATCGTCTCGATGGGGTCGCCGGGGACGAGGCGGATCAGGAAGAAGGCGAGCAGCGTCATCCCGATGAAGGTCGGGATGACGAGGCTGACCCGGGTGAGCAGAAAGCGCAGCATGGCGGGTGCGGTGGATTCCGCCCGCGTCCCGTCGAGGAGGCCGGACGTCTCCGTCCCGGCGCGGGCGTCGTATTGAACCACACTCACGGGTCGCGGCGGCGGGTCGCATTGACGCTCGCGGAGGGTTTCGGCATGATCGGCGCGCCCGGGGGCGTCCCGGCATGACGCGCCAGACCGCCGAAACAGGGCTTCGTGTCCGCCTTCATCCTTCGCCGCATCCTCCAGTCGGTCGCCGTGATGGCGGTCGTCGCCTTCATCGCGTTCGGGCTCTTCAATTTCACCGGCGACCCGGTGACGTTCATGGTCGGGCAGGACGCGACGGTCGCCGAGAAGCAGAAGCTCCGCAGCGAGCTTGGCCTCGACCGGTCGTTCCCGGTCCAGTTCGCGCGCTTCGTCGACAACGCCGTGCACGGCGACTTCGGTCTGTCGCTGCGCCAGGCACGGCCCGTGTCGGCGCTGCTGAAGGAGCGCCTGCCGGCCACGCTCGAGCTTTCGATCGCCGCCGCGTTGCTCGCGCTCGTGGTCGGCATTCCGCTCGGGGTCTACACGGCGTTGCGGCGCGACACCTGGGTCTCGCACTTGCTGCTCGCCGGATCGCTCGTCGGCGTGAGCCTGCCGACGTTCCTCATCGGGATCCTGCTGATCCTGGTGTTCGCCGTGCTGCTGGGCTGGCTGCCGTCGTTCGGGCGCGGGGAGACGGTGGCCTTCGGCTGGTGGACCACGGGTCTCCTCACGACGAGCGGGTTGAAGGCGCTGATCCTGCCGGCGATCACGCTGTCGCTGTTCCAGATGACCCTCATCATGCGGCTCGTCCGCGCGGAAATGCTCGAGGTATTGCGCACCGACTACATCAAGTTCGCCCGCGCCCGCGGGCTTACCGACCGGACGATCCATTTCGGACACGCGCTCAAGAACACGCTCGTGCCGGTCATCACGATCACCGGCTTGCAGCTCGGCGCGATCATCGCGTTCGCGATCATCACCGAGACCGTGTTCCAGTGGCCGGGGATGGGTTTGCTGTTCATCCAGGCGGTCAACTTCGCCGACATCCCGGTCATGGCGGCGTATCTGTGCTTCATCGCGCTCGTGTTCGTGCTGCTGAATCTCATCGTCGACCTCATGTACTATGCGGTTGACCCGCGGCTGCGCGTCGAGCGCAGCGTCGCCATCTGAAGGGGACGATGACAAACCCGGTCCGGCACATCGCGGCGTGGCACGCGGATTTCACGTCCGTGCGTCGCGATCTCCACATGCACCCGGAGCTCGGCTTCGAGGAGCACCGGACCGCGAAGGTCGTCTGCGAGCATCTGGCGGCGCTCGGCATCGAGTATCACGCCGGCATCGGGCGCACCGGCGTCGTCGCCGTCGTCCCGGGCCGCAGCACCGCCAGCGGGCGCTCGGTTGGCCTGCGCGCCGACATGGACGCTCTGCCGATGCAGGAAGAAAACGCCTTCGCGCACAAGTCGCGCTACGACGGGCGGATGCACGGCTGCGGCCACGACGGGCACACGACGATGCTGCTCGCCGCGGCCCGTTACCTGCACGAGACCCGGGCGTTCGACGGCACCGCGTACCTGATCTTTCAGCCGGGCGAGGAAGGCTATGCCGGCGCGAAGGAAATGATCGCCGACGGCCTCTTCGAGCGCTTTCCAGCCGAGCAGGTGTTCGCGCTTCACAATTGGCCGGGCCTCCCGCCGGGACGCATCGGCATCACTCCGGGGCCGGCGATGGCGGCCGCCGACCGCATCTCGATCACCATCGACGGCAAGGGCGGCCACGGCGCGCATCCGCATGCCGCGCTCGATCCGGTGCTGGTCGCGGGACACATCATCACCGCAGCGCAATCGATCGTAAGCCGCAACGTGAGCCCGATCGACACGGCAGTGGTCAGCATCTGCGCCATGCACGCGGGAAATCCCGGGGCGATGAGCGTGATTCCGTCTCACGCCACGCTCGTCGGCACCGTGCGCACGTTTCGCCCGGCGACACAGGACATGATCGAGCGTCGGCTGAACGAGCTCGTCCCGGCGATCGCGGCGGCGTTCGGCGCCCACGCGACCCTCAAGTACGAGCGGGTCTATCCGGCGACGATCAACCACGACCGCGAATCCGCGTTCGCCGCCGACGTCGCCGAGTCGCTGGTCGGCAGGGAAAACGTCGTCCGCAACCTCGATCCGTCAATGGGCTCCGAGGATTTCTCGTTCATGCTGCAGGCGAAACCCGGCGCGTTCGCGCGCCTCGGCCAGGGCGGCGCCGAAGGCGGCTGCTTCCTGCACAACAGCACCTACGATTTCAATGACGACGTGATTCCGCTCGGCGCGGGCTATCTCGCGGCCCTGGCCGAAAGAGCGATGCCGCTGTCGTCGCGCTGACCCGCATGGACCCCGTCGCGCATTTCTCGCAGTCCTACGTCGAGGCGCGCGAGCGTTTCCGTACGGCAGCTGCGGCGCGCGGGCTCGCCGTCGAGACGCACGTGCTGCCAGGGCATGTGGGCATCGCGGGCGAGGAGCTCGCGATGGATGTCGCGATGGCCGGCGATCCCGCGGCGCCGGGCATGCTGGTGCTGTGGTCGGCAACGCACGGCATCGAGGGATACTGCGGATCGGGCTGCCAGACCGGCTATTTGCATGACGATGCGTTCATGCGCGCGGTCGACGACGCCGGGGCCGCGGTGCTGTTCGTGCATGCGCTCAATCCGCACGGCTTCTCGTACGGCCGGCGGGTCAACGAAGACAATGCGGACCTCAACCGCAACTTCCGCGATTTCGCGACGCCGGCGCCGGTAAACGCCGGTTACGCGGAGCTGCACGCGCTGCTGCTGCCGTCCGCGTGGCCGCCGCCGCCGGAGAACGAAGCGCGCCTCGGCGCCTGGATCGCCGCGCATGGCGAGCGCGCCTACCAGGCGGCCGTCAGCGGCGGTCAGTATGAATTTGCCGATGGGCTCTTCTACGGCGGCACGAAGCCGTCATGGAGCAATCGCACGTTGCGCTCGGTGCTGCGGCATCACGCGGCCCGACGACGCGTCCTGGGATTGATCGATTTCCACACCGGACTGGGCCCGAGCGGGCACGGCGAGAAGATCTACAACGGGCGGGCGGTGGCCGCCGACATCGCCCGTGCGCGTGACTGGTGGGGCGCCGAGGTGACCTCGTTTATCGACGGGACGTCATCGTCGGCGCCGCTCGTCGGCATCAACGGCAACGCCATCTACGACGAATGTCCCGGCGTCGCGTACGCGGGGATCGCGCTCGAATACGGGACGCTCCCGCTGCGCGAGACCCTCGAGGCGTTTCGCGCCGACCATTGGCTGCACAAGCACCCGGAGGCGCCGCCGGCGCTGCGCGCCGCCATCCGGCAACAGATGCGCGACGCGTTCTACACCGACACCGATGAATGGAAAGCAAAGGTGTATGCGCAGGCGCTCGCGACGGCGCTGACCGCGCTGAAGCGGCTCGCGCCGCAGGCCGGGGCATGAACGATTCGTCCACCGTCAACGCCGATCTGGCGCCGCCTTCGCTCGGGACGCGCGCGAAAGCAGCGTGGAACGGCGATGTCGCGTGGAGCTTTCGCCACAGTCCGGTCGCCGTCGTCTCGACGATCGTGCTCGTCATCTGTCTCGTCGCCGCAGTGTTCGCCCCCTGGCTCGCGCCGCACAATCCGTTTGACCTCCGCACGCTCAACCTTTCCGAGGCGTTCACGCCGCCGGCGTGGGTTGCCGACGGCAAGGCAACCTATCCGCTCGGCACCGACAACCAGGGGCGGGACATGTTGTCGGCGATCATGTTCGGCGCGCGCACCTCGCTCATTCTGGGCGCCGTGTCGGTGCTGCTCGCCGTGGTGGTGGGCGTGTCGCTCGGGCTGATCGCGGGTTACGCCGGGGGCAAGCTCGATGCGTTCATCATGCGCGTGGCCGACGTGCAGCTGTCATTCCCCGCGATCCTGATCGCGTTGCTGATCGATGGCGTCGCCCGCGCCGTGCTCCCGCGCGATATCCACTCCGACGTGGCGCCCTTCGTGCTCGTCTTCGCCATCACGGCGGCCAACTGGGTGCAATACGCGCGGACGGTTCGCGGGTCGACGATGGTCGAGAAGAGCCGCGAATACGTGCAGGCCGCGCGGGTGATCGGCATCTCGCCGCTCAGGATCATGCGCCGGCACCTGCTGCCGAACGTGCTGGGCCCCGTTCTCGTGCTGGGGACGATCAACATCGCGACGGCGATCATCACCGAGGCGACGCTGTCGTTTCTGGGCGTGGGCATGCCGCCGACGCAGCCCTCGCTCGGCACGCTGATCAACGTGGGACAGGAATTCCTGCTGTCGGGAGAGTGGTGGATCACGATCTTCCCGGGCGTCGCGCTCGTCGTCATGGTGCTCGCGATCAACCTGCTCGGCGACTGGATGCGCGATGCGCTCAATCCGAAGCTGCGCTGATCGGCGCCGTGGCAGCCGGGCCGCCGCGACGCAACTCGCGACCGGAACGCGAGCAGCGCGTGGCGCTGAACGCTCCGCTGCTGGAACCGCTGCTGGAGGTCGATGGCCTCGTGGTCGAGTTCCCGCTGCGCCACGGCACGCTGCGAGCAGTGAACGGCATCTCGTTCGCGATCGCTCCCGGCGAGGTGCTGGGGGTCGTGGGCGAGTCGGGCGCGGGAAAGTCGCTCACCGGCGCGGCGGTGATCGGTCTCATCGATCCGCCGGGGCGCATCGCCGCCGGCGAGATCCGCCTTGCCGGACGGCGCATCGACAACCTGCCGTACGAAGCGATGCGCAAGATCCGCGGGCGCGAGATCGGCGCGGTGTTCCAGGACCCGCTCACCTCGCTCAATCCGCTGTACACGATCGGCCGCCAGCTGGTCGAGACCATTCGCACGCATCTGCCGCTGTCGGCGGCGGACGCGCTCGCACGAGCGATCGGCCTCCTCGAGGAGGTGGGAATCCCCGGAGCCGCGCGGCGGATCGACCATTACCCGCATCAGTTCTCGGGTGGAATGCGACAGCGCGTCGTCATCGCGCTGGCGCTGGCGGCCAAGCCGCGGCTCATCATCGCCGACGAGCCGACGACGGCGCTCGACGTGTCGATCCAGGCGCAGATCATCCAGCTCCTGAAGCGCTTGTGCCGCGACCACGGGACGGCGGTGATGCTGGTCACGCACGACATGGGCGTGATCGCCGAGACGGCCCATCGGGTCGCCGTCATGTACGCCGGGCGCATCGTCGAGATCGGACCCGTCGACGAGGTCATCCATCGACCCGCGCATCCGTATACGGTAGGCCTGATGGGATCGATCCCGTCGATCGTCGACGAGCGCGCCCGCCTCGCGCAGATCGACGGCACGATGCCGCGGCTCGACGCGATTCCCGGCGGCTGCGCGTTTCATCCCCGCTGCCCGAGAGCCGTCGACCGCTGCCGCCACGAGCTGCCCGTCCTGACCGTCGTCGGCGCGACGCGCGCCGCCTGCTGGCGGCCCCACGTCCACGCACGCGAGCTCGTCGATGGCTGATGCGCTGTTGACGCTTGCGGATCTCGCAAGGACGTTCGACGTCTCGCCGCCGTGGCTCGACCGGGTGCTGGAGCGCAAGCCGCGGGCCCTCCTGAAAGCCGTCGACGGCGTGAGCCTCTCGATCGCCAGAGGCGAGACGCTGGGTCTCGTCGGCGAATCCGGCTGCGGCAAGTCGACGGTGGCGCGAATGATCGTGGGGTTGTATGCGCCCACTCGTGGATCGATCACGTTCGACGGGACGGTGCTCGCTGGCGCGGGCGCGACGGCGGCCGACGGCGCGCAGCAGCGGAGCGCGCGGCGCGGAATGCAGATGATCTTCCAGGACCCGTACGCGAGCCTCAACCCCCGCTGGCGGGTCGCCGACATCGTCGCCGAGCCGATTTTCGCGCAGGAACCCGATGTGCCCAAGACGCGGTGCATGGAGCGCGTCGCGGCCTTGCTGACGCAGGTCGGGCTCGCGCCCGCGGACGGGATCAAGTTTCCGCATCAGTTCTCGGGAGGGCAGCGGCAACGGATCTCCATCGCCCGCGCGCTGTCGACGCATCCGCGCTTCCTGGTCTGCGACGAGCCCACGTCCGCGCTCGATGTGTCGGTGCAGGCGCAGGTGCTGAACCTGATGCGCGACCTGCAGCGCAAGATGGGTCTCACGTATCTCTTCATCTCGCACAATCTCGCCGTCGTTCATCATGTCGCGGACCGGGTGGGCGTCATGTATCTCGGCCGTATCGTCGAGCTCGCGACAACGCGACGGCTGTTCGCGCATCCGCAACACCCGTACACGCGCATGCTGCTCGCCGCGGTGCCCGATCTCGCGATGACGGGTGCTGCACGCACGGCGGTCGCCGGCGAGGTGCCGAATCCTCTCGATCCTCCACGCGGGTGTTCGTTTCATCCCCGCTGCCCGTACGCAAATGCGCGCTGCCGCACGGAGCGGCCGCAGCTGCTGCCGGCGCCGGAAGAGGGCCAAGTCGCCTGCCATGCCGTGGAGGAGGGCAGGCTCGAGGTCGCCATCGCGCCCGCGCAGATCGCGGCCGGCGTCGACGCGGAGCAAGCAGAGAGACCGCGCGCGGATCGGCTATAATTCGCGCCTTAGCGGATGTGGGAGGCGCCAGCCAGGCGCGCACCCGCGCGAGGCGAGCGGCACCGGCTTCCGGGGCGTTCGCAGAGTCCGCCTGACATCCGCTCTCCGGTCATCCATTGCGCCTCACCCAGATCAAGCTCGCCGGGTTCAAATCGTTCGTGGACCCCACCACGATCGGCACGCCCGGCCAACTCGTCGGCATCGTCGGCCCGAACGGCTGCGGCAAGTCGAACGTCATCGACGCCGTCCGCTGGGTGCTCGGTGAATCGAAGGCGTCGGCGCTTCGCGGCGAGTCGATGCAGGACGTCATCTTCAATGGCGCTGGCGAGCGCAAGCCGGTCGGCCGGGCGTCGGTCGAGCTCATCTTCGACAACAGCGCCGGGCGGATCGGCGGGCAGTGGGGACAATACGCCGAGCTGTCGATCAAGCGCGTGCTGACGCGCGACGGCGATTCCACCTATTACATCAACAACATCCCGGTTCGCCGCCGCGACATCCACGATCTCTTCCTCGGCACCGGCCTCGGCCCGCGCGCCTACGCGATCATCGAGCAGGGGATGATTTCGCGGGTGATCGAGGCGAAGCCCGAGGAGCTCCGCATCTTCCTCGAGGAGGCCGCGGGCGTCTCGAAGTACAAGGAGCGGCGCAAGGAAACCGAGGGCCGGCTCGCCGACACCCGCGACAACCTCGCGCGCGTCGAGGACATCCGGATCGAGCTCGCGAGCCAGCTCGAGAAGCTCGACGCCCAGGCGCGGATCGCGACCGAATATCGCGAGCACGAGGTCCGGCTGAAGCACGTGCACCAGCTGCTGTGGTTTTCGAAGCAGCAGGACGCCGCGGCGGCGCGCGACCGGCATTCCGCCGCGATTGCGAATCTGGCCGTTGCGTTCGAGAGCCTGCAGGCCGACGTGCGCGCGTCCGAGGCGCGTCTCGAGGCGCTGCGCGCCGATCATTACACCGCGGGCGACGCCGTCAACGAGAAGCAGGCGGGCTATTACGAGGCGAACGCCGAGGTCACGCGCCTCGAGCAGCAGCTCGCGTTCGCGCGCGAATCCGAATCGCGTATCTCGCAACAGGCCGCCCAGCTGACCGAGCAGCTGGGAGCGCTTTCCGGACAGGAGCGCTCGCTCGCCGGCGACCGCAAGGCGGCGGAGACCACATTGGAAGAAGCGCTGTCGGCGCGCGAGACGGCCGCCGCCGACGAGCAGGCTGCCGCGACCGCGCTGCCGGCGCTCGACGAATCCGTGCAAAAGGCCGCCGCCATCGCGGCCGAATTGCAGGAGAGTATCGCCCAGGGCGAGCAGGCGATCCGGGTGATCGAGACGCGGCGCGAGAATCATGCGCGCGCGCTGGAGCAGCTCGCGCAGCGGCGCGAGCGCCTCGACAGCGAGCAGTCGGGCCTCGCCGCGCCGGTGACGTCCCAGATTGCCGACATCGAGGACCAGCTGAAGCAGGAGACCGCGGAGCTCAAGTCGAAGGAAGGCGCCCTCGACGCGCTCCGCGCAACCGTTCAGGACCTGCAGGAACGCCAGCGCGGCGCCGGCGACGCCGCGCAGCAGACCGGGCACCGCCTCGCCGACCTCGATGCGCGCGCGCAGGCGCTCGCCGCGCTGCAGGCGAAGATCGGGCAGGGCAAGGACACGACCAGGTGGCAGGAGGAGCGCGGCCTCGCCAAGGCACAGCGGCTGTGGCAGGGGCTCGACATCGAGCAAGGCTGGGAGGATGCGCTCGAGGCGGTGCTGCGCGAGCGGCTCGACGCCATCGAGCTCGCGCGCCTCGACACCGTCGGCGCCTGGTTCGAGAACGGACATGCCGGCGCGCCGCCGGGGCGGATCGCGGTGTACGCGCCGGGCGCCGAAACGGGCGCGGATTCCGCGGGCAGCGATGCGCTGCTGGCCAAGGTGCGCTCCGTCCGCGGAGGGCTCGGACGCCTGCTGGCCGATTGGCTGCGCGGCGTGCGTTGCCGCCCGAGCATCGGCGACGCGCTGCGCGAGCGAGCGCTCGCTCGGCGTCGGCGAGGCGTTCGTCACGCCGCAAGGTCATCTCGTCACCGCGCAGGCCGTCAACTTCTTCGCGCCCGACAGCGAATTGCACGGCGTCCTCGCGCGCCAACGCGAGCTCGCCGAGCTTGCGTCGGCGATTGCCGGCGCCCGGCTGGCTGCGGACGCCGCGCGCGACGCGCTCGCCGCGATCGATGCCGATGTCGCGCGGTCACAGGATGCCTGGCATGCCGAAAGCGTGGCCTTCTCGTCGCAGCAGCGGCGCTGCCACGATCTCGAGCTCGAGCTCCTGCAGCTGCGGCAGGCCGCGGAGGCGGCCGCGAAGCGGCGGGCGCAGATCGCCGAGGAGCTGTCCGCGATCGCCGCCGAGGAGACGGCCGAGCAGGACCGGGCGCGCGCGCTCGGGACGGAGCTCGCCGACGCGCAATCGGCGCTGCACGAGGCGATGGCGAAGCGCGACGCCGCCCGCGGTGCACGCGACGAATGCGAGGTCGCGCAGGCGCGCGGGCGCGAGCGCGTCCGGCTCGCCGAGCGCGCGGCGCAGGAAGCGGCTTTCGCCGAGCGCAGCTGTCGCGACCGCCTCGCCGAGCTCGAGCGACGCCGGGAGGCGCTGGCGGCGCAGGTCGTCCAGCAGCAAGCCCAGTTGACCCAGCTCACCTCCGAGCGCGCGGCCATCGACTGGACGCCCGTCGAGGAGGCGCTGCAGCGCCAGCTCGCCGTGCGCGGCGGGGCCGAGCAGGCGCTGGCGTCGGCACGCGACCGCCAGGAGGCGCTCGGCGCCGAGCTGCGCGCCGCCGATGAAGCACGTCTTACCGCCGTGCAGAAGCTGGAGCCCGCGCGCGCGAAGATCGAGGAGATGCGCCTCAAGGAGCAGGCCGCGGTGCTCGCGGAGGAGCAGTTCGCGCTGCAGCTCACCGAGGCCAATGCCGAGGTTGCCGGGCTGGCCGATGCGCTGAAGGCCTTCGGCAACAAGTCGGCGCTGCCCGGCGAGATCGAGCGGCTGCAGGCAGCGATCGCCGACCTGGGAGCCGTCAACCTCGCGGCGCTGGACGAGCTCGAGATCGCGACCGAAACGAAAGCAGTACCTCGACGCGCAGGCGGCCGACCTGACCGAGGCCATGGCGACGCTCGAAAGCGCGATCCGCCAGATCGACCGCGAATCGCGGCAACTCCTGCAGCAGACGTTCGAGGCGGTCAACGAGAATTTCGCCAAGCTCTTTCCGACGCTCTTCGGCGGCGGTCAGGCGCGGCTCGTGCTCACCGGCGAGGAAATCCTCGATTCCGGCGTGCAGGTCGTTGCGCAGCCGCCCGGCAAGCGCAACACGTCGATCCATCTCCTGTCCGGCGGCGAGAAGGCGCTCACCGCCATCTCGCTCGTGTTCGCGCTTTTCCAGCTGAACCCGGCGCCGTTCTGCCTGCTGGACGAGGTCGACGCGCCGCTCGACGATCCCAATACCGGCCGCTTCTGCCGGATGGTGATGTCGATGGCGACCGAAACGCAGTTCGTGTTCATCTCCCACAACAAGATCACGATGGAGATGGCGGGCCAGCTGATCGGCATCACGATGTCCGAGCCCGGCGTCTCGCGCGTCGTCGCCGTCGACATCGCCGAGGCGATCGAGCTCGCCGGTTCGGGGCGGCCGCGGCCGCCGCCTGACGCTTGCCGGTCCACGCGCCGATTATCGATCGGCGCCGCGCTATAATCGACGCTACGCCAGCGCTTTCCGCCGCGAACTCCCGCTTCTTCGCCTTCGTTTCGATATCGCATGACCTCGCTGCAACTCGGTCTCATCGCCGCCGGCATTGCGCTCGTCATCGGCGTCGTCATCTACAACTGGGTGCAGGAACGCCGCGTTCGCCGCCGGATAAGCGAAGCGTTCAGCGATACGGGCGCCGAGGGCGGCGCGAGTGCCGTTCGCGGCGGGGATCGCGTGGAACCCACGCTGGCGCGGCGCGACGATGCCGCGCTGCCGGAAAATCCGCCGCACGATGCCGAGCCGGAGGATGACGACGCGCCGTACGATCCGCCGCTCGACATCCAGAATCGCATTGCGTCGGATCTTTCCGGCGCAACGGGCGCCGCCGCCGCGGCGCCGCAGACAGGCGCGATCCCGGCCGGCATCGGGACCGCGGCGACCGAGCGCGGCGTGCCCGAGCCGGATCCCGACATCGAGTGCGTCGTCATGCTGCAGCCGGTGCGCGCGGTCACGGCAGGTGCGATCGCCTCGGGAATGCATGCGCGAATCGGCAAGCCGCTGCGCTGGTTCGGGCGCCGCAGCGCCGAAGCGCCGTGGCAGCTCCTGAAGTCGGACACCGCCGGCGAGTTCAAGGAAATCATCGCCTGCCTGCTGCTCGCCGACCGCGGCAGGCGCGGCGGGCAAGGATCTCATCGACGCGTTCGCGCGGCTTGCCGGCAACGTCGCGTCGTCGGTGCCGGCGGCCTACGTCCCGCCCGACACTGCGCGCGAAGCGGCGCGGGCGGAGGCGCTCGACCGCATCTGCGCCGACCTCGACGTGCAGATCGGCCTCACCGTGCTGAAGACGGGTCAGGCGACGATTCCCGGCACGCGCCTCCGCGGCGTTGCGGAGGCGGCGGGCTTCAGGCTCATGGACAGCGGCCGTTTCGAATGGATGCAGGACGAGACCGGCGCCGTCCTGTACGCGCTCGCCAACTATCGGCCGGAGCCCTTCACCGCCGACTCGCTACGCGCTTCGGCAACGCCTGGCGCCGTCTTCCTGCTCGACGTGCCGCGGGTCGCCGATCCTGCCCGTGCATTCGACCAGATGAAGCTCGCGGCGAAGCGGATGGCGCAAACGCTCGATGCGACGCTGGTCGACGACAATCGGCGCCCGCTCGACGATCCCGCGCTCGCGGCCATCCGTGAGCAGGTGCAGGCCACCGCCGCCGCCCTGCGCAACGTCAACATCGAGCCGGGCAGCCCGCGGGCGCTCGCGCTGTTCGGCGGCTGACGGCGCGTCGTCGAGGTTCGCCGCCCATTCGCCGATGAACGCCGCGCGCGCCAAGGCTTCCAGCGACTCCACGGCTGCGGCCGCAGCACGCGCCACGGCGCTGCGACGCGAAATCGCCGCGCACGACCGCCGTTACTACGTCGAGGACGCGCCGACCGTTTCCGATGCCGAGTACGACAGCCTGTACCGCGAGCTCGTCGCCATCGAGGCGGCGCATCCGGAGCTCGTCACACCCGATTCGCCGACGCAGCGCGTCGGGGGTGTGCCGCTCGAGCAGTTCGAGCCGGTGCGCCATGTCGTGCCGATGCTGTCGATTCGCACCGAAACCGACACCACGCCCGAAGCCGCGGCGAAGTTCGACGCCCGCGTGCGCCGCGACCTGGGGCTCCCCGCCGACGCGCCGCCGGTCGAGTACGTCGCCGAGCTCAAGTTCGACGGCCTCGCGATCAATCTCCGCTACGAGAAGGGCAGGCTCGCCGTGGCTGCGACCCGCGGCGACGGCGAGGTGGGCGAGGACGTGACGCGCAACGTGCGCACGATCCGCGCGGTCCCGCAGGTGCTCGCCATCGCCCGGCCGCCTGCGGTGCTGGAAGTCCGCGGCGAGATCTACATGAACCGGAGCGACTTCGACCGGCTGAACGAGCGCCAGCTGGCGGCGGGACAGAAGACCTTCATCAATCCGCGCAACACCGCCGCGGGGGCGGTGCGCCAGCTCGATCCGGCGATGACGGCGCAGCGACCGCTGCGCTTTTTTGCGTATGGCATCGGGGAGACGCAAGGGTTCGCGCTGCCCGCCACTCACGCGGGGCTGCTCGACTTCTTCGAGGGCGCCGGGCTGCCGGTGAATCGCGAGCGGCGCGTCGCCCGCGGCGCCGCCGACCTCATCGCGTTCTACGAGCGCGTCGCCGAGCGGCGCAGCAGCCTGCCGTTCGACATCGACGGCGTCGTCTACAAGGTCAACTCGCTCGCCTCGCAGCGCACGCTCGGGTTCGTCACGCGCGAACCGCGCTGGGCCGTGGCGCACAAGTTCCCGGCGGAAGAGATGGCGACCGAGGTGCTCGGGATCGACGTCCAGGTCGGGCGCACCGGTGCGATCACGCCCGTCGCGCGGCTCGCGCCCGTGTTCGTCGGCGGCGTCACGGTGACCAACGCGACGCTGCACAACGAGGATGAGGTGCAGGCGCAAGGATGTCCACATCGGCGATACCGTGATCGTGCGCCGTGCCGGCGACGTGATCCCCGAAGTCGTCCGCGTCGTGCCGGAAAAGCGTCCGCGCAATGCGAAGCCGTTCGTGATGCCGGCGAAGTGCCCCGAATGCGGGTCGGCAATCGCGCGTCTCGCGGACGAAGCGATCGCGCGCTGCACAGGCGGCCTCTTCTGTCCCGCGCAGCGCAAGCAGGCGCTGCTGCATTTCGCGAGCCGCCGCGCGATGGACATCGAAGGCCTCGGCGAGAAGCTGGTCGATCAGCTGGTCGATGCCGGGCTCGTGCATACCCCGGCCGACATCTACAAGCTGGAGGCAGGAACGCTCGCCGACCTGGAGCGGATGGCCGACAAATCCGCCGCCAACGTGGTGGCCGCGATCGACAAGAGCAAAGAGACCACGCTTGCGCGCTTCGTCTTCGGCCTTGGCATCCGCCAGGTCGGCGAGGCGACGGCGCGGGATCTCGCCCGCCATTTCGGCAATCTCGACGCGCTGATGGCCGCCACGCAGGACGAGCTCGCCGGCGTTCCCGATGTCGGGCCGATCGTGGCGGAGAGCATTGCGCGGTTTTTCGCGGAGCGCCACAACCGCGAGGTCATCGCCGCATTGCGCAAGGCCGGCGTGCACTGGCGCGACGCCGCGCCGGAACGCGCGCCCGCCGGCAAGCTCGCCGGGCTGACGATCGTATTGACCGGCACGTTGCCGACACTCTCGCGCGAAGATGCGAAGGCGCTGATCGAAGCCGCGGGCGGCAAGGCCGCCGGCAGCGTGTCGAAGAAGACCGATTATGTCGTCGCCGGCGAGGAGGCGGGAAGCAAGCTCGCCAAGGCGCAGGAGCTCGGCGTGCCGATCCTCGACGAGCCCGCGCTCCTGCAGTTGCTGAAGACCGGTGCGGCGCCGGCATCCCGATGACGCCGATTTTTCCCGCGGACGGACCATGACAATGCGCAAGATCACGAAAGCCGTGTTTCCCGTGGCCGGCCTCGGCACCCGCTTTCTTCCCGCGACGAAGGCGAGTCCGAAGGAGATGCTGCCGGTGGTCGACAAGCCGCTGATCCAGTACGCGGTCGAGGAGGCCGCGGCGGCCGGCGTCACCGACATGATCTTCATCACCGGCCGCAACAAGCGCGCGATCGAGGACCATTTCGACAAGGCGTACGAGCTCGAGACCGAGCTTGCGCTTCGCAACAAGACCGAGCTCCTGGAGCAGGTGCAGGCCGCGACGCCGCGCGGGATCAACTGCATCTACATCCGGCAGTCCGAAGCGCTGGGGCTGGGCCACGCGGTGCTGTGCGCCGCGCCCGTCGTCGGCGACGAGCCGTTCGCCGTGCTGCTGGCCGACGACCTCATCGACGCGGAGGTGCCGGTGATGCAGCAGATGGGAGAGCTTGCGGAGCGCGAGGGCTGCTCGGTGATCGGCGTGATGACGGTGCCGGCGGACGACATCGGCAACTGGGGCATTGTCGAGACCGGAGCGGCGAAGGGCAGAATCGCGCCGATTTCCCGCACCGTCGAAAAGCCGAAGCCGGGGACGACCCCGTCGACGCTCGCCGTCGTCGGTCGTTACGTGCTGACGCCGCGCATCTTCCATCACCTGCGGTCGATGCCGCCGGGCGCCGGCGGCGAGATCCAGCTCACCGACGCCATCTCCCGGCTGCTCGCCGACGAGCGCGTGCTCGCCTACACGTTCGAGGGCCGCCGCTACGATTGCGGCCGCAAGCTCGGCTACCTCGAGGCGACCGTCGATTTCGGGCTCAAGCATCCGGACCTCGCCGAGGACTTCGCCGCGTTCCTCCGGCATCGGGGCGAGCGCCCGTCGCGATGACGCTGAACGAGCTCCGCTACCTCGTCGCCGTCGCGCACGAGCGGAGCTTCGGCCGCGCGGCGCAGCGCTGCTTCGTCAGCCAGCCGGCGCTTTCGGTCGCGATCCAGAAGCTCGAGGAGGAGCTGGGCGCGCGCCTGTTCGAACGCGGGAAGAGCGAAGTGTCGGTGACGCCCGTCGGCGAGCGCATCGTCGAGCAGGCGCAGAAGGTGCTCGAGGAGGCGGCGCGGGTGAAGGAGCTCGCGCAGGCGGGCCGCAACGAGCTCGCCGGCCCGCTTCGACTGGGCGCGATCTACACGGTCGCGCCGTATCTGCTTCCCGATCTGATCCCCGCGCTGCGCGAGCTCGCGCCGCAAATGCCGCTCGAGATCGAGGAGAACCTGACCGAGCATCTGGAGACTGCGCTCAAGAGCGGGCGCATCGACGCGGCGATCGTCGCGCTGCCGTTCGCTCCGCCGGGCATCGTCACGCAGTTCCTCTACGAGGAGCCGTTCCGGATCGTCGTGCCGCGCGGCCACAAATGGGCGCGGCGCAAGTCCGTTCGCGTCGACGAGCTCGCCGACGAGAATCCGATCCTGCTGGGCGTGGGTCACTGCTTTCGCGAGCAGGTGCTCGAGGCCTGCCCGGAGCTCAATCGCGCCGATTCGCGGGTGACGCGCGGCAATTCGCTCGAGACGGTGCGCAACATGGTCGCCTCGGGCCTCGGCGTCTCGGTGCTGCCGCGCGACGCGATGACGGCCAAGTACCACAGCAATCTCGTCGTTCCGGTGCCGTTTGCGCGGCCCGTTCCGTCGCGGCGCATCGCGCTCGCCTGGAGGAAGAGCTTTCCGCGGCCGCAGGCGATTGCCGCGATCCGCGATGCGGTCGCCGCGTGCCGGGCAAGGAATGTAGGAGCTCTTCACAACAAGGAGAAATGCATGTATCCGGATCTCAAAGGCAAGGTCGTCCTCGTCACCGGCGCGTCGACCGGCATCGGCGCGGCCGCCGCGCTCGCCTTCGCGCGCGAAGGCAGCAAGCTCGCCATCCATTACAACGCCAGCGGCGACGCCGCTCGGGCAGTGGCGGCGCAGGCGAAGCAGCAGGGCGCCGAGGCGATGGTCGTGGGCGGCGACGTCATGGTCGAAGCGGACGTGAAGCGCATCGTCGCCGACACGCTCTCGGCGTACGGGCGCATCGACGTGCTGATCAACAATGCCGGCGGCATGCTGGGCCGCATCAGGATCGAGGACTACACGGTCGAGCACATCGACCGCGTGCTCTCGCTCAACTGCACGCAGGTCGCGCTCTTCATGCGCGAAGTGATCCCCGGGATGCGCCGGCAGAAATCCGGCAACGTGATCAACGTCACGTCGATCGCCGCGCGGCACGGCGGCGGCGGCGGGGCGATTCTCTATGCGGGCGCCAAGGGCTTCGTGTCCGCGGTGACGCACGGCTGGGCGAAGGAGGTCGTGGGCGACGGCATCCGCGTCAACGCCGTCTCGCCGGGCGTCATCGTCACGCCGTTTCACGATCGCTATTCGACGGCCGACCAGCTGAAGGCGATGCAGGCGATGATCCCGATGAACCGCCTCGGTTCGGCAGACGAATGCGCCGGCACGTTCCTCTATCTCGCGTCCGACGCGGCGAGCGGCTACGTGACCGGGCAGGTGATCGAGGTCAACGGCGGGCAGTACATGCCGTGAGTCACGCCAGCAGTGGCGGGAGATCGGCGAGCGTCGAAAGGATCCGATCCGGCGGAGGACCGTGCCGGTCGACGGGTGCGCCGGTGCGGTTGATCCAGAACGTCTTGAATCCGAACGCCTTGGCGCCGATCGCGTCCCAGCAGTTCGACGACACGAACCCGATGCGGGACGCAGGCAAGCGCAGCTTGTCGACTGCCAGCTGATAGACGCGCGGACTCGGCTTGAAGATGCCGGCGGCGTCGACCGACAGCACGCCATCGAGGTGCGGATCGAGACCGCTATGCCGGACGAGCGGCTCCAGCATCGCCAGCGTCCCGTTCGACAGGATCCAGCGCGGTCGCGGTGCGAGTGAGGCCAGGGCCGCCGGAACATCCGCGATACGGCGCGAGCACCAGGTACGCGTCGAGCAGGTGGTCGCGGTCGGCATTGGCGATCTTTGTGCCCAGTGCGGCCAGCGCGTAGTCGAGCGCGTGCGCGGTGACCGCGGCGAAATCCTCGCGCGGCGGCACGCCCATCAGGCTTTGCAGCCACGTGTATTCGAGCTGCTTCGTACGCCACAGCTGCGACAGCGCTGCGCCGCGGCCCGGCAGGAGCGCTTCGGCGCGCACCGCCACCGAATGCACGTCGAAAAGCGTGCCGTAAGCATCGAAGACGCAGGCATCGACGGCGATGCGTGTGGCTTGTTACGGACTCCGGAACGGACATCGGCGTGCACCTTGGTGAGGCGCAAAAAAAGAGGGGTTACACTTGCGCGTAACCCCTTGGTTCATGTGGTGGGCGGTACAGGGTACGATCCTGTGACCCCTGCCGTGTGAAGGCAGTGCTCTACCGCTGAGCTAACCGCCCCGCGAACCCAGACAGGAGCCACGATTTAAGCACGCTGCGCGGAGGGGGGTCAAACGCGGATCATCGATTTGTCCATGTGTGTCCTGGACAAAAAATGCACCGACGCAGTGCGATTTGCGCCCGGTTTTGGGGGCGGTCCGATGCCCCCGGCATAGCGGTCCGGGGTAAGCCTCTAGCGGAGCAAGCTTTTCTTGCATGGCCCGGGATTTGCGATGGGCAAACCGGCGGTTTCGAGCCACCCCGATATTATTTTCGTGTCCCCCCGCACCCCATACGACGAAATGCAGACACCCGAGGGTCGGGTGCGGCCTCATTACGAGGCGTTCGCCGGCTGGCTCGGCCGGACGGCGCCCGCGCGGATCGCCCAGAAGCGGGAGGAGGCCGAGCGTGCGTTCCATCGCGTCGGCATCACCTTTGCCGTCTACGGCGAGGAATCGGGGACCGAGCGGCTGATTCCGTTCGACATCGTGCCGCGCATCATTCCGGCGGACGAGTGGAAGGTGCTGGACCGGGGCCTGCGCCAACGCGTCAGCGCTCTCAACGCCTTCCTGCACGACGTCTATCACGATCAGAAGATCCTCGCGGCGGGCGTCGTGCCGCGCGAGCGCGTGCTCGGCAACGAGCAGTACCGCAAGGAAATGCAGGGCATGGACGTCCCCGGCGGCATCTATGCACATATCGCCGGCGTCGACATCGTCCGCGCGGGCGAAGGCGAGTACTACGTTCTCGAGGACAACCTGCGCGTGCCCTCCGGCGTGTCCTACATGCTGGAAAACCGCAGGATGATGATGCGGCTCTTCCCCGAGCTCTTCGCCACGCAGCCGATCCGGCCGGTCCAGCACTATCCCGACCTGCTGCTCGAAAACCTCCACGCGCTGGCGCCGGCAGGGGAGGAAACGCCGACCGTGGCCGTGCTGACGCCGGGCGCGTACAACTCGGCCTATTACGAGCATGCGTTTCTCGCGCAGCAGATGGGCGTCGAGCTGGTCGAGGGCATCGACCTCTTCGTGCAGAGCGACACCGTATACATGCGCACGACCAAAGGCCCGCAGCGGGTCCATGTGATCTATCGCCGCGTCGACGACGATTTCCTCGATCCGCGCGCGTTTCGCCCCGACTCGATGCTCGGGGTTCCGGGGCTCTTCGGCGCCTATCGCGCGGGGCGCGTCACGCTCGCCAACGCGATCGGCACCGGCGTGGCCGACGACAAGTCGATCTATCCTTACGTCCCGGACATGATCAAGTTCTATCTCGCGGAGGAGCCGGTGCTGAACAACGTGCCCACGTGGCGCCTTCACCGGCACGAGGATCGCGACCACGTGCTCGCGCATCTGGCCGAGCTTGTGGTCAAGGAGGTGCACGGCGCCGGCGGCTACGGGATGCTCGTCGGCCCCGCGGCAACGGCGGCGGAGCGCGAGCAATTCCGGGCGCGGATCCTCGCGCATCCCGACAAGTACATCGCGCAACCCACGCTCGCCCTGTCGACATGCCCGACGTTCGTCGAAAGCGGCCTCGCCCCTCGGCACGTCGATTTGCGCCCCTACGTGCTGTCCGGCAAGCACGTGAGCCTCGTGCCCGGCGGCCTCACGCGCGTCGCGCTCCGCGAAGGCTCGCTGATCGTGAACTCGTCGCAGGGCGGGGGCACGAAGGACACCTGGGTCGTCGCCCGGTAGAAGACCCCGATGCTCTGCCGCACCGCCAACGAGCTTTTCTGGATGTCGCGCCACATCGAGCGGGCGGAGAATGCCGCGCGGCTCCTCGACGTCACCTACAAGATGTCGCTGCTGCCCTACGAGGTGATCGAGCCCGGCCTCGCCTGGGCCGAGCCGTGGGCGGTGCCGCTCGTCACCTCGGGTCTCGTCACGATGTACTACGAGCAGTACGAAGAGCTGTCGGCGGAGAACGTGCTGCGCCTCATGATCCTCGATCCCGCGAATCCGTCGTCGATCTACAACTGCCTGTACATGGCCCGCGAGTCGGCCCGCTCGGTGCGCGGCGCGATCACGTCCGAGATGTACGAGGACTTGAACTCGTCCTGGCTCGAGATGCGCGACTGCGATTTCGCGACGCTGGAGACGCGCGGGGTGTCCGAATTCCTCGACTGGGTGAAGATGCGCTCGCATCTCTTCCGCGGGGTCACCTTCGGCACGATGCTGCGCGACGAGGCCTATCACTTCATCCGGCTCGGCACGCACGTCGAGCGCGCCGACAACACCGCGCGCATCCTCGACGTCAAATACCACACGCTGCTGCCGAGCGCAGCCGACGTCGGCGGCGCGGTCGACTACTACCAGTGGGGCGCATTGTTGCGCTCGGTGTCGGGTTTCGAGTCGTATCGCAAGATCTACAGCGACGTGATTACGCCGCGCCGGGTGGCCGAGCTCCTGATCCTGCGCGACGACATGCCGCGCTCGCTCCATGCCTGCATGAACTTCATCCACGAGACGCTCGAGATGCTGTGCGACAACTCGAGCCGGGAAGTGGAGCGCGCCGCGGGCGAGCTCCACGCCAAGCTGCACTACGGGCGCGCAGACGCCATCATCGAGCAGGGCCTGCACGAGTACCTGATGGATTTTCTCGAGCGCATCTCCTCGCTCGGCGACGGCATCAGCCGCCATTTCCTGGCGCCGCCGCGGTGAAGCGGCGGGGGTTTCGGTAGAATCCGCCTTTTCCCAGCGCCCAGGCTCATGACTTATTGTGTTGCGATAACGCTCGACGCCGGAATGATCTTCGCGTCGGACTCGCGGACCAACGCGGGCGTCGACCAGATTTCACGCTTTTCCAAGATGCGCACGTTCGTGCAGCCCGGCGACCGCGTGATCGTGATGCTGTCGTCGGGCAATCTGTCGATCACGCAGAATGCCGTCAACACGCTGGAGCAGCGCGCCCGCTCCACCGACGGGCAGCTCAATCTGTGGAACGCGGTGTCGATGTTCGAGGTCGCACGGCTGCTGGGCGACGCGTTGCGGGAAGTGAAGGAGCGCGACGGTCCGTACATGGCGCAGAACAACATCGACTCGCACGCGAATTTCCTGGTTGGCGGCCAGATCAAAGGCGAGGCGCCCCGCCTGTTCGACGTCTACAGCGAAGGCAACTTCATCGAGGCGACGCCGGAGACCTGCTACTTCCAGATCGGCGAGAGCAAGTACGGCAAGCCGGTGCTCGATCGCGTGGTCACCCGGGCATCGTCGCTGGTCGAAGCGACCAAATGCACGCTGGTGTCGTTCGACTCGACGATGCGCTCGAACATCTCGGTCGGACTGCCGATCGATCTGCTGGTCTATGAAGTCAACTCGCTGGCGGTCCGGCTGCAGCGCCGCATCGAGGAGTCCGACCCCTACTTCCAGATGGTGCACAAGGAATGGGGAGAGGGGTTGCGCCGGGTGTTCACGCAGCTTTCCGACCCTGACTGGATCTGACGGCTGCGATGGCGATCCGCGTCGCGCTGCAGCATCGGACGTCCTACCGCTTCGACCGGCCGGTCAAGCTGTCGCCGCACGAAATACGACTGCGGCCCGCGCCGCACTGCCGCACGCCGGTGCTGGGGTATTCGCTGAACGTCGCTCCGGCACAGAACTTCCTCAACTGGCAGCAGGACCCCTACGGAAACTGGGTCGCGCGGCTCGTGTTCCCCGAGCCGGCCACGTCCCTCGACATCACGGTCGACCTCGTCGCCGACATGACGGTCGTCAACCCGTTCGATTTCTTCATCGAGCCGTATGCGGAGTTCCATCCTTTCAATTACGCGCCCGCGCTCGCCAAGGAGCTGATCCCGTTTCTCGACGCGGCGCCGGCGGGTCCGCGGCTCGCCGCCTGGCTCGATGCGTTTCGCGCGACGCTGCGTCCCGGCGAAAAGACGGTGGACATGCTGGTCCGGTCTGAACCGGCAGCTGCAGCACGAGATCCGGTATCTCGTCCGCATGGAGCCTGGCGTGCAAACGCCCGAGGAAACATTCGAGCGCGCGCAAGGCTCCTGCCGCGACACGGGCTGGATGCTCGTGCAGATCCTGCGCCATCTCGGCATCGCGGCGCGCTTCGCATCGGGCTATCTGATCCAGCTCACCGCCGACGTGAAGGCGCTGGACGGCCCGTCCGGCACCGAGAAGGATTTCACCGACCTGCACGCCTGGGCCGAGGCCTACCTGCCGGGCGCCGGCTGGATCGGGCTCGATCCGACGTCGGGCCTGCTCGCGGGCGAGGGCCATCTCCCGCTTGCCTGCACGGCGGATCCGGGCAACGCCGCGCCAGTCGTTGGATTCACCGACCCGTGCCACGTCGATTTCTCGTTCGCGATGAGCGTCACGCGCGTGCACGAGGATCCCCGCGTGACGAAACCCTATTCCGATGCGCAATGGGCCGACATCGACGCGCTCGGACACCGCGTCGACGTCGATCTCGCGAAGCACGACGTCCGTCTCACGCAGGGCGGCGAGCCCACGTTCGTGTCGATCGACGACATGGAAGGCGCGGAATGGAATTACGAGGCGCTGTCGCCGAAAAAGCGCGAGCTGGCCGAGATCCTGCTGCGCCGCCTCGCCAAGCGCTTTGCGCCGGGCGGCTTTCTGCACATGGGGCAGGGCAAGTGGTACCCCGGCGAGCCGCTGCCGCGCTGGGCGCTCGGCGTCTACTGGCGTGGCGATGGCGTCGCGCTGTGGCGCAATCCCGCGCTCCTCGCCGACACGCGCGTCAAGGGAGACGCCGACATCGGCGCCGCGCAGCGTTTCGCGCTCGAGCTTGCAGGCGAGCTCGGCCTCGACCCGGTGTACGTGATGACCGCCTACGAGGACGTGCCGAAGCTCCTCGTCGCGGAATCTGCATTGCCCGCCAATCTCGATCCGCTGCAAGCGGACCTGTCGAAGCCGACGGAGCGCGCGCGCCTCGCGCGTTTGCTGCAACAGGGTCTCGAACGGCCGCTCGGCTTTGTTCTTCCGTTGAAGGCGATCGCCCGCGATGGCGCCGTCGCGCCCGATTGGACGAGCAGCCCGTGGCCGCTGCGGCGGGAACGGCTCTATGCGCTGGGCGGCGATTCGCCGCTGGGCCTGCGGCTGCCGCTGTCCTCGCTGCCCGACGTGTTGCCGGCCGACGAAGACGTGGAACCGGCGGTCGACCCATTCGCGCCGCGTGGCGAGTTGCCGGGCACGGATGCGCCTGCCGCAACGATAACCGGGCGCAAGGCGCATCGCAGCGCGGTCGCGCCGCGCGAAGTCGTCAAGACGGCGCTCTGCGTCGAGATGCGCGACGGGCACGTCTTCGTCTTCATGCCGCCGTTGACGCGCCTCGAGGACTATCTCGTGCTGGTCGGTGCGGTCGAGCGCGTTGCTGGACGGGTCGGGCACGCGGTCGCGATCGAGGGCTACACGCCGCCGCGCGATCCGCGCGTGACGGTGCTGAACGTGACGCCGGATCCCGGCGTGATCGAGGTCAACATCCATCCCGCGTCGACGTGGGAGCAATTCATCGCGACGACGGAGACGCTGTACGAGGAAGCGCGGCAGTCCCGCCTCGGCACCGAGAAGTTCATGCTCGACGGCCGGCACATGGGCACCGGCGGCGGCAACCACGTGACGCTCGGCGGCGCCACGCCCGCCGACAGCCCGCTGCTCCGCCGCCCTGACCTGTTGCGCAGCCTCATCACCTACTGGCAGAACCATCCGGCGCTGTCGTACCTGTTCTCCGGGATGTTCGTCGGCCCGACGAGCCAGGCGCCACGCGTCGACGAGGCGCGCGACGATCGCCTCTACGAGCTCGAGATCGCGTTCCAGCAGCTGACGAAGAAACATGACGCCGGTCGCGAGACGGCGTCGCCCTGGCTTGTCGATCGCCTGCTGCGTCATCTGCTTACCGATCTGACCGGCAACACGCATCGTTCCGAATTCTCGATCGACAAGCTCTACTCGCCGGACACGGCGACGGGACGCCTTGGGCTGCTCGAATTCCGCGCGTTCGAGATGCCGCCGCACGCACGGATGAGCGCCGTGCAGATTTTGCTGCTGCGCGCGCTGGTTGCCCGCTTCTGGCAGCAGCCCTACGAGGGCCGGCTGGTGCGCTGGGGAACTTCGCTGCACGACCGCTGGCTGCTGCCGCACTTCGTCGAAGCCGATCTCAACGACGTCGTCGCCGACCTCGACGCCTTCGGCTATCCGTTCGTCCGCGAATGGTTCGCGCCGTTCGTCGAGTTCAGGTTCCCGCGTTTCGGCACCGTCACCTACGACAACGTGACGATCGAGCTGCGCCAGGCGATCGAGCCGTGGAACGTTCTGGGCGAGGAGGTGAGCGGCACGGGCACCGCGCGCTATGTCGATTCGTCGGTCGAGCGGCTGCAGGTCAAGGTCATCGGCATGACGAGCGAGCGCCATCGCGTCGCCTGCAACGGCCGCGCGCTGCCGCTCGTTTCCACCGGCGTGCCGGGCGAGTTCGTCGCCGGCGTGCGCTTTCGCGCGTGGAATCCGCCCTCCGCGCTGCATCCGACGATTCCCGTGCAGGCGCCGCTCGTGTTCGATCTCGTCGACACCTGGACCGCGCGCTCGCTCGGCGGCTGCACGTATCACGTCGTGCATCCGGGCGGGCGGAGCTACGACACGTTTCCCGTCAACGCCAACGAAGCCGAGGCACGTCGCGTCGCGCGCTTCTGGGCGCATGGCCACACGCCCGGCGGCATGAAGCTCGCCGACGAGCCGCGCAATCCCGCGGTGCCCACGACGCTCGACCTGCGCTGGCACGCGCGGCCGTAGTCTGCTGCGCTTCTTCGTGGCCTCCGTCCGCACCCGTTTCGCGCCCAGCCCCACCGGCTTCCTGCACCTCGGGGGCGCGCGCACCGCGCTCTTCGCCTGGGCGTTCGCGCGCCATCACCAGGGCACGTTCATCCTGCGCATCGAGGACACCGACGTCGAGCGCTCGACGCCGGCCGCCATCGACGCGATCCTTCACGGGATGGCATGGCTCGGCCTCGACTACGACGAGGGCCCGTTCTATCAGATGCAGCGGATGGACCGGTATCGCGCCGTCATCGCCGACATGCTCGCGCGCGGGCTCGCCTATCACTGCTACATGCAACCGGCGGAGCTCGACGCGCTTCGCGCCGAGCAAATGGCGCGCGGGGAAAAGCCGCGCTACGACGGCCGCTGGCGCCCGGAGAATGCGCGTGGCAAGAGCCCGCCGGCGGGAGTCGCGCCGGTCGTGCGCTTTCGCAATCCCGACGACGGCGTCGTCGCCTGGGACGACGCGGTGAAAGGCGTCATCGAGTACGCCAACGCCGAGCTCGACGATCTCGTCATCGCGCGCTCGGACGGAACGCCGACCTACAACTTCTGCGTGGTCGTCGACGATCTCGACATGCGCATCTCGCACGTCATCCGCGGCGACGATCACGTCAACAATACCCCGCGCCAGATCAACATCCTGCGCGCGCTGGGCGCGACGTTGCCCGTGTACGCGCATCTGCCGACGGTGCTCGGCGAGGACGGCACCAAGCTGTCGAAGCGCCACGGGGCCGTGTCGGTCACCGAATACGAGTCCGAGGGCTTCCTGCCGGAAGCGGTGATCAACGCGCTCGCCCGGATCGGCTGGTCGCATGGCGACGTCGAGGTGTTCAGTCGCGACGAGCTCGTCGAATGGTTCGGCCTCGAAGCCATCCATCCCTCGCCGTCGCGCTTCGATCTCGCGAAGCTTCGCTGGTTCAATCACGAGCACATGAAACGCGCGCCTGTCGAAACGCTCGGACGCGAGCTCGAGCCGTTTCTCCGCCGTGCGGGACTGGACCCGGCACACGGCCCGCCTGCCGCCGAGGTCGCCGCGCTGCTGCGCGATCGCGCCACGACGTTCGTGGAGGCGGCCGACGCGGCGCATTATTTCTATGCGACTCCGCATCCGGCGCCGGAGAAGCTTGCCGAGTTCGTCAACGACGGCAATCGCGCCGCGCTCGTTCAGCTGGTCGCAGATTTCGAGGGCGTCGAGTGGAAGCGCGAGTCGATCGGCGCCGCGATCAAGCACAACGCGACCAAGCACGGATTGAAGCCGCCGCAGGTGATGATGCCGCTGCGCATCCTGGTGTGCGGCACGCCGCAGACCCCAGCGATCGACGCGGTGCTCGCGCTGCTCGGCCGGGAAACGACGCGCGCGCGGCTGACTGCGGGCCTCGCTCGCGCGGAGTGATGCGGTAGTCTCCGGCAAACGGGGCGCGCTTGGCGCGCCGTGGGCATTCCTGTAAAATGCCAATTTCCGGCCCCTTAGGCTCCCATGCCCAAGTTCGTGTTCGTGACCGGTGGTGTCGTTTCCTCGCTGGGGAAGGGCATCGCCGCCGCGTCGCTGGCCGCGATCCTCGCCTCCCGCGGCGTCCGCGTCACCAATCTCAAGCTCGACCCGTACATCAACGTCGATCCTGGAACGATGAGTCCGTTCCAGCACGGCGAGGTGTTCGTCACCGAAGACGGCGCCGAGACCGACCTCGACCTCGGCCACTACGAGCGCTTCGTCGACGTGAAGATGAGCAAGCGCAACAACTTCACGACCGGCCAGATCTACGAGAGCGTGATCCGCAAGGAGCGCCGCGGCGATTACCTCGGCGGCACCGTGCAGGTGATCCCGCACATCACCGACGAGATCAAGAGCTGGATCACCGCGGGCGCGGGCGATGCCGAAGTCGCCGTCGTCGAAGTGGGCGGCACCGTCGGCGACATCGAGTCGCTGCCGTTCCTGGAAGCGATCCGGCAGATGGGGATCACGAACGGTCGCGAGAACGTCTGCTACATCCATCTGACGCTGGTGCCCTTTATCGCCACCGCCGGCGAGATGAAGACCAAGCCCACGCAGCACTCGGTCAAGGAATTGCGCGAGATCGGCATCCAGCCGGACGTCATTCTTTGCCGCGCCGACCGGCCGCTGCCGGACGGCGACCGGCGCAAGATCGCGCTCTTCACCAACGTCGCGCCCGAGGCCGTCATCCCGGCGCTCGATGCCGATTCGATCTACAAGATTCCCGCCGCGCTGCACGCCGAAGGCCTCGACGCGATCGTTTGCAAGAAGCTCGAGATCCAGCCGCCGCCGACGGATCTGTCGACGTGGACCAAGCTCGTCGACGGCCTCGAGCACCCGGAGCACACGGTCAACATCGCGATGGTCGGCAAGTACGTCGACCTGACGGAATCGTACAAGTCGCTCTCGGAAGCGCTGACGCATGCCGGCATCCACACCCGCAGCAAGGTCCAGATCCACTACGTCGATTCCGAGGTCGTGGAACGCGACGGCGTGGAGAGCCTTGCCGCGATGGACGCGATCCTCGTGCCGGGTGGTTTTGGCAAGCGCGGCGTGGAAGGCAAGATCAAGGCGATCCGCTACGCGCGCGAGAACGGCATTCCGTATCTCGGCATCTGCCTCGGCATGCAGCTCGCGGTCATCGAATATGCGCGGCACAAGGCGAGCCTCGCGGACGCCAACAGCACCGAGTTCGACGCGGCGACGCCGCATCCGGTGGTCGCGCTGATCACCGAATGGCAGAACCGCGACGGCTCGATCGAGAAGCGCACGACGAGCTCCGATCTCGGCGGGACGATGCGGCTCGGCGCGCAGCCGTGCGAGGTCGTCCCGGGCTCGCTCGCCCACCGCATCTACGGATCGACGACGGTCGCCGAGCGGCACCGCCATCGCTACGAGGTCAACAATCACTATCTGCCGCGCCTCGAGTCCGCCGGGCTCGTCGTGGGCGCGCGGGCGAAGAGCGACGCCGCGGGCGACCTGTGCGAAATGATCGAGCTGCCGCAGCATCCGTGGTTCTTCGGCTGCCAGTTCCACCCCGAGTTCACGTCGAATCCGCGCCGCGGCCATCCGCTGTTCATCGGTTTCATCAAGGCCGCGATCGACCAGCAGCACCGGCGAGCGCACGCGCACGGCGCGACCGACGCCGTCGCCGAGCTGGTCGCGTCGATCTGACGCGGTCCATTCCATGAAATTGTGCGGTTTCGAAGCGGCCCTCGAAGCGCCGCTCTTTCTCATTGCGGGGCCGTGCGTGGTCGAGTCCGAGGAGCTGCAGGTCGACGTCGCCGGCAAGCTGCGCGAGATGTGCGGCGCGCTCTCCATCCCGTTCATCTTCAAGTCGTCGTACGACAAGGCGAACCGCAGCTCGGCGGCATCGTTTCGCGGCCCGGGCATGGCGGAGGGCTTGCGCGTATTGGCCGAGGTGAAGCGGCAAATCGGCGTGCCGGTGCTGACCGACGTGCACACGATCGAGGAGATCGCCGATGCCGCGGCGGTCGTCGACGTGCTGCAGACGCCGGCGTTCCTCTGCCGGCAGACCGACTTCATCGAGGCGGTTGCGCGCGCGGGCAAGCCGGTCAACATCAAGAAGGGACAGTTCCTCGCGCCCGAGGACATGAAGCAGGTCGTCGCCAAGGCACGAGGCGCAAGCGGCACCGACAACATCATGGTCTGCGAGCGCGGGGCGTCGTTCGGCTACCACAATCTCGTGTCCGACATGCGCTCGCTCGCGATCATGCGCGAGACGGGTTGCCCGGTCGTGTTCGACGCGACGCATTCGGTGCAATTGCCGGGCGGCCAGGGAGCGTCGAGCGGCGGACAGCGCGAGTTCGTGCCGGTGCTGGCGCGCGCCGCGGTGGCGGCGGGCGTTGCCGGCATCTTCATGGAGACGCATCCCGATCCGTCGAAGGCATTGTCCGACGGCCCGAACGCGTGGCCGCTCGGAAAGATGAAGGCGCTGCTGGAAACGTTGCGCGACCTCGACGCGGCGGTGAAGCGCGCGGGATTCCCGGAGAACGCGATGATGACGGCCGCGGCGCGCTGAATCGGTTGCGGCAGCGAATGCATTCGATCGACTGAAAACATACCAACAAGAGGGGAATCCACAATGAGCGCCATCGTCGACGTCATCGCCCGCGAAATCCTCGATTCGCGCGGCAACCCCACGATCGAGGCCGACGTCGTCCTCGAGTCGGGCGTGTCCGGGCGCGCCGCGGTCCCCTCGGGCGCATCGACAGGGTCGAAGGAGGCGGTGGAGCTCCGCGACGGCGATGCGGCGCGCTACTTCGGCAAGGGCGTGCTGAAGGCGGTCGAGAACGTCAACACCGAGATCTGCGAGGCGATCCTCGGCCTCGACGCGACGGAGCAATCGTTCATCGACAAGACGATGATCGAGCTCGACGGCACGGACAACAAGGCGCGCCTTGGCGCCAACGCGATCCTGGCGGTCTCGTGCGCGGTCGCGAAGGCCGCCGCCGACGATTCCTCGCTGCCGCTCTACCGGTATCTCGGCGGAGCGGGAGAGATGCAGCTGCCGGTGCCGCTGATGAACGTGATCAACGGCGGCGCGCATGCGAACAACAAGGTCGACCTGCAGGAATTCATGCTGGTGCCGCTCGGCGCGCCGTCGTTTCGCGAGGCGCTGCGCTACGGTGCCGAGGTCTTCCACACCCTCAAGAAGATCATCGATGCCAAGGGCATGCCGACCACCGTCGGCGACGAGGGCGGGTTCGCGCCCGATCTCGCGTCGAACGAGGCCGCGCTGCAGCTGCTGGTCGAGGCGATCGACAAGGCCGGCTACGTGCCGGGCACCGACATCGCCATCGCGCTCGACTGCGCGGCCAGCGAGTTCTACGAGGACGGAGTCTACAACCTGGCTTCGGAAGGAACCAAGCTCACGCGCTCGCAGATGGTCGACGTGCTGGCGACCTGGTGCGACAAGTATCCGATCATCAGCATCGAGGACGGCATGTCCGAGCACGACTGGGACGGCTGGAAGCTCCTGACCGACCGGCTGGGCAAGAAAGTGCAAATCGTCGGCGACGACGTCTTCGTCACCAACACGAAGATCCTGAAGCAGGGCATCGCGAAGGGCGTGGCGAACTCGGTCCTCATCAAGATCAACCAGATCGGGACGCTGACCGAAACGTTCTCGGCGATCACGATGGCCAACCGCGCCGGCTACACGGCGGTCATCTCGCACCGCTCCGGCGAGACGGAAGACAGCATGATCGCGGACATTGCCGTCGGTGCCAACGCGGGGCAGATCAAGACGGGATCACTGTCGCGTTCCGACCGGATGGCCAAGTACAACCAGTTGCTGCGCATCGAGGAGGATCTGGGCGAAGCCGCCGAGTATCCCGGCCGCGCGGCGTTCTTCCAGCTGCGATAGCGAAGAACGGACGTGCGCACGCTCGCGCTCATCTTCATCCTGCTGATCGCCGCGCTGCAGTATCCGATGTGGCTCGGCAAAGGCGGCTGGCTGCAGGTGCGCGAGCTCGGCCGGCAAGTGGAGACGCGGCAGGCGGCGAACGCGACGCTGAAGGCGCGCAACGATGCGCTCGACGCCGAAGTCCGCGACTTGAAGACCGGATCCGAAGCGATCGAGGAGCGCGCGCGCTCGGAGCTCGGCATGGTCCGCTCCGATGAGGTGTTCTTCCAGTTTCAGTCGGAAGCGGCGCCCGCCAAGGGCGCGGCGCTGCCGCCGGCGGCGGACAAGCGCTGAAACGCGGCGCGCGGAATCGCCGGCGCATGCAGAACGTCACGTCGCGCCAGAATCCGCGCCTCAAGGAAGCGGTCCGGCTGGTCGCTTCGTCACGCGACCGGCGCAAGGCCGGCAAGTGCGTGCTCGAAGGCGAGCATCTCGTCGCCGCGTACGCGCAGCGTCATGGCGCTCCGGAAACGATCGTCGTCAGCGACGAGGCGCTCGCGCGCCCCGGCGTGCGGACGCTCGCGTCGCGCTACGATGATCGCGTCGTCGTCGTCACGTCGAAGCTGCTGTCCGAGCTCGCCGTGCTGCCGGCTGACGTCGGGATGCTCGCCGTGGTCCCGGCGCTGCGTCCGCAGCCCGCGGCAGCGGCGGACTTCTGCCTGCTGCTCGACGACATCCAGGATCCCGGCAATGTCGGCTCGATGCTGCGCTCGGCGGCGGCGGCAGGGGTACGCCAGGTGTGGATGTCGAAGCGCTGCGCGTTCGCCTGGTCGCCCAAGGTGCTGCGCGCCGGGCAGGGCGCGCACTTCTGCCTCGACATTTTCGAGGACACCGACCTCGCCGCCTGGGCGAGCGGGATATCGTGCGGACGGCGGCGAGATCCTTGCGCTCGTCGCGGCGGGAGGCGCGAGCCTGTATGACGCGCGCGTCGATGGACGCATCGCGATCGCGGTCGGCAACGAAGGCGCCGGCCTCGATCCGGCGCTCGCGGCACAGGCGACGCAGCGAGTGACGATCCCGATGCCGGGCGGGATGGAATCGCTCAACGCCGCCGTGGCGGCGGCGGTCTGCCTGTTCGAATGCGTGCGTCGCCGCGCTGCGCGGCCGGCTTGAAACGTCAGGGAAACACGGTCGCGAACTTGCCGTCTTCCTGGCACCCGTCGCCGGAATCCGCGACGGTCCAGCGGCCTTCGAGGCCGATCGAGGTCGACTTCATCTCGTAGATCGTGGCCGTCGTGTTGAGCGTTGTCGTCGTCCCGTTCTTGCAGACGTAGGTCGCCGGGACGCGGAACAACAGCCCCTGCTGGGCGTAGATGCCGGCGAACGTGCAGCTCTCGCTGCCCGCGTAGGTGAAATCGAGCTGGAAACCGCCGCTCGTGTTCTGCGCGACCAGGGCGTCGAAATCCGTCAACACCGTCCCGTTGTTCGCGGGCGTCCGGCATCCGGAATGCACGACCACCGCGGTTCCGTAGTATTGGCCGCCAAGCGCAATCGCCGTCAGCGTCTGCCGCACGATCGACTTCGAGACCACGACCGCGCCAACGTTGTAGACGAGGCTTCCCGACGTCGAGTCAGCGGGCGTGAA
>CAWESK010000007.1:0-309198 GCA_963811685.1 uncultured beta proteobacterium | reverse complement strand
CACAGCACCAACGCCCGACACCGGTCGGCGGTGCCATTCCCAGCCAGCACCGTCCTCAGGGGTGAGCCACTCTATCGCCCGCCTTGTTCGGGCATCTCTTCGGAGGCGTGCCTCATCACACAGCCTTGCCAGGCGAAGTAAAATTAGCCCATGACCCTCATTTACGGCCTTGGGTTGCTCGCTGCCCTCGTCATCGTATGGATTGCCGTGCGGCGCGGCCGGCAGCACAGACGTCTAAAAAAATACCGACAGTCGTGGGAGAAGCGCCCCACGGTAATGCGGATCAAGGGCGATCGAGATATGCGCGACCGCGATCCTGACCTGCAGACTCGACCGCCCACCTACGACGACGCGCCTTCGAGCAGCGAGCGCCGACGCAAATAATGCGCCGACCTGTCCGCAGCGCGTCGGCTCCCGATTAACGCTGTTGCTAATCTCGTGACGAGGTCGAGGATCCGCCGGTCGGCTGCCCCAAGGCGCCGCGGGAACGTCGCTCGCGCTCACGGCTCTCCCTTGCCTTCTTGTCTTGGTAGCTTTCGATGTACCCGTCCAGCGGAATCACTCCAATCGCAATCAGGAACCCCACTGCCAAGGCAATGATGATTCCAACGATGATCAGTACAGTCCCAAATGTTTCCACGATCCGCTCCGATCAACCGTTCCGGTTTCCATGCGAGGGTGTCCGACGCCATTCCATGCGTGTGGGTGCCAGTCCATGCCGCACTTGCGCTTCCCCGTACGAAATGGCGAAGGCTGCAACCGGAATCTAGACGCAAGAGAGGTTTCGACGCAAACCGCTGTGGTGGTCAATCTGTTGTGTTCGGCAATTCGCCCCGATCCGCAAGCTTGCCGAACTTGAATTCCGTCGGATTGCCGGCCGATGCGACCCGCGGTATCGGCCGTGCGCCCTAACCAACGCCGTCCGAAAACGTCCATCTGGCCGTCGCCGTGGTCCTCGCGGTACCGCAGCATCTTCCGCAGCCGACTCACCTCGCGGCCGCCGACGATATGGCCTGGCGTTGCGCCCGCGTTGATCCGCGTCGTCGCAGAAAACGAAAACCCCGCCTGCAGGGCGGGGCTACGTGGCGCAATTGCCTCGATCGGGTCGGCTCGTGGCGGCGCGTGAATCCAGACCGGAGACCGAGAAGGGCCGGTGGACTTCTTTCTTCGTTCCGTGAGGATTCGCTACCGGCAGCCCCAACCATAAGACCGCAAGATCATCCGCCCCGCAATACGGCAGGCCGCCGGGACGCCGCGGCGCGACCGCGGCGTCTCTTGAGCAGATCTAGTCGACGCTGTCAGTGTCCTCGCGAGCCTCCCTCGCCCTCTTCGGGCGCCGGCAGGATGGTACCGTACAGCCCATCGCCTTCGTCGTTGGGCCCAGCAGCGAAGAACAGTGTGTTGGCAGGTTGAGCACGGAAGTTGTTGCCGAAGGCGATACCCCAAAGTCCATCGATCGCCAGCACTCGACCATTCTCGGTACGTAACTGACCAGCGAAGGTGTTGTTCTTCGTATCGAAGGCGTTGATCGTGCCGTCGCCGAAGTTGCCGACGAGCAGCATGCCGCTGAATTTGCCAAAGTCGGCCGGCGCGAACGCCATGCCCCACGGCGCGTTGAGCTTGCCGCGCGTGGCGACGCGTTCGATCAGGAAACCGTTGGCGTCGAAGGCGTCGACGATACCGAGCCCGGGGCCCGCGGTTTCATCGTGGTCGCCAGCCACGTGAAAGGCGTACGCAACGTAGAGGTTGCCTTGGAGACTCAGGATGTTGAACGGGGCAAAGCCCGGCGGAAGGTTCGGATCAACGAAGCCGCCCGGAACGGTTGTCGGCATGAAATTGTGGTCGAACACCTGGATCTTGCCGTTGAAGAGATCTGCGGCAAACAAGCGAAAGTCCCTTGCGCCGTCACCGGCGATGGCGATGCCCTTGTAGACGCCATTAGGGACTGCGGTCGTCGGTAGGGTGACTGCAGTGGAGCCGCAGCTTCCGTTCCACGCAGCAATGACGCCGTTCTCCGTGGCCCATAAGAAGGCCGCAGCGGAGGCGGGACCGGCACCACAGGTGATCTGAAAGTCGGCAGCGGACGGGTTGAACGTTATGCCGGTCGGCGTGCCCCCGGGAATCGTTACGACCAGCGGTTGCGGCGGACTGCCCACGAGCACGGATTCCCGTTGCCGTCGTAGACGCGTCGACACGCCGGTTGTGTTGTCCGAAACCCAAACCGGGTTCGTCGGGCCGAACACGATGCCCCAGGCGTTCTTGAGATTGGGATCCTGGTGGTCGGCCACGCCCGGCAGGTCCGAGACGAGGTTGTGAACGATATAGTTGCCGGGATCCGCGACGGCCGCTGCGCTCACCGCCAACCCGAAAGCGAGCGCGGTGAGTCGGAGCGCGCGTCGCACGAAGGTAGAAGTTGAATTGCTCATGGGAGCTCCTCATCTGAAGTTTTTACAACCGACGTCCGGCGCATGCCGGCACCGACGCTGCCGACCCGCGCGCATGCCACCCGTGCGCGCGCGTCCGCTAATCCAACATGCGATCTACGTTCGTTATTCCGGCCCACGCGGAGTGGCCAACAGGAAGTGCCCGGCGCTATTCCCACGTGCGAATACGCTCGCGCCACTGAATGCGTGCGTGCTACAGGGGGCTTACGCGATGCGCGCGAGGCTCACCCGCTCGCACGCTTCGTCGATTCCTACGTGCCGGCTCAAAATCTCCGACAGCAGAAAGCGATGCGCGCCTACACGGCTTCGCTTTCGATGCGGCGGCTAGCCCGGCTTGCCGTCGAGCCTTGGTCGGGACAGCACCGGCCAGTAACGGATTGCGAACAATGCAAATCCGACCGACCAGCAGATGCCTGAGGCGACGACCGTGGCGACATAGGCATCCGGAAAGAGCATCCCGCCAAAGACGCGGATGACGGCGGAGCTCAGGACGAGAACGAAACACGCGACCTCGAATCGATCGGCAATCAACGGGCGTCCCGTGTGGCCACGCGACGTGCGCGTCATCATGCCGATCGTCAGGCCGCCGATGGCGCCGATCGTCAGCGCGTGAATGGCCAGCGGCTCGGCGACCAGCCCAAGCGCTGCAAGGGCGCGCAATGCAAGATAAATGACGATCCAGGCGTAGGCCGCGTGCAGCACCCACACCAAGGGGACGCGCAGCGTCCGCCACGGTCGCCAGAGATACAGCCTTGCCGCGTGCGCGAGCGCCGCCAGAAGTGCCAGGGTCGCCAACGCGCGCCCGGATGCCTGGAACAAATCCGCTCCCAGCAATACGAGGATGCTCCCCAAAGCGATCTTTTCGAGCAGCGGATGCCGTGTGGCGTTTGCGCCGCGAACACCGTTGTTGGTGAACATCGGAATGACGCGCCCGCCCATCACCGCCATGACGAACACGACGAGGTCGAGCCCAACCTGCAGGCTCGCGACCGCGGCCCAGTCCAGGACCCGAAGATAGGAAAGATGGACAGCGAGCGTGACGAGGCCGACCAACAGCAGAATCGCGATGAAAAAGTAGTTTCGGGTGTTGCCGCTCCGGGTGAGCGGGATTCCGATCGCGACTGCGACCGCGACGGGAAACGCGGCATTCACGATTGCCGAAGCGCCGTCATAGGGCGTCAGCACCAGGACTCTGCCGGCGATCCACAGCAGCGCAAACGCGGCCAGCGCCGCGCCGGACGGCGTCGGCTGTCCGGTCCAGTTGCGGACCGCCGTGAAGAGGAATCCGGCGATGACGGCGAGGGTATAGCCAAACAGCATCTCGTGGGCGTGCCAGATCGGACCCCGCGCAAAAGCGGCAGGAAGAACGCCCGCGTATTGGCAAATCCACAGCGGGATCGACAGCGCGGCAAAAATCGCGGCGAGCAGGTAAAACGGCCTGAAGCCAAGGTTCCAGAGCGCAAACGACGGCCGCGCCGGATTGACCGGCAGAATCGGCTCCTCGATCAACAGCGGCTCCGGCGTCATGAAAAGCTCAGAGGCTCGCCGTGCATGTCGAACGCTGAATAGCCGCCGACGGCGCCCTGCCGCACGGCCTCGACCATGTCGTTCAGCGCCCGTTCGGCCTGCGCTTCGGACGGTGCCTTCGTTCCTCGTCCGGCCAGTCCGGCCACGAACACCACGTGCCAGTCCTGCCCCGTCTGCCGCGATTCCGCGACCAACGCTTCGAACGTCGTCAGCGCACGCGCTTCCTTGTCCACGCACATGACGGGCTCGAGCTCGCCGCCCTCGCCCGCCTGGAAGCGGGCTTTTTGCTCGGCAGTTGCGTCTTCCGGGAGGGCGGCGGCGGCAAACACGAACAGCAGGCGTTGCGGCTCCGGTTGCGAGCGCGCCGCCTGCAGGAGTAGCGCAAAGTGCGGCTCGTTCGTGGGCATTCCAGCGTGCATGCGATCCTGCGGCATCGCGCGCCTATTGAACCAGCGGGGTATCGGAGCTGTCGAGCGCGACACCCTCCACGTTCGCGGCGCCCGCGAGCAACTGCAGGTACTGGCGCAAGGCGGTTACGTAGGATTGCTGCCGCAACGCCATTGCCAACGCGCCGCGCACGCTCTCGTACGACGGATCGGCTCCGGGCTCGCGGGCCAGCACTTCCACCACGTGCAAGCCGAAGCGGCTGTGCACGAGGCGCGGCAGCACACCGATCTCCGCGCCGGCGAAGATCTCGCGCGCGAACTCGGGTGCGCAATCCGCACGCGTGAGCCAGCCGAGATCGCCGCCTTCCGCGCCGGAAGGGCAATTGGACAGGCTCGCCGCCGCCGCGGCGAAGCGATCCGCCTCCCCTTCGCGATGGCAACGCACGTCGAGCAGTGCGGCTTCGGCACGCTTGCGCAACGCGCGCACGTCCACTCCCGGCGTCACCGCGAACAGCACGTGACGCACATGAGCGCGATCCCCGGTGCGGTAGTCGCCCGCGTGCGCCGCGAAATGCCGGCGACACGCCTCGTCGGAAGGCTCGGGCACCAGCAGCACCCGCGCAAGCAATGTCTCGATGGCGGCCGACGCCCCCTCGCTGATGATGCCGTCCGCGCAAGGCGGGTCGTCGGCCGCGAGGAGGCCCTCGCGTTGCGCCGCGCGCCGCAGCAGTTCGGTGCAGGCGCGTTGGCGCAGCGTCTCGGCGTCGAGCGCCTCGCCGGCCGCATGCAACGCTATACCGTCGATTCGCGCAATCGCGGGCCCCGTTGTACCGGTCATCACCTCTCTCCTTCAGACGCGCGCAGACGGCGTGTTGTGTCCGGCCGGCAGGTTGAGCCGCCGCGCGCGCACCAGCTGATAGGGGCGGAAGACATAGGCGATCAAGGCGAAGCCGCTCCACACGTGCACCAGCCGGCTGAACGGGAGCAGCAGGAAGATCGTCATGCCGAGCACGAGGTGGAACAGGTACGGCCACGGCAGTCCTGCGAGCACCTGCGCGTCGACCGCCCGCAGGGTCAGGATGCGCTGCGCCCAATCGGCCAGGATCAGCATCACCGTGCCGTCCGAATGTGCCCATGAAAACGGGAGGGTGATGAGGCCGACCGTGAGCTGCACCCAAAGGATCACCAGGATCGCGATGTCGGTGCGATGGCTGGTGCGGCGAATGCGCGGATCGAAGACGCGCCGGTAGATCAGCATCGTGAGGCCGATGAAGCACAGCACGCCGAAGAATCCGCCCGAGTAGATGGCCAGCATCTGCTTGACGGGAACTTCGATGAAATGACCATAAAACGCGTGCGGCGTCAGCAGTCCCAGCAGGTGGCCGAAGAACAGGAACAGAATGCCGATGTGGAACAGGTTGCTGCCCCAGCGCAACAGGCCGGTCCGCAGCAATTGCGACGAGTCGCTCTTCCATGTGTACTGGTCGCGGTCGAAACGCAGCAGGCTGCCCAGCAGGAACACCGCCAGGCAGATGTACGGATAAACGCCAAAGAGGAAGCCGTTCACGGTCGTCATGTGCGCGCTCCTTCGACCGGGCGGTCGTTGCGAACGATCCGAATCGCTTGCGCTTGGCCGGGTCTCGTCTGACCTTTCGACGCGCAGCCGTCGAACGCGGCCGGCTCGGCCCAGCTTTCGTCGAGCGGCTCGTCCTCCGGCACGCTGACCGTCTTGGCTTCTTCGCCGGCCAGCTCGAGCAACGCGCCGAGCGCGCTGGCATACCGACTGCCGCGCTTCGCCAGCGCGTTGAAGACGACGTTGAGGATGTGCGCGATTTCGCCCAGGAAGGCGCGCGCCGCCGCCGGCGGTTGCGTCGACGCATATTCGAGCACCACCGGCAGGTGGTCGGGCATCTCGCCTTCTCCGAGATAGAGGCCGGCCTTTTCGTACATCTGGGCGAGGTCGATCATCGCCGGGCCGCGGTCGCGAGAATCGCCGTGAACGTGCTCGAACAGGTGCAGCGACGTGCTGCGCCCGCTGTCGAAGAGCTGCACGTAGTCGGCTTCGGCATCGATGGCGCTCTGGCGCTCGATGCCGGCGATCAGCGCGTCGAGCTCGGTGAGCCGCGCGGCGCCCAGCGCGCGTTCGCGATGCAGCACCGCGCGCATCTCGCCCAAGTGTTCGCGCAAGCCGGCCGTGGGATAGCTCAGCAGCCGGGCCAGCACCCGCAACGTCAGCGTCATGGAAGGCGGTTTGGCGTTGAACATTTTCTAGATTTCCGCTTTGATGGGAATCGTGCGCCGCTTCTCGCTTCCGAACAGGCTCACGTCGCCGGAGCCCTCCGAACAGCCGTTGCCGAACGAGAAACCGCAGCCGCCGCGAACGTTGAACGTGTTCTCCGCGTATTCGCGGTGCGTGCTCGGAATCACGAAGCGGTCTTCGTAGTTGGCGATCGCCATCAGCTGGTACATGTCCTCGACGTCGGCCTCGGTCATCCCGACCTGCGCCAGGACCGCGGCATTGGCCTGCCCGTCGACATGCTTGCCGCGCTGGTAGGCGCGCATCGCGAGCATCCGCTCCAGTGCGCGGATCACCGGCGCCGTATCGCCGGCGGTCAGCAGGTTGGCGAGGTAGTTGACCGGAATGCGCAGCTGCCGGACGTCGGGAATCTGGCCGTTGGCCCCCACCTGTCCCGCGTTGGCGGCGGCGCTGATCGGCGACAGCGGCGGCACGTACCAGACCATCGGCAGCGTCCGGTATTCGGGATGCAGCGGCAGCGCGACCTTCCAGTCCATCGCCATCTTCCAGACCGGACTTCTCCGCGCGCCTTCGAGCCACGCGTCGGGAACGCCGTCGCGCCGTGCCTGCTCGATCACCGCCGGGTCGTTGGGATCGAGGAAGATGTCGCACTGCGCCTGATAGAGATCGCGGTCGCGCTCGACGCTCGCCGCTTGCTGGATGCGGTCGGCGTCATAGAGCATCACGCCGAGATAGCGGATGCGCCCGACGCACGTCTCCGAGCACACCGTGGGCTGACCCGCCTCGATGCGCGGATAGCAGAAGATGCACTTCTCCGCCTTGCCGCTCTTCCAGTTGTAATAGATCTTCTTGTAGGGACAGCCGCTCACGCACATGCGCCAGCCGCGGCATTTGTCCTGGTCGATGAGAACGATGCCGTCCTCCTCGCGCTTGTAGATCGAGCCGGAAGGACAGCTCGCTACGCACGACGGATTGAGGCAGTGCTCGCACAGCCGCGGCAGGTACATCATGAACGTGTTCTCGAACTCGCCGACCATCGCTTTTTGCGCGGCCTCGAAGCCGTCGAAGTTCTTGTCGGCGCTGCGCGCGCTGAACTCGCCGCCGAGGAGCTCCTCCCAGTTCGGGCCCCAGACGATCTTGTCCATTTGCATGCCGGTGATCAGGCTGCGCGGACGCGCGGTCGGGCTCGCCTTCATCTCCGGCGCGCTCTGCAGATGGTCGTAGTCGAACGTGAACGGCTCGTAGTAATCGTCGATCTGCGGCAGGTTGGGATTGGCGAATATCCGCATCAGGAGCTTCCATTTGCCGCCCTGGCGCGGCTCGATCGACCCGTCCGCCTTGCGCACCCAGCCGCCGTTCCACTTGTCCTGGTTCTCCCATTCCTTGGGATAGCCGATGCCGGGCTTGGTCTCGACGTTGTTGAACCAGGCGTACTCCATGCCCGGCCGGCTCGTCCAGACGTTCTTGCAAGTGACGCTGCACGTGTGGCAGCCGATGCACTTGTCGAGGTTCAGCACCATCGCGATCTGGGCGCGTACTTTCATGGGGCCTCCCGCCGAGCCGCCTCAAGGGAGGCCAGCTCCCCCTCGGGGGCAGCGAACGAACGTGAGCGTGGGGGTCCACCAACTCCCGCCGAATGCGAGCGTAAGGGTTCATGGATTCTCTCCTTGCGCCTGGACACCGCGATGCGTTCGGCGCCGACCGGCGTGTCGAGCCAGTCGATCCTGCTCATCTTGCGCACGACCACGAACTCGTCGCGGTTGGTGCCGATCGTCCCGTAATAGTTGAAGCCGTAGGAAAGCTGCGCGTAGCCGCCGATCATGTGCGTCGGCTTCAGCACGATGCGCGTCACCGAGTTGTGGATGCCGCCGCGAACGCCGGTGATCTCGGCCCCCGGCGTGTTCACGATCTTCTCCTGCGCGTGGTACATCATCACCATGCCGGGATTGACGCGCTGGCTCACCACCGCGCGCGCGGCGATCGCGCCGTTGACGTTGAAGAGCTCGACCCAGTCGTTGTCGACGATGCCGGCCCTCTTCGCATCGTCCTCGGAAAGCCAGATGATCGGTCCGCCGCGGCTCAACGTCAGCATCATCAGGTTGTCGGTGTAGGTGCTGTGAATCCCCCACTTCTGGTGTGGCGTGATGAAGTTGAGCAGGATCTCGGGATTGCCGTTGCTTCGCTTGTTGTGGATCGCCGCGGTGGTTTTGAGGTCAACGGGCGGCCGGTAGGTCGAGAAGCCCTCGCCGAACGCGATCATCCACGGGTGGTCCTGATAGAACTGCTGCCGTCCGGTCAGCGTGCGCCAGGGAATGAGCTCGTGCACGTTCGTATAGCCGGCGTTGTAGCTGACCGTCTCGCTCTCGATGCCGCTCCACGTCGGCGAGCTGATGATCTTGCGCGGCTGCGCCTGGATGTCGCGGAAACGGATCTTCTCGTCCTCGCGGTACAGCGCCAGGTGCTTGTGCTCGCGGCCCGTGATCTTGGACAGTGCCTCCCATGCCTTCACCGCAACATGGCCGTTGGTTTCCGGCGCCAGCATCATGACCACTTCGCAGGCGTCGATATCGGATTCGATCCTGGCCATGCCGCAAGTGGCACCCTCGGCGCGCACGGTGCCATTGAGCTCACCCAGCTGCCTCACCTCGGTCTGCGTATTCCAGCCAATGCCCTTGCCGCCGTTGCCGACCTTGCCCATCAGCGGTCCCAGCGCGGTGAAACGCCGGTAGACATTGGGAAAGTCGCGCTCGACCACCGTTATCTGCGGCGCGGTCTTGCCGGGAACGAGCTCGCATTCGCCGCGCTTCCAGTCGCGCACCTCGAACGGCTGGCCCAATTCGGCCGGGCTGTCGTGCATCAGCGGCGTCAGCACGACTTCCTTCTCGACACCCAGGTGGCCGACGCACACTTCGCTGAATTTCCTGGCGAAGCCCTTGTAGATGTCCCAGTCGCTGCGGCTCTGCCATGCAGGATCCACGGCGGTCGACAGCGGATGGATGAACGGGTGCATGTCGCTGGTGTTGAGGTCGTTCTTCTCGTACCACGTGGCGGTCGGCAACACGATGTCCGAATAGAGGCACGTGGTGCTCATGCGGAAGTCGAGCGTCACGAGGAGGTCGAGCTTGCCTTCGGGCGCCTCGTCGTGCCAGACGACCTCCGTCGGCTTCGCTTCCTCCTTGCCGAGGTCCTTGCCCTGCACGCCATTGCTGGTGCCGAGCAGATGCTTGAGGAAATATTCGTGGCCCTTGCCGCTCGACCCCAGCAGGTTCGAGCGCCAGACGAACAGATTGCGCGGCCAGTTGCTCGGGTGATCCGGGTCCGCGCAGCTCATGGCGAGCGTGCCGTCCTTGAGCGATTTCACCACGTAATCCTTGGGCTCCATGCCCGCTGCCTGCGCATCGCGCACCACCTGCAGCGGGTTGGTCTGCAACTGCGGCGCCGACGGCAGCCAGCCCATGCGTTCCGCGCGGACGTTGTAGTCGATCATGCTGCCGGCGTAGAGCTTCCGGTCGGCGAGCGGCGACAGCACTTCGTCCATGCCGAGCTTCTCGTAGCGCCACTGATCCGTGTGCGCGTAGAAGAAGCTGGTGCTGTTCTGCTGCCTCGGCGGACGAATCCAGTCGAGCGCGAACGCCAGCGCGGTCCAGCCCGTCTGCGGGCGCAGCTTTTCCTGGCCCACGTAATGCGCCCATCCGCCCCCGCTCTTGCCGATGCATCCGCACATCATCAGCAGGTTGATGACGCCGCGGTAGTTCATGTCGCTGTGGTACCAGTGGTTCATCGCCGCGCCGATGATCACCATCGACTTGCCCTGCGTCTTGTCCGCGTTTTCGGCGAATTGCCGGGCCACCGTGATGACCTGCGCGCGCGGCACGCCGGTGATCGCCTCCTGCCAGGCCGGGGTGTACGGCGTGTCGTCGTCGAAATCCGTCGCCGCGTTTTCGCCCGCGAGTCCGCGCGCGACGCCGTAGTTTGCGACTTGCAGGTCGAACACGGTGGCGACAAGCGCCTCGCGCTTCTCGCCTTCCTTGCCGAGCGCGATGCGTTTGACCGGCACGGTGCGCACGAGAACGTCGGCGCCGGGATTGTTCGGAAAATGCGCGCTTTCGATGCCTCCGAAGTACGGAAAACCGACGCGGGCGGTCGTCACGGAGTCCCCTCCGCCTTCGAGCACCGACAGCTTGAGCTTCACGTCGTTGCCGTGCCGCGCCTCCTTCGACTCGAGATTCCACTGTCCCTGGTCGGCGCGACCGTCGGGGCCCCAGCGGAACCCGATGGCGCCGTTCGGCAGCACGACCTTCCCGCTTTCGTCGAAGGCGACGGTCTTCCAGTCGGAATTGTTGGCCTGGCCGAGCTTGCCGTTGAAGTCCGACGCGCGCACATAGCGGTCCGGGACGACGATCGTCTCGCCGTTCGCCGTCACGTGCTCCTTCAGCATCACGAGCATCGGCAGGTCCGTGTAACGCCGGGCATAGTCGTCGAAATACGACGAGCGCCTGTCGATGAAGAAATCACGGAGCACCACGTGCCCCATCGCCATGGCCAGCGCCGCATCGGTGCCCTGCTTGGGGTGCAGCCAGAGGTCGGTGAGCTTGGCGACCTCGGAATAATCGGGCGTCACCGCCACCGTCTTCGCGCCCTTGTAGCGGACTTCGGTGAAGAAATGCGCATCCGGCGTGCGTGTCTGCGGCACGTTGCTGCCCCACGCGATGATGTAGGTACTGTTGAACCAATCGGCCGATTCGGGGACGTCGGTCTGCTCGCCCCACACCTGCGGGCTCGCCGGCGGCAGGTCGCAGTACCAGTCGTAGAAGCTCATGCACACGCCGCCGATCAGCGACAGATAGCGTGACCCCGCGGCATAGCTCACCATGCTCATCGCGGGAATCGGCGAAAAGCCGATTACCCGGTCGGGGCCGTAGGTCTTTGCCGTATAGACGTTCGCGGCAGCGACGATCTCGTTGACCTCGTCCCAGCTGGAGCGCACGAAGCCGCCCAAGCCGCGCACCTGCTGGTAGTCGCGCCGCTTCGCATCGTCGCCCACGATGGACGCCCACGCCTCCACCGGGCCGTGCCGCAATCGCGCCGCGCGCCAGTGCTTGAGCAGGCGGCCGCGCACCATCGGATGCTTGACGCGGTTCGCGCTATAGAGATACCAGCTGTAGGACGCGCCGCGCGCGCAGCCGCGCGGCTCGTGGTTCGGCATGTCCCAGCGCGTGCGCGGGTAGTCGGTCTGCTGCGTCTCCCAGGTGACGATGCCGCCCTTGACGTAGATCTTCCACGAGCACGATCCCGTGCAGTTGACGCCGTGGGTGCTGCGAACGATCTTGTCGTGCGCCCAGCGGTTGCGATAGGCGTCTTCCCAGGTGCGGTCCTCGCCGGTGGCAACCCCGTGACCGTCGGCGAACGATTCCTTCGGAAGCGCGAAATGGTGAAGGCGATCCAGAAAATGGCTCATCGTGTCTCTCCGCGGCAGCCGTTCAAGGGTTCTTCACGTACGCGTCGCGGCGCAGGTAGAACCACCAGTTGAGGATCAGGCAGAGGCCGTAGAAGATCGCGAAGCCGTACATCGCGTACTGCGGCGTGCCTGCGCTGATCTGCGCGCCGATCACGATAGGCGCGATGAAAGCGCCGTACGCCGCAATCGCCGACGTCCATCCGAGCACCGGCCCAGCCTGCGTGCGGTCGAAGATCACGCCGATCGTGCGGAACGTCGAGCCGTTCCCGATGCCGCTCGCTGCGAACAGCAGCACGAAGAGCAGCATGAACACCAGGAAATACTGCTCCGGCGCTGGCGACTGGTAGGCCTGGAGCATCACATGGCCCACCGCCACCGACGCGACCACCATCACGACCGAGATGACCTGGGTCACGATGGAGCCGCCTACCTTGTCGGAAATCCAGCCGCCGACCGGGCGGATCAGCGCGCCGACGAAGGGACCGATCCAGGCGTAGGCGAGGACCGCCGGCGCGTTCGGGTTGTTCGCCGTGTGCTGCAGCACGCCCGCCGCATCGCGCACGTGGCTGACCCCGAAGATCACCTTCATCGACAGCGGCAGCGCCATCGAGAATCCGATGAACGAGCCGAACGTGACGATGTAGAGAAGCGTCATCGACCACGTGTGCTTGTTCCTGAAAATGGCGAATTGCTTGGCGACGCCCTCCTTCATCGGGCCGAACGCCGCGAGGCGCATCACGACCAGCGCAGCGACGACGTCCAGCGGAATGGCGACCCACATGCTGATGACGCCGAGCCCGGTGGGCTTCGGCAGATAGAGGTACAGCCCGAGGATCGACGGGATGAACGCCAGCGTGTAGAGCCAGGTGATCTTGGCGAAGGCCGCGATCGGGTGGCCGGTGTCCGGCGACACGGGCTTCAGGTTGTTCATCCCGAGCCAGCAGAGGATCGATAGCGGCACCAGCGACAGCACCCACGCGAAGCCGGCGTTCTGGATCCAGGTCGGCGTGCCCGCGGGGATCTTGCCGAAGATCCAGCCGCTGTCCTTCAAGAGCGTCATCGGCTCGCCGCCCAGCGCGCCGAAGATGCCCATCGTCATCATCAGCGGGATGACGATCTGCATGCTGGTCACGCCGAAATTGCCGATGCCCGCGTTGATGCCGAGCGCCGTGCCTTGCAGCCGCTTGGGAAAGAACGTGCTGATGTTCGACATCGAGCTGGCGAAATTGCCGCCGCCGACGCCCGACCACAGCGCCATCAGCTGGAACGACCACAGCGGCCAGTCCTTGTGCTGCAGCACGATGCCGGTGCCGATCGCGGGCGCGAGCAGCATCGCCGTCGTGAGGAAGATCGTGTTGCGGCCGCCGGCCACGCGGATCAGGAACGATGCGGGGATGCGCATCGTCGCGCCGGCGATCCCGGCGATGGCCGTCAGCGTGAAGAGCTCCGCCTGCGTGAACGGGTAGCCCAGGTTCAGCATCTGGACCGTGATGATTCCCCACATCCCCCAGACCGCAAACCCGCAGAGCAGCGCGGGCACCGACAGCACGAGGTTGCGATAGGCAACTTTCTTGCCGACACGCTCCCAGAACTCGGCGTCTTCGGGTCGCCAGTCGGCGATGTCGGCGTGGCCGGTAGCTGCCGGGGACGGGGAGATGGATTTCTCGACGGTGGTCGTCATGGCGAGCTTTCAATAGGGTCGGGGCACGCGGTCAACCGTTCAGGCGAAACGCCTTGGACTTGCTGCCCATGAGCTCGGCGCCGCGCACTTCGGTCCAGTACATCCAGATCAGCGACACCCACACCACGCCGTACATGAGCATGAAAGCGGACGAGCGGATGCCGGTGAGATCCATCAGCGCGCCGAACATGATCGGCAGGATGAAGCCGCCGAGGCCGCCGGCCAGCCCGACGACGCCGGAGATCACGCCAATGTTCGTCGGATAGTCGTCGGAGATGTACTTGAACACCGACGCCTTGCCGAATGCCCACGCGATGCCGAGCACGAACATCAGCGCCGTGAACAGCCATACGTTGAGGCCGATGTGGAACGTCTTCGGGCCGTCGATCGTGGTGATCGTCATGTCGGTCTGCGGATAGGACAAGAGAAAGAGACAGACCCAGCTCACCCACAGCACCCACCACGTCATCGCGTGCGCGCCGAACTTGTCGGAAAGCCAGCCGCCGGCCGCGCGCAGCACACCGCCCGGGAGCGAAAAACACGCGGCAAGCAGCGCCGCTGCCCTGATGTCGAGACCGAACTCGCCGACGTAGTACTGCACCATCCAGAGGCTCATGGCCACGTAGCCGCCGAAGACGATCGAGTAGTACTGGCAGTATTTCCAGACCTTGGGATCCTTGAGCGCCACCAGCTGCTGACGCCAGGTGATCTTCGAGTCGACCAGGTGGTTCGGATCCGAGTAGCTCCCGAACCAGAACAACAGCGCCGTGCCGACCATGATCGCCGCGTAGACCTGCGGCACGATCGTCCAGCCGAAGGCGACAAGCAGCGCGGGGGCGACGAACTTGTTGACCGCGGCACCGGAATTGCCGGCTCCATAGATGCCCATCGCGAAGCCCTGCTGCTTCCGCGGAAACCAGCGCGCCACGTACGGCGTGCCGACCGAGAAAGAGCCGCCCGCCAGCCCGACGAAGAGCCCCAGCACCAGGAAGTGCCAGAACTGGGTCGCGTAGCCGATGAGCCAGATCGGAACGACGCAGGCGATCATCAGCAGGAACAGCACGATGCGGCCGCCGAACTTGTCGGTCCACATGCCGAGCGGCACCCGAATGAGCGAGCCCGTCAGCACCGGCGTTGCGGTGAGCAGGCCGAATTCGGTGGCGTTGAGGTTGAGCGTCTTTCTGATCGGAATGCCGATCACTCCGAACATCATCCACACCATGAAGCACACGGTGAATGCCAGCGTGCTGACGATCAGCACCGACAGCGCCTGTCTTCGATTGCCCATGAAGCGAATCCCCTTCCTGCGACTCTTTTTCGTGCATCGAGTGTAGGGGGAGGAGCGGACGGAAAGTATCCTTCGGCGGGAGAGGCGAGCGTGGGCGAAAGAACGATGCCCCGACACGCCGGCATCCTCCGGAAGAACTACTCTGGAAAATGAATGCCGCGCGTTTGCGCAGGATCAAGTCAGGCCGTGCTCGGATGCGATAACGGCGGCCTGGACCCGCGAGCTCACGTCGAGCTTGCGCAACACGTGCTGGACATGGATCTTGACCGTCGTCTCGGCGATGCCGAGCTCGCGGCCGATTTCCTTGTTGCTCGCGCCACGCGCGATGGCGCGCAGGATTTCCTGCTCGCGCGGCGAGAGTTGCGCGACCTTCGACCCCGCCGCGGGAGCGGCAGGCGCCATGGCGTCACGGTAGGCGGCGACGAGCTTGCCGGTCATTTCCCCCGCCACCACCGATTCCCCGCGCATCGCGCGCGCGATGGCGGCGATCAGCGCATCGCCTTCGATGGTCTTGAGGAGGTAGCCGCTGGCGCCGCCACGCAGCGCCGCGGCCAGGTCCTGCTCGTCTTCGCTGACGGTCAGCATGAGAATGCGGGCCTGCGGCGCCGCCTCGCGCAGCGACGGCAGCGCGTCGACACCGTTGACGCCCGGCAGATGATTGTCGAGCAGGATGAGATCGGGCTGCAATTCCTGCGCCCGGCGCAGCGCCGAGCCGGCGTCCGCGGCATCGCCGACGACCTGCAGCAGCGGATCCCGTCCCAGCAACGCCATGACGCCGCGCCGGAACAGCGTATGGTCGTCGACGACCAGGATGCGAACGGGTTGCTGCAGGGCGCCGGGCATGAGTCAGTGGAGAGATGCCGTAACGCGCGTGGCGTCCGTTGCTGCGGCCACGGCGGTTGCCGGCACGGAAGGCGGCAGCGTCAGCACGACCGACGTGCCGACCCCCGGCATCGATACGACGTCGAGCACGGCGCCGATCTTCTCGGCGCGCTCCGCCATGATCCGCAGCCCCACGTGGGTCTCGTCGTCGGATTCGGGGCCCGAATGGAACCCGACCCCGTCGTCGCGCACCTCGAAGCGCCACTGCGGCCGCTGCTGGACGGTCACCCGCACGCTCGCGGCTTCGGAATGCTTGCGCACGTTGGACAGCGCCTCCTGGATGATGTGCAGCACCTGCATCTGCAGGTCGGGCGCCAGCGGGATGCCGTGACCCTGCATTTGCATCGTCGCCTTGAGACCGCTCTGGTGCTCGAACTTGCGCAGCGTCGTCTGCAGCGCAGGCTCGATGTCCTCGCCGTGCGAGCGCGTGCGGAAGTGGACGAGGAGCTCGCGCACATCCCCGTAGCTTTCGCGCACGCCGGTATCGATCTCGTCCAGGACCCTCTCCAGTCGAAGCGCATCGCCGCTTTCGAGCGCATCGCGCATCAGCTGCACCTGGATCTTGAGGAAGGCGAGCGACTGCGCGATCGAGTCGTGCAGCTCGCGCGCGATGAACGTGCGCTCCTGCGCGACGGCCGCTTCCTTCTCGAGCGCGTTGAGGCGGAGGTTTTCCATGGCTCCCGCGAGGTGGGCAGAGAGCGCCTCCAGCAGCGATCGCTCTGCCGCCGACAGCGTGATGCTCGCGTGATAGAACAGATTCACTTCCCCCATCAGGCGGTCATGGAGCCGGATGGGAATGGAAACGAGTGTGGCGAACCCCGCGTTGGCGCAGTGCGGGGATCCCGTGTAAGACATGCTCGCAATCGGTATCACGCGCGTCACGTAGGGGGCGGAAAGCGCGCCGCAGTGGCATTCGCCGGCAATGACGCACTGCTCGCCTTCGGCCATCGCCGTCGGCAATCCGGCCGACGTCAGCAGCAGGAACCGCCGATTGGCCTCGTCGGACCAGCGCAACGCCACGCCGTCGGCATGGGCGACCCGCCCCACGCGCTCGACGAATCCATCCGCCAGCTCGTTCAGCGTCGTCGCCTTCGCCACCAGCGCCGTCACGTCATACAAAGCTTCGAGCCGCTCTCGCTTTTCCTCGAGCTGCGACGTTTTCTCGGCCACTTTCGCCTCGAGGTCGCGGTACATGAGCTGCAGGTGCGCGGCCATGCCATTGAAGCATTCCGCCAGCGAGCCGAACTCGTCGGTGGTGACACGGTCGACGCGCGCGCTGAAATCGCCGCGCTGCAGGCGCTCGGTGGCCGCCTTCAGGCGCCCGACGGGCTCCAGCACGAACAGGTAGCCCGTGTAGATCAGCAGCGCGGCGCCAAGGACCGCCACGACCATCATCGCTGTCTGCAACAGGTGCAGGAGCGCCGTCCAGCGGGACATGTGGCGCTCGATGCCGGCCACCAGCGTGTCGATGTCGGCGACGAAGGCCGCGGTATCGATGCCCAACGCATGCAGAGAGGACGCAGTCGCGCCTTCCAGTTGCGGGAGGAATCGGCTCCAGTCCTGGTCCACGACGTCGAATTGCGCCCGCGTCGCGTCATCCCACGGGACGAACAACGGCCGTTCGGGGTCGCCATGACGCAGCGTGTCGAGGCTGCGCCGGAACTCTGCCGTCCGCGGCGGAAGCGAGGCCGCCTCGCCGGCGGCGACGGCCAACGACATTCGGTACGCCTGCATGCGCATGCGGCCGACTTCGTTCACCGCCGCGGCGCCCCCGTCGAGCTGCCAGGACACCCACAGCGTCACCGCGATCGATACGAGCGCGAGCAGGAGAAACGGCAGGCCGACCAGCGTCAGCTTGGCGCCCAGGTTCCAGTGTCGCGGATGGCTCACCACGGGGAGAATAGCCGCCCCGACCACGAATTCCTTGTCCTGGATCAACCCGGCGAAATGCCGGCGCGCCGAGCGCAGCTCGGAGACGGTTCGCCTACGCGGGCTTCCGCCGCCCGTCGATCGCTTCCGCCGGGGGCGCCAACAAGCGCCGTTGGACATTGGTCACTGTCCACCAAGGGAACAGGCAGCCGTTCCGCTCGATCGGGAGTGCAGGCTTCGTCCCAACAGCGTCCCTCACGCGCGTGCGCAGAAGCAGCAGTCGACGTCATCGTTTGGCGTCATCGGGCGTGACGTCCTTGAGGGGACCGAGCTCGACCTTGCCGCGGCGCAGATTGACCTCGGAGCGCATGACCGCCGCGCTGATCGAGGTCTCGATCAGATCTGTTGCGCGGCGAGCGAGATAACGCTGGAGGTCGCCTTCGCTCATGGGTGCCTTGTAGACGGGCTCTGCAAGCTTCTGGTGATCGAAACTCTGTTGCCTATCGAGCACGGCGAGGGTCTTCGGGTCCAGCACCCACACCTCGATGTACGAGAACGGCGCAAGAAACGTCTTGGCCCTGATGGCGGTGTCGTCCGACGGTGACGGCGGCGACGCCATCGAGCGGCTCTGCATCGATCGCCGCAGGATACGGGGTCCCCGGTTTAGGACAGCCCGCCTGGCACAGGGGCTGCGCAAACATGCCAAATCCCTGGATCTTGCCCGGCATTCCGTTCCGCGCCAGCGATTCGTAGGCAGGCGTGGCAATCACGATTCTGTCCCAATTCAATCGCTCGGGTATCTTCTCCAGTTCTGCAACGATGATTCCGAGCGCGAAGCTGTCCTGCTTCGGTGCTGGGACTCCGTCCATCGGTACCGCTGAGAGCGACAGGTAGACCCGCTGGCTTTCCGGATCCACGTTTTCAATCGCGACGTCGAGGCTGTGCAAGACAAAGCGATTGAGTGCGTTGTTCGGAACGTGGGACCTGCTTTGCCGGAAGGGGCTAAGGTGGCTGCCCGTGCTTTGCGCTTCGTACGCCTCCGTGATCTGCTCGCCGACAGCCGCTACCAGCGCATAGAGCCTGGGTTTCGTGGTGACGGGCGAATCGGTGGTGGTCTGACTGTACGCCAAGCCGGTCGACAGGCTGACAAAAATGAGCACTGCGGCGCCAACGATCCGTCGCATTGTTCTCCTCTTGCGATGATCCCCGTCGTGCTCGCTTGGGAAGCGAATTCGGCGGTGCTACGGGAGCCGGTTCGGATACGCGGGCTTCCACCGCCCGTCGACCGCTTCCGCCTTGGGCGCGAACAGGCGCAGCGTCAGCGAAAAGCCGGTGTCGGGCGTCGGCAGCCAGTTCGATTCGAGGTCCGGCCCCGGGGTGTCGCGCTGGATCGCGATCTCGAGCGAGCCGTCGGCATTCTTCTTCAGCCCCGTCATCCGGCTGTCGATCACGTAGCGATTGACCGGATTGTCGTAGTAGCGCACGACGGGAACGCTGATCATCTCGAGCGACCAGAACCCGTCGACGGGCGGCAGCTGGCCGGGCGGAAACACGAGTCGGTATTTCGCGCCCTTCTCGAACGGATCGCCGCCGCCGTCGCCGGCGATCGGGAATTCGACGATTTCGTTGCTCGCGACGCGATGCAAATCGAAGCCGGCGCTGATCGAACGCTTCATCGTGTCGCCGCCGAACGCCTCGCGCGTCCCGACAGGGTCGACCGCGCCGCGCGCCTCCGCCATCGCCTTTTCGAGCTTGCCTCGCGCCTCGGTGACGCCGCCCTCGATGGCGGCGACGACGGCGCTGTCCATCTTGGCGGGATCGTACGGCTTGCCCGCCACCATGCCGATGCCCGCATAACGCTTGAACGCGAGCTGCTCCGCCGCGTCGAGGCGCACGTACGGCAGCAGCTGATTGACGTAGCCGATGAACGCGCCGGTGTCGGCCTTGGCCTCGTCGAACGCGGCGAACGTGATGGCCGGCGCCGTCTTGGGAGTCGCACTTTTCGTGAATTGCGAAAGCGGGACGATCCGGTATTGCTTCTGCAGCTCGGCCACGCTCGCGGCGTCGCCGGGCATCGCGGCGGACGTGCGGCCCGTGACGCCGACGAGCGACGTGTCGGCACGCACGACGCGATCGATGCCCCTGGGCTGCGCGCCTTTCCAGCCCGGTCCGGCCACCAGGATGTTGACGGGCTTCGGCGCATTCTTCCCGTCTACGTGCAAGAGGTTATGCCCCCACAGGTCGTAGAACTGAATCACGACGAAACGACCGGCCGGAATCGCCGGCACCTGGACGACCATCGGCTCGCTGCGCAGGTCGAGCCACGCCCGCGAGTACGGGGCGTCGTAACTCTTCCGGCGAATCGACGCATCCTTGGGCGAAGGCAGCCCGTCCTGATGACGAAAGGCGTTGAACTTGCCGACGTAGTCCTGCGCGTCGGCCGTGTTCATCTCGCGGTCGAGCTCGCGCGCGGTCTGCAGCAGCGGAAACGTCTGCAGGTAGGCGTCCGCTGCGATGGATTTCGCATCGGCGGCAGAAGGCATCGGCGAGGCCTTGTCCGCCGCCTTCGCGCCTTGCGCGGTGGCACCGGCATGGAGGGCACGATGCCGAACGCGAGGACCAGAAGCGCACACGTTCAGAGCGGAATTCATTACGGCATCTGTCCCGGGGATCGATTCGAGAGGAAGCGAGTGCCGCTAGGATACGCAACTCGCGCCGCAGCGCATATCCCTCTTCGGGCGCGGATCAAGCGAGCTCGAAGCGGCGCACGACCCACGCCTTGACGAGCTGCGTGAGCGCCAGGTAGGCGACAAGGATTCCGGCCAGCGCCGGCCAGTAGCCCGCAGGCAGGCGCGCGAGCCCCAGCCAGCCCGCCAGCGGCGAGAACGGGAGCCAGACGCCGAGCGTGCAAATGGCGAGCGTCATCAAAACGAGCGCGCGGCTCGGCCGGCTCTCGACGAAGGGAATCCGGTTCGTACGGATGACGTGGACGATCAGCGTTTGCGACAGCAGCGATTCGACGAACCACCCGGTCTGGAAGAGCGCAGGGTCGCCGAGCGCATCGAAGGTCAATGCCATCAGCGCAAAGGTCGCGTAGTCGAACAGCGACGACAATGGCCCGATGCACACCATGTACCGGCCGATGCCGCCCACGTCCCAGCGGCGCGGCGCCGCGAGGTACTCGGCGTCGACGTTGTCGGTGGCGACCGCCGTCTGCGACACATCGTAGAGGAGGTTGTTGAACAGGATCTGCACCGGCGCCATCGGCAGGAAGGGCAGTATCGCCGAGGCGCCGATCATGCTGAACATGTTGCCGAAATTCGAGCTGCCCGCCATGCGGAGGTACTTGGTCACGTTGCCGAACACGCGCCGCCCCTCCAGCACGCCTTCGTGCAGCACCGCGAGGCTGTTCTCGAGCAGGATGATATCGGCCGACGCCTTCGCGATGTCCGCCGCGGAATCCACGGAGATCCCGACGTCGGCGGCCTTCAGCGCCGGCCCATCGTTGATGCCGTCGCCGAGGTAGCCGACCACGTGTCCGTTCGCGCGCAGCGCGCGGATCACGCGCGACTTCTCGTCCGGCGCGAGCTTGGCGAATATCGTGACCTTCTCCACCCGCCGCGCCAGGTCCGCGTCCGACAGCGCGGCGACCTCCGACCCCGTCAGCACCGAATCGACGGGCAGCACGACTTGCGCGCAGACGTGGCGCGTGACGAGCTCGTTGTCGCCCGTCAGCACTTTCACCGCGATACCGGATTCGCGCAGGCGGGCGATGGCCGGCGCCGCCGACTCCTTCGGCGGATCGAGGAACGCGATGTATCCGAGAAGCGTCAACCCGGCCTCGTCGGCGACCTTGTACACGGCGGGGCCGGACGGCACCTGCTTGTAGGCGACAGCGATGACCCGGAAGCCCTGATCGTTCAGCTCGCGCGCGACCGATGAGAGCTCACCCGCGTGCGATGGCTCGAGGGGCACGACCCGCCCGTCGCGTTCAGCGTGCGTGCAGGCGGCGGAAACTTCCTCGACGGCGCCCTTGCAGATCAGGAAATGGGCGGCGCCGTCGGCGGTCTCGACGACCACCGACATCCGCCGCCGCTGGAAGTCGAACGGGATCTCGTCGACCTTGCGATAGCCGGCGCCCTGCCGGATGTCCTCGTGCAGCTCGGCGTGCGAGAGCACCGCTTCGTCGAGCAGATTGCGCAGCCCCGACTGGAAGTAGCTGTTGAGGCATGCGTACTCGAGCACGCGCCGCACCTTCGATCGAGGTGCCGGGGCGACATCGCAAGCGCCGGCAGAGGGCGACGGCGACTCGAAGCGACACCTCCGCAGACGCGGATTTCGTCACGCGGTCTTTCCGGAGATCGGCTCGGGCCAACGGCAAGGTCGCCTCTAGCACATACGCAACCTCGCCGCACGCGCGAATCCCATCCTCGGCGATCGCCGCGATGATCCCATCAGGTTTCGTCGAGGCAATGGCCACGATCCATTGCGCGGTCAGCTTCTCCTGCACGGCATTCTGCGCGAGGCGCGCGGCGAGGCCCGGGAAATCGACGCGGTCGAGCGGCTGGTCCTGGTTGAAACACGAGAAGACATACGAAAGCTTGCCCGTCGCGGGATCGTGGTGCGGCTGCAGGCATTGCGCGCAGATCTCCTTCATCATGCACTGCATCGGCGAATTGATCGACGCGAGCGCACGGTGCCCGGGCTTGAGGTAAGGCGCCAGAACCGCGTGGCGCGCGGCGCCGACCGCCGCCATCATCCGGTCCGAGCCGATCGCGATCAGACGATCGCACTCGGCGAAGGCGACCGGCTGCGGCCCCAGCGCACCGCTCGCGTAGGCCTGCATCGCCAGGACGATGTTGCCGACGAACGCGCGGTCCTGCGGCCGCGTCGGCTCGAATCCGGGAGCTTCGTCGCAGCACCAGACGACCGCATCGGCGGCCGCCTCGATGTCGGCGACCTTGTAGCGATCGATGCGCTTCTTGTAGCCGGCGAAATAGAGCACTTTCGAGCCCGCGCCGCGAAATGCCTGCGCGATCGAGAACAGCACGGCATTGCCGAGACCGCCCCCGGCCAGCACGACCGTCTCGTCTGAAGCGATTTCGGTCGGCGAGCCCGTCGGCCCCATCAGGATCACGCGCTCACCGGGCCGCAATTCCTTGCAAAGATCGGACGAGCCGCCCATTTCGAGCACGATCGTCGACACCAGCCCTCGTTCCTTGTCCACCCAGGCGCCGGTCAAGGCGAGACCTTCCATCGCCAGCGTGGTGCCGGCCGCACGCCTGGCAAGCGCCTCGAAATTCTGCAAGCGATAGAACTGGCCGGGCCGGAATCGTCGCGCCGCCGCCGGCGCGTGCACGACGACTTCGACGATCGTCGGCGTGAGCCGGTCGACGCGCACGACCGTCGCGCGAAACTCGCGATCGAGCATGGCGAAGAATTCGCGCTCGCCGAGCGGCGAGGCGGGCGCGACCTTCGCCAGCATCCGCGAGACGATCGGCGCGCCCTGCGTGGCGCTCGCCATCGCCTTCACGACGTTCCCCGCATACGATGGGTGAAGGTCGCCGAAAAAGCTCGTCGCGCGTCCGTCCGCGCGGATCTCGGTGAGCACCGCCGGCACCGCGGGCTTGGCGAGGCCCTTCACCGGCGTGACTTCATGACCGGCCTCGTCCAGCAGCCGGAAATACTTGCCGGCAAGATGAAAGTGCGCGGCATCCTCGCGCGCGAGCACGGTGTTGGGCTGCGTGCCAGCCGCGATCAGCAGGGTCCGCGCCGGCAGCGTCACCTGCGCATACTCGTGCCACACGCCATCGCCGTCGTTGTGCTGTTCGGATACGGTGAGCCCGCATACGCGGCCGTCCGCGTCGACCTCGACCGCAAGCGGCGTCAGGCCTTCGGCGAAGCGAATGCCTTCCTCCAGCGCCTTCTCGACCTCTTCGTGGTTGAGCGTGTAGGCCGGACTGTCGATCAGCCGCCGCCGATACGCGATCGTGGCGCCTCCCCACGACTGCAGGAGCTCGATCAGGCGCGGCGTCCGCTGCTCGGCCGCGGCGGCTGCGCGCTCCGTGCGGAGCGCGCGGGCGTGCGCCAGAAATTCGTGCGCGAGGGCGCGCTCGTCGGCTGACCAGGCGGCTTCGGTCGCATCGCGGCCACGCTCGGCAGCGAGCGCCTCGTAGCGAGCGAGAAACTTCTCGACCTGCACCGGGTAGTAGGCGAGCGATTCCGTCGCCGTGTCGATCGCCGTGAGGCCGCCGCCGACGACGATCACCGGCAAGCGCACCTGCATGTTGGCGAGCGAGTCTTTCTTGGCCGCGCCGGTGAGCTGCAGCGCCATCAGGAAGTCCGACGCCGTGCGCACGCCGTTGGCGAGGCCGTTGGGGAGCTCCAGCACCGTCGGCTTGCCCGCTCCGGCGGCGACTGCGACGTGATCGAAGCCCAGCGCAAACGCGTCCTCGACGTCGAGCGTGCCGCCGAAGCGCACGCCGCCGTAGAGCGCAAAGCGCGCACGCCGCTCGAGCAGCAGCCGGATGAGCTTCAGGAAGTTCTTGTCCCAGCGGACCGTGATTCCATACTCGGCGACGCCACCGAAGCCCGCCATCAGCCGGTCGTCGAGCGGCTCGGCGAGCGATGCCGCGTCGCGGATCGGTGCAAACGGCGTGCGCTCGCCAGTGACGGTGATGCCGGACAGCGTCGGATCGAGCGGCTCGATCTTGAGCCCGTCGATGGCAGCGACCGCGTGGCCATCGTTCAGCAAATGATGGGCGAGCGTGAAGCCCGCCGGTCCCATGCCGACGACGAGCGCGCGCCTGCCGGTCGCCGGCCGCGGCAGCGGGCGCCGCAGGTTGAGCGGGTTCCAGCGCGTCAGCAGGCTGTAGATCTCGAAGCCCCACGGCAGCGCGAGCACGTCCTTCAGGATGCGCGTCTCGGACTGCGGCACGTCGACCGGATCGGTCTTCTGGTAGATGCAGCTCTTCATGCAGTCGTTGCAGATCCGATGCCCGGTGGCGGCGACCATCGGGTTGTCCACGCACATGATCGCAAGCGCGGCGACGGGCCAGCCTTGCGCGCGCAGCTTCTGGAACTCGGAGATCTTCTCTTCCAGCGGACACCCGGCGAGGACGACGCCGAACGGGCTCCTGCGGAACGGGATCTCGGGCGCTACGCCATCGGCGGACTTCTTTTCCGGCAAGCCGCGCGCGCACGAATCCTTCCCCTGCTCGTGGCACCAGATGCAGTAGTGGGCCTCGCCGAGCGCCGCGGTGAGCCCCATGCCGGAATCGGTCAGCGCGAAGCCGTCGCGCTCCCGCTTGTGGTCGCCGGCGAGCGTCCAGGCGTCGACCCCGCTCACCTGCGTCGATTGCAGCGGGACGAGCTTCAGGTAATCGAGCTTGCGCGGCGCGCGGAACAGCACGCCGCCTTTGTGCGCCGCGTGTCCCGCCGCGGTGTGCGCCGCCCACGCGGCATAGCGCATCGCCACGTCCAGCGCGCTCGCATTCTTCGTCTCGTCCTGTTGCCATCGCGTCACTGCCTTCGCGAAGACAAGCTCCGTGAACGATTCTCCGAGCAGCGATTCGATCTCGCGATGCAGCGCCGCCCCATCGAATGTCGCGGCGACGTCCGCCTTGTGGGCGTTCATCGCCTTGCGCTGGACGAACAGCCGCTTCACCGCGTAAAGAGGCGCGAGCTCGTGGTGCACCTCCTCCAGCGCGCGCACCTCGGGCTCGACGCCGAAGACATTGGCAAGGAAATCCTCGAGATGCGGGCCCAGCGCCAGCAACAGCTCGGATTCGTCGAGGCGCGACAGCGCGTCGGGTTTTTCGCGGCCCGCGGCGAGGCGTGCCGCCAGCTGTGCATCGGCCTCGCGCAGATGCGCGATGAACAGCGCGTCGAGACGCTCCGCGCCCTCGGTCGTATAAAGATCCGGAAACGCGAGCCCCGCGGGCAAAACGAGCGGTGGGGAGGATTCGGGGGGCATGGCGGAGCGGCGCCGGGGCGGCGCCGGGGTCGATGCTGTCAAGCGGGGCAAAAGGTCGAATTTTACCGTTTCGCGTGCCTTCCCGTCAGGCTCGCGAGTTCTATGCTTGTGCATGAAACGACACCGAAACCCGCGGATGCCACAATCCGAGTGTCAACCGTCAAGCGAACACGACCGTTACCGCCTGCCCCGGGGGACAATACCCTCCCGACCTCCGCCCGGAGACGCCATGAATCGCCTTGCCCGTCTTGCCTGCCTCGCCGCCGCCATGCTCGCTGCGTGCGGCGCCCTTCCGCTGGCGGCGCAGCCGATCAAGCTTGGGGAGTTGAACAGCTACAAGACGTTCCCCGCCTTTCTCGAGCCCTACAAGAAAGGAATGGAGCTCGCGCAGGACGAGATCAACGCGGCCGGCGGCGTCCTCGGGCGCCCGCTCGAAATCGTGTCGCGCGACGACAACGGCAGCCCCGGCGACGCCGTGCGCGTCGCCGAGGAGCTCCTGGCGCGCGAAAAGGTCGTGCTGCTGATGGGCACGTTCGCATCGAACGTGGGCCTCGCCGTCGCCGACCTCGCGAAGCAGCGCAAGGTTCTCTTCCTCGCCGCCGAGCCTTTGACCGACAAGATCGTCTGGGAATCGGGCAATCGCTACACGTACCGGCTGCGTGCGTCGACGTACATGCAGACGGCGATGCTCGTCCCCGCGGCGGCGAAGCTCGGCAAGAAGCGCTGGGCGATCGTCTATCCGAACTATGAGTACGGCCAGTCGGCGACCAATGCCTTCAAGAAGCAGATGATCGCGCAGCAGCCGGGTGGCATCGAGTTCATCGAGCAGGCGGTGCCGCTCGGCAAGATCGACGCCGGCCCCGTGGTGCAGGCACTCCTCGATGCGAAGCCCGACGCGATCTTTTCGTCGTTGTTCGGACCCGATCTCGCCCGCTTCGTGCGCGAAGGCGAATTGCGCGGGCTGTTCAAGGATCGGCCGGTCTTCAACCTGCTGGGGGGCGAGCCTGAATATCTCGATCCGCTGAAGGAAGAGGCACCGGTCGGCTGGTGGGTGACGGGCTACCCGTGGTATGCGATCGACACGCCCGCGCACAAGCGGTTCCGCGACGCATACCAGGCGAAATTCAAGGACTATCCGCGCCTTGGCTCCGTCGTCGGCTACAGCACGGTGAAGGCCGCCGCGGCGGCGATCGCCAGGGCGGGGTCGACCGACACCGAGAAACTCGTCGCCGCGATGAGCGGGCTCGCGTTCGAGTCGCCGTTCGGGCCGATTTCGTTCCGCGCGCTGGATCATCAGTCGACGATGGGCGCTTATGTGGGCCGCACCGCGGTGAAGGACGGCAAGGGCATGATGATCGACTGGCACTATGCCAGCGGAAAGGACTACCTGCCGTCGGACGACGATGTGAAGCGGATGATGCGGCCGGCGCAATAGGCTCTCCCGGCACGCCCTTCCCCGCGTGTCCATCGCTTCCCTTTTCGCGCAACTGCTGAACGGCCTCGCCGGAGCGTCGTCGCTGTTCCTCGTCGCCGTCGGCCTGACGCTGATCTTCGGCGTCACGCGCATCGTCAATTTCGCCCACGGTTCGCTGTACATGCTGGGCGCGTATCTCGCCTGGACGCTCGTCGCCGCGCTCGGACGCGGCCCGCTCGGATTCTGGGCCGCGGTCGCGCTCGCAGCGCTCGCCGTCGCATTGATCGGCGCGCTGATCGAGCGGCTCGTGCTGAAGCGGATCTATGCGGCGCCCGAGCTCTTGCAGCTCGCGGCGACCTTCGGGATCGTGCTGATCGTGCGCGACGCCGTCCTTGCGATCTGGGGGCCGGAGGATTTGTTGGGCCCGCGCGCCGCCGGCTTTACGGGCGCAGTCGATCTCTTCGGTCGTGCGGTGCCTACCTACGATCTCCTGCTCTTGGGACTCGGCCCGCTCGTGCTCGTCGCGCTCTGGGCGCTCATGAACCGGACGCGATTCGGGATCGTCGTACGCGCGGCCACCGAGAATCGGACGCTCGCCGGAGCGCTCGGCATCGACGAGGCGCGGCTCTTCACGACGGTCTTCGCGCTCGGCGCGTTTCTCGCCGGACTGGCGGGCGCGCTTCGTTTGCCGGTCGAGCCGGCGAACCTCGGCATGGATCTGTCGGTGATCGCCGAGGCGTTTGTCGTGACGGTCGTCGGCGGTCTCGGCTCGATTCCGGGCGCGTTCGTCGCCGCTCTGATCATCGGGCTCGTGCGCGCGCTGTGCATTGCGCTCGGCACCGTCGACATCGCCGGCGTGGCGGTCGCGTTTCCCAAGTTGACGCTGGTCGCCGAGTTCGTCGTGATGGCGGTCGTGCTGGCGTTGCGGCCGTACGGATTGCTGGGTGCGGCGCCGGCGACGCCGCCGACGACACCGATCGCCGAGTTTCGCGAGCTCGTCGTGCCGCCGGGACGACGGGCGCTCATCGGTGCGCTGATCGCGCTCGCGCTTGCGGCGGCGTTGCCGCTCGCCGGCGACGAATATGCGCTCGTCCTTGCCACCGACATCCTCGTCTTCGCGCTGTTCGCCGCAAGCCTGCAGTTCCTGATGGGCACCGGCGGCCTCGCGTCGTTCGGGCACGCCGCGTACTTCGGAATCGGCGCCTACGCGGCTGCGCTGGCGGTCAAGCACGGCTGGCCGATGGAAGCGGCGCTCGTACTTGCTCCGCTCGCGGCGCTCGTCGGCGCGATCGTGTTCGGCTGGTTCTGCGTGCGGCTGTCGGGCGTCTACCTCGCGATGCTGACCCTTGCCTTTGCGCAGATCACCTGGTCGATCGCATTCCAGTGGGACAGCGTGACCGGCGGCTCGAACGGCGTCGTCGGCGTCTGGCCCTCGTCATGGCTCGCAAGCCGGCAAGCGTATTACGAGTTCGCGCTCGTCGTCTGCGGCGTCGCCCTCGCCGCGATCGCCTGGATGGCGCAGGCTCCCTTCGGCTACGCGCTCCGCGCGGGGCGCGATTCGCCGCTGCGGGCCGAAGCGATCGGCATCGACGTCCGGCGCACGCAATGGCGGGCATTCGCCGCAGCGGGCGCGTTCGCCGGGCTCGCCGGCGCTGTCTTCGCCTTCTCCAAGGGCAGCATTTCACCCGAGACGCTCGCGCTCCCGCGGTCGGTCGACGCGCTCGTCATCGTGCTGCTGGGCGGCCTCAACGCGCTCGCCGGACCGCTGATCGGCGCCGTGGCCTTCACGTGGCTTTCCGACACGCTCGCGCGCGTCACCGAGTACTGGCATGCGGTGCTCGGCGCGGCGATCCTCGTCATCGTCATCGCGTTCCCGACGGGCATCGGCGGCGCGCTGCAGCGAGCCTTCGGGCGAGGGCGCCGATGAATGCTGCCGGGACCATGACCTCACCGGTACTGGCGGTCGACGGACTGTCCAAGGCGTTCGGCGGCGTGGATGCGGTCGCCGACGTCTCGTTTCGCGTGGATGCCGGCGAGGTCGTCGCCCTGATCGGTCCCAATGGCGCCGGCAAGACGACGTGCTTCAACCTGCTGAACGGCCAGCTCACGCCGGATGCCGGCTCCATCGCATTGCTGGGCAAGCGCGTCGAGGGGCTGCCGCCCCGCGCCATCGCGCGCCGGGGGGTCGGCCGCACGTTCCAGGTCGCCGCGACGTTCGCGTCGATGACGGTGCGCGAGAACGTGCAGATGGCGCTTATCGCGCGTGACGACGCGCAGGGCGCGGTGACGTCGCGCGCCATCGACCTCGTGCGCGACGAGGCCGATGCCCTGCTCGATCGCGTGCGGATGACGCGCTTCGCCAACCAGGGATGCGCGACACTCGCCTATGGCGATGCCAAGCGCGTCGAGCTCGCCCTCGCGCTGGCCTGCCGGCCGCGGCTCCTGCTGATGGACGAGCCGACGGCGGGGATGTCGCCGCGTTCGCGCGGCCGGCTGATGGAGCTTGCCGCCTCGCTCGCGCGCGGAGAGCACATCGCGGTGCTCTTCACCGAGCACGACATGGACATCGTGTTCGGCCACGCCGATCGCGTGATCGTTCTCGATCGCGGCCGCATCATCGCCGAAGGACCGCCGGCCGCGATTCGCGGCGACCCGCGGGTGCAGGCGGTGTACCTGGGAACCAACGGAGCCTGAAGGGCTTCGTCAGCGCGCAAAACGCTCGAATCCCTCCGCAAGATCCGCGATGAGATCGTCGGCGTCCTCGAGACCGATCGCGAGGCGCAGGCAGGGGCCCCCTGCATCCCAGTGCGTCGCCGTGCGCGTGCGTTCCGGACGGATCGGGATCATCAGGCTCTCGTAGCCGCCCCAGCTCACGCCCATCGAGAAAACGCGCATGCCATCCAGCATCGCGTCGATGTGCTCCTTGGCAACGGGGTGGAGCACGACGGTGAAGAGCCCCGACCCCGCCAGAAAATCGCGCCGCCACAGCTCGTGTCCGCGTGAGCCCGCGAGCGGCGGATAGATCACTTCGCGCACCTCGGGCCGCGCGCGCAGCCACTCTGCGATGGTCGTCGCGCTCGCCTGATGGCGTGCGAGGCGCAGCGGCAGGGAGCGCAGCCCGCGCAGGCCGAGGAAGCAGTCGTCGCTCGACGCGGTCACGCCCATGTCGGTCCATAACCGGTGCAGCATCGGTGTCGTAGCCTCGTTTGTCAGGATGAGGCCCAGCAGAACGTCGGAGTGGCCGCCGATGTATTTGGTCGCCGCATGGACGGACACGTCGACGCCATGATCGAACGAGCGAAATCCGAACGGCGTCGCCCAGGAATTGTCCATGGCGACGAGCGCGCCGCGCCGGTGCGCGACGTCGGCTATGGCGGGAACGTCCTGCACCTCGAACGTCAGCGATCCGGGCGATTCGGTGAAGACGAGCCTGGTATTCGGCCGAAACTCGCGCTCGACGGCTGCGCCAGCGAGCGGATCGTAGTAGCTGACCTCGATGCCGAGCCGCGTCAGATGCCGGCTGCAGAAGCGTCGCGTGGGCCCGTAGACGGCATCCGGGACGAGCGTGTGATCGCCCGCACGCAGCAGGGCGAGGAAAGGCAGCGTCGTCGCGGCAAGTCCGGACGGCACCGCGAACGCCTGATGACCGCCCTCGATCTGCGCCACCGCATCTTGCAGATCCGTGACGGTCGGCAGGCCATGCAGCCCGTATGAAATCAGCTCGTATTCACCGCGCTCGTACCGGTCGAACGCGGCGACCGTCGGAAACAGCATGGTCGACGCGCGGAAGACCGGCGTGTTGACGGCGCCCATGAAGCGCGCGGAATCGCGTCCCAGATGGCCGGCCTGCGTCGCCGGCTTCCACTTGCGACGATCGGGCGGCTGGCCGGTGCTCATGCCTGCACCGCCGCCGCGGCAAGGCGCTCGCGTATCGAGGCAACCTCGTCCGCGATTGCCGCACCGGCATCGACGACGATCGCATCCGCGGGCTCTTCCAGCGTCGCGAACTGGCTTGCCAGAAGCGTAGCCGGCATGTAGCGATGCTTGCGGGCCGCGAGACGCGCGGCAATCGTGTCGAAATCGCCCTTGAGATAAACGAAGCGGACATCGCCCGGCGCGCGCGCGGCCGCGGCGAGGCGATCGCGGTACGCCTGGCGCAGCGCCGAGCAGGCGACGACGGCGTTGCCGCCGCGCGCGAGCACGGCCGCCATCTCGCCCGCGATCCGGTCGAGCCACGGCCAGCGGTCGGCATCGACGAGCGGCGTGCCGGACGCCATCTTGGCCACATTCGCCGGCGGATGGAAGTCGTCGCCGTCGAGAAACGGCCAGCCGAGCGACGCCGCCAGCGCCGCGCCGACCACCGTCTTGCCGCTGCCGCTCACGCCCATCACGACCACGATCATCGATCCGCCTCTCGTCCTCGTCCTGCGGTTGCGCGATGCTACCGATTCGCCTGCTGCTCGCCAACCATCATCCCCCGCCGCGTGGCCGCCAGCGCGGCGCCGACGATCAGCGTGCCGCCCGCGACGGTGCGAGCCCCGGGAATCTCTCCCAGGAGCAGCGCCGCCAGCGCGATGCCGTATACGGGCTCGAGCGCGGCGACCGTGGACGCGGTATGGGCCGACAGGCGGGAGAGCGAGGCGATGAAAAGCGTGTGGGCGAGCGCGGTGCAGAAAAGACCCAGCACCAGCAGGAGCGCGATCTCGCGCGCGCCGATGCTGCCCAAGGCGGCCGCGTCGCCCGCCGCGAACGGCAGCAGCACGAGCCCCGCCAGGAGGTTCTGCCAGAACGCGATGTCGACGGCGCCGCGCGCTGCCGAGTAACGTCGATTGAGCACGGCGAGCAGCGCGAACGCGAAGCCGGAGACGAGCGCCCACGCGAGGCCGTGCACCGTGCGATTCGCGAACGACGGCTCGGGCACCAGCAGCGCAATTCCGGCGATCACGCAAAGCGCGGTCAGCGCTTCGCGGCCGCTCCAGCGCCGTCCCAGCATCAGGCGCTCGAGGATCAGCACGAAAAGCGGAAAGCTCGCGAATCCCAGGAGTCCGATTGCAACGCCCGCCGTCTGGATCGCCGCGAAGAACGCGACCCAATGCAGCGCGAGCACGGCCCCGTTGGCGATGAGGCGCAGATCGAACGGCGGCCGCTCGCGCCCCGCCTGCGCAGCGCACGACGCCGAGCGCGCATGCGGCAATCGCCGTGCGCCCCAGCACGATGGCGATCGGCGACAAGTCGAGCCAGCGGCCGAAGAGCCCGGCGAAACCGAACAGCAAGACTGCGGCATGTACGGCTCCCAGAGCGCGGGCATGGGTCACGACCGGCAGGTCCACGGGAGGGGCATCGAAGCGGATTGTGCCATCCCGGCCTGGAGCGCCGGCACCGTTGCGCTATCATCTGCCCGCTCCGCGCCGGCGAGATCGCCACGACGAACCGTTCCGGACGGGTGCATCGAGGAGGAACTCATGCCGCTGGCAACACCGGCCGCCAAGGCCATCGCCGCCGTCCGCAATGCGCCGGGCACCCGCGTCAAGGTCGCCGTATCGGACATCGACGGCATCCTGCGCGGCAAATACCTCCACAAGGACAAGTTCTATTCGGCCGCCGAGGGCGGTTTCGGCTTTTGCGACGTCGTGTTCGGCTGGGACATGATGGACGTGACGTACGACAACACGTCGCTCACCGGCTGGCACAAGGGGTTTCCCGACGCGCTCGCGAAGATCGACCTCGGCACGCTGCGCCACGTGCCGTGGGACGACGGCGTTCCCTTCTTTCTCGGCGAATTCGTCCAGCAGAAGAACGGCAAGGAAGTCCCGCTCGGAATCTGCCCGCGGCAGGTGCTGAAACGCGTGCTGAAGCGCGCCGAAAAGCTCGGCGTGATGCCGATGTGCGGGATGGAATTCGAGTGGTTCAATTTCATCGAGACGCCGCAATCGTGGGCGGACAAGAAAGGCGTCGGGCCGACCACGCTCACGCCCGGCATGTTCGGCTATTCGCTGCTGCGCGCCAATGCGAACCGCGATTTCTTCGCTGCGCTGATGAACGAGATGGCCGCGTTCGGCGTGCCGATCGAGGGACTGCACACCGAAACGGGACCCGGGCGTGTACGAAGCGGCGATCACGTTCTCCGAGGCGCTCGAGGCCGCCGACCGCGCGATCCTGTTCAAGACGGGCGCCAAGGAGATCGGCGCGCGCTTCGGCATCATGCCGAGCTTCATGGCCAAGTGGAACGCGCAGCTCCCCGGCTGTTCCGGCCATATTCACCAGTCCCTGTCCGACGGCAAGAAGAATGTCTTCCACGATCCGAAGGGGCGCCACGGCATGAGCCGGCTCTTCGAGAGCTACCTCGCCGGTCAGGTTGCGGCGCTGATGGAAATGGCGCCGATGTACTGGCCGACGATCAACAGCTACAAGCGCCTCGTCGACGGCTTCTGGGCGCCGGTGAAGCCGACATGGGGCGTCGACAACCGCACGGCCAGTTTCCGCGTGCTGGCCGCGTCGCCGAAGTCCACGCGCCTCGAGACGCGCTGCCCGGGCGCCGACATGAATCCGTACCTTGCCGCCGCCGCCTGCCTTGCCGCGGGCCTCAACGGCATCGAGCGGAACATGAAGCTCACGGCCAAGCCGATCCACGGAACGAACCAGGGCGCCGAGAACGTTCCCCGCGCTCCGCGCACGCTGATCGAGACGACGCGCATCTTTCGCGACTCGGCGGTGGCGCGCGACTGGTTCGGCGACGATTTCGTCGACCACTTCGCCGCGACGCGCGAATGGGAGTGGCGCCAGTGGCAGGACGCCGTCACCGATTGGGAGATGAAGCGTTATTTCGAAATCATCTGAAGTCGGCCGATCACGGCGCCTCACGCCGCCGACGCTCCCGCCTATCGCGCACTGCGGCTGCGCGGCCTCGACGAGCATCCCGACGCCTTCACGTCGAGCGTCGATGCCGAGGCGGCGAAACCCCTGTCGGCGACCGAAGCGCGGATCGCGCCGGACAGTCCGGAGCGGGTCTTCGGCGCGTTCGTCGGCGACATGCTCGCCGGCGTGGTCGGGCTCGCGCGCGAGCCGCGCGCCAAGAACCGCCACAAGGCCAGGGTGTTCGGCATGTACGTGGCGCCTGATTTCGGCCGCCGCGGCATCGGGCGCGCGCTGCTCCGCGCATCTCGTTGCGGCAGCGGAGCGGGAAGCCGGCGCTGGAGCAGCTCGTGCTGACCGTCACGAACTCGAACGACGCCGGCGCGGCTCCTCTACGAGAGCGAGGGCTTTCGCTCGTTCGGCATCGAGCCGCGTGCGCTCCGCGTCGGCGACGCTTACTTCGACAAGAACCACATGGTGCGATTTCTGCCACCGGCGTAGTTCGACCGCGTGCGACCCGCGTCAGTCGCGGCGAACCATCGAGAACTGCTCCATCTGGAAGCAACTCCCCATCATCGACGACGACGTCAGCCGCTGCCAGCCGACGAGCGCTCGATCGACGACGAGCAGCGTCAGGTCGAGGGCCGCCGCGCCGACCGGCGGCGGGCACATCGCGGTGCCGGTGACGTGCACCGTCTGGCCGCTCTGCACGTAGTCGCCGGTCCATTCGCAGGCATGCGAGTCGAACACGGCGGTGCCGCTCGCCCGTCCGGCCGCCGCCGAGATCGACAGCGACCCCTGGGCATGCAAGGGCATATCGGTTGGCTCCGGGGGCATTCCCATTCCCATTGACATGCCCATGTTGTCGCAATGCAGACTGCCATCGGTGAAGCCGTCGAAATCGCCGGCGATCCGCGACGCGCCGTACGTCTGCCGCACCAGCGCCATGCTGCCGTTCATGCCGTCGACGCTCCACGCAAACGTCGCATGGTGCATGTCGTCGAACGTCAGCGTGCCGTTGCCCACCGGCGTGGCGGCGACTTTCGTCGCGTCGAACGTCGTGCCGAGCGCGGGTCCCGTCGTTCGATAGAGTGTCCCTTCCACGAGCTTGCCCGACCCGTCGAGCGGGCCCGAGAAAACGAGCCACATCCCTTTGCCTTGCTCGTCGTAGCTGAACCACGAGGCGAACACGAGATTCGCCTGCTGGCCTACGTTGACGCCCTGGCCGGATTGGGCAGGGCCGCCCCACCACCAATCCGCGTAGTTGGCGGCCTGCGCGGGGAGCGAGAGGAGAAGCGCGAAAGACGCTGCAACGATGTTGGCGATCCGGATCCGCATGGCGCCCCCTTTCAGTATCTGGGTCCCCGCGAGCAAACAGCAGCGGCGAGCGGCTTAATCCTCGACACTCGACCGACGCAGCCGGGGACTGCGCTAAAATCCGGGCTGCAGTCCCACTGTCGGTTTCCAGTCTCCTCCTTTTCATCGGCGCCCGCCATGATCCATCGCTTCAGCTTTCCGACGACGATCCATTTCGGTCCCGGCGCCCGCCGCCTCGTCGCCGATCACTTGAAGGCGCAGGGCGTGCGCCGGCCGCTCGTCGTCACCGATCGCGGCATCGCGCCGTTGCCGCTGCTCGCCGAGTTCGTCGCCGGACTGTCCGGTCTCGATGTCGCCGTCTACTCCGAGATCTGGGGCAACCCGGTGAAGAGCCAGGTCGATCATGGCGCGCAGGCGTACAAGACGCATCGCGCCGACGCGGTCGTCGGATTGGGTGGCGGCGCGGCGCTGGATGTCGCCAAGGCGATCGCGTTGATGGCGACGCATCCGGGCGACATCCTCGAATACGCGTGGGATCATCCGCGCGTGCGCCCGATCGATGGCGAGCTTCCGTATTTCGTCGCGCTGCCGACGACCGCCGGCACGGGCTCCGAGGTCGGACGCTCCGCCGTCGTCTCGGACGATACGACGCACGTGAAGAAGATCATCTTCTCGCCGAAGCTGCTCGCGAAATGCGTGTTCGCCGATCCCGAATTGACCATCGATCTGCCTGCGTCGATCACCGCGGCGACCGGCATGGACGCGCTGACCCACAACGTCGAGTCCTACCTGTCGCCCGAATACCATCCGCTGTGCGATGGCATCGCGCTCGAAGGCGTGCGGATCGCCGCGCGCGCGCTGCCGCTCGCCGTGCGCGACGGCAGGAACCTCGCCGCGCGCGGCGACATGCTGATGAGCTCGATGATGGGCGCGATCGCCTTCCAGAAGGATCTGGGTGCGGTGCATTCCTGCGCGCACGCGCTCTCGACGGTCGCGGATCTGCATCACGGGCTCGCGAACGGCATCATGATCGACCACGTGATGCGCTTCAACCTGCCGGCGGCGACTGCGAAGATGGCCGAGCTCGCGCGCGTCGCCGGCGTCCCCGGTGCGGCGGCGATGGCGCCCGAGGCAGGCGCCGCCGCCTTCGTCGACTGGCTCGGCCGGATGAAAGCCGATCTCGGCATCCCCGCTACGCTGCGTGCGCACGCATCGAAGCGGCCGGTGACGCAGGCCGACATCCCGGCGCTGGTCGACATCGCGATCAACGACACCTGCCACCGCACGAATCCTCGCGCCTGCACCCGCGAGGACTTCGCGCACTCTTCGCCGCCGCGCTCTAGGGCCTGTAACGGGGGAAGCGGAGTGAACGAAGTAATATGGCGCCGCTATTCGCGCCGAGTGCGAGGCGCCGTTGCGAAGCAATGGCCGGTCCCCCTTGCGAGCATGGCGACAAAGCCATCGGCGCGAAGGCAAGCCAGACAATACCGATTCCTCCGTTACAGGCCACTAGCATGCTGAAGATCGGCATCTCCGCCTGCTTCTTTCACGAGGATCCGCAGCGCGCGATCTTCAAGGGGATGACGCTGCAGTACATCGAGCAGAACGTCGCGCACTGGCTGATGCAGCGGGACGTGCTGGCGCTGATGGTCCCCTCGCCCGAAGGCCGCACCAAGCGCGCGGGCAGCAACGCGACGACGGACGCGTACGCGGCGGAGCTCGATGGCCTGGTGCTGATGGGCGGCGCCGACGTGTGCCCGGAATCCTATGGCGAAACGGCGCTGCAGCCGGCGTGGAACGGCGACCGGATCCGCGATGACTACGAAATCTCGCTGCTGCGCGCGTTCATGGGACGGAAGAAGCCGGTGCTCGGCATCTGCCGCGGCGCACAGATCGTCAACGTCGCGCAGGGCGGCACGCTGTGGCAGGACCTCGGCACGCAGGTCCCCGGCGCGCTCAACCATCGCAACTGGGAGATCTACGCCGATAACTGCCATGCGACGACCCTGATGCCCGGAACCGGCCTGGCCTCGCTCTACCCGGAGGCGACGGTGGTGAAGACGAACTCCGTTCATCACCAGGCGATCAAGGACCTCGGCCGCGACCTCGTCGTCGAGGCCCGGTCGGAGCCCGACGGCATCGTCGAGGCGATCCGCTACTCGGGCCCCGGTTACGTGTTCGCGGTCCAGTGGCACCCCGAGTTCCACGCGCCCGACGACCCATCTTTTCTCGACGACACGCCGATCCTCGACGAATTCCTGTCCGCCGCGACGCGGCACAAGGCGGCGGCGTTCGCGTTATAGGAAGCCCATGAAGATCACCAATCCCGCCGACGGGACGACGATCACCGAAGTGACCGCCGACAATGCGACGGCCGTTCAACGCAAATACGAGCTCGCTCGCGCCGGCCAGCCGAAATGGGCGAAGGTGCCGTTGAAGAAGCGGCTCGCGATCATCGCCGCCTTTCGCGAGCGCATCGTCGCGATGCGGGAAACCCTGGCCCGGACGCTGACGCATGAAGTCGGCAAGCCGATCCGCCAGTCGCGCAACGAGCTCAACGGTTTCCTCGGACGCATCGACTTCTTCCTCGCCGAATCCGCCCGGATGCTGCGCGACGAGAAGGTGTTCGCCGATACGGGCCAAAAGCTCGAGGAGCGGATCGCCCACGAGCCGCTCGGCGTCATCGCCAACATCTCCGCCTGGAACTATCCGTACTTCGTCGGCGGGAATGTCTTCGTGCCGGCGCTCCTCGCCGGCAATGCCGTCCTCTACAAGCCGTCGGAGTTCGCGACGCTCACCGGGATGCACATCGCCGAGCTCCTGCACGAGGCCGGCGTGCCGCACAACGCTTTCGTGCCGGTGATCGGCGAGGGCGCGGCCGGCGCGGCGCTCCTGCGCCAGCCGGTCGACGCCGTGTTCTTCACGGGATCGCTCGCCACCGGCGCCAAGATCGCCGCCCGCGCCGGCGAGCGGATGATCAAGGTGCAGCTCGAGCTGGGGGGCAAGGATCCCATCTACGTGTGCGAGGACGTCGACGTCGCCGCCGCGGCCTCCGCGGTCGCCGACGGCGCGTTCTACAACACGGGCCAGTCGTGCTGCTCGGTCGAGCGCATCTACGTCCACGAAAAGATCCACGACGCGTTCGTTCGCGCTCTTGTCGACGAAGTCCGCGGCTTCAGGCTGGGTGACCCGATGGACGAGACGACCTACATCGGCGCCATCACGCGGCGCCCGCAGCTCGACGTGCTGAAGAAGCAGGTCGCGGATGCCAAACGCAAGGGTGCGCGGCTCCTCCTTGGCGGAAATGTCGTCAAGCGCAAGGGCAACTGGTTCGAGCCGACCGTGTTTGCCGACGTCGATCATTCGATGTCGCTGATGAAGGACGAAAGCTTCGGCCCGATCATCGGCATCCAGGCCGTCGCGGATGACGATGCGGCCGTCGACCTCATGAACGACACCGAGTACGGCCTCACCGCCGGCGTGTACACGAAGGACGAGCGGCGCGCGAAGAAGATCCTCGCGCGGGTCGAAGCCGGCACCGTGTACTGGAACTGCTGCGATCGGGTGAGCCCGCGCCTGCCGTGGTCGGGCGTCAAGCACTCGGGGATCGGCCTCACGCTGTCGACCTACGGCATCCAGACCTTCACCCGGCCCAAGGCCTGGCACCTCAAGGCGGCGTGCCGCCGCCGCGGGCCGCCTTGCGCGTAATCGTCCCGCCGCACGCGCCGCGGGCGGCCTTGTCGCGGCATTCGCGCGACCGAATCGTCCCAGCGCGCGCCCGACAGCGGCTATTCGCGCGCCCGATCCTGCAGTTCCGCCGCGCGAAGCGTGTTGGCGAGCAGCGTCGCGATGGTCATCGGGCCCAACGCCTCCGGGCACGGGCGTGATCCAGGACGCACGCTCTTTCGCCGCCGCGAAATCGACGTCGCCGCAAAGCTTCCCTTCGGCGTTGCGGTTGATGCCGACATCGATCACGATCGCGCCGGGCTTGATCCAGTCGCCTTGCACGAAGTTCGCCCTGCCCACACCCGCGACGACGATATCGCCCTGCCCGACGATTCCCGGCAGATCCCGCGTCTTCGAGTGACAGATGGTCACCGTGCAGCGTTCCATCAAGAGCTCGAGCGCCATCGGCCGGCCGACGATGTTCGACTGCCCGATCACGACCGCATGCTTGCCCACGAGATCCTCGCCGGTGTCCTTCAGCAGCGTCATGCAACCGTAGGGCGTACAAGGACGCAGCGTCGGCCGCTTGAGCACCAGGCGGCCGATGTTATAAGGATGGAAGCCGTCGACGTCCTTCAGCGGATCGATGGCTTCGGTGACGCGTTCCTCGGCGATCTGCTTCGGCAGCGGCAGCTGCACCAGGATGCCGTTGACCGCCGGATCCTGATTGAGCGCAGCGATGAGCGCGATGAGCTCGGCTTCCGTCGTCGTCGCCGGCAGGTCGTGCGCGAACGAGCGCATCCCGGCCGCGTCGGTCGTTCGCCGCTTGTTGCGCACGTAGACTTGCGAAGCGGCGTTGTCGCCGACCAGCACCACGGCGAGCCCGGGTGGCGAATGGCCGGCCGCGACGCGCGCCGCCACCGCCTCGCGCACCTCCGCCGTCAGCCGCTCGGCCCGGCCCTTGCCGTCGATGATGCGCGCGCTCATTTGTGAGCCCCCACGCTTGCGGCCTCATTGGCCAATTCGGCCGCTGCGCTGCCCCCCGAGGGGGAGCTATTCGCGCCTTGGGGCGGCCCGGCGGCGCTCAGCTCATCCGATCTGCAGCACCGGCCAGCCCATGTGCCGCGCGTGCGCGGACAGCACCGGGTCGGCATTCACCGCCACCGGATTCGACACCTGCGAGAGCAGCGGCAGGTCGTTCATCGAATCGCAATACGCGTAGATGTGGCGAAAATCGGTGAGCTGCTGTCCGCGCGCGGCGAGAAACATCTGCAGCCGCTCGAACTTGCCCTCGCGGGCGTTGGGCACGCCGGAAACACGGCCGGTATAGCGACCGTCGAGGCGCTCGGCTTCCGTCGCGATGACATCGGCAATGCCGAATTCCGCGGCGATCGACTCCGACAGGAAGCGGAACACCGCCGTCGTGACGATCATGAGGTCGCCGGCATCGCGATGGCGCTGCACCAGCGCCCGGGCATCGGCCGCGATCCGCGGCCGGACCTTCGACTTCGAGATAGCGTTCGCGCAGCCGCGCAAGCGCCGCGTCGTCGAAGCGCGTCAGCGTCGACAGATAGAATTCCGTGAATTCGATCGTGCCGGCCTCTCCCCGGTTGAAGCGTGCGATCAGCTCGCGGTTGGCGGTATCCCACTGCGCGCGATCGAGGATCCCCTCGTCCACCAGAAAGGCGACCCATTCCTCGTCGCTGTCGTGCGGGACGAGCGTATGGTCGAGATCGAAGACGGCGAGGACGTCGGAGCTCACGGGCGGCGCAAACGCAGGAAGTTACAATGCACGATGATCGAAGCCGCCATTGTAACGGCGATTCGCGCGCGCCTTGCATCCGCTCTGGCGCCGCCGGGCGAGGAATTGCGGCCGTTGCGCATCGACGGCCACGTGGTCGGCTGGGTTGATCGCCGCCGCGCCGCGCGCCTCGCGGCCATCGACGACGTTTTTCGGATGGACACCGGCGCGATCGCCTTCGTGCCGACGTTGTCCGATGTCCGTTCGCGCACGCACGCACTCGATCGCGTGACGCGCGTACTGGCCGCCGAAGGCGCGCTCACGGCGTGGCGAGACGAGCGCTACGCGATCGCTCCCACGTTCGGCGCGCCGCCGTGGTTCCTGCTCGAGCGTGCCGCCGCACGCTATTTCGGGGTGCACACGTTCGCCGCGCACGTCAACGGACTGGTCGACGAGCGCGGGGCGCTCTCGATGTGGTTCGCGCGCCGCAGCGATGCCAAGGCCATCGATCCCGGGATGCTCGACAATCTCGTCGGCGGCGGCATAGCAGCGGGCCAGAGCGTCGCCGACACCGTGATCAAGGAGTCGGGGGAGGAAGCGGGCATAGACCCCGAGATCGCGCGATCGGCGCGCGCCGCCGGAACGGTCGAAATCCGCCGCATTCAGCCGGATGGCCTGCAGCGCGAAACGATCTTCGTTCACGACCTGTTGCTGCCCGCCGATTTTGCGCCCGTCGGGCGCGATGGCGAGGCGGTCGCGCACCGCCGCGTCGATTTCGCCGGCGCGGCACGGCTCATCGCAAACGGGAGCGGTCCCGACGAGGTTACCGTCGACGCGAGCCTCGTCGCGCTCGACTGCCTGCTGCGTCACGACGCCCTCGACGATGGCTCTGCCGATTCCGCCGCTTTGCGCGCCCTCCTCCGCGCGGGTGCGATGCCGTTCGGCTGAGGGCGCCTCCGTCATGCGGCGGCGCGCGCCGTCGCGATCGCCGGGCTCACCTGGCGTATCCCGAGCTCGGAGAGCGTGTCGCGAACTGCATTGACCGCATGGCGCATTTCGTCCGGACCGATGGCGCCGATGCAGCCCACGCGGAAGGTCTCGACCGTCGTGAGCTTGCCCGGATAGAGGATGAATCCCTTGTCGCGGACGCTGTCGTAGAAGCGCTTGAAATCGTATGCGGGGTCGGGCGGCGCGTGAAACGTCAGGATGATCGGCGCCTGGATCTCGGGCTTCAAGAACACGCGGAACCCGAGCTCGCCCATGCCCGCGACGAGCGTCTCGCAGTTCCTCGTATAGCGCGCAAGCCGCGCCGGCTGGCCGCCTTCCGCGACGAGCTGGTCGAGCGCCGCATTGAAGGCAACGACGACGTGCGTCGGCGGCGTATAGCGCCACTGCGTCGTCCTTTCCATGTACGTCCACTGGTCGTGCAGATCGAGAGCGAGGGACGTCGAATTGCCCGCGCACTTCTCGAGCACGCTGCGCCGCGCGAACACGAAGCCCATCCCGGGCGGGCCTTCGACGCATTTGCCCGACGCCGCGATCAGCGCGTCGAATGGCGTAGTGCGGGCGTCGATGCCAATCGCCGCGAACGAGCTCATCGCATCGACGATGAGGCTCTTGCCGTGGCGCGCGACGACGGCGGCGATCTCGGGCAATGGGTTCAGGATGCCCGTCGACGTCTCGCAATGGATGAGCCCGACATGCGTGATCGACGGGTCCGCCTTCAGGAGCCGGTCGACGTCCTGCGGCGTGGTCTGCACGTCTTCCGGCGTCTCGAACGTGGACAGCCGGCGCCCCATCATCTTGGTCAGCTTCGCGAGCCGCGTGCCGTATGCGCCATTGATCAGGACCAGCATGTGGCCGTCGCGCGGGACGAGCGTATTGACCGCTGCCTCGACCGAAAACGTCCCGCTGCCCTGCATCGGCACGCACACGTGCGATTCGTGGCCGTGAATGATGTCGACGAGCTTGCGCCGCATGTCGGCGGTGACCGCATTGAACCCGGCATCCCACGAGCCCCAGTCGCGCAGCATCGCGCTCTTGGTCGCGAGCGATGTGGTCAACGGGCCTGGCGTCAGCAGGATCGGATCGCGGGAGAAGAGGGCCATGGGATTTCCTTGGTTGGATTACCGGGTCGGCGCGGCGCCGCGCCAGCGCTGCGTGCGGCGCACGAGCCAGCCTTCGGCGGCAAACGACAGCAGCGTGACGATGCCCGACGACACCACGATCAGCGTCGCCATCGCCGCCGCCGAGCCGATCGCGCCGGCCTCGTCGAGCTGCACGATCGAGATCGACGCCAGCATCGTCTTTGGCGAATAGAGAAACACCACCGCCGATATCGTGGTCATCGCGTTGACGAAATAGTAGCGGCTGATGTCGATGATCGAGGGCAGGCACACCGGCACCGTCACGCGCCAGAACGTCTTGTAGAACGGCACCTTGAGCGAGGCCGACACCGCCTCGAACTCGTTGTCGAGCTGCTTCAGCGCCGTCACCGCCGTGAGATGGCTCGACGAGTAGAAGTGGATGACCGTCGACAGCACGAGGATCGCCATCGTACCGTAGAGGAAGTGCAGCGGATTGGCCGGATGATTGAAGAACAGGATGTAGCCGATGCCGAGCACCATGCCCGGAACCGCCATCGGCATCATCGCCATCAGCTGGACCAGCGGGCGCAATGCATCGGCGCCGCGCGTCTTTTCCATCCAGTAGGCGCCGGCGAAGGTGATCGCCGCGCCAAACACCGCGCACCATCCGGCCACGATCAGGCTGTTCCAGTACGCGTGCTCGACGCCGGCTTCCTCGAAGCCGTACGTGTAGTGGTTGAGTGTGAACGACAGGTTGTACGGCCAGACCTTGACGAAGGAGCCGAACACCGCCATCCCGATCACCAGCAGCATGGTCGCCGACATCAGCACGACGAAGGCGAGCAGCAGCCGGTCGCGCACCGCGGCCGGCCGTGCCGCATAGGCGACGCTGCGCGCGGAAAGCAGCGCCTTCTGGCGCGCGCGCACGGAGTGGTCGATGATGAAAGCGACGAGCGCCGGCACGAGCAGGATCAGCCCGACGACGGCGCCGATCTGGAAATTCTGCTGGCCGATCACCTGCTTGTAGATGTCGATCGCGAGCACGCTGTAGTTGGCGCCGATCACCTTCGGGACGCCAAACTCCGACACCGCCATCGTGAACACGACCATCGCCGCCGAGATGAGCCCGTAGCGCGCGCCGGGCAGCGTGATGGTGACGAACTTGCGCCATTCCGACGTGGCCAATGAATCAGCGGCCTCGTACAGACGCGCGTCGGACAGCGACAGCGCCGCGAGCAGGATCATGACGGCGTGCGGAAACGCCGAGAACGACATGGCGAGCACCATCCCGGGCAATCCGTAGATGGTGGTGAGGCCGAACCACGGCAGCACCGCCTTCAACAGGCCCTGGTTGCCGAACAGGTAGATGAACGACAGCGCGGCCAGCAGCGACGGCGCCAGAATGGGGATCAGCGCGATGTTGCGCCACAGCCACTTGACCGGGATGCAGCTTCTCTGGATCGCGTAGGCGAAAGCGAACGCCAGCGGCACCGTGACGAGCGTCGTGAGCACCGCGAAGGTGAGCGTGTTGCCCGCCGACCGGCTGAACGCCGGTGACGCGAAGTACGTGGCGAAGTTCGCGAGGCCGACGAACGCACCCGACTTGTCCTCGACCGCGCGGATCAGTATCGCGGCGAGCGGCGCCGCGAGGAACACGAAGAGCGCGCACGCCACCAGCACGAGACCACCGCGGGCCGCCAGCGCCTCCCCGGCGAGCGCGATCCGCCGCGGTGCGGCAAGGTCCGCAGCGGGGGCAAGCGTGCTCACGCCGCGAACACGCGGACGCGGTCACCGCGCAATGCGAACGCGACGCGCGCGCCCTCCTTCACGCCGAGCTCGTGCGTCTGGTTGAGCGAGAAGTAGACGAGCATCCGCTGGCCGTCGAAGCCGTCGACGTCGAGGCTCGCAAGGCAGTACGTCCCGAGGAAATCGACGTTGCGCACGAGGCCGGAAAGCGCGTTGGGCATGCTCGCGACCGGACCCGCGTCGGCGAGGATGCGGTCCTCGGGGCGCAGGTAGAGGCGAACCGCTGCGCCGGCGACACTGCCGTTCACGCCGGTCGAGACCTCGACATTGCCGACACGGTAGCGGCCGCCGCCGACGCACGTCGCCTTCAGCACGTTGACCTTGCCGAGGAAGTCGGCGACGAACGGTGTCTCCGGCCGCTCGTAGACGTCGAGCGGTGTCCCGATCTGATCGATGACGCCGTGATTCATCACGACCACGCGGTCGGCCATCGACAGCGCTTCCTCCTGGTCGTGCGTCACCATGATCGTCGTGACCTTGAGCCGCTGCTGCAGATGGCGGATTTCGCCGCGCAGCCGGTCGCGCTCCTTGGCATCGAGCGCCGACAGCGGCTCGTCGAGCAGCAGCAGCGACGGCGCCGTCGCCAGCGCGCGCGCGAGCGCCACCCGCTGCTGCTGGCCGCCGGACATCTGCGCGGGAAACTTGGGGCCTGCATCGGGGAGGCCGACGAGCGTCAGCAATTCCTTGACCCGCGCCTCGATCACGTCACGTCCCTTGCGCCGGTTGACGAGGCCGTAGGCGACGTTGTCGCGGATCGTCAGGTTCGGGAACAACGCATACGACTGGAACACGATGCCGTAGTCGCGTGCAGCCGGCGGCGCGCTCGACACGTCGCGGCCGTTCTGCACGATACGGCCCGCGGTCTGCTGCTCCAGGCCGGCGATGATGCGCAGGAGCGTCGTCTTGCCGCAGCCCGAGGGACCGAGGAAGCAGACGAGCTCGCCCGGATGGATGGCGAGATCGATCGATTGCAGCGCGACGAAGCTGCCGAAGGCCTTGTGGACGCCTTCGATGCGCAATGCCTCGTGGGCAGACGTTGGCGCCGTCATGGGAAAATCAAAGCAATCCGTCGCGATAAATCAGCCCGCCGAGTTAAGCGGCGGCATCGGCCGCCGCTTGAACTCGGCGAGTTGTTCCGTCATCGCGCAACGGCGGCTTGTCAACACTCCGCCCTCTCGCCGCGATGACGGAATAACCCTACTTCGGCGCAGCTTTTGATTCGTAGCGCTTGCTCCACTCGGCGAGAATCTTGTCGCGGTTCTTCGATGCCCAGTCGAAGTCGTTCTTGACCAGCATCGACCCGTAGTTGGCCGGCACATTGGGCAGCGGCTGCGACTGGCTCGTCACCGCGACGATCGCGAAGTTCTTCGCGTACAGCGCCATTGCCGCGTCGGAGGCCGCCCAGTCCATCAGCTTCTGCGCGGCCGCCAGGTTCTTCGTGCCCTTGTAGATGCCGATGGCCTCCAGATCCCAGCCGAGACCTTCCTTCGGAAACACGAGGTCGATCGGCTTGCCCTGCGCCTTTTCGCTTATTCGCGCGATACTCGAACGAAATGCCGACCACGTATTCGCCGTTGGCGGCCGCCGCGCACGGGCGCGAGCCCGAGTGCATGTACTGCGCGATGTTCTCGTGCAGGCCGTCCATGAACTTCCAGCCGTCCGCCTCGCCATAGACCTGCAGCCAGGCGGTCACGTCGAAATAGCCGGTGCCCGATGACGCCGGATGCGGCATCACGATCTGTCCCTTGTAGACGGGCTTGGTCAGGTCCTTCCACGTTTCCGGCTTCGGAATGTTGCGTTTCGCCGCTTCGGCGGTGTTGAAGCAGATCGTCGCGCCCCACACGTCCATGCCGACCCATGCCGGCGGATTCTTGGCATCGCGGTACTGCGGCGCGATCCGGGCAAGCCCGGCGGGCGCGTACGGCTGCAGCATGCCTTCGGCGTCGAAGATCCCCATGCTGGTGGCCGCCACGCCCATGATCACGTCCGCCTTGGGCGCCGCCTTCTCGGCCAAGAGCTTCGCCGTGATCACCCCGGTCGAGTCGCGGACCCACTGGAGCTCGATGTCCGGATACGCCTTGTTGAATCCCTCCTGGTACGCCTTCAGCTGATCGGTCTCGAGCGCCGTGTACACGTTGAGCGTCGTCTTTTGCGCGGCCACCGGCCCGGCGGCGAGGATGCCGACGGCGGCGGCGGCGGTCAGGGTCTTCCACCAGATGCCGGTATTGCAGTTCATGCGGGGACTCCTTCGAGGTTGGCGGGCAACGGAATTCAAGTGCTGCGTGGAGGCGTGGAACGGGCCGGGAGATGCTACGCCCGCGCCACGGTGCGGGCAACCGTACCCGGAAATCGCATCCTGTCCCCCGCGTCGTGACGCGGCGATGACATTCGGCAACCACGTGCGGCAACAACAGGCGGCAACGACGCGGGGTCCGGGCGGCGCTCCCGCATCGCCAGATTTTGCAGATTGTTGACAATCTACACCCATCGGCGTTACATAGGCAAGATGCTGAAGTCCCCCGCTTCCTCGCCGCGTTCGGCCCGGACCCCGCCGGGACCCGCGGCGGCGCGCTCCGACCGGCGTTCGCCGGCGGTGCACCGCAATGGCGCCGATACCATCGCTCTCGTCCAGTCGAGCTCGCTCCCGGGCCTCGTCCAGAAAGAGCTCGAGCGAATGATCCTCGCGGGCGACCTGCCTGCGGGCGGCAAATTGAATGAGGCATCGGTGGCGGAGCTCCTCGGCGTGTCGCGCGGACCGGTGCGCGAAGCGTTTCGGGCGCTCGAAGGGTCGGGCCTCGTCCGTCTCGAGAAGAACCGCGGCGTGTTCGTGCGGCAGATCAGCGTCGACGAAGCCGACGAGATCTACGAAGTGCGCGCGGCGCTCGACGAGTTCGTCGGGCGCAGGCTCGCGCAGACGGCGAGCGCCGATGACGTCCGCGATCTGCGGTCGCGCATCGAGCGAATGGAGCGCGCGGCGGCCAAGGGCGATGTCGATACCTACGCCGCCGCCAATCTCGACTTCCACGATCGCCTGGTGGAGCTTACCGGCAACGCGAAGCTCCTCGCCACGTATCGGCGGCTCGTCAACGAGCTCAATCTCTATCGCCGCGCGACGCTGGCGCAATCGGGGACGCTGCCGATCTCGACCCGTGAGCATCGCGAGATCGTCGACCGGATTGCCGCGGGGCACGCCGCCGCGGCCGGCCGCGCGCTGTTCGAGCACGTGATGGCGAGCCGCGAGCGCATGCACCACGCGCGGAGCGGCGCACGCCCAGCCGCCCCGCCGTCGGCGAGGAAGTCGCGGTGAAGGGGCGCCCCCTCACCGTCAACGGCCGCAGCTATTCGCCGCCGCAGCGGCCGGTGGTGGTCGTGTGCGTCGACGGCTGCGAGCCCGAATACATCAACCAGGCGATCGCCACGGGTCGCACCCCCTGGCTTGCCCGGCTGCGCGAGACCGGAACCTGCCTTACCGCCGACTGCGTCGTGCCGTCGTTCACGAACCCCAACAATCTGTCGATCGTGACCGGCGCGCCGCCGTCGGTCCATGGCATCTGCGGCAATTACTTCTGGGACCGCGATGCCGGCGCCGAAGTGATGATGAACGATCCCAAGTATCTGCGCGCCGGAACGATTCTCGCGGCGTTCGCCGATGCGGGGGCGAAGGTTGCCGTCGTCACCGCCAAGGACAAGCTTCGCGCGCTGCTCGGCCACAAGATGACGGGGATCTGTTTTTCCGCGGAAAAGGCGGATGGCGTGACACGTGCCGCGAACGGCATCGACGACGCGCTCGGCTTCATCGGCGCTCCGCTGCCCTCGGTCTACAGCGCCGCGCTCTCCGAATTCGTCTTCGCCGCCGGCGTCAAGCTGATGGAGCGCGACCGGCCGGAGATCATGTACCTGTCGACGACCGATTACATCCAGCACAAGGCCGCGCCGGGTGTCGGCGTCGCCAACGACTTCTACGCGATGATGGACGGCTATCTCTCGGCGCTCGACGCCATGGGCGCGACCGTCGTCGTCACCGCCGACCACGGAATGAATGCGAAGACCGACGCCTTCGGTCGCCCGAACATCGTGTTCCTGCAGGACGCGCTCGACCGCGCGTACGGCACGGGCGCGACCCGGGTCATTCTGCCGATCACCGATCCTTACGTCGTCCATCACGGCGCGCTGGGATCGTTCGCAACGGTCTATCTGTCGTCGCCGGTCGCCACCGAGGAGGCCCGCGCCCGCATCGCGGCAATCCCCGGCATCGAGCTCGTGCTGCCGCGCGCCGACGCCTGCGCGCATTTCGAGCTCCCTCCCGATCGCGTCGGCGATCTCGTCGTCGTCTCCGAGCGGCTGACGGTGATCGGCACCAGCCGCGAGCGCCACGATTTGTCGGGCCTCGACGCGCCGCTGCGCTCGCACGGCGGCGTGTCCGAGCAGCAGGTGCCGTTGATCGCGAACCGGCGCGCGCCCGCGCTGCCGGCGGGCCACCGGTGGCGCAACTTCGACGCGTTCGACGTCGCGCTCAACCATCTGCAAATGACCTAGGCCCGCGCCGTGAACATGATGACCGAATTGAAGGATGTCCGGCATGGCGCCGTGCTCCGCGAAAAGATGCGCATCGCCGGCGAGCAGGTCGGCGCCGAGCGCTCGATCGACGTCCGCAATCCCTACACCGGGGCGCTCGTCGGGACGGTGCCGAAGGCGTCGGTCGACGACATTCGCCGGGCGTTCGCGATCGCCAGGGCTTATCGGCCGGCGCTGACCCGTCACGACCGCTACCGGATCCTGTATCGCGCCGCCGAGATCATCCGCGGCCGCACCGAGGAGGTCTCGGACCTCATCACCGCCGAGTGCGGCATCTGCAAGAAGGATTCGCTGTACGAGGTCGGTCGTGCCTGCGATGTCTTCGTCTTCGCCGGCAACGCCGCGCTGGCCGACGACGGGCAGATCTTTTCCTGCGACCTCACGCCGCACGGCAAGAAGCGCAAGGTCTACACGCTGCGCGAGCCGCTGCAGGGCGTGATCACGGCGATCACGCCGTTCAACCATCCGCTGAACCAGGTCGCGCACAAGGTCGCGCCGGCCATCGCCACCAACAACCGGATGGTGCTGAAGCCGACCGAGAAGACGCCGCTTTCCGCGCTGCTGCTCGCCGACATCCTGTACGAGGCAGGCCTGCCGCCCGAGATGTTCTCCGTGGTCACCGGCGATCCGAAGGAGATCGCCGACGAGATGCTGACCCATCCCGCCGTCGACCTCGTCACCTTCACCGGCGGCGTGCCCATCGGCAAGTACATCGCGGCGAAGGCCGTCTACAAGCGGCAGGTGCTGGAGCTCGGCGGCAACGACCCGCTGATCGTGATGGAGGATGCGGACATCGACGAAGCCGCGGCGCTTGCGGCGGCGGGGTCGTACAAGAATTCCGGGCAGCGCTGCACGGCGATCAAGCGGATGCTGGTCCACGAGCGCGTCGCCGACGATTTCGTCGCGCGCCTGCTCGCCAGGACGAAAGCCTGGACGTACGGCGATCCGATGGATCCGGCGCTCGACATGGGCACCGTCATCGACGAGGCCGCGGCGGCGTCGTTCGAGAACAAGGTCAACGATGCGGTCGCCCGCGGCGCAAAGCTGCTGCATGGCAACGTGCGCCGCGGCGCGCTGTATTCACCGACGCTGCTCGACCAGGTCACGCCGGACATGGCGGTCGTCAAGTACGAAACGTTCGGCCCGGTGTCGCCGGTCATCCGCTTCAAAGACCTCGACGAGGCGATTCGCATCGCCAACGGCACCGACTACGGCTTGTCGTCCTCGGTATGCACCAACCGCCTCGATTACATCACCCGCCTCGTGACGGAGCTCAACGTCGGCACGGTCAACGTGCGCGAAGTTCCGGGCTACCGCCTCGAGCTCACGCCCTTCGGCGGCATCAAGGATTCGGGCCTCGGCTACAAGGAAGGCGTGCAGGAGGCGATGAAGAGCTTCACCAACACCAAGACCTACTCGCTGCCCTGGTAAGGCCGCCCTGCCCATTGCCATGAACAAGCCGCTCTCCGCCGCCGACCTCGCTGCCGAGGGCGACATCAATCTGTCGCCGCTGCGCCGCGAGTTCGAGAAGACGCACCTCGACCGCGAGACGCGGGCGCTGCTCGACGCCGACAGCGACGTCTTCCTGCACCAGTCGCTGTCGACGCCTTGCTTCAATGCGCTCTCCGCATGCGAGGGCATCTGGCTCACCGACGTCGAGGGCCGGCGCATCATGGATTTCCACGGCAACAGCGTCCACCAGGTCGGCTACCGGCATCCGCACGTGATGGCAGCGGTGCGCGCGCAGCTCGACACGCTGCCGTTTTCGCCGCGGCGCTTCACCAACGCCCCTGCGGTCGCGCTGGCGCAACGGCTCGCAGCGCTTGCGCCGGATCCTCTCGGCAAGGTGCTGTTCGCGCCCGGCGGGACGCTCGCCATCGGGATGGCGCTGAAGCTTGCCCGGCTCGCAACCGGCCGCCACAAGACGCTGTCGCTCTGGGATTCGTTCCACGGCGCATCGCTCGACGCGATCTCCATCGGCGGCGAGGCGGTGTTCCGCAAGGGCATGGGGCCGCTGTTGCCCGGGACCGAGCATGCGCCGCCGTGCGATCCCTCGACCTGCCGCTTCGGGTGCGGCGGGTCCTGCAACGCCCGCTGCGCCGAGTACATCGACCATGTCCTCGCGAAGGAAGAGGACATCGGCGCCGTCATCATCGAGACGGTGCGCTCGACCGACGTCCAGATTCCGCCACCCGCGTATTACCGGATCGTCCGCGATGCCTGCGACCGCCATGGCGCGCTCCTGATCCTGGACGAGATTCCCATCTGCCTCGGCCGCACGGGACGGATGTTCGCGTTCGAGCACTACGACATCGTTCCGGACATGGTCGTCATCGGCAAGGGACTCGGCGGCGCCGTGTTCCCGATGGCGGCGCTGATCGCACGGCGCGACCTCGACATCGCCGCCGACCGCGCGCTTGGCCATTACACGCATGAAAAGAGCTCCGTCGGCGCTGCCGCCGCGCTGGCCACGCTCGAAGTGATCGCGAGCGAGCAGCTGCTCGAGCGGTCGCGGGAGCTTGGCGCGCACGCGCTCGACCGGCTGCGGGCGATCAAGGAACGGCACGCCCTCGTCGCCGATGTCCGCGGCATCGGCCTTCTCCTCGGCGTCGAGCTCGCCCGCGACGGCGTGCCGGCAAGACGGGAAGCCGAGCAGGTGATGTACGAGTGCCTCGCCCGCGGGCTCTCGTTCAAGGTCGGCCAGGGCAACGTGCTGACGCTCTCGCCGCCTCTCGTCATCGCGCGTGCCGATCTCGATGCCGCCCTCGCGATCCTGGACGAGGCGCTTGCCGTGGTGGAATCCCGCGCCGGCTGACGATGCAGACGCTGCTCAACCTCCTCGCCGGCGTGTCGCTCCTCGTCTGGGGCACGCACATCGTGCGCACGGGCATCCTGCGGCTCTACGGCGGTCCTTTGCGCCGGCTGCTGCGCCGCTGCGTCCACGATCGCGTCGCCGCATTCTTCGCCGGCGCCGGCGTCACGGCGTTGATCCAGAGCAGCACGGCGACCGCGCTGATCGTCGCGGCGTTCGCCGGCCAGGGATTGATCGGTACCGCGCCCGCCCTCGCGGTGATGCTGGGCGCGGACGTCGGCACGTCGCTCGTCACCGTCGTGCTGTCGTTCGATCTCTCGTGGCTGGCGCCGCTGCTCATTTTCGTCGGCGTCGTGCTGTTTCTCGCCAGGCAGGCAGAAACCATCGGCCGCTTCGGGCGCATCCTGATCGGCCTCGGGCTCATCATCTTCGCGCTGCAGTGGATCGGCGTCGCCGCGCGGCCGGTCGTCGAGGCCGCGGGCGTCAAGGTGATCTTCGCCTCGCTCACCGGCGACCTCGTGCTCGACATGATCGTCGCTGCCGCGCTCACGATGCTCTGCTATTCGAGCCTCGCCGTCGTGCTGCTGCTCGCCGCCTTCGCGTCGCTCAAGGTGATAGCGCTGCCCGTGGCGCTCGGCCTCGTGCTCGGCGCCAACCTCGGCAGCGGCCTCCTCGGCATGCTGTCCACGCTGCGCTCGCCGCCCGAGGCGCGGCGCGTGACGCTCGGCAACTTCCTGTTCAAGCTGATCGGTTGCGTGCTGCTGATGCCGCTCGTCGGGCACGTCGAGGGCTGGATCGAGGGACTGAAGCTCGATCCCGCGCGCGAGGTGGTGCTGTTCCACCTGCTCTTCAACGTCGCGCTGGCACTGGCGTTCATCTTCTTCACCGCGCCGATCGCGCGGGTTGCCGAACGGCTGTTGCCATCGCGACCGGCAAGCGACGACCCGGCCAAGCCGCGCCACCTCGACCCCTCGGCGCTCGACACGCCCGCGCTCGCGATCTCGTGCGCGGCGCGCGAAGCGCTGCGCATCGGCGATGTGATCGAGCAGATGCTGAACGGCATGCTGACGGTGCTGCGCACCAACGACCGCGCGCTCGCCGAGCGCCTGCGCAAGATGGACGACATCGTCGACGACCTCTATACCGCGGTGAAGCTCTACCTGACGCAGATTTCGCGCGAGGCGCTCCAGCCGAACGAGGGACGGCGCTGGGCCGACATCGTGTCCTTCACGATCAACATGGAGCAGGTCGGCGACATCATCGAGCGGATCATCACCGACGTCGAGGACAAGAAGATCGACAAGGGCCGCAACTTCTCGGAAGCCGGCATGGCCGAAATCTGCGACCTGCACGCGCGCCTCATCACCAATCTGCGTCTCGGCCTGTCCGTCTTCCTGGACGGCGAGCTGAAGGCCGCGCAGGAGCTGCTCGCGCAAAAGGTGCTGTTCCGCGATCTCGAGCGCGCGTATGCCGATTCGCACCTCGAGCGCCTGACGAGCCAGACGATGGAGAGCATCGAGACGTCTTCGCTGCATCTCGATCTCATCTCCGACTTGAAGCGCATCAACTCGCACATCTGCTCGATCGCCTATCCGATCCTCGAGCAGGCCGGCGTGCTCGCGAAGACGCGGCTCAAGGAACCGACGCCGGCGCGCTCGCCGGGCCGCGCGCGAGGCGCCGCCAACGGCAACGCGAACGGAACGCCGGTCGACGGCGATCCCGCCAAGGCCGACTGGCAAAAGCGCAAGCCGCGTTCGGCGTGACCCGTGACTGAGCTCTCGCTCGGCGTCACGCTGGCGGTGCTGGGCGCCGGCCTCCTCCATGCCGGCTGGAACGCCCTCCTCAAGTCGGCGCCTGGCGGCGACCCGATGCTCGACATGGCGACGATCGTTGCCGGCTCGGCGGTCTGCGGCCTGGTTGTGATCCCGTTCGTCGGCGTTCCCGATACCAGCGCGTGGAAGTTCGCCGCGGTGTCGTCGATCATCCATTGGGGCTACTACGTGACGCTCGCGCACGCCTACCGCACGGGCGACCTCTCGTTCGCCTACCCGCTGATGCGCGGCTCGGCGCCGCTCATCGTCACGCTGCTCGGCATCGTGTTCCTGCGCGAATGGCCGTCCCCGCAGATCGCGCTCGGCATTGCGCTCATCTCGCTCGGCATCGTCAGCATCGCGTTCGCGCGCCGCGGGCGTCATCCGCCGTCAGCCGCGGGGTGGGCGCTTGCGAACGCCTGCATCATCGCGGCGTACACGCTGGTCGACGGCGCCGGCGCGCGGGCGTCGGGCAACCCGCTCGCTTATGTCAGCTGGCTCATCTTTCTCGAAGCCATCCCCTTTCTCGCGTGGATCTGGACGCGCCAGGGCGCCGTTGCCTTCGCCTACATCGCCCGCGGCTGGCGTCGCGGGCTCCTGGGCGGCGCCGCGAGCCTCGGCGCCTACGGCATCGTGCTGTGGGCGATGACGCGCGCGCCGGTGGCCGCCGTCGCCGCGCTGCGCGAAACCTCAGTGCTGTTCGCCGCGCTCATCGGCGCGTTCGTGCTGAAGGAAGGCTTGGGCCTGCGGCGACTGGCAGGAGCCGTGAGCGTGGTCGCCGGGGTTGCCGCATTGAAGCTCTGATCCGCATTCAAGCTTCCTCTTGCCGATGTCTCCCGTGATTCCAACCCAGGCGCGCGTCGTCGTCGTCGGCGGCGGCATTGCCGGCGCCTCCACTGCCTATCACCTCGCCAAGCTCGGCGTCCGCGACGTCGTGCTGCTGGAACAGGGAAGGCTCACCTGCGGCACGACGTGGCACGCGGCAGGGCTCGTCGGCCAGACGCGGGCGACGCGTAACGCAACGCGGATGAGCCGGTACGGCATCGATCTTTACGCCTCGCTCGAACAGGAGACCGGGCTTGCGACCGGCTGGAAAGCATGCGGCAGCCTGAACGTCGCGAAAACGAAGGACCGCCTCACGCTGATGAAGCGCCAGATGGCGCGGGCGAAGAGCTTCGGCGTCGAGTTCGAATTCGTTTCGCCCGCCGAGGCGGGTCGGATCGCGCCGATCCTGCGCACCGACGATTTGGCCGGCGCCGTCTGGATACCCGGTGACGGCAAGGCGAATCCTACCGACCTCACGCAGTCGCTTGCCAAGGGCGCCCGGATGAGCGGCGCGACGATCGCGGAAGGCGTCAAGGTGACCGGCGTCGACGTTCGCGACGGCCGCGTGCGCGGCGTGCGCTGGAAAGCGGCCAGCGACGAAGGAACGATCGCCTGCGAGGCGATCGTCAATTGCGGCGGACAGTGGGCCCGCGCGTTCGGTCGCGCCGCCGGCGTCACCGTGCCGCTTTACGCCGCCGAGCACTTCTATCTCGTCACCAAGGCCATTGCCGGCGTGACCTCCGACCTGCCCGTCATCCGCGATCCGGACGGATTCCTCTACTACAAGGAGGAAGTGGGCGGGCTCGTGATGGGCGGCTTCGAGCCCAAGGCCAAGCCGTGGAACGTGGATCCGATCCCCGACGGATTCGAATTCCAGCTGCTGGCGGAGGACTGGGATCATTTCGAGATCCTGATGCGCAATGCGATTCATCGCACGCCGTGCCTCGAGACCGCGGAAATCAAATTGCTGCTGAACGGCCCGGAGAGCTTCACGCTCGACGGCAATTTCATCCTGGGCGAAGCCCCCGAGGTCGCGGGCTATTTCGTCTGCGCGGGCTTCAACTCCGCCGGCATCGCGAACTCGGGCGGTGCGGGCAAGCTCATCGCCGAGTGGATCGTCAACGGCGAAGCACCGCTCGACCTGTGGGACGTCGACATCCGCCGGTTCGCGCCGTTTCACGCCAATCGCCGTCATCTCGCCGACCGCACCGTGGAGACGCTCGGGCTTCACTACGCGATGCGCTGGCCCCGCGAGGAGCTGGAAACCGTGCGCCCGCTTCGGCGGTCACCGCTCTACGACCGGCTCGCTGCGAAGGGCGCGGTATTCGGCTCGAAGATGAATTGGGAGCGCGCGAACTATTTTCTTCCGCCGGGCGCCCCGCGTCCTGCGTACACGCTCGGCACGCCGGGCTGGCTGCCGCACGTGCTGGAGGAGCAGCGCGCCTGCCGCGAGGATGTCGTCGTGTTCGACCAGACGTCGTTCGGCAAGTTCGTCCTCAAGGGTCGCGACGCGCTCGCCGTGCTGCAGCGCCTGTGCGCCAACGAGATCGACGTGCCGGTCGGGAAGATGGTCTATACCGCCATGCTGAACGTGCGCGGCGGGTTCGAGAGCGATCTCACGGTGATCCGTCTCGCGCCGTCCGAATTCTTCATCGTCACCGGATCCGCGCAGCCCACGCGCGACGCCGCGTGGATCGAGCGGCACATCGACGCCGATCAGCACGCTGCGCTCGTCGATGTGACGGGCGGCTACTCGGTCATTTCGGTGATGGGCCCGAAAGCCGAGGCGCTGCTCGGCCGGCTGTCTCCCGACGATCTGTCGAAAGCGGGGATGCCGTTTGCGGTGACGCGGGAAATCGATGTCGGCCATGCGCGCGTCCGCGCCGCGCGGATGAGCTACGTCGGCGGCCCGGGCTACGAGCTCTACGTCACCGCCGACCAATGCGTCACGCTCTACGATGCGCTGACCGGCGCCGGCGGCGAATTCGGCCTGCGCGACGCCGGCTACTACACGATCGATGCGCTGCGCATCGAGGCCGGCCGCCGCGCCTGGGGCGCCGAGCTGTCCCCCGACGAAACGCCGTGGGAAGCCGGGCTTGGCTTTGCGGTAAAAATGGACAAGAAGCAACCGTTCATCGGCCGTGACGCGCTCCTCGCGCGACCGGCGTCCGCCGTCACGAAACGACTGGTGCTGCTGTCCTTCGACGATTCCGCGGCCTTTCCGTGGGGCGGCGAGCCGGTGCTGATGAACGGCGCCAGCGTGGGCGAGATCACGTCGGCCGGGTACAGCCGCCGGCACGGACGCGCGCTGGCGATGGCGTATGCGCGCGCCGATCGGCCGCTGACCGACGAGGCGCTGCTCGACGCGCGCTACCAGGTCGACATCGCGGGCGAGCTTTTCGCCGTCACGCCGCACCTCAAGTTCGACTGAATTACAATGGTCGGCACGTGACGGCCGCCTGGAGAGCGGCCGCGCGCAGCGACAATCGCCTTCGCCGGTGCCCTTCCATTAACATCACCAAGACATTTGCGCGCGTCCTCGAACGACCGGGGGCCTTCGCGCTGCGCGTGGTGCGCGGGTTTCGCGCGAACCAGGGCTTCCTGCTCGCGAGCGCCGTCGCGTTCAACACGCTCCTCTCGATCCTGCCGCTGTCGATCGTCATTCTGGTCGTGCTCGCGCAATACGTGGACCCGAACGCGCTGCTGCAGACACTCGCCCGCTATCTCGAAATCGTCATGCCGGGGCAATCCCCGGCGATCGTCCGCGAGCTGTCCCTTTTCCTGGAGCGCCAGGAAGGGATCGGCTGGGTGCTCGCCGTCACGCTGCTGTTCTTCAGCTCGCTCGCGTTCTCCGTGCTTGAGAACGCGATGTCGGTGATCTTCTACCATCGCGTCGCCGTGCGGCGCCGCAAGCTCGTCGCGTCGCTCCTCATTCCGTTCGGCTACCTGTTCTTCCTCGCCGCCGGGCTTCTGATCGTGACCGGCGTGACCGGCCCGCTGCTCGCGATGGGCCACGAGACCTTCGCGTTCCTCGGCCAAGCTCATTCGCTCGATAGCGTCTCCGCATTCCTGCTCTATCTTGTCGGCGTCGCCGGCGAGATCCTGATGTTGACGTCGTTTTATCTATTCATGCCGTTCGGCCGCCCCGTGCTGGCGCACGCATTCATAGGTGGCGCAACGGCGACGCTGCTCTGGGAAGCCGCACGACACGTGCTGCGCTGGTACTTCACATCGGTCTCACAGGTAGGGCGTCGTCTATGGCTCGCTCAGCTCGGCGATCGTCGCGCTGCTGAGCCTCGAGATCGCGTCGATTCTCCTGCTGCTCGGCGCGCAGGTGATCGCGGAATACGAGCGTTTCGGAAGCGAAGCCGCGGCGCCTCCCACGCGGCCATCGCCCGGAGAGCTGCACACCGATTGAGGCGCGTCGCGCTGCGTTCAATCGCGGGTTGGAACGTCCGGTACCCACACGTAGCCGTCAGGATCGGCGAGATACGCTTCGCGCAGTCCATGCGGCTTGTCGGCAGGCTCGGCGACGACAATGAAGCCGTTCGCGCGTGCGGCGGTGGTCGCCGCGTCGGGATCGCAGCCGTGGAGCCGCAGCTCGGCGCCGCTCCCGCGCGCCGTCACCGCCGCGATCTCACGATGCAACGGGTGCCCTTGGTACGTGTGATCGGCGTGCAGCATCCACTCGGCGCCGTAGCCGCGCAGCACGGCGATGTCGGGATCCGCATAGACGACATCCGCGCGCAGCACGAGACGCTGGAAGGCGAGCGCAACGTCGACGTCGCGCACGAGAAGATTCACCGTGAGACCGCGCAGCAGGCGGCCGTACTCCGGGGCCGGCATCCAGGGCTCGCCGGTACGCCGCTTCATGATTGGGACTCCCCTGCCAACGCGAACCGGCAATCTACGCGGCGCGCCGACCCGGGTCAACGCGACCGTCATCGTTTCGATATGATAGTGTCGGCGCACCGGTCGAATCCGGCGCCGATCGAGACATGACCATGCCCCATCGCACTGCTCCACCGCCGCGCCGCGGCCGCGCGCCGCTCAAGGCCACCGGGACCGCCACCGCGCAAGTGCAGAGCCTCACCCGCGGACTCAACATCCTGGAGGCGCTGGCGCGCGCCGAAGGCGGCCTCACGCTGACCGACGTGTCGCAGCGCGTCGAGCTGCCGCCGTCGACGACGCATCGTCTGCTGGCGACGCTCGACCGCATGGGCTACGTCTACCAGGCGGGCGAGCTCGGGCGCTGGTACATCGGCCTGCAGGCGTTCGCCGTCGGCTCGACGTTCCTCGCGAGCCGCGATTTCGTCGCGCAAAGTCACCCGCACATGCGCCGACTGATGGAGCAATCCGGCGAGACGGCGAATCTCGCGATCCTCGACGGCACCGAAGCGGTCTTCATCGACCAGGTGCAATGCCGCGAGATGATGCGCACCATCGTCAAGCTGGGCAGCCGCGTTCCGCTCCATGCGTCGGGCGTAGGCAAGGCGCTCTTCGCTGCGCTACCCGACGAGCAGATCGACGCCATCCTGAAGGTCAAGGGGATCCCGCGGATTACCGAGCACACGATCACGTCACCCGAGACGATGTGGGCCGCGCTGCACGTGATCCGTCAGCGCGGATGGTCGTTCGACGACGAGGAGCACGCGCTCGGCACGCGCTGCGTCGCGGCCAGCGTCTACGACGAGCACGCCGAGCCGCTCGGCGCGATTTCGCTTGCCGGGCCGTCGACGCGCCTTCCCGACGAGCGGATCAAGCAGCTCGGACCGGTCGTCGCGCACGCGGCGGAAGAGCTGACGAAGAGGCTCGGCGGTCGCTGGCCGCATCCGTACTGAGCCGCGGCCTTCGACTGCGCAATGTGCCTGCGTCCGGCGGTCCGCCGGGCGTAACCACCGCGTCCTACGGTTTGCCTGCAGCATAATCGTCGCTAATGTCCTACAGGAGGTACGTTGCGCCCTCAGCGGAATCGAGCCAACGCTGATGGCAGCAGGTTCTCGCAGGAAGCGAGATATTGCGCTGCACGGCCTCCAATCGGCTGTCATCGAGGAGGCACCTTATGGTGTCGATCTGGTGGGTTGGTGGCGGCATTCCTGATGGGCGGGTCCGCGGGACTCCTTGGATTCTCGCTCATCGGCATGGCCCGCCGGGAAGGTGAGCATGCCGGCAAGGCGGAGCAGACGTTCAAGCGCGACGGTAGCTTGAAGTTGCACAAGGACTGGATGGGCCATCACTACTGGAGCGCGACCTTCGAGTAGACGCTCGCCACGCGCTTTGGCAGTCGGCTGCAATGGGCCGCACATCTCCAAAGCCGCACGACGCGCCGCGTCCTCAGAATCGCTCGACCCACGGGCGCATTTCCACCTCCCAAGTCCATGCGCTGCGCGGCTGGCGCAGGATATTGAGATACGTGAACGCGATCGCATCCGGATCGAGCATTGCATCGGACTTGCTCGGGTCGCCCGGATGTCCGGCGCCCCGAATGGCGCCGTCGATGACGAAGTGCGCGACGTGGATCCCCTGGGGTGATAGCTCGCGGGCCATGCTCTGGGCCATACCGCGCATCGCGAATTTTCCCATCGCGAACGGCGCCGACTGCGCGTAACCCTTGACGCTCGCCGACGCGCCGGTCAACAGAATCGCCCCGTGTCTTTTGGGCAGCATCCGGGCCACGGCTTGCTGCGCGACCAGAAACGCGCCGAACGCGGTGACCTGCAGCGCCCGCTGGACGTCGGCCGGTACCAGCTCGACAAAGGGCCCGCGCGAGCGCGCGCTGGCATTGTAGATGACCACATCCGGCGCGCCACGCTCACGATCGAGTTGCGCGAACAATTCCTGCACTTGCGCCTCGTCCTGAGCGTCGCACGCAAAGGCGCGGGCGCCCGTCTCGGTGCACAGCGGCGCGAGCTTGGCGACGTCCCGCGCGGCGAGGGTGACGGCGAGCCCCTCCTTTCGGAGGAGGCGAGTGAGTGACGCGCTCAGACCGTGACCCGCGCCGACGATCAGCGCGGACATGTAAGTAGATAGGGCCATGGTTCGCTCCCCTTGCGGCGTGGCACGCAATCGCGATCGTACATCGCCGGTAGGCTCCGCGCGCACGTAGGCGTCGTCCGGCAGCGGCGCAGCACCCCCTACAGGCGGGGTTGCGGCGCACGCCCTTCGAGGCGCGCCAGCCGGCGCGCGAGATCCGGGGAGGGATTGCACATCCAGCGTGCGAGGAGGTCATCGGACGCCGCGTGATCGTTGCAGGACAGCACCAGATCGCAGCCAGCAGACACCGCCGCATCGGCGCGCGCGACGATGTCACCTTCCGCAACTGCCGCCGCCATGCCGAGATCGTCGGAGATGACGAGGCCGTCGAAGCGCAATCGGTCGCGCAATATGTCGCGCAGCCACGCGCGCGCGAAGCCCGCCGGCCGCGCATCGACCGCCGTGTAAGCAACGTGCGCCGGCATGATCGCGGCGAGTCCGCGTCGGATCAGCACGGCGAACGGCACCAGATCCTCGGCCGCAATCTGCTCGAGGGGCCGGTCGTCCCGCGGCAGCTCGTCGTGCGAATCCGCAGCGACGAAGCCGTGGCCGGGAAAATGCTTGCCCACACCCGCCATGCCCCCGGCGGCCAGACCGTCGGTGAAAGCCGCCGCAAGATGCGCGACCGCATTGGGATTGCGGTGGAATGCGCGATCGCCGATGACGCCACTCGTCCCGTGGTCGAGATCGAGGACGGGCGTGAAGCTGAAGTCGACGCCAAGTCCGCGCAATTCGGACGCGAGGACGAAGCCCAGCTTGCGGGCTTCGCGCGCGGCGCCCGCAATGTCGCGATCCCAGATCTCACCGAGCGTGCGCATCGGCGGGATCGCCGTGAATCCGTCGCGAAAACGCTGTACGCGGCCGCCTTCGTGATCGACGGCGATCAGCAGGTGCGGCTCGCGGAGCGCGTGGATCGCGGCGGTCAGCCGCTCGAGCTGCGCGGGCGATTCGTAATTGCGGGTGAAAAGAATCGCGCCGCCGGCCAGCGGATGGAGAAGGCGTTCCCGGTCGGCGTCGGTCAGCTCCAGCCCCTCGATGCCGAGCATCACGGGACCGCGGGGCAACGCAATGGTCACGCCGCTGCCTCGCGGATCAGCGCTTTCATCTGCCGCACCGCTTCGCGCAAGCCCACGAACACCGAGCGCGAGACGATCGCGTGCCCGATGTGGAGCTCGCGCACGCCGGGCAGCGCCGCGACCGGCTGCACGTTGAAATAGTTGAGCGCATGGCCGGCGTTGAAGCGCATCCCCGCGCCGCGGGTCGCCTCTCCTGCCGCGCGGATTTCAGCGAGCTGCGCGACGACGGCCGCGCTTTCCGGATCGCGGCCCTTGGCGTGAAACGCGTGCGCATACGGCCCGGTGTGGATTTCGCAGACGCGCGCGCCGATCCGCGCCGCCGCTTCGATCTGCTTCAGGTCGGCGTCGATGAAGACGCTGGTGACGATCCCGGCATCAGCCAGACGCCGGACCGCCTCCCGCAGCGCCGGCTCGCGCGCAACGATGTCGAGACCGCCCTCGGTGGTCACTTCCTGCCGCCCTTCCGGCACCAGCATCGCCATCTCGGGCTTCAACGCGCAGGCGATGGCGATCATCTCGCTGGTCGCGGCCATCTCGAGATTGAGCTTGATATGGACGAGCTCTCGCAGCCGCCGCACGTCCTCGTCCTGGATGTGGCGACGGTCCTCGCGCAGATGCACGGTGATGCCGTCGGCGCCGCCGAGATGCGCCTCGACGGCAGCCCACACCGGATCCGGCTCGTGGGTGCGACGCGCCTGGCGCAGCGTCGCGACGTGATCGATGTTGACGCCGAGCTCAATCATGGGCCTCATCCTCCAGCGCTTGCAGGTCCTGCACGACGCGCCGGCTTTCGACACCGCGCTGCTCGAGGTAATGATCGAGCACCTCGCGCATCAGCCGCTTCGCCTCGGCGGCGGTCGCCGCATCCGGATACCGTTGCTCGGCCAGCGCGAGCAGCGTCGTTCCGCGCACCACGGGCAGCCGCTGCCCCGGCCCGGGCGACGAGCGCCTGGGGCCGCGGTCGAACGCGTAATGGTATCGGGCCGCGGGATCGACCGGTGCGCCGGTGTCGGCCTCGCGGACCAGCGGCAACGCATAGCCCATCGCCGCCAGCAGCCTGACCTCGAAGCGGCGGAGCACCGTTGCCTGGTCGCGCCCGACGGCGAGATCACCGAGCGCCGTTTCATAGTCGGCGAACACATCGGGATGCGGGTCCTCGCGCGGCAAGAGCTTCAGCAGGAGCTCGTTCAGGTAGAACCCGCACAGCAGCGCCTCGCCGCCCAGGCGCGGCAGGCCGCCGCGCCATTCGGCTTTGAGCAGCGTCTTGAGCTCATGCTGCCCCGACCACGAAAGCAGCAGCGGCTGGAAGCCCTGCAGCAGCCCGCGGAGCTCCGAGCGCGGCCGCTTCGCGCCGCGCGCCACCAGCGCGACCCGCCCGAAGTCGGGCGTGAATGCCTCGACGATCAGGCTGGTTTCGCGATACGGGTACGCGTGCAGCACGAACGCCGGCTGGTCGTCACGGCGCAGCGGCCGGGCGCGGGTCGGCATGTCGGTCGCGCTCCGCCTCAGTATCCCAGGCGCCTGAGCGACGCTTCGCTGTCGGCCCAGCCCTTCTTCACGCGCACCCACACCTCGAGAAAGACCTTGCCGCCGAACAGGCGCTCCATGTCGATGCGTGCGCTGGCGGCGATCTGCTTCATCTTCGCCCCTCCGGCGCCGAGCAGGATCGCGCGCTGGTTCTCGCGCTCGACGTAGACGGTCGCCTGAATCCGGCGCAGGTCGCCCTCGACCTTGAACGCGTCGACGACGACGGCCGTCGCATACGGCACTTCCTCGCCGAGCAGGCGAAAGATCTTTTCGCGGACCAACTCCGCGGCGAGGAACCGCTCGTCGCGATCGGTGATATCGTCGGCGCCGAAGAGCGGCGGCGACGCCGGCAGCATCTTCGCGACCTCGGCGAGGAGCTCGTCAACAGCGCTCCCCTTCTCGGCGCTGACCGGAACGATCGCCGCGAAGTCGCGGATCGCGGCGAGCTCCGCCATCTGCGTCAGCAGCGCGTCCTTCTGCGGAAGCGCATCGACCTTGTTGAGCGCAACGACGACGCCTGCACGAGGAGGCAGCAGCGCAATGACCGCGCGATCGGCCGGAACCGTGCGCCCGGCTTCGATCACCAGCACGACGGCATCGACGTCTGCCAGGCTTTGCGTCACCGTGCGATTCATCCGCTCGTTCAACCGCGAGCGATGGAGCGTCTGGAAGCCGGGCGTGTCGACGAAAACGAATTGCGCTTCCGCGGTCGTCAGGATCCCGGTAACGCGATGACGCGTCGTCTGCGCTTTCTTCGACGTGATGCTGACCTTCTCGCCGACAAGTCGATTGAGGAGCGTCGACTTGCCGACGTTCGGGCGGCCGACGATCGCGACGTGACCGCAGCGGAATTCCGGGTCCGGCATCGGCTCAGCCATGCGCTGCCTCGCCCGCTGTCGCGATCGCGTACGCCACGGACGCCGCGACCTGCTCCGCCGCCCGCCGGCTGCCTCCGGTGCCGCTCGCCGTGATCGACAGCGCCGGGATGTGGCATTCGACGGTGAACGTCTGCGCGTGCGCTTCGCCGGCGACAGCGGTCACGCGGTACACGGGGACGGCGAGCTTGCGCGCCTGCAGCCATTCCTGCAGCCGCGTCTTCGGGTCCTTCGACAGTGCCGCGGGATCGAGATTCGCGAGCTCTGCGGCGAACACGACGTCGACGACACCGCACGCAGCATCGAAACCGCCGTCGAGGAATACGGCACCCAGAATCGCCTCGAGTGCATCCGCGAGGATCGACGGGCGCGCGGCGCCGCCGCTTCGATATTCGCCCTCCCCCAGCCGGATGGCGCCGCCGAGATCGAGCGCGGCGCCGAGCCGGGCCAGCGTGTCGCCATTGACGAGACTCGCGCGGACGCGCGACAGCTCGCCCTCGGGAATCTGCGAAAACCGCCGGTAGAGCACGGCGGCGATCGCGCAATTCAGAACGGCATCACCGACGAACTCGAGCCGTTCGTTGTGGCCCGCACCGAAGCTGCGATGCGTGAGGGCCTGGCGGAGGAGCTCCGGGCGGCGGAAGGCGTAACCTAGGAACCTGTCGGCTCGTGGGTCACGGAGCGCGTCGGTCGTCATCCTCCAGCCGGTCGCTTCGCCGCCGTCGTCAGCGGCGTCGCCTTGGCCTCGAATTCGAGATAGAGGCTCACGTTGCCAGCGAGCGGCAGGATGCGCGTCCAGGCGACGCTGGCGGTCGTCTGGTTGCCGTCCTTGGTGATCTCGAGGTCGGACGCTCGGACCGAATCGATGTAGTCGGTCGCGAGATATTTGTCGAACGACTTGCGGACGTCACCCGCGTTACCCGGATCCCTGACGTCGTTCAGGGATTTCTCGATCGACTTCTGGACCGAGTAATACTCGATGTAGGCCGGCACCATCCGCGCGCCGACCACGACGAAGATGGCGACGACGGCGGCGACCATCAGGAAGCCGATGATCGTCAATCCACGTTGCTGCAGGCGCTGGATCATCTTCTCCCCTTCTCGCGCTTGCTCCGCCCGGAGCGTCACCGGATCCCGCTGCCGATGCGCTTCCACGCGAAGCTCGTGATGTCGTCCCAGTTGAACCAGATGAAGAACGCCCGCCCGCGGATGTGATCGTCCGGCACGAAGCCCCAGTAACGGCTGTCGTCGCTGCGGTCGCGGTTGTCGCCCATCATGAAGTAATGGCCCGTCGGCACCTTGCAGACAAAGCCGCTGCCGTCCGGATTGTAATCGCAGTTCTCCTTCCCGGGGAACGGCCGCACGGCACCGGGGCTGACCGCCGACATGGACGGGTCGGTCGCGATATCGTGCTCCTTCGGCCCTGCGCCCGTCTGCACCGTCTCGGTCCCCCGCGCCAGGGACTCGTAGCGCAGCCCCTCCGGGTAGCCGTAGACGCCATCGGCCTTCACCGGCCACGGCACGCCGTTGACGGTGAGCCGCTTGTCCTTGTAGACGACGGTATCGCCGCCGACACCGATCACGCGCTTGATGAAATCCTGCGAGGGGTTCAGAGGATAGCGGAATACGACCACGTCCCCGCGCTTCGGATCGTCGATCGAGATGATCTTCTGCTCGATGATGGGCAGCCGGATTCCGTACGCGAACTTGTTGACCAGGATGAAATCGCCCACCTCGAGCGTGGGCCGCATCGACGACGACGGAATCTTGAACGGCTCCGCCACGAAGCTCCGCAGCGCGAACACGATGAGAAGCACGGGGAAGAAACTCTTCGGATACTCGATCCACCAGGGTTCCGGCGCGCCGGGCGCGCGCCGCTTCCGGAAAACGAGGCGGTCGGCGAGCGCAATGGCGCCGGTCAGAAGCGTCGCGATAAAGAGGATCAGCGCAAAGTTCATTGTTCTTGTGGCTCTTCGGGAAGGTTAGTCGCCGGCGGCGCCGCAATCGATCGCCGCGCGGAAACCGGAAGCGCGCGAATTCTCCCACGACGGCGCGACGCCGTCCCGTGCCCGGACCGCCGTTCGCCCCGCTGTTCCGGGGTTTGGTCGGATGACCGGGGGTTCACTTCTCGCCGACCTGCAGGATCGCGAGGAAGGCCTCCTGCGGAATCTCGACGCTGCCGACGGCCTTCATCCGCTTCTTGCCGGCCTTTTGCTTTTCGAGGAGCTTCTTCTTGCGCGTGATGTCGCCGCCGTAGCACTTGGCGAGCACGTTCTTGCGCATCGCCTTGATGGACTCGCGGGCGATGATCTGGGCGCCGATCGAGGCCTGCACTGCAACGTCGAACATCTGCCGCGGAATGAGCTTGCGCATTTTCGCGGCGACTTCGCGGCCGCGGTAGAGAGAGACCGACCGGTGGACCATCACCGAGAGCGCATCGACACGCTCGCCGTTGATCAGGAGATCGAGCTTGACCACGTCGGCCGCCCGGAACTCGAGGAATTCGTAGTCGAGCGACGCATAGCCGCGCGACACCGATTTCAGCTTGTCGAAGAAGTCCATCACCACTTCGGCGAGCGGCAGCTCGTAGGTCAGCATCACCTGCCGGCCGAGGTACTGCATGTTCTTCTGCACGCCGCGCTTCTCGGTGCACAGCGTCAGCACCGGGCCGACGTACTCCTGCGGCATCAGGATCGTCGTCGTGATGATCGGCTCGCGGATCTCCTCGACCTTGGAGAGGTCGGGGAGCTTCGACGGGTTCTCGATCTCGATGACCGAGCCGTCGCGGAGCAGCACCTGATAGATCACCGTGGGGGCGGTGGTGATCAGGTCCATGTCGTATTCGCGCTCGAGCCGCTCCTGCACGATGTCCATGTGCAAGAGGCCGAGGAACCCGCAGCGGAAGCCGAACCCCAGCGCCTGCGACACCTCGGGCTCGTAGTGCAGCGATGCGTCGTTCAGCTTCAGCTTGTCGAGCGCGTCGCGCAGCGCCTCGTACTGGTTCGACTCGACCGGGTAGAGCCCCGCGAACACCTGCGGCTTCACGTCCTTGAAGCCCGGCAGCGCGGCGGCGGCGGGCCGGGCGGCGAGCGTGACGGTGTCGCCGACTTTCGCCGCGTGGATTTCCTTGATGCCGGCAATGATGAAGCCGACCTCGCCGGCGGACAGCGTGGGGCGGCCCACCGCCTTCGGCGTGAACACGCCCACCTGCTCGCAGTTATAGGTCGCGTCCGTCGCCATCAGCAGGATCTTGTCCTTCGCCTTCAGCGCGCCGTCCATCACGCGCACCAGCATCACCACGCCGACGTAGTTGTCGAACCAGGAGTCGATGATCAGCGCTGAAAGCGGCGCTGCCGGGTCGCCCTTCGGCGGCGGTATCCGGGCGATGACCGCTTCCAGCACGTCGTCGACCCCCTCGCCGGTCTTCGCGCTGCAGAGAACCGCGTCGTGGGCGGGAATGCCGATGATGTCCTCGATCTCCTCGATGACGCGCTCGGGCTCGGCCGAGGGAAGATCGATCTTGTTGAGCACGGGAACGACGGTGACGCCCTGCTCGGTCGCCGTATAGCAGTTGGCCACCGTCTGCGCCTCCACGCCCTGCGACGCGTCGACGACGAGCAGCGCGCCCTCGCAGGCCGCGAGCGAGCGCGATACCTCGTAGGCGAAATCGACGTGGCCCGGCGTGTCGATCAGGTTGAGGTGATACTCGCGCCCGTCGCGCGCCGTGTACAGCAGCGCCGCCGTCTGCGCCTTGATCGTGATCCCGCGCTCGCGCTCGAGGTCCATCGTGTCCAGCACCTGCGCTTCCATTTCGCGGTCGGCAAGGCCGCCGCAGCGCTGAATGAAACGGTCCGCCAGCGTCGACTTGCCGTGGTCGATATGCGCGATGATGGAAAAGTTGCGGATGAGGTCCACGGGGGTGGCTCGATCGAAGCGCCAAAACAAAGGGGCACCGGTCCAGTGCCCCTTTGCCGCCGCAAAGACGTTGAATTATAGCGGATTTCCGACCGCAATGCGACCTAGCGGCCCGCCGCAGGGGGCAGCGCCCGCGTCAACGCGGTCGCGGTCGAGCCGGTAATGGCACAGCAGGTTGCCGACGCGCGGCTCGCCGGCGAAAAGCGCCGGCACCCGGTCCCCCCACTCGGCTTCGAGCGCGGCGTGCGCCGGCGCATCGACGTCGATCACTTCGACGACCGCGCCGCACGCCTGCGCCATCGGTTCCACCTCCGCGAGCATCTCGTCGCAGAGGTGGCAATAGGCGCGCGCAGCCGGAGGGCCAGCAGGTCGCATGAGCGGTTGCCGGCGATGGGATGCGCGAAGCGAGCCGAGCGATTCGCTCGCGCACGACGCCGAAACTCCGCCGCGCTGCCCGCCTGCGCCGCGCTCCTCGTGGCTTGCAGACCCCGCGGCACAGCAGCGTGAGCTTCACTTGCGGGCCCCACCTAGTCGCCATTGTTGATCTTCAGCGTCGAGAAGAACTCCTGCTCGCCGCGCTTCAGGCGGAACGTCACCGATGCGCCCTTGTCGAGCTTCGCCAGGAAGCCGTTCACCTGTTCCGCGCTCTTCGCGTCGGTCGTCTGCCCGCGGTTGACGATGGCGAGGATTACGTCGCCCGGCCGCACGTTGCCGCGCACGGAGCCCGTCACATCCTCGATCAGCACGCCGCCCTTGATCTCGAGCTCCTTCTTCTGCTCGTCGGTGAGGTCGGCGAGAGCGAGACCCAGCCGATTGGGCTTCGCCTTTTCCTTCGGCGCCGCGCCGCCGCGGCGGGTGGGCGTTGCGACCTGATCTTCCTTGAGCTCGGCGACGGTCACGGCGAACTCGCGCTGCGCGCCCTTGCGAAAGATCGTGAGCGTCACTTTTGCTCCGGGCTTGATCGCCGTGATGATGCGCGGCAGCTCGCTCGACGTGTGCACGTCGCGGCCATCCGCCTTGACGATGATGTCGCCGGCCTCGACGCCCGCCTTTTCCGCCGGCCCGCCCTTCTCCACCGAGTTGACGAGGGCGCCGCCCTGCTTCGGCAGCCCGAACGCCTCGGCGGTTTCCTTCGTCACTTCCTGGATCTGGACGCCGATCCGGCCGCGCGTGACCCTGCCCTTGTCCTTCAGCTGGCCCGCCGCGTTCATCGCGATGTCGATCGGGATCGCGAACGACAGCCCCATGTAGCCGCCGGTCTGCGAGAAGATGAGCGAGTTGATGCCGACGACTTCGCCCTTGAGATTGAACAGCGGACCGCCCGAATTGCCGGGGTTCACCGCCGCGTCGGTCTGGATGTAGGGCACGAGGTTTTCCTGCGGCAGGTCGCGCCCCTTCGCGCTGACGATGCCGGCCGTCATCGTGTTCTCGAGACCGAACGGCTTGCCGATCGCGACCACCCACTCGCCGACCTTCAGCTTGTCAGGGTCGCCGATCGTGACCTTCGGCAGGTCCTTGGCTTCGATCTTGAGCAACGCGACGTCGGTGCGCTTGTCCGCGCCGATGACCTTGGCCTTGAACTCGCGCTTGTCGGCGAGCTTCACGTTCACTTCGTCCGCGCCGTCGACGACGTGCGCGTTGGTGATGAGAAAACCGTCCGCCGAAATGATGAAGCCGGAACCGACCGACTGCTGATCGAAATCACGTGGCGCGGGGCCGCGACGCGGGATCTGGTTGAAACGGCGGAAGAATTCATAGAACGGGTCGTCCTCGGACAACTCGGGCCCGCGCGATCTGGCGATCTTCTGCGTGACGTCGATGCTGACCACCGCCGGCGCCTGCTTCTCGTAGAGCTCCGTGAAATCGGGCAGGTTCGCGAGCCTGCCTTGCGCTGCCGCGGGCGAAGCCAGGACCGCGAACACGGACACGACCGCGGCCAGCGCGGCGGCGGCAAACGGGGAGCGATTGCGGAACATCATGGGGGTCGGTCTCCAGGGGAACGTATCAGCGTACGACAGGCGCCGCGTTAGCGATGCGACACCGAATTGGCAATCTGGCGGATGGTCGTCGCCGGCGCCTCGCCCAGCGCCGTCACCACGTAGCCGTCGGCGTCGCGGACGAACACATTGACGCCCCCCTGCTGCAGGAGGCCCACGGGATGCACGCCCGCGGCGGGCTCGACGAATACGGAAACAGCGACGAGGCCGTCCGAATAGACGATATGGGCGACCGGCGAGCGCTTGCCGCGCAACGTGCGGTAGCCTTCGGCAGACGCGCGAGAATCCCGGCGGCGCCCCCCGGATCACCCAGCCGGTGTCCGCGGCGTCCGCTTCGGCAGGACCGGCGTCGTGCACCTGCCATGCCGGCGGCGCGGGGGGCCATGACGCCTTCACCATCTCATGGTCGATCTTGCCGCCGATCGACATGTCGGTGAACGTGAACACTTCGACCGGCTCGTTGCGCTCGTTCTGGATCCGCGCCTTGAGCAGGAGGCCGGTCACGCGCTCGAACCAGAGCTTCTGCCCATAGCGCAGGCCGTCCTTGGGCTCGAACACCCAGGCTTGCACATCGAGGCCCGCGACTCGATCGGCCTCGGCCTTGCGTAACTCATAATATTCGGTGAGGGCCTTCTGCTGCTGTGCCGAGAGTGACGGAAACGCATTGCGAAACGTCCGCGGCTCGATACGCACGACCTTGGCGTCGGGGTAGTAGCAGCGCACTTCGCCATCGCTGCGGATGACTTCGCGCGGCGGGCCCTCGAGGTTGACGAGCTTCTCGAATTCCTTGCCGCCCTCGTTCAGATGCACGAGCCGCGTCGTTTCGACGCGGCCGGCGTGCTGGTAGACGAGCGTGCCGGTGTAATTGAGGAGACGGGCCGCGGTGGCGGCGCGACTGAGCAGCGCAGTCGCGTCCTGCGCCGCCGCCAGCGGCGCGAACGCACAGCCAGCGAGCACCAGCGCCGCCATCCACGCTCGAGGGGCGCGGCACACGGTCGTCGCGGCCCGCACGGGGGCCCCCATCGCGCGATGTCCGGTCAAGGGTTCGCTCCGTGGATGCGAAATCTACGGGCGCGCATCGGAACCGACCGCGGCCGCAGTACGCAAGCCGGGACCGATTCCTTCGATCGGAGCCGTGGGCGAATACTCGCGGTGCGCGAGCAGATAGTCGGTCGGAATGGCCGGCGGGCGAAGCTGCGCCGCGCGCACCGTGGACGCCTCGCGCGCCTTGGCGATCGCCGAAGGCGAGCTGTCGAGCGTTGCGTTGGCCACCCAGCCGACGACGCTGACGGCGGCGATGGTCGCGGCCACGGCCCACGTAACGGGCAACGGACGGCTGCGCTGCGCGCCCGGCGCAATCACCGTGGGCTCGGCGGCGAGCCGCGCCGCGAAGCGATCGGCGAATCCCGGTGTCGGCATCGCGCCGCCGCGCAACGCGTCGCCGATCACGTGGTAGCACACCCACGTCGCCACGGCGTCGGGACGTCGCAGCCGGCTGCACACGATCTCGATTTCCGTGTCGTCGAGCTCACCGTCCATCAGGCGCGAAATACTGTCGGGCATCACCATCTCCGGTTTTCTTCGGTGCCGAGCAACGGCCGCAATTCCGTCGCTATGGCCTCGCGCGCCCGGAAGATTCGGGAGCGCACGGTGCCAATCGGGCAATTCATCACGCTTGCAATTTCCTCATAGCTCAAGCCCTCGATCTCGCGCAGCGTGATCGCGGTTCGAAGGTCTTCGGGCAGCGCATCCATCGCGTGGTTGACTACTGCAGCAATTTCCTTGCCGTGCAGCTCGTCCTCCGGCGTGTTGGAGTCGCGCAGCTGATCGGCGTCCTCGAAATTCTCGGCTTCCTCGTTGTCGAACCCGGTCGACGTCGGCGCCCGCCGGCCCAGCGCGACCAGGTAGTTCTTGGCGGTGTTGATGCCGATCCGGTAGAGCCAGGTGTAAAAGGCGCTCTCCCCCCGAAAGCTCGGCAGCGCCCGATACGCCTTGATGAAAGCTTCCTGCGTCACGTCCTCGACCTCCGCCGGATCGCGCACCAGCCGCGACAGCAGCCGCCCGAGCTTCCGCTGGTACTTGAGCACCAGCAACTCGTATGCCCGCTTGTCACCTTGTTGCGCGCGCACAACGAGCTGCTGATCGACCTCGCGATCACCCATCCAGTCCCTGAATCATCGTTGTTATGCCCGCCGAACGGCAGGTGCGCCGCCCCTCCGCCGACGCGGAACTCCCGGTCCTGCCGGGGGCTTTTCCGCAGCGTTGGCCGCGGGTTGCGCTTCCACGGACAGACCGTCGCCGCTCGTGTAAGTTCAGTCGCGGGCGGGGTTGTGGGACGTCCCCGATGCGTCGCTTCGCGCCGCTTCCCCCGAGGGGGCGTTCGGTCCCCCCGCGGGTCGGTCGGCACCGGCGCTCGCAGACTCGCCCATCGGGTCTTGGCATCGCCCTGCTCGCGCAGGCGTTCCGGGCGGCCCCAAGGCTCTCATTTGGTGCCCAGGACCGAGCCGCTGGCCTTGTCCAGCACAACGGTCGGGCGCACCCGCCCGGTGACGGTCCCGCGGTAGTTGCGGACGAGGGGCTCGCCCCATTCTTTGAGTTCCGCGCGCTGGGCAGCGTCGAGCAATCCAAGCTGGTCGAGGGTCGCCACCGTCGCCGGGTGAAGGCCCCGTTTTGCCCCGTCTACCACCTTGATCGCGATGCCGAGACCGCTGCTGCGAATGCCGATCGCCTGGACGCCCTCGGCGCCGATCTTCGTCACCCAGTCGCCGCGGCCCGCGCGCATCAGCGCGAGGTCGTTGCGTCCTTCGCCGGAGACCATTTCCGGGTGGGCGGTCATCGCGTCGGCCAGGATCGCTGGCGCGGCGCCATACTCCGCGTCGCGATCGTCGGCCGCCAGCCGGGCGAAGCCGAGCGCGAGACCCGCAAGCGGCACCGCGTAGTTCGGCGCCGAGCAGCCGTCGATGCCTGCGACCAGCGCGCCCTCCGGCGTCGAAGTGAAGTGGGCAACCGCGCGGCGAATCGCCTGCTGCAACGGATGATCGAAAGCGAGATAGGTCTCTTTCGGCAATCCGCACTGGACGCAGTAAGCGAGCATCCCGCTGTGCTTGCCGGAGCAGTTGTGCGCGAGCGGCGAATACGGCGGCGGCGGGGGCACTTCGCCGCGCACGTCGTAGAACCCGGGCGCGTGCGTTCCGCATTGGAGATCGGCGGCGGTGTTGCCCGCGGCGGCGAGCATCCCCGCAACCGCGTCGAGGTGGCGCGGCTCGCCGGAATGGCTCGCGCAGAGCAGCGCAACCTGCGCCGGCGTGTAGCGAAAGCGCTCGACGCCGCCGCCGGCGACGAACGGCATCGCCTGGAACGGCTTCAGCGCGCTCCGGGTCATCGTGACGAACGCGGGGTCGCCGGCGGCATGAAGGAGGTTGCCGTCGCGGTCGACAACGGCGACGGAGCCGTAGTGGATCGCGTCGACGGCATCGCCGCGCGTGGCCACCGCCAGCGGAACATGCGGCGGGGCGGCGTGGACGACCACGCGGCTGCCCGCGCGCGAAGGGGTAGCGATCTCGTTGTGCATGGGGCGAAAACCGGCATTATCGCCTGCCGGGCGCCCCGCGCCCAACCTCCCTCCCGCGCAGGCTATGCGCCGGCGTGAATTCCCAGCGCCGTCTGGATCTGCTCGAGCGCCGCCGGGTCCTCGATCGTCGTCAGATCGCCGGGATCGCGTCCTTCCGCCAATGCCTGGATCGACCGGCGCAACAGCTTGCCCGAGCGCGTCTTCGGCAGCACGGTGACGAAGTGGACCGCCCCCGGACGGCCGATGGCGCCGAGCTCCCGGTCCACCGTGTCCATCACTTCCTTGCGCAACGCCGCGGCGCCTTCGGGTGTTGCCACCCTCGCGGGATCCTTGACGACGGCGAAGGCCACCGGAATCTGACCCTTGAGCGGGTCCGCCACGCCGACGACTGCGACCTCCGCGATCCCGGGATGCGCCTGCACGGCTTCCTCGATCTCGCGTGTCCCGAGGCGGTGGCCGGCGACATTGATCACGTCGTCGGTTCTTCCCAGCACGAAATAGTAGCCGTCCTTGTCCCGCACGGCCCAGTCGAACGTCGAATACGCGAGCTTGCGTCCGAAATCGGAGAAATAGGTCTTCACGAAGCGCTCGTCGTCGCCCCAGACCGTGGACATGCACCCCGGCGGCAGCGGCGGCGTGATCGTCAGCACCGCCTTCTCGTCGGCGCCGGCTTCCTCGCCGGTGCCCTCGCGCAAGAGCCTCACATCGTAGCCATAGACCGCGAACGACGGGCTGCCGAACTTGCGCGGCGTCTCCTCGACGCCGGGCTGCGCGGACAGGATCGGCCACCCCGTCTCGGTCTGCCAGTAGTTGTCGACGATCGCGACGCCGAGGTTATCGGTCGCCCAGTGAGCCGTCGGCTCATCCAGCGGCTCGCCGGCGAGGAACAGGTACTTGAGACAGCGGATGTCGTGCTGTTTCATGTACGCCGGGTCCTGCTTTTTCAGCACCCGGATCGCGGTCGGCGAGCTGAACATCGTCCGCACATCGTTCTCGGCGACGATCTTCCACCAGATCGCGGGGTCCGGACGGATCGGCAGCCCCTCGTACATGATCGTCGTCGAGCCATTGATGAGCGGCCCGTAGATGATGTAGCTGTGCCCGACGACCCAGCCGATGTCGCTCGTCGTGAACATCGTCTCGCCGGGGGCCACGCAGAAGATCCGCCGCATCGACGACGCCAGCGCGACGGCATAGCCGCCGGTGTCGCGCTGGACGCCCTTCGGCTTGCCCGTCGTGCCCGACGTATAGAGGATGTACGACGGCGCCGAGGATTCGAGCCACTCGCACGGCACTCTGGCGTCGATGTGGCGGGCACGCAATTCGGCGTAGTCGACGTCGCGGCCGGGCACGCGCGCCATCGCCTTGTCGAGGCCGCGATTGACGATGATGACTCGCTTCGGCGGATGCGCCGCGAGGCGGATCGATTCGTCGACGAGATGCTTGTACGGCACTGCCTTGCCGCCGCGCATGCCGCAGTCGGAGGTCACCATCACCTTCGGTTTCGCGTCGTCGATGCGGGTCGCGAGGCTCGCCGCGGCGAAGCCGCCGAAGACGACCGAGTGAATGGCGCCGATGCGCGCGCATGCGAGCATCGCAAACGCCGCCTCGGCGATCATCGGCATGTAGATCAGCACACGGTCGCCGCGCCCCACCCCCTCGCCTTGGAGCGCCGCCGCAAAGCGGTTCACTTCGGCATGCAGCTCCGCGTACGTGTAGGTTCGGGCCTCCCCGGTCTCCGTCGAGATGTAGATGAGCGCCTTCTGCCCGCTCCGCGTCGCGAGGTGCCGGTCGATCGCGTTGTGGCAGAGGTTCGTGCGCCCGCCGACGAACCATTTCGCGAAGGGCGGCTTCGAGTAATCGAGCACCGACGTGAACGGCGTCTGCCAGTCGATGCTCGCCGCTTCGCCGCGCCAGAACGCGTCGCGTTCGGCAAGCGAGCGCGCGTGGAAGTCTTTGTACGTCGTCATGCTGCTCTCCTCGAAGCTCCGGTGATTTCGACGCGTTGCCGCCCATGGCGCCGCGCCGCGATGTCGTCGAAGCGTAGGACGAGGACGCGCCGGGTGACATTGCGCGGGATCAAGCGGCGCCGTTTCCGTCGCTTCGTCAGGGCCCGACCCCCCGCCGCAGCAGCGGACAAAGGCCCATCCGGCGGCCTGCCTCGACATTCGATGAGATGGCCTCGCACCCGGCGTCGTCGCGCCGCAGCCCGTACGCCGCCGTCGCGGCCTCCTCCCTTTCGTCGGTCGTGCCGAGATACCTGAGGGCGTACATCGGTCCGCGATGCGCGGCGATCAATGCCGCCATCTCGCGCTGCAGCCGGTTGCCGAAGCGCCAATCGGTGAAGTTGCTGGCGGGCGCGATGACGCGCACGCGGGGATCGAGGAATGGGACCACGTAACCGAGCGGCTGGCCGGACAGCGTGAGGACCAGCGAATCCGGAGGGATCGCCGGTGCCGACACGTCGAGGTAGCGGCCGGCATGCACGCGCGAGCGTCCCCAGTACGGCGGCACCGTGACCGCGACGATCACCGCCGATGCGAGGAGGAGCGTCAGGTCGCGCCGCCTCGCGCGGACGAGCAGCGCGCGCAGTGCCAGCACGAGCAGCAGGCTCGCCGTCAGCTCCAGCGGAATCGCATAGCGGTAGATCGTGAAGGCGAAAAGCCACGCGAGATACGACGCGCCCGCAAACACGGCGAGAAAACGGACGCTCGGCGGCACGTCCCGTCGCAGCATCGCCATGAACCGCGTGCCGGCGAAACCCGATTTGCGCAGCACCGACACGGCCAGGACAATGGAAAACACGCACAGAAGCGCAAGCCTCGGATCGCGCAGGTCGACCTCGCTCGCGAGGCGGTTGCGCGTGGCGAGGCCGAACGGCAAGGTGATCCAGCCCCAGAGCGTCGCCGGATGGAACTTGTTGTCGAAGAAAGAGAACGGCTCCCAGTACTCCGATTGGAACAGCGCGTTGAAATAGGGGAAAAAGGGATTGCGAAAGCGCTCCCACAGGACGAAGCCCCAATACCCGTACGCGAGCGCGAAGCCGACGAGGATGCAAATGGTGAACGTCAGCGCGCTGCGTGCATAGCCTTCGCGACCGCGAAACGAGACCAGGAATGCGCACGCCAGCGCAACGGCGTAGATTGCCGCGGTCAGCTTCAATCCGGTGGCGATGCCGCAGAGAAGCCCCGCGACGCAGGACGCGAAGAGGTCCGGCGCGCCGGTGCCGCGCACCGCGCGGACCACGACGAACAGCGCCGCCAGCACGAGCGACGCGGTCGCCCATTCGTTCATCGTCGATCCGATCTGGCTCAAGCCCGCCGCGCCGGTGAGCCCGACCAGCAGGATCGCGACCAGCACGAGACGCTCGCGCTCGATGCCGAGATCGGTCGTCGCCCAGCGCGCGAGGCGAAAGAAGAAGTAGAGCGCGAGACCGAAGGGAACGCCCATCAGGAACACGATGACGAACGCGGGCAGGCGCGCGTCGATCAGCGCGAAGAACGGCAGGTCGAGCAGCGGGTTGTGGTACGACTGGACCTGCGCCGGCGCGTAATCCCAGTACAGGCGGCCGTTGAGCCAGGCCCACGGGTTGTAGAAGTGGTAGTTGCGCAAATCCCAGTTGGTGTCGACACCCCGCACCAGCGAGGCGACGCCGCCGAACAGCAGCGCCGCAGCGACGCCGCCAAGCGGACGGCGGTCGAGTGCCTGCAGGAAGGGATAGCGCGTCATCGCCCTTGCGGCGCGCACGCGCGCTGCGCGCTTGCGGACGCCCCGGCGAGTATACATACTTCACCGCCAAACCGGACGGCTGGGCCATGCCAGATCACGCACCGCACAACGTCGAGCTCACGATCCTGATGCCGTGCCTCGACGAGGGCGAGACGCTCGGCCGGTGCATCGACGCGGCGCGCGATTTTCTCGCGCGCGCGCGCATCGACGGCGAAATCGTGGTCGCCGACAACGGCAGCACCGATGGCTCGATCGCGATTGTCGCATCCCGCGGCGCGCGGGTCGTGCAGGTGCCGATCCGCGGCTACGGCGCGGCGCTCCTCGAGGGGCTGCGCGCAGCGCGCGGCCGCTACGTGATCATCGGCGACTCCGACGGCAGCTACGATTTTGCGCATCTGGAGCGCTTCGTCGAGCGCCTGCGCGCGGGTTGCGATCTCGTGATCGGGAACCGGTTTCGCGGCGGCATCGCGCGCGATGCGATGCCGCCGCTGCACAGGTACCTGGGGAATCCCGTCCTCAGCTTTCTGGGCCGCCTGTTCTTCACGATTCCGATCGGCGATTTCCATTGCGGCCTCCGCGGATGCCGGCGCGACGCGATGCTCGATCTGGGATTGCGCGGGCCGGGAATGGAGTTCGCGAGCGAAATGATCGTGCGCTCGGCGCTGCGCGGTCTTGCGATCGACGAGGTGCCGACCACGCTCGCCAAGGCCGGCCGGTCGCGGCCCCCTCACCTTCGCACCTGGCGCGACGGCTGGCGCCATCTGCGGTTCCTGCTGATGCTGAGCCCGCGCTGGCTGCTCCTCTATCCCGGGCTCGCGCTGTTCGTCGTCGGCGCTCTCGTGCAGGGCGCGATCCTGACGGGCCCGGTCGCCGTCGGCCGCGTCGTGCTCGACATCCACACGATGCTCTACGCCGCCGGGGCGATGATCGTCGGCCTCGAGCTCGCGCTCTTCGCCGTGTTCGTGAAAGCCGCCGGCGTCGCGCAGGGCCTCCTTCCCTCCAGCCGCGTCTTCGGCGGCTTTCTTGCCGGCTTCACGCTGGAGCGCGGCGCCGTCCTCGGCGCGGTGCTCGCGCTGGCGGGATTCATTCTCGCGATCTGGTCGCTTGCGCTCTGGATGTCGACGGGGCTCGCCGAGATCGACCCGCGGCACGTCATGCGGGTCGTGATCCCCTCGCTCACCCTGATCATCTCGGGCATGCAGCTGCTCTTCTCGTCGTTCGTCCTCCATTTCCTGCTCTGGAACGGCGACCGGGATCCGGCGTGATGCCGCCCGCAGCGCCGGTCGGGCCGAATCGCCAGTACAACGTCGCCGCAGCGGACAGTCTTGCGGTCCGCATCGCGACCTGGCAGCGCCGTCGGATGTATGCGCGCTTTCTCGCGGCCGCGGGTGTGTCCGATGAGGACACGCTCCTCGATGTTGGCGTCACGGCGGATCAGAGCTACACGTCGTCGAACTATCTGGAGGCCTGGTACCCGCGCAAGGATCGGATCACGGCCGTCGGCATCGACGACGCGTCCTTTCTCGAGCGTCGTTATCCCGGCTTGCGCTTCGTCCACGCGAATGGAATGAGCCTGCCGTTCCCGGACCGCGCATTCGACGTCGTGCATTCGTCCGCGGTTCTCGAGCACGTCGGCGGCCGGCAGGATCAGCAGCGCTACGTTCGCGAATGCGCGCGCGTCGCGCGCCGGGTCGTCTTCCTCACCACGCCCAACCGCTGGTATCCCGTCGAATTCCACACGGTGCTGCCGCTGGTGCACTGGCTGCCCAAGCCGGCGTTTCGCTGGCTCATGCGACGGACGGGCCGGCCGTTCTTCGCCGACGAAAAGAACCTCGATCTGCTGTCGCGGCGTGATCTGCGCGGCGTCGTCGCCGCGGTCGACGGATTCGATTTCCGCATCGCCAGCGTCTCGCTCGCCGGATGGCCGAGCAATTTCCTCGTCATCGGCCGCCGCCGGCCGGAGGTCGCTGCGCGTCAGGGATGAGTATCGGCTCCGATGCGCACGACGGTGCGGCCGCGAACCATGCCCTTGATGTACGCGTCGAAATGCGTCGGCAGCTCGTCGAAGTCGATCGTGCGCACCTGATCGTGCACTTGGTCGGGCCGCCATTCGACGGCGAGCTTGTTCCAGATTCTCTGCCGCATCGACATGTCGCAGTTCGCGCTGTCGGCGCCGAGGAGCGCGACGCCGCGCAGGATGAACGGCGCGACGGTCGTGTCGAGCTTCATGCTGGCCGCGAGCCCGACCGCGCTGGCGACGCCGCCGATCTTCATCGTCGACAGAAGCCAGGCAAGGATGTCGCCGCCGAGATTGTCGACCGCGCCCGCCCACGTCGATTTGTCGAGGGGCCGGATCTTCGAAAGATCGATCGACTGGCGCAGCATCACGTCTTTCGCGCCGAGAGCCTTGAGATAGCTCGTTCCCTCCTTCTTGCCGGTGATGGCGACGACCTCGTAACCCGTCTTGGCGAGAATCTCGACCGCCACCGATCCGACGCCGCCCGTCGCGCCGGTGACCGCGACCGGACCGTTCTCCGGCTTCAACCCGTTGTGTTCCATCAGCATGATCGCCTGCGCCGCCGTGAAGCCGGCGGTGCCGAGCGTCATCGCGTCGAATGCCGTCATGCTCTCCGGCCGGCGCACGATCCAGTCGCCGGGGACGCGAACGAATTCTGCATAGCCGCCGTCGTGCGCGACCCCCATGTCGTACGCATGGACGATCACCTTGTCGCCGCGTTTCCACCGCGTATCGGTCGACGATTCGACGGTGCCGGACATGTCGATGCCCGCGTTGGTCGGGTACTTGCGCATGATCTTCCCGGCCCCGTTGTACGACAACGCGTCCTTGTAGTTGATCGTCGAATACTTGGTGCGCACGACGACGTCGCCGGGATCGAGCTCGTCCACCGTCATGTCGACGAAGCGGCTCACGATGGCATCGTCTTCCTGGAACGTCCGATAGGCCTTGAATTTCTGCACGGGAGCTCTCCTTCGGGAAACGGGTCAGATGGGGTCGACGTCGGGCCGCAGCGAAGAGCGCGCTTCAGGCGGCGCCGCCGTCCGCGGACAACGCGGCCACGTGCGGCAGCGCCATGTAGTCGCGGGATTGCATCTCGATCAGGCGGCTGACGGTGCGCGCGAACTCCTGGTGGTTCGGTCCGGCGCGGTAGAGGGCCGCCGGGGGAACGGCGGCCGAGATCAGGAGCTTCACGCGATGATCGTACAGGATGTCCACCAGCCACGTGAAGCGCCGCGCGCGGTCGGCCATGTCGCCCGTCATCGCCGGGACGCCCGACAGGAACAGCAGCGGATAGCTCCGCGCGAGCTCGAGGTAGTCGCGCTGCGACCGCGGGCCGTCGCACAGCGCTTCGAAGTCTGAACCAGACAGCGCTGCTGGCGCGCCGACGGGCGACGATCGACCGCCCTTCGACGACGAGCTTCGACGCCTCGTCGGGGCCGCTTCGCATCCGCTCGAATGCCGCCGCCAGCGCGGCGTCAGCTTCCGGGCCGAGCGGAAAGTGATAGGTCTTCACCTGCTCCAGCGCGCGCAACCGGTAGTCGATGCCGCCGTCGACCTCCAGCACGTCCAGCCATTCCTTCAGCAATGCGATCGCCGGCAGGAACCGCTCGCGCAGAAGCCCGTTCGGCCACAGCCCGTCGGGCGGATAGTTGGACGTCATCACGAAGACGACGCCGTGCGCGAACAGGCCCGCGAGCAGCCGGCCGAGGATCATCGCGTCCGCGATGTCCGAGACGTGGAACTCGTCGAAGCAGATGAGGCGGTGGCGATTGGCGATCCGCGCGGCGACGAGGGCAAGCGGATCCTCCTCGTCCTTGAGCGTGGCGAGCTCCTCGTGGACTGCGCGCATGAACGCATGGAAATGGACGCGCGTCTTGCGGCGGATCGCGACGGTCGCGAAAAACCCGTCCATGAGGAAGCTCTTGCCGCGCCCGACGCCGCCCCACAGGTAGACGCCGCGCGGCACGTCCGGCGGCAGGAACAACTTCTTCAGCGTCGACTGCCGCGCGGCGCGGAACGCCTCCAGCTCCGTCGCGAGCTCCGACAGCCGATCGAAGGCCTCGCTTTGCGAAGGGTCGAGCGTGGTGCCGCGCGCCGCCAGCAACGGCTCGAGCCATGCCACGAAGGCGCCGTGCCGTGCGGTGATGTTCCCCTCGATACCGGCGCCGCTCATCCCTCGGCCTCCGGGCCGTCCGTGACCCGAGCTGCATCAGTGCGTCGGCTTCCCGCAATCGCTCGCGGACGCGCGGCCGCCGCCAGGTCGAGCACTACGGTGTCGCGGAAGGTCGGCCACCGCCCATGCTCGCGGACGCGAGCTTCGCTCCTTGCTTCGCCCCGCTCGCTCATCCGTGCTACAGATTCAGCGTCCGGCCGTCGACGGCCAGCGCCGCCTCCTTCGTCGCCTCCGACAGCGACGGGTGCGCGTGACAGATGCGTGCAAGGTCCTCGCTCGCGGCGCCGAACTCCATCGCCACCACGCCTTCGGCGATCAGCTCGGAGGCCATCGGTCCGATCACATGCATGCCGAGGATCCGGTCGGTCGCGGCGTCGGCGAGGATCTTCACGAATCCGGTCGTGTCGCCCATCGCGCGCGCCCGCCCGTTCGCGGAAAACGGGAAGCGCCCGGCGCGATAGGCGACGCCGTCGGCCTTGAGCTGCTGCTCGGTCTTGCCGACCCACGCGATTTCCGGCGCCGTGTAGATGACCCAGGGAATCGTGTTGAAGTCGACGTGGCCGTGCTGGCCCGCGATCCGCTCGGCGACCGCCACGCCCTCGTCCTCGGCCTTGTGCGCGAGCATCGGGCCACGGACGACATCGCCGATCGCCCACACGTTGCCGAGATTCGTCCTGCAGTCGCCGTCGACGGTGACGAAGCCGCGCTCGTCGAGCGCGAGCCCGACCTTGTCGGCGCCGAGGCCCGCGGTGTGCGGAATGCGCCCGATCGACACGATCAGCGCGTCGAACGTCGCCGTCTGCGGCTTCCCGGAAGCATCATTCCATGCGAGCGTGACGTCGCGCTTGCCGAGCGTCACCTTGGTGATCGCGATGCCGAGATGAATGGCCAGTCCCTGCTTCGCGAAGACGCGCTGCGCCTCCTTCGCCACGGCCTCGTCGGCGGCGCCGAGAAACACCGGCAGCGCTTCCAGCACCGTCACCTGCGAGCCCAGGCGCCGCCAGACGCTGCCCATCTCGAGCCCGATGACGCCGGCGCCGACGACGCCGAGCCGCTTCGGCACAGCGGGAATCGCCAGCGCGCCTTCGTTGTCGAGCACGAGCCGGTTGTCGATCGCGGCACCAGGCAACGGTCGCGGCTTCGAGCCGGTGGCGACGATCACGTGCTTTGCGGTGAGCGTCGCGGGTGTCGCGCCGGCGACGCTGACGGTCCAGCCGGCTTCCGCGCTGCCGCCGGCGAATGAACCGACACCGTGAAAGAACGTGACCTTGTTCTTCTTGAACAGGAACAGGATGCCGTCGTTGTTCTGCGCGACGACCTTTTCCTTGCGCGCGAGCATCTTCGCGACGTCGATCGCGAGTCCCTTGACCTCGATCCCGTGATCGCCGAACGCATGGCCCGCGTGCTCGTAGTTCTCCGAGGATTGCAGCAACGCCTTCGACGGGATGCAGCCGACGTTCGTGCACGTGCCGCCCAGCGCCGGCTTGCCGTCCGCGCGCGCCCAGTCGTCGACGCACGCCGTCCTGAGGCCGAGCTGTGCGGCGCGGATCGCGGCGATGTAGCCGCCGGGGCCGGCGCCGATCACGACGACGTCGAATTGCTCAGCCATATCGCACTTTCGAAATGCGCGAGTGCATCATCCCCCCGGTTTCCGTCGCACGCGGCGAGCGAGCGAGCGGGCCGAGAACGCGAAGGCGCGGAGCGAGGGTGCGAGATAGTACACGTTGGTACAGCGAGCACCCGAGTGAGCACCGACAAAGTTATCGGCCCGCGCAGCCGCGGGGCTAGATCAAAGATCAAGTAGCAGCCGCGCCGGATCCTCCAGCGCTTCCTTGATCGCCACCAGCGACAGCACCGCCTCGCGACCGTCGATGATGCGATGGTCGTACGACTGCGCGAGATAGTTCATCGGCCGGATGACGATCTGCCCGTTCTCGACGACCGCACGCTCCTTCGTCGCATGGACGCCGAGGATCGCCGACTGCGGCGGATTGATGATCGGCGTGGAGAGCATCGAGCCGAACACGCCGCCGTTGCTGATCGTGTACGTGCCGCCGGTCAGGTCCTCGACCGTCAGCTTGCCATCCTGCGCGCGCTTGCCGAAGTCGGCGATCGCAGCCTCGATCTCGGCGATCGAGAGCTGATCGGCGTCGCGGAGAATCGGCACCACGAGCCCGCGCGGGCTGCCCACCGCGATGCCGATGTCGAAATAGCCGTGGTAGACGATGTCGTTGCCGTCGATCGACGCGTTGACCGCGGGGAATTTTTTCAGCGCGTGCACCGCGGCCTTCACGAAGAAGCCCATGAAGCCGAGCTTGACGCCGTGCTCCTTCTCGAAGCGCTCCTTGTACTTGTTGCGCAGCTCGATGATCGGCTGCATGTTGACTTCGTTGAACGTCGTCAGGATCGCCGCCGTCGACTGCGATTGGACGAGGCGTTCGGCAACGCGCTGGCGCAAGCGCGACATCGGCACGCGCTGCTCGGGACGATTGCCAAGCGCTGGCGGCAGCGGAACGGCGGGCGCCGGCGGCGCCTTGGCGGTCGGCGCGGGCGCGGCCGGCGCGGCCTTGGCTTCGGCAGCGGCGAGAACGTCGCCTTTCGTGATGCGACCGCCGCGGCCGGTGCCGGAGACATCCACAGGGGCAATGCCCTGCTCGGCCATCATCTTGCGCGCCGCCGGCAGCGCGGTCGCGGAGGCTGCGTGCGCCGGAGCGCCGGCGGACGCTGTCGGCGGCGCCGGTTTCGCCGGCTCGGTGGCCACGGAGGGAGCGGAGGCAGCCGCGCCTTTCGCGTCGGTATCGATGATCGCGATGACGTCCTGTCCGGCGACCGTCGAGCCGTCACCTTTCAGGATCTCGGCCAGCGCGCCGGACACCGGTGCCGGAAGCTCGAGCACCACCTTGTCGGTCTCGACGTCGATCAGGTTCTCATCGCGGCTGACCGCGTCGCCCGGTTTCTTGTGCCAGCTGACCAGCGTCGCCTCGGTCACGGACTCGGGCAGCTGCGGGACTTTGACTTCCACGCGCATGTCGATGCTTTCGGTTCAGGTTCGGATGAGCATCTCGCCGTCGGAGAGCTCCGGCGCGAAGGCATCCTCGATCAGCTTCTTCTGGCGCTCGACGTGCTTCGACATGTAGCCGACGGCGGTGGTCGCCGCGACCGGACGCCCGGCGTACGCGACGACCATGTCCGGCAGCGCGTCGCCGCGGAAATAGGACCGCAGGCGGTACCAGGCGCCCTGGTTCTGCGGCTCCTCCTGGCACCAGACGAGCTCCTTCGCTGCGGGAAACTCGGCGAGATGCTCGCGCAGCTCGGCGTGCGGAAACGGGTACTGCTGCTCGAGCCGCATGATCGCGACATCGCCGATGTCGTGCTCCCGCCGGAACGCGGCGAGCTCGTAGTAGACCTTGCCCGAGCACAGGACGACGCGGCGCACGTTCTTCGCGGTGACCTTGTCGACCTCGCCGATCACGTTGTGGAAGCGGCCGTCGGCCAGGTCCTCGAGCGAGGAAACCGCCTCCTTGTGCCGCAGCAGGCTCTTCGGGCTCATCACGATCAGCGGACGCCGGAACGAGCGCAGCATCTGCCGGCGGAACAGGTGATAGATCTGCGCCGGCGTCGACGGCACGCATACCTGCATGTTGTGCTCGGCGCAAAGCTGCAGATAGCGCTCCGGGCGCGCCGACGAATGCTCCGGCCCCTGCCCCTCGTATCCGTGCGGAAGCAGCATGACGAGACCGCAGATCCGTCCCCACTTCACTTCGCCCGAGGCGATGAACTGGTCGATGACGACCTGCGCGCCATTGGCGAAATCGCCGAACTGGGCTTCCCAGATCACGAGCCGCAGCGGATCGGAGGTCGAGTACCCGTATTCGAAGCCGAGAACGCCGTATTCGGTGAGCACCGAATCGATCACCTCGAATTCAGGCTGCTCGGCACGCACGTGCTCGAGCGGCGTCCAGGTGCCGGCATCCCACTTTTCGCGGTTCTGGTCATGCAGCACCGCGTGGCGGTGGGAGAAGGTGCCGCGCGCCGTGTCCTCGCCCGAGAGGCGCACGCCGATGCCCTGGTTGAGCAGCGTGCCGTATGCGAGCGTCTCGGCCATGCCCCAGTCGAGCGGCAGCTTGCCGTCGCCCATCGCGCGGCGATCGGCGAGCACGCGCTCGACGCGCGGATGGACCTTGAAACCTTCGGGGACGGTGGTGGCGGCCTTGGCGACCGCCTTGAGCGTCTCCATCGGCACCCGCGTGTCGCAGGGTTCGGTCCACTTGCGGCCCTTGTACGACGTCCAGTCGACCGAGAAGGGGGGCTTGTAGTTCGACAGGATCGTGGTGTTCGTGTGCAGCCCCTTGTCCATTGCGGCGCGATAGGTCGCGATCATCGCATCGGCATCCGCCGCGCTGACCACACCTTCACGCTCCAGCGCGTCCGCATACAGCTTGCGGGTGCCCGGATGCTGCGCGATCCGCTTGTACATGAGCGGCTGCGTGATCATCGGCTCGTCGGCCTCGTTGTGGCCGAGCCGGCGGAAGCAGACGAGGTCGATGAAGACGTCGCGGTGGTACTGCTTGCGGTACTCCATCGCCATCTCGATGGCCAGCACGCACGCCTCGGGATCGTCGGCGTTGACGTGGAAGATCGGCGCCTCGGCCATCTTCGCGATATCGGTGCAATAGAGCGTGCCGCGGGTGTCGCGCGGATCGGAGGTCGTGAAGCCGATCTGGTTGTTGACGACGATGTGGATCGTCCCGCCCGTGTAATAGCCGCGGGTCTGCGCCATGTTCAGGATTTCCTGGATGACGCCTTGCCCGGCGAGCGCCGCATCGCCGTGGATCAGCACCGGCAGCACCTGGTCGCCTGCCTCGTCGTCGCGCCGATGCTGGCGCGCGCGCACCGAGCCTTCGACGACCGGGTCGACCGCTTCGAGATGCGACGGATTGAACGCGAGCGTCAGGTGCATCGGGCCGCCTGGCGTCACCACGTCCGACGAGAAGCCCTGGTGGTACTTCACGTCGCCGGCCGAGAGCTCCTGCGCCTGCTTGCCCTCGAATTCGGAGAAAAGATCGGCCGGCATCTTGCCGAACGTGTTGACGAGCACGTTGAGCCGCCCGCGATGCGCCATGCCGATCACCGTCTCCTGGACGCCCATCGACCCGGCGAGCTGGATCAGATGATCGAGCATCGGGATCAGCGTTTCGCCGCCCTCGCCGGAGAATCGCTTCTGCCCGACGTACTTCGTGTGCAGGTAGCGCTCGAGCGTCTCGGCCGCCGTCAGGCGCTCGAGGATCTTCTTCTTCTGCTCCGCCGGATAGACGGGTCGCGAGCGAATGGGCTCGAGACGCTGCTGGACGAAGCGCTTGACCGACGTGTCCGAGATGTACATGTACTCGGCGCCGAACGTGCGGCAATAGGTGTCCTTCAGCGCCTGGATGAGATCGCGCAGCCGCATCCGGTCGGCACCGGCCTTGAACGAGCCGACGTCGAATTCGGTGTCCATGTCGGCTTCGCTGAAGCCGTACGTGGAGATGTCGAGGTCGGGGATGTAGCGCTTCTCCTGCCGCTTCAGCGGGTCGAGGTCGGCATTGAACATGCCGAGCGTGCGGAACTTGCCGATCAGCTGCAGCACGAGCACCTGCTTGTGCATCGTGGTCGCGTCGACCATCGCTCCGGCGACCTTGCGGCTCTTGCCGAGGCGGATGAACGATTCGATCACCGGCGCGTGGGCGACGTCGTGCGCGCCGCCGCGGAGCGAATCGAAATAGGTGCGCCAGTCCGCCGCCACCGACGCCGGGTTGGCGAGGTAATGCTCGTACTGCTCCTCGATGAACGGCACGTTGCCGCCGAAGAGCGTGCTCGTCGCTTCGAATTCGCGCATGTCGCTCATTGCCCGGTCCTCAAGTCAACACCCCCGGCCCTTGCCGCTTTAGCGCTGGGCGATGGGCACGACCGCGCGCCGCGTCGAGCCCGAGAAAAGCTGCCGCGGGCGGCCGATCTTGTATTCGGGATCGGCGATCATCTCGTTCAGTTGCGCAATCCAGCCGACCGTGCGCGCGAGCGCAAAGATCGCGGTGAAGAGAGGCACCGGAATGCCGACGGCCTTCTGCACGATGCCCGAGTAGTAGTCGACGTTCGGGTAGAGCTTGCGGGACACGAAATAGTCGTCCTCGAGCGCGATCTTTTCCAGCGCCATCGCGAGCTTGAAGAGCGGATCGTCGTGCAGCCCGAGCACTTCCAGCACCTCGTGGCATGTCTCGCGCATCAGCTTTGCGCGGGGGTCGTAGTTCTTGTAGACGCGGTGCCCGAAACCCATCAGCTTGACGCCGGAATTCTTGTCTTTCACCTTGGCGATGAACTCGCCGATCTTCGCGACGCCGCCCTGCTTCTGGATGTCGTAGAGCATGCTGAGGCAGGCCTCGTTCGCGCCTCCGTGCGCCGGTCCCCACAGGCACGCCACCCCCGCCGCGATCGCGGCGAACGGGTTGGTGCCCGAGGATGCGCAGAGACGCACTGTCGACGTCGACGCGTTCTGCTCGTGGTCGGCGTGCAGGATGAAGATCCGGTCGAGCGCGCGGACCAGCACGTCGTTGATCTTGTAATCCTCGCAGGGCGTGGCGAACATCATCCGCGTGAAGTTCGCCGTGTAGCTCAAATCGTTGCGCGGATAGATGTAGGGCTGGCCCATCGTGTACTTGTACGACATCGCGACCAGTGTCGGCAGCTTGGCGATCAGCCGGATCGCCGAGATGTCGCGCTGCCTCGCGTCCTGGAGGTTCATCGAGTCGGGGTAGAACGCGCTCAGCGCGCCCACGAGGCCGGTGAGCACCGCCATCGGGTGCGCATCGCGGCGGAATCCGCGCAGGAAGAACTGCATCTGCTCGTTGACCATCGTGTGATGGGTGACGAGGTCGACGAACTTCGCGTTCTGGTCCTTGTTCGGAAGCTCGCCGTAGAGCAGCAGGTGGCAGACCTCCATGAAATTGCACTTCACCGCCAGCTCCTCGATCGGATAGCCGCGGTAGAGGAGCTCGCCCTTGTCGCCGTCGATGTAGGTAATCGCCGAGCTGCATGACGCGGTCGACAGGAAGCCCGGGTCGTAGGTGAAGCGGCCCGTCTTGCCGTAGAGCGTGCGGATGTCGATCACATCCGGGCCCAGCGTTCCCTCGAGCACGGGAAAGGTGACGGAAGGGGCTCCATCGGAAAAGGACAGCGTTGCGGTGCGGTCGGTCATGTTCATCGCTCCCAAGCGTGTTACATGGGGTCAGCCGGACCCCAGGCAAGCCCAACTGCGCCCTCCGGCTCGAGGGCACGCTCCTCCAATCGCCGACCGCGTTTCCGCGAGTCGTCGCTACTGCCGGTCGTGGTTCGCCACGACTCCATCCTTACGCGGCGCGCAGTTCTGAAAGCAGCGTGCGCAGCGTTGCATCGTCGGTCTCGGCACGCCCCGAGAGGAGATCCCAGAGCTCGCCGTCGGGCAACTCGAGCAGTCTTCCCATCGCCGTTGCTTCGGCATCCGTCAACCGCTCGCCGCGCGCGTCCATGAACCGCGCGAGGACCAGATCGTTCTCGAGCAGGCCCCGGCGGCAACGCCAGCGGAGGCGGCTCAATCGCGTTGCGTCCACGTCGCGGCTTTCGTGAGATCCGGGTCGCGCGCAGCCTTACACGGCGCGCTTGACCATGATTTCCTTGATCTTGCCGATCGCCTTCGTCGGATTCAATCCTTTCGGGCACACGTCGACGCAGTTCATGATCGTATGGCAGCGGAACAGCCGGTACGGGTCCTCGAGGTTGTCCAAGCGCTCGCTCGTCGCATCGTCGCGGGAGTCGGCGATGAACCGGTACGCCTGCAGCAGTCCCGCGGGGCCGACGAACTTGTCGGGATTCCACCAGAACGACGGGCAGGCCGTCGAGCAGCACGCGCACAAGATGCATTCGTACAGGCCGTCCAGCTCCTCGCGATCCGCGGGCGACTGCAGCCGCTCCTTCTCCGGCGGCGGCGTGTCGTTGACGAGATAGGGCTTGATCGAGTGGTACTGCTTGAAGAACTGGCTCATGTCGACGATGAGGTCGCGAATCACCGGCAGGCCGGGAAGCGGCCGCAGCTCGACCGGCTCCTTGAGCTCCTTCAGGTTGGTGATGCAGGCGAGCCCGTTCTTGCCGTTGATGTTCATCGCGTCCGATCCGCAGACGCCCTCGCGGCAGCTTCGCCGGAAGGACAGCGAGTCGTCGACCTCCTTCAAGCGGATCAGCGCGTCGAGCAGCATCCGGTCGTGCACGTCGAGCGCGATGTCGTAGTCCTTGACGTAAGGCTTGGCGTCTTTTTCGGGGTCGTAGCGGTAGATGCGGAACTTCATTGGGGCTTTCGGATCAGTAGGTCCGGACTTTCGGCGGAAACGCCTCCACGGAGACGGGCTTCATGTTGACCGATTTGTAGGCGATGCGGTTGCCGTCGCGGAACCACAGCGTGTGCTTGAGGAAATTTGCGTCGTCGCGCTCCGGGTAGTCGCTGCGCGCCTGCGCCCCGCGCGATTCGCGCCGCGCCTCGGCCGATACGACGGTCGCCTTGGCCGTCTCGATCAGGTTGTCGAGCTCGAGCGCCTCGACGCGCGCCGTATTGAACGTCCGGCTCTTGTCAGTGATCGCGCTGCGCGACACGCGCTGTTCCAGCTCCTTCACCTTCTGCACCCCTTCGGTAAGGAGGCCCTGGTTGCGATAGACGCCGCAGTGCGCCTGCATCGAATTGCGGAGGTCGCTCGCGATCGCCGGCACCGATTCGCCGGACGCGGCGCCATCGAGCCGTGCCAGGCGGGCGAGCGGCCGGTCGGCGGCATCCTTCGGCAGCGGCTTGTGGGGCTGTCGCGCAAGCGCCTGATCGACGATGAAATTGCCGGCGGCGCGACCGAAGACGAGGAGATCGAGCAGCGAATTGGTGCCGAGCCGGTTGGCGCCGTGCACGGACACGCACGCGCATTCGCCGACCGCATAGAGACCGTTGACGACGGCGCGGTCGTCGCCGTCCTTCGGCGCCACGACCTGGCCGTGGATGTTGGTCGGAATGCCGCCCATCTGGTAATGGATCGTCGGCACCACCGGGATCGGCTCCTTGATGCAGTCGACGTTGGCGAACTTGAGGGCGATCTCGCGGATCGACGGCAGCCGCTTCATGATCACGTCGGGTCCGAGGTGATCGAGCTTCAGCTGCACGTAGTCCTTGTTCGGGCCGCAGCCGCGGCCCTCCTTGATTTCCTGGTCCATCGAGCGGCTGACGACGTCGCGCGACGCGAGATCCTTCGCGTTCGGCGCATAGCGCTCCATGAAGCGCTCGCCGTTGCAGTTGAGGAGGATGCCGCCCTCGCCGCGCACACCCTCGGTGATCAGCACGCCGGCCCCGGCGACGCCCGTCGGATGGAACTGCCAGAATTCCATGTCCTGCAGCGGAAGCCCCGCGCGGGCGACCATGCCGAGGCCGTCGCCGGTGTTGATGAAGGCGTTGGTGCTGGCGGCGAAGATCCGCCCCGCGCCGCCCGTGGCGAGCATCGTCGCTTTCGCCTGCAGCACGACGACATCGCCGGTTTCCATCTCGAGCGCAACCACGCCGAGGACATCGCCATCGGCATCGCGGATGAGGTCGAGCGCCATCCACTCGACGTAGAACTGCGTGCGTGCGCGGACGTTGCGCTGGTAAAGCGTGTGCAGCATCGCATGGCCGGTGCGATCCGCGGCGGCGCACGCGCGCTGCACCGGCTTTTCGCCGAAGTTGGCCATGTGGCCGCCGAAAGGCCGCTGATAGATCGTGCCGTCGGCGTTGCGATCGAACGGCATGCCGAAATGCTCGAGCTCGTAGACGACCTGCGGCGCCATGCGGCACATGTACTCTATCGCGTCCTGGTCGCCGAGCCAGTCGGAACCCTTGATCGTGTCGTACATGTGCCACAGCCAGCTGTCCTCGGACATGTTGCCGAGCGCGGCGCCGATGCCTCCCTGCGCGGCGACCGTGTGCGAGCGCGTCGGGAAGACCTTGGACAGCACCGCGACGGAGAGTCCCGCTTCGGCGAGCTGCAGCGACGCGCGCATCCCGGAGCCACCGGCGCCGATCACGATCGCATCGAACTTGCGCACCGGAAGCGCCACTATCGGGCTCCCCACAGAATCTGGATCGTCCAGCCGAGATACGCGATCAGCAGGGCGACGGAGACGCACTGCAGCGCGAGCCGCACGCCGACCGGCTTCACGTAATCCATGTAGATGTCGCGCACGCCGATCCACGCGTGGTAGAGGAGCGCGACCATGAACAGGAACGACGCGAGGAGGAAGGCGCCGTTGCCGAAGAGCGCGCGCCAGAGCGCGTAGTCGTAACCGCCGTTCCACAGCGCGATGCCGAGCAGGAGCAGCGTGTAGGCCACCATCAGCACCGCAGTGAGCCGCTGCAGCAGCCAGTCCTTGAGGCCGTAATGCGCGCCGACGGTTACGCGTCGCGTCACCATAGCCGCGCTCCGACAACGGCCGTCAGCGCGAGACTGACGACCAGCACGACCACGCTCGAGCGACGCGCACCCGGGAGCTCGATGCCGCGGTGCACGTCGAGCAGCAGAAAGCGGATCCCGGCGCAGAAGTGATGGAGGTAGGCCCACGCGAGCGCGAGCAGCGTGAGTTTCGCGAGCGGATGCGCAAAGGCGCCGCGCAGTTGCGCAAAGGATTCCGGCGACGCAAGACTCATCCCCACGCCGGCGAGCAGCAGCGGAATGCCGACGAGAAACAGGAGCGCGCCCGAGACCCGATGCAGGAAGGAGACGATCCCCGGCAACGGTAGCCGGATCCTGGGCAGGTCGAGATAGACCGGCCGCGCGTCCTTTGCCGGGCGCTCAGCGACCGGCATGCCGTTCCTGGACGAAGCCGGCGAGACATGCGCGGCGGTCGCGGGCTACGAGCGACGATGGGATCCAGAGATGGGGCATGAACGCGATCCGATGGGAGCCGAGCCGGTCAGCGCAATACGCAGGCGTTGTGCGAAGCAGCACGCCATTATATCGCGATTCCACGGCGGCTCCGAGACGCTTTCAGCCCAGGCGATTGAAATAATGATGCCGCGCGGTCACGCAAAGTCCGCGCCGCCATTCGACCGGCCGATCGCCATAAGTCAGCGTGATCCGGTCGACGGCGAGGAGCGGCGTCCCCACCGGAACGCCCAGGAGGCGCGCGCTGCGGCGGTCGGCGGCGACCGCGCGCAGCTTCTCCTCCGCGTTCAGCATCCGCACGCCGAACTGCGTCTCGAAGAAACCGTACATCGAGCCGTGATAGGCCTCGAAGCGCGACTTGGTGAGGCCCTTGAACAGAGCCGCCGGCAGCGCGATTTCGTCCAGGATGACGGGGCGCCCGCCGTATTCGAGGATCCGGCGCAGCTGGATCACGCCGTCGCCGGGCCTGATCGCGAGAAGGCGCGCGACCTCGGCCGAGGCCTTGGCCCGCCGCACGTCGAGGAGCCGGCTCCCCGGATACTCGTCCTCGCCGTCGTTGCGCCGAATGCGCAGGAAGCGGAAGCTCGACGCCTTTTCCTCGGTATGCGTCGCGACGAACGTGCCCTTGCCCTGCCGGCGCACGACGAGATTGTCGGCGGCGAGCGCCTGGATCGCCTTGCGCACGGTTCCCTGCGACACGCCGAAGCGGCGGGCGAGCTCGTGCTCGCTCGGGATCGCCTCCGCCGGCCGCCATTCGCCCGCTTCGAGGCTGCGCTCGAGCAGCGCCTTGATCTGCAGATAGAGCGGCTGGAACGACGGCGGCGGCAGGGTCATGGCGTTCCATTATCCGGCCGCTCCGTCCGGCTTGTCTATCTCCTATCATCTAACCTGATACTTATATAAGACATAAGATATGATTGACAGGGGCGCCGGGGCGCACCTACAATTTGATCGGAGACAAACTCGGTCGCGCCGCGTCTGCTACGCTTGGCCGGCATGCCGCACTGCAACAACCCGACGTTTCGGCGCAGATTCGAAGGCTTCCGTTCGACCCGTCCCATTCGCGCTCCGCGTCCACCCTACCGACTGTCTTCGACGAGGAATCCGCCATGAAAAAACCCCTTCGTGTCACCGTCACCGGCGCCGCAGGCCAGATCGGCTACAGCCTCCTCTACCGGATCGCCGCCGGCGAGATGCTGGGGGAGGACCAGCCGGTGATCCTGCAGCTCCTCGAGTTGCCGCTCGACAAGGCGCAGGCGGCGTTGAAGGGGGTGATGATGGAGGTCGAGGACTGCGCGTTTCCGCTGATTGCGGGGATGCAGGGCACGGCCGACCCCGAAGCTGCGTTCAAGGATGCCGACGTCGCGCTGCTCGTCGGCGCCCGGCCGCGCGGTCCCGGGATGGAGCGCAAGGATCTGCTGCTCGAGAACGCGAAGATCTTCGTCGCCCAAGGCAAGGCGCTGGACAAGGTGGCAAGCCGCGGCGTCAAGGTGCTGGTCGTCGGCAATCCGGCGAACACCAATGCCTATATCGCGATGAAGTCGGCGCCGTCGCTGCCGAAGAAGAATTTCACCGCGATGCTGCGCCTCGATCACAACCGGGCACTGTCGCAGCTCGCCGCCAAGAGCGGCAAGCCGGTGGGCGCCATCGAAAAGCTCATCGTCTGGGGCAACCACTCGCCGACGATGTATCCCGACTACCGCTTCGCCACGGTGGGCGGCCAATCGCTGAAGGCGCTGATCGACGACGACACGTGGAACCGCACCGTATTCATCCCGACCGTGGGCAAGCGCGGCGCGGCGATCATCGAGGCGCGCGGTCTGTCGTCGGCGGCCTCCGCCGCCAACGCGGCGATCGATCACATCCGCGACTGGCTCCTCGGCAGCGACGGAAAATGGGTGACCATGGGCGTTCCCTCCGACGGCAGCTACGGGATTCCCGCGGACGTCATGTACGGCGTGCCGGTCACGACGGCGGACGGCGAGTACACGCGTGTCGCCAACCTCGAGATCGACGGCTTTTCGCGCGAGAAGATGGACGCGACGCTGAAGGAACTCGAGGAAGAGCGCGCAGGTGTTGCGTCAATGCTTTCCTGAGCGCGCGACGCTCATGACGACCGGCGCTTATCGCGCATGACCGCCCGCCTCTCCCCGCAAGCGGCGCTCTGGGGCAACGAACGGTCGCTGCCGGTGCTTCCGGCGTGCGTCCATTACGCGGGACGGGCGAAGTTCATCGAAAAGGCGCTCGCGCTGCAAGCCGAGCGCGGGCCGGTGTTCGACATCTCCACCGACTGCGAGGACGGCGCGCCGGTCGGCGCTGAGCTCTCGCACGCGCGCGCAATGGCCGCGTTGATCGCGGGCGAGGCCAACCGCTTCGGCCGCGTCGGCGCGCGCGTCCACGACGTCCATCATCCTGCCGCCGTCGAGGAGCTCGCGATCCTGGTCGGTGAAGCCGGGGACCGGCTCGCTTTTCTGACCTGCCCGAAGCCCGAATCGACGGCCGACGTGCAGTGCTTTCTCGACCGGCTGGCGCTGGAAACCGCGCGTCGTGGACTTGGTCGCGAGATCCCGGTGAGCGTGATGATCGAGACCCACGGCGCGGTGCGCGACGCCTGGGAGATCGCCGCGCTTCCCGGTGTCGTCAGTCTCGATTTCGGGACGATGGATTTCGTGAGTGCGCATCGCGGCGCGATTGCCGCTGCCGCAATGGACAGCCCCGGGCAATTCGACCACCCGCTCCTGCGGCGCGCCAAGTGCGAAACCACGGCCGCCGCCCTCGCGCATGCGGTGGTGCCGACGCATGGCGTCACGCGTGCGCTCGACGATGCGGCGATCGTTTACTCCGACGCGCGACGCGCGCGCACCGAATTCGGCTTCCTGCGCATGTGGAGCATCCACCCGTCGCAGATCGAGCCGATCCTGCGCGCGATGCAGCCTGCGGCCGAGGAAATCGAATCGGCGAGTGCGGTGCTCGCGGCGGCACAGGGAGCCGACTGGGCGCCGATCCGGGTCGGCGATGCCTTGCACGACCGCGCGTCGTATCGCTACTGCTGGTCGGTGCTGCAGCAGGCGCGCGCCGCCGGCGCGCCGCTTCCGCCGGCCGCGGCGGCCTTCTTCGGCGACGCGCGATGAGCACGCTCTCCGCCGGCGCGAAGTTTCGCGCCGCCCTCGCCGCCGAGCGCCCGCTGCAGGTTCCGGGCGCCGTCTGCGCCTATCACGCGATCCTCGCGGAGCGCGCGGGCTACAAGGCGCTCTACCTTTCCGGCGGCGGCGTCGCCGCGGGCTCGCTGGGCGTCCCCGATCTTGGCATCAGCAACCTGGACGACGTGCTGACCGACGTCCGCCGGATCACCGACGCCTCCGCGCTGCCGCTCCTCGTCGATGTCGACACCGGCTTCGGGGCCTCGGCGTTCAACGTCGCGCGGACGGTGAGATCGATGATCAAGTTTGGGGCTGCGGCGGTCCATATCGAGGATCAGGTCGGCGCCAAGCGTTGTGGCCACCGGCCGGGCAAGGAGCTCGTCTCCGCGGCGGAGATGGTCGATCGGATCAAGGCGGCGGTCGACGCCCGGACCGATCCCGACTTCGTCATCATGGCGCGCACCGACGCGCTCGCCGTCGAAGGCCTGCAGGCGGCGATCGATCGCGCGGGCGCCTGCGTTGCCGCCGGCGCCGACATGATCTTTCCGGAAGCGATCACGGAGCTCGCGATGTACAAGGCGTTCGCCGCCGCGGTCAAGGTTCCGATCCTCGCCAACATCACCGAGTTCGGCGCAACGCCGCTCTTCACCCTGGACGAGCTCCGCGGCGCCGACGTCGCCATCGCGCTGTACCCGCTGTCGGCGTTTCGGGCGATGAACAAGGCGGCGCGCAACGTCTACGAAGCGCTGCGCCGCGACGGCACGCAGAGTGCCGTCGTCGACACGATGCAGACGCGCGCCGAGCTCTACGACTGCCTCGGGTACCACGCGTACGAGGAAAAGCTGGATCAGTTGTTCGCGACGAAGAAATGACCGGCGGGCCGTCCCCGCATTGATCCTTTGGAGAGCGCAATGAACGAAAACGTCACCGCCGCCCCGAAAGCCAAGAAGTCGGTCGCGCTCTCCGGCGTCACCGCGGGCAACACGGCGCTGTGCACCGTCGGCCGCACCGGCAACGACCTCGCCTATCGCGGCTACGACATCCTCGACATCGCGCAAACGTGCGAGTTCGAGGAAATCGCCCACCTGCTGGTGCATGGCAAGCTGCCGACCTCTGCCGAGCTCCGAGGCTACAAGGCGAAGCTTCGCAGCCTGCGCGGCCTTCCCGAGCCGGTGAAGGAAATCCTGGAGCGCATCCCGGCGGCGGCGCATCCGATGGACGTGATGCGCACCGGCGTCTCCGCGCTCGGCACGGTGCTCCCCGAAAAGGACGATCACGCGACCCCGGGCGCGCGCGACATCGCCGACCGGCTGATCGCCTCGCTGGGCTCGATGCTGCTGTACTGGTATCACTGGAGCCACAACGGCAAGCGGATCGAGGTCGAGACCGACGACGATTCGATCGGCGGCCACTTCCTGCACCTTCTTCATGGAACGGCGCCGAAGCCGCTGTGGGTGCGCGCGATGCACACCTCGCTCAACCTCTACGCCGAGCACGAGTTCAACGCGTCGACATTCGCCGCACGGGTGATCGCGGGCACCGGCGCCGACCTCTACTCGGCGATCACCGGCGCCATCGGCGCATTGCGCGGCCCGAAGCACGGCGGCGCCAACGAGTTCTCGTTCGAGACGCAGAAGCGCTACGACACGCAGGACGAGGCGGAAGCCGACATTCGCCGCCGGATCGAGAGCAAGGAAGTGATCATCGGCTTCGGTCATCCGGTGTACACGATCGCCGATCCGCGCAACGAGATCATCAAGGAAGTCGCGCGCGCGCTGTCGCAGGATGCGGGCAGCCTCAAGATGTTCGACATCGCCGCGCGGATCGAAGCGGTCATGGCCGAAGCCAAGAAGATGTTCGCGAACCTCGACTGGTTTTCCGCTGTCAGTTACCACATGATGGGCGTCCCCACCGCGATGTTCACGCCGCTGTTCGTGATCTCCCGCGCGACCGGCTGGTCGGCCCATGTCATCGAGCAGCGCCAGGACGGCAAGATCATCCGCCCCTCGGCGAACTACATCGGGCCGGACAGCCAGACGTTCGTGCCGCTCAAGGACCGCGCATGAAACGAGCGTCGATCCTCCTTGCGCTGGTCACGGCATGGTCGACCGTCGCGCCCGCCGCGCAGCGCGGCGATGCGCCATTCGTCGTCACGTATCGGTGCCACGGAGACCATTGGCTCGCCGTGGGCTATCCCGCATTCCGCGACGCCCGCGCCACGCCAATCCGCATCACGTGGGAAGGCCGTACGGTGCTGCTGCATCCGGCCCGCGCCGGCTCGGGTGCGCGGTACGTCAATGCGCTCGCGAGCCTCGAATGGTGGAGCAAGGGCGCCGGCGGCACGCTCAGCAGACTCAGCACCAACCGCCCGCTCTTGACGGGCTGCGTCGAAGCCTGACGCCGCGGCTTACCACCCGTTCACCACCCACGCCCTTTCGCCACGCCCCATGTCCGCACCCATCTCCAACATTCGTCCCAAGCCCGACCAGGTCCTGGTCGACATCGCCGACTACGTCTCGAAGCGCGCGATCCGCAGCACGCTCGCGTACGACACCGCGCGCCACTGTCTCATCGACACACTGGGCTGTGGCCTCGAAGCGCTGTCGTACCCGGCGTGCACGAAACTCCTGGGCCCGATCGTCCCCGGCACCATCGTTCCGCACGGCGCGAAGGTGCCCGGCACGCCGTTCCAGCTGGACCCCGTGCAGGCGGCGTTCAACATCGGCGCGATGATCCGCTGGCTCGATTTCAACGACACGTGGCTCGCCGCCGAATGGGGGCATCCCTCCGACAATCTGGGCGGCATACTTGCCACCGCCGACTGGCTGTCGCGCAACGCAGTGGCCGCGGGCCGCGCGCCACTGACGATGAAGGACGTCCTGACCGCGATGATCAAGGCGCACGAAATCCAGGGCGTCATCGCGCTCGAGAACAGCTTCAACCGCGTCGGACTCGATCACGTCGTGCTGGTCAAGGTCGCCTCCACCGCGGTGGTCGCGCAAATGCTGGGCCTGACGCGCGACGAGATCATCAGCGCAGTGTCGCTCGCCTTCGTCGACGGGCAATCGCTGCGCACCTACCGCCACGCGCCCAACACCGGCTCGCGCAAGAGCTGGGCCGCGGGGGATGCAACCTCACGCGCAGTGCGGCTCGCGTTGATCGCAAAGACGGGCGAAATGGGGTATCCGTCGGTGCTGTCGGCGAAGACCTGGGGGTTCTACGACGTTCTCTTCAAGGGCAAGCCTTTCGCGTTCCAGCGCCCCTACGGCAGCTACGTGATGGAGAATGTGCTGTTCAAGATCAGCTTCCCCGCCGAGTTCCATTCGCAGACGGCGGTCGAGGCCGCGATGACGTTGCATGGCGAGCTCGCCAAGGGGGGCAAGTCGACCGACGACATCAAGCGCATCACGATCCGCACGCACGAAGCGTGCATCCGGATCATCGACAAGAAAGGGCCGCTCGCCAATCCGGCCGACCGCGACCACTGCATCCAGTACATGGTGGCGGTGCCGCTCCTCTTCGGCCGTCTTACCGCCGGCGATTACGAGGACGGCGTTGCCGCCGACCCGCGCATCGACGCCTTGCGCGAGCGGATCCACTGCGTCGAGGACCCGCAGTTCACGAAGGACTACCACGATCCGCAGAAGCGCTCGATCGCCAATGCGCTGACCGTGGAATTCAAGGATGGCCGCAAACTGAAGGAAGTGGTCGTCGAGTACCCGATCGGCCACAAGCGGCGGCGCCGCGAAGGCATTCCGTTGCTGGTGGAGAAGTTCCGCACGAACCTCGCGCGCCGTTTTCCCGCGAAGCAGCAAGAGGCGATACTCGCGGCGAGCCTCGATCGCAAGTCGCTCGAGGCGATGCCCGTCCACGAGTACGTCGACCTCTATGCCATCTGACGAATTCCGTTTACGTGCGCGCTGCATCGGCCGACAATGGCCGCTTTCCCCTTTACGGAGATGACGATGAAACATCACGCCAACGCCATGCTGCTGGGTAGCGCGCTGCTCATTTGCGCGGCGAACGCGGCGGCCATCGATTTCCCCTCGATGAAGCCGGGGCTGTGGGAATCGACGATGACGCGCGAGGGAATGCCGCAGAAGATGGCGGGCACCAAGATGTGCATGGACGCGGCGGTGCAAAAGGAAATGATGGACATGGGCATGGGCACGATGAAGACGATGTGCTCGAAGAACGACATCCGGCGCGACGGCAACAAGGTGTACGGCAGCGCCGAGTGCAAGTTCGGCACGTCGACGATGAAATCGACGTCCGTCACGACGTTCACCGGCGACACTGCCTATCACACGGAGGTCAAGTCGTCGTACGACCCGCCGATGCAGGGCATGGGATCGGGCAACACCGTCATCGATGCGAAGTGGACCGGCGCCTGCCCCGCGGGGATGCAGGCGGGCGACGTCACGCTGCCCGACGGCCGCAGGATCAACATGCGCACGATGGGCGCCGCTGCAGCCGGCACGCCGGGCGCTCCCCCGAAGAAATAGTCCCCCGCGGCGCACCGCGAATCCGAACCGCCGCACGACGCCTTTTCCCGGAGAACGAACGTGATCCAAGACGCATTCAAGACGCTGCGCCCCTTTCCGTTGCGCGCGGGCGGCACCGGTCTCCACTACTCGCTGCCGGCACTTGAGGAAACCGGTGTCGGCAAGATCTCCCGGCTGCCGGTATCGATCCGGATCGTCCTCGAGTCCGTGCTCCGCAACTGCGACGGCAAGAAGGTCACCGAGGCACACGTGCGCGAGCTCGCCGGGTGGAAGCCGACCGCGACGCGCACCGACGAGATTCCCTTCGTCGTCGCCCGGGTCGTCCTGCAGGATTTCACCGGCGTCCCGCTGCTCGCGGACCTCGCCGCGATGCGCAACGTCGCGCAGGACATGGGCAGGAACCCGAAGACGATCGAGCCGCTGGTGCCGGTCGATCTCGTCGTCGACCATTCGGTGATGATCGACTACTTCCGCCGACCCGATGCGCTCGACCTCAACATGAAGCTCGAGTTCAAGCGCAACAACGAGCGCTACCAGTTCATGAAATGGGGGATGCAGGCGTTCGACACGTTCAAGGTGGTGCCGCCCGGCATCGGCATCGTCCACCAGGTGAACCTCGAGTACCTGGCGCGCGGCGTCCACCGCAAGGAAGGGCTCAGTTTCCTATCTACTACCCGGACACGCTCGTCGGCACCGACAGCCACACGACGATGATCAACGCGATCGGCGTCGTCGGCTGGGGCGTCGGCGGCATCGAGGCCGAGGCCGGCATGCTGGGCCAGCCCGTCTATTTCCTCACGCCCGACGTCGTCGGCGTCGAGCTCAAGGGCAAGCTCCCCGAAGGGATCACCGCGACCGACCTCGTGCTCACGGTCACCGAAATGCTGCGCAAGGAAAAGGTGGTCGGCAAGTTCGTCGAGTTCTTCGGCGAGGGAACGGCCTCGCTTTCGGTGCCCGACCGGGCGACGATCGCCAACATGGCGCCCGAGTACGGCGCCACGATGGGCTTCTTCCCGGTCGACGACGCGACGGTCGACTATCTCAAGGCGACCGGCCGCACGAGCGAGGAGCTCGACGCGTTCGCATCGTATTTTCGCGCCCAGGGGCTCTACGGCATTCCGCGCGCGGGCGACATCGACTACACGAAGGCGCTGACGCTCGATCTCGCGTCGATCAAGCCGTCGCTGGCCGGACCGAAGCGACCGCAGGACCGCATCAACATGGGCGATCTCAAGGCGACCTTCACGCGCCTCTACAGCGCATCGGTCGCCGACAACGGTTTCGGCCAGGCGGCGGACAAGCTCGCGCGCCGCTATTCGACGCGACCGGGCAAGGCGGGTGAAGGCGCGGTTCCCGACGCGAAACTGTCGCTTCCCCCGGGTCCGCAGCCGCTCGACGTCGTCGAGATGGTCAACAACCGCCCCACGCCCGACCATGTAGCGACCGGCGCCTCCGCAGCCGACATCGGCAACGCCGACGTGCTGATCGCGGCGATCACGTCGTGCACGAACACGTCGAACCCCGGCGTGCTGCTCGCGGCGGGACTGCTCGCGAAAAAGGCCGTCGAGAAGGGCCTCACCGTCAAGGCCGGCATCAAGACGTCGCTCGCCCCGGGCTCCCGGGTCGTCACCGACTATCTCGGGAAGGCCGGACTGCTGCCGTATCTCGAAAAGCTCGGCTTCGGCGTCACCGCGTACGGCTGCACGACCTGCATCGGCAATGCGGGCGACTTGACGCAGGAGATCAACGAGACGATCACGGCGAACGACCTCGTCTGCGCCGCCGTACTGTCGGGCAACCGCAACTTCGAGGCGCGGATCCATCCCAACCTCAAGGCGAATTTCCTGGCGTCGCCGCCGCTCGTCGTCGCGTATGCGATCGCCGGCACCATGCTGCGCGACCTCACGACCGAACCGCTGGGCCACGGCAAGGACGGCCCGGTCTTCCTGAAGGACATCTGGCCGACGTCGCACGAAATCGCCGCGGTGATGCCCTTCGCGAAGGACCCGGCGATCTACCGGCTGCTCTACGGCGATCTCCCCAACGCCAATCCGCTGTGGGGCACCATCGAAGGCGCGAACGGCCAGGTCTATTCGTGGCCGCGCTCCACCTATATCGCGAAGCCGCCCTTCTTCGAAGGCTTCAAGATGACGACCGCGAAGGTGCGCGACATCCTGGGCGCCCGCGCGCTCGGCATCTTCGGCGACTCGGTGACCACCGATCACATCAGCCCCGCGGGCTCGATCAAGCCGACGTCCCCCGCGGGGATCTACCTCCTCGAGCACGACGTGTCGGTCGTCGACTTCAACAGCTACGGCTCGCGGCGCGGCAACCACGAGGTGATGATGCGCGGCACGTTCGCCAACGTGCGCATCAAGAACCTGATGCTGCCGCCGAAGGAGGACGGCACGCGCGTCGAGGGCGGCGTGACCCATTTCCAGCCGGGCGGGGAGCGGATGCCGATCTACGACGCGGCGATGAAATACATCGCGCAGGGGACGCCGACCGTCGTCTTCGGAGGCGAGGAGTACGGCACCGGATCGTCGCGCGACTGGGCGGCGAAGGGCACGCAGCTTCTGGGCGTCAAGGCGGTCATCGCGAAGAGCTTCGAGCGCATCCATCGCTCGAACCTGGTCGGCATGGGCGTGCTGCCCTGCCAGTTCAAGGGCAGCGACAGCGTCGCCACGCTGGGCATCACCGGCGAGGAGACGTTCGACATCACCGGCTTCGAGGCGCACATCGAACCTCAGATGGACGTGACGCTCACGATCCACCGCAAGGACGGGACGTCCAAAGCGGTCCCGGTCCTGCTCCGCATCGACACGCCGATCGAGGTCGATTACTACCACCACGGCGGCATCCTGCCGTTCGTGCTGCGCGAGCTCATCGCCAAGGCGGCCTGAGGGCCCTAAGCCCTTACCCGCGCGGGCCGGCAGCACGGATTGCCGGCCCGTTTCATTTCCGCACTCGTCGCGCAGTTCGAGGGTCATGCCGAACACGTTGCATCCGCTGCGCCGCGCGCTGCCGCTGTTCCTTTTCGCCGGGCTCTGCCTCACCTCGCTCGATACGACGGCGAAATGGCTCGTGCGCGACCACGCGCTGTTCCTGGTCGTCTGGGCGCGCTATGCGGGGCAGATGCTCGTCGTGACGCCCTACGTCTGGCACCGGGCCGGAACGGGATTCTGGCGCACGCGGCGGCTGCCGCTGCAGCTCTTCCGCTCGTCGCTGCTGCTCGTCGCGACATTCTGCTTTTTCGCCGCGCTCCGTTATCTGCCACTCGCGGAGGCGTCGGCGATCATCTATCTCGCGCCGATGATCATCGTCGTGCTGTCGGGGCCGTTGCTCGGCGAGCGGCCGAATCGCTGGCGCTGGGCGACGGCCATCACGGGGTTCATCGGCATCCTGATCGTGCTGCGCCCGGGCTCGGCCGTATTCCATCCTGCGGTGCTGCTGCTCATTGCAACCGCGACGTTCAACGCTCTCTACTATCTGCTGACCCGCAAGCTCGCGGACGAAGACAAGCACACGACGCTCTTCTACAGCGCGCTCGTCGGCACCGTCGGGCTCACGCTCTTCCTGCCGTGGGCGGCGATCGAAGGACTGCCGGGGCCGAGCGACGGCGCGCTGTTCCTGCTCCTGGGCGTGCTCGCCGGGTTGGGCCACGCGCTCATCATCGGCGCCTACCAGGCGGCCCCGGCGTCGCTGCTGACGCCCTTCACCTACCTGCAGATGCTCTGGGCCACCGCCTATGGCTACCTCATCTTCGGTCAGTTGCCGGACCGCTTTTCCGCACTCGGGATGGCGGTGATCGTCGGCAGCGGCGTCGCGCTCGCCTGGCATGAGCGGCCGCGGCAGGCGATCGTGCCGCCCGCCGACGGCGAGCCTGCCGTCCCCTTGCTTTGAGGGCCCGAAAGCGTGTTCCCGTCCTCGTAAAATGGGTTATACTTGTCGTTTGTCAGTCACTTGGCATGAAATGCGCGAGCGCGAACCGGTCGTTCGGCCGGCCCGTGATCCGGCTGATTTATCCTTCCACCTTCCATAGGAGCTCTCACGATGAAATCCCGCCTTGTAGCCCTTTTGACCGCGTTCACGCTCGCCATCACCCTCGCCGCCTGCGGCGATAGCGGAAAGGAAGCCGCCGACAAGGCTGCTGCTGCCGCCAAGGACTCGCAGATGAAGGCCCAGGCCGCGGCCAAGGATGCCGCCGACAAGGCTGCCGCCGCCTCGAAGGATGCCGCCGCCGCAGTGCGCCGCGCCGCCGATGCGACGAAGGACGCCAACAAGGCCGCCGACTCGATGGCGCCGAAGGACTCGACTCGGCGCCGAAGAAGTAACCCAGCGTCACGCCGCAACCAAAACGCCGGCTTCGCGCCGGCGTTTTGCTTTGCGGCACGCCGGACGCGTCAACCGGACTTCGGCGCAGCCTGCCGTGCGATCCAGCGCGTCAGCGGCTTCCACTGCTCCCAGTCCTGCTCGGCGCGCGAGCGCGGCAGGTCGAACACCGTCGCGCCGTCGCGCGCGCAATGCACGTAGACCTGCGTGTCGCGAAGATGCGCGACCAGCGGGAACGCGAAGGCTTTCAGGAACTCGTCGAGCTCGGCCGCGCTGCGGGTGCGCGCATCGACGCGCATGGCGACGATGCCGATCGCGATGTCGCCCTCCTTCACCGCCTTGTAGTGCGCGATCGCGGCGAGGAAGTGCGCGGTCGCCGCCATGTCGAACGCCGACGGCGCGAGCGGCACCAGCAGGACGTCGGCGTGGTTCAGCGCCTCGCGCAGATCCGGGCCGTGCAGCCCCGCGGGCGTGTCGACGACGAGCCACTGCGGATCGACGTCCTTCAGCGCTTTCTTCGTCGCATCGACAGGGAGCCCGGCGATTTTCGGAAACAGCGCCGGACGTCGCGCGAGCCACTCGGTCGCGGAGCGCTGGGGGTCGTGATCGGCGAGAGCGACTCGCTGGCGCTTGCCGGCGAGCCATCCGGCGACGTTCGTCGCCACCGTCGTCTTGCCGCTGCCGCCCTTGGGATTGGCGACGAGAATCGTCTGCATGCGGGCCCCCTCCGTGTCTCGCGGGCGTAATGGTAACCTGCGGCGCCCCCGGGACCGGTCCCGCGGAGAGCGAATTCCCGCCCCCACCGGTAGAATGAATCATGGACGATACCGCCCGCCTCGACCCTCATGCAGCCGCCGGCGCCGCCCCGCCATCGCCCGGGCGCGACCCGCGCAAGGCCGAATTCGAAGCCAACAAGCTCAAGAAGCGCCTCCGGCGCGAGGTCGGCGAGGCGATCGGCGACTACGGGCTGATCGCGCCCGGCGACCGGGTCATGGTCTGCCTGTCCGGCGGCAAGGACAGCTACGCGCTGCTCGACATCCTGCTTTCGCTCAAGGACCGCGCGCCGATCGCCTTCGAGGTGATCGCCGTCAATCTCGACCAGAAGCAGCCTGGTTATCCGGCCGACGTCCTGCCGCGCTATCTCGAGTCGCGCGGCGTCCCCTACCGGATCGCGACGCAGGACACCTACAGCGTCGTCAAGCGCGTCATTCCCGAAGGCGGGACGCTGTGCTCGCTGTGCTCCCGGCTGCGCCGCGGCGTGCTCTATCGCGTCGCCGGCGAAATCGGCGCGACCAAGATCGCGCTCGGCCACCACCGCGACGACATCCTCGCGACGTTCTTCCTGAACCTGTTCTTCGGCGGCAAGCTGAAGACGATGCCGCCGAAGCTCGTCTCCGACGACGGCAAGCACGTCGTGATCCGCCCGCTTGCGTACGTGCGCGAGCGCGACCTCGCGCGCTATGCGAGCCTGATGGCGTTTCCGATCATCCCGTGCAACCTGTGCGGCTCGCAGGAGCACCTGCAGCGCAAGCAGGTGACGGCGATGCTGCGCGAATGGGAGCGGAAGCATCCTGGCCGCATCGAATCGATCGCGAGGGCGTTGGCCACCGTCGTCCCGTCGCATCTCATGGACCGCGCGCTGTTCGATTTCGCGGCGGTGCGCGCAACCGGGCGTGCGGTGCCGGGCGGCGACATCGCGTTCGACGTCGACGGCGATCTCGAGCGTGCGGTCGAACTCGCGCCCTCGCCGGACGGCGACGCGGCGCCGTCGACGCGGATCGCGCTTCGTCACCGATGACGCTTCGCGGTGGCTGAGAGCCCGCCGGCGGGTGCGTTTGGCGGCCGGTTTGCTTCGTCGCCGGCGTGGCTCGGCATATTCGCCGCCGCGGTCGCGCTGGGCGCAGTGCTGCGGATCGACCAGTTCGCCTCGCAGGTGCTGATCGACGACGAGTGGCATGCGGTGCACCAGCTGTTGAAGCTCGCTCCGGCGCAGATGTTCCTCACCTTCGGCCACGCCGACTACAGCATTCCCTTGGGGCTCCTCGACGCGCTCGAATCACGCTGGTTCGGCTTGTCCGAGACCTTGATGCGCTGGCCCATGCTCGCCTGCGGGCTCGCCACCCTCGTGCTCTTTCCGCTCTACGTCGCGCCGCGCCTCGGCCGCGCCACTGCCGCGATGTTCGCTCTGCTGCTCGCGATAGCGCCGCTGCTCGTCATCTACAGCCGCATGGCGCGTCCCTACGCGATCACGCTGCTCCTCGTCTGGGTATCCCATGCGGCGTTCCGGCGCTTCGATGCCGCGCGAAGCGGCACGCACGCTGCCGGCGTCGCCTATGCCGTCGCGGCAACCCTTGCCGCGTGGCTCCATCCGATCATCGCGCCGTTCGTCGTCGCGCCGTTCCTGTGGGCGCTCTACGACCTCCGGCGCGATTCGCCCGCCCTGCGCCGAACGCGCTTTCTCCGCCTCGCGGCGCTCGCGCTCGCCACCGCCGCGCCGATGGCGGCGTTGCTGCTGCCGCCACTCGTCGCGCATCCGGAAGCGCTGACCGGCAAAGCGGGCATCGACCGGCCGGGCGTCGATACGGTACTCGGGGTCTGGTACGAGTGGCTCGGCACGCCTTCCACGTTCGCCGTCCTGCTGTGCGTCGCGCTGGCCGCCTACGGCGCGCGTGACGTCTGGCGGGCGCTTCCGGTGGCGCGCACCGCGGTGCTCGGGATCGTGCTGACGCTCGTCGCGGTGACGCTGAGCGGTGTCGCATGGAGCCACAATCCGCTCACCCTCGCCCGCTATCTGCTGCCGTTCGCGCCGCTTCTGCTGCTTGCGTCCGCCGCCGGCGCCGTCAAGGCGGCTAGGCTCGTCGCCGCAAGCGGCCGCGCGGCGCGCAACGCCGCCGGCGTCGTCGTCGCCTTCGTGCCGGCGGCGGCGCTCGCCGTTTCCTCGCCGCTCGTTGCGCTCGTGCGCCATCCGAACGCGCAAACGATTCATCTCCTCTACCATGTCGATTTCCGTCCCGAGCGCAATCCGTACCTTCCCTACATGGCGAAGATCCCGCTGTCGACGTTCTGGGCGAGCCTCGCCGCGGCACCGCGCGGAAGCTTGCGCATCGCCGCGGCGCCCTTCTATTTCGAAAGCTACGACTGGGATGCGCCGCGCTGGGAGCGCGTAAGCGGCCAATCGGTGATCCCCGGCTTCCTGACCGGGTTGTGCGTGCAGGAGCGCGCGGGCGAGGTTCCACAGACGCCGGCGTTCCGCTTTCAAAATGCGGTGCACCTCGCCGATGCGGCCGCGCTGGCCGCGCACGGGATCGACTACGTCGTGTGGCAAAAGCCGTTCGTGCAGACGGGGCGCGGGCGCCCCGAAAATATCGGCGCCGACACGGCACATTGCGAGACCGCGCTGCGCGAGCGCTTCGGGCCGCCCGCGTTCGAGGATGCCAACCTCGTCGCGTTTCGATTGCCTCCATCCGGAGCCGCCGCCGGGAGCCTGCCTCGTGCTGAACGGTAAGCGCATCGTCGTCGTCATGCCGGCGTTCCATGCCGGCCGCACGCTGGAGGCGACGTGGCGGGAGCTGCCACGCGACATCATCGACGGCATCATCGTCGTCGACGACGCGAGCGACGACGACACCGTCGTGGTCGCGCGGAAGCTCGGTCTCGAGGTGATCCTGCACCCCCGCAACATGGGCTACGGCGCGAACCAGAAGACGTGCTATCGCGAAGCGTTGGACCGGGGCGCCGACATCGTCGTCATGGTGCACCCGGACTACCAGTACGATCCGCGGCTCGTCACCGCGATGGCCGGGATGATCGCCTCGGGCGTCTACGACGTCGTGATCGGCTCGCGCATCCTCTGCGGCGGCGCGCTGAAAGGCGGCATGCCGCGCTGGAAATACGTGGCGAACCGGCTGCTCACGACGTTCGAGAACGTGCTGCTCGGCGCCAAGCTGTCCGAATACCACTCCGGTTACCGCGCCTACTCGAAGACGCTGCTCGACACGCTGCCGTGGCAAGGGAACTCGGACGACTTCGTGTTCGACAACGAAATACTCGCGCAGACGATCCTCGCGCGCTTTCGCATCGGCGAGGTGTCGGTGCCGACGCGCTATTTTCCGGAGGCGAGCTCGATCGACTTTCCGGGCGCGGTCCACTACGGCTTCGGCGTCGTCGGCACGGCGCTGCTCGCGTTCGCCGCCCGCGTCGGCCTCTACCGCCACCGCATGTTCGCGACTCCTCCGCGCGCCGACTGATTCGCAAGGCCGCCTCCGCGATGCCTCTGCGCAAGCTCCTTCGCCGCCCGTCACCGGACGACAGCCTGCTGCACTGGGTCCACACGTTCGTGCTGCACGTGATGACCGGCTTTCTCGCCGTCGCCGCGCACTACGCGGCGATGTACGCGTTCCTGCAAACGGGCATGACCGGCGTGCCGGCCAGCACGCTCGGATTCGTCGCCGGCGCGAGCACGCGCTTCGCGCTGTCGTACTGGCATATCTTCGAGCCGTCGCGCGGCGTGCGCGTCGCGAGCCTGCGCTTTGCCGTGGTCATCGCGCTGCAGATGCTCGCCAACAGCGCGCTCCTCGCGCTGCTGCTCCGGGCCGGAATCAGCCTGTGGCCGGCGCAGGTGACGACCACCATCGCGCTGACTTTTGTAAACTATCTCGCCTACCGGCTCTGGGTATTTCGATGAGAGACCCCTTTGCGCTCCTGCTGGCGCGCGGCAACTCGTCTCGCCGGCGCGCTCGCCGTCGGCCTCGCCATCGCCGGCGCGCTTCCGGCCGTGGCGCAGCCCGCTCCCTCCGTGCAGACCGAGCTCGCCGGGCCGGCGCTCGTTGCGGCGCTGCGCGGCGGCGGCTACGTCGTCTACTTCCGGCATACCGCGACGGATTTTTCCCAGAACGACGACCAGATGACGGGCTACGAGGATTGCGCGAAGCAGCGCAACCTGACCGACGCCGGGCGGGCAAACGCACGCGCGATCGGCGTGGCGCTCGGCGCGCTGGCGATTCCGTTCGGCGACGTTCTCGCGAGCCCCTTTTGCCGGACGCGGGAGACGGCGCAGCTGATCTTCGGCCGCGCCACCGTATCCGCCGCCGTCCGCGGCGGGCCCGCGCAGGCGGAGGCCGGGCGCTATGCGGCGCTGCGCGAGCTTCTGTCGACGCCGGTGCGCGCGCGACACGAATCTCGTGATCGTGAGCCACGGCAATCCGTTTCGCGCGATCGTCGGGGGCACGTATCTCGCGGAAGGCGAAGCCGCCGTCATCGCGCCGCGCGGCAAGGACGGCTTCGTCGTCGTCGCGCGCGTGCCGCAGGAGGAATGGACGCGGCTCGCCGCAGCGGCGAAGTAACGTCAGCTGCCACCGGGCTTGCGGGCGAGCGCGAAGAATTCGTGCCCCATCGCGGTGGCGCCGCGAAAAAGCCGGAACTGCAGCCAGTAAAGCGGCAGCCACAACGCGGCGGTGCGATCGAGCACTCGCGACACGACGGGAACTTCCCATGCGTTGCGCGTCGCGCTCGCCTTGGTCGCCGCTTCCTTGTTCGAGCTCTGCGGGCGTCGCGCGCTTGAGCCGCGTGTAGACGCGGCGCATCGCCCAGAACACCGGAAACGTGAAATCCCAGAACACCTCGGGCGTCAATCCGGCGCCGGTGAGCCGCCGGGTCAGATCGTCGACCGAGTAGCGCCGATAGTGGCCGTAGAAATCGTCGTCCCAGCGCCATTCGCGCGGATTGCTCGGGACGGCGATCAGCAACCGTCCGCCCGGGCAGAGGAGGCGCTCGATGGCACGCAACGCCGCGGCATCGTCGTCGATGTGCTCGAGCACGTCCCACAGGATGATCGTGTTCCAGGCGCCGGTCACCTCGGCCAGCGGCTGGTTGCGCACGGCAATCTCCGGATACGGCGCGAGCGTGGCGCGCGCTTCGGCGATCGCCGCGTCGGAGAAATCGATGGCTGTCCCCTGCCATCCTTTCCGCGCGAGATGCGCGCTGACCTCGCCCCTGCCGCACCCGATTTCGAGGAAGGGGCCGGCGAGTCCGTGCTGCCCGATGAAGCGGTCGAGGCAGTACAGCATGTAGTTCTTGAGAGGGACGAAATTCGCCATGCGCCGGCAGCCTCCGCATCGCGCCTTCCCGCTCGGCGCCCGGTCGGCTCTACTTGACGGTGTCCTTGCTCTGCCCGAACAGGATGCGGCGCGCCTCCTCGTCGCTGACGACCGGCTTCGCGCCGATCGTCTTCGCGATCTCGTAGGCGCGTTTCACCGCCGGACGCTCGCCGATCGCGGTCTTCCAGCGCTTGAGGTGCGGGAACTCGTCGATGTCCTGCGACTGGCGTTGCGGCAGCACCCACGGATAGCAGAGGATGTCGGCGATCGAGTACTCGTCGGCGAGGTACGCACGATCGGCGAGGCGCCGGTCCATCACGCGGTAGAGGCGGCCGGTCTCGCGCACGTAGCGGTCGATCGCGTACGCAATCTTCTCCGGAGCGTAGTGAACGAAGTGATGGTTCTGGCCGGCCAATGGCCCGAGGTTGGCCATCTGCCAGTGCACCCACTGGCGGCACTCCCAGAGGCCGCGGAAATCGCGCGGCATCAGCTGTCCGGTCTTCACCGCGAGATATTCGAGGATCGCGCCCGATTCCATCAGCGACAGCGGCGGTCCGCCATCGGCCGGCGCGTGATCGACGATCGCCGGAATCCGGTTGTTCGGCGCAATGGCGAGAAACACCGGATCGAACTGCTCGCCTTTCGAGATGTTGACCGGCTTGAGCGTGTACGGAAGCCCCGTCTCCTCGAGGAAGATCGTGATCTTGTGCCCGTTGGGCGTGCTCCAGTAATAGAGGTCGATCACGGGTCCGCCGATCCCGGTCTCAGAACGTGCCCGGATACTGCCCGCCGTCGAGCAGCAGGTTCTGGCCGACGACGTAGCCGGCGTGCACGCTGCACAGGAATGCGCAGGCGGCGCCGAATTCCTCGATCGTGCCGAAGCGCCCCGCCGGATTCGCCGCGCGGCCCGCCGCCAGCACGTCCTCGAGCGATTTGCCCGCCGCCTTCGCGCGCGAAGCCATCGTCGTGCGCAGGCGATCGGTGTCGAACGGGCCGGGCAGCAGGTTGTTGATCGTCACGTTGTGGCGCGCGACGCTGCGGGCGAGGCCGGCGACGAAGCCGGTGAGCCCCGAGCGAGCGCCGTTGGACAACCCGAGAAACTCGATCGGCGCCTTCACCGCGCCCGACGTGATGTTGACGATGCGGCCGAACTTGCGCGCGATCATTCCGTCGACCGTCGCCTTGATGAGCTCGATCGGCGTCAGCATGTTGGCGTCGAGCGCGCGGATCCACGCGGCGCGGTCCCAGTCGCGGAAATCGCCGGGCGGCGGTCCGCCGGCGTTGTTGACGAGAATATCGGGTTGCGGGCACGCGGCGAGCGCCTCGGTGCGCCCTTCGGCCGTCGTGATGTCGCACGCGACCCACGCGACCGCGCGGCCCGCCGCCGCGCCGATTTCGACGGCCGTCGCGCGCAGAGTGTCCTCGGTGCGCGCGACGATCGTCACCTCGCAGCCGGCGCGCGCCAACGCCTCGGCGCAGCCGCGGCCGAGCCCCTTGCTCGCGGCGCAGACGAGCGCGCGGCGCCCCGCGATGCCGAGATCCATCATCGGCCTACGCCGGCGTCGCCGGCACGCCGCGGGCCGTGCGGATCCGCACGACGGTGCCGATCGCGACCAGCAACGTGGCGGAGATCGCGAGGAACATCCCGCGGCCCATCCCGTGATCGAGCATCGCGCCGAACCAGATCGGCGCGATCGTCGAGCCCACGTCGAGCCCCGAATACACGAAACCGTAGACGCGGCCCGACGCGCCGCGCGGCGTCGCGTTGCGCACGATGAGGTCGCGCGAGGGACCGGTCGCGCCCAGCACGAAGCCCGTCATCGCGAACAACGGCAGCAAGAGCGTGGTGCCGACGATGCCGCTCGCGACGATACCGAGCAGCATCGCTCCGCCGAAGAGCCCGGTCGCAGCGACGCGATCATGGTGCGTGGTGCGCGCGGCGAGGAAGCCGCCGGCGAGGATTCCCGCCGTGCTTCCGAGGAGGTACGCGGTGATCGCCGATGCGGCGAGCGCCATCGGCACCTCGAAGGTCACGTTGAGCGCGAGCGCCCCCAGCGTCTGCACGCCCATGCCGGCCATCGTCTGGAACACGAAGTAGCCGAAGCACAGCAGAATCGCCGGCTGCAGGAAGAGATGCATGCTGCCGCCGAGCGAGTGCGCCTTGGCATCGGCGGACCGGTGCGACTCGAGCACGCTGCGCTGCGTTGCGATCAGGCCGAGCACGACGAGACCGGCGACGCCGAAGAGCGCCAGCGCGGGGCGCCAGCCGAGTGCCGAGCCGAGGCCGTAACAGAGCACCGGCGAGAGCGCGTAGCCCAGGTTGCCGCCGATGCCGTGCGTGCTGTACGCATGGCCGAGCCGCTTCGGCGCGACGCTGGCGTTGAGGATCGCGAAATCGGCGGGGTGGAACACGCCGTTGCCGATCCCCATGAGCGCAGCGATTGGATAAAGCCATCCGATGCCGGGGGCAAGGCTCGCGAGGATCGTGCCGCCGGCGACGAGGCCGAGTCCCGCGAGCAGCACCGGGCGGCCGCCGAAGCGGTCGACGGCAAATCCCGCGGCGAACTGCGTCAAGCCGCTTCCGAGGTAGAAAACGCCGGCCAGCGCACCCAGCGCCGCAAACGAGACATCGAACTCGGCCCGCAGCAGCGGGAACATCGACGGCAGCGCCAGCTGGAAGAAGTGCGACATCCCGTGGGCGAGCCCGACGAGCCCGATGACTTTCACGTCGTGGCGGAACGGGTCGGCGCGAGCGGTATCCAAGGCGGGCAGTTGCATTGTGGCGAGGAGCCTCAACTATACTTGAACCGGGATACCGGATCCGCACGACCACGCGAAGGCCGGCACCTGCCGCTCCGACCATCGACGGCGGCGTGCCCGACGGCTCGATGCCGCAGGAGAAGCCTCATGGTAGACAAGGTCAACAAGTCCGATGCCGAGTGGAAAGAACAGCTCACGCCCGAGCAGTACAAGATCGCCCGCAAGAAAGGCACCGAGCGTGCGTTCACCGGCGAATACTGGAACACGCACGATGCCGGCACGTACCGCTGCACCTGCTGCGGCGCGCCGCTCTTCGACTCCGCCACCAAGTTCGATTCGGGCACCGGCTGGCCCAGCTTCTACGCGCCGCTCGCGCCCGACAACGTGCGCAACGAAGACGACTCGAGCTGGCTCGTGCGCCGCACCGAGGTCGTCTGTGCCGCCTGCGACGCGCACCTCGGCCATGTGTTCGACGACGGCCCCGAGCCGACCGGGCTGCGCTATTGCATGAACTCGGCGTCGCTCAAGTTCGAGCCGAAGTCCTGACCCCGTTCGGCGCGCCGCTCGCGCGCCGGCTCGCCTCCGTATGCGCCTGCTCCTCGCCGAAGACGATGCAATGATCGGCGAGTCGGTCCGCCGCGGCCTGCGGCAGGACGGCTTCGCGGTCGACTGGGTGCAAGACGGACGCGCGGTGGAACTCGCTCTTGCCGAGAATGTGCACGACCTCCTGCTGCTCGACCTCGGGCTCCCGCGCAAGGAAGGTCTCGAGGTGCTGCGCGGCATGCGTAATCGCGGTGACGCGCGGCCGGTCTTGATCGTGACCGCCCGCGACGCCGTCGCCGATCGCGTCGCCGGGCTCGACGCCGGCGCCGACGATTACGTGCTGAAACCGTTCGAGCTGACGGAGCTCGCAGCCCGCATCCGTGCGCTCCTGCGGCGTCGCTCCGGCCGCGCCGTACCGATCGTCGAGTGCGGCGACATCGCGCTCGACCCCGCCACGCACGAGGTCCGCGTGCGCGGTGTGCCGGTCGCGCTGTCCGCGCGCGAGTTCGCGCTGCTCGAGGCACTGCTCGCCCGCCCCGGCGCGGTGCTGTCGCGCGCGCAGCTCGAGGAAAAGCTCTATGGCTGGAACGAGGAGGTCGACAGCAACGCGGTCGAAGTGCATCTCCACTCTTTGCGGCGCAAGCTGCCGCCCGAGACGATCCGCAACGTGCGCGGCGTCGGCTGGACGATTCCCCGCGCGGACGCCGCTGCGCGACAAAGATGACGAGATCCATCCGGCGCGAACTTCTGGTGTGGCTCGCCGCCGGCCTCGTCATCGCCGTCGCCGTCGCGGCGCTCGCCACCTACGTCCGCGCGCGCGCGGAAGCCAACGAGATCTTCGACTACCAGCTGCGGCAGATGGCGGCCTCGTTGATCGGCGTCCCGCTCGCCGGCACGCCGGGCGGGCTCGCGGTCGGCGGCGACGCGCTCGTCGTGCAGGTCTGGGACCGCAACGGCGTCCAGCGCTTCGTCTCCAAGCCGCAGGAGCCGCTGCCCCAGTACGCGCAGCTCGGCTTCAATACGGTGACGACACCGAGCGGTGACTGGCGCGTCTTCAGCACGCTCGCGGGCGACCAGGTCCTGCAGGTGGCGCAGCCGATGAGCGCGCGGCGCGAGCTCGCCGCCAGCATGGCGCTGCGGACGATCGTGCCGCTGCTCTTCGTGGCGCCCCTGCTGGCTCTCTTCATCGGCGTCGGCGTGACACGCGGGCTCCGGCCGCTCGCACGGCTCGCCGCCGCCGTCGGCAAGCGCGTTCCGGGCGGGCTCGAGCCTGTCGATGAGGCGGGCCTGCCCAGCGAAGTGCGCCCGCTCGCGCATGCGTTGAACGGCCTGTTGTCGCGGCTCGATCGTGCGCTCGGCGCGCAGCGCGCGTTTATCGCCGATGCCGCGCACGAGCTCCGCACGCCGCTCACCGCCGTTCATCTGCAGGCGCAGATCGCCGAGCGCGCCGCGACCGACGCCGATCGGCGCGCGGCGATGAGCTGAATTACGCGCCGGGACTTACCCGCGCGACGCACCTCGTCGAGCAGCTGCTCACGCTTGCGCGCGAGGAGCCGGGCGTCGCCGAGCGCCGGTTCGCGCCGGTCAACCTCGCAGAGCTCGCCCGCAGCGTCGTCGGCGACCATGCGGCGATCGCCGCCGCGCGCGGCGTCGATCTCGGCATCGCGGGCGCCGCGGCCGACCAACCCGGCGCGCCGCCGGTGGTCGTGAATGGCGACGCCGCCGCGTTGCGGGCGCTGCTGTCGAATCTCGTCGACAACGCCATCCGCTACACGCCGGCCGGCGGGCGCGTCGACGTGAGCGTCGAGCAGGACGCCGCCGACGCGATCGTCGCGGTTCGCGATTCGGGGCCCGGGATCCCGGCGAGCGAGCGGACGCGCGTCTTCGACCGCTTCTACCGCGCGTCCGCCCCCGGCGCTAAGGACGTTGCGGGGAGCGGCCTCGGGCTCGCCATCGTCAAGCGGATCGCCGAGCGCCACGACGCGACCATCGCGCTCGGGCCGGGGCTCGGCGCCGCATCTGGTGAAGGCCTGACGGTCACGGTACGATTTCCGCGAGCGTCGGCCTGACGGACTTGCGACAGCGGCGACTCCGCATCCAGAGGCTCGACGAGTTTCATAACCTGCGGTCCGCCGAGTGAGTTCCAGCCGATCGACGTGAGGCCGAGCTCATCGCCGACTCGCAGCGCTGCGAGGGGTTGCTGAAGCTGCCGACGTATCGTGCGACGTTTTGCCGGCCGCAAGCTTGTCGAGCGCCGAACTCACGGCGCGATCCCACAGCGGTACCGGCTCGACCAGGACGCGCGCCTTGCCACTGCCGAGCTGATACGCGACCTCCGCGGCCGTCAGCACCTTGGCATCGGAAAAGAAGCGTCCGGTAAAGACATACTTGGTCCGCAACGGGCTCACGTAAGTGAGGCGCGCGTCGGTATATTCGTCGTCGGCGATGAACGTAAGCCAGGTGCCGACCACCATTTCGCTCACGTAATCGTGGACGTTCATGACCGGCGCTACGGGCGACTACTGCGGGGATCGCATCGGCTTCGTCTTTCGGCTTGATTGCCGCCATGTGCAGCTCGAAGATCGTATCGAGGAAGGCTTTCACGCGCTCGGAGGGGACGTTCTGCGCCACGCAGCCTTTGCGCAACGAGCCGATAAGAGGGGGTACGAGTTTTGTCAGGCGCGCCTTCTGCCCGGTGCGTTCCTTGACCTCGATGCTCCACAACAAGTCGCCGAGGGTCTGCAGAGCCGCGGATTGCGGTTCCGATTCATCGCCGTGTGCTTCCCGCAGGGCGGTCAGATAATCGACCCAAACCGTCTCCACGAATGAGCGCACCTCGAACGGAATCGTGAGGCCCATCAACCGGTCGCGGACGATCGCGATTATTTGCGCCCGGTCGGCTTCCTTTTCCTCGGTGGCCCGGACCGCGGCGACATCGTCGGATACCGTCGCGATCGACCTCGTGCGGTCCAGTTCCACGAATTCGAGGAGGCGAGCGTCGGCCTTTGCGAAGATCGACACGTCGATGTCGAAATTCGCGCAGAGATCGTCGATCACACCCTGCGCCATCGCGACGAACGCAGTGCGGTAGTCCTCGTGGTTCGTCGTGCCGATGGCGGCATCCGCAAGATGGTCAAGGAACAGGCGCGCGGGATGCCGCCGGTCGGAGAAGAACGTTCGATCGAGCAGTGCCGCCTTGACGATCGGTACTTGCAGTCGTGCGAAGATCTCCCGTGCTGATTCGGAAATCGATTCGTCGCCGAAAACGTAGTCGAACAGCAGCGCGATCACGTCCATCGTGATGCCGTCGGCCGGGTTCGTGATGTGGCCGGCGATCGCCGCACGGATGTGGGGGATGAGATTGAGCGGAACGACGACGCCCTCGACTCCGCCCTCGGTGCGGACATTGGCAGCGTCGGCGATCGCCGAAGCAAGGTCGAGCTTCTGCCAATGCCCCAGCGTCGCGAACAGCGGGGTCGACGTGCCGAGCGCCATCAGCGGATCGAGGTTCGGCAGGCCGGCGCCGTCGTCCGAGTCGGACAATGCCGCCCCCGAGGGCATCGCCTCCAGCTTCGTGACGGCCTCCGCCAGCGCGGTGAGCCCGGTCAGGATGGTCTTCGCGTCCATCACGGACGGAGGACCGTCTCCGGCCCCGGTCGCCCCATCCGTCGGCGTGGCCGCGGCGCCCGGGCTTCGCCCAGCGTCGACGGAACCCGAATGCTGACCAGGTGTCGCAAATTCGGCAAATACCAGTGGCGCGCTCACACCCGTTTGCGGCACCGCATCCGGTACGGCAACATCGATGCCGAGTCCACCCTGCCCCAGCATGTTGGCAAAAGTGCCGAACAGATCGCGATCGTCTCGGGGCCGTCGATCGCTCCGCGCCCGCAATGTGGCCTTGATGTCCGGCAACACGCCACGGTCGGCGAGCAGCAGATTGAGCGTCAGATAGATCTTGTTGATTCCGCTCCTGAGGTCGCTCAACAGGCGCTCGAGCAGGGGCCGCCAGACGCGCGGATTCGGGTAGATGGCGCGCGATGTGGCGCCCAGCGCGTCGACGATGTATGCGATCGAGAACGGATTATCGGTAGCGGCAGGAGGCTCGACGCCGAACAATTCGTCCATCCGGAGATCCAGCGCGGAGCGCTCCCGTCGCGTGAAGCCGTCGAGGAACGCCGTCGCGGCGGCCAGCGCGGTCTGTTTCTCCTGGTCGAAGGCTGTCAGCACGCGAAGCGTGGCGAGCGAGACGTCCGAATCCGGACGACGGCCCTTGCGCAGCGTGCCCGCGAGGCGCCGTTCAAACAACTGGGCGAGCGTCTTTGGGAACTGCGCGATCCATTCGTTCCGCTTGCTCAGGAATTCCTGCACCTCTTTTTCGGCAACCTGTTTATTCGATTCGAACAGGTCGTTCGACATTTCGAGCGACGATCGCGCCCCGTCCAGAAGCCTCGCCTCGAAGACTGCGAAGCACTCCCGAAGCAGAGCCCGCGACTCGGGCGCCAGAGGCCGCGGCACCGCGTCGTCACGACGTGCGGCGGCTGCGGGTCGTGCACCAGGAGCGAAAGGGCGGGTCATTTGCGCGCATCCTCTGCGACTCGCTTCGTATCGATTGACGCTTGCTCCTTGTCGACGACCGTGAACGAGGTCCAGACAAACTCGAACTGTTGCTGGATCGGCTCGTTAAGGCGAAGTGTGTAGGTCGAGTTCGAAGACAGCAGCGTGACATTGCAATTGGTCGTGAACTCGTGCGTCGGCAGAAGCAACGTCTTGATCGGCATCTTGGGGTGTCGGTCGCTCGGCGGCAGATAGAGCGCGGCAAAGCACCGCTGCGTGGAAGCCGCTGACCCATTCACGCCAGGTGTACCGGCACTTTCGGCCGCCAGCTTGACGAAGCGCGGCTTGTGCCCGAGGTGCTCGACGCCGATCTCGACATAGTCGACCACGAGCCGCCTGAGTCGACGCACGACGGTCACAGTCCACGGACCATTCTCGGCTTCGCGAATGGCGATCAGCGACCCCGGAAGCACGCGATTCAAGTCGTCGATCTTTCCGCGCAAGCGAGAACCGGAGTCGCTTCGATCCTTGACCTGCCAGACCGCGGGTGCAGCGCCGGGACTGTTCCCCATCGACGTGAAGGCCAGCGTCACGGTTCCGCCAACGTCGAGTGCGGGAGAGTACGGCTCCGCGCTGAAGGGCGTGATCGTGATCCCGTCCGTTGGGGACTCGGAGCCCGAAGCGGCGCGGGGGCGCGTATTCGCCTCTTCCCGCAAGACGCGGATGATGTTGGATAGGCCGAAGATCACCTGGACCGTGAGAGCGACGCGCTTGCGTTCCCCACGCCGTTCCACGATGGGAGTGTTGGGATCGACGATCGCCTTCACCTTGATCAGCAACGCCATCCGGCCGGTCCGCTCCGCCAGGCTTAACGTGCGGTGCATCGACGCAGTGTCGCGGAGCAGCCGAATCTCTTCGGCGATCCGTACCAGCAACAAAGACGGGTCGATCTGCAGCGAATCGTCCGCCGTAACGTCAGCGGCCCGCTGGAGACCCTGCGTGCCGTCAGGATCGAGGACCAAGTACTTTTGTGCGCCCACGCTTTCCGCTGCAGGCTCGCGCGTTTGCAGGCGCACGACCTGGCACCACTGGCCGAAGTAGCCATCTGCCCACAGCAGCTCGCGCGGCGAGAATTGCCCGTTATTCATCATGTCGAGGAGCAATAGCCGGACGTATTGCTCTTCCGGCGTCGTCGGCACTTCGCGCGTGTCGCCACCTTCCTTCGACGCGACCCCATGCGTCGTCATCCCGCGCGATTGTGCGAACCGGTAAACGTCCCGGAGCTCTTTCCACTGCGCCGGGATCCGCTTCTTGAAACGAAAGTACCGCAGCAGGAATTCAATCCGCCGGTGATGAAACAACTGAACAACGATGGAATGCGCGTGCGCGAGGAAGTAGACGTCGGACGTGCTCTGCACGTGCCGATAGAAGTTCTCGTAGGCCTGATAGAACGCCTGGCTGAGGCGCAACGCCGAAACCCAGCTCGCGCACGCTTAAGTCTTCCTTAAGTCTTCGCTCCTATTTTGGGCGGCAACCGGGGCAATGGATCCCGGCCCCCGATTCCCATACAGGAGCAATCGATGCAAGCGAACACGTTCAAACGCAGCGCCATCGCGCTCGCGATCGTCGGCGCTTTCGCCGCGGGCACGGTGATCGCCGACCGCGCAGCCACGATCAAGCCGGCCGGTGCCGCCTCCCAGCCCGCCGCCGTCGCCACCGTCTCGCCCGACGCCGTCGTCGCGTTGCCGGATTTCAGTGCGCTCGTCGCGAAGCAGGGCCCCGCCGTCGTCCAGATCCGAGTGATGCATGAGGCGCGCAAAGTCGCAGACCGCATGCCCGATCTCGATGACGATGAAATCCCGCCGCAGTTCCGGGGCTTGATACCGCATATGCCACGGTCCCAGGGACCGACGCAAGGATTGGGCTCGGGCTTCATCGTCGATGCGAGCGGCGTCATTCTCACCAACGCCCACGTCGTCGATGGCGCCGACGAAGTCATGGTGCGCCTCGTCGACAAGCGCGAGTTCAAGGCGAAGGTCCTCGGCACCGACAAGACGACCGACATCGCGGTGGTCAAGATCGACGCCGGCGACTTGCCGGTCGTGAAGATCGGCAACCCGGCGAACGCCCGCGTCGGCGAATGGGTCGTCGCGATCGGCGCCCCGTTCGGCCTCGAAAACACAGTGACCTCCGGCATCATCAGCGCCAAGGGTCGCTCGTTGCCGGGCGACGCCGCGGTGCCGTTCATCCAGACGGACGCCGCCGTGAATCCGGGCAACTCGGGTGGGCCGCTCTTCAACCTCAAGGGTGAAGTGATTGGCGTCAATTCGCAGATCTTCAGCCGCTCCGGCGGTTTTCAGGGCCTCGCGTTCGCGGTGCCGATCGACGTCGCGGTCGACGTCAAGGACCAGATCCAGCATAACGGCAAGGTGAGCCATGGCCGTCTGGGCGTGACGATTCAGGAAGTGAGCCAGCCGCTGGCCGAGAATTTCGGCCTCAAGACTCCGCACGGCGCGCTGGTGAGTTCCGTCGGCAAGGACACTCCGGCCGCGAAGGCCGGCATCGAACCCGGCGATGTCATCGTCAAGTTCGAGGGCAAAGACGTCTCGAGCTCGTCGGATCTGCCGCCGCTGGTCGCGCAACTGAAGCCCGGCGCGAAGGTGACGCTCGAAGTGTGGCGCGACGGCAAGTCGAAGGAGCTGACCGCCACGGTCGGCGAGATCACCGACAACGCGACGCTCGCCTCGGCGAAAGCAGAAGCCGGCAAGGGCAAGCTCGGCGTTGCCGTGCGACCGCTGTCGCCGGAAGAGAAGAAATCCGGTGAGGTCGCGAACGGCGTCGTCGTCGAGGACGTCGCGGGCGCCGCCGCACGCGCCGGCGTCCGTCAGGGCGATGTGATCGTCGCCGTCAACAACGTTCCCGTGAAGAGCCCGGAGCAACTGCGGGAGCTCATCGGCAAGGCCGGCAAGACCGTCGCGCTGCTCGTGCAGCGTGAGGATGCGCGGATCTTCATTCCGGTGACGATCGGCTGAAGGAGTTCATGGTGTCACCCTTTCGGCGGGCCTTCGGGCCCGCCATTTTTTTGGATATCGGTTCAACAATCCATCGTAACCGTCTCTTTTTCATGGAGATCACTCAGAACTTCCCCGATCCGCCGAATGCCCTTGACAACAAACGATATTTTAATGATATCATTTTGCTATAGCCGGTATAGAGCCGCCGACGCCGTCTTCGCGGCGCGATCCGGCGGATTCGAGGGAGGTCGATCATGGCTGGCACTGCGGTCCCGGCGACGGGGAACATCCACCAGGAAGTCCGCGTCACCACGTTCAACGGTTTCGCCTGGCTCGCCATCGGGCTCGCGCTGATCGCGTACGCGATCTACGTCATCGGCGGCGCCATCGTCGCGGCCGCATCGCGTGGCGCGCCCGGCGTCTGGCCGTTCGTCGAGGGTGCGCTCGTCTTCGTCGCCGCGGCCTTCGTGCTCGCCGGTCTTTACACGCTGCAGCCCAACGAGGCGGCGATCCTCCAGCTCTTCGGCGCCTACAAGGGCACGACGCGCGTGCCGGGACTGCGCGGTACGAATCCGTTCTACACGCGCAAGAAGATCTCGCTTCGCGCCCGCAACCTCAACGGCGAGCGGCTCAAGGTCAACGACAAGCGCGGCAACCCGATCGAGATCGCGGCAGTGGTCGTCTGGCGCGTCGACGACACGGCGAGCGCGTATTTCGACATCGACGACTACGAGCTCTACGTGAAGCTGCAGGCCGAGGCCGCCGTGCGCCATCTCGCGTCGTCGTTTGCCTACGACGAGGATCACGGCAGCAGCGCGGACCTGCGCGAGCCGACGTTGCTCGCGAGCGCCGACATCGTCGTCAAGGCGCTGGTGCGCGAGCTGCAGGCGCGCTTCGACAAGGCCGGCGTGGTCGTCGAGGAGGCGCGGCTCACGCATCTCGCCTACGCGCCGGAGATCGCGCAGGTGATGCTGCGCCGGCAGCAGGCCGAGGCGATCATCTCGGCCCGCACGAAGATCGTGACCGGCGCCGTCTCGATGGTCGAGATGGCGCTGAACGAGCTGTCGGCGAAAAAGGTCGTCGAGCTCGACGACGAGCGCAAGGCGTCGATGGTCAACAACCTGATGACGGTGCTGTGCGCGGAATCCGACGTGCACCCGGTCATCAACACCGGCACGCTCTACAACTGACGAAAGGACGGCGATGAACGTACTCGCGAGGAACGCAGGAGGATTGTGGATCGCGGTCGGCGTGGCGGCGGGCACCGCGCTGGGTGTGGCCGTCGGCTACGCATCGGTCGGACTGGCCCTCGGCGCGGTAGCCGGCGTCCTGGCCGGCCTGCTGCTGCGCCGCTAGCGGCAGCGCGACGGCGGAGAGATGTCATGCATCGTCTCGCCTGGCTTCTTTTCGCGCTGTGCCTCGCCGCGTCGGCGACCTTCATCGTCGCCACGTCGCATGCGCTGCCCGAGCAGGTGGCGTCGCACTTCGGCTACGGCAACTCGGCAAACGGCTTCATGACCCGCGACGGCTATCTCGTCTTCATGCTCGCGTTCGCCGTCGTGCTGCCGCTCCTTCTCGCGACGACGATCGGGCTGCTGCCGCGGATGTGGCCGAATGCCGTCAATGTCCCGCACCGCGTTTATTGGCTCGACCCGAAGCGGCGCGACGCCACGTTGAACGCGCTTGCCGCACACGGCGCCTGGCTCGGCAGCCTGACCACGCTCTTCGTCGCGGCGACGCACTACGTGCTGCTCGTCGCCAACGCGACGTCGCCGCCCCGGTTGCCCGGAGATCTCTTCCGGATCCTGCTGATCGGCTTTGTCGTCGGGGTCGCGCTGTGGATCGCCGCGCTCGTGCTGCGCTTTCGCAACGTCGGCTGAATCGCGGCAGATGGCGACGATCACCCGGCGCTGACGATGGCCGACAAGAAGGCGTTCCTGCTCCGCATCGATCCGGCCGTCTGGGCCGAGCTCGAGCGGCTCGCCCAGTCGGAGCTGCGGAGCGTCAACGCCGAGATCGAGTTCCTGCTGCGCGACGCCCTCGCCCGCCGCGGCATCGTTCCACGGACGCCCGGGACGCGGGCAACGGTTTCGGAAGGCGAGGATTCCTGATCCAGTCCGCTTCGGTGTCATGAAGGAGACAACGCGATGCCCGCACCTGACCGATTCCGTTCTGCCGTCTCCGGCAACGGGACTCCCGCGCCCGCCCTGCGCGGCGTGCGACGCCAAAGCAGCTACGAATATCTCGGCTTGCCGCTGTGGTCGATCGCCACCGGCCCGGACCCGGCGAAGGGGGAAATTCGCGGACACGCGAAGGGCGTGCTCGCGCTCGGCGACATCGCGACCGGCGTCGTCGCCATCGGCGGCTTCGCCCGCGGCATCGTCGCGCTCGGCGGACTTGCCGTTGGCATCGTCGCGTTCGGCGGACTCGCGCTGGGCGGCCTCGCGTTCGGCGGCTTGGCGATCGGCGCCTTCGCGCTCGGCGGCGCCGCGGTGGGCTGGATCGCGATCGGCGGCATCGCGCTCGGCATCTACGCCGTCGGCGGCATTGCCTGGGGCACGTACGTCATCTCCGCGATGGAGCGCAGCCCCGAAGCGATCGCGTTCTTTACGCAGTTCGACGCGCTGCGCGCGTTCATCCCGCCGCTGCCGCGACGCTAGGGGCTCTCCGGCGGAACGCCGAAGGTCCCGGGAACGACCTCGACGAACGTGCGCTCCTCGCCGAGAATGAATCGTCGCGCCTGCGCGAGCGCGAAATTCTCGCGGGCGGCGGCGTCGGCCTTGAGGCGCGCCCGGTACGCCTCGTACGCCGCCAGCGAATCGAACGCAATCAATCCCCAGGCCACGTCGTTGGTCCCTTCGTGCGGCAGGAAATAGCCGACGAGATGGCCGCCGCACCGCGGAATGATCGCTCCCCAGTTCGCGGCGTAAGTGGCGAATGCGTCGCGCTGAAATGGATCGATCCGGTAGCGGATGAAACACACGATCTTCATGGTCGCCTCCTCCGATGCCCCGACCGCGACGATAGCAGCTTGCGTGCCGTCAATGGTTCGTCTACGATCGAACCATGAAAGACGGCCCCCACATTGCGCGCATCGCGGCGCTGGTCGGCGACAACGCGCGCGCGGACGTGCTCACCGCGCTTTTGGCCGACCGTGCGCTCACCGCCACCGAGTTGGCATCCGTCGCCGGCGTGACCAAGCAGACGATCAGCGCGCATCTCGCGAAGCTCGAAGCCGCCGGTCTGATCGACGTCGACCGGCAGGGTCGTCACCGCTACTTCCGCCTCGCCAACCGCGACGTCGCGCAGCTGCTCGAATCGCTGATGGGCGTCGCGTTCAGGACGGGAGCGATACGGTTGCGGTCGAGCCCGCGGGAACCGGCGCTGCGCCGCGCCCGGATCTGCTACGACCACCTCGCCGGCGAGCGCGGCGTCGCAGCGTACGAGAGCCTGCTCGCCCGCCGCGTCTTCTCCCCCATCGACGCGGGAGTGCGTCTTACCCGAGCGGGGAGCGCCTGGTTCAGATCATTCGGAATCGACGTTGACGCCGCCGCATCCGAACGGCGCGCGCTCTGCCGTCCGTGCCTCGATTGGGGCGAGCGGCGGCATCACCTCGGCGGAGCGCTGGGTACCGCCATGCTGAATCGCCTCTTCGCGCTCGGATGGGCGCGCCGCGTCGGCGCCTCGCGCGTGATCGCGTTCGCTCCGAAAGGCGAGGAGGCGTTCAACGCGCTGTTCGGGCTGTCGGGCTGAGATCGTTTAGCCGAAATGCGCCACGCGTGGCGACTCACGTGCTGTCGAGCATGTAGAGCTGCCACAGATCCTTGTGGCTCATGTGCAGCATCGGGTGGATCGCGAGCAGGCCCGTCTTGCCGATGCTTCCCTCGAGGTAGCGCATCTCCGTGAACTTGGCGCGCGTCTCGTCGTCCACCGGCGCGTTGAAGCCGTTTTCGCGCATCATCAGAATGCCCTTGGCGCGCAGCGCGAGCTCGGTGTGAAGCCGAAGATAGCAGAGCAGATCGGCGACGACCGCTCCGTGGAACCGATGCTTGAGTGAGTCGAGGTATTGGCCCATAGGCGACTCGGAAAACGTGCCGGAGTTGATCGATTCCAGCATCTGCGCATCCGCGTCGAATCCCTTTCCGAGCCAATCGGAAACAGCCCGATCGCTGCGCTGGAACACCGCGTAGAGCACGGGTGGAAGCACGACCAGCGCGGCGAGAGTGGAGAGCCTCGGCGAAACGAGCAGATGATTGAAGCCCGAGTGCAGCGCGAAGGCGATCACGAAGCCCGGCAGGAACGCGGAAAGGGCCGTCTTCCCCTTCTCCAGCATCACGAGCCCCATCATCGCGAATATCGCCGTCGCGCCGCCATGCATGATCGCGGTGCCGAACCCGCGCACGACCCACGTCCCGAGGCCGGCGTCGGGGATCAGATGCTGATACCAGATGTTCTCGACGATTGCGAAGCCCGTCCCCACCGCAAAGCCGAAAATCGCCGCGTCGACCAGGAAGCCGATCCGATGGGTGCGGATCAGCACGACGATGACGAGTCCCTTGGCAAACTCCTCGACGGCGGGACCCGCATAGCGGCTGTAGCTCTCGACATCGAGTCCCGTGACGCCCAGCAGAAAGCCGTTCACGCCGTAGCAGAGTGCCGCGGCCGCGAACCCGCAGGCGGCGATCGTGACGACCGCTCGCATCGACACGAGCTTGTAGCTGTCGAGATAGAGCAGCGTGGCGAGGAAACAGAGAACCGGCGTCAGCCCGACGATCGCGTGCTCAAGGATGCTGACGTACATGTCGTGCGGCGGCCGGCTTCAAGACCTACATGATCTTGAGCGAGATCATCCACTCGGTGCCGACCTTCTGCGAATTCTGAAAGCCGGCCGCGAAGCCGGCCGACAGCGTCATGTCATACGTGTGCAAGACGGAAATGCGCATGTCCACCTGGGCGCCGATGCTCGCGTACTGCTTGTGCAACGTGGAGTTTGCGGGCTCCGTCCAAAGTCCCGCGGCGAATATGGAGGGCCGAAGCCAGTTGGCGTACAAGCTTGGCGTCCCCGCCGACTCGAAGACGTAGGGCGGCAGATCCAATTCGACAAGCTCGCGCACGAAATTGAGCGCGCTGATCTGATCGATCCCGAATCCGGGGAGCGAATCGTACTGGCGATAGCGCTTGATGGACTTGTCGTCGACGTAGTTATTGAGAAAGCTGCCGAAGTAGAAGTTGGCGACCGTCGTGTTGTGCGACCCGTCCGCCGCGCCGCCCGCGGTCCGCAGCCACACCGATGTGTTCGCGAATGGCAACGCGATCCCGTAATCCAGCGTGCCCCAAAACTGCGGCGTGATCTCGCCCTGGACCCGGCTGCCCAGGTAGTTCAGCGACCACTCGAGGCCCTTCTCGTCGTCGACCGCGCCGATCGAGCGCTTGACGTCGGTGTACTTGAGCTTGGCTTCGCCCGTGACCAGCCGGGTAAAGTTGGTCGTGACGTTCTGGGCACCTGGCAGCGTGTCGATCTGATCGTAGTACGCGAAATCGAGAAAGAGGTCGAGGCGTCGCGGCTCGTCGAATATCAGGTTCCAGTCGTATCCGAGTTTGGCGGCATAACCTTTTCGGCTGCGCTTGACGGGACCGAACAGGTCGTAGAAGTCGGACCGGTTGTACGACAGAGCGGCCTTCCAGGAAAGGTACCGCCCGGCAACATCGATATGGGCGCGCTCGTCGCTCGCCAGCTTGTCGCTCGGCGTGTAGGCGACGGTGATGCCCAGGTTTGTGAAGCTGAGCGGGTCGCCGAAGTTGAAGTGGTAACCGACTCCCGCCGAGTTCTTGTAGCCCTGCAGGACGGGAAAGGCGTTCTCGAGGCCGATGCTCTTCACTGGAAAGTACGGTCCCGTCGGCGTAACCAGCTTTTCGTCGTCGACCGTGCTTGGAGGCGGTACCTGCCACGTCTTCACGACGGGATATTTCTCGGCGATCTCCGTGCCCAGAAACGTGATGGCGCTGACGTCCGTGATAGGCCGCGGGTCGATGATCGCCGGAGCAAAGCCGTCGGCCGTGTAGTTCAAGATGAACAAGCCGACCGTCGGCGAGCGGCACCGGGCGGAAAAAACCAACTTCCGCGTTGGACACCGCTTCGACCGCACCGGTCGCGACTTCGTAGCGGAAGATGTTGGACACGCCCGTGTAGTAGCTGCTGCCGTACAGGTAGCGTCCGTCCTTGGAGAACACAAAGCTTTCCGGCACGGATTGCCCGAATCGGTATTCGGAAAGCGGCCTGAGGTCGTCGTCCAGAATCTTCTTCAGCTCCCACACGCGCAGGAACTGGTCGCCGTTGACCTCCGCCACCGAGGCAGACAACAGCCGCCCATCCGGCGAAATGTCGAGATCGTACGGGACAACGCCGTATGGGAACGTGTGAATCTCGTAATAGAGGTTGTAGGGGGGCGGCACGCGAACCAGCGTCGCAAGGGCATTGTCATGTCGTATGCCGATCAGCGCGCGGTCGACCGGGTTGAAGACGATCTCGCCGATCCGCCCGTGCTTGATCAGCGTTCGCTCCTCGCCGGTCTTGACGTCCACCGCCATGAGATCGCGGAGCGAAAAGAAACCCTTGTTGTTGTTCGTATAGAAAAGGGTCCCGCTGTCGGGATCCCAGGCGAGCGACGTCACCTTGTAGGACATGGCCCGCGTAATGTCGGCGATCCGCCGGACACTGCCGTCGCGCGTGTTCACTGCGCCGACGTACTCGACGACGCCCGGATAGCGAAAGCCGCCATAGAGAATGCCGGTCGCCTCGTCGTAGTACGTGCGCGACATCGCCCCCGCTACCGCCCCCGCCAGTCTCTGGTGCGGCGTGATCGGATATTTGCGCACCTCGGCGAGGTTCTTCCTCTGGAACTCGTGCTCGAATTTGACCCAGTCCTGCCAGGCCTGATCCAGCGATATGCCAAATAAACGCTTGAACTCGTCCGAGTAGTAGCGTTCGCTTCTGCTCGTCGCGTCGGTACCAGTCGACGACCTTCTCCGGCGAATAGATGTACGCGAGATAGTGAGATGAAACGCGTGCCGTAGAGGTAAGCGTTCGCGCCCGTCTGGAAGTCGACGAAGACCCCGCGAGACTGCAGACCCAACGGATCGTAGAAATGGGCGTCGTCCCGGACCATCGCCCGGAACACCATCTCGTCATACCCGCCCTGCGCGCGGCCCAATCCGCCGCCCATCCAGGTCTCGAAGAAGACGGCGCCGCCTTCAGCCCACCAGCGCGGCGTCGTGAAGCGCGGCGTGGTCAGGTAGCTGTAGACGATCGATTCGGGATTCTGCGATTGGGCGGCGACCTTGCCGAGGAAGAATCGCCGCCAACGGAGGTCCTCCTCGGAAGCAATGTCGCTTTGCACCACGTGGATCAGCTCGTGGTTCATCAGCGAATACATCCGCTCGCTCGCGGGGTACGTCTCGAACGCAAGGGATAGCGGCGCAGTGTCGAAGAGCAGGGTGCTGCGCGGCGCCGAGTAGGTGTGCGCGTTGCCGTAATCGGTCAAGTCCTGAAGCAGGACGATCGTGGGCTCGGACGGCGCCCAGCCGAATACGCGGCGCTGCCACGCGAGCGAGTTGGTGAACGTGCGCACCGCGTGCGGTTCGAGGTAGCTCAGAGAGTCGTAATAGTAGAGATTGAGATCCTTGGTTCGGACGCCCGATATGTGGACCGGACTTTCGTCGGCAGTTGCGATGGCCGGCAGACAACGCCAGCAGCAGGCATGCGACGCGAACACGCACGTTATCCCCTCCCCCAAGGCATACGGACCCCGGCGAGCATACGGGCTCGGCGCCCAGAAATGCAAACCGCCGGCACCAGGCCGGCGGTTTGCGTTGTTCCTAGACCTGCGGTGTGTGTTGTTAGTGCTGGGCCGAGACTGCTTCCTTGCCCGCGAGCCCGTCCTTGCCTGCGAGGCCGTCCTTGCCCGACGAGGCCTTCCTTGCCCGACGAGGCCTTCCTTGCCGCGAGGCCTTCCTTGCCCGACGAGACCTGACCTTGCCCGACGAGCCCGTCCTTGCCCGAGAGACCTTCCTTGCCGCGAGACCTTCCTTGCCCGAGACGCCTTCCTTGCCCGAGACCTGCCTTGCCGACAGACCTTCCTTGCCCGACGAGACCTTCCTTGCCCGACGAGAGCCTTCCTTGCCGACGAGACCTTCCTTGCCCGAGAGACCTTCCTTGCCGACGAGCCTTCCTTGCCCGACGAGACCTTCCTTGCCCGACGAGACCTTCCTTGCCCGAGAGCCGAGCTGCCCGACGAACCCGAGCTGCCCGAGGACCGTCCTTGCCCGACGAGACCTTCCTTGCCCGACGAGACCTTCCTTGCGCCGCCGAGACCCGTCCTTGCCGGACGAGCCCATCCTGGGCCGCCAAGCCCGCCTGGCTGCCCGGAGCGACCGCCTCCAGACTGACCACCAGCCTGAACGCCAAGCTTGATATCGCCAGCCGTCGGCTGGTCAGCGCGATACCGCTGCGCCGGGCACGATCGTGCCCGACGGTGTCCTGGCCAGCGGGTGGGAAATTGACGAACTGGCTTCCGACCACCGATCGCGGCGCACTGCTGCAGCGACGCCAATCCACACCTTGCGCTTGCCGAAGGAACCGCGTTGTTGCTCGCTCATGTTCGCACCCCTGAAAGATGGCCCCTGTTCGGAAATGTTGTGGGCCGTTGCCAGATTCCCCGGGTTCGATCCCCGGGCTGCCTTCGATGTTGCCGTAATTACACCCCACGTCGGGAAAAGTTGGGCGAGCCTGCCCCGCCGCTGCGGTTGCTGCGGCAAGCCGGCCATCACCGAGGCCACCAGGCCCTCGGGCGGAAACGCCTTGGGAACGGCGGCCAGCCCGTCGAACAGTCGCCGGAGCTCGTCGAAGCGCGTACGCGCCGCGGGATCGGCGGCCAGCAGGCGCTCGAGCTCGCCGGCCTCGCCGGGGGTGGCCTCGCCGTCGAGGACCGCATGCATCAATTCGGTAAGGTCAGTGTTTTTCATGTCCGTCCGGCCGAAAATCCGTCAACAGGTCGCGAAGCCGCCTCCGCGCCTCGAAAAGGCGGGATTTCACCGTCTTTTGGTCAAGGTCGAGAATCTGTCCGATCTCGTCGTAGCTGCACTCGGAAAAGTGCCGCAGCGTCAGGACCATCCGATCGTTGGTGCTCATGCGCATCATGGCTTCCTGGATCCGCCGGGCGAGCTGCGCCTCGCCGGCTTTTCGCTCGGGGTTCTCCCGCTCGGAGGCCGGGAGGTCGATCTCTTCATCCAGCTCTTCCTCCCGCCGGTTCCGGCGCAGGAGGTTGAGCGACTCGTTGACCGCGATCCGGTAGATCCAGCTGAAGAATTTGTAATCCGGGTCATAGTCGTTCAGCTGCTCCGCTACCTTGAGAAACACGCTCTGTGTGACATCGCTCGCGTCCTCGGCCTTGCGCACGATCCAGAATGCGGCGTTGTAAACGGGCCTTTGGTAGCGAACCACCAGCTCGGCGAAAGCCTCCCGATCGCCACTGCGGTACCGCGCCAGCAACGCCAAGTCGGTGTCGTTGTCCACAATTACACCGGGCGGCTCGAAAAGTTGGCGCGCGGAGGCTAGGGGGCCGGCTGGATCTCGAACAGCTGGTCGAATCCGGAGTAGCCGAGGATGTCCTGAAGGTGCCGGTTGACGCCGGCGAGGCGGAGCTTGCCACCCGCCGCCAGCAAGCGCTTCTGGGTCTTGAGCAGGACGCCGAGGCCGGCGCTCGAGATGTAGTCGAGCCCGCTGCAGTCGAGGGTCACCGTCCCCTGCACCTTGTCCAGGAACGCCTGCGCTGCCGCTGCCTGGGCAGCGTCGAGCCGCCCCGAAATCACTACCGTCCCCTCAGGGCCATTATCGATTGCCAGCATGCTCTCCCCCGTGCTCAGGCTCGCCCCGCGTCCGGCGGCGCCGCCTTCGTCTTGCGAAACGTGATCCGGCTCTGCCGCTGCTCCTTCGAATACTCGTACTCGATCGAATCCAGAAGCCTCCGGATGATGTGCAGCCCAAGCCCCCCGGGACGGCGCTGCTCGATCGGCAGGTTCACGTCCGCATCGGGCGCCGTCGTGACGTCGAACGGCTCGACATCATAATCCGTCAGCGTCACTTCGACGCCCCCCTCGACGGCGGTCAGCTCGATTCTTATGTCAGCCGGGCTCGCCGCGCTGTATTTCACCATGTTCGTGAAGAGCTCCTCCAGCGCGAAGTCCACGTCGGGCCGGAGTCCGGGATCGATCCCCGCCCGCGCGAACGCCTCGCCGGTAAACCGGACGATCTCGGGCAGCGCGTCGAACGTGCGGCGGAACATTCGCCGGGCGCCTCGCGCTCCACGCTTCACCAGCACCGCGGTCATGTCGTCGTCCTGCGGCGCGCCGCGCGCAAAGGCGTCGACCGCCGCGAACAGCCTGGCCATCAGATCGGACATCGGCTCGTCGCCGTGGGCCGCGACGATGTCCTTCACCCGCTGCTCGCCGAACTCCTCGCCGTCGACGTCGAGATACTCGTAGAAGCCGTCGGAGAGGAGGATCAGGACATCGCCCGGCAAGAGCTCGACGGTGACGGCCGGCTTCAACTTGGCAAGCGGCATCGCCCCCAGCGGAAAGCTCGTCGGCATGTACGGCACGCACGCTCGCTCCGCAGCCCGGTAATGCAGGATCGGCGCCTGGCCGCCGCTGTGAAAGCGCAAGCGATGCGTCGCCGGATCCAGCAACCCGACGAAGGCGGTGATGAAGCGGTCGGCCGCGAGCGTTGCCGCGAGACGGTTGTTGACCTCCATGAACGCGCGCTCCAGCGTCGCGCCCAACTGCAGCGCCATGCGCAGCATCGCCTGCATCTGGGTGACCGACAACGCCGGCGCGATTCCGTGACCGGTGGCATCCGCGAGCACCACGAGGAGTCCGGTGTCGTGCAGCGACAAATCGAACGTGTCGCCGCCGGTGAGCTCGGCCGGGCGGAAAGATCCGCAGACGTCGTAGCCGGGAATCGCCGGCATCGTCGACGGCAGCGTGCTCATCTGGACTTCGCGCGCCATCTCGAGCGCCTGCCGCATCTGCTCGCCTTCGATCAGCGCGCCTCGGTCATCCGCACGCGCTGCAGCGCGACCGCGCATTGCGCGGCGAGCGCCGTCGCGACCGCCTCGTCGTCGTCGTCGAACACGCCATCCTTCTTGTTCAGCACCTGCATCACGCCGACGAGCACGTCCTTGTGATCGATCAGCGGCAGGGTCAGCATGCAGCGCGTCCGATACCCGGAGCGCGGTCGACGCCCTGGTCGAACCGCGGATCGGCGTAGCAGTCCGGGCACGTTGATCGTCTGCCGATCGCGCGCGCAGGCGCCGACGAGGCCGACGCCGAACGGCACCCGGATTGGCTTGAGCCCCGTCGCGACCTCGAGCACGAGCTCGCCCGCGGCGGCGTCGTGCAGCCACACCGATCCACGCTCCGCAGCGAGCACCTGCTTGGCCGCGGCGACGACCTCGCCCAGCATCGTCATCAAGTCGAACGGCGCCGCGAGCGCGCTCGTCACGCCGAGGATCGTCCGGAGGTCGCGCGAGGACAGCCTGCGCGGTCGGGGCCGTGCGGTCATGGCGCGGCACTGTATCAGATGTCGCCGCCGCTCTTAGTGCGCCGCAGCCGGCGCCCCCAGTACCCGACGTTTGATCTGCCCGTAGAGCGCCTGCTCGAACGCACCGAATGTGCAACCGCCGACGAATCCGGCACAGGCGAGCACCGCGAACATCGCCGGAGGGGACCAGCCGGCCGGAACGATCCGTGAGGCGATGGCGACGACGATCGTGTAGTGCAGCAGGTAGAGTCCATAGGAGAAGTCGCCGCATCGGACCAGCAGCGAGTTGCGCGCAATGTCGCGGTCGATGCACTGGCGCCCGACGCTCGTCAGCAGCAAACCGAAGGCGAGCCCGATCATCAGGTATTGCGCTTCCCGCGCCTCCGCGAAACGAAAACCGGCCAGCAGGGCCAGCGCGGGAATCAGCAGCATCCGTGAGTGCCGCAGCGAGAGTCGGCGATGAATCAGATAGGCGACCATGCCGAAAATGAAAGGCAGGTTGAAAGCCGAAAGCAGGATCGAAATTCCGCGAGGCATTTCGTGCGTGTACCGGCCCGGCCAGCCCACCGACGCAACGGCAATCGCCGTCAGCCACCCCGCACACGAGAGCCATGCGACGCGCTGCGAACGCGCGAGCCACAGCAGCGCGAACACCAGGTAGAAGAAGATTTCGTAGACCAGCGTCCATTCGATGCCCCCGAGTGGATGTGGCGTCGGGCCGAGCGGCAACAACGTGAGCGCCCGCCACGAGCCCGGCGGCCACCGGATCGCACCTGAGGGGACCATCGAGATGAGCAGCGCGAGTGCCACCGCGAGGAGGAATGCCGGGTAGATGCGCAGAAACCGGGCCATGAGAAACCGCGGCACCGACTCGCGCTGGATGGCGTGCGTCAGCACAAACCCGGAAATCGCAAAGAACAGCGGCACGCCGAGCGCGAAACGATCGTCGACGATCTCGAAAAGCAGGGAATCTCCCGGCAACCGGTCCTTCGTCGTCTCGGCCGCGTGAAAAAGCAGTACGGCCGTCGCCGCAATCGCGCGCAGCGCCTGAATGAGGAGAAATCGGGGCCTGGCGTCGATCACTTCGGCGTTAGCGCGCGCACGAGGAACGCACGAATGTCGCCGATCTCCTCCGGCACCACCGAATGCGGCATCGGGTACGTATGCCATTCGACCTCGTAGCCCGCGGCGACGAGCGCGCGGCGAGATGCCTCGCCCCACTCCGGCCGGATCATCGGATCCATCGTGCCGTGCGCCATGAAGATCGGCAGATCGCGATTCGCGGCAGCGGCTTCCTTCGGCAGCCGGTCGGCCATCGGCAGGTACGTCGACAGCGCTACGATGCCCGCCAGGCGCTCGGCATGCCGGACGCCGGTGTGCAGCGCGATCGCGCCGCCTTGCGAGAATCCGGCGAGGACGATGCGCCGCGCGGCAACGCCGCGCGCTTTCTCGCGCGCGATCAGCGCCTCGACGTGGGCCTGCGACTGCGCGACGCCAAGAACGTCGGCGCGATTGGCGAGATCGGCGGCATAGATGTCGTACCACGCCCGCATCGGAAAGCCGTTGTTGATCGTTACCGGCCGCACCGGCGCGTGCGGAAAAACGAAGCGGATCGGCGGCTCGGCGGGGAGCCGCATCTCATTGACGATCGGCACGAAGTCGTTGCCGTCGGCGCCGAGCCCGTGCAGCCAGATCACGGAAGCGCCGGGATGCGCGCCGGTTTCGAGCTCGATGCTGGGCAGGATCGCGGTCACGAGCGCGCAGAGGCCGAAAAGGTGGGACCGCGCATTCTACCCGCGCGTGTCGCGACCGGGCGGTTCCGGTGTCCGCGAACAGGGCCCACTTGCTGCAGCGGAAAACGGCGCGCCAAATTGCCGGAACATGCCCGCTGGCGTAAACTGCGCGCCCAATCCGGTGGTTGACACAATCGGCGACCGGAGCGTTGCGACGCCTACCCGGCGGTCGCGCGACCCAAAAACACGATTTTTGCGGAGCGTCACTTCATGGCTTCTGCCGTTCCCGTCCTGCGCGACGTTTCCCTGGACGACAAGTACGCGCTCGAAAGCGGCCGCGTCTTCCTCACCGGCGCCCAGGCCTTCGTCCGACTCCTGATCCTGCAGCGGCAGCGTGACGCGCTCGCCGGCCTCAACACTGCCGGTTTCGTTTCCGGTTACCGCGGCTCGCCGCTCGGCGCGCTCGACCAGTCGATGTGGAAAGCGCAGAAATTCCTCGACCGCGCGCACATCAAGTTCCAGCCGGGACTGAACGAGGATCTTGCCGCGACGTCGCTGTGGGGCACGCAGCAGGTCAACCTCTATCCCGGCGCCAAATACGACGGCGTGTTCGCGATGTGGTACGGCAAGGGACCGGGTGTCGACCGCTGCGGCGACGTGTTCAAGCACGCGAACCACGCCGGCACCTCGAAGCACGGCGGCGTGCTGGTGCTGGCCGGCGACGACCATGGCGCCAAATCGTCGACGCTGCCGCATCAGTCTGACCACCAGTTCGCGGCGTCGATGATCCCGGTGCTTTATCCGTCGTCGGTGCAGGAGATCCTCGACCTCGGGCTGCACGGCTACGCGATGAGCCGCTATTCCGGCTGCTGGGTCGGCTTCAAGTGCGTCGCCGACACCGTCGAAAGCTCGGCGTCGGTCAGCATCGACCCGGAGCGCACGAAGATCGTCATCCCCGACGATTTTCCGCTGCCGCCCGACGGTCTGTCGATTCGCTGGCCGGATGGCTTTCTCGAAACCGAATCGCGGATGCAGAACTACAAGGTCTACGCGGCGCTCCACTATTGCCGCGTCAACCAGCTCAACAAGATCGTCATCGATTCACCGAAGCCGCGGCTTGGCATCATCACCAGCGGCAAGAGCTATCTCGACGTCCGCCAGGCGCTCGATGATCTCGGCATCAGCGACGAGGATGCCGCCGAGATCGGCATTCGCGTCTACAAGATCGCGATGACGTGGCCGCTCGAGCCGGAGGGCGTGCGCCAGTTCGCCGAAGGACTGGAAGAGATCCTCGTGGTCGAGGAAAAGCGGCAGGTCGTCGAGTACCAGCTGAAGGAGCAGCTCTACAACTGGCGCGACGACGTGCGCCCGCGCGTCGTCGGCAAGTTCGACGAAAAAGGCGAATGGATGCGCCCGCACGGCGACTGGCTCCTGCCCTCGCTCTCGGAGCTCACGCCGGCGATGATCGCGCGCGTGATCGCGCAGCGGATCGAGCGTCTCGGCCTCCTCCCCCGGCAGTCGGAAAAGCTGAAGGCGCGCGTCGACTGGATCAACGCGAAGGAAGCGGCGCTCGCGAAGCCCCGGATCACGCTGGAGCGGCTGCCCTGGTTCTGCTCCGGCTGCCCGCACAACACATCGACCAACGTGCCGGAAGGCAGTCGCGCCACCGCCGGCATCGGCTGTCACGTGATGGCCATCTGGATGAACCGGCGCACCGACACGTACACGCACATGGGCGGCGAAGGCGTGCCGTGGATCGGCCAGGCGCCGTTCACGAAGGAAAAGCATATCTTCGCGAACCTGGGCGACGGCACGTACTTCCACAGCGGAACGCTCGCGATCCGCGCCGCGGTCGCCGCCGGCGTCAACATCACGTACAAGATCCTCTACAACGACGCGGTCGCCATGACCGGCGGCCAGCCGTTCGACGGCCCGCTGACCCCCGCGCTCATCGCGCAGCAGGTCGCCGCCGAAGGCGTGAAGAAGATCGTCGTCGTCAGCGACGAGCCGGACAAGTATCCCTCCGGCTACTTCGCCGCCGACATCGAGATCCACCACCGCGACGACCTCGATGCCGTCCAGCGCTCGCTGCGCGACACCGAGGGCTGCACGATCCTGCTGTACGACCAGACGTGCGCCGCCGAGAAGCGCCGGCGCCGCAAGCGCGGCAAGTACCCGGATCCCGCGAAGCGCGTCTTCATCAACGAGCTCGTGTGCGAAGGCTGCGGTGACTGCGGCGTGAAATCGAATTGCGTGTCGGTGGCGCCGCTCGAGACGGAATTCGGGCGCAAGCGCACGATCGACCAAAGCTCGTGCAACAAGGATTTCTCCTGCGTCAACGGCTTCTGCCCGAGCTTCGTCACCGTCGAAGGCGGTGATCTACGGAAGCCGCAGAAGGCGAAGGCCGACGATGTTCCCGGCCCTGCCGGATCCGGCTCTGCCCGCCACGTCCGAGCCATACGGCATCGTCGTCACCGGCATCGGCGGCACCGGCGTCATCACGATCGGCGCGCTGCTCGGCATGGCCGCGCATCTCGAAGGCAAGGGCGTCAGCGTGCTCGACATGACGGGGCTCGCGCAAAAGAACGGCGCGGTCGTCTCGCACGTGCGCATCGCCGACAATCCCGACGACATCCACGCGACGCGGATCGCCGCCGGCGAAGCGAAGCTGATCCTCGCCTGCGACATCCTGACGGGCGTGGGCTACGAGCAACTCGCCAAGATGCAGAAGGGCGTGACCAAGGCGCTCGTCAATTCGGCGCTGGTCATGCCTGCCGGCTTCACGCGCAACCCCGACCTCGTGTTCCCGCGCGGCTCGATGGAGCGCGAGATCGAGGACGCCGTGGGTGCCGCCGACGCCGAGTTTCTCGACGCCACGAAGCTCGCCACCGGTCTCATGGGCGACTCGATCGCGACCAACCTCTTCATGGTCGGCTACGCATTCCAGCGCGGCCTGCTGCCGATCAGCGAAGCGGCGATCCTGCGCGCGATCGAGTTGAACGGCGCGGCGGTCGATGCGAACAAGCAGAGCTTCGGCTGGGGCCGGCTGGCCGCGGTCGATCCTGCCCGGGTGTCCGCGGCGGCGATTCCATCGGCCGTTCCCGAATCGCAGCGGATGTCCGAATCGGTCGACGAGATGGTCGAGCGCCGGCGGAAATTCCTGACCGCTTATCAGGATGCCGCGTTTGCTGCGCGGTACACGGACTACGTCGCCAAGGTCCGCGTCGCCGAGAGCACCAAGGTTCCCGGCGCGACGACGCTGACCGAAGCGGTCGCGCGCTATTACTTCAAGCTGCTGGCGGTGAAGGACGAGTACGAGGTCGCGCGCCTTTACACCGACGGCGAATTCGAGAAGCGGGTTGCCGCGCAGTTCGAAGGCGGCTACAAGCTCAAGTTCCATCTCGCGCCTCCGGTGTTCAACAAGGCCGATCCGCTCACCGGCGAAGCGAAAAAGAGCGTCTACGGGCCGTGGATGATGGGCGCGTTTCGCGTGCTGGCGAAGCTGCGCGGCTTGCGCGGCACGGCGTTCGACGTCTTCGGGCACACGGCGGAACGCAAGCTGGAGCGCGCACTCCCCGGCCAGTACGAAACGCTGGTGGACGAGCTCGTGGCCGCGCTGGCCCCGCACAACCACGCACTCGCGGTGCAGCTGGCGCAGATCCCGGAGCACATCCGTGGCTACGGTCACGTCAAGGACCGGCACCTCAAGATTGCGAAGACGAAGGAGGCGGAGCTCCTCGCCGCGTTTCGTGCCGCGCGCCCCGAGACGCCGCTCGAGCGCGCCAAGGTCGCCGCCTAGGCAACGAGCAGGCATCGACGCCATGCCTGCTCCCGCCGGTCAACTCCTCGACCTTCGCGGCTCCGCGTACGACCGCGGGCGTCTGCAGGCGCAGCTGCGCCCCGACCGCATCGCCGACGTGACGGTCGCCGTGACGCGGCGGCTGCGCGAGCTCGGCCCCGCGCTTGCGGTGCCGAAAGTCATCGCCTGGCTCGACGCGCAGCATGCGTTCATGCGCGACAACGATCCCGACGGATATGTCGAGGTCCAGGGCATCGCCGAGGGATTCGGCATTGCGGCCGACGCGCTGTTCGCGTGCTACTACGGCAACGTCATCGCGGATCTCGCCGGCGTGCCGTCGCTTGCAGAGGCATGCACCGCGTGGGCCGCGCCGCGCGGCGAGCACGGTCCGGTCGTCGCCAAGAATCGCGACGCCCGCTCGAGCGCAGGGGGATCTGCAGTGCGTGTTCCGGCACCACGATCCCGAGTGGGCCGGCCGGCGCGTCCTCTGCGTCGGCAGCCTGGGCGCGCCCGGAGCTTTTGCCGGCGGGATCAATACCGACGGGCTTGCCGTCGCCGACACCCAGGTCGGCACGGACGATCACGGCGAGGGCTGGCTGCGCAGCTTTCTGATGACGCGAATCCTGCGCGAATGCGCGACCGTCGCGGACGCCGTCGGCCTCGTCTTTCGCACGCCGCACGCGGGGGGCGGCACGCTCCTCTTCGGCGATGCGACCGGGGCCGTCGCCGCGATCGAGCTCACGCACCACGCGGTGGCTGCCGAGGAACCCGGCGACACGGGCTACGTCGCCCGCACGAACCATTTCGTCAGCGAACGCCTCGTGGGGCACGATCTTGCGCCTTCCGACGACGTCGGCGCCCGCACATCGCGCGCGCGGATCGCCACGCTCGACCACGCGCTGCGGGCGCTGCCGCTGCCGTTCGCGGTCGCGTCGATCCAGGCGGTGATGGCACGCCACGGCGACAGCGCCAGCGCGGCGCTGTGCCGGCACGAGGAAGGTCGCGACATCCGGACGATCAGCTGCGCGATCTTCGACTGTCGGACGCCCGCCCTGCACATCGCGCTGGAGTCTCCCTGCGCCGGCCGCTGGGTGCGTGTCGCTCCGTGACGCTACGGGTCTCGATGCAATGCGATTGACTTGCCTCTCGTCCTACGTCGCTTTCGTCCGCGCCGGCATTGGCGAGACCGTCGGGCGGACGCGAAAATCGTCGCGCACCGCCTCGGAGGGACATGCGTCATTGGCTCGTACTGCTGTGCTTGACGGCGGTCGCCTCCGCCGCGTGGGCGGCCGCGCCCGCGTCCGACATCGCCGTCGACGTGCGCAAGGAGGGGGAGACGATATTCGTCGACGTCGACTGCCCGGTGCGGGCGCCGGTCCCGATCATCTGGGACGTGCTGACCGACTACGACCACATGAGCAGCTTCATCTCGACCCTCGACTACAGCGGCATCGAGGGCCACCGTGACGACGTCTTGATCGTGAGGCAGAAAGGCAAGGCGAAGCTGGGTCTGTTGTCCGTCACGTTCGACAACGTCCGCGAAGTGCAAATCGTGCCGTTGGTCGAGATCCGCTCGCATCACATCAGCGGCGATCTCGAGTCCTCCACGTTCACGACGCGCGTCGTCGACATCGACGGCACTCCGCACATCCGGAACATCGGCCGCTATGTCCCGAAGGCGTGGGTGCCGCCGCTCGTCGGGCCGGCGCTGATCGCCGGCCAGACTCGCAAGCAGTTCGAGGACATCCGCAGCGAGATCCTGCGGCGCACCGTGCGCCAGGCCGCCAGCCTGCCCTCCCCTAGGGAGAGTCCGTCCCCCTAGGGAGCGTCCTTCAGCCGGAAGAGGTTGACGAGCGCGAGCACCAGGATCGCGCCCAGCGACGCGACCAGCAGGGCGCCAACGCTGAGATCGCTCGATCTCAGCGTCTCGGGCTCGAGCGGCGACGTGAGCAGCGTCCCGGCCACGAGAGCGCCGGCCACCCCGGCCAGTACGTTGAGCGCAAGGCTCGTTCTGCGGTCGGCGCCCATTTCGATGTTGGCGAGCCAACCGAGGATGCCGCCTGCCACGAGCCACAGCATTGGATTCATCGCGGAAGCCCTTTTCCGCCCGTCCTCGCTCGCTGCGGACGTGCATGGCGACGCAATGTGCACCCCGCACGCGCGCTCCTCCATCGGCTGGACCCCTGAAAACGCGTAGGCCCAGCGCTGACGGCATGCCGTGCTCCGGCGGACCCGGCCAGGGCGTGCGTCCCCCAGAACCCGCCTCTTCTTGTCGTAGGGAAAGTCCGACGTCGCGAGGAGACCTGGCTGACATCAAGTCGCTGTCCCTGCTTACATGATCGCCGTCGGCGATTCTCCAATATCCGAAGGCGAACGTTTTACCCGGAGACGCGGAGCCACGACCATGACGCAGGATGTCCAGTGCAACGACGTCGCCTTTCTCGATTTCCAGCCCGCGGGCTCGGCGTTGCGATCGGGACCCGCGACCATCGCTGTTTTTCCGCGCCCCGCGAGTCGCGGTCGTGCGCGTGAGCTTTCGGATCTTCCCCGCGACGACAACGGTCAGCTCGTCGGCCAGTCGCCGGCGATCGCCGAGGTGGCCGCGCAACTCCGCCGCATCGCGAAATCGCAGGCGACGGTGCTGCTGGTGGGGGAATCGGGCACCGGCAAGGAGGTCGCCGCCGAGATGCTGCATGTCAACAGCTCCCGCGCGAAAGCACCTTTCATCGCGGTCAATTGCGGCGCCATTCCGGCGAACCTCGTCGAAGCGGAACTCTTCGGCTACGAGCGGGGCGCCTTTACCGGCGCGACGAGGCAGCATCAGGGCTATTTCGAGCGTGCCGCCGGCGGCACCCTGTTTCTCGACGAGATCACCGAGATGCCGCTCGACCTGCAGACGAAGCTGCTGCGCGTGCTCGAAACGGGCAGGATGGTGCGCGTCGGCGGCAGCGAGGAAATCGCCGTCGACGTCCGGGTCCTGACGGCTTCGAATCATGCGCCGGAGACGATCGTTCGCGACCGGCGGCTCCGCGAGGATTTGTACTACCGGCTCGCCGTGTTCGTCGTCAGGCTGCCGCCGCTGCGCCAGCGTGCGGACGACATCGAATTGCTGGCGCGTCTCTTTCTCGAGCGACTCAATCGCGAGTACGGGACCCGCAAGGAATTCGCGCCCGGCGCGCTCGCGCTCGCACGCACGCACTCGTGGCCCGGCAACGTGCGCGAGCTCAAGAACTGCGTCGAGCGAAGCTTCGTGCTGGGCGACGACGTGATCACGCTCGACCTGCAGCCGGCGCCCGCCGTTGCCGCCGACGACGACTCGTGCGTGCGCATTCCCATCGGAACGACGCTGGCGGAGACCGAGCGCGCCGTGCTGCTGGCAACGCTCCGCCACTGCGGCGGCAGCAAGCGGCGGACGGCCGAGATGCTCGGCGTCAGCGTCAAGACGATCTACAACAAGGTCGTCGGGCTGCACGAGGAGTCGCTGCCAGCACCTGCGGCGAGCCGCGGCGAGGCTCCGGTGCGCATCGGCGTTCCCTGCCTTGCCACGCCCGACAACGGCCACTCCGTCCTATCCCTCTAGGAGTCCGCGATGATCAGAAAGCTCAAGTCCGGCCAGTACCGGTTGTTCTCCGTCAAGAAGGACGCGAAGACCGGGCGCCGGCGCAATCTCGGCACCTTCGATTCGCTCGACGCCGCCAAGCGGCACGAGCGGGATATCCAGTATTTCAAGCACCAGTAACCGCCTTCGAGGAGAGCATTCCATGAATATCTACGAGGAACAAACCGCGCGGAAGGAATCGACGGCAACGCCGTCCGCCGCCTCCGGCGCCAAGGTGTTCGCCCTGCCGCCGCTTCCCTACGCGGAAGACGCGCTCGCCCCGGTGATCTCGGCGCGCACGATCGCGTTTCACTACGGCAAGCATCACAAGACCTACGTCGATACGCTGAACAAGCTCGTGGCAGGCACCGAGTTCGCCGGCCAGCCGCTCGAGGCCGTCGTCAAGGCGACCGCGGGCAATGCGGACCAGGCGCAGATCTTCAACAACGCGGCGCAGGCCTGGAATCACGCTTTCTACTGGCATTGCCTCACGCCGTCCGGCGGCGGCCAGCCGGAAGGCGCGCTCGGCGACCGCATCGGCAGCGCCTTCGGCAGCTTCGACAAGTTCAAGAAGGAGTTCGCGGAAGCTGCCGTGACGCAATTCGGCAGCGGCTGGGCATGGCTCGTCGACGACGGCGGGAAGCTCAAGGTCATGAAGACGTCCAATGCGGACACCCCGTTCATCAAGGGGCCCACGCCGCTCCTGACGGTCGATGTCTGGGAACATGCGTATTACCTCGATTACCAGAACCGGCGCGTCGATCATGTCAACGCGGTGATCGACAAGCTGCTCAATTGGCGCTTTGCCGCGGACGCGCTGACGAAGGGATCGGCCACGCGCGCGCGCATTTGAGCGACCTGGTCGCGCCCGAGGATCAACGATGACAAGCAGGAGACCGCCATGGAACTGAACATGCACGACCTCGCCGGCACCGGATCGAATTCCGGCGCGCAGGGAGGAACGAACCGGGACATCGCCAAGTCGAAGGAAGCGCTGATGAGAGATTTCCGCAATCTCATCCGTGACGGCGAAGCGCTGCTGCGGTCGACCTCGAATTTGTCGGGCGATGCCTTCGCGGAGGCGCGCGAGCAATTCCGCGTGCAGCTTGCCAACGCGCGGACGCGCGTCGCCGCGGCGTCGCGCGTTGCCGCCGACAAAGAGCCGCCGGGCCGCGCTCGTGACCGACGATTACGTGCACGCCAATCCCTGGCCGGCGATCGGCGTCGCGGCCGGCGTGGGCTTCGTCCTCGGCGCATTGTTCGCGCGCCGCTGACGACCATGGGCGCGCCGGAGCATCCGGGGACGATCGAGCGGCCCCCCAACCTGCTCGCTGCCAGTCGCAGGCTGGTCGCGTCGCTATGGGAACATGCGGGGATTCGCCTGCAGCTGTTCTCGCTGGAGGCCGCGGAAGAGCGCGATCGCCTGCTCGCCGCGCTGGCCGCGATCGTCGCGATCGTCGTGTTCATCGGGATGGCGCTTGCATTCGCCGGCATCGGCGTGCTGCTCGCCGCGTGGGAGTCGCCGAATCGGGTTCTCGTGGCTGCAGCGATTGCCGTCGCCTTCGGTATTGCCGGTACTGCGGCATGGCTCATCATGCGTCGCCTGCTGGCGCAAGCCACGCCGCTCTTCCGGCATTCGCTCGCCGAATGGCAGCGCGACGTCGACGATCTGCGCACGCAGGCGGAGCCCGAAGCATGACGAGCGAGCGAGCGCAGCCGCCGGCGTCGGTGCGGCGCGCGGATGTGCAGCGCCGCCTCGCGCGGCAGCGGGCGGCGATCGCCGACGCGTGGCGCGATTTCGAGCGCCGCGAGGCACGCGGCGAATTGCGCGTGCGGCAGGCGGTCGCGCTCACGCGGCGAGTCGCGAGCTTGACCGCCGTCGTGGCCGCCGGCCTCGCGATCCGGCGGGCATCGCGGGACGGCCGCCGGGCGTGGCGGGTACTCCTGGGCCGCCTCGTCTGGATGGGACTCGGACGGAGAATGATGGCCAGGCACGGGTACGGCGATGGCCCGGGCGGCGCGGGCGCGCGACGCTGATGCGATTGCCGGCGAGCACGCCGGCGTTCTCCTCATGCGCTCGGCGCCCGCCGGCCGCCCGGGCCAGGGGCCGGATGGGCGCCGCCACGCGCCTATCCGTTCGGCGGTGGAAGCGCTGGTCGCCGTCTGGCGCCAATGGAACGCAGTCGATGGCAGCCGTCTCGCCGCGGCGCTCGCGTTCTATTCGATGCTGTCGCTCGCCCCCTTTCTCATCCTCCTAGTGGCGGTGGGAAGCTGGTGGCTCGGAACGGACACGACCACGCATTACCTCACGTCACGCATCGCCGAACTGATGGGACCCGACGCCGCGCGGCTCGTCGATCGTCTTGCCGCGAGCCACGACGTCCCACCCGCATTTCACCGCTGGGGTGCGTCGGTCGGAACCGTGATTACTCGTCGTCGGTGCCACGGCCGCCTACGCCGAGCTGCAGCATGCGCTCAACCGGATATTCGGCGATCTGCGCCGCCGCCGATGCTCGTGCTCGTTCGTGCACGAGCGCTGTCGTTTTGCCTGGTCGTCGGCACCGGCATCCTCCTCATCGCATCGTTTGCGCTGTCGCTCGGGATCGCCATGTTCGTCAACCACGAGACGACAATCCTTGCGGGCGCCGTCATCACGAGCGTCAGGATGACGACGCGGCGCGACGCACATCTCGCAAGAGCGGAGTCAGGAGACAAAAAAGGGGCGAATGCAAGCATTCGCCCAATGGAGCCCGAGGGAGGGAGCGCCCGCGGGCCAGGTCTGTCCCCGGGCGGGGACAGGGGAGACACGGTCAATGCCGATGCGCCATAGCCTCATTCCTGGGGATTGTTCACGGCTTGATCTGCCCGCGTATTTCCCCATCCTTGTGCGCATCGCTGTGCACGTTCACGTAAAGATTGCCGGCGAGCAGGCTTGCTTCCTGGGCATCGGTGAGCTTGGCGCCCGCGGGAACGATCCATCTTCCGTCGGCGCCCTTGATGAGCGGGACGATGACACCGCCATTCTTGCCCGGCGCCGCTTCATGGATATGCGCGGCCGTCGCCGCGATTCCGGTGGTCGCGACACTCCCCGCGACGGACTTGTCGGTGCCGAACGTCAGCGTTCCACTTCCCTTCGCATTGGTGGCCACCGGCGGCACTTCCTGGTCGCCGGACAGCGTGACCTTCACATCGGTGCCGAAGACGGTGAAAGACACGGCCATCGGCGCGATGAAACCGATCGCGAGACCCAGTTTCTGCATCAGTGAGCGTTTCTTGTTCGTCGTATTCACTGTGAAGTGCTTGTCGAGCCGCGTTCATGGTCAGCATCGCATCACCCACTCGCGAGTCGATAGCGGCTTTCTCCGAATCGCCGGTAAGACAAGTCCTACCGCGGCGACGCGGCGCATCCATGAAGCGCGCAATCGCTCGAGTGGCACAGCGTTTGCTCGATTTTCTGTGCAATCGACGGATGGGCACGACGCGAAGAATGCGCGTGCACGAGTTTGTATCCCGCTTCACCCATGGAGATCATCGATCATGAAGATGCAGATGCACACGCTGGCGGACGCGATGCTCGCGAGTCTCGCCTTGCTCGCAGCGGGCTGCGACCAGCCCAATCGCAATGCCGAAACCACCGGCCAGAAGATCGATCGCGCGACGGACAAGATGGCCGCGAGCCACCAAGGAGGCAGCGGCGAAGACGGCGGATGTCAGCGGACGACGCCGCAGTGACAACGAAGGTCAAGGCGGCGCTCTTTGCCGAGCCCGGCCTCAAGACGCTGCAGATCAACGTGGATACGAAGGACGCCGTCGTGACGCTCGAAGGCAGCGTCGACTCGGACACGCTGCGCCAGCGGGCCGTGCAGATCGCGAGCTCGACCAACGGCGTGAAGCAGGTCGTCGACAAGCTCGTCGTCAAGACTTCCTGACGCGCTGCCGGCCGCGCCCCGAGGACGGCGCGACCACCTGCTTCGCGGCGGGATCCCGGCAAATCCTACCGCGAAGACCGGAAAACATTGCCGGGAACACGGTGTGCGCGCCTTTAGCACCGCTCGTCCATTGGAGACACCCATGAGAACGCCCGCCAGCGTTGCGCGACATCCGATTCATCCGATGTTGATCACGATTCCGATCGGGTTGTGGATCTTCTCCTTCGTCTGCGACCTGGTCGTCTACTTTTCCGAGGGCAGCGAAAACGGCGTTCTGTGGTTCATGATCGGTTACTGGACGATGGCAGGCGGCCTCGCCGGCGCCCTTCTCGCGGCGATCCCCGGCCTCGTCGACTATCTGTCGCTCAAGGACCGGGCGATCAAGACGCTCGCCACGACGCACATGTCCATCAACCTCACGGTCGTCGCCTTGTACGCCGTCAACCTCTGGCTTCGGGGCGCGGAGCCGCCTGATTTCCTCGTCGGCATGGGGCTCTCGATCGTCGGCCTCGTGCTGCTCGCCGTCTCGGGCTGGATCGGCGCCGAGATGGTGCACGTCCATGGCGTGGGAGTCACCGGGTTCGATACGATCGACACGTTCGAGGAACGTCCGAAGAAGGACGCCGAACCTGCCGCCACGCGACTGCGCCACTCATGATCCCGGCAGCGGGCAAGACGCTCGACACCGCGGCGCCGGAGTCGTTGATTGGCCGGACCGTGCGCTGGACGTTCGCGGACGGACCGGTGGCGGGCAAGACGTACGAGCATACGTTCAATGCTGACGGCTCCGTCGACTATCGCAGCGCGGAGGAGGCGCCCGCGGGAGCGGCCACGCACGAGAAGGCCTGCGCGACCGACAAGGTGTCCGCCGACGTGTTCGTGATTTCCTATCTCGCAGCGTCCGGGTACGCGCTGACCGTCGTGCTCAATTTCCGCAACCACCGGGTGATCGGATTCGCCTCCAACGAGGAAGCCTGGTATCGGCAGCAGGGAACGTTCACGCTCGTCGGCAGCGAAGCCTGATCGGTAAAATTCCGCCACCGGGAACGGGCTACCGCCGCGGCGGCGACCACGTCGGCTCACCGAGATCGACGAGAAGTCCACCGCCGTCGACCTGCTCCGATGTCGATGCCGCGAAACGGGCGCTGATCCCAATCTTGCCCTGGTTTCCGGGCGCGGAGCACGACTGCGGCGGCCAACGTGCAGCCGCCGCGAGAGAATCAGCCCGGATCGTGGTGGCTTATCCGCGCGGCTCGCCGTAGCCGTTGACCATGATCGTCGGCCCGGGTGGCGCGGTCATCTGCGCGCGATGCTCAACGCCTTGGAACATGTACGTGACATCCCAATACGCCGGGCGGAAATCGCCGGAGACCGTCGTGCACCGTTGGACATCACGATCGTACGTGTCGCCGCCGCGTCCCACGTTGGCGCCGACAGCGGCACCCGCCACCGCGCCACCGGCCGTCGCGACGTCCTTGCCGCGACCGCCGCCGATCTGGTGGCCGAGAACCCCGCCGATCACACCGCCGATGATGGCTCCGGGAATATTGGCACCGCGATCTTCATAGACCTGTTGGCGCTCGACCCAGCAGCGCTGCTCCGGCGGGCCCCCCACCGCGCGCACCGAGGTCACATTGGCCTGATACAGCGGCTCTTGCGGGCGTGGGTTGCTCGTACGCCGGCCCGGCCAGCGGCGCCGGCGCATCGATTCGTGTGCTGCCATCAGCCGGACGTGCAGAGGAAATGCGGCCGGACATCCCGAGCCCGCTCAGCGACTCGTAATTGCCGGGCCCAAGTACCACGCAGCGGCCCTGGAATTGCGCGTGCTCGCAGACTTGCCAGGCGCCGCCCGTGACGACCGCCGAGCGAGCGCGGTCGTTGAAGCCGGTGGGCGCGAAGTTGTCGACCACCCCATCCACCGTGAAGGCGCGCCCGCGAAAAGCGTCGCCCTCGTAGAACGTCACTTCGGCGGCCGCCTGCGTCGCGATGCTGATCGCCGCGGCCCCCAAGAGCGTCTTCAATGGCATTCGCATTGGTACCTCCAGTAAAATTCGCGCGCGATGCGAGAAGCTGTCGCTCGCGCCGCGGCAATGCCGCGCTCGCCAACCGATCGCTCCCCGATCAATGAGGCCGATCAGTAGGTCTTGTGTTCGGCGGCTTCGTCCTTGATCGCCTTGCCGCCGGCCTGAATATCCTTCCCCGCGCCTTGCACCGTGTTGCAGCCGGCCAGCATCATCGTCGGCGAAGCGAGCGAGAACGCGACCAGCAACAGCAAGAGTTTCTTCGTCATGATCGTCACCTTTCGAAAATGGGTACGCCGTATACGTGCGCGCACCGTTGCAGTCTCGCCAGCGTCGTTTCGCCGCGGAAGCGACCGCCCGCCTATACTCGTGTAGGACGAAGCCGCCGCTAGTCGGCGACGTCGATCCGCCCCGGCGGCGATGTCGCCGCGCCTGCCGTCCCAATTTTCGCCTTCGCCGCGCGCAGGCACGTGGCCAGCGGCAGCCTGCGCCGCAAGCATCGCGTGCTGCAGACGCGAGCGAAATGCCGGCAGCGCACCGGGATCGATTTCCCGCAGCGCCGCGACGTGCAGCGCGAAGCCCGCCGCCGAGCAGACCAGCGCCAGCGCGCAAAACGCGCGAATGACGTCGAGCGGCGCGAGCAGCAGCAACAGCAGTCCCGCCAGGAACGACGCCGCAAAGAACCGAAGGCCCCCAACGACGAACCGCGGCGACAGCGCCGGATTCGTCATCATGGATGCGAGCTCTTCCACCAGCGCAAGTCGGAACCGCCGGATTTCGCGGCCTCGCGATCACGATGCCCGCGGGCCAGGCTCACGATAAGTGCCGCAATCAGCGCAATCACCAGCGCGCCCAGCGCGTATTCAGCCACCAGATACTGAGCCGGGGTCAGCGGGAGGTTCAGCGTTGCCGCGTACGCCGGGGAAACGCCGAGCGCCGCGAGCATCGCGGCAACAGTTGCAGAGCGCAAGGAGAACACACGGTGGACAGTCATTGGTCAGACCTCCGGTTGTGGAGATAAACGATGGAGCCAATGTAGACCGTCCCTTTTATGCCCGAGATCGGCGGCGGGTCCATTTGCTTGTCGGAGACCGCCGACGTCGGCAGCAAGCGACGTCGCAGCCCGACCAGCCGTTCGCGTGACGTCAATTCACCTCACGGTCGGCCGGTCGTTTCTCCGCAACGCCATCGCCGTCGGCATCGCGACAAGAGCGTGATTCGGTTTGCGCTTCGGCGCGCCCGCGCCGACGCGCTGCGACGACGAGCTGCATGAACCATCATGCAGGTTGCGGCGGTCCTTCGGGCTTGAGCCGCGCGTCGGTCTCGGCGACGAGGATGCCGCCGTCGGGCAGCTCGTAGAGACCCGGAACTGGCGACGCGAACTCGCGTCGGCGATGATCAGGGCTCCTCTTCCGCCCGCCGAAGGTCGAGCGAGAAACGGCCCGACCTCCCGGCGGAGGCGTCTTTCAATTACTCGCGTTCCACGTCGTCGCGGTGCTGCTGACCGCGATCGGTCATGTCATCGCTGCCCGAGCGCTTGCGCTCCGTGTCACTGCTGCCGCCGCTCGAGCGATCGCGGTCGGGGCTCTGCTGCTGCTGCTGCTGATGCTTTTCCTGCTGGCCGCCCGATTGCTGGCCTGAACCGTGTCCTGACCCGCGCGAGCGATTGCGTTCGTGTTCCGGGGAATGCTTTGCCATTGCCAACCTCCATCCAAGGGAATCGTCGACCAGACGTCGACATCGGGAGTATCCGTGCCGGGATCCGCCACGGGGATCGGTGCATCGCTCATTGACTTGTGGGCGCTTTCCGACATGCGCCTTCCCCTTTCGCCTACAAGCTGACGGCGAGCCGACACTTCAGGCGCGGAGATCGGCGAGCAACGACGACATGTCTTCGGCGTGCTCTTCCTCGACCGCCAGGATCCCTTCCAGCATCTTGCGGGTGGTCGGATCCCTGCCGCGGAGCCACGCGATCATCTCGCGGTAGCTTTCGATCGCGACGCGCTCGGCGACAAGGTCCTCCTTGATCATCTCGCGCAGCGTCGCGCCCTCGACGTATTCCGAATGGCTCCGCAACGTGAGGCCGGCGGGATCGAAGTCGGGTTCGCCGCCGAGCTGCACGATGCGGTTCGCAATCTCGTCGGCGTGCGCCTGCTCCTCGCCCGCGTGCGCGAGAAACTCGGCCTTGACCGAGTCCGACGCGATCCCCCGTGCCATGAAATAGTGGCGCTTGTAGCGCAACACGCAGACGATTTCGGTGGCGAGCGCCTGGTTGAGAACGGTGCACACCTGCTCGACGTCGCCGTCGTAATTGGACGTGACGGCGCCCTCCTCGAGATGCGCTCGCGCGCGCTGGCGCAGCGTCTTCACGTCGGAAAGAAACGGACCTTCGAGGGTGGAAGCGGGACCGCGATCGCCTGCCATGGCAGCACTCCTTCGTCGATTGCAGGAACAGCATGTCCTGCGCGAGGTTACCCGCGTGCACGGCGCGTGCCAGATGGGGGGTCCTTCGAACTCGACGACGATTCAAGACGTTGCCGCCGAGTGCGCGGGCGCAGGCCGGAGCCGCAACGAATTTGTTACGCCGCCGATGCATTTTCGTTACCGTCCGTCGGCGTGCTCCTACAGGCGCTTCCGCGTCGCGCGACTGTCGGCGCAGGTTCTGCGTGTCTATGCTGGGAACGGAAATTCGTGCGTGGTCAATTTTGGAGGTTCGTCATGCCAACCCGGCACCCGCTCACACTCGCGATTTGTTGCGCCTTCGCCGTTGCAGCATGCAAGGAAGCGCCGCCGCCGAACGACCGGACGGCGCTGACAACGACGCCCCAATCGGCGATGACCACGCCCCCACCGGCGATGACCACGCCTATCGATTCGACCACGGCGCCCGGCACGCCGGCGAGCGACGCGACGCCGCCGCCCGAATCGCCGCCCGCGCCCGGCAGCGATTCGACACCGGTGAATACCACTCCCGCCGCCAGCTCCGATACGACGACGACTGCCGCGCCCTCGACCGCAGTCGACAGTCCCGCCACGAATCCGATGGCGCCGCTCAGCAAGGACGACGAAAAGATGTCGATGCCGCTCGCCGGACAGGCCAACAATCACTCGTCGCCGTCGCTCGACCCGAAGGAGAAGCAATAGCAGCCGAAGCTCACACGCCAATGACCGCATGCCCATCCAACACGGGGCCATGGAGGACACCGTCATGAAGCGCATTATTGTCGCTGCGGCGATCGCCGCCGCCGTCTGGGCGCTGAAGCAATGGCGCGACTCAGAGCGCGCTCGCCGCACGCGCGTAGCGCATGCCACCGAAGACTGGGAGAACGAGGGCGGCGCGCTGGCGCCTCACCCGGCGGGCCTCGAAACCTCGCAGGTTCCGCGCTAGCGATTCGCACGCCGCGCACGCCGCGCCGCTCGCGCCTTTGAGCCGCGCGGCGTTTTGCGTATAGTTGTCTTCTGCGGCCGCGGCGAACGGGGCATCCCAGGTACAGGCTTGGCCAGATCGGTCCTCCCCTACAGGATAGTGATCCCCTTGGTGCTGGGGATCGTCGTCTCGCTCGCCATTGCCGTGTACGCGGAGCTCGGCTTTCGCCGGCTCGAGATCGCCAACCGGCAGATGGCCGTCGCGCTCGAAATGCAGGCGAACCTGCTCGAGACGCTGGCGCTGATCGTCGATGCAGAAACCGGAGAACGCGGTTACCTCCTCACCGGCAAGGAGGAATACCTCGAGCCCTACAACGACGCGGTCCCGCGGATCGACAACGCCTTTCACCGGCTGCGCGAGATGCTGGTCGACGGGGGGACGGTCGCGGAGCGCGATGTACTGGGGCGCATCAGCGGACTCGTCGGCAAGAAGCTTTCCGAGCTCGAGGCGGCGATCGCGCTCTACAAGAAGGACGGGCCCGCGGTGGCGCAGGCGCTGATGGACACCGGCATCGGCAAGCGGACGATGGACGATATCCGTGCCGAGATCAACGACATGACCGCGGCCCACCAGCGCCAGCTCGACGACGCGACGAAACGGTGGGCGGCCGACATCTCCTTCGCCCGCGTCGGCATGCAGGTGATGACCGCGTTCACCGTGGTGCTGCTGCTCATCGTCTGGCTGCTCGCCGGGCGCGATGCGCGTCAGCGCGAGCAGCGCCGGCGCAGCATGCAGGAGGACAAGCAGCGCCTCGAAGGGATCGTCGAGGAGCGGACGGCGGCGTTGTCGGAGCTGTCCAACCACCTGCAGGTCGTCCGCGAAGAGGAGAAGGCGAAGCTCGCCCGGGACATCCACGACGAGCTCGGCGGCATTCTGGTCAGCGCCAAGATGGACGTGGCGTGGGTGGAGAAACGGCTGCGCGAGCGCGACCCCGAGGCCGCCGCGAAGCTCGATCGCACGCTGCAAACGCTGGACGACGGCGTGCAGACGAAGCGCCGGATCATCGAGGAATTGCGACCGACGCTGCTCGACAATCTCGGCCTGCCTGCGGCTCTCGATTGGCAGGTGCATGAAATCTGCGACCGGGCGGGGCTCGCGTGCACGCTCGTCATGCCCCCCGAGGACACGAGCATCGAGCCGCAGGTGGCGATTGCGCTGTACCGGATTGTCCAGGAAGCGCTCACGAATATCGTCAAGTATGCGAAGGCAAAGCACGTGGGCGTCGATCTCGGCGTCGGCGCCGACGGCGTCACGCTGGTGATCGACGACGACGGCATCGGCATCCCCGCAGACGCCCAGGACAACCGGCTGTCGCACGGCATCATCGGCATGCGCCAGCGCGTGCGCGCGCTGCATGGCGAGTTTTCGATCGGCCGTCGTCCCGAGGGCGGGACCGTGATCGAGGTGACGATTCCGGCACCGCCTGCGCCGGCAGTTGACACCGCCACCGCCACGGCGACGGCCGAAGAAGAGTCGCCCTGACGAGCGCTGCGCGCCGTCAATCGGCGGTCGACACCGCGAGATCGGTGGACATCGGGGCGACGACACCCGCCGCCGGGTCGTCGATCGCGCTGATGGTGACACGCGGCATCGCCGTGCGGACGGACCCGAATATCGTCGCAAACGAAACCTCGGCGGCGTCCCGGCCCGTCGCGATGCGGATGAGGCCCGTCACCGGCGAAATCCCGGTGGGGTCGAAGAGATACCAGACTCCGCCGACGAACACCTCGACGTAGGCGTGGAAATCGGTGGGGCCCAGCGAGGGATCCGCGCCGTAGTCGATACCCGTCACCACGCGCGCCGGATAATTGAGCGCGCGGCAGCACGTGATCATCGTATGCGCGAAATCCCGGCACACGCCGGCGCCGTCACGCATCGTTTCGAGCACCGACGTGGAGCTGCCCGACGTCCCGAGCGCGAAACGCACGTTCCCGCGAACCCAGTCGCGAACGGCCAGCACCTGCCCATAGCCGCGGGGCAACTGGCCGAAGGTGTCCCAGATGCGTTGCTGCACGAGATCGGCCTGGCAGAAACGGCTGGGATACAGGAACCGCAGCGTGGCGGCCGGCAGCGAGGCAGGCGCTTCCGCGACGATGTCGGCGGGATCGACAATCCGATGCGCGATATCGACGGTGGCGGTATAGCTCGCCACGACGGTCCCAGGAGGCGCGGCGAACGAAACGATGCGGTTATCGCTCGCGGGATCGGCGTCGAGCGTGAACGGCAACGGCGGGGCGAGCGTGAATGTCTCGTCGATGACGTGTTGGCGCGCCGTCTTCGCCGCGTGCACGTTGAGCAGGAATCCCGCCGGCGCGGCGACGTCGTAGTGCAGCTCGACGCCGTAGCGGAGGCGCACGCGGCTCCCCGATATTTCCTGCGGGTTGAAGCGCATCGAACGGCCGACAGGCTCAGCTGGGGGACAAATCGAAATAGGGGTTGTGCCCCATCGCCGACGGCGTCGGCGGAGGCGTCGCCCCGCCCAGCACGCCGACCGGTCGCAACGAGTGCGCTTCGACGACGACGCGGCAGCCGTGCGGCAGCGGCACGCCCTTTGTCCTCATAGTTCGACGCAAGATGCGGATGCGGCCGCAGCACGAACCATTTTTCGACGCGGCCGTCGTGCTGGGACTCGACGACGTATTCGAGACTTCCCATCGGCGAGCAGGCGAGCCGCTCCTGCTCGAGCGATCGTGCGCTCATTGGCTTCTCCCGGGCGGGGGTCGAACAGCGACGTCCCGATGCGCCGCATCCGCAGCGACGGGTGCCGGCGCTCGCGCCAGCGTCGTCTCGGTGCCCGCCGGCCGCAGAAAGCGATGGCCGGGCAGCTCGACCATCGCCACGCCGATGGCCACGATGCACACGAACTCGACGAAGCTGACGCGCGCCATGTTAGCTCCCGCGCCTTACGGGCCTCGCCTCATCAATCCGACGACGAGCGATACGACGAACAGCAGCAGGAATATGAAGAACAGAATCTTCGCGATCTCGACCGCGCCCACGGCGATGCCGCCGAAACCGAACAGCGCGGCGATGAGGGCGACGATGAGAAAGACGGCAGCGTAATAGAGCATGGTCAGGCCTCGTTTGAAAGTTGCACGGATCGGACGCCTAGCGCCGGTCGGGACCCTTGCCGGGTCCTGGCGGCGTGTCCGAGGGGTTCGGATCGCGGCGGCCGGGGTCGTCGATGGGCTGCGGCAGCTCATCGGGGACTCGCGGGGGCATCTTCTTTTTCACGCCCTTCGCCATCAGCAATGCCGCCTGCTCCGCCATTTTCATCTCGGCGGCTTCGGCGGGTGTTCTCGGCGCAGCGTCGCGAGCGGCCTTCTCGACGCGTCCCGATTCCACGAATCGCTTCGTGGCTTCGTCATACTTCCGCGACGCCTCGTAGTTGCCTTCGCCATGGACGTTCCGCTTCGCCATGGTGCCCTCCTCGGTGACGCGCCTCGCGCGCGCTGATTGAACGTACTTTGCGGTCCCCGGCTACCGGTGACGATCGGCAGCCTCCGCATTGCCCTGTCGCGCCCCGTCCTACAAAAAAGAGCCGGGGTTCGCCCGGCCCGAGGAGGACCGGTCCGGCGGAGAACCGACAGGCGCCGGACCGGCGAGGGAGTCTTATTTTCCGTACTTGGCCTTCGCCTCCGAGACGCACGCGTCCTTGGACGGGCCGGACAGCGAATCGCACTTCTCGATCGCGACCTTGTAGTCCGCGTCGCGCTTGTCTTCCGCCGCATCGCGGCGCGCGTCGGCGGTCTTTTCGGTCGCCGTGTTGTGCGTGTCCGCGGCGACGCGGTCGACCTTGGCATCGGCCTTCGCCTTCACGTGGGCCGCCTTCGCTTCCTTGACGCAGACGTCCTTCTGGTTGCCCGAAAGGTCGTCGCATTTTTCCTTGGCCACGTTGTAGGCGGCGTCGGCGCGCGCGATGCGCGCGGCCTCCCGGGCCTTGGGCGTGTTCTTGTACGCGGCGTCGGCCTCCGCCTTGGCTACCTTTTCCTTGCCCTTTGCTTCTTCCTTGCAGACGTCCTTGGCGTTGCCGGACATCGTGTCGCATTGCGCCTTGTCCATCTTGTACTGCGACTCGGCGTTCTTGTACGCGGTGTCGTGCGCGTTCTTGTCGGTCATCGGCCGCATTGCCGGCACCGGCGACGCAGAGGCCGGCCGCGGCGAACAGCGCGAGCAGAAGTTTCGAGGTTTGCATTGAAGTCTCCTTATTGATAACGACGAAAATCATCGTCGCGAATGGTGCCGCCGAAGCGGTCGACCTGCTTCTCGGCCTCGTCCTTGGAGATCCCGTACTGCTCCTGGATCTTGCCGACGAGCTGATCACGCTTGCCGGCGATCCGGTCGAGATCGTCGTCAGTGAGCTTGCCCCACTGCTCCTTGATCTTGCCCTTCACCTGCTTCCAGTTACCTTCGATTCGGTCCCAATTCATCGCTCTCTCCTCAATCATCGGGCGCCGATCGCCCGACCTCCCATTCGCTGCTCGCAACGCGCATGCCATGCGACAAGTGCCCTCCAAACAATTGGTTAGCGGATCGTCTCCAACGCGATCGGGCAACGTTGGGAGCACGTCGTTGCAAAAGACGCAGCGCATGTAGGAAGCGGACGACGGAGGTGCGCGGCCGATTGCCGATGGAGCGCGGCGGCGCGATCCGGTCGAATCAACCGGCGATGAAATCCAATGCGCACCGCCGCCGTCGGATTGCACGCCCGCTCAAATTGCCGCATGAACGCGACGAAAGCGCAGATCCGTCCGCGCCACGACAGGCCGTCATGACGCGGGCCGCAGGCGATCTCGCGGCGGGCCGGGTCGACACCGACAACTACACGCGCGCCGCCGGTGTCGCAGCCGCCGCTTCCAAAAAACGCCGCACACCTTCGTAGCCGTGCGCATATTGTTGGGGACCGGCCATTGCCGTAGACTCGCAGGCTTCTGCGGGGAGAAGCGATGCGCGCAGTTTCCGTCGCGCGGCTGCGCACACGAAGGCGGCTGGTCGCGGCGCTCGCCGGTTGCGTCGCGCTCGGTGGACGTCACGCCGGAGCGCTCGACCCCCGGGCTCCCGTCACGCTGATCGTTCCCGCCGCCGCGGGCGTGTCCAGCGACCGCCTGGGACGCATCGTTGCCGAGGCGTTGTCGAGAATCCTCGAAGCGCCCGTTCGCGTCGAGAACATCCCCGGCGACGGCGGCGTGACCGGGACGAACGCGATCGCCGTGGCGGCAACCGACGGCTCGGTGCTCGGGCTTGCGATAAGCTCGGCGATCATCGGCGGCAAGCTTCTCTCGCGCAGCGCGAAGTTCAGCCCCGTCGACGACTTCCAGTGGCTCGCGATTCTGGGAACGTTTCCGAACGCGCTGGTGATTTCCGCGAAATCCCGCCATCCGAATGTCGCGTCCTGGCTCGCCGCGTCGCGCGAGACTTCGTCTCCATGGGTGTACGCGAGCATCGGCACCGGGTCGGCAGGCCACCTCGCCGGCGCCTACCTGCGCCTCGAGCAGGGGGCAAGGCTTGTTCATCGAGCAGTGGAATCGATGGACGAGCGCTACGCGTTGCTCGCGGACGGCAAGATCGACGCGCTGTTCGACGGCATTCCGAACGCGGCCATCCAGGCGCAGCGGGCAGGCCACCGGATCGTCGCCGTCACCTCCGCCAATCGCATCGCCGAGCTGCCTTCGGTGCCGTCGTTCGGCGAGCTGTGGGGCCAGTCGTTCGTGGTCTGGATCGGCCTCGTCGCGCCGAAGGGCCTCGACAGCGCCGCGTATGTGCGGTTCGCGACGGCGATCGGCGTGCTGCTCGGCGAACCGCGCTACGCGGAGAGCCTGCGCGCAGCCGGCTTGACGTTCACCGGATTGACCGGCCGCGCCACGATCTCCTTCCTCGAGGCGGAATTCCTCCGCAACGCGAAGCTCATCGCGTTCCTGAACGAAGAAGGCCAGCGCCCATGACGCCGATCCTACACGCGATCGCGTCTTCGGCCGACGCGTGATCGAGGCGCGCGCGCACTGCACGTCGTCGCTCCCGCGGCAACAATGGTCGCGCAAGCCGGGCATGATCCGCGCGGCTTTGGGGAGAGATGCCGATGAAATGGCTATGGATTGGTTTTGCGATCGTGTGGGCGCTGTCGATCTTCGTGGACGGCCGGCGGCGGGCCCGTACGTCGTCCGCCGCCCCAGTCCAAGGAAGAAGACGCCGCGTCGGCCGAGTCCCCTCTTCCCGCGCTCCTCACGCCGCGCGGAATCCCTTGAGCGATGCGCGATGACGGAGAAGGCGATCGCCCGCCCGGCGAGCGCGAGTCGCAGAGCCAATCGCTGACCAGGAACAGGCGCGCATGCACAGATCACAGAGGTTGGCGCGACCAGGCGTCGCACCGAAAAGTTCGTGCAGCGAAACCTGATCTGACGGACGCGCGCCGCCTGCGAGAGGACGACGCCGGCGATGCCGCGAGGCGCCGCCGGCGTCTTGCTGCGGGTCAGAAGCGCGCGAGACGCCCGAGGAGATAGCCGACGACCAGCGCGCCGGCGACGGTCGTGATCGGCCGCGCGCGGATCTGCGCGCATGCCGCATCGGTTACTTTCGCCTGCACCTGCTTCGCCTGCTCCGGCAGCGCCGACGCCCACTCGGTCGCCGTCGACGCAGCATCCGCCGCGCTGTTGAGCGCGCGATGGGCCGAGTCGCTCAGCCGGCCGACCTGCTGGGTTGCCTTGTCGGCAACGGCGTCGACTGTGCTGTGCGCCGATTGCGCGGCGCCTTCGACCTTGGCCGAGGCCGGGCTGGTATTTCCGCCATAGGTTGTGCTGCCACCAATTGTCGTGGTCCGATCCATGAGAGTTCCTTTGAGAGTGGATTCCAAGCTAGACGAACGAACCGTGGGCCCGCCCGTATTGCGCACTTTGCACCGGTGCGTGCGCCTCCTCCATCGGAGTTCGTCTCATGAATGTGTAGGATGTGCGTGGCGAGCGCTTGCGCCGCGCACGGATGCTGCGCCCCTCTTTAGCTGCGCAACAGCTCGCTGACCGGTTGCAGCGACTCGACGCGGTCGGCGATGCTCTTCAGCACCGCCAGGATCGGCACGCCGAGCAGCAGGCCCCAGCCGCCCCAGAGCCAGCCGAAGAAGAGCACGCCGATGAAAACGGCGACCGGGTGCATGTGCGACGCGCGGCCCTGCATCCACGTCTGCAGGCCCATGCCGATCGTCGATGCGATCGCCATCACGACGCCGGCGGCGATGACCCCATTGGCGAGGCTGCCGGTCTGCACGAAGGCGGCGATGCCGATCGCCACCGTGGAAACCAGCGTTCCGACGTACGGGATGACGTGCACGATTCCTGTCGCGAGCCCCCACATTCCGGCGTTATCGACGCCGAGCGCCGCGAGGGCGCCCCAGATGGCGAGACCGATGAGCGCGTTGGCCGCGAGCAGCGTCAGCATGTAGCGCTGGATCTGGCCGTCGATCTCGTTCAGCACCTCGACGGTCACCCGCCGACGGGCGAGCGATGCACCGGCGATCTTCGCGACCTTGCGCCGAAACGTGTCGCCGGCGGCAAGCAGGAAGAGCGCGAGCATCAACGCGACGGAGAGCTCCGCGAGAACGGTCAGCGCCTGGCCCGATTGTCTCGCCACGAATTCCTGGAACTGCGCCTGGACGCCTGCGGGGGCCGGGGCGGCGGCGACCGGCTTGCCGGCCGCCTCGGCGGCGGCCTTGTCGAGCTCGGCCGCGGCCGCCTTCATGTGGGACATCGGCCCCGGTGATTGCCGCTCGGAGTCGGCGACCGCATGGCGCAGCTTGCGTGCCGCGCTCGGCAGCTCGGCGACCCAGTCGTTCACGTCATCGCGGAGCGTGTAGGCGGTGGCGGAGATGAGCGCGACCAGGACGGCGACGACGAGCGCCGCCGCCGGGAAGCGCGGCACATGGGCGAGCTCGAGCAGCGACACCAGCGGTCGCAGCGTGTAGCTCAACAGGATCCCGGTGACCAGCGGAACGAGGAACGGCTCGGCGAAATGCGCGGCGGCGACCGCCACGAGCGTTGCGATGACGATCAGCGCAATTTGCGACCCGGTGTAGCGATTGGCCTCGGGCAGCGCCTCGCTCGCCTGCTCGCGTCGCGGCGCGGGCCGCCGACGCGCGTCCGGTGCCGACCCCCGGCGCGTCGGCCCTCGGCGTTGGCTTTCGCACGGCCTCTCGCGTGCTCAATGCGTCGACTCGCCGTCAGCAAGGTCCGCGAGAACGTCCCGGACGCGATGGAATTCGCGCGACTTGTCGAAGAAATAATCCGCGCCGAGGGAGAGGCTCCGGTCGCGGTACTGGGGAAACGCGTAGTTCGTGAATACGATGACCTTGGCGTGCGGCGGCCGGTCTTGCGCGGCGAGCTTCTTCAGCACGCCAAGCCCGGTGCCCTCCTTGAGCTGCAGGTCGAGGATGACGGCATCCCATTGCCCGGCGCGCAGCAGCGCGAGCGCCTCACCCTCGGAGTCGGCCTGGCCGACGACGGCGAGGTTGCGGATCTCCGAAAGCGTTTCCGAGAGGCGCGCCCGAATGATCGCCGAATCCTCGACGATCACCACGCGGAGTTTCCGTTCGTCCACCGCTTCCCTGATTGTGCCGCGATCGCGTCGCGTTCCGGCCCATGGATGTGTCATGCGCTGCCTTGAGTCGACTCACGGGCGCACGTCAACGTTTCGTCCAAAATGGCCGAAAACGATATCAGGGACCCCCCGCGGCGGCTGTCCGCGTTTGTCCGACAATTCGCGGACCTTCCGCCCGCCTGCGACGCTGTATCCCACAGTCAGTTGATCAGCCCGTTCTTGATCGCGTAGTAGGTGAGATCCGCATTGGATTTCATCCCCATCTTTTCCAGCACCCGGGTCCGGTAGGTGCTGATGGTCTTGACCGACAGATGCAGCTCGTCGGCGATCTTCGAGACCGCGGCGCCCGCCGCCAGCTTGCAGAAGATCTGGAATTCCCGTTGCGAAAGCTCGCCGTGCAACGGCCGGTCGGCGTCGCCGCTCACGCCGTCGGCGAGGATCTGCGCCAGCGCCGGGCTCACGAATTTGCGCCCGTGCACGACGGTGCGGATGGCGCCGACGAGCTGGGTGGAGGCCGCCTCCTTGTTGAGGTAGCCCGACGCGCCGGCGCGGAGCAGGTTCACCGCGTACTGGTCCTCGGAATATCCCGACAGCATGAGCACGGGGAGCTCGGCGCGCACGTGCTTCAGCGTCTTCAGCGTGTCGATGCCGTTCTTGTCGGGCATCGAGATGTCGAGCAGCACGACGTCGAACTCCTGGGCGCGCACCAGGGCGATGGTCTCGTTCCCGGTGGCGGCTTCCGCCGTGATCTGCATGTCGGGCTGGTCGGCGATGAACTGCTTCAGCCCCGCGCGCACGATGGCGTGGTCGTCTGCGATCAGGATTCTAATCATGGCCTTTGGGCGCGAGGTCGCGCGTGGGTTGACGGGAGCGGCGCCCGCTAGACGGTCGCCGCCGCGGCGCTCGCCGATTGATAGGCGGCGAGCCGGTTGTAGAGCGTCTTCAGGCTGACGCCGAGCATTTCTGCGCAGCGGCGCTTGTTGCCGTCGCACAGGTCGAGCGTCGAGCAGATGACGCGCTTCTCGATATCGGCGAGCGGCAATCCGACCGGCAGCGTCAACGAGCGGCCCTCGGGCTTCGCGCACGCGAGTCCGTTGACGTCGATCTCGACGATGCCTTCGCACAGGATGAACGCGCGCTGCACGGCGTTCTTGAGCTCGCGGACGTTGCCCGGCCAGCGATGCGAGCGGATGAGCGCGATCGCCTGCCGCGAGAACATCTTCTGCGCGCCCTCGGTTTCGTTCAGCTGGCGCAGGAAATGCTCGGCCAGGAGCTCGGGATCGCCGTCGCGCTCGCGCAGGGGCGGCAGCGCGATCGGGAAGACGGCGAGCCGGTACATGAGGTCCTCGCGCAGCGCTGCCGTCGCGCACGGCATCGCGGAGGTCACGGTTGGTCGCGGCGATGATCCTGGCCCGCGCCCGCAATTCCTGCTCGCCGCCGACGCGCGCATAGCGACCGGTTTCCAGCACCCGCAGCAGGCGCACCTGCATGTCCGGCGCCATCTCGGTGATTTCGTCGAGCAGGAGCGTGCCGCCGTCCGCGCGCTCGAAGAAGCCGCGGTGCATGCGCACAGCGCCGGTGAACGCGCCTTTTTCGTAACCGAAGAGCTCGGCCTCGATCAGGTTGGCGGGGATGGCGCCGCAGTTGACCGCGAGGAACGGCAACGACGCGCGCGCGCTGTTCTCATGGATCGTCCGCGCGACGACCTCCTTGCCGCTTCCCGATTCGCCGGTGAGAAAGACCGTCGCGCTGGTCGGCGCGACCCGGGCGATGCGCTCGTAGACCTCCTGCATGCGCGCCGAGGCGCCAAGCAGCTCGCCGAAACGCGCAAGTGCGGGCGCGGAGGCCGCCCGCCGCGCAGCGACAAACGGCAGGGTGACGATATTGTCCGCGTGAGGATCGTGTTCGAACATTGCGCGCCTTTGCCCGCATCGGTGATGTCGTCCATCGTAGGCAACGCCGCAAGCGCGACGCATAGGGAGCCGGCCTAATGCGCTGTCGGAGCAGTCCTACAAGACCTTCCTCGGAACAGCCAATTGAGCGTCCTACAAATTACACTTTGGCGGCTGCGCCGTCCAGCGGGTGCGGCGTCAGGCCGCCGGGACTATCGACGCAGGAATACGCTCGCGACGGCGTCAACGAGGCGAAGGCCCGGGATCGAGCGGGGTCTGCAACTGTGCGGCGATTGCCTCGCGCAACTCGTCGCTCGCGTACGGCTTCTGCAGAATCGAGGCGCCCCGCGGAATCACGTCCTCGTCGGTAATCGGCAGACCGGTCGTGAGCAGCGCGGGCAGCGAAGGAAACCGGTGCTTGACCACGCGGATGAAATCGAATCCGTCGACTCCCGGCATTCGGATGTCCGAGACCACCAGGCATACGTCGGCGCGTTCGTCGAGACGGTCGAGCCCGTCGCGCGCCGAATAGACGGTGATGACCGCGAGGCCCATCGCCTCGAGGAGGGCGGAGGTCGTGTCGGCGGCATCGCGGTCGTCGTCGACGACGAGGATGGGGCCGAGATTCCCGTTGCGATTATCGTTGTCGGTCACGGAAGCGGACGATTTGACGGGCTTGCGCCCCTGCAGAGTATCGCGCATGGCGGTCATCCGACGTAATACCCGGGCAAGCGCGGAAAGGACGCGCGCATCCGCATCATCGCCGCGCGGCTGGAATGAGCCAATACTACTCCCGATGATTGAAGCGGGCGCCCCTGCAGGTTTCCCGGAGGCGGCCCCGTCAACGCAAGCTTCCACGTTGCGCCGTTATCGAGTCGTTCTCGTGGCGGGTAGGGTAAGTCAGCGCCGGGCCAGGAGCCAAGCCGCAAACCCGCAATCGACTGTCGGACGATTCCTACACCACCGAGTGTAATCGAGATGCGTCGGAATCGGACGACACGCGATCGGGCGTTTCCCAACCTTGGCATTGCTCGCCGCGCCGACCATCATCGTTCGATGAGATCCGCGCGCAATCCGGACGCCGCGCCAGAATCGAACGGCCGCCGCGGCGTTGTCACCTACACGGTCGGCGGGGGCGAAGCATCCGCCGGCCACGAGGCATCGACACGAGCGGAAATTGCCCGCCACCTCGCGCTGCTCGCGGGGTTCGAGTTCGTCGGCGAATACGACCCTGCCACGCGCTACGGCGCGCGTCCCTATTTCGTGCCGAGCGACACGCTGACGAGCGCAACGGCGGCGACGCTGCGCATCGACGACGCGTGGGACCTGTTCGGCGGCGTGGTGCCGACGGCGTTCGCTGCGACCAAGATGATCACCCATCCGCTCGTCGACGAGGAAGCATGCGCTCCCGACGGCTGGTCGCCCGCCTTTCCCCGCTTCGTCGCGGAAGCGGTGCTCCCGGGCTTCAGCGCGTTCACGCGCGACGACGCGCTGCGCGGCGGACGCTCGCTGCTCGAGCGCGGTGCGGTGCGCGTCAAGCTCGGGACCGGAATCGCCGGCCTGGGGCAATGGGTCGCCGCAGATCTCGACGAGCTGGAGGCGGTCATAGCGGCGATCGACGAACGCGAAATCACCGAATCGGGCGTCGTGATCGAGTTGAACCTCGTCGACGTCGCGACGCAAAGCGTGGGCCAGATCTGCGCCGCCGGCCTCGCGGCCAGCTACTGCGGGCGCCAGCGGCTGACGACGAACAACGAGGGCGTCGAGGTCTATGGTGGATCCGAGCTCAAGGTCGTGCGTGGCGGCTTCGACGATCTGCTGGAGATCGAGCTGCCCGAGGAAATGCGCCTTGCCATCGCGCAGGCGCGGGTCTACGACGATGCGGCTCATGCCTGTTTCCATGGTTTCTTCGCGTCGCGCCGAAACTATGACGTCGCGCAGGGGGCCGATGCGTCCGGGCAGTGGCGTTCCGGCGTCCTCGAGCAGTCGTGGCGGATGGGCGGCGCGAGCGGCGCCGAAATCGCGGCACTGGAGGCATTCCGCGCCGATCCCTCGCTGCGCGCCGTCAACGCGTGCTCGCGCGAGGTCTACGGCAACGGGGCGCGCGTGCCGGACGGCGCGGACATCTACTTTCGCGGGCTCGACCCGCGCGTGGGGCCGCTTGCCAAGTACACGCTGATCGAACGTCATGCCGACGCGCGATGAACCGGTCTACATCCGGGTCGAGAAGAACGAGCACATCCTCGGCACGCTGCTGTCGCCCGGCACGCTGATCCCGGGCGTGCTCTTCGTCCATGGCTGGGGGGGCGACCAGCACCAGTATCTCGATCGCGCCCGCGAGCTCGCGGCGCTTGGGTGCGTCTGCCTCACGTTCGACCTTCGCGGCCACGCGCAGACGCAGGCGCTCTACGAGACGGTTTCGCGCGAGGAAAGCCTGCGCGACATCCTGGCCGCCTACGACTTCCTCGCCGCCCAGAGCAGCGTCGACTCCGACTCCATTGCCGTCGTCGGCGCCAGCTACGGTGGCTACCTGGCCGCGCTGCTGACGGCGATGCGACCGGTGAAATGGCTGGCGCTGCGCGCGCCCGCGCTCTACAAGGACTCGGAGTGGGCGGTACCGAAGAGCCGCCTCAAGCTGGAGCAGGGACTCGAGCTCTATCGGCGGCAGCCGGTGCGACCCGATGAGAGCCGCGCTCTTCGCGCGTGCCTCGCGTTCACCGGCGACGTGCTCGTCATCGAATCCGAGAGCGATTCGATCGTGCCGCACCAGGTGATCGCCAATTATCGCGAAGCGTTCATCAGCGCCAAGTCGACGACCTATCGGGTGATCGCCGGGGCCGACCACGCGCTGTCGGACGATGCGTGGCAACGCGCGTATTCGACGGTGCTGGTCACCTGGCTGAGCGAAATGGTGCTGGGCGCGCGGTCGGCCGATACCGCGAACCCGGCGCCACCCCCGAAGCCGCCACTGCGGGCGGCGACTGCGGGAGCGGCGCCGGAGCTGACGACGCTCGACGCGGCGCCGAAAAAAGTCGCCGGCGGGCAGTGACCTAGAGACGACCCATCAACACCATGACGAGCAGGACGACGACGACGACGCCCACGATTCCGCTCGGGAAATAGCCCCAGCCGCGGCTGTAGGGCCACGCCGGGATGGCGCCGATCAGAAGCAGAATCAGGATGATGAGCAGGATGGTTCCCAGTGACATTCTGTTTTCCTCTCTGCGTTCGTTGAAGCCGGATGGTTGGCAGCGGCCAAACGTTGCAGCTCGAGTCTTCCCGCTGACGGATCCCCCGAGAATCACAATCGTCGTGGCTTTCCGTGGAGCGACTATCGGTGCGCGCCGCAATGCGCGATATCGGTTCACGGCGCGACGCGGCGTAGGACGCTGCCGACACCTTCCGACGCAGCGTAGGCCGACCTCGCAGGCACTTCGGCGCATGCGCCGAGTGGCGAATAGGATGCCGCTGACACCCTCGCTTCGAGCGCGCGCCCGATCATTCGCGGGTGCTGGCAGGGCCGGAATCGAGATGTCGCCACCTATGCGGCGGATTCCGTCCTCGCAGAGCCACCGCGCATCTGCGCTCCTCTGTCTTGCCGATGATGCGATCGCGGATTGCGGCATTCCCTGCAACACCTTTCATTGAGGAGGTCTTATGGTCACACGCACTGGCACCGTTCCCGGCACCGACAGCGTCACCCCCGGCGGCGCGCCGATCATCGGCGGCGACTATCGCAATTCGGATGGCCCGGGGCCCGAAGTCATGAGCGCCGAGACGCTGATCGGCGATTCCGTCGCCAACGCGGCGGGCGAGAATCTGGGCGAGATCAAGGCGATCATGCTGGATGTCACCAGCGGACGCATCGCCTACGCGGTGCTGTCGTTCGGCGGCGTCTTCGGGATCGGCAGCAAGCTGTTCGCGATTCCCTGGTCGGCGCTCACGCTGGACGCGGACGAGAAGCGCTTCATCCTCGACTGCGACAAGGAGCGCCTGGAGAACGCGCCGGGATTCGACAAGGATCACTGGCCGACGATGGCCGATCCGAGCTGGGCGAAGGAATTGCACGCGTATTACAACGTCCGCCCGTACTGGGACGACGTGCTGCCCGACGATCGCGATCGGCGCACCACATCCGGCTCGTCGATGTATTGAGCGCGCTTGCCGACGCGCAATTCAAGCGGGCCGGCGGCGAGAGTGCCGCCGGCCGCGTCGCTTGTTCGTGCACGCTGCGAATGGAGGCTCTCGATGACAAGGACAGTCGTGGGATCGTTCGACGGTTACCGGGCGGCGCAGCGGGCCGCGCAGGCGTTGCTGGAGGATGGGTTCCGGGAAGAGGAGTTGAGTGTCGTCGCGAGCACGCTCGCCGGTGAATTCAAGCCCGACGCGCTGCCCGGCAGCGACGCGCCTTCGAATACCGCCACCGGCGCGGTGACCGGCGGACTGGTGGGCGGTGCCGCGGGCGTCGTGCTGAGCATGGTCGCGCTGGCGATTCCCGGGCTGGGCCCGGTCGTCGCCGCTGGGCCGCTCCTCGCCGGGCTGACCGGCGCCAGCGCGGGAGCGGTCGCCGGCGGCGTGATCGGCGCGCTCACCGACGAGGGCGTTCCCGAGGAACACGCGATGTACTACGCCGAGGCCGTGCGCCGCGGCGGCGCGCTCGTCACCGTGCGCGCCGACGACGTGCGAGCGGATCGCGCGGCGGAAATCCTGCGCGCCAACGGCGGCATCGACATCGACGAGCGCGCCTCGCGCTGGCGCGACAACGGCTGGACGGGCTGGGATGGCTCCGCGCGCCCCTACACGGTCGAGGAAGCGGAAAACGAGCGCCGCCTGTACGGGATGCACGCTGATCCGCTGACGGGACTGCCGCTGACGCTGGACCCCGAAGGCGATAACCGGCGCGCGTCCACTATCCGCCGCTGAGCATTCCCATCAAATCAAGCGAGGCGCTTGCGCATCGCGGCGGTGATCGTCTGCCGGGTCTCCAGGAATTTCGCCCACGGATCGGGGCGCAGGCGAAGGCGCTCGGGCACGTTGCGCAAGTTGAAGTGATCGAAGCGCACGTCGCGCTCGAGCTCCGACCAGTCGATCGGCGTCGCCACCGGGGCGTTGGCCCGCGCCCGGACGGCGTACGGCGCGATCGCCGTCGCGCCCGCGGCGTTGCGCAAATAATCGATGAAGATCTTGCCCTTTCGCTTCTCCTTCGCCATCGTCGCGGTAAAGCGGTCGGGAAACGTGCGCACGAGAAAATCGGCGACCGCCCGGGTGAACGACTTGGCGTCGTCCCAGTCGAGCGTCGGGCGAATCGGCAAGACCACGTGCAGGCCCTTCCCGCCCGTGGTCTTCAGGAAGCCGACGAGCTTCATTTCTTCGAGCAGCGCGCGCAGAAGGCCGACGGCGGTGACGAGCTCCTTCCACTCGAACGTCGCGTCGGGATCGAAATCGAAGATCAGTCGATCGGGCCGATCGAGGCGCGGCGCGCGCGATCCCCACGGATGCATCTCGATGACGCCCCATTGCACCAGCCCGACGAGCGCCGCCGCCGAGCCCGCGGTGAGATAGGTCGCCGTTCCCTTGCCTTCGGGCACCTCGATCCGCGCCACCGCCTTGTTGACGCGCCGGATCGGCGTGTTTCTGGTAGAAGCACTGTCGCGGCCAGCCGTCGGGACAGCGGACGAGGCTGAGCGGTCGTTTCGCCACGTGCGGCAGCAGATGCGGCGCGACGCCGGCGTAATATTCGGCGAGATCGCGCTTGGTGATCGTGGCCTCCGGGAAGTAGACCTTTTCCGGATGCGACAGCGCGATGCCGGCCACGAGATCGGGCTTCTCGGCCGCTCGCGTCGCGGGCTTCCCGGCGGTTGGCTTCCCGGCCGTGGGCTTCCGGACGGTTCGCGTTGCGCTCGCGTGCTTCGCGGTCGACCGCCGCGGGGTCGCGCCCGCCGCATGCCGCTCGTCGTTGCCGGACGCCTTCGCTGCCCGCTCGCGCACGACCTCCGTCGCCTTCTTGTCGAGGCGCAGGCCCAGGAACGACGGATGACGCAACGCGCCGTCCGCGCTCCATTCGGTGAACGCGACCTCGGCGACGAGATCGGGGCGCATCCAGTGCGCGCGCTTCGCCTCGAATCCGCGCGGCGGATTCACGAACGGCGGCGTCCTTGCGCTCCCGCTTCTTGAACTCCGGCGCGAGCTTGCGCAGCGTCGCCTCGTCGAATCCGGTGCCGACCTTGCCCGCATAGCGAAGCTTGCCGTCGTCGTACACGCCGAGCAGCAGCGCCCCGAAGCCCGTGCGCGAACCCTGCGGGTCGGTGAAGCCGCCGATGACCATCTCCTGCCGGCGCACGCACTTCACCTTCACCCAGTCGCGCGAGCGGGTGCCGGCGGCGTAGACCGAATCGGCTTTCTTGCAGATCGCACCTTCGAGCCCGAGCGCGCACGCCTGGCGGAAGAAATCGCCGCTGCCGCCGCGCACTTCGGGGCCGAGCCTGACCGTCCCCACTCCCTTGCCGACGATCTCGTGCAACCGCCGCTTGCGCTCGGTGAGCGGCGCCCCGCGCAGATCGTAGCCGTCGCAATACACGAGATCGAAGGCGAAGAACGCGAGGCCGCCCGCCGGCGGCGCCCGTCAGCGCGTTCTGCAGCGCCTGGAAGCTCGATCGTCCCTCGGCGTCGAGGACCACGACCTCGCCGTCGATCCAGGCGCTCGCAACCGGCAGCGCGGCGAGATCCCGGGCCACCGTCGGGAATGCGTGCGTCCAATCCTTGCCGTTGCGCGACACGAGGCGCGCGCGGCGGCGCTCGATGCGGCATATCATCCGGTAACCGTCGTACTTGATCTCGTTGATCCAGTCGTCGCCGGCGGGCGCGCGATCGACGAGCGTCGCGAGCACCGGCGCTATCGACGCCGGCATCGGCGCCTTCTTCCCGCCGACCGCCGCGCGCGCCGTCGGCCTTGGCGCCGGCTCGGCGAATGCGGCGTGGGCGCGACGATCGCGCCGGCGCGCACGTTTTCCTTGGCCGAGAGCTTCGATTGCCACACGTGCGCGCGGGCGTCGTGCGATGGCGTCGAGATCGCGACCGGTCACCACGCTCTCGCGGCGCCTCGTCGACGATGGCGCCGTTTCCGGGCCGCGCGTAGGCGTCGCGTTCCTTGATCAGCAGCCACGCCTTGTCGCCTGTCTTGCCGCCGTACTTGCTGCCGCGCGTGCGCACCAGCACCCAACCGCCCTTCAGCTTCTCGCCGTCGAGCGTGAACTTGAGCTCGCCCTTCGCGTAGCCGGCGACGGGATCGCCCTCGGGCGTCCACGTGCCGCGGTCCCACACCATCACCGTCCCGCCGCCGTACTCGCCCTTGGGAATGACGCCTTCGAAGCCGCCGTAATCGAGCGGATGATCCTCGACGTGCATCGCGAGACGCTTGTCGGCGGGATCGAGGCTCGGCCCCTTGGGAATCGCCCAGCTCAGCAGGACGCCGTTCTGCTCCAGCCGAAAGTCGTAGTGAAGATGGCTCGCCGCATGCTTCTGCACGACGAACGAATGGCCCGTCGGCGTCGCGCTCCGCTTGCGCCCGGAAGGCTCCGGCGTGCGCCGAAAATTTCGTTTCGCGCGGTAGGTATCGAGCGCCATGGCGACCGCCTTACGCGCGCTTGCGCCGCGCGGCGGGTCGCGCGGCGCTCTTGGCGACGCGCTTCCCCGAGGACTTCGCGCTGCCGACGACCGACAACGCCGGCTTGCTGCGGGCGGGCGGCGCTTCGCTGCGCGCCGAACGCTTGCGTGGCGGCGTCGCCTTGCCGAGGCTCTTCTTCAGAAGCTCGGCGAGGTCGATGATCTGCGCCGAGCGCGGCGCGCCCTCCTCGCCGCTTTCGGGTTTGGTGATTTCCTTCGTTTGCCCCTGCTTGATCTTCTCCTTGATCCGCGCCATCAGGTCCTCGTGGTAGGTGTCCTTGAATTCGGCGGGATTCCAGTGTTCGGTCATGTCGTCGACGAGGCGCTTCGCGAGCGCACTTCCTTGGCGCCGACGCCGGCGGACTTCACGCCTTCGGCCGGAAGCTCGAGCCCGCTCGCGGCGACGCAGCTCGTCCTGGTAGCGCAGCGTGATCAGCATCAGCGCGCGGCCGTCGGGAACGACGGCCGCGAGATGCTGCGTCGTGCGGATCACGACCTCGCGCGACCGCGACGCGCTGCGTGCTCTTCAACGTCTCGCGCAGCAGCGCGTACACCTTCTCGCCGCGGGGACCCGGCGCGAGGTAGTACGGGGACTCGAAGTATTCCGCCGGAATCTCGTCGGCGCCCACGAACGCGCGGATGTCGATCGTCTGCGTCGCCTTCACGTTGGCGCGGCGGAAATCCTCGTCGGAGAGCACGACGTACTGGTCCTTCTCGTACTCGTAGCCCTTGACGATGTTCTCCCACGGAACTTCCTTGCCGGACGTCTTGCTGTAGCGCTTGTAGCCGACGGGCGACAGGTCGCGCTTGTCCAGCATCGCGAACTTGAACGCCTTGCGATCCTCCGCCGGGATAGAGCTCGACCGGGATGTTGACGAGGCCGAACGAGATGGCCCCTTTCCACAACGCGCGCGCCATGTTCAGGTTCCTTCGCTGGTCGGCGTAGGCCGGTAGGTGTGCAGGCAGACGACGCAGACCTCCGCGCCGTGCGCCCGGCCCTCGACGGCGCCGCATTCCCAGCAGAGGAGGAGCGGCGACACCCCCGCGAGCTCGCAGAGATCGCCGCGGCAGCCGGCGCGCTCGCAAACGGATAAATCAACGGGGCACATCAGCATGACTGCGTTCCTCCGCCAGGTTGCCGCGGCCAATCCCGCATCGCCCCGCCGCCGCGGTGGCGCGGTGGTGACTAGCGTACGGAGCCGGCTTCCTTCGGCCGCGAGAAGAGCAGCACGCGCGACTCGTCGCCGCCGGGGGGCCGGGTACCCGCCGCACCCGCCTTTTGCATTTCGCGGCGAATACGCGAGAACGTCTTGCGCACGTCGGTCGACGTGCTCGGCACATAGCGGAACGTGGGATCGAGAATCGACTTCATGGGTCCTCCGATCGGCTGCGGCGACCACATCCGCGCCCCGCCTCGCCAAGCCGAACCGCGGGCGGTCGCCCTCGACAGCATCCGCAATGTCGTCGTTCCTCCCGCAATCGGCAGCCGGACGCCATCCCAAACGCTTGTAGGACGGCTCTGCCACCGGCCAAGTGGCGTTGCGAGGGCAACGAGGCTAGCGCTCGACCGCTGCCGTGTAGGTGAGGCCGGCGATCAAGTGGCGTTGCATCGCGAAGAACACCGCCACCGGCGGCACGGCGGCAAGCAGTGAGGCAGCCGCGACCAGGTTCCAGGACGTCTGCCACATGCCGCGCAGCGACTGCAGCCCGGCGGTCACCGGGCGGATCGAGTCCGACTGGACGAGGACCAGCGACCAGAAGTAATCGTTCCACACGAACGTGAAGACGAGGACGGCGACCGCGGCCATCGCGGGACGCACGAGCGGCAGCACGACGAACCAGAAGACGCGCAGCTCGCCCGCGCCGTCGACACGCGCGGCGTCGAGCAGCGGGTCCGGGAGCGCGCGGATGAAATTGCGCATGAACAGCGTGCAGAACCCGGTCTGGAACGCCGTGTGGAACAGGATCAGCGCGAAGCGCGTGTCGTAGAGGCGCAACGCCAGCATGAGGTCGCGCACGGGAATCATCAGCACCTGGAAGGGCACGAGGTTGCCGGCCACGAACACCGCCAGCAGCATCCGGTTGCCGGGAAAGGCGTGCTTGCCGAGCGCAAAGCCCGCCATCGCCGAGATGAGCACGGTCGCGGCCACCGTCGGCAACGTGACGAACAGGCTGTTCGCGACGAAGCCCGGCATCCTGGACTCGCCGAGGACCGTCGCGAAGTTCGACCATTGCACCTGCCGCGGCCATGTCCACAGCTCGCCGCGGTTGAGGTCGTCCGGCGAGTGCAGCGACGTGAGCACGACGCCGGCGAGCGGCAGCAGCCAGACGACGAGACAAACCGCGACCGCCGCGACGTAGGCCGCGCGGACGAGCGGGCGGCGGCGATCGATGGGCGCGGGAAACATGAGCTACGCTCGCTCGCGCCGGAACATGTGCCACAGCAGCGTGGCGATGATCCCGCTCATCAGCGCCAGCAGCACCACGGCGACCGCGGCCCCGTAGCCGTAGCGCTGAGCGAGGAACGTCTGCTCGTACATGTAATACGCGAGCACCGTCGAGCTGTCGTAGGGACCGCCCAGCGTCATGATCACCACGTAGTCGAAGCTCCGCAGCGCGGCGACTGCGCAGACCATCGCGACGATGTAGTGAATGCCGCGAAGCTGCGGCAGCACGATGTGACGAAACAGGGGCAGCCCGCGCGCGCCGTCCACACGCGCGGCGTCGATCGTCTCCTGCGGGAGCGTGGCGAGCCCGGTCAGGTAGAGGATGAAGCAATAGGCGATCTGCGGCCACAGCCCCGCGACGATCATCGGGTAGAGCGACCAGGTCTCGCTGTCGAGCGGCGCCACCGGCGGGAGGCCGATCGCGTCCAGGATCCCGTTCAGCAATCCGAATCGCGTGCTGAAAAAAGCGCCGAAGACGAGGCCGACGATCACCTGGCTCACGACGAACGGCATGAAGAAGAGCGTGCGCGCGAGCCGCATGCCGAACGCCCTCTGCTGCAGCATCACGGCCAGCCCGAGGCCGGCGAACGGCGCCACGACGTAGCAGGCGAGCCAGCGCAGATTATTCGCCAGCGCCTTGGCGAACACCGGGTCTGCGACGAGCTCGCGGTAGTTGTCGAGGCCGACGAAGGTCATCGCGCCGGCGCCATCCCATTCGTGAAGCGAGAGCAGGAGGCTCGCGAAGATCGGGTAGATGACGAACACGGCGAAGAGCAAGCACGCGGGCGCAAGCAGGATCGCCGTCGAGAGCCCGGCGTGGCGCGCGCCCGTCGCGGCGCGCATGCCGGGACTCGCGCGTCGGCGCCCGTCGTCCATCGCGCCGGGCGTCAGCGGAAGGCGACGCGGCGTGGCAGCGGACCGTAGATCCGCTCGCGCGCGCGCTCGATCGTCGCGAGGATCGCCGGGAGCCGCTGCGGCTGCAGCATGAACTCCTGGAAGCCTTTCATCGCGATCGTCGCCAGATCCTCGCTGGTGTCGCGGTCGAAATACTGCGAAAGCCGCTCCGCGTGGTTGACGAGATCGCGGCCCTGCGACAGGAACCGGTCATCGGCGACCGCGGCGTCCGTGTTCACCGGCAGCTGCAGCATCGCCTTGTTGAGCGCTTCCTGCACGTCGGCGCGCATGACGAACCGCAGGAACCGCCGCGCTTCCTCCTTGTTCACCGCGCGCGCGGGGACGTGGACCGTATTCATCGGCGCTTCCTCGAAGCGTCCGATCTCCGGCCGCAGCGTCGGAAAGCGCGCGAACTCCATCCGCTCGCGCATCTCGGACGGGAAGTTGGCGACGATGTAATTGCCGATCAGCATCATCGCTGCCTTCCCCTGGTACACGAGCGCCTGGCTCTGCTGCCAGCTCGACGACGCGTGGCCGTGACTGAAGCAGTCGTGATCGAGCAGCGTCCGCCAGTGATCGAATACGGCGCGCACCCGCGGATCGGTATAGGCGACCGATCCCTGCATCAGCGCCATGTGGAAGGCGTGGCCGTTCTCGCGCAGGTCGAGATAATCGAACCAGGCGGCGGCCGGCCACAGGTCGCGCGTGCCGATCGCGAACGGCTCGATTCCGGCGGCCTTGAGCTTGTCGCAGGCGCCGACGAGTTCCGCGAACGTGAGCGGCGCCTCGGCGATGCCGGCGGCTTCGAGCACGTCGCGCCGATAATAAAGGCCGACCTGGTAATACGTGTAGGGAACCCCGAACTGCCGTCCGCCCTGGCTCACGAGCTCGAGCGCCGACGGATGCATGCGCGCGCGGGCGTCGGCGTCGTAGAGATCGCTGAGATCCTCGAGCAAGCCGGGCGTCACGAACTGCCGCATCCTGTTGCCGGCGAACCAGAACACGACGTCGGGCGGCGCGCTCGTCAGCCAGCCGCGGATCGCTTTCTTGTAGCTCTCGTGGTCGTAGACGTTGAGCTCGACGCTGAGGTCGGGATTCTCGCGCTGGAAGCGATCGACGACCGCCTGCCACGCGGCGCGCGGGGCCGGGTCGGTGTTGTTCGAATTGATGACGAGCAGGCCCGTGCCGGCGGACGCGTGGCCGATGGATAACAAGGCGAGGCAACCGATGAGGCCCGCTAGCATGTCGACGATCTGCCGCCAGGGCGCGCGCAGCGCGCGGCCCGGCATTTTACAACGCGGCATCGTTTCAATAGTATCGCCGGTATCGTCCTGCCACACCTTGAGCCCGGAGTCGTTTGACGATGGCGCGCGGCGCGAATGAAATTCCCGAAGGTAGGGTGCGACCCGCCCCGGCCGAAGCGCCGAGCGGCCTTCCCGCCGATGACGCCTTCCATCGCGAGGCGCTCGCCCTGGCCGAGGAGTCGGCGGGGGTCGGCGTCTGGAGCATCGATCTCACGACCCAGCGCGTGCGGGGCACCGCCCAGTTCTTCCGGATCATGGGCCTCGAGCCGACGAGCGACAGCGTGCCGGTCGACGTGATCCGTGCGCTGCGCCATCCGGCAGATCGCGACCGCGTGATCGCCGGCTTTCGCGACGCGCTCGACGGCGGCGGCGACACCTATGAAATCGAATACCGGATCATCCGTCCCGACGGCAACTTGCGCTGGATCTTCGGCCGCGGGCGCGTCATCCGCGATCGCCATGGAACGCCGGTGCGCTACAGCGGCGTCGATCTCGACATCACCGGCCGCAAGGCGACCGAGGCGGCGCTCGAAGCCGCGAAGCAGGAGCTCGAGCAGATGAACCAGGTGCTCGAGCGGCGCGTGCGCGACCGGACCGCGGAGCTCGAGGCCGAAGCGGCGCGCCGCGTCGAGGCCGAATCACGCCTCAACCAGTCGCAGAAGATGGAGGCCGTGGGCCAGCTCACCGGCGGCATCGCGCACGACTTCAACAACATCCTGCAGGTGATCATGGGGAGCCTCGAGATCATCCATATCACGCTGCAGCGCGGCGCTGCCGATGGCGCGAGCCGCGAGTCGCGCGCGCTGGCCGAGCGCGTGACGGCCGCCGCGCAGCGCGCGGCGCTGAGCGCGAAGAGCCTCGTACAGCGCCTGCTGGCGTTCGGGCGCCAGCAACCGCTTGCGCCGACGACGCTCGACGTCAACGCGCTGGTCGTCGACATGACCGAGATCATCGACCGCGCGCTGGGGGCGACGATCGTCGTCGAAACGGCGCTGGCCGAAGGCGGCGCGCTGGTCTTCGCCGACCGCAGCCAGCTCGAAAGCGTGCTGCTCAATCTCGTCGTCAACGCGCGCGACGCGATGCCGCGGGGCGGGTGGCTGCGCATCGCCACCGCCAACATCGAATACCGCGAGAACGTCCCCGACGATCTCGCGCCCGGCGCGTATGTCCTCATCGACGTCGTCGATACCGGCGTCGGCATCGCCCCCGAGCATCTCGACCGCGTGTTCGAGCCCTTCTTCACGACCAAGGACACCGGCCGCGGGTCGGGACTCGGCTTGTCGATGGTCTATGGGTTCGTGAAGCAGTCGGGCGGGCACGTTCGCATCGACAGCGAGCTCGGTCGCGGCACCACGGTCAGGATCTATCTTCCGGGGTCGACTTCGAGCGAGGCAGGCACCCGCGAGACGACCCTGACGACCCGCCGCGACGCCGACGGGCCTCCTGCGGCGCGGCCCGGCGAAACGATCCTGCTGGTCGACGATGACGAAAGCGTGCGCCGCGTCGGCGTCACGGTGCTCGAGGACCTGGGGTATCGCGTCGTCGAGGCCGCGGATGCGCGCGCGGCGCTGCGAATTCTCACCGATCCGGAGCGTCCGAGCATCGATCTGGTGGTCACCGACGTGGTGCTGCCCGGCGGCATGAGCGGAGCCGATCTCGGCGAGGTGCTCTCGCGGACGAAGCCACGCCTGCCCGTGCTCTTCACGAGCGGATATACGCGGCACCTGACGACAAGGGCAGGACAGCCGGTCCCCGAGGCGCGCCTCCTCCACAAGCCGTACTCGATCGAGGCCCTCGCTTCGCGTTGCCGCCAGGCGATCGACGACGCCGGTTCCACGACCGGCGCGGTGAGCTGACCCGGCGCGGGCATCCAAAATCCCCTTTCGGAGCGTCACCGACGCATCCGTGGGCGTCGCGCTTACATCGCGTTCATCGGGACGGCGCAAAATGACGGTGCGGGGCGGCACAAGCGCCAGGAAATCGCCATGTCCGTCCTTACGATCTTGCTCATCGCCCTCACGCTCGTGCTGCTGGGCGCGTTGCCTGCATGGCCCTACAGCCGCGAATGGGGCTACTACCCGAGCGGCATCACCGGCGCCGCGCTGCTGGTGCTGCTGGGATTGCTGCTGGTCGGCCGCGTGGTCGCCACGTAACGTGGCTAATGATCGCGCGGGAAATGATCGCGCGGCCAAGCGTCGTATGCCGCGGAACGGCGGCCGTTCACGCGGGCTGCGATTCGGCGCGATCCTTTAGCCCGTGAACGCCGGTCGCGCTCGCGCAGTGCGCGCAGCAGTAGTACCTGCCCGCCGCTTCGACGCCATGGCCGATGATCTTGCATCGGCAGTGACTGCAGATCGGGGCCATCATCGAAATCGCGCATTCGAAGCTGTCGAATGTGCGGGTCTCGCCATCGCGAGTCACCGTGAATGCCTTGTCGTAGTCGTTGCCGCAAAGATCACATCGGGCCATCGTTGTCTCCGTCCGGTTGACTTGACCTGTGCGTGACCCGCAGGTCGCTCGGGTGTGCAACTGCCGCGTCCGGCAACACCGTCATGCGCGACTCCGTTCGCGGCGTCCCGCTTGTCGCAGGGACAGCGCGATGGCCTCGCGAATCGCTTCCTTGCGCGTGGCCGGCTGCCGGTCGCCCATCTTCCCCGCGTGCTCCCACTCGTCGACGAGCTTGCGCACGTTGCTGCTCACGTTGCTCCAGCTGGTCCCCTTTTGCAGCACGACCCTCACCTCGACGCTCGCCGCGGCCCGATCCGGCTCAATCCGAGGGCGCCTTGCGCCAGCTCGGGATCGAAACGGGATCGAAGTCCTGCCAGGACCCGTTTTTCCAGACGCCATCGGCTTCCTCGATTGCGTGGGCGCCGTGGCGGCCAAAGATCGCCGTCGCGCGCTCCTGTTCCGAAGGCGTGGGCGCGTGCACCGCGATGACCACGCCCGCCGGCCGGTTGACCGCGGGGTGAAGCGCCGTGTGACCCTTCCCGAGCGAATGGACGGCGCCGGCGAGCGAACCGGCATAAACGCCGGCGGCGATGGCGCCTGCCGCCGCAGCGCCGCCCGCCAGCGGTGCCGCAAGAAGCCCCAGCGCCGCGCCGGCGGCGCCTCCGAGTGCCGCGCCCGCAAGCGCGCCCTTTTCGGCGCCATGGGCCTCGGGATCCTCGTCCTGGTCACCGCCGATCGGGAAGCGCGCGTGCTGTCCTCCGGCGTTCAGGAAATAGGTGTCGACCGACGTCGGCGCAAATCCTTCGGCAGCCAACGAACCGAGCGTTGCGTCGACCACCTTGAAATCATCGAATTGTGCGGCCACGATGTTGGTCATCGTCGCTCCTCGTCGTGGGGCATGTCGCCTCGCCGAAAACAGTAGCGTCATTCACCGTCGCCGCGCTGTCGGCAACCGCGCAGGTCGCCTGTAGGCGTTCGCCGACTGCTGCACGGCGCATCCGCTATCATCGCGCCTTCCCCCTTCCGGAGCCGAGATGTCCGCCCACCCCTTCGACCTCACGGGCAAGGTCGCGCTCGTCACCGGCGCCTATCGCGGACTCGGCTTCGCGATCGCCAAGGGACTCGCGCAAGCGGGCGCAACCGTCGTGCTGAACGGCCGCAGTCCCGAGCCGTTGGCCGCGGCGGCAAAGGCCATCACCGACGCCGGACGGAAGGCATCCACCGCGGTGTTCGACGTGACGGACGGCATCGCGATCAAGGACGGTGTCGACGGCATCGTGGCGTCGTACGGTCATCTCGACATCGTCGTCAACAACGCCGGCATCCAGCGTCGCGCCCCGCTCGTCGATTTCGCGAAGCAGGACTGGGATGCCATCATCGCGACCAACCTGACGGCGCCGTTCCTCGTTTCCCAGGCGGCGCTCCCGGGAATGATCGCGCGCCGCGCCGGCAAGTTCATCCACATCGCGTCGCTGATGAGCGATCTCGCGCGCCCGACGGTCGTGCCCTACACTGCGGCAAAAGGCGGCGTGCGGCAGCTGACGCGCGGCATGGCGATCGAGCTCGCGCCGCACAACATCCAGGTCAACGCGATCTCGCCCGGCTACTTCGCCACCGAGATGAATCGCGCGCTGATCGACAACGCCGAGTTCGATGCGTGGGTGAAGAAACGCACGCCCGCCGGCCGCTGGGGGCAGCCCGACGAAATCGCGGGCCTTGCGGTGTTCCTCTCGTCGTCCGCCGCCGACTACATCACGGGCCAGCTCATCACGATCGACGGCGGGATGTCGGTGGCGCTGTAGAGACGATCGGACGATGGACCGGCGCGCGTTCCTTTGCACATTGAGCGGAAGCCTCATCGCCGTGCCGGCGCTCGCCGATGCACAGCCATCGACGAAGCTGCCCCGGCTCGGGGTGCTGCTCTACAACCGGCCGCAGATCGAGCCGCTCGGTCCGCTGCTCGAGGACCTGCAGAAGCTTGGTTACGTCGACGGGAAGACGATTGCGATCGAGTACCGGCATGCGGATGGCAATCCGGAGCGTCTTCCCGATCTCGCGGCGGACCTCGTGCGCAGCAAGCCCGACGTCATCTTCGCATTCGGCGGCGACGTAGCGCCCTTCGCCAAAATGGCGACGGCGACGATTCCGATCGTGGCGTGGGTCAGCAACGATCCGGTGCAATCCGGGCTCGTGTCGAGCGTCGGCCGGCCTGGCGCCAACATCACCGGCGTAACGCTCGTGTACGACGATCTCGCGGGCAAGACGCTGGACCTCCTGAAAGAAGCGGTGCCGAGCATTACACGGGTCTCGGTGCTGTGGAATCCGGACCATGCGGATCCGGAGTATCGGCAGACACAGCGGGCGGCGACAGCGCTGGGGGTTCGCCTGCAATCGCTGGAGGTGCGGCGGGCCGCGGACTTCGACGACGCATTCAGGCACGCGCTGGCCGAACGCGCGGAGGGACTCATCGTCGTGTCGTCGCGGCTCATGTCGCAGCAGCGGCAACAGATCGCCGCCTTTGCAGCGCGTAATCGGATCGTCCTGGCGGGTGGATGGGGTGCGTGGACGAAGGACGGAGCGTTGCTGACCTACGGTCCCGATACGGTCGCGATCATGCACCGCGTGGCGGTCTATGTGGACAAGATCCTCAAGGGCGCGAAGCCCGCCGACTTGCCCATGGAACGACCCACGCGGTTCGAGCTGACCGTCAACCTGCAAGCCGCGAAGGCGCTTGGTCTCGCGATTCCGCAGCCGCTGCTCGTGCGCGCGGACGCGGTGCTCCAATAACCCGAGCTCGAGGCCAATCGGACGCGTCGAGCGTCCGATTGAACTCTGATGAACGTCACCCAACTGAAGCGGTTCTGCCGCAGCTTTCCCAACGCCGTTGAAACGCTCTACGGCGAGCCGAGCAATTTTCTCGTTTACACGATCGGCGGCAGGAAGTTCGCCTATTTCAAGACCAGCGAGCCCGAAAAATGGCGGTTCAGCCTCCGCGTCGCGCCCGATCGATTCGTGGAATTGACCGACGTTCCCGGCGTGAAGCCCGCCCGGTACCGGGGCCGGTTCGGTTGGGTGACGATCGTCAGGGTGCAGACGTTTCCCGAGGCCTACCTGATCGAGCTCGTCGAGGCGTCGTACCGCCGGGCGCAAGGCTCGCTGCGCAAGGCCCGGCGGACTAGCTTCCTGCGATGATCTACTCCGATCAGGCCACGTTGATCGGCTCTGCCGGCGTGGCGCTGTTGTTGGCTGCGTTCGTGATGAATCTGCTCCGCGTCCTTCGTGCGGAGGGTCATGCCTACATGGCACTCAATCTCGTCGGCGCCGGGCTGGCGTGCTACTCGTCGTGGCTGATCGGCTTCATGCCCTTCGTCGTGCTGGAGGGCGTCTGGGCGATCGCGGCGTTGGCGGGACTCACGCGGGCGATCCTCCTGCGCTCCCGCTCCCCTTTGTCTTGACCCTCGCGTTTGAAGCGTTCAGGATGGACCGCGCATCCGAACAATAACCGGGGAGGAGTCACGATGAACACGCCCTTCAGCCGTCGCCGCGTCCTGTTGAGTCTTGGCGCCGCGGCCGCCGCCTCGTCGCTGCCGCTGGCCGTTCGCGCGGCGATGGGGCCCGACGACAAGTTCGATCTGCTGATCAAGGGCGGCGACGTTCTCGATCCCAGCCAGAAGCTCCGCGGGGTTCGCGACATCGGCATCCGCAACGGCGTGATCGAGGCGGTCGAAGCCGACATTCCCGCGGCGCGCGCGCGCCAGGTGCTGAGCGCGTCGGGACGGCTCGTCACGCCGGGCCTCATCGATCTGCACGCGCACACGTTCCCGTACGGCTCCGGGATCGGCATTCCCGCGGACGAGCTGGTGCCGTTCCAGGGCACGACCACCGCCGTGTCGGCCGGCGACGCCGGCGCCAACAACTTCGCCGGTTACCGGCGCTTCATCGTCGCCTCGACGCGCACGCGCCTCTACGCGTTCGTGCACATCGCCAACATGGGTCTCGCGGGTTTTCCCGTCGGCGAGCTCTTCAACATCGACTTCGCGCAGATCGAGCCTGCCGCGCGGACCGTCGCGGAAAACCGCGACATCGCGCTCGGAATCAAGGTGCGGATGTCGGAGAACGTCATCGCGCAGCACGGGCTGGAGCCGCTGAAGCGCGCCATCAAGGCAGTCGAAATGGCGGGCACCGGCGGCAAGATCATGTGCCACATCGGCGGCGTCGAGTCGCCCGCGCTGATGTCGCAGATTCTCGACACCTTGCGCCCGCGCGACATCCTGACCCACTGCTACTCGGGCGCCCCCAACATCGCCGGGAAGTTCACCAACATCGTGCAGGACGGCAAGTTGCTGCCCGCGGCGATGGAAGCGAAGAAGCGCGGTGTCCACTTCGACGTCGGCCATGGCGGCGGCAGCTTCGATTACACGGTGGCGGAAGCGGCGATTGCGCAGGGCCTGCCGCCGGACACGATCTCCTCCGACATGCACGTGTTCTCCGGCAACTCGCCCGGCATGCCGTTTCTCACCTGGGTGATGAGCAAGTTTCTCAACATGGGCTTCACGCTCGATCAGGTCGTGGCGATGGCGACGATCAATTCCGCAAGCGCGATCGATCGGGTGCCGAAGCTCGGAACGCTGCAGGTGGGCGCGCCGGGTGACGCGACGCTCCTCGAGATCGTCGAAGGACCCGTCGATTTCGTCGACACGCGCAACAACACGCGCAAGGGCAAGGTGTACATCAAGCCCGTGCAGACGGTGGCGGCAGGAATCGTGTTCGGGCGGCCCTATTCGGCGCCGTTCAGCGTGCGGTAGTCGCGGCGCGACCCGTCACCGCGCACGACCTCGAGCGCGAGGAACATGATGTTCCGACCGATGCTCCGACGCGGGACAGCCGCCGGTGCGAGTCTCAGCTTCGCGCCACCGGCGTGTGCTGGTACATGACGTTCACCCACCTGCCGCCGCGCCGCGCATAGAGCGACGTCGCCCAGACCGGGCTCGGGACCTTCGCCTCGCCGCAGACCGTGTCCTGCTCGGCGCGATAAGTGACCAGCACGGCGTCCGCCGTCACCGGCGTCACGGCGATCGGGCCCAGCGAATAATTCCGCACGACGCACGCTGGCTGCGCACTCCTTCGACGACGGCCGCCTTGCCGACGATGCCGTGGCCGTGCACTTCGACGTGGTCGTCCGCGAGAAAGCGCTCGAAGAACGCCGCATCGTGACTCTTCCATGCGACCCATGACTCGCCTCGAGCGCTCGAATCGCGCTGTCGTCGGAGGGTGCAGGACGACCGGCGCAGCGGTTCGGCCGCGTGGAGCGAAGCGGCCCCGATGGTCAGAAAGCACCCGGCAAGCACGCGAATCAGATTCACGCCCGACGCGTCAGTCGTCCGCGCCCGGCGCCGCTCCCGGAACCGCCGCCGGGCGCCCACGATCGAGCAGCCGGTAAAGCCAGGTGAGCCCGGCCGCGGTGCTCTCCTGCGGCCGATACTCGCAGCCGACCCAGCCGTCGTACTTCACCTCGTCCAGCAGCTTGAAGATCCACGCGTAGTTGATCTCGCCGATGTCGGGCTCGTGGCGTCCCGGCACGCCGGCGATCTGGATGTGGCCGATATGCGGCAGCCACCGTCGGATCCGCTCGGAAAGATCGCCCTCGACGATCTGCGCGTGATAGAGGTCCATCTGCACCTTGAGATTCGGCGCGCCGACTTCGGTGCGGATCGCGTGCGCGTCGTCCTGCCGCGAGAGCAGGTAATTCGGCATGTCGCGCGGATTGAGCGGCTCGATCAGCACGGTGACACCGTAGCTCTGCGCCTCGCTGCACGCGAAGCGGAGGTTGCGGATGAACGTCGAGCGCGCCCGCGCGCGCTGCTCGGCATCGGCGTCGGCCGGCACGAGGCCGGCCATCGCGTGCACGCGCGTGCAGCCCATCTGCTGCGCGTAACGAAGCGCGGTGACGAAGCTCGCCGCGAAATCGTGCTCGCGACCCGGCAACGAAGCGGTACCCCGCTCACCCGCCGCCCAGTCGCCCGGGGGCGCGTTGAAGAGCGCCATCTCGAGGCGGTTCTGCTTCAGCTGGTCCGCGATCTCCCGCGCCGACATGTCGTACGGAAACGTGCATTCGACCGCGCGGAATCCCGCGTGCGCCGCCTCGGCAAAGCGCTCGAGGAACGGGACTTCGTTGAACAGGAACGACACGTTCGCTGCAAACCGTGGCATTGCAGGGCTCCCTTTCTCCTCCGCTTCCGGGCGCATTCTTGCGCGCTTGCGCCGGCTTCTTCTCGCCGGTTGGTTGCAATCGCCGTGAAGTGTGCGCTGCGCTAACGCGCCGCGCCACTCTGGCGTCGTTGCCCGGCGCGCGGGCCGGTTTCGGCGCGGCGTCCGCGCCTCGCTCGTGGGGCCGCGGCACGCCCTTCCCCGCCGGTTCCGCGCCTCCGCCGACGCGCACCGACACTCGGCTCGCCGGCGCCTGGCGCACGTCGCGATTCACCGCGTCGCAGGCCGGCGTGTTGCGGTAGCACACACGATGAAACAGGCTGCCGGATGTTGCGCCGCACACGTTTCAACCCCATATGTAAGCGTGACTTTTGGCTGTCGCAATTCTGCAACGCAGCGGTCACCGTTCGTCGGCTGAAACTGTTGTGGACAAGGCGGTGGACAGCCGGTGGAAAGACCTTGGATATGCCCGAAACGCGCTCGCAGGGGGCTGTTTTTGTTGTTGTTTTGGCACCCCTTTCCTGTGCATTAAAAACTGCTTGCCAATCCTTGACCTCCCCACTATGCTTTGTGTTCATTAGGCACTTGAACACAAGATATAGTAGATTTTGATTTGCAAGAAGAATCCGGGGCCACGCCAGGCAACCCCAGCCGCCAGAGGCAGGGCCCCGTAGAGAAAATCGCGCACGTCGAACGGAACCCGCGCCTGCCTTGGCATTGCTTCAAAGCGGGCGATCCCGTGCGAAATGCGGCGATGGCAATCACAACGACAAGATTCGACAGGAGAACGACCCATGCATGTCACGAGCGCTTCCACCGGCACGACGTCCCAGCCCGCGAAGAGCCCGATGGCCGCTGATCCTGGCACTACGATGACCGCCGCCGACCCGCGCTATGCACAGTACAAGGTGATCCGCCGCAACGGCGCCGTCGTGCCGTTCGAGCCCGCGAAGATCGGCATTGCGATGACCAAGGCCTTCCTCGCCGTCAACGGCGGCCAGGGTGCGGCGTCGGCGCGCGTGCGCGAGCAGGTGGTGCGGCTCACCGACAACGTCGTCGCCGCGCTGATGAAGCGCAAGCCCGAAGGCGGCGCGATCCACATCGAGGAAATCCAGGACCAGGTCGAGCTCGCGATGATGCGCGGCGGCGAGCACGAGGTCGCGCGCGCGTACGTCCTCTACCGCGAGCGCCGGGCGCAGGAACGCGCGCAGGAAAAGACCGCGAAGGGCGGCAAGACGCCGACCGTCACGATCAACGTCCTCGAAGGCGGCGTCACCCGTCCGCTCGACCTCGAGCGCCTGACGCAGCTCGTTGGCGAATCGTGCAAGGACTTGAGCGACGTCGACCAGGACCGCATCCTCAAGGCGACGCTCAAGGATCTCTACGACGGCGTGCCGATGGAGGAGGTGCGCAAATGCGTCGTGCTGGCCGCGCGCACGCTGATCGAAAAGGATCCCGCGTACAGCTTCGTCACCGCGCGCCTCCTGCTCGACTCGATCCGCCACGAGGCGCTGGGCGAAGAAGCGACGCAGCACGACATGGCGACCAAGTACGCCGAATATTTCCCGCGCTTCGTGAAGCACGGGATCAAGATCGGCCTCCTGAACGAGGCGCTCACGCAGTACGACCTCGACGCGCTCGGCAAGGCGCTCGTGCCCGAGCGCGACCTGCAGTTCGGCTACCTCGGCCTGCAGACGCTCTACGACCGCTATTTCCTGATCGACCACTACGCCGGCGGCCGCCGCTTCGAGCTGCCGCAGTGCTTCTTCATGCGCGTGGCGATGGGCCTCGCGTTGAACGAAGTCAACCGCGAAGCGCGCGCGATCGAGTTCTACAACGTGCTCTCCACGTTCGACTTCATGTCGAGCACGCCGACGCTCTTCAACTCGGGCACGCACCGCTCGCAGCTTTCCTCGTGCTACCTCACGACGGTGTCGGACGACCTCGACGGCATCTACGAAGCCATCAAGGAAAACGCGCTCCTGTCCAAGTTCGCCGGCGGCCTCGGCAACGATTGGACGAACGTCCGCGCGATGGGCTCGCACATCAAGGGCACCAACGGCAAGAGCCAGGGCGTGGTGCCGTTCCTCAAGGTGGTGAACGACACCGCGGTCGCCGTGAACCAGGGCGGCAAGCGCAAGGGTGCGGTGTGCACGTACCTCGAGACGTGGCATCTGGACATCGAGGAATTCCTGGAGCTGCGCAAGAACACCGGCGACGACCGCCGCCGCACGCACGACATGAACACCGCGAACTGGATTCCGGATCTCTTCATGAAGCGCGTGATGGAAGGCGGCGAATGGACGCTCTTCTCGCCGTCCGACGTCCCGGACCTGCACGACAAATGGGGCAAGGCGTTCGAGGAGGCCTACACGCGCTACGAGGACAAGGCGGCGCGCGGCGACTTGAAGCTCCACAAGAAGGTCCCGGCGCTGCAGCTCTGGCGCAAGATGCTCTCGATGCTCTTCGAGACCGGGCATCCGTGGATCACGTTCAAGGACGCCTGCAACGTCCGCTCGCCGCAGCAGCACATGGGCACCGTGCACTCGAGCAACCTGTGCACCGAGATCACGCTCAACACGAGCGAGACCGAGATCGCCGTGTGCAACCTCGGCTCCGTCAATCTTCTCAATCACATGAAGAAGACGGGCGACAAGAAAGAGGCGGGCTGGGAGCTCGACCACGCGAAGCTGCAGATCACGATCCGCACCGCGATGCGGATGCTGGACAACGTGATCGACATCAACTACTACGCGGTGTCCAAGGCGCGCAACTCGAACCTGAAGCACCGCCCGGTGGGCCTCGGCATCATGGGCTTCCAGGACTGCCTGCATCTGCTGCACACGCCGTACGCGTCGGACGCCGCGATGGCCTTCGCCGACGCGTCGATGGAAGCCGTCTGCTTCTTCGCGTACCAGGCGTCGACCGAATTGGCCGAGGAGCGCGGCCGCTACACGTCGTACAAGGGCAGCCTGTGGGACCGCGGCATCCTCCCGCAGGACACGCTGAAGCTCCTGCGCGAGGAGCGCGGCGGCTACGTCGAGATCGACGAGTCCTCGACGATGGACTGGAACGCGCTGCGCTCGCGCATCCGCATCCACGGCATGCGCAACTCGAACTGCGTGGCAATCGCGCCGACGGCGACGATCTCCAACATCGTCGGCGTGGGCGCCTCGATCGAGCCCGAGTACCAGAACATCTACGTGAAATCGAACCTGTCGGGCGAATTCACCGTCGTCAACGAGCATCTCGTCGCCGAGCTGAAGAAGCAGAACCTGTGGGACGAGGTGATGGTCGCCGATCTCAAGTACTTCGACGGCTCGCTCGTGAAGATCGACCGCATCCCGCAGGATCTGCGCACGCTCTACGCGACGGCGTTCGAAGTGGAGCCGAAGTGGATCATCGAGGCCGGCGCGCGGCGGCAGAAATGGATCGACCAGGCGCAGAGCCTCAACATCTACATGGCGGGCGCGTCGGGCAAGAAGCTGGACGACACGTACAAGCTCGCGTGGGTGCGCGGATTGAAGACCACGTATTACCTGCGCACGCTCGCGGCGACGTCGGCGGAAAAGTCGACGGGCAAGGGGGGAGAGTTGAATGCGGTACCGATGGCGAGCGGGATGTCGGCCGCCGCCAGCGCGCGGATGGCTCCGGCCGCCGCCGATATTGACGAACCGAAGTTTTGTGCGATCGATGATCCGACGTGCGAGTCGTGCCAGTAAGAGGCGACCGACCGTACCAGCACACGAACAGAAGCAAAGCGCGGAAGGCTTGCAGGCAGCACAGAGACAAGCCCCGCAAGAGTTTGGACGTAACTGAGCGTAACTGGGCGTAGCGCCCCGCAAACCCGGACAGGAGGGCAAGCGATGAACGCAAAGACTGATCAGTGGGAGTCCTACACCGACAGGGCGGGCCGGCAGCACTGGCGCCTGCCTGCGGCGAACGAGCAACTCGCCGCGCGCCTTGTCGATGATGAGCAACGCCACGAGCCGAAATTGCAACGGTGGCAGAAAGAAGACCTTCTGCCGGAGTATTTCCGGAGCAAGTGAGGAGCAGTCCGGTGCGGGACGACGGCGTCGTTTCGCATCGTCATCGCCGCCGAGCGGCGTGCCGGGTCATCGGCGCGGCGTCAGGATGGCGGCGCGTTCGTCAACCTGCCTAGTGGAGGCCGCTTTGGCCCGTTACGAGCAAGTGCAGCGTCATGTGATCGATGCGCGGTACCTCGGGGACTACAAGGTCTGGCTGGAATTCAACGATGGACGCAAGGGCGTGGTGGACCTCTCGGACGATCTTTACGGCGAGAATTTCGAGTCGCTGCGGGATCGGTTGCGCTTTGCCGAGTTCTACCTCGATTACGGGCTCGCGACGATCGCGTGGGACCACGGCGCCGATTTCGCGCCGGATTACCTGTACGACAAATTGAGCGCGATGCATTAGCAAAAAGACTGTCGGGACGAGGGGGATTCCGGATGAAACCGAACCCCCGCGCCCCCATATGATCTAAGGCAGTACAGGAGACGCATATGCTGAACTTCGACGACGATCCGGTCCCTGCCCCGCAACCGCGGCTGGCGCTGGTCACGCCCGAGACGATCCGCGCGCAGGCAGCCGGAGGGATTCTTTCGCGCGAACCGGTGCACGACCTCGACGTCGAGCAGCAGGCGATGAGCAACGGCTTCCGCCGCGTGCGCATGGAGGACAAGCGCGTCATCAACGGCTCGTCCGACGTCAACCAGCTGGTGCCGTTCAAATACCGCTGGGCGTGGGACAAGTATATCGCCGCCTGCGCCAACCACTGGATGCCGCAGGAAGTGAACATGCAGCGCGACATCGAGCTGTGGAAGCGCTCCGACGGCCTGACCGACGACGAGCGCCTGATCGTCAAGCGCAACCTCGGCTTCTTCGTCACCGCCGACAGCCTCGCCGCCAACAACATCGTGCTCGGCACGTATCGCCACATCTCGGCGCCCGAGTGCCGGCAGTACCTCCTGCGCCAGGCGTTCGAGGAAGCGATCCACACGCACGCCTACCAGTACATCGTCGAGAGCCTCGGCCTCGACGAAGCGGAGATCTTCAACGCCTATCACGAGATCAAGTCGATCCGCGACAAGGACGAGTTCCTGATCCCCTACATCGACGTCCTCACCAACCCGCTCTTCAAGACCGGCACGCCGGAAGCCGACCAGGCGCTGCTGAAGAGCCTGATCGTGTTCGCCTGCATCATGGAAGGCCTCTTCTTCTACGTCGGCTTCGTGCAGATCCTGGCGATGGGCCGGCAGAACAAGATGACGGGCGCCTCCGAGCAGTACCAATACATCCTGCGCGACGAATCGATGCACTGCAGCTTCGGCATCGACCTCGTCAACACGATCAAGATGGAGAACCCGCACCTCTGGACGCCGGAATTCCGCGAGGAGATCCGCACGCTGATGAAGAAGGGCGTCGATCTCGAGTACGCCTACGCCGAGGACACGATGCCCCGCGGCGTGCTGGGCCTCAACGCGACGATGTTCAAGGAATACCTGCGCTTCATCGCCAACCGCCGCTGCCAGCAGATCGGCGTCGACCCGCTGTTCGACAAGGCCGACAACCCGTTCCCGTGGATGGCGGAGATGATCGACCTGAAGAAGGAGAAGAATTTCTTCGAGACCCGGGTGATCGAGTACCAAACGGGCGGAACGCTGAGCTGGGACTAGACGGGAACGTAGACATGACGCAATGCCGCGCAACTACGAGGTCTGGCGAATGCCGGACCTTTTTTTTGGGCGTGGTGAAACAGAATGTGAACCACAAAATCCGACGCGGTGACGCGACCGCGACGGTGCTTCGATTGCACGCAGTCGGAACTGGGGCGTTTCCGAGGAGATGGCGATGATGGTATCGGTATGGTGGCTTGGCTTTGCATTCGCGCTCGGCACTTATTTGGGAATGATGGTCTACGCCAGTTTGATCATGTCCTCCCATGAGCCCAAGCAGACGGATGCCGGGCAGCTCGGCGACGATCCGACGTTGGCGCGGATCGCCGCCGAGTGGCGGGCGGAAGAGGCAGCGATCCGTCCGCATTCCGGACTGCCGGCGCTGTAGCGCAGCGGAAATCTCTGGCCTCCAATCGGGAGCGGTTGGAGGCGCGGAGGGATTTTCGGTAAGTCAACGAGCCTCATTCCTTCGAGCGCACATGCGCGAACGTCTTGCCTTGGCTCAAGTCGAAGTAACATCGTCGAGACGGCCCCGAGGAGACCTGCCATGTGGACTCGTCGTCAGACCCTTCGCGCCATGGCCGCGACCGGCCTGTCCGCCGCGCTTCGCCCTTCGCTTGCGCAACCCCAACCGCGCGCCCTTCTGACGCGGCCGGTCCCATCCACCGGCGAAGCGCTGCCGGCGGTCGGGCTCGGCAGCTGGATCACATTCAACGTCGGCGACGATCCGGTGGCGCGCGACGCCTGCACCGAGGTCATGCGCAATTTCGTCGAGGCCGGCGGCCGGATGATCGATTCGTCGCCGATGTACGGCTCGTCGCAGGACACGATTGGCTACGGGCTGCACAAGGCCGCGCTGACCGGGCGCGTCTTCTCCGCGGACAAGGTCTGGATCTCGTCCGGCGCGGAAGGACGCGAGCAGATCGAGCGCTCGCGCCGCAAATGGCAGGTGAACCGGTTCGATCTCCTCGAAGTCCACAACCTGCTCGATTGGCAGGAGCACTTGCCGACACTGTTCGCGATGAAGGCGGCCGGACAGCTCCGCTACGTCGGCGTCACGACGTCCGAAGGGCGCCGCCATCGCGACCTCGAGCAGATCATGCGGAGCCAGCCGCTCGACTTCGTCCAAGTCACGTACAACCCCGTGGATCGCGAAGTCGAAGAGCGCATCCTGCCGCTCGCGCGCGATCGCGGCATCGCGGTGATCGTGAACAGGCCGTTCCGCCAGGGCGCCCTGCTCCGCGCGCTGGCGCGGCAACCGCTGCCTCCGTGGTCGGCGGACATCGACTGCACGACCTGGGCGCAGTTCGTCTTGAAGTTCATCGTTTCCCACCCTGCCGTCACCTGCGCGATCCCGGCGACGACCAGCGTCGCCCACGTGCGCGAGAACGTGAACGCGGCGTCCGGCCGTATGCCCGACGCGGCGATGCGCCAGCGCATGATCGCGGCGGTGGAGCGAGGCTGATGTCCGAATGGTGGACGTACAGGCTCACGAGTTTTCTGCTGTTCTCGCCACGAACCTATCACCGCCTTTTCGAGCTCTACAACATTGCGATCTGGCCCGCGCAGCTCGCGGGCGCGGCGATCGGCCTCGCGATCGTCGCATTCCTGATCGGTCATCGCGCGCATCGTGACCGCATCGTCGCCGGCCTGCTCGCAGTGTGCTGGCTGTGGGTCGCCTGGGCCTTCCTTTACCAGCGCTACGCGCAGATCAATTGGGCGGCGACGTGGTTCGCCGCCGCGTTCGCGTTCGAGGCGCTGCTTCTCGTTGCTCTCGGTGTTTTCGCCGGCCGAATCGTCTTCGCTCCACCTCGCGGAACCGGATTCTGGATCGCTACCACGCTGGTCGCAATTGCCGTCGTCGGATACCCGCTGTTGGCTCCGCTCGCGGGAAGATCGTGGACAACCGCCGAGACGTTCGGCGTCACCCCCGACCCGACCGCGATCGCCACCGTCGCGACGCTGGCGCTCGTGCGCGGGCGCGTCCGCTGGCTGTTGCTGATCGTTCCGCTGCTTTGGTGCGCGATCACCGCGGCCACGCTATGGGCGATGGCGACAACTTCCGGGGGATGAAGGCGCGACACGACGTGCGGATGTAGGATTTCGACATTTCACTGCAAGCACAGGAAAGCAACGCCCATGCGCCCCCTCCTCGGCCATCGACTGGCGCTCGTCGCGCTCGCCGCCTTGTTCCTCTCCGGTCCCAGCCTCGCCGGCCTCGACGAAGGCCTCGACGCGCTGCGCAAGCAGGATTACGCGACCGCCGCCAAGGAATTGCGTCCGCTCGCCGACAAGGGCGATGCCGAAGCCCAATACCGGATCGGGCTGATGTACAACTACGGCAAGGGCTACCCGCAGGACAGGAAGCAGGGCGTCGCGTGGCTGCGCAAGGCGGCGACGCAAGGGCACATCGCCGCGCAACAAGAGCTCGGCGTCATCTACGTCAACGGCGAGGGCGTGCCGAAGAACGACAAGGAAGCGGTGTCCTGGTTTCGGAAGGCGGCTGACCAGGGCAATCCGGCCGCGCAATACAACCTGGGACTCATGTACGCGAAGGGCGCGGGCCTGCCGCTGGACAATGCGCAGGCCATCGCGTGGTTCCGGAAGTCGGCCACGCAGGGATTCCAGATCGCGCAGTTCAAGCTGGGCGTCGCCTACGAAAACGGCCAGGGCGTGCCCAAGGATCCCGTCTATGCGTACGCGAACTATGCGATCGCCGCGCGCGGCGGCTACAAGGAATACGTCGAATACCGCGACGACATGGCGAAGCAACTCTCGCCGGCGCAGATGCGCACCGCGCTGGCGCTGGCCGACGACTGGAAGGTCGGCGATCCGATGCCGTCGCATGTCGCCGCTGCGGGTGCGTCGCCGACGACCGCCGCCGCCAGTGCGCCGGTGAAGACCCGATGCTCGGCCACCGGATCGATGGGCGGCGAGAAGTTCAGCGCGGCCAACTGCGCCGTTTCACTGTACGGCGATGCCCACAGCGTGGCGATCTGGTTCAACGAGGATCCGATCACCGCCGATGAAGCCGCGGCCTTCCAACTCTCGTCGTACGCTGACGGCGCAAAGGGCGGCAAGCAGCGGACGATGGCGACGATCATGTTCTGCCCGGGCGGAGGCGCCGCCACCGCGTCGCCCGCGGCGATCAAGTCGATCGACCTCAACACGAATCACGCGAAATCGCCGCTGGCGGGCGTGCAGTGGTCGCTCGAAGCGCAAAAGGATTTCAAGGTCGAGAAGATGAGCGGAGACATCAAGCCCGGTGGCATGCTTTCCGGCCGCATCGTCGGCAGCCGCGGCAATACGTCTTTCACTTTCGACTTCGATGTGACGCTGCCGACGAAGGACGCGGCCGCGGGACTCACCTGCAAGTAGCGCTTCGCAGTCGCTCCCGGCGCTCGGCTCCGGGCTTATGATGCCCGCCATGGACACGCTCGCAACGCCCGCCAACATCGCGTCGCTCATCGCTCGCAACCTCGTGCCGGCGGTCGGCGTGCTCTTTCTCGGCTGGTCGGCGGGGAATCTGCTGGTCCTCTATTACCTCGACACCATTCTGTCGGCCGCAGTGGTGATGCTGCTGATCGCGCGCCACATCACGGGGCTCGGAAAGCCAGGCCAGCGCGGCCGCCCGCTCGAGGGACCGCTCGACTGGATCAAGGCGAGTCTGGGATCGCTGCTCGGCGCGATACTGATCTGCCTGCCGCTCGGCGTGCCGCTCGTCTGGACGCTCGCGCAGTTCGACTGGTCGGTGGCGGCGGCGCTCGCCGACAAGTCATTCCTCACCGGGCTCGGACTGCAGGTCGCGGGCTCGATCTCCGGCGGCTTTCAGGCGCATCGCGACCTTCTCGCGCGCAGCGACGACGAGCGCGTGCTGAAGCATCGCGCCGCGTTCATCGTCGCCCGCTGGCTCGTCGTGCTCATCGTCGCGTTCACCGGGTTCATCGGCTTCCTGGGCCCGTGGATCGGCGGCACGCTGATCGTGCTCGTGTATGCCGGCGCGACGGTGTACTTCGAGCTCTTCCCGGATCGCGCGCTCGCGTGGCTCAATCCGAAGGAGGCGCGAGTGAGCGCGGCGGGCGAGGCCGCACGGCCGAGCCAAGGCCCGAAGGGCGCGTCGCCGCGCGACCGAGCGAAGCCCGACAATTCGGCGTAACGAATCACGATGGCGGCGCGGAGGGCGCGAGTGAGCGCGGCGGGCGAGGCCGCACGGCCGAGCCAAGGCCCGAAGGGCGCGTCGCCGCGCGACCGAGCGAAGCCCGACAATTCGGCGTAACGAATCACGATGGCGGCGCGGAGGGCGCGTGCCGACGTCGCGAAGGACGCCGCTGGCAAGGCCAAGGGAGACTAAAGGGCGCGACAGGGCGTCGGCCCAGGTGTGCGGCAGCTCGACGCCGACGCTCTACCGGCTATGCGATGCGAGCAGTTGCACGACCGTGCCCCAGGCGGCTCGCCACACGTCGTTCCAGTAGCCGCTCAGCGGCAACGATTGGTCTTCAAGGTGCCGCCCTGCGTTGGCACTCGGTGGCAAAAGCATCCAGTACATGAGCTACCTCCGCTATGACCGCAGGAGCCCCGGCGGCTCGAGCCGCCGGAGAAGTCGACAAACGTGCAATGAATGTGCCAGCGGTGGTGCGGGCGACCTCTGCCAGCGTCGATGAATCAGCTGGCCGCCTGCAGCCGCGGCGGCGGCGCCGATGTCATCCGCCTGAGTCTTTCGCGGGCGCGGCTAAGGCGAGACATCACGGTGCCGATGGGGACGCCCAGAAGGCGCGCGATTTGATGGTATTGCAGCTCCTCGACTGCGGCCAGGATCAGCACCTCGCGCTGTTCCACCGGCAGGCGGCCGATCTGCGCGAGCACTTCGTTGACCTCGACGTGGTCCGATTGCGTGGCGCGCACCGCTAGCTCGAAGCCAGCGGCCTGCCCGTCGTCGGCGTCGAGCGATACGTGCGCGCGCTCGGGCCGCCGAAGCAGGATCTGGTTGACGTGAACGTTGTGCATGATCGTGAAGAGCCATGCCCGCAGGTCGCTGCCAGCCCGCCAAAGGCGGCGCCTATCCCAGGCTCGCGCCAACGTGTCCTGCACGAGATCGTCGGCGCGGTGCACATCGCCAGTGAGAACGCGCGCATAGCGCCGCAGGCGAGGCAGCGCCGCAACGAGATCGGAAGTGGGCAACGTGTCGGGCATTGGGGTTCGTCAGCTTGCGCCTGATGCGGCTATCGCCCGTGCGCGATCGCAATCCATTCTGCTCGCCTCGATGCGCGCAACGGGCATGGGGTTCGCCGAATCTCCCGGCCTGAAGAGCAGACATTCACCTTCCTTGATGTCCGCCCACTCCTTGCCGAAAGCGTCCTGGATGTTGGTCTTGTGGGTGACGATAAGCGTGTTCGTATGGAACGCCGGTCGAGTGGCGACAAGCTGCCGCAATGCCGTCGCATACCGTTGCTTGCCGGTGACCGCCGAGCCGGCCATCGCCGAGGCCGATCCTTGCGTGCTGTCGTTCAGCTCTTCCATCGACTTCACGTCCCTGGCGGCGACGAGTCGACCCGTCTCCACGGCACGATTGAGGCGGCTTGTGATCACGCTGCCGATCGGAATGCCGAGAGCGACAAGCGCGGAGCCCATTTGTCGAGCGACGTCTCTTCCCTGCTCGCTCAACTGCCTCTGCTTCGTCATGTCCTTGTAGTTCAGCGGATAGACATCGCTTTGCTGCGCATCGGTCGCGCCGTGGCGCAGCACCAGGACGTAGCCGCCTTGCTGCAGCGAAGGCAACAGGAGACTTAAGCTCCCCTCGTCCGCCGACGCAGTTCCAGCGAGGAGCACGGCCGTGCAGGCAACAATGAACCGCACCAGATTCGAGGTTCGCATTGACGAAGCCACTGTAATCTCCGGCGTCCGGGAAGGCATATGGCCAATGTATCGGGTCGATGTTGCGGCGGAACTTCGTCGGAGCTCGTTCTTTGTTTCATTTGTTTCCCCAGGTGCGACAATGCATCCACGACCGCCCAGGAGCGCGCTTCGCGCGAGCAGCCGCATGACAATCCCCACGCCGAAAGACACCGCACTGCGACTCGGGATTCTCGGCTGCGCCAACATCGCCAGGCAGTTCGCGCGCGACGTCGCGCCGAGTCCGGCGGTGCGCATCGTTTGCGTCGGAAGCCGCAACCCGGACACCGCGGCGGCCTTTGCCGCGGCCCACGGGATCGCCCGTCACCACGGCAGCTACGAGGCGCTGCTGGACGACAAGGAAATCGACGCCATCTACCTGCCGTTGCCCAACAGCCTGCATGCCGAATGGGCGATCAAGGCACTCGAAAGCGGCAAGCACGTGTTGTGCGAGAAGCCATTGGCGCTGGGCCTGGACGAGGCGCGCGCGATGTTCGACGCCGCGCGGCGCCATCGCGTAATGCTCCTGGAGTCCTACCCGTATTATTTTCAGCCGCAGACGCGCGACATGCTGGCGCTGTTGAACGACGGCGCCATCGGCGACGTGCGCTCGGTGCAGGCGAGCTTCGGGTTCACGGTGCCCAATCCGGCGAGCAACATCCGGATGAAGCCCGAGCTGGGCGGCGGGGCGTTGCTGGACGCGGGCAGCTACGCGCTGAGCGTGATCCGCCTGGCCATGGGGTGCGCGCCGCAACGCGTGCAGGCCGATGCAAGTTGGGCCAACACAGACGGGGCCGGCACCGGCGTGGACATCAGCCTGATGGCGACCCTGCACTACGCCGACGGGCGCCGCGCGCAGCTATCCTGTGCGATGGACGCGGCCAACCATCGCCGCGCGACCATCGTCGGAACGAAGGGCACGATCGAAACCGAATACCTGAACCACACGAGCGAGCACGCGAGCGGTCATCCCTACGGCTACCAGCCCAGTCAGCTGCGCGTGCGTCGCGGAACGGCGAACACCGTGCCGTTCGAAGAGATTCGCTCGAGCGTCGGCAGCGGCTTCCGGTTTGCCGCCGAGGCGTTTGCCGGGCTGGTGGCCCAACGGGATTTTGCGGCCGTCGAGCGCGCCGCCGAGGCAAGCCTGGACAACGCGGCGACGCTGGAATCGATGGCGCGCAGCGCGCGGCTAGAGCAGGTCGTGGACGTGCCCGTTCGCGGCCGCTAACGTCGGCGAGGCGGCACGCCGAAGCACAAGGCGAACTGCCGCCACGCCGAGCCCCGGACTATTTCTTCAGTTGCAGCGTCACCCCTTGACCCGCGAGCGTCAACCGGCCGCCTTTCTGCGTGCCATGCAGACGAATCACGACTCCGCTCGGGTTCTTCATGATCGTGTCGCTGGGGCCGCCGCCGATGGCGATCCCTGCTTCGCCCGCCGTATAGTTGCCGCTGAAATCCTCCAGCTTGTTCAGATAGAACACTTCGCCGACGGACGTGACGTCCGACGCGCCGAGATCGACGACGCTGATTCCATCGACCGAGAACGTGTAGTTCTTGCCCTGGTAGGAGAGCGTGCCGTCGCCCCAGGTCACGCCGACGCCGATAGCGACGGCCTTGCTGGAAATCCTGATGGTTCCCGACGGGTTCGGGTCCGCCGCGACGGCTATCGACACACATCGTGAGACAGCTCACCGCGAGCAGCCATGACGAGAATATTTTCTTTGCCATTTGAATTTCTCCGGGTAGGGTTGATCAGATTGGTGTCGCGTAAATTACCGAGGAGCGCAATTTCCGAGACGTCGCCTCGAAAATCAATTCCACAATACCGTGGGCTCGCTCTCGAGGGGCTTACCAGTCGGCTTGTCGATTGCTGCCTGCGCCTGCCTTGCTGGAAGTACGATTTTAACAGGTGGCCGCTTCAATCCGCGGGGGCGCCGTCGGCCAGGGGTTGCGCAGCGAATCCACGAGCCGGTGAAACTCGTTGCGGATGACTTCTTCCGGACATTCGAGCAGCAGCGCATCCTCGAACGCGTCCTGCGCCATCTGGCGCAACTCGGCCATGTTTTCGTTCAGGACCTTGATCTTCTCGACGCACGCAATCGGCGTTCCGTCGACGCGACGCCACGCCGGCGCTTCATGGTACTGGCTTGGAAATCATCTCAATATGAGTGGGGAACGAAGAAAACGTTCACCCGCGCTTCGCCTGATCGCTGCCCGCATGGGGCAAGCCACCGTCGCTAAGACCGCGTCGTCGCGGCGTCGAGATCGAGCAGGTAGTCCCGGTCCCGCGGTCGGAGCTTCATTCTCGAGGGCAGGTGGAATCTGGGCCACCGGGTGGCGTGGGCGGGCCTCCGTTGGGCAGCGGGCGCCACGGGTTTCGCGAGGTCGCGCTTTTCCGCTCTGCGCGATGCCGACGGCTCTTTCCTTGCGCCGAAACGCCTCGATAGCCGCCGCAACGGCGGCGAAACCTGCCACGATCAGCAATCCGATGCAGCCATCGAGTGCGGCGCCGGCGATCGTGGGATCGAACAGGCGCTGCCCGACGTAGATGGCGCCCAGGGCCCAGGCAATGACCATCGGATAGACGAACTCGCGATAACGGAGCGCGACGAAGGCGCCAAGCAAGGCGGCGAGCGCGAGAAAGCCGAGCGACATCTCGGTGACCAATTCGATCGTCGTCAACCAGCCGCGGGCGTTGAACCATTGCGCCGTGGTGGTAAGCAATGCGACGGTAGCCCAGCCGAAGATCAGGGCGAAGGGGACACGCAACAATCGCGCGCGCGGAGACCGCAGCGCGGCAGCACGCGCGAACATCAGCGCGCCCAGCACGACGCCGGCAGCGGTCAGCGCGACCACGACATCGAGCTGATCGTAACGGAAAGCAACGACCCACGCCGAGCCCAATGTGCTCGCCATGGCGAGAGGCACGATGAACGGGTCGTAGACGCCCGTGGGACGACGCCGCGGCCACAACGCCGCGACGAAGAAGAGCAGGACCGCGATCCCGATGATCCAGCAGATCGCATTCACGAAATGGGCGGGGGCGAAGGTCGTCGCGTACTGCTGCGACACTTCGGTGATGGAAGGCAAGTCGCCGGTGCGGTTGACGAACGCGTACATGAAGGCGACGTTCGCCTCGACAACGATGAACGTCGACCAGCGCAACAGCGTCGATGCGGAAGGTCCCCCTAACGCGTCCGGCATGGCACCTCCAATCACATCGTAGTCTACAACTCTTCCTCCGTCAGTCGTCAAGGCATTTCGGCACGGCCGTCATCGGTCCGGTACCGTACCAATGGACGAGTTGGTCCGGCTGGCACCGGACTACCGATTCGCTACCCTTCCTGACGCACTCCGGCGTCGGACGCGATTTTCCGTACCTCCTCCATATACTGGTGGACATGCTGCACCGCCGATGCGCCTTCGCCCACTGAGGAAGCGACGCGCTTCATCGATCCGAGGCGGACGTCGCCGGCGGCGAATACTCCCGGCACGCTGGTCTCGAATTCCATTGGCTTGCGCTCGATGGGCCAGGCCTTCAGGTCGACGTCGTGACCGGTAACGATGAATCCCTTCGCGTCGCGCTGGACCACGCCGGCCAGCCAGTCCGTGTGCGGCATCGCTCCGATCAGCACGAAGAGCAGATTGGCCGGAATGGTTTTGACCGCATTGCTCGCTCTGTCGCGGATGGCCAGACGTTCCATGCGTTCGACACCCTCCGCGCCGACAACCTCGGCCCCGAGCCTCACGTCGATGTTGGATGCGCGGCGAATCTGCCTCACCAGATAATCGGACATCCCACTTTCGAGCGTATTGGCTCGCACCACCAGCGTCACCCGGCGCGCGTAGTGGCGAGGTCGATTGCCGCCTGCGCCGTCGAGTTTCCCCCGCCAGCCACCCCCACATCGAGGTCGCTTACGACACGCGTTTCGCCGAACGTCGTATAGAAGACGCTCCTGCCGACGAAGCGATCGATCTCCGGAACCTCCAGGCGCCGGTACTTCGCTCCGGTGGCGACGATCACCGCTGTTGCAGAGATCTCGCGTCCGTCCGATAAGGTCAGGATCTTTTTCGCGCCGTTTGCACGCAATCGCGTCACCTCCCGCGCAAATACGAACTTTGCGCCGAAGAGCCACGCCTGCTGGTACGCCCGCTGGGTGAGCTCCACTCCGCTGATTCCGCGCGGGAAGCCGAGATAATTCCTGATGAGCGAACTTGCGCCGGCCTGCCCACCGATCACGTGCCTCTCGATGACAAGGACTCGCAGCCCCTCCGATCCCGCGTAGACCGCTGACGTGAGCCCGGCGGGGCCGCCCCCGACCACGGCCACGTCACAGGACAGCTCATTCAGGCTCTCGCCGATCGCATCCATGATCTTCGCATCCGTTGGGTCGGCGAGCACCGACCCGTCGAGCAGGAAGACGGCCGGCAGCGCCGCGAGGTCGGCGCCGCGCTCCTCGCTGAGTCGTCTTGCCGTTGGCGAAGCGACGTCATGGAACCCGTAGGGGACCCCGTTGCGGTTGAGGAGCTCGCGAATCTCATTCGAGCGCGGGGATTGCTCGTCACCCACGATGTGAATCAGCTCCATCGCCGGCCGGTGGACCCGCGTCCACTCCGCCAGGAACTCGCTCACCAGCGGGTACAGATGGACCTCAGCGGGGGTCCAGGGCTTGTAGAGGTAGTTGTCGAGCTGGCCGAGCGCGCAGCCCTGCAGGATGGTCGGCGAGGCCGTGTGGTCACCCCACGCAACGAGCAACGCGAGCTTCGCCCTGGGCTCGATGGCGCGGACCTGCCCGAGAAATTCGTTTCCCGTCATGTCGGGCATCCATTGGTCCGCGATCACCAGCGCAATTTCCTCCCCATCCTGCTTGGCCTTGGATACGGCCTCCAGTGCCGCAGGTGCCGACAGGTAGGGCGCAATGCGGTAGTCGCCGCCAAACCGCCGCGTAAGGGCGTCGAGCATTGCGGCCAGTGCCGCCGGCTCATCATCGACCACCATGATTACCGGTCTTTCTGCCATATTAGATTCCGCGACGCGACTGAGGCGTTCTACACCGCCTCCTGCTCCATCGCTGCTTCGGCCCTCAGGCTGTCGACATCGCGATAGATCGACGCGACGGCGAGCACGCGGCCATTGCGCTTGTATCGCAGCACGCAGTCGCGCGCCGCAATGTCGCCTTCGACCGCCAACTCGTCCCACGTCTCCGCGTGGCCCACGTAATTGATCGGGACGTCGTAGTGCTGGCTCCAGAAGAACGGCACGGAATTGAACTTCTCCCGGCCGCCGAGCATGTTGATTGCGGCAGTCTGGCCCTGACGCAGCGCGACAACCCAATGTTCCACTCGGATCGGCGCGCCGCTGTGCGGGTCGGGCCAGCGTGCGATGTCCCCCGCCGCGAAGATTCCGGATGCGCCGGTCTCCATATACGCATTGACCGTCACGCCGCGGTCGATGGCGAGTCCCGCCTTCTCGGCGAGCGACAGGCGCGGCCGCACGCCGACGCCGGCGATGACCATGTCCGCGCCGATCGTCGCGCCGCTCTTCAGTGTCACTTGGCGCGCGTCGATCGCGGTCGCGGTGTCCTCGAGGTGGAAGATCACGCCGTGCTCTTCGTGCAGGCTGCGCACGAAGTCCCCCATCTGCGGACCGAGCACGCGCTCCATCGGGCGCTTGTCCGGCGCCACGACGTGCACTTCGATGCCGCGCGCGCGCAACGAGGCGGCGACCTCGAGACCGATGAAGCTGGCGCCCATCACGACGGCGCGCCGTACGGTCGCCGCCCGCGCGATGATGGCGCGGCAATCGCCGAGGGTTCGCAGCGTATGCACGTGCGGCAGGTCCATGCCCGGGAGCGGCAATCGCACCGGCTCGGCGCCGGTCGCGAGCAGCAGTCGGTCGTAGGCGATCTTGCTGCCATCGCCGAGCGCGACCTCATGCGCCGATACGTCGACGGCGGTGACGGTTGTCTTCAGCCGCAAGTCGATATCTGCTTCGGTGTAGAAGCTGGCGTCACGCAGCGGGACCCACTCCTCCGGTGCGCTGCCGGCCAGGTAATCCTTGGACAGGTTCGGCCGGTCAACGGGTGGCGCGTCGTCGTCGCTCAGCATGACGATGCGGCCCTGGTAGTGCTGGCGACGCAGCATCTCCGCGGCGGCGAAACCCGCTGCGCCACCGCCGATGATCACGATCTTCTGCGGCGATTTGGGCGTGAGCGCAACGCGGGAGCGCGATGTCGGCGCCGCTTTCTTCAGAACGAACACCTTGTCGCCTCGCCGCTCGGTCGACCAGCATGCGACGGGAGCCAGCGCCGGCGCGCGCAGCGCCTCCCCCGTGCGCAGGCTGAAGCAGGCGTGATGCCAGGGACAGCGCACCGTGTCATCGACCATCAATCCTTCCGCCAGCGGACCGTTGTAGTGACTGCAGGTGGCGCCAATCGCGAAGAACTCGTTGCCGCGACGGGCGAGCAGGACCGCGTCCGTGCCGACGTGCCCGGCGAGCATCTGTCCATCGGCAAGGGTATCGGTCCCTACCCCCAGTGCCAGGTCCGGACCGGTCGTTTCGGTTTCCGCAGCGCTCATATCCCGATCACCCTTGGGTTCGTCCGACGCGGATCGCGACACCGTAGCAAAGGAAGCCCGGCTCATTGCTCTTGAACCACGTCGAGGGCCCCTGATCCAGGCAACTCACGTTGATCAGCGCGTCCGCGTTCAGCTTTGCCGCTTCCGTTTGCAAAGCGGCGATGGCTTCGTCCCTCGTCGGATACGTGGGCAGACGAAGAGCCGTTCGCCACGACCCCGCCCACAGCGGGCTCGAGCACTTCGTAGGGTTTTCCGACATACGGGTTCGCCGTGTAGGCCTGCACGGGAGCAGTGCGCACCTCGCTGCCTGCTTGCGGAGGGCTGGCGCAGCTGCAAGCGAGACACGAAGCGGCGGCGACCGTCAGGAGGCGCAGCAGACGCATGACATCATTGGGCATGGCATTCTCGCAGGGTGAGAGAGGAACGGCACCCGGTGAGCCAAGATCGAATGCCGGCCGACCATCCTAGCGCAATTTCCCGCTGGGACGCACCTGCGTTCGCCTGAGAACACAACCCGCGCCGGCGCGTTTGGCGCACAATAATCGACGGCTTGGGCGCGATTCCCGTCGCCCTGGGGTCCTGCCGATGGCGCGAAGGCTCTTGCTTCTGCTGGCGTTATTGCTTCCGCTGCCGGTGGGCGCGAGTCCCCCGGTCGTCACAGTGCTGACGATCGACGGCCCCATTTCCCCGGCCACCGCCGACTACTTCGCACGTGGCTTGAAGCACGCGGTGGACAACGGTTCCCGGCTGGTCGTGCTCAAGATGGACACGCCCGGCGGCCTGGATACGGCGATGCGCGACATCATCAAGTCGATCCTGGCCTCGCCGATTCCGGTCGCGACGTTTGTTTTCCCAAGCGGCGCGAGGGCAGCCAGCGCCGGCACCTACATCTTGTACGCGAGTCACATTGCCGCGATGGCGCCGGGCACCAACCTCGGCGCCGCAACGCCCGTGCAGATCGGCCTGGGCGGTCCGGAGAACGAACCTGCGCCGGAGACGCGCAAGGACGCGCCGCCGGGCAAGGACGCGCCAGCGTCGTCGGCGCGGCCGAGCACGATGACCCAGAAGCAGATCCACGACGCGTCGGCCTACATCCGGAGCCTTGCGCAACTGCGGGGACGCAATGTCGAGTGGGCTGAAAAGGCGGTCCGCGAGGCCGTAAGCCTCAGCGCCGACGAGGCAATGAAACTGCACGTGGTCGATCACGTCGCCGCGGACGTGGAGAATCTCCTCAAGCAAATCCAGGGAGCGCACGTCGCCATGGGCGGCACCGTCGTCACGGTCGACGTTGCCGACGCCGAGGTGGTCGCATTCGATCCCGATTGGCGGAGCCGTCTTCTCTCCATCATCGCCTCGCCGAGTCTCGCGATGGTGCTCATGATGCTGGGCATTTACGGGTTGCTGTTCGAGTTCTCGAACCCCGGCTATATTCTTCCCGGCGTGGTCGGCGGCATCAGCCTGCTGCTGGCGCTCTTCGCGTTGCAGATGCTTCCCTACAACGTTACCGGTCTGGCGCTGATTGCGCTTGCCATCGCCTTCCTGGTGGCCGAGGTGTTCGTGCCGCTCTCGGGCGCGCTCGCCGTCGGCGGCATCATTGCCTTCGTGATCGGCGTCACGATTCTCATCGACACCGATATCCCGGGCTACGGGATTTCATTGCCGCTGATCCTCACGATGGCGGGCGTCACCGCCGTGTTCGTATTCCTGATCGTGGGGACGGCGGTGAAGGCCCGCAGGCGTCCGGTGGTGACCGGTCAGGAGTCGCTTCTCGGCGACTCCGGCAAAGTGCTCGCGGATTTCGCGGGCGAAGGCTGGGCAACCGTCCACGGCGAAACATGGCGGGTGCGAAGCCCGGTGGCGCTGGCGCAGGGCCAGCAGGTGCGGGTGACCCGCATCGATGGCCTCACGCTGGACGTGGAGCCGATGTCGATCAACCCTGAAGGGAGTGCGTCATGATGTTTGGATTCGGCGGGCTTGGGATCGTCATACTGCTGGCAATACTTCTCGCCTCCTCGATTCGGATCCTCCGGGAATACGAGCGTGGCGTCGTGTTCATGCTCGGTCGCTTCTGGAAGGTCAAGGGACCGGGACTCGTGCTGCTCATTCCGGCAGTCCAGCAAATGGTCAAGGTGGACCTTCGCACCGTGGTGTTCGAGGTGCCGACGCAGGACGTGATCTCGCGCGACAACGTGTCGGTCAAGGTCAGTGCCGTCGTCTATCTGCGCGTGATCGACTCGGAGAAGGCGATCATCCAAGTCGAGAACTTCCGCAATGCGACGAGTCAGCTGGCGCAGACGACGCTGCGCTCGGTGCTGGGCAAGCACGAGCTCGACGACATGCTTGCCGGCCGCGAGAAGCTCAATCTGGATATCCAGCAGGCACTGGATGCCCAAACCAACTCATGGGGAATCAAGGTCTCCAACGTCGAGATCAAGCAGGTGGACCTGACCGAGTCGATGATCCGGGCGATCGCGCGGCAGGCCGAAGCCGAGCGCGAGCGGCGCGCAAAGGTCATACACGCCGAGGGAGAATTGCAGGCTTCGGAAAAGCTTTACCAGGCCGCCAAGGTGTTGGCGCAGGAGCCGCAGGCCATTCAATTGCGATATCTGGAAACGCTGACGGTGATCGGCGCCGACAAGAATACGACGATCATCTTTCCGCTCCCGATGGATCTCATTGCGCCGTTCCTGCCGAAGCGCGCCAGTGCATGAAGGCCGCCGGCGCTCGCTCGTCGGAGACGACCGCCGGCGTAGCGCCTCACCCGTCCGCGTCATGGGTAACGTCTTGACCGAGTGACGACAGCACCGCCAGGAGCTCGCTCGGCACGACGGGCTTCACCAGGTGCCGGTCGAAGCCAGCCTCGAGCGAGAGCTGCCGGTCCGACATCGCCTCCCCAGCCGGAGATGGCGATAAGGACCACCGACTTGCTCGCGGGGAACGCTTCGAATCGCCCGCGCCGCGGCGTGCCCGTCGAGCTTCGGCATTCCAAGGTCCATCAGCACGACATCGGGCTGAAACTTCGACATTGCCAGAACCGCGTCCGCACCGTCGTAGGCGACGTCGACATCATTGCCTTCGAGGCGCAGGATCGTCGCCAGCGTTTCGGCTGCATCGCGATTGTCGTCGGCCACCAGGATACGGCGCCGGGGCGGCCGCGCGGTCGACGGATGTGAATCCGTGCCGGGAGGCGCCCAGGTCGACGTGGAAACGGCAGGAATCCGAACCTCGAATTCACTTCCCTGGTCGAGTCCGGCGCTGTGCGCCTGCACGCTGCCTCCGTGGAGCTCGATGAGCCTTCGCACGAGCGCGAGTCCCAGTCCGAGGCCGCCTTGCGCATCGTCGGCGCGGTTCTTGCCCTGGTAGAACATCTCGAACACCCGCGGCAGATCGTCGTCGCAAATGCCGACGCCGTCATCGCGAATACGGATCGAATGCGTCGCGGTCGTCGCATTCGACCGTGAGGCGGATGTGCCCGCCGTCACGCGTGTACTTGACCGCATTGCTGAGCAGGTTGACGAATACCTGGTTGAGCCGCACCGCATCGCCGTCGACGCGAACCGGACCGGACGGCAGGGCGATCGCCACTTCCTGGCGCTTGCGTTCGGCAAGCGGACGTATGGAATCCACGGCCCCTTCGATAACGGGCAACAGATCGATGAGATCCTTGCGCAGCTCCAGCTTGCCGCTGCTGATGCGGTTCGTATCCACCAGGTCATCGACGAGACGGGCAAGCTGATCGACCTGCCGGCCGATGACTTCGCGTCCCAGGCGAAGATGTTCCGGCCTGGCCTTCTCCTGCCGCAGCATTTCGACCGCGGAGCGAATGGGCTGCAGGGGATTTCTCAACTCGTGCGCGAGCATCGCCAGGAACTCGTTCTTGCGCCGGTCGACCTCGGCTAGCGCTTCGCCCTGGGCGCGCAGTTGCTTCTCGCTCTCCCGCAGATGCCGCACGGAGTCCTGGAGCTCTCTCGTGCGAGTGGCAACGCGTTCCTCCAGCGTCCTGTTGAGCTGCTCGAGCTCCGTCGATTTGCGGTACAGGTCCACGAACACGCGGACCTTGGCCCGAAGAAGCTCGGGAACGACCGGAACCGACACGTAGTCGACGGCGCCGGTCGCATAGCCCTTCTGGCGATCGAAGTCGGTCAAATGGACGGCGGAGACGAAGATGATCGCCGTCTTCTGGCACCGCGGATGCTGGCGGATCATCGCCGCGAGCTCGAAGCCGTCGAGCTCCGGCATGTTGACATCCATGAGGACGACCGCAAAGTCCTCCCTCAGCAGATGCGCGAGCGCATCGCGCGCCGATCGCGGCGGCGATCAGGGTCTCGCCCAGCTCCGCGAGCATCGTTTCATACGTCAACAGCTTCCCGGGCTGATCGTCGACCAGCAGGATGTTGACCTTTTTCCGCTCCGACATGCCGACCTTCAGCGATGCAGCCACATTCGAAGAGCGGAAATGAGCTGCTCCGTGTTCACCGGCTTCGCCAGGTAGTCGGAGGCGCCGGCCTGCAGGCATTTCTCGCGATCGCCGACCATCGCCTTCGCCGTCAGAGCGATGATCGGCAGCCGCCGATCGGCGGGCTCGCGACGAATTTCCCGCATCGTCTCGTAGCCATCCATCTCGGGCATCATGATGTCCATCAGCACGATGGCCACTTCGGGCGTGTCCTGCAGCATGGCGATCGCCTCGTGACCGGTGTTCGCGGTCAGCACGCTCATGCCGCGGCGCTCCAGCACGCTCGCCAGCGCGAAGATGTTCCGGACGTCGTCGTCGACGACGAGCACCCGCTTGCCGATGAGATCCTCGTCGGAGTCGTGCAGTCGCTCCAGCGTCTTGCGCTTGTGCTCGGGCAGGTCGGCGATCACACGATGCATGAACAACGCCGTTTCGTCGAGCAGGCGGTCGGGCGATTCGACGCCCTTGACGACGACGCTGCGCGCCAGCACGCGCAGCCGCGCGTCTTCATCCGCCGAGAGCTCCTTGCCTGTGAAGACCACGACCGGCACGTCGCGCAGCGCGGACTCTTCGCTGATGACCTCGAGCACGTCGAAGCCCGACATGTCAGGCAGCCGCAGGTCGAGCACGACGCAATCGTACGCCTGCTCGCGCAGCGCAATGAGCGCCGCCGTCCCCGTGCCTGCGGTCGTGATGTCGATGTCGTCGTGCGCTGAGCAGCGCCTGGATGCTCTCCAGCTCCGCGCGGTTGTCGTCGACCACCAGGAGCCGCTTGCGCCGCGGCGCCGCGAACGTCTTGATCCGCGAAAGCGCGATGTTCGAGGCCATCGGCGGTGGTGGGCTTGCCGACGTACGAGAACGCGCCGCGCGCGAGGCCGTGCTGCCGGTCCTCGTCGAGCGTCACGATCTGGACCGGGATGTGCCGCGTCGCGGCATCGCGCTTCAGGTGACTGAGCACCGTCCACCCCAGCATATCCGGCAGGAATACATCGAGCGAAACCGCGGTCGGCCGGTATTTGCGAACGAGATCGAGCGCGTCGGTGCCCGTGGCGGCGTAGAGCACCTTGAAGCCGTTCGCGCGGGCAAGGTCGACGATCACCCGCGCGTAGCTCGGATCGTCTTCCACGATCAGCATGATATGGTCGTTGTCCGTTGAGCTGCTCGCGGTCGTCGGATATCGAGACCGGCGCAGCCTCGATGCGACGGACCGCGGGAAATACCCGCCGCGTACGCGCATCGTCGGCAGCGTCTTGCGACTTCGCGGACTCCACCGGATGGCCCAGCGGCCCGGCATAGTTCAAGGGCAGATACAGCGTAAACGTGCTGCCGGTGCCCGGCGTGCTCTGCAGAACTGAATTTCGCCTCCCAGCAGCCCGGCGAGCTCGCGGCTGATCGCAAGTCCCAGACCGGTGCCGCCGTATTTGCGGCTGGTGCCGGCGTCGGCTTGCTGAAACGCCTCGAAGATGAGCTTCTGCTTCTCGGGCGGAATGCCGATGCCGGTGTCGCTCACCTCGAAGGCCACCACGGATTCCGCGGACGTCAGGATCGGATGCTCGGGCGTCCAGCCGTACGCGGCCGCCGCGACCTTGAGTCCGACGCGGCCATGCGACGGTGAACTTGAAGGCGTTGGACAGCAGGTTCTTCAGGACTTGCAGCAGCCGCTTGGAGTCGGTGACGACGCGCCGCGGCAGCGTGGGGTCGATACCTACGTCGAACTCGAGCTTCCGGCGTTCCGCCTCCAGATGGAAGGTGCGGCTGACCGTGCTGATGACATCGGTGAACAGGAGATCTTCGACATCGACCGTCACCGTGCCCGATTCGATCTTGGACAAATCGAGGATGTCGGTGATGAGGTTGAGCAGATCCGTCCCGGCGCTGTGAATGGTTCGCGCGTATTCGACCTGCTTCGCGGTCAGGTTGCGCTCCGGGTTGTCGCCAAGCTGCTGACCGAGAATCAGGATGCTGTTGAGTGGCGTGCGCAGCTCGTGCGACATGTTGGCCAGGAACTCGGACTTGTACTTCGAGGTCAGCGCGAGCTCGGACGCCTTTTAGCAAGTTCTGCCGGCTCCTCCACCCGATGCGGCCGCACTTCCCTTCGACTGGACGAACAGATTGCGCTTGAGATCGCCTTCGGCCACGGCGTCACCACCTTGACGATGCCCCGGACCTGCTCGGTGAGGTTCGCTGCCATACGTTCACGGTATCTGTCAGGTCCTTCCACGTGCCGCCTACCCCGGCACCTGCGCCTGGCCACCGAGCTTGCCTTCGGTCCCCACCTCGCGCGCCACACGCGTCACTTCGGACGCGAAGGCATTGAGCTGGTCGACCATCGTGTTGATCGTGTTCTTGAGCTCGAGGATCTCGCCGCTGACGTCGACGTGATCTTGCGCGACAGGTCGCCGCGCGCACCGCGGTCGTCACCTCGGCGATGTTGCGCACCTGCGTGGTGAGATTGGCCGCGAGAAGGTTGACGTTGTCGGTCAAGTCCTTCCAGGTGCCGGCCACACCCGTCACGACCGCCTGGCCGCCGAGCTTGCCGTCTGTGCCGACCTCGCGCGCGACGCGCGATCACCTCGGCGGCGAACGCGCGCAGCTGCTCGACCATCGTGTTGATCGTCTCCTTCAGGTTGCAGCAGCTCGCCGCGCACGTCGACCGTGATCTTCGTCGACAGGTCGCCGCTGGCGATCGCCGTCGCCACCTCGGCGATGCTGCGCACCTGCGCGGTCAGGTTGCCGGCCATGAAGTTGACGTTGTCGGTGAGATCCTTCCAGGTGCCGCGCGACGCCGGGCACCTGCGGCCTGACCGCCGAGCTTGCCTTCGGTGCCGACCTCGCGCGCGACGCGCGTCACCTCGGACGGCGAAGCGCGTTCAGCTGGTCGACCATCGTGTTGATGGTGTTCTTGAGCTCGAGGATCTCGCCCTTCACGTCGACCGTGATCTTGCGCGACAGGTCGCCGCGCGCGATCGGCGGTCGTCACCTCGGCGATGTTGCGCACCTGCGCCGTCAGGTTGCCGGCCATCGAGTTGACGTTGTCGGTCAGGTCCTTCCACGTGCCGGCGACGCCCGGCACCTGCGCCTGGCCGCCGAGCTTGCCTTCGGTGCCGACCTCGCGCGCCACGCGCGTCACTTCGGAGGCGAACGCGTTCAGCTGGTCGACCATCGTGTTGATCGTGTTCTTGAGCTCCAGCATCTCGCCGCTCGACGTCGACCGTGATCTTCTTCGACAGGTCGCCGTTGGCGATCGCCGTGGTGACGTCGGCGATGTTGCGCACCTGCGTCGTCAGGTTGGCCGCCATGCAAGTTGACGTTGTCGGTCAGGTCCTTCCAGGTGCCGGCGACGCCGGGCACCTGCGCCTGGCCGCCGAGCCGGCCGTCGGTGCCGACTTCGCGCGCGACGCGCGTCACCTCGCCGGCGAACGCGTTCAGCTGGTCGACCATCGTGTTGAGCGTGTTCTTGAGCTCGAGGATCTCGCCCTTCACGTCGACCGTGATCTTGCGCGACAGGTCGCCGCGCGCCACCGCCGTCGCCACCTCGGCGATGTTGCGCACCTGCGCCGGTCAGGTTGCTCGCCATCGAGTTGACGCTGTCCGTCAGGTCCTTCCACGTGCCGGCCACGCCGTGCACCTGCGCCTGACCGCCGAGCTTGCCTTCGGTGCCGACCTCGCGCGCGACGCGCGTCACCTCGGAGGCGAACGCGTTCAGCTGGTCGACCATCGTGTTGATCGTGTTCTTGAGCTCGAGCACCTCGCCGCTTCACGTCGACGGTGATCTTGCGCGACAGGTCGCCGCGCGCGACCGCGGTCGTCACCTCGGCGATGTTGCGCACCTGCGTCGTGAGGTTCGCCGCGAGCAGGTTGACGTTGTCGGTCAGGTCCTTCCACGTGCCGGCGACGCCCGGCACCACCGCCTGGCCGCCGAGCCGCCCGTCGGTGCCGACCTCGCGCGCCACGCGCGATCACTTCCGACGCGAACGCGTTCAGCTGGTCGACCATCGTGTTGAGCGTTTCCTTGAGCTGCAGGATCTCGCCGCTCACGTTGACGGTGATCTTCTTCGACAGGTCGCCGCCGGCGATCGCGGTCGCGACCTCGGCGATGTTGCGCACCTGCCCCGTCAGGTTGCTCGCCATGAAGTTGACGTTGTCGGTCAGGTCCTTCCACGTCCCGCCCACGCCTGGCACCTGCGCCTGGCCGCCGAGCTTGCCTTCGGTGCCGACCTCGCGCGCGACGCGCGTCACCTCGGAGGCGAACGCGTTCAGCTGGTCGACCATCGTGTTGATCGTGTTCTTGAGCTCGAGCACCTCGCCGCTCACGTCGACGGTGATCTTGCGCGACAGGTCGCCGCGCGCCACCGCGGTCGTCACCTCGGCGATGTTGCGCACCTGCGTCGTGAGGTTCGCCGCCAGCAGGTTGACGTTGTCGGTCAGATCCTTCCACGTCCCGGCCACGCCGGGCACCACCGCCTGGCCGCCGAGCCGCCCGTCGGTGCCGACCTCGCGCGCCACGCGCGTCACTTCCGACGCGAAGGAGCGCAGCTGGTCGACCATCGTATTGATGGCCTCCTTGAGCTGCAGGATTTCGCCGCGCACGTCGACGGTGATCTTGCGCGACAGGTCGCCGCTGGCCACGGCGATCGTCACTTCCGAGATGTTGCGCACCTGGGCGGTCAGGTTGCTTGCCATCAGATTGACGCTTTCGGTCAGGTCCTTCCACACCCCGCTCACTTCGGGAACCTGCGCCTGCCCGCCGAGCTTGCCGTCAGTGCCGACCTCGCGCGCGACGCGCGTCACTTCGGAGGTGAAGACGCTCAAGTTGCTTGATCATCGTGTTGACGATCGTCGCCGAGCGCAGGAATTCGCCTTCCAGCGGGCGGCCCTCGACGTCCAGCCGCATCGTCTGCAGCAGGTCGCCTCTGCGCAACTGCGGTCACCGCGCGAGTGACTTCGATCGTCGGCCGCACGAGATCGTCGATCAGCGTGTTGCACGACATCTGCATTTCGCCCCACGGCGCCGTCGGAGCGGTCAAAACGCATCCGCTGCCGCGTCTTGCCTTCGCGTCCGACGGCTTGACCGACGCGCGCCAACTCTCTTGCCATCTTCTGATTGTTCCTACGGCATGAGGTTAGTTTTGCGCGGCTCCTCTTCATCCGATTGCGCGGCGCTTCGCCGGTTCGCCGGCGCTCGACGAAGTCGGCCAGGCTGACCGACGGAAAATACGGTCTCGCGAACTCACGCGTCCACCACTGACCGGTCGCCGCGTGCGTGCGTGAATCGGCGAAGCGGTACTGGTAGAGCTTGGCGCGAACGTAGCGCGGCGGGCGATCGGCAAACGGATTGGACTCGAGCAGCGCCAGCACCGGCGGGCTGCCCTGGAGCAGTCGGAACACGAGGTTCTGAAACCACGGATTCGCCTGCGCATCGCCGAGCGCGGCGAACCACATCTGCCAGTCAAGACGCGGCTGGTGCGGAACGTTCCAGAACGGAGCGCGCGTCAAACTTTCCCGGCTTGTACGTGAAGCCGTACTCGACCCAGGTTTGGCCGTCCGCGGAGCCTTCGATCACGATTTCGGGCCGGGCGGTCGTCATCACCGCGAACAGCCCATACGCGTTGACGATGAGCAGCGGCGATACCGCCCTGGAAAGAGCCCCGAGCACCGGCAGGTCGGTGCGCATGACGGCCTGCGAAATCCTGTTCACTCCGACAGGCACCACGACAAGCGCGAGCACCGTTGCCACGGTCGTCGCGACGCGCCCCGGATGCGGCGCCCGTGCTTGCGCCCACGCCGTGATCCGCCGCGGCAACAGCCGGCCCAGCGCCGCGTCGTCGAAGAGGAAGATGCATATCGTCATGCTGAGCACGTTGAAGAAATTGTAGTTGCCGGTCAGCAGGATCAGCCCCTGGAACAGCAACAGCGCGCAGCCAGCCAACGCACGCGGGCGCCGCGGCAGGAAGATGAGAAAGACGCATCCGATTTCGACGACGAGCGTCGCGGTCGTTCCCGCGGCCAGCAGCCACGGCGGCAGTTGCGCCGCGTACCACGCGAGCGGGGTCGGCAACGGCTGCGTCCAGAAGTGATATTGGAGCGCCGTCAGGCCGCGCCACGTCAGATCGCCGGAGAGGAGCTTGACCACGCCGGCCAGCAGGAAATAACGGAATGCCAGCCACCGATACAGCCAGACGACGATCCGCGAGCCGCCGGTGAGGAAAATCGCCAGGAACCCCGTTTCGAGCAGCAGCGAATCCCACTGGAACGTCATGAAGTCCTGTCCCGCGTAAACGTAGGACAGGTAGAGCGCGAACGACCCGATGAGCGCGGGACGCGTCCCCCGATCGAAAACCACGAGGGTCCCGAGGACGGCACCGACGATTGCGCCGGCAAAGAGCGCGGTGTCGCTTGCGTTCAGCCAAAAGAGCGTCGGCAGGATCGTGTACGCGGCGCTGCCGAGCTCGCGCTGGGCCAGGTCGAGGTATTCGTCGAGCGGCAGGATGCCGGCGTGGCCGACGAGGCCCTGAATCTGGACGGCGAGCGACCCGAAGGCGGCCACGTACACGGCGCCGAGGAGGCGCAGGAACAGCCAGCTCACGAGCTCGTAGCGCTCGGGCCGGAGCCCGCGTCCCCACAGAAATTTGCTGATGCGGTTCAGCAATGCCCGGTGGCGCGAGAAGAATTCGTACGCCCACTCGCTTGCCGGCGCAAACCCCGGCACGTGCGCATACAGCCACCACCACGCGCCGCGCCCCGGCGCCCGCCGCAGCACGCGGTACGTGGCCGCCGCGCCCGAATACACGGACCCGTCGGCCTCGATCAGCTGAATCGCGCGCGCGAAGGCTTCGCGCGGAATGTCAGGGAAGTCGGACGCCGCCTCCTGGTACGGCCGATAGAGGATTCGGTCGCCCGTCAGGCCTTGCCAATAGTCGACCCAATAGCGGCAAATGCCGCAGTCGCCGTCGTAGACCAACGTGGGACGCGCAGCGGACATGCGTCGTTGCGGGACCGGGCAACTTTCGACGAAAGAGATGGCAGTTCCATATTACTCGACGCCGTACCGGCAGGGACCTTTTTCAGAATCGCCGGCGATCGGCTCCAGCCGAATGGGCGGCCGACGCGCGTTCACCGGGGCTTCGTCTCGGTTCGAAGGGCGACATGTCCATCGTCCTGATCATCTGCACGACGTCGGCCGGGGTTCTGCTGTGCAGCAGCCACTCCTCGTTCGTGGTCGCGCGGCATGGCGCGAAGCCGTGCGAATACAGAACGCGCGAGCAGCGACGGGAGCCCTCCGAAGCCCACGCGCAACGTGCCAGCATGACGCGGCTTCCGAGCGGCGTCGCCAGCAGCTCCGAGAGGAGCGCGCGTCCATGCCCCCTCCCCCGATGAGCCTCGGCGATTCCGACCAGCCACAGCTCGAACCCCGCTGCGGTGAAGTCCTTGAAGAGTCCGAATCCGATCGGCGGCGTGCCCGCATCGATCTGGAAGACGTACCCGGCAATCCGCGTTTCGATACGCGCTCCCGTGCCGCGGATCGATCTGCGGCAGGACGCCATGGACGAACGCGTAGCGCAGCTTCGCCAGCAACGCATCGAGACTCGCTCCCCCGTCGCCCAGACTCCTGTCCCAGCTTCCGTTTCGACCGCCGTACGCGAGAACGTCACCGATCAGAGCCAGATGTTCCGGCGTCGCGCCTCTGATCATTGCACTCCTCCTTATTCTGGACAGAGGCAATTTTTGATGCGTTCGCGCGCCTCGGAGTTCAATCCGAAACGAAATCTTGCGATTGGAGTTTCGTACTGCTTCGAACGGGTGCATCGGTCGGTCCACTTGTCAGGCATTTGTCAGCGACCGCCGGACTCCCAAGCGCCCACGGTAACGGGTCAAGCCGCGAATAGCTCGCCTCGCCGTATTCAATACCTCGTCCGCGCGCTGGATCAGCGAGCGTGGTCACAGCTTTTGCGCGTTCTTCACGTTGATGGCGAGCAGAAATCTCGCCGGCTGCTCGAGCTCGGCCGGCTTCGAATGCCGATACTGCCCGCACCGTGCGCTTAGGGTATCGTCTCGCCCCATGCAATCGCGCACCGTCGAGCTCGAAGATTTCCCGGCCGGGCTTCCCGCGCGTCATCGGGGGTCCCGGCGCCTGGTACGGTCCGGCGCTCGCTGCGGAAGGCGGCTGGATCGAGCCGCTGTCGCCGGCGGAGCTCGGCGAATTGGCCGCCGCGGCCGAGCGCTGGCTCGCGAGAGTCGAGCGCGACGCGCGAGCGCTGAACGACCTTGCGCCCGCGGATTTCCCGCTCCCGACATGGGCGTCGCGTATCGCCCGGCTGAGCGAGGAGCTGCTGCACGGCCGCGGCTTCGCGCTGCTGCGGGGCCTGCCGGTCGAGCGCTGGGGCGCGCCTTTGAGCGCAGTGGCTTTCTATGGCTTGGGCGTTCATCTCGGTCGGCCGCGCACGCAGAACGCGCAAGGTCATCTGCTCGGTCACGTCCGCGACGTTGGGCTCCGTTCCGACGATCCGAACGTGCGCATCTACCAGACTCACGAGCGCCAGACGTTTCATACCGACTCCGCCGACATCGTGGGTCTCTTGTGCCTGCAGACGGCGAAATCCGGCGGACTCTCCGCACTCGTTTCCTCGGTCACGCTCTACAACGAATTGCGCGCCCGCCGCCCCGACCTCGCGCGGCGATTGTTCGCGCCGTTCGCCACCGATCGCCGCGGCGAAGTACCGGCCGGCGAGAAGCCGTATTTCACGATCCCGATCTTCAACTGGCACGCCGGCGCGCTCTCCGCGATCTATCAGCGTCAGTACATCGACTCGGCGCAACGCTTCGCCGACGCCCGGCGACTCGCACCAGAGGATGTCGAGGCGCTCGACCTTCTCGATACACTCGCCGACGACCCGGCCCTTCATCTGACGATGGCGCTCGAGCGCGGCGATCTGCAGTTCGTGCACAACCACACGCTGCTGCACGATCGCACGGCGTTCGAGGATTATCCGGAGCCCGGGCGTCGCCGGCACCTCTTGCGCCTGTGGCTCGCGCCCGAAAACGCCCGACCTCTTCCGACGGTGTTCGCGCAACGTTATGGGAGCGTCGTGCCGGGCGCCCGCGGCGGCGTCGCGTTGACGACGGATGCGGGCGTGATGCCGCTGCCAGACGCGTGATCGGCGCGGGTCGATCGGACCCGATGTCCTGATAAAATCTTGCCCGATGTGACTGCTGGGAACCGTTCGATGCATCCGCTGGATCGCGCCCATAACGACTGGTCGGCCCTGGTGGCCGATGCTCGTCGATGGCCGGCCATGAGTCCCGTCGCGGACGACGTGCCCGAAGACGAGCTGCGGTTGTTGCTCAAGGCGCCGGTGACCGTGGCCTGGTGGATCACCACGTTCGCGCCTGAGCTCCTCGAGCGGGAGCACCTCGATCTGCTGATGATCGGAGTCCCGGGCGGCCCCAGCGCCGGCGACGACGGGCGGCCGTACCAGCTCCTCCCGCTGCTGCTCGAGCGGCCGCGCCTCACCGTGGACGCCACCGTCATGCTGTGGACGCCGAAAGCGAGCTCCGCGCCGCGGCCTCACTATTTCACGCCGCACGTCTCGCTCAACGGACAATCGGCAGTCACCGCCCGGCCCGCGACGATCTTTGTGGGCTCGCTCGCGCAATTGCTGGAGGATCGAGAAGGCAAGGCATTCGATTTGTGCCTGCTGATGCATCCGGGCTTCGACGAGCGCGCGCCGCTTTGGGCAGAGCTCCTCGCGCTGTTCAGGGCTGGTGCGCACGTTGGCTGCTTCGCGCGCGGAATGGAAAAGGTCGAGCGCGACGCATGGCTGCTGCAAGCATACGGTTATGAGGTGTCGCCGATCGCGCAAGCGAATCCCTGGTCGCGGCATCACCCGGAGTTGCGCGGTCATGGTCCCTGGGCCGCTGTCGGCTGGCGCTTCGAGCCGCACGCGCTGCCACGGCCCGGATTTGCCGTCGACCTGCCGCGCCTGCGCCGAGCTTATGACGCGCAGCAGTTTCTCCAGCATGAGTTCGAGGTCTGGAATCCACTGCAGTTCATCGGCCGCGCGCAGCCGGCCGAAGGCGATGCGGGACCCGACCCTGAAATGTTCGTCGGCCTGCCGGACCATCACGCCGTCTCGCTGCGCACCGGCGAGGTGTGGGCGCTGGAGCCCGACCGGCGCGTGCGCGTCGAAGGGAATGTCGTCCTGCCGCCCGAAGTGATCGGCACATGGCCAGGCGAGGGGGCCCCCGCGTTCGAGCGCCTGCTCTGGGCGGTCGAGGTCTATCGTGGCGAGGTTCGCGGGCGCGAGGCAGCCGCGCTGCTAACGCGCAGTGCTGCGCAGGCCGAGCATATGAAGACATCGCTTGCACTTGCGCTCAAAGGCCACGCGAGCCGTGCCGAGGTCGACGCGTTCACCGAGTATCTGCGGGGCGGCATGGAGCCCGGGGCCGCGACCCCTGGAAGCGAGCCGTTGTTCGCCGCGCTGCGCAAGAGCGATTGGGACAAAGCCGCGGCGATGATCGGCGCGACCCCCTCGCTCGTCAACGCCGAAGACGAGGATGGCACGACGCCGGTGTTCTACGCGTTCCGGGCGCACCACTACGAGCTCGGCAGGCGCTGGCTCGAGAACGGCGCCGATCCGAACCATCTCGACCACGAAGGGTTTGCCGTCATCCACGATCTCGCCAAGCGCGACGAGATCAATGCAGTGGAGCTGCTCCAGCGCTACGGCGCCAATCTCGATCTCGGCACTGCGCTGGGCTTCTCCCCGGCTCTCCTCGCTCTGCGCTACAGCTCGTGGAACGTGCTCGGCTATTTGCTCAAGCAGCGCGTCGATCTCCACCGCTCCGCGCTCGCCGGCACCGCGGTCGTCGATCAGTACGAGCACGTCGTCGGCCTGCCGCGCGCGCTGCGCTCGGAAATCGAGCAGCAGCTCGGCAAGCGGCGTGTGATTCCACTCGCGGTCATGGGCCCGGGCGCCGACGATCGCACGGCAGCCTGATCGATATCCCCTTTTTCATCTTCGCGATTCCCATCCCGCGTTGAAGGGACCGCTTGAACCCGCCACCCAGCCTCAAAGCGCCGGCAGGATCGTGCGACTGCCACATGCACGTTTACGACAAGCGCTACCCTGCCAATCCCGCATGGCCGGTGCCGCCGCCGGAAGCGCCGGCGTTCGAGTATCGTCGCGTCCAGCGCGAGCTCGGCCTCGCGCGCGCCGTCGTGGTCCAGCCCAACGCGTACGGTTTCGATAATCGCTGCACGACCGATGCGATCCGCGATCTCGGGCCGCAGGCGCGCGGGATCGCGACGGTGGAGCCCGACATTTCGCGCGCCGAATTGCTTCGACTCCATGCCGCGGGAATCAGAGGTGCGCGTTGCTACATCCTGCCCAACGGATGGCTTTCATGGGACGACGTGCCGGTGATCGCCGCGCGCGTCGCGTCGCTCGGCTGGCACGTGCAGGTTCAATTGGACGGGCGCGAGCTGCCCGCGCTCGAGGCGCGGCTGCGTGAATTGCCCACCGAAGTCGTCATCGATCACAACGGCAAGTTCCTCGAGCCCGTCGCGCCGGAGCATCCCGCATTCGTGTCGCTGCTGCGCCTCCTCGACTCGGGCCGCTTCTGGGTGAAGCTTTCCGCGCCCTACGAGACGTCGAAGCGCGGCGCGCCGCGCTACGACGACGTGAGCGTCCTCGCGCGCGCGTTGGCGAAGAGCCACCCCGAGCGCTGCCTGTGGGCGAGCAATTGGCCGCATCCGGGCATCAGTCCGCAACCGTCCACCGCGGCGATGCTGGACCTGCTGCTCGACTGGGCGCCCGACCCCGCGGCGCGGACGCGAATCCTGGTCGACAATCCGGCGCGCCTCTACGGTTTCTAGCGGCCGGCTCGCAGCGTGGGCGCGTCTCCTCCGGTCGGCGTTTTCGCCGCTGTCAACATAGCGTGCTGAGCCTGCCGACTTACGAGGGTGCGCTGGTTCCTACGGTCATCTTCGTCGAATTCGAGAAGAAGCGCTGATCGCCGATCCCCGATTCCGGGCTCGTGCGCGCCAGCGCCTCCCGCAGGCGCGCATTTTCGCGCTCGAGTGCTCTCAGCCGACGGAGCTCGGCATCGATCGCCGCACCGTGTCTCGCTTTCCATCCGTAGAAGGTCGATCGGCTGATGCAGTGATTCCAGCAAACGTCGATCACCGGCGTCCCCGCCGCGACCGCACGCAGGAAAGCGTGGATCTGCGCCTCGGAGAATCGTTTTCTCATCGCGCTAATTCCTTTTCGCGTAGGTGATGAGCGACAACGTCGCTCCCTGCGGATCCATGATCGTTGCAAATCGGCCGACGGTCGGGATGTCCATCGGCGCAAGCAGCACGCGTCCGCCGAGTCCCGCGACCTTGGAAACGACGGCATCGACGTCGTCGACGGTGACGTAGCCGCCCCACGCGGGCGCCATTCCTTGCGCGTTGGGCGGAACGGCGGTGATGCCGCCGACGCCCTGCCCGGCCACGTTGATCACCGTGTACGTGCCGGATCCCATGTCCATGTCCTGGAACTGCCAGCCGAGCAACTTGCCGTAGAACCTCCGGGCGTCCTTCGGGTCGCTGGTCGTCAATTCGGTCCAGCTGAAGGCGCCGTGCGTGCTCGCGGGTGTCGCCATGATGCGATTCCTTTCAAGGTGTGGAAGGGTCACGCCGACGCGTTGCCGGCGCACGTTGCAAGCCGCGGTTCAGCGCGCCAGCAAATAAGCCTGCAGCCAGCCGAGCACGCGCTGCCAACCCTGGTTGTGCGCGTCGCGCTCGGGCACGTTGGTGAACCCGGAATGCGTGATCGTCACGTGCGTTCCCGAGGACGTGGGCGTGAGCTCGACGAGGACGTGCGTCTCCGGCATCCCCTGCCCGCCCCAATCGTGATTCCACGTGAAACCGAGCGCCCGGGGCGGCTCGACGCGCGTGTATTCACCGGACACGGTATAGGGCTTGCCCTCCTTGCCCCGGCCTTCGGTGCGCCATTTGCCGCCGACGCGCAAATCGCTTTCGAGCTTCGTGCTGCGATACGTCGCGTCGTCGCCCCACCATGCGAGGCGCTGCTGCGGATCGATCCACGCCTGGAACACCCGCTCCGGCGGTGCGGCGATGTCGATCTCACACACGATGGTGTCGTTCATGCCCACGGCGTCGTTCATGTCAATGCTCCTTTGCCTTTTGCTCGACGTAGCGTTTGAGATTGCGAAGCTGGTGCTGCCACAGGTGGCGGTAGTGCGCGAGCCAGTCGTCCACACCCTTGAGCGGCGCGGCATTGAGCTCGTAGATCCGGTTGCGGCCGACCTTGATCTCGCAGACGAGCTCGGCCTCGCGCAGGATGCGCAGATGCCGCGAGATCGCCGGCCGGCTGATCGGGAACCCGCGCGCGATGCCGTTCACGGGCTGGCTGCCCTGCTGCAGCAGCGTCAGGATCGCGCGCCGGGTGGGGTCGGCGAGCGCCTGGAACACATCCCGCTCGTCGCGCATATCGGAAACTGATTCGTTACGCATTACCTGCACTTGGTTCCTTGCCGTCTCCGGCTTTGTCACATTTTGGTAACCATCATGTTACCTATTGTACGCAGTGAGGAGGCCTTGTCAAGTCTTTTGTCGCGGGCGTCCGGAGCGATCCACGCAGCATTGGCAGACTCAACCGTGTGGAATAATCCGTGGGGGTCGTCGCCCAATCTGACGGCCATCGGCAGCGCCGGGCCAGTTTTTCGCCGAACGGAATCGGAGGAAGCTCATGAAGACTAGGATCCTCGCGGTGTGCTTTCTGAGCTTCGCCGCCGCCGTCACCCAGGTCAACGCCGCGGACTGCATCAAGAACCCGGATGGAAACGTTGTCTGCGGAAAAGGCGAATGCGTAGCGGATCAATACGGCAAGGTCTTCTGCGCCAATGAAGGAGGCGGCGCGATCCGCGACCAGTACGGCAACGTCAAATGCGGCGTGGGGTCCTGCGCCAAAGACGATCTCGGCGAGATCTGGTGCTCGACTAAGCCGGGCGGCGGCGCCGCGACCGACTCGAACGGCAAAGTGAAGTGCCTCGGCCAGTGCCGAAGAGGCACCGCGCAACTCTGTGATGGAGCGCGCTGAACAGCGAACCGAGCGTCGATAGGAAGCACCAGTCCTTTCCTCGTCTTGGTCCCCGCCGTCAATTGATGGCGCGCGCGATTTCCGTGATCGCGGCCCGTGCGTCGTCCGCGACGAGTCCGCCCATTTGCAAGAAGCCGTGGATCATTCCCGGGTAACAGGAGCAGCGGGCAGGCACGCGCGCCGCCCGCAATCGCTCGGCATACGCGCCGGCTTCATCGCGCAGCGTGTCGTATTCGGCCGCGATGATCAGCGCGGGGGGCAGCCCGGATACGTCGGTCGCGTACAACGGCGACAGCCGCGGATCCTTCATGTCGTGAGCGGCGCCGGCATAGGTCTCGTAATACCACGCAAGGTCCTCGCGCGGGACGAGACACTCGGTTGCCTTCATCGCAATCGATGGAAAGGTGAGCGCGAAATCGACGACGGGTTGCAGCAGGACCTGGTAACGGATCGCGATCCGCGGATCCGACCGTGCTTGCAGGCAAGTGACGGCCGCAAGATTGCCCCCTGCGCTTTCACCTCCGATTACGATCGGACCTGCCGCGGCGCCGAGATCGGTCGCATGGGCGCACACCCATGCGGTGGCAGCGACGGCGTCGTCCAGCGCCGCCGGAAACGGATGCTCGGGCGCCAGGCGATAGTCGACGGAAACCACCATGTGCCGCGCGACCGAAGACAGGTTGCGGCAGAACGTGTCGCTTTCGTCGAGCCCTCCTTTCACGTAGCCGCCGCCGTGCAAGTAGACCAGCACCGGATAGGCGTTGCGCCGGTCGGGCGCGTAGAGACGCGCGGGAATGGGCGCGTCGGCGGCTGGAAGCGAGAGGTCTTCGACGCGATCGACGGGCAGCGGCGGACCCGTCATGGCGGCCGTCCACAGCGCGCGAAAGTTGCGGCGCACTTCGGCGATCGGCAGCTTCCACTGAGGTTCCTGAGCGAGCGCGAGCTTGGTCGCGATCAGGTGCTGCAGGGCCGGGTGCAGGGCCATCGCGTCAGTGGTTCCAAGGGGCGTGCGAAGGCTTCGCGAGCGCGATGGCGCGGGCAAACCTACATCTGCCTGAAGAGGTGGCTGAACGTGCGGCTGACCTCGAGCTTGTCGTCGCGGCCCTTCACATGCACGACGTGGTGGCCGCGGAGGTTGCGGCTCACTTGCGCGATCGCATCGACCCGAACCACGGTCGCGCGGTGGATCTGCCAGAACTCCTTCGGGTCGAGCTCTTCGATCAGCTCCTTGATCGGCTTGCGGATCAGCGCTTCGAAGCCGGCGGTCTGCACGCGCGTGTACTTGTCCTCGGCGCGGAAGAAGAGGATGTCGCCGGTCGGAATCATGCGAATCGTGGCGCCGACGCTCGCCTGAATCCACCGCATGTACTCGCGCGGCTTCACGCCGTCGCTGCCCAGGCGCTGCGCGAGCCGCTCCAGCAAGTCGCTCATCGGGTCGGGCTTTTGCTGCAGCCGCTCGCGCAGCCGCCGGCAGGTGAGCGCAACTCGCTCCGGCTCCACCGGCTTCAGCAGGTAGTCGACCGCGCCGTGGTCGAAGGCGCTGATCGCATATTGGTCGTAGGCGGTGACGAAGACGACGTGCGCCTGGCCGGCCAGCGCGCGGGCTGCCTTGATGCCGTCCATCTCGGGCATATTGATGTCGAGAAAGACGATGTCGGGCTCGAGGCTTTGCACCATCGCGACCGCTTCGCGGCCGTTGACGGCCTCGCCGACGATTTGCAGCTCCGGCCATGCCTCCTTGAGGCTGCCGACAATCTGATCGCGCATCAGGCGCTCATCGTCGGCAACGACGGCGGTGGCGGCGGGCTTGGCGTGCATGCGGGCGTTCTCTCCATCAAGCCGCGGCGGGGGCGATTTCGTACGGGACCTTGATCGTGGCACAGGTGCCGCCCGCTGCCGGCACGCTGACGATCAGTTCCGCGCGTCCATGGTACAGGGCCTTCAGCCGCTCGCGGATGTTCGCGAGCCCCACGCCGTCGTCGCTCTTCGGCATGAAGCCCACCCCGTTGTCGATCACGTGCACGGCCAGCTGGCCATCGGCGATTTCGGCGCGGATCTCGAGCCTGCCGCCTCCAGCCCTGGGCTCCAGGCCATGCTTGATCGCATTCTCCACGAGCGTCTGCAGCATCATCGACGGGAACACGGCGGACTTCAAGCCTTCCGGGACGTTGATCACCGCCTCCAGCCGTTCTTCCATGCGCACCGCCATGATTTCCAGGAACGCGCTGGACAGGTCGACCTGCTGACCCAGCGACGGGCGGCCGCCGTCGCGCATCTGCGGCATCGCGGAGCGCAAGTAGCGGATGAGACTCTTCTGCATCCGGGACGCGCGCGGCGGATCGGTCTGGATGAGCTGGTCGATGCTGCCGAGCGTGTTGAACAGGAAATGCGGCTCGATCTGCGCCTGCAGCGCCTCCATGCGCGCTTCGAGCACGGTGCGCTCGAGCTGCTCGGTCTCGGCGCGCTGGGTGGCTTGCGTCGCCGTCAGCTCCGCCCGGCGCTTGCCGCCGGCAACGACTTTGATGATGGACGAGACGATGATAAAGAGAAAGAAAGTATTGGGGCGGTTCAGCATGCCGGCCAGAACCAGCCCCAGGCGCGAACACGACGAGCAGCGTCTTCCATGACACCACGGCCAGCCAGTCGAAGAAACGCCACCAGAGCTCGACCATCGCGCGCCAGAGGTCGCGGAAGGTCTGCTTGATGCCCGGGGGCTGCAAGGCGCTCGGGCCGTTGCCGGAGCCGGTTGGGTCGGTCGTCATTGGGAGGCCGTGGGTTCGCTTGTTGGTCCGGACCCAGAGTAGCGGAGACGAACCCCGATCTCCAGCACGAATCGGACACAATGCGCGCCAGGAGGGATGGAATGCGGAATACCGTCGCAGTCGGCATTTGGCGAGGCGGCTACACTATGTACGATCCTGAACTGATATCGAGGGCGCCATGAAGCGTCTGCTGCGCTGGAGCGGCATTGTGCTGGGAGGTCTCGTCGGACTCGCGATCGTCGCGTACGCGCTGGTGTACGTGCTTTCCGAGCGCGTGCTGCGCCGAACCTTTGAAATTCCAACCGGTTCGATATCGATACCGACGGATCCCGAATCGATTGCCGAGGGCGAGCGCCTCGCCCGCATTCGCGGCTGCTTCTACGGCTGCCATGGGAAGCAGGGCGAGGGCGTCGTCATGGTCAACGAGCCGTTGATTGCGCGCGTGGTCGCGCCGAACCTCACGGCTGCCGTCAGAAAGTACAACGACGCCGAACTCGTCCACATCATCCGCAACGGCGTGCGTCCGGATGGTCGCAGCATGGTCATCATGCCGGCGGAAGCGTTCAACGGTCTGACCGACGAGGACCTCGGACGCATTCTCGCGTTCCTGAAGAGCCTGCCGGCAGCCGCGGGACCCGGCCCCGACGTGTCGCTCGGTCCCCTTGGACGAGTCGGCATCGCCATCGGCAAGTTCAATGTCGTCGCCGGGCTCATCGCCAATACCGTACCGCCCCCGGAAGCAACGAACGAGGAATCGGCGCAGGGACGCTATCTCGCGCGGACGATCTGCGCCCAGTGCCACGGGACGAGCCTGCGCGGCGATTCCAATCCCGACTTCACGAGCCCGGATCTGCGCGTGGTGGCGGCGTATTCTTCGGAAGCGTTCACCCAACTGATGCGCACGGGCGTCGCGCTCGGGGGAAGGGAGGCGGGCGAGATGAGCGGGTGGGCGCGGCAGAATCTCAAGTACCTCACCGATGCCGAGATCGCCGCTCTTTACAGCTATCTGCACGCGCTGCCGCCGGCGCCATGAAAGTTGCCACCTGGAACGTCAACGGCATCCGCGCGCGCGAGGCGCAGCTTTGCGACTGGATCGCGCGCGACCGGCCCGACGTCGTGTGCCTGCAGGAGATCAAGGCACGGCCCGACCAGGTGCCGGACCGCTGCAAGCTCGCCGACTACCACGCGTTCTGGCACGGCGGCGGCGGCTATTCGGGTGTTTCGCTGCACCTGCGCCGCGAGCTCCTGGAGACGCCGGCGTTCAGCCATCCGGAATTCGACATGGAGACGCGCATCGTGCAGGTCGCGCTCGGGAACCTGGTGCTGGCGTCGGTCTACGTCCCCAACGGCGGCAAGGATTACGCCGCGAAGATCCGCTTCGTCACGGCACTTGCGGCATGGGCGAAGCAGGTGCACGACGACGGGCGTGAGCTCATTCTCTGCGGGGACATCAACATCGCCCGCGCCGACATCGACGTCCACCCCAAGGAGCGCAAGGCCGACGTCATCGGTCAGCGGCCGGAGGAGCGCGAGTTGTTCGAGTCGCTGCTCGGCGGCAACCTGGTCGACGTCGCGCGCGTGCTCGACCCCGACAATCCCGGCTTGTTCACCTGGTGGCCGCCGTGGCGCAACATGCGCCAGCGCAACATCGGATGGCGCATCGACTACATCCTCGCCTCCCGCGCGATCGCGGAGCGGGCGACGAGCTGCACCGTCCTCGCCGATGTCGGCACCAGCGATCACGCGCCGCTGATGATGACCACGACTTGACGACCACGAAGACTCTCGATCCGACCGTCGCTGCGGTCGTGCGCGAGCGGACGGGCGCCACCTGGTCGCGTGCGCGCAGCTTGTGCATCGACGGGCGCGTCACGGTGGACGGCAAGCGCTGCGTCGATCCGGCGGCACGTGTGTCTCCGGAAGCCGCCGTGGCCGTCGACGAACGGGCGCCCAAGCTTCGGGCCGGAGCGCTGGCCGCGAGCGCGATCGTGTTTTTCGACCGCGACATCGTCGTGGTCGACAAGCCCGCGGGGATGCTGAGCGTTGCCGACGAGCCGGGCAACAGGGACACGCTCGCCGACAGCACGCGCACGCTGCTGCGCAAGCTGGGTGGCGGCGCGACTCCCGCTCGGCGTGGTGCACCGCCTCGACCGCGACACGAGCGGCCTCCTCGTGTTTGCGCGGACCGCGAGCGCGCAGCGTGCGCTTGCCGCCCAGTTCCGCGCGCACGACATCGAGCGGCTCTATCATGCGATCGCGCATGGTGTCGTCGCGGCAGCCGCGCGTCGAAACGGATCTCGTTTCCGATCGTGGCGACGGATTGCGCGGCTCGCACGGGCACTTTCGCCGCGCCAGGGATCGGCCGCCGGCCGCCGCCCGGCATTCGGTGACGCACATCAAGCCGATCGCCCCGCTTGCCGGCGCCACGCTCATCGAGTGCCGCCTCGAAACCGGCCGCCAGCACCAGATTCGAATACATCTCTCCGAGCTCGGCCATCCGCTGGTGGGCGAGCGCGTCTACATCCGCGACTACACCGGCACGCGGATCGAAGCCGCGCGTCCGATGCTCCATGCACGCACCCTCGGGTTCGTGCATCCTCGAACCGGCGAACGCATCGCGTTCGAGCGTGCACCGCCCGCCGATTTCGAGGCGATGCTGAATTCTCTTCAGCCCGCATGACCGCGCCGATGCAGGACGTACCTTGCTTCGCGTCGGCGGGCGGAGCGATCGCGGCGAGCCCGCTGGAACCGGGGCACTGCGCGAGCCTGCTCGTCCCCTAGAGTCGGCGGCTGGCCGCGGTCAGTTCCCCTCGACCGCGGCCAGCAGACGCTTGACGAAGTCGTCCGTGGACTTGTTGTCGATCCAGCGGACCACCGCGACGAGATCGTGGTCGGGATCGACGTAGATCATGTTGGTGCCGTTTCCGATATGCGCGAAGGCGCTCGCCGGCGCGCTGGGCAGAAGCTTGCGGTCGGTGTTGAGAAACCAGTTCATGAAGCCATAGGTCGGCTGCGCGGGTGTTGGCGTCTTTGCCCAGGCAACCCACTGCCTCGACAGGATCTGGCGGTCGTTCCACCGCCCCTCTCGTAGCGTGAGGTAGCCGAAGCGCGCCATGTCGTAGGCGTGAATGAACATGCCGCCGCCCCAGTGCCCGCCGCCCGAGGTCGACTGGACCAATGCACCGTCGAGGACGATCCACGAATTCTCGTAGCCGTACCAGCGCCAGGTGCTCGACGCGCCGATCGGATCCATCACGGTCTCCTTCAGCACCTGCGGCAGCGGTCGGCGCCAGACGTTGAGCGCAGCCAGCGCGAGCACGTTGACGCGCGTGTCGTTGTACTTGTACGCCGTGCCGGGCTTGTCGCGCGGGCGCGTGGTCCACTCGGCCGGCTTGTCGCCGGGGCGATCCGCCCAGTCGGGCTTGCCCCAAGCGTGCCCTCCCAGTCGCTGGTCTGGCGCAGCAGATGATCCCAGGTGATCGTCCGATTGTGCGGCGTGTCGAAGAGATACAGGAAGTCGGAAGTGCCGAGGGCGTCGGACTTGTTCGCGGCCGGAGCCGGGTTGTAGACCTGGATCGGCGGCACGTACGCGCGAACGGTGTCGTCGATGCTCCGGATCATGCCGCGGTCGACGGCAACGCCGATCACGCTCGACAGGAAGCTCTTGGTCACGCTGTGCGCCATGTCGACGCGCAACGGTTCGCCCCACTCGGCGACAACGTAGCCCTTGTACACGATGATGCCGGTGGGCTCGCCGCGGTCTTTGATGGGTCCGATCGCGTAACCGAAGGGCTCGCGCCCGAAGGTCTGGTAGTGATTGAGCTTGAGGTCGCGCGGCGCCTTCGTCTCGGCGGCAATTGCGAAGTCGATCGCGTCCTTGAGTCGCGCCGCGCTGATGCCGGCCTCGGCCGGCGTCTTGTGCAGCCATTCCGCCCCCGGATAGTAGACGCCGGACGTGGCGCCGCCGGTCTGCGCCCATGCAGGGAGCACCGCGCTCAGCGCGACGACGATCAGAAGCGAGAGCGAGGAGAATCGGCGAGCGGTCATCGAGGCCTCGCGAGAGCTAGCGGGATGATTCCAGCAAGTGCAGGATCCGCATCGAGGCGAGGAAGACACGCTCGATGTCGGGCCGGTTGAGCGTGATGTGCAGGACCAGCTGGCAGGCCATCCGGTTCACGTGCAGGTCCTGGATCGACAAGCGGCATCCTTCGAGCCACGCGCGCCGGTCGATCTCCGTCCCCGAGCGGCGCGCAAGCTCGGTGCGCCCCGCATCCAGTAAACCGATGATCTGGGCGTCGCTGATCCGGTCGCTGATCGCATAGCTCAGGAATTCGACGAGATCGCGCTGCGGCAGCTGGATGCTCGTGCATTCCCAGTCGAACAGCACGAGCCGCGGGCGCGTCGCGGGCTCGCGCACGGCGAGGTTGCGGATCTGCGCGTCGTTGTAGATGAGCGTCTTCGGGAGCTCGTCGATCCGTCCCCACCAGTCCGGCAGCGTCCTGATCCACGTGTCGTGCAGGTCGAGATACGCGGCGTCGAAAAGACCGCCTTCGAAATGCCGCAGCTTCTCCGCGTAGGCGCGCCACAGCGGCGTGAGCCCGGTCATCGTGGCGGCGTCCAGCGTCTTGCCCAGCCATCCTTCCCCGACGAGCGCATCGGTGCTCGCGTAGAAGGCGGAATGGAACGCTGCGAAGTCGGTGACGCACCGCGCGATCCTGTCGCGCGTCCAGAAAGCGAGATCGCGATAGTCCTGCATCACGTAGGCATCGCTCAGGAACTCCTCCAGCACGACGTACTGCTGCCGCTCGTCGTCGACATACGTGCCGTAGACGACGGGCAGCACGTGCGCGAGCGCGGGCACCGTCTTCTGCATCCGGAAGACGTTGATCTCCTTCATGTGCGTGTTGTAGAGCTCGGTCTTGGCGAGAAGGTCCGCGACGCCGGCGACCTCGATGCCGCCTTTCACCAGCACGTCGGCGAGACGCTGCACGAGCTCGCGATAGTGCGTCTTGGACTTGACGAGAATCTCCGACCTTGCGCGCGCTGCCGCCCGACGCGTACTCGATCTCGTAATGGAAGAGCCCCAGCAGCTTGCCGGTGATTCCGGTGTACTTCATCCGCGTCGTCGCCGTGACGCCGACCTCCGCGAGGTAGCGCGCCGAGGTCACCGTCAGGTCCGGGTCGCCGAGATACTCGCGCATGCACCCCTGGAAAAATCCGGGGCTGAACTCGAGATACCCGTCGCTCTGTCGTCCGGTAGATGTCGTTCACCAAGTCCCTCCCCTGTCCCGCGCCGGGCGGCGGCCGCGCGGCTACACTATCGCAGAGTCCCGGGCCGTTCCGATCCAAATAAATTCCCCGAGGTCGCATGAAGCTCGCCGAGTATGCCAGTTACGACGCCCTGGGCCTCGCGGGGCTCGTCGCGCAGAGGCAAGTGACGCCGACCGAGCTCGCGGCGACCGCGGCGGCGGCGATCGCCGCGGTCAATCCGGCCATCAACGCGGTCGTCGAGACGTATCCCGACCGCATCGACGCCCTCGACGAGCGCCAGCTCGGCAGCGGACCGTTTCGCGGCGTGCCGTTCCTGATGAAGGACGTGTTCGGCCACGAGGCGGGTCGGAAGATCGAGTTCGGCAGCCGGCTCTGCCGCGGAATGATCGCGCAGCAGGATACGCATCTCTGCGAGCTCTTTCGCGCCGCGGGCGTCAACATCCTCGGCCGCTCGGCGGCGCCCGAATATTCGATGTCCGGCACCACCGAGGGCGCGCTCTACGGCAACACCTGCACGCCGTGGCGCGCGGGCCACTCCGCCGGGGGCTCGACAGGAGGCGGAATGGCCGCGGTCGTCGCCGGCATCGTCCCGATCGCGCACGGCTCGGACATCGGCGGATCGCTGCGCATTCCGGCGAGCTTTTGCGGCGGCGTCGGGTTGAAGCCGTCGCGCGGCCGCGTGTCGTTCGGCCCGATGGTGGACGAGACCGGCTACGGCCTCGCGCAGAATTTCGTGCAGGTGAAGTCGGTGCGCGACGCGGCGGCGATGCTCGATTGCCTCGCCGTTCCCGCAGCCGGGCGACCCGTTCGTGATCCCGAAGCCGGACGCAGGCGTACGCGGCGCTGGCGCAACGCCGTCCGGGGCGGCTGCGGATCGGCTGGTCGACCGATGCGCTGATGGGTGTCGCGACCGATGCCGATGTGGCAAGCGCCGTCGCCAGCGTCGCGCGCGTCCTCGCCGACATGGGGCACGAGGTGTCCGAGGAGAGCCCGCAGTTCGATGGCCTGGACGCGATGCGCTCGATGATGGACCTCTGGTTCTTCGGCTTCGACCTGCGGCTCGCCGGATACGCGGCGCGCAGCGGTCACCCGATCGGCCCCGACACGCTGGAGCCCGTCACCTTCAAGATCTACGAGTATTCGCAACGGATGAAACCCGAGCAGTTCATCCGCGCCATGACGAATCTCAACACGATCCGCCGCAAGCTCGGCGCCTACTTCACGCGCCACGACGTCTGGCTGTCGCCGACGACGGCGAACGTCGCCGAGCCCTGGGGCAAGTACAACCTCGGCCGCACCGATGCGACCTTTGACGAGCTGCCCGAGAAGATCTTCCGCGGCGTGTGCCAGTTCACGCTGCCGCACAACATCATGGGCACGCCCGCGATCTCGTTGCCGCTCGCGATGCACCGAAACGGGCTGCCGATCGGCATTCAGCTCGGCACCCGGCCCGCCGACGAGCACGTGATCCTGCAGCTCGCTGCCGCGCTCGAGGAGGCGTTGCCGTGGGCGGCGCGCGTGCCGCCGCTGCACGTCTCGCGGGTCGGTTGAAGGCCTAGTAGCGCTTCGTCAGCGTCATGATCTCTCCCTCGCGCCGGATGTCCATCCGATTGAGGAAGCTCATGCCGAGCAACGCAACCGGCGTGCTGTCGCCTTCCATCACGATCGCGTCGACGCCGTTCACGGTGACATCGCCGACGCGCACGGTGTCGAGCTTGATCCGGTAGGCGGGCGCGACGCCGTTGGCCGTCTGCATCAGCGCGGGCTGCCCCTTGCGGTAATCGAGCCCGAGACGGCGCGCCTCGTTGGACGGGAGCGAGACGAACGTCGCCCCCGTGTCCACGGCGAAGCGGATCGCGATGTCGTTGATCGCGCCAAGGGCGACGAAGTGGCCGCGCTCGTCCGCGGTGATCATCGCGGATGCCGCCGCGGCACTCGACTTCATGCGCGCCTGGCCGAGGCCGAGCCTCATCCGCTTGCCCTCGAATTCGAACGTAGCGCCATCGCGCTCGACCGTGACCAAGGCAACGCCCTCGCGGGACTTCTGTCCCACCGCGAGCGTCTGCAGCGCGCCACCGTCGATCTGCACGACGGCTTTGTTCGGGAACAGGCCGACGACGTTGACATCGATTGCGCCGGCGCCGCTCGCCACCAGCAGGCCGGCGACGATGGAGGCAATGCGCTGACGGCAATTCACGACGACACCTGGGCCAAGTGCATCCGCTGCAGGAATGGCCGCCAGCGCGCATCGCCGTGCAGGGGCCGCAGCAGCTTGTCCGTCGATGTGTACACGACGCCGGGATCGCGCTGTGCGTAGGCGCGCTCCAGCCATTCGAACGCCTTCTCGACTTCATTCCGGTACGCATAGACCTCGGCGACCTGGTACGCCGCGGTCCAGCCAAATCCATCGATCAGCGCTTGCAACGCCGCTTCCGATTCCACCGGGTGCCCCAGCGTGTGGTGGATCATCGCGAACGCAACGTTGCGAAAGACGTCGTGCGATTCCGATTGCGCGAGGATGAGCCCTTCGTCCGGACGCCCCTGCAGCAGACGCGTGATGGCGAGGAATGCATGGTGCAAGCCGCCGCTCGGATTCAAGTCGAGCGCGAGCTGGAACGACGCCGCCGCGTCGTCAAGGCGCTCCGCCATCAGGTAATTCATTGCGGCCTGCCGGTGCGTGCGCGCCGACAGCGGATCGAGCGCAATCGCCTTGCGGATCAGCTCGAGCGCCTCGTCGAGCCGGCCCAGAATCCGCATCAGGCCGGCCGCCGAGCGCAGCGCGTGGGCGTCGCCGGGTGCTAAGTCCAGCGCGCGCTGAAACGAGGCCTCGGCTGCCGGCCAGTCCCAGTCGTTGGCTTCCTGAATGTGGCCGAGCTCGATGTAACCTTCGGCCGAATCCGGCGCCAGCGCCAATGCGCGCTGCGCGGCCTCGCGGGCGTTTTCGTAGCCTTCGCCGATCGGCGCAAAGCCAAATCCCGCCTGCGTCTGGTAGACGCGCGACAGTCCCGCCCACGCCAGCGCGAAATTGGGCTCGATCGCCAGCGCCTGCTTGAAAAGACCGATCGCCTTGTCCGTATCGGCCTGCGTGGTCCGCTCCCCGAAGAATTTTCCCTGCAGGTAGAGCTGAAAGGCGGCGGGATTGTCGCCGCGCCCGGTCGTGGCCTGGCGCACGTCGGCAGCCACGCTGGCCGCCGCCTCGGGCGGCGCGCCCATGAGCGCCGTGCGAAGCTCCTTGACCACCGACTGCGCGATGTCGTCCTGGACGGCGAAAATGTCGTCGAGCTCGCGGTCGTAGGTATCCGACCACAGATGCGAATCCGAGGACACCTCGATCAGCTGCGCGGTGATGCGCACGCGCTTGCCGGACTTGCGCACGCTGCCCTCGAGCACGGTGGCGACGTTGAGCTTCTGCGCGACGGTCGGGATGTCGACGTTGGTGCCCTTGAACGAGAACGCCGATGTGCGCGAGGCGACCCGCAGGCCGCGGATCTTCGCCAGCACGTTCAGCAATTCCTCGGACAATCCATCGGCGAAGTACTCGTTTTCCTCGTCGCGGCTCATGTTGACGAACGGCAGCACGGCGATCGAGGGCATGTCCCTGCTCGGCGGCGCGGCTTGCGAGCGGAGCGGCGGGAAACTCTGCGGCAAGTCCGGATGACAGACCTGGAACACCGATTCCGGGCGCCCGAGATCCTTGAGGCCATGCGCGCCGAGAGCCTTGACCGACACGAGCGGCGGCAGGTGGTCGCGGCAAAGATCGTGCGTCGCCTCGGAAAGAAGTGTCTGGCCGCCGTGACCGGCCGCGAGAAGCCGCGCGACGCGGTTGAGCGGCGCGCCGAAATAGTCGCCGTCGCGGAGCTCGACGGCGCCCGAATGCAGCGCCATCCGCACGCGGAGCTTCGCGCCTTCAGGCCAGGGCTCCCGGTGGAACGCACGCTGGGCATCGAGCGCGGCCGCCATCGCGTCGGACGCCGTGTGGAACGCCGCGCAGAAAGCGTCGCCACCCGTCTTGAAGACATGGCCGTCATGATCGTCGATGCACTGGCGCAGCAGCGCATCGTGACGCGCGAGCGCGGCGCGCATCGCCGGGGCGTGCGCTTCCCACAGGCGCGTGCTGCCCTCGATGTCGGTGAACAGCAGCGTGACGGTGCCGGTCGGAAGGTCTGCCATCGTGCTCGCTTCACTACGGGCGCCAGGAAGGGGCGGCCCCCGCGAATGATACCCGGCCCGGATCGTGGCTCCCATTTGTTGATAAGCTCTCTTGCAACGACGGGCAAGGTCAGGACAGTCGATGCAAAGCGCCCTCCGGCGAACCTTGGTGGTCTTCGCATGCGGCGTCGCGCACGCGGCATGGGCCGCCGGAGCCGACGAGGCCCCGGTGCGCGCGAGCGCGGGCATCCTGATGTCGCGCGGAATGGACGTCAAGGACCGCGTCGCCGCGGCCGATTCGCTGGCGCGCTATTTTCCCCGCGCCGCGGTGCCCATCCTGATCGAGGCGCTGAACGAGACCAGCGAGCCGGTGCGGCGGGCGGCGGCGCGCGGCCTTTGGACGATCGCCCGAGCCGACAACCCCGACGACGCGGCCGCGGCGCGCGCGGCGACGCCGGCGCTCCGCATCGCGCTTTCCGATGTCAGCGTCTCCGTGGCGATGAATGCGGCGGAAGCGCTGGAACGGCTTGGCGAGCCTGCCTCTGCGCTCGCCGAGAGTCGACGCAAGGCGTTGCGTGCGCCCCCGCCCTTTGCCTACGAGCGATTCCTCGCCGCGCGCGGCCTCATCGGCATCGATCCCGCCCCCGCGCTCGCCCCCTATGTATTCGACTTCCTGTTCGTCGAATACAGGCGTCTCGATTCGCAAGACAGCTCGGGGGCGCGCGAGAACATCCGCGTGGCCAACGCCGCACTGACGCGCCTCGTGCAGACCGGCGACCGGGGCGTGCTCGTCGTGCTGGAAGGCGAGCTCAACGCCGATCGGCCGGGAACCTCGGATCTTCTTCGCGCGCTGGCGATCGCCAAGCCCGCGCCCGACCATTTCGTGCGCACGCTCGTGATCGCCTCCGATGCGTCGCGCGCGGAGACAGCCACGACCGCGTACGAAATAATGGCGAAGATGGACGATCCCGCCAGCTTGAGCGAGTGGGCGCCGGCGGCGGCGCGTGCGCTCGGGGACCCGCGCCGGCAGGAGGCGGCCGCGCGTGCATTGAAGAGCGTCGCCGGCAAGACGCCGGTCGGCATGCCCGAGCTTGCCCGCCTCGCGGAAAGCAGCGCGCCCGAAGCCGCGCGCGTGGTCGCGCTCGCCACGCTCGCGGACGCAAGCGACGCGACGAGCAATCGCCCCGCCGCCGTGCTCGCCGCGGCCAAGCCCGCGGCGCTGCAGGCGTTCCGGTCGGTGCTTGCGCGCGAGCCCGCCGGGCCCCCGTTCGATGCGGCGCTGCGCGGCCTGCGCTTCACCGAGCGTGATTTCAGTCGCTCGGCCGCGATGTACGTCGAGGCATTGAAGCAGAATCGCGATCCGGTCGCACAGTCGCAATTGCTCGACACCATCGCGCAGGCGCACAGCGCGGCAGCCGCGCTCGCCGACGAGCTGCGGCCTTACGCGAGCGCGAGCGATCCCAGGGTCCGGCAGTCGGCGTTGACCGCGCTGGATTCGATCCGGCCCTCGTGGCGGGAATCCGGCGAGAGAGCGGCGGCGGTCGCGAGCGGCGCGCTCCCGAAGAGTCGCGCCGCCGCAGCCCGGCGCGAAGGGCGCCGACCTCATGAAGTTCTACGGCGCGGTCAAGGACGGCGACCGCGCGGCGATCGCGCGCCTCGTCAACGCCGGCAACGTGAATGCGCCGCTGATGTTGCCGAACGGAACGGCCGCGCCGCTGACGCCGATTGCCGGCGCGTTGCAGCATTGCGGCCTGCCGCAGGTCGCGCCGAACAGGATCGCCGCGGCGGTCGCGCAGCTCGTCGCCCTCGGTGGCGACCCCGAGCAGCCGCTGCCCGGGGGATCGACGGCACTCGACTATGCCAAAGCCGCGTGCCCCCCCGAAGTGCAGCAGGCGCTGCTCGCCCGTCCGACGGCGAAATGACGTCGATCCGCCGGATGGCCGCTCGCCCGATCCTGGAAAACGAAGTCGTCTGGACCGCGATCCGCGCGCAGGGCGCCGGCGGCCAGAACGTCAACAAGGTCGCGTCCGCGATCCACCTGCGCTTCGACATCCCGTCCTCGTCGCTGCCGGAGCCAGTGAAAGCCCGCCTCCTCGCGTCCGGCGACCAGCGGATCACGCCCGCCGGCGTCGTGATCATCAAGGCGCAGCGCCATCGGACCCAGGAGCGCAATTTCGCAGACGCGTTGCTGCGCCTGCAGGAGCTCGTCGACGCCGCCGCACATACGCCGCGAGTGCGCCGACCCACGAAGCCCACGAAAGGCTCGCAGAAGCGGCGCGTCGACAGCAAGGTGCAGCGCGGGAAGATCAAGGCCGCGCGGGGTAAGCTTTTCGAATGAGGAGCAGCGCGCAACCGGATATCGCCACCGTCAAGCGGTACCTGCCGTGGGTCGTCGCCTCGGCGCTCTTCATGGAGCAGCTCGACTCCACGATCATCAACACCGCGGTGCCGACGATGGCGGAGAGCCTCAACGTGACGCCGCTCAGCCTCAAGTCCGTGGTGACGAGCTACATCGTGAGCCTCGCGGTGTGCATCCCGGCAAGCGGCTGGATGGCCGACCGCTTCGGCACGCGGCGCGTGTTTTCCGTCGCCGTCGGCATCTTCACGATTTCGTCGATCCTGTGCGGCCTCGCGATCAGCGCGCCGATGCTCGTCGCAACGCAGGATCCTGCAGGGGATCGGCGCGGCGATGATGATGCCGGTCGGCCGGCTCACCATCGTCCGCACGTTCGCAAAATCGGAGCTGCTGATGGCGATGAATTTCGTCATCATCCCGGCGCTCATCGGCCCGATGCTGGGCCCGACGGTAGGTGGGCTCATCGTGCACTGGCTGTCGTGGCGGGTGATCTTCTTCGTCAACGTGCCGGTCGGGATCGCGGCGCTGGTTCTCATCCGCCGCTACATGCCGGATTACCGCGACGAAAAGACGCGCCCGCTCGATCTCGTCGGCTTCGTGCTCTTCGGTGCCGGCGCCGCGCTCCTGTCGTGGCTCCTGGAAGTGTTCGGCGAGCACAACATCGACGCCACGTCGGCGGCGATCCTGCTGGGGATTTCGCTGTGCCTGCTGGGCGCCTTCGGCTGGCACGCCCGCGAGAGCGCGCATCCGCTGCTGCGGCTCACGCTCTTTCGGATGCGCACGTTTCGCGTGTCGGTGATCGGCGGCTTCATCACGCGGCTCGGCATCGGCGGGCTGCCGTTCCTGCTGCCGCTTCTCTACCAGCTCGGACTCGGCCTGCCGGCCTGGCAATCGGGCCTGCTGATGATGCCGGCGGCGATCGCCGCGATGGGCATGAAGTTCTTCTCGGTGCGCGTGCTGCGGCGGTTCGGATTCCGGCAGGTGCTGGTCGTGAACACCGTGCTGAGCGGGCTCACGATCTGCATGTTCTCGCTGGTGACGCCGGCCACGCCGATCGCGCTCATCGTCTGCATCGGCCTTAGCCAGGGGTTTTTCAACTCGCTGCAGTTCACGAGCCTCAATTCGATGGCCTATGCCGACATCGAGCCGCGCGACTCGAGCATGGCCGCCACCGTCGCCAGCACGCTGCAGCAGATGTCGATGGGCTTCGGGCTCGCGTGCGGGTCGCTGATCGCCGGCTGGTACCTGGCAGGATTGCCGCAAACCGATGCGCGTCGCCGTGTCGAGCGCGCTCCACCGCGCCTTCCTCACGCTGGGCGGCCTCACGATCCTGTCGTCGCTGTCGTTCTGGACGTTGCGGGCGAACGACGGCGAGAACGTGAGCCGGGGAGCCGCCGCCCCACAGGTCGAAGCCGGCTGACGCCGCTGGCGCCGGGCCGCAGCGCAGTGCATGTCATTTCGCCGCCAGGCGCTCGATCCGCGGATCGGGGCACAGCCACATGATCGCAACCACGACATACAGCGCGCAGGCGGCCATCGGCTGCCAGAAGGCCAGCGGAATCGCCACCGCGTAAATCGCCACCGATGCGATTTCCTTGGTCTCCGCTCCCAGCGCGCGCGACAGCGGGGAATCCGCGCCGTGGTTGCGCACGAGGATGCGCTCGAAAATGTAATAGGCGACGCCGCACATGAACAGCACGGCGCCGTAGATCGCCACGGGCAGCGCTTCGAAGTGATTTTCGCTCATCCACCCCGTCACGAAAGGAATGAGCGACAGCCAGAACAGCAGGTGGAGATTGGCCCACAGGCCCCCGCCGGTGACGTGCTGGACCGCGTGCAGCATGTGGTGATGGTTGTTCCAGTAGATGCCGACGAACACGAAGCTCAGCACGTAGGTCAGGAACACGGGGATCAGCGGCAGCAGCGCCGCGACGTCGGTGCCGTGCGGCACCTTCATCTCGAGCACCATGATCGTGATGATGACCGCGATCACGCCGTCGCTGAAGGCCTCGAGTCGTCCCTTCCCCATCGGAGCCCCCTCACCGTTTCCAGAACTGGCGCGACGCGAGGCGCGCGCCTTCGGCCATCGCCGCCATCTTCGCCCAGACGACGTCCGGGTCCACCGCCGCCTGGCCGACCCACGTGCCGAAGCCGCAATCGCTGCCGGCCATGACGTTCTCGCGGCCGACCAGCTTCGCGTAGCGGCCGATCCGCTGCGCGATGAGCTCCGGATGCTCGACGAAGTTCGACTTCGACTCGATGACGCCGACGATGAGCGCCTTGCCGGCCGGCAGCTTCACCGTCTCGAACAGCGCCCATTCGTGCGCGTGGCGCGGGTTGGCCGCCTCGATCGCGAGCGCGCAGGGCTTCGCCAGCAAGGCGATGTCGATCACGTCGGCCAGCGGCACGTCGCAGTGATGCGGCCCCTCGTAGTTGCCCCAGCACAGGTGCAGCCGCATCTGCTCGGAAGGAATGTTGGCGACCGCATGGTTGAGCGCTTCGACATGGAGGTGCGCCTTCTTGCGCCACTCGGCGAGGCTCAAGTCCGCGTGCTGGATATGCCGGCCCATGCCGAGATCGGGGCAGTCGATCTGCAGCACGATCCCCGCGTTGGCGATCGTCTCGTACTCCTGCCGCATGGCATCCGCGATCGCGTGCAGGTAGGCTTCCTCGGTCGGATAGTGCTCGTTGCGAAAGAAGAGCGACACCACGCCCGGCGAGGCCGCCGTCATGAACATCTCCTCCGCCTTCACCTTGGCGAACGCCGCCTTCAGGTGGTCGACGTCGGCCTCGGCCGCGCCGGGGTCGCGCACGCTGATGGGCGCGTTGCACGCCGGCGTCTTTCGCCGCGAGCGCCCCGGGTCGCCGAACACACGCTTGGCGAGATTGGGGAACGCCACCAGATCCTGGTAGACGAACGTGTTGCCGGTGCCGCCGAAGCCCGCGAGCCGGTCCTTGATGTAGGTTGCGTAGCTTGGCTTGCTCATCTCGCCGTCGTTGACGACGTCGACGCCGGCATCGGCCTGCTTGCGCACGACCTCCTCGACCGCCGAAGCGACGCGCTGCGCAAGCGGCGCGGCCTCGACCGGAATGCCTTCCTCCTTGGCGTACATCATCCGGATGAGATCGTCCGGCCGCGGCAGGCTGCCGGTATGCGTCGTCAGAAATCGCTCGGTGCTGCGTTTCATATGAGATCCCTCGACGCTCGAGCCCGGGCGGGGCGAATCGGCGAATTCTACTCGGCGCGCACGTCAACCGCCCAGAAACGCGCCGCCGTTGATGTGCAGCGTCTGCCCGGTCACGTAGCGCCCGCCGGGGCCTGCGAGCCATACGACCGCGCTCGCGATTTCTTCCGGCCGGCCGCGTCGTCCGAGGAGCGTCGCGTGGCTCGCGTGATGCGCGGGATTGGCAGACGCGCTCGCGCTGTTGCGCACCGTGTCCATCATACCGGGGGCGATGCAATTGACCGTGATGCCATGCTCGGCCAATTCGTGCGCCAGCGCGCGGGTGAACCCGCCGAGCGCCGCCTTGGCGGTGACCACGTGCGCCCGCCGCGTGGCGCCCGTGTACGCGGTGAGGCCGCCGATCTGCAGGATCGTGCCGGCCGGGCTTTTCCTGAGCAGCGGCAGCGCCGCCTGCGCGCAGTGAAAAGCGCCGTCGACGCACACGTCGAGGGCCGCGCGCCATTGCGCGAACGACATGTCGGCGAAGGCCGCTTCCTGCCGGATCGCGGCGTTGTTGACCAGAATATCGAGCCGACCGAAGCGCTGCGCGATGGCGTCGATCATCGTGTCGACTTCCGTGCGCCGCGTGACGTCGGCGACGACCAGCAGCGCCTCGCCGCCACGCGCGGCGATCTCGTTCGCGACCGCTTCGCCTTCGCCGCGGCTCGCGCGCACGTTGACGGCGACCGCGGCGCCGGCATCCGCGAGCGCGAGCGCGATGGCGCGCCCGATATTGCGCCCCGCGCCGGTGACGAGCGCGACCTTGCCTTCGAGCGGTGCAGTGTCCATTCAGCCTCGCAGCACGTTGAGATCGACCCGGGAAGCGGAAGGAAGTGCGCGCAGCGCGGCCAGTGCTTCGCGGGCGCGATCCGCGGTCCACCCGCCGTAGCGGCAGTTGGCGACGAATTTCGCCTCGAGCGCCGCGAGACCGAGCGGCGCTTCGCGACCGCCGCGAAAGTGGTCCTGGGTCGCCTCGCGCACGTCGCCGCCGTCTTGCGTCACCCGGACATGGCCCGTGAATCGCCGCGGATACGGGTTCTCCGGATCGACGACGTAGCGAACCTTCGCCGCCAGCGCGCGCACGGCCGGGTCGCGCACCACCGATTCCTCGTACTCGACGAGCCCCGCATCGTCGCGCAGCATGCCGACGGCGATCGCGTAGGGGATGCTGAACTTGGCGGCGTAGCCGTTCGGCGGGTGTTGCTTGTCGGCGAGCGGCTCCCACAGCCGGTGGACGATGCCCGCCGCCGTCCTGCATTCGATCGCCGTCACTGCTTCGGGCCGCACGCCTTCATGGACGAGTCTGCGCGCGCAGTCGATATAGGGATGCGCCATCGTGCCGCAGGCATACGGCTTGAACGCGATCTCGGCGGCGAGCCAGCGCTCGCCGGCTCCGTCCAGCATCGCGGTGAAATCGCAGTGCTCGCTGTTGGCGAAGGCGCGGAAGAAGCCGTGCTCACCCTCGAACAACGTGCGCGGGCCGGTAAAGCCCTCCTGCGCCATCCGGGCGGCACGATAGCCTGCCTGCGCCGCCCATCCCGGATGCATGCGCTTCGTCCACGCCCCTTCGGCGAGATATTCGATGATGCCCGCGGCCATGCTGCCGGCGATGCCGAGCGCGTTCCACCACCGTACCGGGTCGAGCGACAACGCAGAGGCAACGCCGGCAGCAGCGCCCAGCGCGCCGAACACCGCGGTCGGATGGAAGCCCGCCTCGTGCACGCGCTTCGGCGCGACCTGGCACAACCGGCACATCACCTCGGAGCCGGTCGCGACGCCGCGCGCGAAGTCGGAGCCCGCGAGCGCGTGCTGCTCGGCGGCGGCGAGAAGAGCAGGGACGATCACCGCGCCGGCGTGCACCGGGCCGCCTTCGAACGTGTCGTCGTAGTCCTCGCCGTGCGCGGCGGTGCCGTTGCAAAGCGCCGCGGTGGCAACGTTGAAGCCGCCCGCATGACCGATCAGCGTGCATCGGCCGGGCTCGGCGCTCGCGCGCAGCGCCGCTCGCAGGTAGTCGGCGTTGCGCGCGGCCACGCACAGCCCCGCAACGTCCATCAGCACGGCATCAACCGTCGCGGCAACGGCGGCGGGCAGCGCCTGCGGCATCCCGGCGAACGCCGCCGCCAGCTCCTCCGACACCGAGAATTTCGGCAGCGTCACGTAACGTTCCCTACTCCGCCTCGATCTTGCTGGCGCGTGCCACCGACTTCCAGTGCGCGGTCTCGTCGGCAATGTACTTGCCGAACTGCGCGGGCGTCATCGGCATCACGGTGAGCGCCTGCGCGGCGAACGTGTCGCGCAGCTCCTTCGTGGCGAGCAGCCGATTGATCTCCCCGTTGAGCCGCTCGACGATCGCCTCGGGCATGTTCGCCGGCCCGACGATGCCGTACCAGGTGAGCCCGTCGAATCCTTCGTAACCGGACTCCTTGAACGTCGGCACATCGGGCAGCAGCGGATGCCGCGTGGCGCCGGTCACCGCGAGTGGCTTGAACGCCCCCGAGCGCACGTGGGGCATCGCCGCCGCGAGCCCCGGAAAGATCACCTGGATCTGGCCGCCCATCGAATCCGTGAACGCCTGCCCGATGCTGCGGTACGGCACCATCATGCTGGGCACGCCGGAGGCATGCTTGAACTGCTCCATCAGCAGGTGGTTGAGCGTGCCCACCCCCGAGGTGCCGTAGTCCACCTTGCCCGGGTTCGCCTTCCCGTAGGCGACGAATTCCTGCAGCGTGCTGACGGGCACGGCCCGCGAAACCACGAGCAGGTTGGGCGTGCCGCCCAGCATCGCGATCGGCGTGAAATCGCGGACCGAATCGTAGTTGCTCTTCTTCACGGCAGCGTTCGTGCCGTGCGTGGCGACGTAGCCGATCATCAGCGTGTAGCCGTCCGGGCGCGCGCGCGCCGTGGCCTGCGCGGCGATGGCGCCGCCGGCGCCCGCCTGGTTTTCGACGACGAACGTCGTGCCAAGCGCGCGGCCGAGGCGCTCGGCGATGATCCTGGCCACGAGGTCCACCCCGCCGCCAGGCGCCTGCGGCGCGATCAGCTTCACCGGCCTGCTCGGGTAGGCATCCTGGGCAATCGCCGGGAGGCCGGCGATCGTCAGGGGAGCGGCGAGCGCCGCGCCGCGCAACGCGGAAACGAACAGCCGTAAGGCAGGACCTAGCATGATTCGAGCGCCGCCATGGCCGCTTCCCACGCTGCGATAACGGCTATTTTGGCACACTATGCCGTGGCATCTTCGGAGCGCCGCCTGCCGAATATTCGGCAGACTCGATCGCGGCGCCACGGGTAGAATCGCGATACTGCACGGGGACCGCCGGCCCCTTCCGGCCGGCGCCCTCCCCCGCAATTCGATCGGGACGGCGCAATGAAGCTCATATGGAAGTTCAACCTGGTGCTGATCGGTGTCTTCATCATCGGATTCATCGCCGCCGGCTACGTCTCGAAAAGGATGCTGATGGAAAGCGCGCGCGACGAGGTCCTGCAGCACGCGCGGCTGATGATGGAGGCTGCGCTCGCGTCGCGCACCTACACGAACACGCAGATCAAGCCGCTCCTCGTCGAGCAGCTGAAGACCGAGTTCCTGCCGCAGAGCGTGCCCGCGTACGCTGCCACCGAGCAGTTCAACGACCTGCACAAGACCTACGGCGACTACACCTACAAGGAGGCGACGCTCAATCCGTCCAACCCGCGCGACCGCGCGAGCGACTGGGAAGCCGACGTCGTGCAGACGTTTCGCAACACGCCGACGACCACCGAAATCGTCGGCGAGCGCGAGACGCCGACGGGACGGGCGCTCTACCTCGCCCGGCCGATCCAGATCAAGAGCGCGGCCTGCCTCGAATGCCACAGCACGGTCGAGGCGGCGCCCAAGACGATGCTCGACATCTACGGCAACGCCAACGGGTTCGGCTGGAAGATGAACGAGATCATCGGCGCCCAGGTCGTGTCGGTGGCGATGACGCTGCCCGTCGAGCGCGCCAACCGGGCGCTGCGGACGTTCCTGCTCTCCCTGGCGATCATCTTCGTCGTCACGATCGTGCTCCTCAACGCGATGCTCTACACGATGGTCATTCGCCGCGTCACGCGGCTTGCCGCGATCGCCGACGCGGTCAGTCTCGGCAACCTCGAGGCGGGCGAGTTCCGCTCGCGCAGCAATGACGAGATCGGCACGCTGACGCACGCCCTCGGGCGGATGAACACGAGCCTGATCCAGGCGATGAAGATGCTGGAAAGTTGAAGCCGCTGCGACCTCCCGCGCATCGCGCATGCGCGGGCTTCGCGCGCCGACGATGAGCGAGCTCAAGAAACTCGGCAAGTACGAAATCCTGAGCGTCCTCGGCAAGGGCGCGATGGGCGTCGTCTACAAGGCGTTCGATCCCAACATCGAGCGCACGGTCGCGATCAAGACGGTGCGGATGGACCTCGTCGATCCCGATCTCACCACACAGTTCATCGGCCGCTTCAAGAACGAGGCGCGCGCCGCAGGGCGGATCCACCATCCCAACATCGTCGGCATCTACGAGTACGGCGAGGACCAGAACGTCGCCTACATCGCGATGGAATTCGTCGAGGGCACGGGCCTGCGCGCCCACCTCGACCGCAAGACCCGCTTCGACCTGCCGCACGTCGTGTCGATCGTGTCGCAGCTCCTGCTGGCGCTCGACATCGCGCACGCGCGCGGGGTGATCCATCGCGATATCAAGCCCGCCAATCTCATCCTGACGCCGCGCGGCGAGGTCAAGGTCGCCGATTTCGGAATCGCGCGCATCGAGACGACGAGCCTCACGCAAACCGGCATGGTCATGGGCACGCCGTCCTACATGTCGCCGGAGCAGTGCCAGGGGCTCGCGACCGACCATCGGTCCGATCTCTTCAGCGCGGGGGTCATCCTTTACGAATTGCTCACCGGCGAGCGGCCGTTCACGGGGTCGGCCGAAATGATCGCCTACCGGATCTGCAACGAAGCCCCCCGCCCGCCGACGAAGGTCGTGCAGCAGCCGTTGCCGCCGGCGATCGACGGGCTCGTGATGACCGCGCTCGCGAAAGAGCCCGAGAGAAGGTTCCAGAGCGCCCGCGGCTTTCTTTCGGCGTTGCATGCGGTCGCGGCCGGCGCGCCGAGCGTCGATCTGTCGGCGCCGGAGGCGACGCTCATCAACCTCACGATCGGCGATCACGTGCCGCCGCTGCCGGCCGCATGGAACGAGGCGACGCTCGCCACGGTCGAGCGGGAGCTGGCGCGCGTCGTCGGGCCGGTCGCCAAGGTGCTCGTGCGCAACGCCGCCCTGCATGCGCACGATGCCGCGGAGCTCTATTCGCTGCTGGGCGCCCACATCACCGACCGCGAGGAGCGCAGGCGTTTTGTCGAGCTCGCGCCGGCCGTCGACAGCACCGGTCGGGCGACCTCCGGAACGGGGCCGCACGCTTCGGGCGCGAGGGGTGCGAGCGGCAGCCACCCGCCCCCGCTGTCGTCGCTGGCGCGCGCGATGTCCGAGCGCCCGCCGCTGTCGACGCAGCCGCTCGAGGCTCCTTTCATCGACCAGACGACGCAGCGGCTCGCCGTCTATCTGGGACCGATCGCCAGGATCGTGGCGCGCAAGGCCGCGGAGCAGGCGCGCACCCGCGACGAATTCCTGCAGATCGTCGCGGGGCACATGGGCACGCAGGATCGCCGATCCTTCATGCGTGCAGTCGAAGGAGAGCCGGACTAGACCCTCGGCTCGCCGCGGCCGTTCACCGTGAGCGTCGGCCCCGGGGCGAATGCGAGCTGAGCGCGGTGCGTGACGCCGCGAAACACGTACGTCACGTCCCAGTAGGTCGGCTGCGCGGATCCGGGGACCGTCTGGCAGCGCTGGACGTCCTGTGTGGTGACCTGCCCACCGCTCCGGTTGACGTTGGCGCCGACGGCCGCGCCGGTGACGGCGCCGACGGCGGTTGCCACGTCGTTGCCGCGGCCGCTGCCGATCTGGTGGCCGAGCACCCCGCCGAGGATGCCGCCGATGAGGGCGCCGCCCATGTTGGGTCCGCCGCCACTGACGACCTGCTGCTGCTCAACCCAGCAGCGCTGTTCCGGCGGTCCGACGACGGCACGGACGGCAACGACGTTCGCCTGGTAGAGCGTCTCGCCGCTGTGCGGATAGTAGGGATAGGGTGGTTGCGGCGGCGGCGGCGGCGCATAGACGTAGTCGGGCCGCCCCTGCACGCGACGAATCGACGAAATCGTGTTGTTCATCGCCATCGCCGACAGCGACGGGTATTGACCGGGCCGGAGCACGGTGCAGCGGCCACGGAAGAACGCGTCTTCACAGACCTGCCATTCACCGCGCTCGACGATCGCCGACGATGCGCGGTCGTTGAAGCCGGTGCCGTTCAGGTTGTCGACGCGTTGGCTGGCGGTGAACGAGCGTCCGCGAAAACCTTCCTGCTCGTAGAACGTCACTTGCGCGGCAGCCTGGCTGGCGACGACGACGCCGAGAAAGCCGATGCCCGCAATGAGGGTCTTTTTCATGGATGCTCCGGGTTTGATAGGAAAAAGGACGCCGTTTTTCGGCATTGTCCCAACAACGTGCGCCGGCGGCGCGCCGTTGACGCGTGTAGGACACGGATCTTTCGCGTCCAGCCGCATATCCGGCTCGTAATTACCGATATTGCCGCTTCTGCCCTCGATTGGCGCGCATACCGATTGTTGCCCACAACAACGGGCGGCCGCCCCGCTGCCGACGCCGTTAGGACGCGGGAATATTCCATATGGATTTCCGGCCCCTATTACGCTACCCTCACTTTCCATCGAATTGCGCTCGTCGCCGACGCCACCGCCAATCATCCGCCCCATGCCCGTTCTGCCCCATTTCAGGACGTTTGTACTGCTCGCGGGACTCGCGTGCGCGCCAGCGCTCGCCCAGCAGCAGGGCTTCAAGTTCTCGCAGCCGGACGAGGCCGAGCGCCAGGAGCAGCTGGACAAGCAGGCGAAGGAAGACCGTATCCGCCAGCAGCTGTCCACGCCCTGCCGGGCGTCGATCAAGGACAAGAAGATCATGGTGCTGATCGGCGAGCGCCAGTCGAATGGCTACATTGCGGCGCAACAGCAGAATTACGGTCCCGCATTTCAACGCGATCAACAACCGGCTGCGCGCGCTGGGGCTGAAGACGTACACGCCCGAGGAGATCCGCCGGCAGATCGCGCAGGCCGAGATCGATGCGTACCTGAAGAACGACCAGGAGGCGATGCTGAGCGCGGCCAAGCGGCTCGGCGCGAGCTTCGTGCTGCGCGGGCTCATTTCGTCGCAAGCGGTGAGGAACGCGATGATGAACGTCAATCAGGTCGATGTGAACATGCAGTTCACGCTGTCGGGCAACGGCCAGATCATTTCCGAGACGGACGCGCATTCGGCCTCCTACGCCGGCGCCGACGTGTCCCGGATGGCGCTCACGCTGGTCAACGAACAGGCGGACGAGGTCGTCGCCACGCTCTACGAGGACTATTGCCGGAAGACGGCCGGCGCGGCCCGGAAGCCGGCGCAGAAGCAGCCCTATTGAATCCGAGACTCACCCGATGTCGTATACGGAGGTACCTGCCATGAACCATCGAGCATCGACCACGCTGTTGCAATGCCTGCTGGCCGCAGCCGTTCTCGCGAGTGCCTCGCTCGCCTCGGCACAGCCCACGTACGGCAATCCGTCGCCGACCGCCGGCCGCGAGACGTCGCAAAAGGCCAACGCCGCGGCCGATCAGACGATCTACCAGCCGGTCATCTACACGAACGCCAGCAAGAAGGGACCGGCGGTCATCGTCATCCCCGGCGAGATCAAGAGCAACAACGCGACGTTCCTGCAAAAATTCACGTCCAACAATATCGCCGACTTCGGCGAGATCGAATTGTCGAGCGCCAATTTCGGCGTGCTCGAGCGCTCGAACCTCGGTCCGCTGCTCAAGGAATTCGAGCTCGCCTACAACCTCGGCGATCCCGACCAGGCGCGCAAGTTCCTGAAGATGGGCAAGCTCAAGACGACCAAGTACGTGGTCAAGTTCGACATCCTGAAGACCGAGCAGGTCGCCTCCGCCCAGTCCGGCTTCGACGGCCGCACGCTCGGCCAGATGGCCGGGCTGCTCGGCGCCTTTTCCGGCTCGCGCGGCGGCGCGCAGGCGGGCGCGGTCGGCGGCACCGCCGTGGGCTCGGTGCATTCGGAGGAAGCGACGAGCGTGTGGGTGATCGGCATGCGCTACAAGATCATCAACGCCGAGACCACCGAGCAGGTGGCAACCGGCTACACCGAGGAAAAGATGGAGATCGGCGCCGTGTCGTCGGGCGCGCTCGGCGTCAACAAGGCGCAACAGGGCGGCGTGTCGCTCGACACGATGGTGCAGCGGCTCGTGCAGAAGTCGGTCTGGGAAATCGACGCGAAGTACAAGTAGGCGACGGACAACCGGAATACAAGACGCCGGCCGCCGCCGGCGTCGCCGTTTTCGGGTGGGAGCGACGAATGCCAGACATCGACCATATCGGCAAGTACGAAATCCGGCGCGAGATCGGACGCGGCGCGATGGGCGTCGTCTACGAAGCCTACGACCCGATGATCAAGCGCGTCGTCGCGCTGAAGACGATTCGCCAGGACCAGCTCTCCGGCGAGGACTCGGCGCAGATGATCAACCGCTTCCGCCGCGAGGCGCAGGCGGTCGGGCGCCTCAACCATCCGAACATCGTGTCGATCTACGATTTCGGCGAGGAGTCCGGCGTCTGGTACATCGCGATGGAGTTCGTCCACGGCCGCGAGCTCAAGGAATGCTTCGAGGCGAACGAGCGCTTCCGTATCCCCGACATCGTGCGCATCATGAAGGAGATCCTGGGCGCGCTCGATTACTCGCACCACCAGGGCGTCATCCACCGCGACATCAAGCCCGCCAACATCTTCCTTCTGAAAGACGGCTCGGTGAAGGTCGGCGACTTCGGCATCGCCCACATCGAAGCGTCGAACCTGACGCAGGTGGGCACGGTGCTGGGAACGCCGGCCTACATGTCGCCCGAGCAGATCATGGGGCTGCCGGTGGACGGACGTTCGGATCTCTTCTCCGCCGGCGTGATTCTCTATCAGTTTCTCACCGGCGAGCGGCCGTTCTCGGGCTCCGCCGCGACGACGATGCAGAAGGTGCTGAAGGAAGATCCGCTGCCGCCGTCGTCGCTCAATATCCAGGTGCTGCCCGTCATGGATTCCGTCGTGCGCAAAGCGCTCGCCAAGAATGCCGACGAGCGCTACCAGAAGGCGCAGGAATTCGCCGACGCGATCGGCGCCGCGGCGTCGACGACGAGCTCGCTCGCGGCCGCCGCGCGCGCGGGAAGCACCGATGCGACGATCATCGTGCCGCTCGACACGGCGGCGACGCTGCGGACGTCTGCTTCGGCGAGCGGCGCCGCAGTTCCTGCTGCGGCAGGCGCGCCGCCTCCGGCGCCGCCGCCCTCGCCGGCGGCCGCACCGCCTTCACGCGGCGGCAATCCGGCGATGGTCGTCGTGATCGTCGCCGCGGCGATCGCCGTCGGCGCCGGCGCGTGGTTCGCCTATCAGCGCTTCGGCCCTGACGCCGCACGCACCGCGCAGGCACCGACGTCGGGCGCGCCGGTGGCGCAAGTCACGGCGCCTGCTGCGCCCGCGCTGCCTGCTGCCGCTCCGGCACCCGCCCCCGATCCCGGCACGCTCAAGATCTCCGCGGTCGGGCTCGTCGACCCCAGCGATCCCCGCTACAACGGCGACAAGGCGTTGCAGCAGAATGACGCGCGCGCCGATGCGAAGAGCCAGGTCGTCTCCAAGGCGCTCGGTCTCCTGCTCGACACCAAGTCGCTCGACAAGCACTACGATCTGCTGAAGGACAAGCTCCTGGCGAACAGCGGCAACTACATCAAGGCGGTCGTGCACGAAAGCGAGCCGCGAGTGGGCAAGGACGGGCTGATGTCGGTGACCACCGAGGCGATCGTCAACGTCAAGGCGCTGCAGAAATCGCTGAACCAGATGACGCGCGACGAGCGCGTCGAAATGATCCGCGCGAGCGGCGATCCCAAGGTGTCGGTGCAGGTGACCACGCGCGACGCCGAGCAGCCGGAGGCGCCGCCGCAGATTTCCCCGGTCGCCGAGAACATCCTGAAGGAGCGCATCAAGACGTTCGGCTTCCGGACCTGGGCCGAAGGCGGCGCCGACGGCAACCAGCGCGCCGACTTCGCCGTGCGTGGCGAAGCGAAGATCAAGAAGATGTCCATTCGGCTCGAGGCCTCGGGCCTGCCGGTGACCAAATACACGCTCACGTCGTGGACGGTGAAGTGCGTCGATCTTGCGAGCGGCGAGGAGATCTACTTCAACACGACGCTGCCGAAGGGCGTGGGCAGCTGGGCGAGCGAGGAAGAGGCGCTGACGGCGATCGGCCAGAAGATCGCCGACGAGTTCTCGCGCGACTTCTTCCTCCAGCACGGCAACGTGGCGAGCCAGAAAGTGACGCTGAGCGTGGACGGCATGCCGGACGCCGCGGCCGAGGACGCGCTCGCCCGCGAGCTGATCGGGCTGCCCAGCGTCCTCGCGGTGACGGCGGGACCTCCCGCGAAGCCACGCGTCTACGCGCTGCAGCTGTCGGGAAGCGGCAGTCCCGGCGACCTCATCGCCGTCGGCGTGCTGAGGCCGCTCAATGCCAAGCTCGGGCAGGCCTGCTTCTCGCTGGGCGCCTCGGGCGGCGAAACGGCCGCGGTGACCTTCGACAAGGCCTGCGGCGATGCGGCGATCCTGTCGCGCTTCGACTCGAATCCGCCCGCGGGTCTGTACGGCGCTCCGCTGAGCCGGCAGAAGAGCGTGATCCGGGATCCGGCGACGCTGAAGAAGGTGACGACGTAAACCGCCACGCGTCGCCGGCGAACGGCTAGGCGTCGCCGGCGATGAAGTTGAACACGAGCGTCTCGACGGGGTCGGCTTCGTACGCGTGACCGAAGCTGATGTGCCCGCTCTCGCGCAGCATCATCTCCTCGCGGCGAAGCTGCACCTCGGGTTCGCCCTCGATCGTCACGAACGTCCCGTTGGAGCTCTGATCGACGACGACGAACTTGTCGCGCCGGCGCTCGATGCGCGCGTGCTGGCGCGAGGCAAGCCGATCGGCGATCACGACGTCGTTCTGCGCGTCGCGGCCGATCGTGAGCGACGTCGCGCCGGGGCCGAGGTCGATCTCGCGCGTGCCGTGCAGCAGCTGGAGACGCGACACGCGCAGCTTCGGCCGCGTCGTCAGCGTGGTGAGCTCGGCGGAATCGAGCCACACGAGCTCCATGATGGCGATGTCCTTGTCCTTGCCCTTGACGGTCATCACGTCCACCTCGCGCACCTTGCCGCGAAGCCCCGGCGACAGCCCCTCGGCGGTGGACGCCGTCAGGATGACCTGGCCGCTCTTGGCGAGCGCCACCATGCGCGCGGCGACGTTGACCGAGTCGCCGAACACGTCACCGTCCTGCGCCTCGATCGCGGCGCCGCAGTGGACGCCGATGCGAAAGGCGATGCGCACGCTGCTCTCGTCAGCGAAGCCGTTCATCCGCAGCTGGATCTCGGCCGCGGCCTTCACCGCCTGGTCGGCCGACGGAAAGACCACCATCGCCTCGTCGCCGATCGTCTTGACGATGCGCCCGCCGTGTCCGGCCGACGCGTCGCGGACGAGAGCGAGGCACTGGTCGATCGTGGATAGCGCCTTTGCGTCGCCCAGCTGCTCGTAGAGCCGCGTGCTTCCCGCGATATCCGCGAATAGCACGGCGAGAGTCTGTTCGGCGGCGCCCATCGAGATCGGATCCTTCCCTGTGAGCAAAATAGTATACGGGAAAGACGACGATGATTCCCCCTGCAATGCCGACACCCTAGAATGGACGGCCAACGCCTTTCCCGGAGAACGACATCATGATCACCATCTATCACCTCGACACGTCGCGCTCCGAGCGTATCGTCTGGCTGATGGAGGAGCTCGGCCTGCCCTACAAGCTCGAGCTCTATCTTCGCCGGCCCAATGGCGCTGCACCCGACGAGCTGAAGACGATCCACCCGCTCGGCAAGGCACCCATCATCCGCGATGGCGACACGGTGCTCGCCGAATCGGGCGCGATCGTCGAATACATCGTCAATCGGCATGCGGGCGGCCGGCTCGGCGTCGCGCCGGCCGATCCGCACTACGCGCGCTACCTCTACTGGATTCATTTCGCCGAAGGCAGCCTCATGTCGCTGATGATCGTTGCGCTGGTGCTGACGCGCGTGCCGGACGGCGACAAGACACCCGCGGGAATCCGCGTGCTCGCGCGCATGAAGCAGATGCTCTCGTTCGTCGACGCCGAGCTCGCCGACGGGCCCTACTTCGTCGGCGCGGAATTCACCGCGGCCGACGTGATGATGACCTTCACCTTCACGACGATGCGCCATTTTCTCGACTACGATCTCGCGCCCTACTCCCACATCGCGGCCTACCTGAAGCGCATCGAGGCGCGCCCGGCGTTTCGCAAGGCCATGGCGGTGGCGGGCCCCAAGGTCGGCACCTGATCGTCGCGTCGGTTGACGTGCCGCCGATGGCCCCGGTATCGTGCTTTTCCGGACACTCGCCTGTGTCACTTTCGGGCCGCCATGCGACGCCATTTGTCCGCGCTCTCGCGCTGACGCCGCTACCAGGCCGCCACCGTCTTCGCCCTCGACAAGCGCTGACCGCCCTCAGAAGGAGACCCGATGCGAATCTCTGCTCATTTCCTGGCGCTCGCCGTGACGATCGCCGTCGGCTGCCCGGGCGTCTTCGCGCAGAACGTCAAGATCACGCCGCTGGGCTCGCACGCGGGAGAGCTTTGCGCGCGCGACCGCGCGACGATCTTCGAGGATCCGACCGGTGTGCGCATCCTCTATGACGCGGGACACTCGGTGACCGGCGCCGACGATCCGCGGCTCGGCGCGGTGCACGTCGTGCTCCTCAGCCACGCGCACGGCGATCACATCGGCGATCAGAAAATGAAGGCGCTCGAAGCCGGCACCTGCGACGCTCCGGAAGTCGTGTCCGCCGCTCCCAATTCGACGACCGCGGAGATTGCCGCGGCCAAGAATTCCGCGGTCATCATGCTCGTCCCCATGGCCAATTTCATCGGCCGCAAGATCGAGCACATCCGCGGCAAGCCGACCGGTGCGTGTCCGCAAACGGGCGCGGATCTGGTCGCGCCGTTCGCCGCGCCGTGCCTCGCCGCCGTGCAGATCGGCGGCACGCGCACCGTCAAGACGGCCGGCGCCGCGCGCGCGGTGGAGATCACGACGGTGACCGCCGCGCACGACAGCACGGTGCCGCGCGAGCTCCTCTCCGACGCCGAACGCAAGAGCCTCGAGGTCGACAACGTGAGCCTGACGCTCGGCCAGTCGAGCGGCTACGTCATCAAGTTCACCAACGGCCTCACGGTCTATCTGTCCGGCGACACCGGCCTCCACGCCGAGATGAAGACGCTCGTCAACGAGTTTCACAAGGCGAACCTGATGGTGCTGAATCTCGGTCCGAACGCGGTGACTTCGTTCGCCGGCGCCTACGCTGCAAACGAGCTCGTCCGGCCGGCCGCCGTCATCGCCTCGCACGTCAACGAGGGCGCGACGACCGGCGGGAAGGTGCGACCGGCCTCGCGCACCGCCGCGTTCATGTCGATGGTCAAGGGGCGCCCCGTCTACCCGGCACTGAGCGGCAGGACGATGGAATTCGACGGCGATGCGAAATGCGTCGCCGGATGCTGATGGGGAGCCCTCCTCGCGACGCCTGCGACGGGCCAATCGTCGTCGCCGGGGATCGTCGTCGCCGCGTAACGCAGGCGCTCGCGGGCCGCTTCGTGGCGGCGAGCGTCGCGCAAGCCTTTATAATGGCGCCCTTGGGGTAGCGCCGCGGTCGCGCTCGCCACGTCCGCTCTTGTCCGCCACGCCGTCCGCCGCGATACTCGCCCGGTCAGCGTTCGTTGCCCTTTCCCGACATGCGTCTTTGGCCCGTCCTGCTTTTCGCTTTCCTCCTCGCGCTGTGCTTCGGCATCGCGGTGCCGGACGCCCTCGCCACGGAGACCGACCAATTCACCTTGCCGCCCGAGCCGCTGGACGATCTCGGGCCGGATCTCGGTGCCATGGTGCTCGACATTCTGCATTCCGAGCTCGCGCAGCTCAACGCGGCCATCGATCAGCGAATCGAGTTCAATCCGAAGGCGGCGTCCGAGCCGATCAAGGAACGCGAGTTCGTCACCCACATCTTCGAGCAGACGGGCGTCGGCCTTCCCGAATCGACGGTGGAGCGCGCACTCCGCTACGGTTCGTTTGCCGGGCGCAACGTCCGCTTCAAGCCCGCCTATGCCGATTCGATCTATGCGTGGGTCGCGGCGCCGTTTCCGTTGTCGCACATGATGACCGACTGTCCCACGATTCGCCTGTACGGCGTCGATCAGGGCACCGACAAGATCGGCCACGTCTTCCAGCAGGGGTACGAGTACCTGACCCGCTACGAGGACGCCCTCGCGGGCGGCGCCGATGAAGCGAGCGCGCTCGCCGGTCGCAGTCCAGTATGGCGTCCTGACGGAGAAGGGGCTCTACGGCATATTGCTCACCGGCGTGTACTCGAACGGAGATCTCGCCGGCAACTACGCGGGATTCAAGTTCTATCGCAACCTGTTCCACGAGGTGAAGATCGGCGATCAAACCCTCCCTCCGATCCTGCGCCGCGACGGCGTGCACTGGACGATCGACCCGACGCCGCGACAACACCGACCTGCTGAAGCCCTACATCAGCGAGCACCTGAACGAGACGTACAACCCGTCGTTGTATTTCTTCAGCGTCGAGCGCATTCGCAGCCATGTCCGCGATCGCTGCGCGAGCTGGTTCAAGCGGGTGCCGGATTTCAACGAGGCGTCGTACCGCGCCCACCTCGAGCGCGTCAAGACCTGGTTCGGCGAGCCCTACGGCTGGGACCTGCCGGACGACAAGGCGATCTCGCTGCTCGACTGCTTCGCGCCGGCCACGCAATAGGCGACCCGCCCGATGCGCTTCTCGTCCACATTCGCCGCCGGCACGACGGCCGCGCTGCTTCTAGGCGCCGCAGCGGCAGGCGCCGCTGACGCGCCGGCCGGCGCCGACGCCGATATCGAGGCGCTGGTGCGCACCGTATCGGCCGAGCGGCTCGAAGGCTACGTGCGCACGCTGGCCGGATTCGGAACGCGACATTCGCTGTCGTCCGCCGACGATCCGCGGCGCGGCATCGGCGCGGCGCGGCGGTGGATTCGCGCGACCCTCGAAAAATGCGCGCTCGACTCCGGCGGCCGCCTCAAGGTCGAGATGGACGAATTCGTGCAGGCGCCCACGCCGCGCACGCCGACCGCGACGCCGATGACCAACGTGGTGGCCACGCTCGAGGGAGACGATCCGCAGGCGAGGGGACGCACGCTCGTCGTGTCGGGCCACTACGACTCGATGTGCGGCAACGTGATGAACGCCGAATGCGACGCGCCCGGCGCCAACGACGACGCATCCGGCACTGCGGTGGTGATCGAGCTCGCCTGCACGATGTCGAAGCATCGCTTTCCCGCCACGCTGACCTTCCTCGCCGTGGCCGGCGAGGAGCAGGGACTGCTGGGCTCGGCGCACTGGGCGCAAGGCGCCCGCGCGCGGGGAGTCAACGTCGAGGCGATGATCACCAACGACATCGTCGGCAATGCGCATGACGACACCGGCCGCCGCGATGCCTCCACGGTGCGCCTGTTCGCCGAAGGCGTTCCGGCGGGCAAGGAATTGAGCGAGGAATTGCAGCGGCGCCTTGCCACCGGAGGCGAGAACGATTCGCCCGCGCGCGAGCTCGCCCGCTCGATGATCGATGCCGCGAAGCGCTACGTTCCCGAGATGACCGTCAAGCTCGTCTACCGGCGCGACCGCTACCTGCGCGGCGGCGATCACATCCCGTTCCTCGCGCAAGGCTACGCCGCGGTGCGCTTCACCGAGGCGCACGAGGATTTCCGCCACCAGCACCAGGACGTGCGCGTCGTCGATGGCGTGCAGTTCGGCGACCTGCCGCAGTTCGTCGATTACGCGTACCTGGCCTCGGTCGCGCGCGTCAACGCGGCGGCGCTCGCCTCGCTCGCGCGCGCACCCGCAGCGCCGTCCGGCGTGCGGATCGAGACGCTGCAGCTCGAGAACCGGACGACGCTGTCGTGGCTCGCCAATGCGGAGCCCGGGCTCGCCGGCTACGAAATCGTCTGGCGCGACACGACGGCGCCGGCCTGGGAAGGCGCGCAGTTCGTCGGCAACGTCACGCGCGCGAGCGTGCCGCTCGCCGAAGGACGATTACGTCTTTTCAGTGCGCGCCATCGGGGCAGGCGGGCACCGCAGCCTCGCGACCTACCCGCTGCCGCTGCGTGCACCCGCACCCGCACCGGCCGCAAGCGCCCAAGGGTTGAGCCCGCGACGCTACTTCGGCTGCGGAACGACCCGGATGTAGGGCTTCGGCGACTTCCAGCCCTGCGGGTATTTCTGCTTCGCCTCGTCGTCGGACACCGACGGCACGATGATGACGTCCTCGCCGTGCTTCCAGTTCACCGGCGTCGCCACCTTGTGCTTCGCGGTCAGCTGGATCGAGTCGAGGAGGCGCAGCACTTCGTCGAAGTTCCTGCCGGTGCTCATCGGATACGTCAGCATCGCCTTGATCTTCTTGTCCGGACCGATGAGGAACACCGAGCGGACCGTCGCGTTGTCGGCGGCGGTGCGTGGCTGCGTCGCGCTCGCATTCGGGTGGATCATGTCGTAGAGCATCGCCACCTTGAGGTCGCGGTCGCCGATCAGCGGATACGTGACCTCGTGACCCTGCGTCTCCTGGATGTCCTTCATCCAGCGCTTGTGGTCGTCGACGGGATCGACGGACAGTCCGATGATCTTGGTGTTGCGTTTCTTGAATTCCGGCGCCAGCCCCGCCATGTAGCCGAGCTCCGTCGTGCAGACCGGCGTGAAATCCTTCGGATGCGAGAACAGGATCGCCCAGCCGTCGCCGATCCATTCGTGAAAGTTGATCGGGCCCTGCGTGGTATCGACCGTGAAGTCGGGTGCGGCGTCGCCAATGCGAAGTGACACGGTAGTCCTCCATCGTAGTAGCGGCGGCAGAACGATCCGCCGCGGAACACGGAAATTGCGCCCGTCCGGCCGGAAACGCAAGATGCGGCCCGGCAATATCGATATTGACGGCGGGCCTACATGCTGGCAACGGCGGTCAGCGCACCCCCGGCCTGCGGACCGCCCATGTTGTTGCCGTCGACCATGTTGTCCTGCTCGGTCTTGACCGCGCCACCGCCGGACTGCAACAGGCCGAAAGCCACGTTGCGCGTGATCCGATTGCCGCAGACGACCGCGGTCGCGCCGTTCCCCATCGCCGCCACGCCGCGGCCCGCGTTCGCATCGATCGCGGTGTCGGATATTTCCACGGTGGCGGCCCCCTGGCCCTGCGTCGAGGCGAGGATGCCGTCGCCGCCGTTGTCGGCAATCGTGCTGCGCGTGATCGCAACGTTCGTCCTGGCCACGATGGGAGCGGGTATGCCGGCGCCGAGGCCGACGCTGCCATTGCCGACGATCATCGCGCCGTCGAGCGCCAGATAGGCATCGGTGCCGGCCGTCCCGTTCTGGACGCTGACGCCCGAGCCGCCGTTGCGCGCGCTCGTGAAGTCCTGCGCGCTGCCGCGCGCGCCATTGAGGACGTTGAGTCCCGCGCTGCCGTTGCTCTCGCGTGCTGACGCGCGTCAGCACGAAGCGCACGTTGCCGTCGAAGCGGAGGCCCTCCGAGCACTGCGAGATCTGCGTGTCGCTGACGCAAACGCTGCCGTTCGCCACGTCGGCGTGGATCCCGAATTGCGCCATCCCCGAGATCACGCAGCGGTCGATGCGGACGGTCGCGTTGCCCACGTGGATTCCGACCGCGCCCGCGGGGCCGACGAGCGTGAGTCCGCGCAGCGTCACCACGCCCGCGGTGACGTCGATGCCGGTGCCTGCCGCCACGGTGATTCCGGCGTAAACCCCGGCAGGCGCGATGATCGCCACCGATTTGGAGATGGTCGCGGTGCCGTACCCGGCCGAATCGAGCACGATGATCTCGCCGCCGGGATTGGTTTGCGCCAGCGCCGCCCCGATCGAGCGGCAGGGTGTCGCCAGCTTGCCGTCATTGGTGTCGACTCCGTTGAAGCGATGAAGCTGCGCGGCTGCATGGCGGACTCCTCGTGTTGGCGCGAAGCGGATGCGATTATGTTAATCCGACTCCGCCGCAACGGGAAAGTCGGCGCGTGTCGAATATTCGACCGCGCGCCCGCGCGCGACGCGGCCTTCCGGGCAATTCCTACGTGCGGAGACGCGTATTGCCGTCGGCGCTCCAGTCCTCGCTGCCCACGCCGTGGTGCACGATGAAAAGACCGCCGGCATCGTATTTGCGCTTCACCGCGCGCAGGCGCTCGTAATTCGTCCCCCAGTAGGACCGGCGCCAGTCCGGATCGAAGAAGCCGGCTTCCGACACGTAGGATCCGCTCGCCGGCACCGCGTCGCGCAACGTGCGCGTGGCGCGCGCGATGCTGCGCGCATTGCTGCGCGCTTCCGCGAGGTCGGGTTCGTGGCCGGCGATTCCGGGGAACGCCGGCGGGCCGCCGCCGGCGATGATGACGAGCGCAAACGCATCGACCACCACCGGATTCATTGCCGTGTCGCGGGCGGCTGCGCGAGCTTCTGCGGGCGCCCCCGCCAGCCCCTTGTTGAAATGCAGCGAGACGCGCCAGACTCGGGACGTCGCGAACAGCGCGTCGGCGAGTCGCTTCTGCGCGCCTGCGCGGAGGAGCGTTGCCGGAAGCCAGACCGACTCGTAGCCATGCAGGAACTGGCCTGCTTCGCCCAGGTTGCCCGACCAGAACACGTTGCTCTCGGGTGCGCCGGGTCGATCGTCGGCGAGGATCGCGGAAGGCACGTTCGTCCGCAGAAAATCGGGGTCCCACAAATGCCGCGCGGGGATGTCGACAATCCGCGTCGGCTGCGCGAGCGAGAAATCCTGCGGCGCCGCGGCGACCCAATCGAGAAAAGGCCGCCAGACTTCGGCAGCGCGCGCCTTGTCGATGCCCTGGAAGAGCATCGCGACGTCGAGCGTGTTGTCGGGCCGGAATGCCGCCTGCTCGCCCCAGCCGGGATTGAAGAGGCTGTCGGCGTAGAACGCGACGAACCGCGCGATGAGCCGGCGGAACGCCGCATCCGAGCTCGCGTGAATCGACGCGTAGACGACACCGAAGAATTCCGGCAGCTCGTGCGTGCGCAACGTGAGCTTGGTCACCACGCCGAGCGAGCCGCCGCCGCCGCCCTTCAGCGCCCAGAAGAGGTCCGCGTGCGTGCAGGCATTGGCGATGCGCACCCTCCCATCGGCGGTGACGATTTCGGCTTGGAGGAGCGACGCCGCGGCCATGCCGTAGCGCTTCGAAAAGCTGCCGAAGCCGCCGCTCTGGATCAAGCCGGCGACGCCCACCGTCGCGCAGCCTCCGCCCTGCACATAACGGCCGGCCTCGGTGACGATCGCGTGATAAGTCCGCATCCAGATGTTGCCGGCCCCGACAGTGACGGCCGGCTGCGCCGCTTGCGTGCCGGCGCAACCCTCGCCGACGAACGCGTCGTGCATCTCGATCCCGTTCATCGCGCGCGTGTAGACGAGCAGCGAGCCCGCCGCGTTCGACGTGCCCTGGTAGCTGTGGCCGCCGCCCTTCACCGCAAGCCGCAGCCGGTGCTCGCGCGCGAAGTTGACCGCGTGCACGACGTCCTCCGTGCTGCGCGCCGCCACCGCGTAGGCGCTCGGCGCCGATGTCCAGCCGTCGATCCAGCCGCAGGTCTGCGTGAGCGCCGTGCTGTCGCCGATGTAGTACGGGTTCTTGAGTTCCTTGAACACTTCCGTGCACGCGGGGCCTTCGGACGCGCCGGCGCATGCCGCCAGCGGCGAAGCAACGGCGGCGAGACGACCGCCGACTGCCTGGTTGAGGCTTTCCCACGATGCGGCGGAAGGCCACGCCGCGTCCCCCGGCAGGCAGCGACGATATGCCGCGACCGCGGCGCCGGCAGCCGCTGCTTGCGCTCCGGCGGCGAGCGGAAGCAACGGGAGCGCGCAGGCGCGCTGCAGCCATTGACGTCGATTCATGCGGATTTCGCTCCCTGGTATTGGCAAAGGCCCGCAATTTAATCACACTCGCGAAGAGATGAGATTCCTGCGCACCTTCCTCATCGCGCTCGGCTTTGCCGGGATCGCGGCGTTCGCGTTCGGCGCCGACGCGCAGACCTGGCCGACGAAGCCGGTCAAATTGATCGCGGTCTTTCCCGCCGGGGGCTCGGTCGACCAGGTCGCGCGCATCCTCGCGCAGCAGCTGACGATCCAGACCGGCCAGTCGTTCATCGTCGACAATCGCGGCGGCGCGTCGGGCTCGATCGGCACGGCGGCGCTCGCCAAGGCCGACCCCGACGGCTACACGCTCGGCGTCGTGTTCGACACCCACGCCGTGAATCCGTCGCTGATCCCGAATCTGCCCTTCGACACGCAGAAGGACCTGACGCCGCTCATGCTGGTCGGAACCGGAGCGATGGCGCTCGTCGCTCACGTCGACCAGCCCTACAGGACGTTCGGCGACGTCGTCGCCGCCGCGAAGGCGAAACCGGGCAGCGTGTCGTACGGGACCATCGGCGCCGGCAGCATCGGGCACCTCACGATGACGCAGCTCGGCAATCAGCTCGGCGTCGAGTTCAACCACATTCCCTATCGCGGCGGCGGCCCGTTGATGAACGACGCGATCGGCAATCAGGTGCCGCTCGCGATCGGCTCCGTGTTTCTCGTCAATCCGCACGTCAAGTCGGGAAAGCTGCGCGCCATTGCCGTCACCTCGGCCAAGCCCGACCCGAGCCTACCCGGCGTTGCGCCGCTCGCGAGCCAGGGCGTGCCCGGATTCGAGGCTTACACGTGGTGGGGCGTCTTCGGTCCGGGCAACATGCCGCCCGCGCTCGCCAAGCGCATCTACGAGGAGCTCGCGAAGGCGGCGAAGACGCCGGCCGTCGCGGAAAGGCTGTCGGCCCAGGGCATCGACGTCACCGCCGCCGGGCCGGCGGAGCTCGACGCGTTCGTGCGCCGGGAAGTCACGCGCTGGGCGAAGGTCGTCAAGGACAACAACATCAAGAGCGGCGACTGAAGCGAGGCGGGACGCTGACTCAGAAACTCTCCCACGACTCGCACCAGCCCTTGGCGGCGACGAGCTTGCCCTTGAAGAGCTCGCAGGCCCCGGCGGCTGACGCGCCTTTCGGCGTATAGAGCGCGCAGTTGTCGCACACTGCCGCGGGATCCTTGCGGTCCGCCGAGCGCGTCGCATCCGCCCGGTACTTGCGCGCGACGGCGGCGGGATCCGATTCCGCAAGCATGTCCTCCGCCCGGGCCGGACCGCTCATCAAAGCGTTCGCGAGCGGCGCGACGGCGAGCCCCACCGCAGTGAGGCGAATGAAGCGGCGGCGATCGCCATTCGGCACGGCGTCGGTCATCGCGCGATGCCCTACTTCGGCGGCTTCCGGACGAAGCCGCTCGCGCGCATGCAGGCGTCGAACATCCGGTTGTAGGTGCTGTGCGTCGGGTCGAGCGGGCCGTGGCCCATGACCTTCTCGTCGGCTTCGGCCTGCTTGTCGCACAGCGCGGCGCCCTTCACGAACTGCGCTTGCGGCGTGCCGTCCCGGATCGTAGTCGTCGGCGGTGCGTAGCTCGGTCGACGCGCATCCGGTCGCTGCGAACGCGGCCCAGGCGAGAATTGGCGGCAGATGACGATTCGCGGGCATTTTGGAGCGCCGGAGCGGAAGCGTCCGGGCCGCGAGATCATAGCAGGGGCGGCGGCCCGCGGTCGGCCGGAACGGTCGCCGCGCCCCGGGGTCGAACCGTCGGCTGACATGTTTGCCCGGCGGCGACGACTAACGCGCATACCCCCGGGGAATCCGGGCCTTCGTCACAGGAGATTGACCATGCAAGGCAAGAATTTCCGCAGTGTCGCGGTCGCATGCACGGTGCTGGCGCTCGCAAGCCTCTCACCCGTCGGGGCGGCGCCGTTGCCGGCGCCCGCGGTGGACATTCCCGCGGCGTCGGTGAAAGGACCGCAAACGGCCGTCTTCGCGGGCGGGTGCTTCTGGGGCGTGGAAGCGGTGTTCCGCCACGTGAAGGGCGTATCGAGCGCGGTGTCCGGGTATGCCGGCGGGATGGCGGTCAAGCCCAGCTACGAGCAGGTCGGCAGCGGCAAGACCGGCCACGCCGAATCGGTGGAAGTCACCTACGACCCGGCGCAGGTCTCGTATGGCCAGCTGCTCGCGGTCTTCTTCTCCGTCGCGCACGACCCGACGCAGCTCAATCGCCAGGGGCCGGATTACGGCACGCAGTACCGCTCGGCGATCTTCTACCAGACCGACGACCAGAAGCGCGTCGCCGAAGCGTACGTCGCCCAGCTCGAGAAGGCGAAGGTCTTTCCGGCCCCGATCGTCACGCAAGTGGCGAAGCTCCCCGCGTTCTGGCCGGCCGAGGATTATCACCAGAACTACCTGGCGCTGCACCCCACGCAACCGTACATCGTCTTCAACGACCTGCCGAAGCTCGGGGCGCTGCAAAAGGAGTGGCCGGACCTCTACGCGAAGCGCTGACCGCGCCGCCCGGCCGCCGCCGCGGGCAATACGGCGAAACCGGTGATAATGCCCGCCGTGGACGCGCGCTTCGCCCTGCGGTCGGCTCGCCGAACGACGATAGTCGCCGTCGCGGTGGCGCTTGCCGTCGCTCCGGCGCTCGGCAACGCGGAGAAATTCGTCTACCTCGGCGCGCAGCCCGACGGCGCCGAGATCTACGTTCAGGCGTCCCCGCCCGTCGCGTCGACCGACGGGAGGCGGATGGGCTGGTTTCGCACCACGCTCAAGACGCCGCTGCCGATCAACGATGAAAACGGCATCACCCGGCAGTATTCGGAGATGCTGGCGTACAACGTCGCCGATTGCGCGAAGCGCACAATGGCGGCATCGGCGATGATCTATCACGACGACAAGCAGGCGGTCGTCGCCCGCTTCGAGATACCGCCGAAGGAGCTCGAGCTCCACAAGATCAAGGCGAAGACGCTCGGAGACGCGATGCTCGACTGGCTGTGCACGACGAAAAAACTGCCGTCGCCTGCCGTAAAATCACCGGGCACCGAATCGCCGTTCAAATAGGCCGTCAAATGGCCGCGGTGTCTTTCCACGTTCCGCGATTTACCCGAACATCCCTTCTTCATTGGATCCCCTGATGAACGCAACCCTGCTCTCTCGAATCTCCGCGCACGTCGTGACCGGAGCCGTCCTCGCCGGTTGGCTGGCAGCGCTCGCAGGTTGCGCAACGACGACGTCCGAGGATCCGCGCGCCGCCGCCGACCGGTACCAGAAAATCATCTCGAACCCGGTCCGCACGGACCAGGACCACCGCATGGACGCATCGCGCCATCCGGCGGAATTCCTGCCCTTCACGGAGGTCAAGCCGGGGATGATGGCGCTCGACGTATCGGCGGGCGCTGGCTACACGTCGCAGCTCATCGCCCTCGCCGTCGCACCGGGAGGCAACCTGTATGCGCAGGCGCCGCGCCCCGGCCCGGCGCTTCTGAAGCGGCTCGCCGACGCGCCGCAGGCCAATTTCATCGTCGTCGAGCGCCCCTTCGAGGATCCGGTGCCGCCCGACGCGCCGAAGCTCGACCTCATCACGATCGTCAACAACTACCACGACATCACGTACCTGCCGGTCGACCGCGCGAAAATGAACCAGCGCCTCTTCGCCGCGCTGAAGCCCGGCGGCCACCTCGTCGTCGTCGACCATTCCGGCCGCCCGGGGACGGGCATCACCGAAGGCAAGACGCTGCACCGGATCGACGAAGCGGTCGTCCGCACCGAGCTCCAGCAGGCGGGCTTCGTGCTCGAGGCCGAAGGCAATTTCCTGCGCAACGCGACGGACCCGCGCACCGAATCGTCGAACAACCCGAAAGAGCCGACCGACAAGTTTGCGCTGCGCTTCGTGAAGCCCTGATTTCGTTCGGTTAACGTCCCGGCCATTCGCCTGCATCGACCCGCGGAAAGGATCTCCCCATGTCTCGCCTCGCGCTCGCAGCGGTTGCGATCACGATATGACCGCCTCGCGCCGCGTGACGTTCTTCCATGCGCCCAACACCCGCTCGACGGGAACGCGGATCCTGCTCGAGGAGCTCGGCGCCGACTACGACCTGCGCGTGCTCAATGTGAAGGCCGGCGAGCAGCGCAAAGCGGAATACCTCGCCGTCAATCCGATGGGCAAAGTCCCCACGATCCGGCACGGCGACGCTGTCGTGACCGAGCAGGGCGCGGTCTTCCTCTACCTTGCGGACCTCTACCCCGAGGCCGGGCTCGCACCACCCATCGGCGATCCGCTGCGCGGGCCCTACCTGCGCTGGATCGTCTATTACGGCTCGAGCTTCGAGCCGGCGCTGGTCGATCGCGCGCAGAAGCGCGAGCCCGCGCCGCCGTCGATGTCGCCGTACGGCGATTACGACACGATGCTGAAGACGCTGACCGACAACCTCGCGCTTGGCCCGTACATGCTGGGCGAGCGCTTCAGCGCCGCCGATGTCCTCTGGGGAACGGCGCTCGGCTGGACGACGAAATTCGGTCTGGTCGCGCACTCGCCGGTCGTCGATGCCTATGTCGGCCGCGTCGAGGCGCGTCCCGCCGCCGTGCGCACGCGCGCGCTGGACGCCGAGCTCGTCGCGGCGCAGCCAAGATAGCCGCCCGATTCGCGCCGAGTCCGCCACCCTGACCGCCGCGATCGTCCTGCGCGCCGACATCGAACGCACGATTCAGCGCCAGGTCGATCTCGGTCGATGCGGCGACGACGCTGTCGCGCCGGAATAGCGCACGTCCAGCACTTGTTTGCCGGATCGAAAGTCTTCGGAGTCCTGACATGCGGCCTGTCCTGCGCCTTATATCGTGGATCGTCGCCATGCTGCTCGCGAGCGCCGTCGGCATGGTGCCGGGTTGCGCGTCCATGGGAGGCGGAATGAGGTACGGGCTGGAGGCGCCGGCGCAGGAGATGTCCGCGCTCCTCTAGCAGGACGATGACGCCTCGCTGCGCAATGCTCGGCGTGGGATCTGCTTCCTTTCCATCGCCCGCAACCGGCGTAGAATCGGCGCACAGGGATTGCTTCCGTCCTCCGACCGATCGGAGGGAAAACGTGGGAGTGGCGACATGAAACGCCTGCCAACGATTATCGGCACCGTGCAACGGCTCGGCCTCGCCACGCTCGCCTGCGGCCTGCTCGGGCTCGCCTGCGGCAACGCGGCGGCGGCGACCTCGCCGATCTACAAGTGCTTCGATCGCCATCTCGCTCTCGTCTACACGGACGTCCCCTGCAAGGATGGCGAGCAGCTGGATGTCCGCCCCGGCGACGCTGACCCGGCCGCGATGGCGCGCCTCGATCGCGAGCGGGACGCGCTCGCGCAAAGCAGCGCCCGGCGCATCAGCGACCTCCGCGCGGCGGAGGTGCAGCGAAACTATGCCGCCGCCGCACCGTACGAGTACGCGCCGGCCTACGATGTCGGCTCCTATGCCGAGCCGCTCGATTACGGGCCGTACGGTTACGGCGTCGGTTACGGCGTGTATGCCGGCGCGCCCTCCACTAGCCGGCATCACTCCCGCGATGGGCGAGGCGATCGCCGCGGCGTGCGGCAGCACGTGGTCCCCAGCCGAATCCCCACGCCGCTGCATCGGTGAGTCGCTCCGGCGCTGTCCTCGCGCTGGCGCTGCTGATCGCTGCGTGCATGACGCCGGCGCCGCCCGCCGCGCCGCCCCAAACCGCCGCTCTGCTCGCTCCGACGGGAAAGCTCCGCGCGGCGATCAATTTCGGCAATCCCGTCCTCGCATCCAAGGATCCCGTCACCGCAGAGCCGCGCGGCGTGTCGGTCGCGCTGTCGCAGGAGCTTGCGCGGCGCCTCGCGGTTCCGCTCGAGCTCGTCACCTACGACGCCGCAGGAAAGGTCGTCGACGACGCGACGACCGGCGCGTGGGACATCGCCTTCGTGGCAATCGATCCCAAGCGGGCAGCCGACATCGACTACACGGCTCCGTACGTCGTGATCGAGGGCGCGTACGTGGTGCCGCGGAACTCGCCGATCCGCAGCAATGCCGACGTCGACCGCGATGGCGTGCGCGTCGTGGCGGCGAAAGGCAGCGCCTACGACCTCTATCTCTCGCGCGCGCTCACCAAGGCAAAGATCGTGCACGTCGCAACGTCGCAGGCGGTCGCCGGGGCGATGCTCGCGCAGGGCCTCGAAGCGGGCGCAGGCGTGAAGCAGCAGCTCGAGGTTGCCGCGAGAACCATGCCGGACTTGCGGCTGCTGGACGGGCGCTTCATGGTGATCCAGCAGGCGATGGCGGTGCCGAAGGGCCGTGCCGCCGGCGCCTCCTATCTCGCGGCGTTCGTCGAGGAAATGAAGGCGTCCGGCTTCGTCGCCGCGCAGCTCCGCGCGAACGGCATCGATGGCGCGGCCGTCGCGCCACCGGCATCGCGGTAAGATGAGGGGTTTTTCCGAACCGCGAAGGGCGCCGTGCTCGACCCGAAGCTGACTCCGCGCCGCATCGTCGAGGCGCTCGATCGCTACGTCATCGGCCAGGACGATGCGAAAAAGACGGTAGCGGTCGCCGTCTATGCGCATTTTCGCAAGATCGCGCAGTCGAGCGAGGACGGCGTGCCGATCACCAAGAGCAACGTGCTGATGATCGGCCCCTCCGGCACCGGCAAGACGCTGATGTGCGAGACGCTGTCACGGATCCTCGGCGTGCCATTCGTCACTGCGGAAGCGACCTCCCTCGCGCAGACCCGCTATGTCAGCGACGAGATCGAGGCGATCCTGCAGCGCCTCGTCGACAAGGCCGGCGGCGACATCGAAAGCGCGCAGCGGGGAATCGTCTTCATCGACGAGATCGACAAGCTGAAGGCGGGCAAGGAGCCGCGCGCGGTGTCCGGCGAGAGCGTCCAGCACGCGCTCCTCAAGATCATGGAGGGCTCGCAGGTCAAGCTTCCCGATGCCCGGTACGTCGACACGACCAACATCCTGTTCATCTGCGGCGGCGCGTTCATCGGTCTCGACGACATCATGTCGCAGACGCACGGCTTCGGCTTCATCTCGACCGACAACGCCGACAACAAGCGGATCCTCGATCGTCTCAACACGCGGGTCAAGCCGACGGATCTCTTCATGTTCGGGCTGATCCCCGAGTTCACCGGCAGGCTGCCGATCATCGCGCGCTTCGGCGACCTGTCGCGCGAGATGCTGGTGCGCATCCTGACGGAGCCCACCGATTCGATCTACAGCCAGTTCCAGCAGATCTTCCGCCATGAAGGCGTGGAGCTGATCGTGGAGCGCAAGGTCTTCGAGCAGATCTCGGAAATCGCGATCGAGTACAAGACCGGCGCGCGCAGCCTGCGCGGCATCTTCGAGGAGCTGATCGCACCGATCCTCTTCGTGGTCCCGGACAATCGGGCCATCCGGAAAGTCGGCATCGCGTCGCTGTTCACCGATCCGGTGTATGTGACGGCGGACCAGGCAGCCGCGCGCTAGCGCCGCAGCGCGCATCGTTTCGTGAATTCCGACGCCGCCGGTGCCGCCGCGTTCGGACCGTGGAATCCGGGGCTGCAGTCGCGGATCCCGCACGCGCTCGCGCATCTGGCGACGATCTTCCGGCCCGACAACGTCTTCACGCCGTTTGACCAGGTGCGCGAGTTGTCCGACCTGACGGGCCTCGATCCCGTCGAGCTCGTCGTTTTCCGGCCGCAGCGGCTCGCGCTGCACGAGATCCTGGTGCGCGTCATGGCGGATTTCTCCGTGCCGGACGGCTCTCGCATCGAGGATCTCGGCATCAACTTCCGCGCGATCGTGAGCACGATCCTCACGCAGCATGTCGAGCCGCGAATGCACGTCGTCACCGCCGCCTACGAGGAAGCGAAGTCGGCCGTCACGGCGCGCATCGACGCCGAGCTCGCGACGCTGATGCCGGCTCCGGTTGCCGCGGCCGGCGCGAAGCGCTCGTGGCTGGCCGCCCTCTTCGCCCGCCCCGCGCCGGCCGTCGTCGCGGACGACGCGGCATCAGGCTGGGATCCGCACGCCCTCGCCGGCTGGGAGGAACGCGGGCGGACGAGTGGCAACGACGTCGAGCAGGCGGCCTGCCGCGCGCTCTCCCGAGTGACGGCTTCGCTCTTGAGCCGCCACGGGCAGCCATGGGGGACGCGCGAGCTCATCGCCGCCGTCGCGACGGGGATCGCATGCAATGACGTTGGCGCCGACCGGATTGCCGCCGCGCTCGAGCCGATGCTGACCGAGGCAGCGGACCGCGAGGGTTTTCGACGGGTGCCGCCGCAGCAGCGCCCCGTCGTCATGAACACCAAGGGTCCGTCAGCGTCGGGCAAGAGCACGCTGCGGCCGCTGCAGCGCAATCTGGCAGGACGGATCGGCGTCGACTGGGCGGAGTTCGCGCTCATCAGCCCCGACATCTGGCGCAAGCAGCTGCTCGACTACGCGAGCCTCGGCGACGCGTACAAATACGCCGGCGCCTTCACCGGCGACGAGCTGCATCTCATCGACTGCAAGCTCGACCTGTACATGGCGCGCAAGGGCACGCGCGGCGAGATGACGCACCTGCTGATCGACCGGTTCCGGTTCGACAGCTTCGCTCCCGATTCCGACGAGGCCGGCAGCAACCTGCTCACCCGCTTCGGGCAGATCGTCTACCTGTTCTTCATGATCACGCCGCCGGCCTCGCTGGTCGAGCGCGCCTGGCAGCGCGGCCTCGAGGTCGGCCGCTACAAGGCGGTCGACGACGTGCTCGCCCACGGTGTGGAGGCGTATGCGGGCATGCCGGGCCTCTTCTTCACCTGGGCCAACCGCAGCGACAAGAACGTGCACTTCGAATTCCTCGACAACAGCGTCCCGCAGGGCGAGCGCCCACGAACGGTCGCCTTCGGCTGGAACGACACGCTCAACATCCTCGATGTTCGGCGGATGCTCGACGTCGAGCGGTACCGGCGCGTCGACATCGACGCGCGCGGCCCGGAATCGCTCTATCCCGCGGCCGCCCCGCTCGACGCCGCGGCGAATGCGGCATTCCTCGTCGAATGCGTGCGCCGCTTCCGCGAGATCAATTTCGCCGACCAGGCAAGCGGCCGCATCTATGCGAGCGTCGTGTCCGGCCGGCTTGCGTGGACCGATCCGGAAGCTCTCGCCAACGCCGACAACCGACGCCGACACGCGCGCCGGCCTGGCCGCGGCGGTGCCGGAGATCTTCGACGCGCCGTCATCAGGTTCCGCGGCGTCCCTGACCGAGCGCTTCGGCCCCCAACGCATCCATACGCTTGGGCGCTGGGGTCCCGAGTGAACGGCGGCAGTCGATACTGACCGGAAGTTCGCTTCAGGCGTACGCCGTCGTTCAGTCCCGAACATCTCTTTTCGACACCAAGCTAACAGGGTCAGATTAGTGACAGGGCGAGCTTGAACAGCAATTCTTTGAGCGGAACCTGCAGGGCGGCGACCAAGATAAACGGCAGCGCGATCGGCATGAGGACCTTCACCACTGCGCCCTTGCCGATCGGCACGCCCCGCATCTTCTTGACCGCGTCGTACATCGCGTTGGCGTCAGCGACGGGTCCGATCTCCGGCGCGTCGAGGAGCGGCGTGTCCGAAACCGTTTCGTGCAGAATCCAGCGCCGGTGGACCAAGCGGCCCTGCTCGCCGACGAGCGCGGCATAGGCGGGAATGGCGCGGGCGCGCGCCGCGACGACCGCGGGAGCGAGCGCTAGCAGCGGCAGCAGCGCGAGCAGCGTCCACAGAATCACGAACAGGGCGCCGGGAAGCTTGAACGACTGCAGTGTCGCGGCGTGAAACTCGATTTCGTGCGCCCAGCGGGACGCGATCACGGCGGTCACGGCGAACGTCACCAGCGCGAAGGCGTCCGGCACCTTCTCGACGAAGGCGATTCCGCCGGCACGGTCAGGATGCGTCGGAACGAGCGCCAATCCAAGCCTGCCCACCTTCCAGAACCACCACGCGACAAGCAGCATCCGCCATAGCCAACCGAGCAACAGCGCGAGGAAGATGGGCCGTACGACATAGGAAAACCACAACCCGCCGAATCCGAGGCTGCCGTCCGCACCGACCGCCCACGACATCGCATCGTCATGCGCAGCGGGCTGATCGACCACGGACCAGGCAAAGGCGGCGCCGAACACGAAGACCCACGGCAGCGAGGCGTCGCGGAGACGGCGAATCCCGGCGATCGCGGCGTCGAATCGTTCGCGAAGCTCGGCACCTACCGCGCCGCTCGTGCGGAATTGGGCCAGCAAGCGCCTGGCCGCCCGGTCAAGGGAGGATTCCGCCAAGATGAATAGCGGAATCGCAAGCAGGCAGCGCACGTGAACGCCAAAGTGATGCAGCAGCGGCTCGCCGGTATCGGTCGTCGTAAATCGGCCGGTCAGGAACGACCAGACCGCGATGGGCACCCACGTCAGCAGCGCGAAGAAGACGGCGCGACGGAAAGTCCCGAGCCCGTGTGCCGGCGCGAGGTGAAGCCGACGGAGGCAACGCAGTGGAAGCTCGTTGTCGACAGGAGAGAATTCGAGGTCGGCCATACCGGATCCCTTCGGCTTCATGCTTGCGCGCACTGGGGGAAAGATCTGGACCGCCGGCCGGGAGGAAGCGGCCGGCGGACCTCAGGACGACTCCAGGCATCCCGATCAAGCGAACGGTCGAGCCGTTCGATCACGCCGCGGGTCTCATGTCCGACGTTACGTGCATTGCCGAATGCCGGCCAGCGCGTCGCGCGCCGCCCGAATCTCACTACCGCACGGGCGCAACGACGACGTATTGCACCGACGTTCCGACGTACTGGGGCTGGTACCAGGTGCCGCCGCAGTTGCTGTAGCCGATGCCGTTGACGACCACCGTCTGGCATTGCGGCGGCAGCGAATACACCATCGACCCGACCACCGCCGACGTGATGGCGGCGGTCGCACCGATCGCCGCACCGGTCGCGATCGGGTGGTGATGGTCGTCCCAGTCGTTGTCCCAGCCACCGCGATGGTCGACATCGACGTTGATGTTGGTATTGCGGTCGACATTGACGTTGGTGTTGCGGTTGACGTTGGTGTTGCGATTGACGTTGGTATCGCGATTGACGTTGGTGTTGCGGTTGACGTTCGTGTCGCGGTTGGCGTTGCCGTCGCGCTTGGGGGCGGCGTCGCGGTTGGCGGCCGGGCTGCGATTGGCGCCGCTGCTCACGTTGTTGCGCGCGCCGCCCCCGCCCTTGACGTCACGGGCGTCCGCGGTCACCGATACGGAAAGGCCGATTGCCACGGCAAGCACAGCAGCCGCACCGGCGGGGAGGATTCGATTCGTTTTCATGATGAATGTCCTGTCTTGGCCTAAGGAGTCGATCACTTGGCCGCCTCTTTGACGGCAATCCGGGTCGCGCCCTTAGGAGGAACGAAGGTAAACGCCGCGGCCTCGGGGGCCGAACCGGCCTTCCAGGTGAGAATCGAGCGGCGTACCGGCTGGGCGGGGTCGCCGTCCGTGCCGGTGACGACCAGCTTGCGCGGCAGCGGTGCCTTGCCGCGCTCGATGCAGACCTGCCAGTCGACGCCCGGCTGGCGGAATGCCAGCTGGTCGCACAGCACGCCGCCGATCAACTGCGGTCCCACGTAGATGGCCTCGGTGATCGACTTGGTGTCGAATTTGTCCGTGCCCATCAGGAACAAGTCCGCAAGCGGAACCTCAAGGCCGTATTTCTTGGCCGCCACTTCCACCGTTTCGCCCAGCGTGGCGGGCGCAGGGAACGAGCCGTAGTAGCCGAGCTTTTCCCCAAAGATCGTTACGGTCTTGCCGTCGTAATAGATCTTGCGGCTGCGCTCGGCGGACGTCGTGTAGACGCGCAGCATGTCGGGCCTGCGCGCGGTGATTTCCACCGTGTTCGCGTTCTCCACCTTCTGTCCGGAGTCGAGTACCTCTTCCACGGTCACGTCGGCGTTCACGGTGAAGGTCTTGAGCGAGCGCAGGTAAGTGCCCATCTCGTTGAGGCGCTCGACGGCCTTCGCGTTGATGACTGCGGCGGCGGGAGCCGGCGCGGCGTCCGACGTGGAAGCTGCCGGCTGCTGCGCCCACGCGGCCCCGTTGGCGGCAAGCATGACGCCGGCGGCCAACGCCGCGCCGGCCAGTCGCGCCGATCGTCCGGTCGTTGCAATATATCCATGTTTGCGTTTCATGAATCCCTCTCTTGTCGATGCAGTGGTTGTGTCGCGTTGAGTCTCTCGAGATGTGTTGCGGTGAACAATCCGGTATGGTCCCAATCCGGTCATTGGAGCTTGACGGCGACCTTATCGATCCTGCCGTCGAACTTGAAGGGTTTGCGGTCGAAGTAGTCGAGCGACACGGTCGACCCGAGGTCCACGCCGACGTCGAAGGTTTCGCTGGCGGAGAAAGCCGCAGGAACCGTGCGCTTCACCGTCGTGCGCGCTACCTCGCTCCCGTCGACCTTCAGCACGATTTCTGCCGCCGCCAGAGGCTCCGCACTCGCGAGCGTAGTCGTGACCTCGATGCGGCGTTTGCCGGCCGGAATCCTGCTTGCCGACCGGGCGACGTAGCGCTCGATGATCATCATGTTGTACTCGTAGACCAGTTGACCCTTGTCCATGTAGAGCACGAGGCCACCGCCTGCGCCTCCCAACGCGTACAGCACGCCGGACGCGCCGTCGCCCAGCTCGGCGTCGATCGTGACTGTGTTGTTCGCATGGCCGATTCCCGGCGCGGTGAATTCCGGCATCCGTGTCGTTGCGCCATCGAACTGCCAGCTCGTGTAGGGCGTCTTGATTCGATCCTCGGGGTGCAGGCGGAGCCAGATGCCCGCGCCTAGCGGATAGACCTGGTTGGCTCTAGCCTGCGCATCGAAGGTCTTCTGCAGTTGCGCGAGACGCTTCGGGTCCTTTGCCGCGAGGTCGACGGCTTCGGAGAAGTCGGTGGTGATGTTGTACAGCTCCCACCGATCCTTGGCCGAATCCCATTCAGCAAGGCCGGGTGCACCCGGGAGCCAGGGCACCAGCGGTCCGAACGTCGCCGCAATCCAGCCATCCTGGTAGATCGCGCGGCTGCCATTGTTGTCGAAGTACTGCACGTGCTTGCGCGTGGGCGCCTTCGCGTCGCCGAACGTGTACGCGAGGCTCACGCCGTCGATCGGGTCCTGCACGAAGCCGTCGACGACCTTCGGCGGCTTGATGCCGACGATCTCGTAGATGGTCGGCACGATGTCGTTGACGTGATGGAACTGCGCGCGCGGGATATCGTCGTGCTTGATGCCCTTCGGCCAGGAGATCACCATCGGATTGCGCGTGCCGCCGAAGTGCGAGGCGATCAGCTTCGTGTACTGGAACGGCGTGTTGCCGGCCCAGGCCCAGCCCGCGTGGTACATGCTGTCGGTCTTCGGTCCGCCGAGCGCGTCCAGGCCGCCGATGGTCTCCAGCGCGGCAAGCTGCTGCTCGACTGTATTTGGGATGCCGTTCTGCGCGAGCAGTTCGCTGATCGTGCCGTTCTGGCCTTCGGCGCTGGCGCCGTTGTCGCCGAAGATGTAGATGACGATCGTGTTGTCGCGAATGCCGAGGCGATCGAGTTCGTCGATCACCCTCCCCGCCTGCACGTCGACGTGCTCGACGAACCCGGCGTAGATCTCCATCAGCCGCCGCTGGAACGGCCGCTGCGCCTCGGGAATGCTGTCCCACGACGCCATGTTGTCGGCGCGCGGCGTGAGCTTGGTGTCGGCGGGAATCCAGCCCAGCTGCTTCTGGCGCGCGAACACGCGCTCGCGGTAGGCATCCCAGCCGCTGTCGAACTTGCCCTTGTACTTGTCGGCCCACTCCTTGAAGATCTGGTGGGGACCATGACCGGCGCCTGGTGCCCAATACAGGAAGAAAGGCTTGTCCGGCGAGAACGCCTGATGGCGGCGCAACCAGTCGATGCCGTGCTGCGCCAGGTCCTCGGAGAGGTGGTACTTCTCGTCGTGCGGCGGCTCGATCTGGTTGGTGTTCTCGACCAGCCGCGGCTCCCATTGCGACGTCTCGCCGGCCAGGAAGCCGTAGAAATACTCGAAGCCGTGCCCGGTCGGCCAGCGGTCGAACGGTCCCATCGACGTCGTTTGGTCGGCCGGCGTGTTGTGCCACTTGCCGATCGCCGCCGTGTTATAGCCGTAGTCCCGCAGCACTTCGGCCATCGTCGCCGACGTCTTCGGAATGACGCCGGTATAGCCGTCCCAGTCGACGGCGCGCTCCGCGATGGTGCCGTTGCCCACACGCTGGTGATTGCGGCCGGTCAGAAGTGCGGCGCGCGTCGGCGAGCAGATCGACGTCGTGTGGAACGTGTTGTAGCTGATGCCCTGAGCCGCGAGTTTCGACAGCGTCGGCGTGTTCACCTCGCCGCCAAATGTCGAGGCCTGACCGAACCCGACGTCGTCCAACAGGATGATAAGGATGTTCGGCGCGCCCGGCTTCAGGTGCTGCGGCTGCGCGCGGCGCTTGTGGATGGAATCCTGCAAGCGGGGCTCCGCCTTGCTTGCCGACGGCACCGGCGGGAACGGCAGCACCGAGCCATCGCTCGGCGTCGCTGTCGCGGTGGCCGCGTGGACCGGCGCGGAGGCGCTCGCGCCCGCGCACAGGAGCAGGGCCAAGCTCAGCCCGGAGAGTCTTTTCATGGTTTCATCGCCTCGGGATGCGGTTGCGGTTGTCACTTCTTGAGATAGACGATCTTCGTCTTGCCGATCGTCCCGTTGAAAGCGAACGGTGCCTGGTCGTAGTAGTCGAGCGACACGGGCGAATCGAGGTCGATGCCGATGTCGAAGGTCGCATTCGACGTGAAGTGCAGCGACATCGCCGCCGGCACATTGCCCTGGCCCACCACTTCGCCATTCACCCTCAGCGTGATGTCCATCGGGCCGCCGATCTTGTCGACGAGCTTCGACTCGACCTCGATCTTCGCCTTGCCCGCCGGCAGCCTGGCCTTGGACTTGACCTTCGTGCGTTGCACCTCGAACAGGTTGAATTCGTAGTTCAGGAAGCCGTCCTTCATGTAGGTGGTGACTCCGCCGGAAAAACCGGCGAGCGCATACAGCACGCCGTTGGCATTCGCCGGAACGTCCACCTCCATGGTGACGAGGCTGCTGTTCTTGCCGAGCTTCGGCGCCGCCGATTCCGGCATCCGGGTCATCGGTCCGTCGAAGGTCCACTCGGTGAGCGACGTTGCCGGGGCATCCTCCGGGTGGAACATCGCGGTCGACCACATGCCGCCGCCAATCGGAAGGTTCTTGTTCTTCGCCGACTCGACGATGAACAGCGCCTTCATCTCCTCGAGCTTCTGCGGATTCGACGCCGCAAGGTCGTTCGCCTGGCTCCAGTCACGGTCGATGTTGTAGAGCTCCCACTTGTCGGTCAGCGGCGACCAGTCCTTGATGCCTTTCGGCATTCCGCCCACCCACGGGTCGCGCGGACCCGAGGCGCTTGCGAACCAGCCGTCGTGATAGATCCCGCGGCTGGCCATGATGTCGAAGAACTGGGTGTGACGCGTTCCCGGCGCCTTGGAATCGGCAAACGCGTAGACCATGCTGACCCCTTCGATCGGATCCTGGTCGAAGCCGTTGACGACCCGAGGCGGCGTGATCTTCGTTAGTTCGTAGATCGTCGGAACGATATCGATCACGTGGTGGAACTGCGGCCGCGCCGCCGGATCCGCCTTGATCCGCTTGGGCCAGGCAACGGCCATCGGCTGGCGGGTGCCCCCGAAGTAGGCGCCCATGAGTTTGGTGCCCTGGTACGGAGTACTGCCTGCCCATGCCCATCCGGCGTGGAACATGTTGTCTGTCTTCGGGCCGCCGAGCGCGTCGAGGCCGCCGAGTTCGTTCAACGCCTCGATATGTTGCGAGATCGTGGTCGGTATCCCGTTCTGCGCGAGCTGCTCGCTGATCGTGCCGTTCAAGCCCTCCGAGGAGGAACCGTTGTCGCCCCAGATGTAGAAGATCAGCGTGTTGTCGAGCTTGCCTTCTCGCTCGATCTCGTCGATGACCCGTCCGGCGTTGTAATCGGCGTGCTCGGTGAAGCCGGCGAACACTTCCATCAGTCGGCGCTGGAATGGCTTTTCGGCGTCGGGGATCGAGTCCCACGAAGCCATGGTCGCGGGCCGCGGCGTGAGCTGCGCGTCCTGCGGAATCCAGCCCCTCGCCTTGGCGCGCGCAAAGGTGCGCTCGCGATACTTGTCCCAGCCGTCATCGAACTTGCCTTTGTACTTGTCGGCCCACGCCTTCATGACCTGGTGCGGGCCGTGCGATGCGCCCGGCGCCCAGTACATGAAGAACGGCTTGTCCGGTGCGTAGGCCTTCTGTTCGCGAAGCCAGTGGATCGCGTCCGTTGCGATGTCGTCGGTGAGGTGGTAGCCCTTGGGCTTCTCTTCCGTTACTGCCGTGGTGTTGCGCGTCAGTGTCGGTTCGTACTGCGAGGCCTCGCCCGCCAGGAACCCGTAGAAGTACTCGAAGCCATAGCCGGTCGGCCAGTAGTCGAACGGTCCCTTGGACGTGATCTGCTCTTCAGGCGTGTTGTGCCACTTGCCCCAGGCCCCGGTGTTGTAGCCGTAGTCCTTGAGCACTTCCGCGACCGTCGCCGACGACTTCGGGACGATGCCGGTGAATCCGTCAAAGTCGTTGGCAAGCGCCGCGATCTGGCCATTGCCGACAAACGTGGCATTGCGTCCGGTCAGCAACGCAGCACGCGTGGGCGAGCACATCGCGGTGGAATGGAAGCGGTTGAACGAGACTCCCATCTTCGCCACCCGATCGAGCGTGGGCGTGTTGATCTCACCGCCATACGTCGACGGCGTGCCCGGCCCGACGTCGTCCATCAGGATGATCAGGATGTTCGGCGCGCCTTCGGCAAGGTGCTTCGGCTCGACCCGCTTCTTGTAGGTCGACGTTTCCATCGTCAGTCCCGCGGTGGAACCCGATGGCGCCGTCGGGAACGGCAGGATTTCCTGCGCCGATGCCACGGTCGCGGCCACCATGCCGAGCATGGCGCTGCACAAGGATCGAATCGCGTTGGACTTCATGGATGGCGGCCTCATCGGTTTGCGAGCAGGGTCAGGACTGAGATGCGAGTGCGTTGCACGACGTGGGCTTCCTGGATCGAAGTGAGAGTCTGCGGACTGGGCATCAGAACTTGTAGACCGCTTTCAGCCAGATGTAGTCGCCGTTGAGCCGGTTCTTGGTGCCCAGCTCCGGCAGCCACTTGAGTTCCACCAGCAACTTGGACTCGCCGATAGGCTGGATGTAGCCCAGCACAGGCCCGATGCCCGACGTCCGTCCCTTGAAGCAGCCGAGCGTCGCCCCGGATCCGCCGTCGCAGGTCGTCTGCTCGAAGTACCAGCCTTCAGCGCCGAAGTTGAAGTACCCCGTGCCCAGCGGCATGATCTGCTGGATCGACGCGTCGACGGTCAGGTAGTCACCGCTCTTGTAGTGCGTGGCGTTGTTCTCGGTGTTCATCGCGTAGCCGAGGTGGATCGCCGCATTCAGTCCCGACTTCGCGTTGTTGTACGAAACGCCGACGTTCGGGTCGAACGTCCAATAATTGAGCCCGGGGTTGCCGAGCCGACCCAATTGGTAGCTCCCGGTCGGCGCGAAGATCGGCAACAGGAAGTCGTACTGGACGTTGCCATCCTTCCAACCCAGCAGCGCGGGCACGAACGTCAGGTCGCCGACGCCGTCCACCTTGCTGTCGATCCGTTTGCCGCCGAGCGCGAGCGTGTCCCCGCTGACGTGAATCCACGAATAGGGCAGGAACGCGGCGACCGAGTAGTGGCCGCCACCGAGCACCGCTTGGTCAAACCCGTAGCCACCGCCGAGCACCAGGGTGTTGACGGTCGCATTGGTGTTCGCGACGATGCCTGCGGCCGTGGGAATCGTGGCCGAAGCGTCGCCCTGGTAGTTGATGTACATCGGCTTCGCGAACCATCCGGGCGACGTCGGCGGCAGGTCGAGCATTGTGGCGTTGGCGCCGGGCATGACGTGCGCGACGCCGCCTTCTCCGGCGAAAGCCGCGGGCGGCAATGCGAGCCATGCCCCGAAAAGCACACCGGCAAGCGCGGATCGCCGAAGCGACGTCGATCGCATGGAAAGCATTGCAGTCGTCATCTGTTCCCGCTCCTGATCATTTCGCATCCCCGCTTCCACGCCTACGCTGGCAAAAGCAGCACGATGCCCAACCGAATCGTCCATTTCGGATTGCTTTGGACGCCTGACTTCATCATGCACATGGGCGCCGCACGAATTGCCGCGCGTACCCTACAAGCGGACCACTGTACGAGTCGGCTGACCGCGCCGCGATGTCGCGCGCGCAGAATCCGATGCATCCCCCGCATAACGGGGGGTAAGGTGGAACTCCGGGTTGGCGAACGGCAAGCAACCCGCGCCACCGTCATTCGGAAGGCGTTCCTCCTCGCCAGGCCCCCGAAACGCGGCGACGCCGACCATGACTCGACCGCTCAACTGAACGATCAACCTTGGATTGTGCGCAGCGTTCCGATGTGCTCCAATAACAATTCCGCACAAATCGATAACCAAAACGCATGTCTCTGCTGACCCGGGAACTCGAGTACTTCCTGGCCATCTGCGAATCGCGCAACCTGGCGCGTGCCGCGGATGTGCTCGGCGTCAGCCAGCCGGCGCTGACGCGAAGCCTGCAGCGGCTTGAGGCCCAGGTGGGAGCCCAGTTGTTCATCCGCGCGCCGCGCGGCGTCGAGTTGACGCCGATCGGCGCGGCGTTGCGCGCCCGGGTGGACAAGGCGCGCATCACGCTGAGCGACGCGGAACGCGAAGTGACGCAACTGGCGGCGGGCAAGCTCGGCCGGGTCCGCGTCGGTGCCGGGCACGTCGTCGCGCGCCTGGTGAGCCAGTCGCTGCTGCCGCGCTTCATCACCGAGCGTCCCGCGGCGCAGGTCCAGTTTCACGTCGGCTTCAATGCCGAACTGTTCGAACTCCTGGAGTCCGGTGCGCTGGATTTCGCCGTCTGCGGCCTGCTTGAAACGCCGCCCAATCTTTGCTTCCAGGAGCTGTTGACGACCGATCTCGTCGTGGTCGTCCGCAATGGTCATCCGCTGACCAAGCTCAGGAATCCGACGATCCTCGACCTGGCGGGGTTTCGCAGCGCGGCGCCGAGCGTCGGCGTGCCGGCGCGACAGGTCGTCGAGCATGCGCTGAAGAAATTCGGCCTGGGAAACCGGCCGCATGCCGTCGAGACCAATTCGTGGGAGGCGATACTCGAGGCGGTCGCCTCGACCGATCTCTTCAGCCTCGCGCCGCGCGACGAGGCGATGCGCCACGGCTGGGCGTCGCGACTGGTTTCCATCAGCATCCCCGAACTCAACATCCGTCCCAGGACCGGCATCCTCACGCGCGACGAGGCCTATCTGTCGCCGTTGGCCGCGCGGGCGATCGAATTGGTCGAACAGGGCTTTGCCGACAACGCGCAGGAAAAAGTGACACGACGGACGCAGGTCCGGCTCACTTCCGTGCGCTGACGGCCGGGACCTGCGACCGGCAGTCGCATCTTGGCATCCGCCACCATGCCCCGCGTCGGGGCGCGCCGCCCGCTGACCGCATGGATCGCCTACGACATTGGCGCGCACGGGTACACGCTGCTGATTTCCGGCGTTGCCTATCCGATCTACTTCGCCTCGTTCGTCGCCGCCGGCCGTTCCAATACCGATCTGCTGTGGGCGATCGCCCTCGGCCTGCCTCTCCTCGCCGCCGGTTTGCTCGGTCCGTTGATAGGCGCACTGGCCGACTTCACCGGCCGCCGGCGCGCGCTGCTGTTCGCGATGACCGTAGCGTCAGCGGTGGCGACCGCGCTGCTGGTCACCGTCGGCGCCGGCGATGTCGCGCGCGGCATCGTGCTGTTTGCGATCGCGCACGTCGCCCACCTGCTCGCGCTGAGCCTCTACAACTCCTACCTGCCACTGATCGCCGCGCCCAATCGCTTCGCGCGCATCTCCGGAGTCGCGTGGGGCCTCTCCTACCTGGGCAGCATCGCGTGCTACTTCCTTACCCTGCCATTTACCGGGGGCGGACTGGGACCGGGCAATGCCGCGAATTTCGCCGGCGCCTTCGTCGTCGCGGCCGGTCTTCCTTGCGCTGATCGGACTGCCGGCCGTCCTGGGCCTTCCGGCGGGCGCGCCGAATCCGATCGCTCGCGACGAGACGGGTCCCTACCGCCGCATCCTCGCGACGTTCCGCGAGTGGCGCCGCGACCGCAACGTGCCAAAGTTCCTGCTCGCCTACTACCTGGTGAACGACGGCATCGTCACCGCGACGTTCTTCGCGGCACTGACGTTCCGCAAGTCCTACGGGATGGAGGTGCAGGAAATCCTGGCGCTGACGCTGGTGCTGCAGGTCGTCGCCATTCCGGCCACGATCTTCTTCGGTTGGCTGGGCGGCCGCTGGTCGCAGCGCGGCGCGACGAATCTCGCACTCGCGATGTGGATCGCGGTGCTCGTCCTGATGGCAAGCGCCGAGGGCCGCAACGGCGCGATCATCGTCACCGTTGCGCTGGGATTGGTATTGGGCTCGACGCAGAGCCTGTTCCGCAGCATGTACGCGGCACTCGTCCCGATCGATCGTGCATCGGAATACTTCGGCTTTCATACGCTGATGGGCCGGACCTCGGCCGCATTCGGCCCGCTCGCGTTCGGACTGGTGAGCGCGGCGACCGGCAGTCAGCGCATCGCGATGGCGTCGCTCGCGATCTTCTTTGTGGCAGGCGGCGCCATGTTGGCATTTGTGCGCTTGCCAGAGCAGCAATAGGCTATTCACCATCCAGCCGATGGCTGGGGGTCAGCGCCCCGGTCGAAAAGGCGTCGTACGAAGCGCTCGGGCTGGAAGCGCAAAGAGCGTTGACGCGCTACTAAGATAACCGGTCCGAGATTCTGGGCCTGGTGCCGCGATTGCTAGCAGCGTCACATCGCTGGAGATTGGCGAGCTCTCTGTTTCCCGCAACCAGACTCGGCATGCATGACACCACCTATGCGCAGCCTCTCCCCGCGGAGCGTGCACCTTCCGCCGCGTCCGGTACCCTCGCGAACGGGTCGCCGGTCACTGGTAGGTGGCACAATAATCCGGAGATGGCCGCCGGCGGCTTGTGGAGCACGCCATCGGATCTGGCGCGACTCGCCATCGAGTTGGCACTTTCCGCCAAGGGCAAGGCCAACCATGTGCTATCGCAGGCCACTGTCCGCAGCATGTTCACGCCGCATTGGCAAAGCGGAGTCGTGAACATACTGGGCACCAAAGACGATCGCTTGGGGTCGTGCGCATTCGGTGCGGGTCGAAAGTGCCCGGCATGATTGCCCGTCGTCAGCACGCGGATCGGACGGGAGCCCAGTGATTGATTGTGGTGCTGGAGCCAAGCCTCGGTCCAGGGCATCTGTTCCCACTCGGAAAGTGCGGCATCGTACAGTGCGACCTTGTACTGCGCGATCTTCAGAAGCGCGGCATTCAATTCAGGCGAAAACTCGGGTTCGGGCAGCCCGCGAAAGAAGAAACGCTGCGGCGCACGTCCGATCCGGGTGTGAGGGAGAGGTCGGCAATGGCCCCCCGGCTGCAACGGCGTCGCGGCACCTGAGCAGTTCGGCAATGCCCCGTGCATTGCCTGCGTGATCTTCATCCTGCAAGGCTTTCGGTTCAAGGTCGCTCGGATCGGGTTCGACAAGCACGAGGCCGGCGGTCTCCGCCCTGTACATTTGCGCGAAGGTGCGGGCAGGATCTCCGCCGGAAGCGTGTCCCACCAGTATGTAGGGTCCCGGACCGTCGCCCCAGTGTCAACTAATGAATAGTCAGGAACCCTCGTCCAGCCACGCACGGGCTTGGGCGATCGCCTCGTCATATGAAAGCGAGCGGCCATCGGACTCAGCGGCGGCAAACGCGATGGCTCCCAACGCCTCCCGCGCCCGCTCGATAAACACGTCCTCCCCTGGCTCGGGGTGATGACCGATGCGCTCCCTTTGCGCCTCGGCTGCCCCATAGAGTCGCGCGGCGAGGTTCCACTCGCCGAAAAATACCGCGAGCTCCGACGCACCGCTCAGATGCACAATGCCAGCTCGCTTCGAACCGATGTCCTCGGCGATCGAGAACCCCTCGCGCAACATCTCCCTTGCGCGGTCTCCCAACCCGAGGGCAATCGACGTCGCCCCGAGACCTGAAAGATTGATCGCAATACCGGCGCGATCTCCCCGCTCGCGGTTAAGCGTCAACGCTTCCTCGAACAGATGCTGCGCCTTTTCCTGTTCTCGCTTTTCGCCGTAAAAAGACGCACCAAGCGCGTGGAGCGCGCGGGAAAGTTGTCGCTTGTCTCCAAGCTGTCGCGAAAGCGCAAGCGCGTCCTGGAAATGTGTGCGCGCCATGGCTCTGTTTCCCCCAGCGAGGACCACATACCCTAATAACCGGAGCGCTTCGGCCTCTCTTCCCTTGTTGCCTATCTCATGCGAGATCGACAGACTCGTCTCAACGTATTCTTTCGCCTCCGCGTAACGGCCCATAAAATAGCTGGCCTCGCCCGCAGCCCAGAGCGCCCGGCACCGAGCGAGGTTGCGCACCTCGGCCCAAGGCCGCGTCAGTGCATCCGCCGTCACCCGATGTCTCAGCGGGACCAGGCCGCGATGCAGCAGGTACACCCCTAAGGAGAAAACCAGTCGCAATCCCAGCTCGGCGCCATCCTCGGCGTGATCGCACCAAGAATGAGCCGCCAGAAGGTTCTCGCGTTCCAGGTCAAGCCGCGCGAACCACACGCCCTGCTTTTGCCCGACAAGCTCCGGTTCCGCTTCCTCCGCGAGCGCTACGAAGAACGCGAGGTGGCGGTTACGCGTCGCCTCGCCCTCACCGGACTCGTTAAGCCGATCCTGTGCATACTGGCGCACTGTTTCCAGCATTGTGTAGCGGGTTGTGCCGCCCTCGACGCGGTTGGTTGTGACGAGTGATTGCTCGACGAGACGCGTGAGCACGTCCAGAACCGCATACTCGTCCAGCTGTTCGCCGGCTACCCGCGTGGCGCTGGCTAGAGTCCAGCCGCCGACAAATACCGACAGCCGCTGCAACAGCTGCTGCTGGTCGGGCGCGAGATGGTCGTAGCTCCACTGGATCGTCGCGAGCAGCGTCTGTTGCCGCGCCATCGCGGTCTTGCTGCCGCCCGTCAGCAGCCGGAACCGGTCGTCGAGCCTGGCGCGGATTTCCTCCACCGTAAGCATTTTCACGCGGGCTGCGGCCAGCTCGACAGCCAGCGGAATGCCGTCCAGTCTTCGGCAGATCTCGGCCACGGCATCACGGCTGTCGTCTCCCAGCGAGAATTTGGGAACCAACAGTCGTGCCCGCTCGACGAAGAGGCGCACCGCCTCGCAGGCATCCAGTGCTCTGGGGTCAAGTTTCGATCCAGGCGGTGGAAACGACAGCGAACGAACAGTGACTGTGCGCTCACCGGCAACACTTAACCCTTCGCGGCTGGCCGCCAACACGCGCACGCCTGAGGCGGCGCCGATCACGCGCTGTACCAGAGCCGCACACGCCGCCACCAGATGCTCGCAGTTGTCGAGGACCAGCAGCATATGTTTACTGGCAAGGCGGTCGCAAAGCGTGTCGACCATCTGCCGGTCATTCTCCTCTCGAATCCCGAGCAGCGTTGCAACCGTCAGCGCCACGCGCTCTGCGTCCAGGAGCGACGCCAGATCGACGTACCAAACGCCATCCGGAAACGACTGGAGCAGCCGTTCCGCGAGCTTGATAGCGAGGCGGGTCTTGCCGCAGCCGCCGATGCCGGTCAGGGTCAGTAGCCGCGCCTGGTCGAGCTGCGCCGCGTACTCGTCGAGATCATCTTCGTGGCCGATGAAACTGGTCAGCTGTTGTGGCAGGTTGTGTCGCTTCGCCCTGGCGGTGACGACGACGCGCCGGCAGGCGCGATTTCCAGCGTAAAGCGGTAGCCGCGGCCCGGGGCAGTCGCGATCGCTGCCGCCCCCAGAATCTTGCGCAGCGCGGAGACCTGCACCTGCAGGTTGTTGTCCTCGACGACCAGGCCGGGCCAGACCAGCCCAAGCAACTCGTCCTTGGTCACCAGTTGCCCGGCGCGCTCGGCCAGCGCCAGCAGCACGTCGAACGCCCGGTCGCCGAGTGCCACCGAGCGGCCGTCCTCCAGCAGCCGGCGCTGGTCCGCTTGCAGTTCAAACGAGCCAAAACGGTAGGCGGCGGTCACGGCAAGAAAGGTGGCAGCGGCACTTCGGGCAGCGATTGCCGCGAATCTACTCCAACGTCCGCGCCTTCAGAACGTCCTTCAGAACGTTTAAGCCCGGCTAAAGGACTGAAACGGCTCGCCAGTGGGAAGGTACGTCCCAGCAGTAGCGGACTTTCCCGGACCGAAACATGACCGCAAGGAGACCGCCATGAACGCCAAGCCCGTTCTCGCCCGCCCCCACGTCGGCACGACCATTGTCGCCGCCGCACTGTCGGTCCTGATCGCGATCGGGCTTCTCGCCGCCGTCGCCGGCCTGTTCCTGCGCGACGGCGCTCCGTTTGAGCAAGTCGTCATCGCCGAGCACGCCTGCGCCAATCATACGTTCATCTCTGAACGCGAGGCCTGCGTGCGTTTATACCTTGCCGCATCGCGTGTCCAAAACGTTGCGAGTCGCTGAAGCTCTGCGCAGGGATAAGGCCTGCCGCTCTCCCGGCGACCGCGCAGCGCCGCTTGCGCTGCGGGCTAGTCAAACATATGCTGGAGTACGACCCCTTTGGAGTGATTTCCGAAGTGGTGCGACCGACCGCTGCTCGCCGGCTGCGGCCGGATGGCTGACCGCTTCATTCCCCAGAAGACGATCCTCAGCAGACTTCGCGGCCTGCACGCCAGTGACTACTGAAATGAAAGCGGGGGCGGATAAGCCACATCCAAGTTGACCGTCGCCTCGACGGGGTGCAGGCCGTTTTGCCGGACCACGACCGGCGCGCATCCGGTGTCGTAGAGAATCGATTGCACCGACACCGTAGTCGCTTGTCCAACCGCGCCCACGTAGAGGCTGATCCCGGCTCGTGTCTGTACTTGTGTCGTAGCCCGTACGCCCGCGCGGGACGAACCGTAGACATGGGCACCTGTCGTGCAATCGGGTGAGGTGAATAGCACGCCTCCTCCCGCTTGCCACATCGCCAATCCCGACGCCTCACGTCCATCGGGACCGTAGATCGACCGGATCGAGGCAGGAGCGACGACACCACGGCCTATCGTAACGAGCACAGTGGTCTCGTTGAGCGCCTTCGCCACCGACTTGCCGGTCGCGTCCACCAACACGATAGGGCTTAGCGATGGCGACAATCCAGTAACGTCCGTGCTCTGAGCACCGGCGATTCCATTCGCGGTGAGTGCCACCGCAACATATGCTGCAATGATCCAAGCGGACATGTGGAGCTCCTGCTCGCGGATAATGATACTGCGCGCCGCCGGCAGTGTGCGAGACACGTTTTGACGATGTAGGCGCGCCCCTCGAGCGTCGGCTACTGGCCGAGAGGGACTTTGAGTTTCCGTGTCCGCCGATTGCGCACAACGTTTCCGGCGTGCGATCGAACATCCGCCTACGCGTGTCGCGGATCGAGTGCGTCGCGCAATCCGTCGCCCAGCAGATTGAACGACAGCACCAGCACGAAGATCGACAGGCCCGGCCATACCGCCATCCACGGCGCCTGCTCGACGTAGTTCTTCGCCGTGTTGAGCATGCTGCCCCAGCTCGGCGCGGGTGGCTGCTGTCCGAGACCGAGAAACGAGAGGCTGGCCTCGGCGATCACCGCGGCGGCGATCGCGAGCGTCGCCTGGACGATCAACGGCGGGATCACGTTGGGCAGGATGTGCCGAAGCGCGATCCGCCAATGCGGATTGCCGACCGCGCGTGCAGCCTCGACGTAGTCCTCCACCTTCACCGCGAGCACCTGCGCGCGCGTGAGACGGATGAACACCGGCGTGGCCGAGATGCCGATGGCGATCATCGCGTTGGTGAGACTCGGACCGAGAAACGCGGCAAGCGCGATCGCGAGAATGAGGAACGGCGTGGCGAGCATCGCGTCGGTGATGCGCGAGATGACGCCATCGGTCCATCGGCCGACGTAGCCCGCGAGCAGTCCGATCGGAATTCCGAGCGACAGCGAAATCAGCACCGAGACGACGCCGGCGAGAAGCAGACGCCCGGGCGCCGAAGATCACGCGCGAGAACACGTCGCGGCCGAGCTCGTCGGTGCCGAAGAGATGCGCGGCCGACGGCGCCTTGCGGATGGCGCTCCAGCTCGTCGCCACAGGGTCGTAGGGGGCGAGCAGCGGCGCCGCGACGGCGACCGCGACGACGCCGGCGACGACGACAAAGCCCAGCACCGCCGACGGACGTCGCAGCAGCCGGGAAAACGCGCGCGCACCCGGGCTCGTCTCCCGCGGCAGGACGTCGATCGCCAGCGTCGCCATGTCAGTCCCGACGGGCCGCCCCAAGGGACTGGCGCGCCCCCATTGGGGGCAGCGAGCACAGCGAGCGCGGAGGTCGTCTCATCCCCGCATCCTCGGATTGACCGCGAAATACGCGAGGTCGGCAAGGAGATTGAGCGCGATGTAGGCGGTCGCGGTGAACAGCACGACTCCCTGCACGACGGCGTAGTCGCGGTTGAACACGGCGTCGACGATCAGCTTGCCGAAGCCCGGAATGGTGAACACCTGCTCGGTCAGCACGGCGCCGGAAAGCAGCGTGCCGAACTCGAGCGCGCCCAGCGTGATGATCGGCACCAGAGCGTTGCGCAGCGCGTGATGGAGGACGACGACGCGCTCGTCGAGGCCCTTCGCGCGCGCCGTGCGGACGTAGTCGGACGACAGCACCTGCAGCATTGCGCTTCGCGTATGGCGCATCAGCACCGCCGCGATCGCGTTGCCGAGGACGAACGCCGGCATGATCATCGACGCAAGGTTCGCGCGGAGATCCTCGAACGGGCTCACGTAGCCCGATGCCGGGAGCCAGCCGAGCGAAACGGAGAAGAGCAGGATCATCATGATCCCGAGCCAGAAGTTGGGCGTGGAGAGTCCCCAGAGCGCGACCACGTTCGCCGCGTAGTCCCATGCCGTCCCCTTGAACACCGCGGAGACGATGCCCGCCGGAATGCCGATGACGAGCGCGATCACGATCGCGATCGCCGCGAGCTCGAGCGTCACCGGCAGCTTCTCGGCGATCAGCGCCGTCACGGGCTTCTGGATCCGCAGCGACTCGCCGAGGTCTCCGCGCAGCACGCCGCCCAGCCAGTACACGTAGCGGCATGGAAGTCTTGCCCAGCCGCCTTCCAGCGCCCGCCGCGCCGTCTCCACGAACCGGTGATAGACGCACACTGCCCCGACCTTTATACCGAGTTCTTCAATTCCGAGTCGTTTGGTGAGTTCCTGCGAAATTGGGTGGCGGCCTTTAGCGCAAAGTCTCCGCACGCGCTCGTCGGTGTCGTCGCCCGAAAGCGTCGTCAGGTCCATGCAAGTGACCGCTCGCAACAACCATGCGATCTGCCAGTCTTTCTTCACGGTCCGGCGTAACACGTGACTTTGCGCCCGCCGTTCCACCGCACTGGTGTTCACGCGCACCTGCTTGACCCAATCCAGATTTAAGGGGATACCGCGATTCGATAGCAGCGGACGTCCGCCGAGCGTTGCAATCGGCCCATGACCGGGCGCTGCTAGTCCTTCGGCGGAAATTTGCGCACCACCTTCCGCGATGCCGTATCGTCTATTTTTCTCCACCGCCATTGGATGATCCCCGCCGGAGCCGCGATTCCCGGCGCGCAATCGCGCCAAGGGAATCGCGTTATTTCGAACGCAATTGTACGGCAGAACCGCCAAAAGGGAAGGGTAGCCAGAATGGAACTAAACCACGCGCGACGCTACGACGGTCCCCGTTTCCCTTGACACTCCCATATCCCACAGCTAGGCTACGGCGTCAACACATCGGCCCATGAAAATCGCCCGCTTCGTCCAGTCCGAAGATCCTGCAAAGACTGCCGCACTGTGGATCTGGTGTTCTCCTACTTGCACTTCCTAACCTCTCCCGGCCTCGCCGCCAAAAAGATCATCTTCGACACCGATCCCGGCACCGACGACGCGCTGGCCCTGATGCTGGCGCTCAACTCGCCCGAACTCGACGTCCGTGCCATCACCGTCGTGCCCGGAAACGTGACCGCCGAAATGGGGCTGGAGAATGCGCTGCGCATGGTCTCGCTCGCCAACCGCTGCGACATCCCGATCGCCGCCGGGGCCAAGCACCCGCTCTTCCAGAAGCTGATCACCGCCGAGTTCTGGCACGGCAAGAACGGGCTGGCCAACGTCGAGCTGCCCGCCGAGCAAGTGCAAGGTCGACTGCGCGCTTTGGGCCTGACCTCATCATCCAGTTGGTGCACGCCTCACCGCACGAAATCACGCTCGTGCCCGTCGGCCCGCTCACCAACATTGCGCTCGCGGTCGAAAAAGATCCATCCATCGTTCCGCTCGTGAAGGAAGTCATCCTCATGGGCGGCTCGATCACCGGCGGCAACGTCAACGCTTCCGCCGAAGCCAACATCTACAACGATCCCGAAGCCGCGCAGATCGTCTTTCCAGGCCGGATGGCCGGTGACGATGGTCGGCCTCGAAGTCGGCGACAAGGCGCTGCTCACGACCAAGTATCTCGACCAACTCAACCAGACGCACGGGCCGATCAACGATTTCATCGCGACGGTCCTGAAGTACCTGATCGATCTGTCCGCGCAAGTTCGGCGCATCCGGCACGCCGATGTACGATCCGTCAGCAGTCGCCGTCGCGATCGATGCCACCCTCGTCAAGACCGCAGGCCATGCACGTCGACGTCGAGACCCGCGGCGATTTCACACGCGGCGAAACCGTCGGCAACCGCCGTGGATACATCGAGCGCAACGTCCTCCACGGCGACCGCTACGTCATCGAAGGCGCCGACAAGGTCGAACCCAACGCCAAGGTGTGCGTCGATGTCGATGCCGACCGCTTCCTGCAGCTGTTTGTGTCGAGAATTCGCGGTAAGTAGCGCGCCCCGAACCGCCAGGAGATGCCATGTTCACACCGCAAACATTCCCGCTAGCTTTGCTGATGATGATCATCAGCGCCATCTGCTGGGGTTCGTGGGCCAACACCTACAAAGGCGTCAAGAATTACCGCTTCGAGCTTTTCTACTGGGACTATGCCGTCGGCATCTTCCTGATGGCGCTCATTCTCGGCCACACCATGGGCGCGACGAGCAACGATGCCTCCAGCCTCGCTCAACAACATTCACTCGGCGAGCACTTCCAATGTCGTCTACGCGTTGATCGGCGGCGCCATCTTCAACCTCGCGAACCTGCTGCTGGTCGCCGCCATCGACATGGCCGGACTTGCCGTCGCGTTTCCCGTCTCCATCGGTATCGCGCTCGTCGTCGGAACCGTGCTGAGCTACGCGCTGCAACCGAAAGGCAATGCCGCCCTGCTCGGCTCTCGGTGTGATCTGCGCTCTGGTCGCCGTCATCCTCGACGGCAAAGCCTACGGCAGCCTCGCGCGCACCGAAAAATCGGTCTCGCGCAAAAGCATCATCGTCTGCGTGGTGTCGGGCGTGCTCATGGGACTATGGGCACCCTTCTTGACGCGCGCCATGACTTCGGAGCCTGGCACTCTCGGTCCGTACAGCGCGGTAATCTTCCTCACCCTGGGTGCGCTGCTCTCATGCTTCATCTGGAATCTCTACTTCATGAAGCACCCGCTGGTGGGCGAGCCCGTAAGCTTCAGCGGATTCTTCCGCGGCCCGGCGTCCGGCCACCTGCTTGGCGTGTTCGGCGGATTCATCTGGGGCACGGGAACAGTGTTCAACATGGTGGCCGCCAGCCTGACAGGCGTGGCCATCTCGTACGCGATCGGCCAGTCCGCCCCCATGGTCGCCGCTCTATGGGGTGTTTTCGTCTGGAAAGAATTTGCCGGCGCCGGCAGCCGCGCCAAACTATATCTGGCGGGAATGTTTGTTTTCTACGCCCTGGCAATTCTGTTCATTGCCAAGGCTAACGGCTAGTACGTCAGAGTGCTGGTAGCGCCGGCGTCTCGCCGGCCAGTCGTGAGGGCGTCTTCGCCCTCACCATAGCTGAGGATGCAATCGCTCGCCCTATGACCCCAACTCGCCGCGACCTCATAAAAACCGCCTCTGCCTTGGCCGCCATCCCGACGCTGACAAACCTAGCCGCAGCAGACGAGCCTCTGCCCAAAGTCACCGGCAGCCCCGTCCTCGACAGCCTTCCCCCAGTCATCGAGCACTCGCGCGATGTTCACACCAACGTCGCAAAGCTTCGCGAAGTCGCTTCCTGGATGGCCTACGAAGACTTGCCCATGCCCGACTATCAGCTGCCCTTCGGCATCGGGCAGGGCAGCGCCGATGACACCATCGACTTTGTGATGACCGCGGACGCGGTCGACACGGCTTTCACCGATTTCAATACGCACACGAAGTTTCAGGTCGACTATGCCGGACGTCACTGGTCCGACTCCGATGCGCTCTTCGCATGCATGAAGCGCGCTATGGATAGCGGCTTTCCGATTCTCGATGGGAAGTTTCTTGCGCAGGTTACGCGCCCGGACCTCCTGCGAATTTTTGCCGGCAACATCGAAATGCCCATGCTCGACGAGAAGATGGAAGTCTGGCGCCAGGTCGGCGCCGTGCTCGCCGCAGAATTACAACGGCCGTTTCCACAACTTTGTGCGCAGCTGTCCGCCGCGCCTGTACGACAACGGCAAAGGCCTGGTCGATCGCCTGGTCAAGGAATTCCCGCGCTTCAACGATGTCAGCCAGTACGACGGCCACACCATCAAGTTTTACAAGCTGCCCCAACTCGGTCTCTGGATCACCTACTGCGCGCTCCACAAATCCGGCAAATTTGCGATCGAAGATCTCGACAGGATGACCGCTTTCGCCGACTACATCGTTCCAGTCGGCCTCCGCCTGATGGGCATCACGAATTACTCCGACGAAACTCGAGAAAGCCATTAACAGCTACCAGTTGATCCCGCGCGACAGCGCGTGGGAAGTCGAAATCCGCGCGCATTGCATCTACGCGACCGCGCTGCTCTGTGAGGAGATCAACAAAAAGCGCCCGCCCGAAAACAAAATCATCATCCCTCAAATCGACGCGCGCTTCTGGCTCCCGTACCACACCACCAGCTGGCCACACCACTTAACGAAGACCATCATGTATTGAAAGCAGCGCGGCGTCTCGCAGGCAACCATGCGCATCGTCTACTAGCCACTAGCTATCCGCTGCCAGCCATCAGCCGTCTCACAAATAACTCAGCCACTCCCAATCCCGATGCTGGCTCTTGAACTGCATAAACCACAGAGAAGGCCGGTAGAGCATCGCCACTGCCAGAATCCACACGGCATAAATGAACGGCAGACCGTGACCATAACCGGCAGGCTTCTGTGCGAAGTCCGCGATGACGGTTCCATGCCAGATCGGCTGATGAAACGCCAGCGAGATCAGGATCGACAAGATACGCAACAAGTAGATATGCAGCACATAGTAAAAGAGCGGCACCCGTCCGAACACCAGCAGAACGCGGCTGAGTCCGCGTTCGGCCTTCGCTTTGTCCAGCAACCCGAGCAGGATGAGCGCCGGTCCCAACGTAACCAGCAGGTAGTCGAGTGACGGGGGATACTTCAGCACGTTGAAGAACGAAATCACCGTTAGCGAGAGCGTCGGCTGAACGCTCCAAGGGCCCGCAGACCGCGGATACCCAAACGTCAGCCCGGCGATCCCATTCCCATAAAAATTGATCCCGCGCAGCAAAAAGAAAAGCACGGTCGCTGTGATCCCCAGCGTCAGAATCGCTTTCCGCCGATCCGCGCGCGATAACAGACTCCCAAACGCAAAGCCCGCAGCCATCACCCCGACCCACGGGATCAGCACATATCTCACCGAGAACTGAAAACTACCGATTGGAATCCTGCCCGGCGAATGCAGCAGGATCCACACCCAGGAAAATCTTCCGAACGAAGCTGGATTAATGCGATCCAGCAGATTGTGAGTCGCGATCATCCCCAGCCCCAGCGCCGCAATCCAGCGCACCGGCAGCCATACGATCGCCGCCATTGCCACCATGCTCCAACCCAGAATCCAGATCACTCCCCCGTGCGCCCACGGCACCAGGCCCCACCCGAAGTCGACGATCGTAAGCTCCAACAACACAAGCCACAGACCACGACTCAAGAAGAAGCGCGAGATCTGTCCTAATGACTTTCCGCGACGCGTGGCCAGGAACGCACCCGTCCCCGCCAAAAATGCGAACACCGGCGCGCAGTAGTGCGTGATGAAGCGCGTGAAGAAAAGCGCTCCGTAGGTGTGCGACATATCCTCGGGAGCAAATCGCAAGAATGTTAGGAAGTCCCGGGTGTGATCCAACGCCATGATCACCATGACGAGTCCCCGCAGGACATCGACCGAAACCAGCCGGGCAGCCTGCGCGGGAAGTTGAATGTTTGTGCGAACGACGGCAACATTGGGAGCAGCGGCAGTCGTCACCATGCTCCGCATCTCCGGGCACACTTCGATTGTTTCAACCATCGTTTCATCGCTAGCGGCTGAAACCGTCGAGCGATTCATACGATGTCAAGAGATTGCAATTAATAAATCGGGAATTCGTTACACCAATGACTAAGCAATCGATGCAGTGCGCACAGCGGGCGGGTGTCGCAAGAGTCTGGAACGCGCCGCCGCGAATTGGCAGATCACTTCGCCGGGCGTAAGATCACCCGATCAAAAAGGGAGGCTTCTCATGATTCTGGGCGTGTCAACCTCAACCTTTACTCTTGTGCACGTCCTGATCAGCTTGATCGGAATCGGCTCTGGCCTGATCGCCCTCTATGGCTTGTTGAACGGCAAGCTGCTGTCCGGCTGGACACCGTCTGTTCCTAGTCAGCACGGTCCTCACCAGCGTGACCGGATTCCTGTTCCCGGTAGAGCACCTGTTACCCTCGCACAAGGTCGGCATCACTCTCCCTCATCGTTCTCGCGATTGCGATCGCGGCACTGTATCTATTTCATCTTGCCGGAAAATGGCGCGCCATCTACGTCATCAGCGCGCTCATGGCTCTCTACCTCAATTGCTTTGTCGCAGTCGTGCAGTCATTTCTGAAGATTCCCGCACTGCACGCTATGGCGCCCAACGGAAACGAGCCGCCATTCCTGGTCGCCCAGACCATCGTGCTGCTGATCTTCATTGCCTTGGGAATCTTTGCGACGAAGCGCTTCCGGGTCGTTTCCGTTCTGGCAGCCTAGCGTTTCAGGGACTACGAGGTGCGTTCGAGGGTGAGGCTCTGTCCAGATGGAAGAGATCGTGTGTCGCCAAGATCGCTTTCGTGTTCTGTTGAGGCTCCTGCCACGCAGACTCAAACACATCGTCCACGATGCCACCTCATCCAGAGTCGGCGGCTTCAGCGAGTGACGGATCGCCATCAGTTCGCCGAATTCCTGCACCTTGCGATCGTATGGCATCAGCACGCAAGGCCGTCCATAAGAGTGAGCCAGCACGGCCGCATGCAGTCGCATGGCCAGCACCAACTGGGCATCGCTAATCCACGAGCACACCTCATTGAGGTCAGCGGTCCAAGGGCGCAACTGAATCCGCTCGGCATGCACCATGGCTTTTGCCACCCGCCCGTGCAGCAACGCGTCGCCCCGCCCGTTCGGCGTTGCCGCATGCAGAGGAAGAAACACGACATCCACGTCGTGTCGCTCGATCAATGCATCCAGACTCTGAGCGAGCGTGCGGATTCTCGCTTCGGTCATTTCGTAACCATGGAACGTTTCGGGATTGTGCCTTAGGCAAACCAGCATATAGGGGCGTCTGTCGTGCCTTTCGTACTTCGTTAGTCTCTACGACGCCCCGGCAGATCGGGTAAAGACAAAACAATATCCGGAGCCAGGGTGACCTGCTCGGTCACGCCGAGTTCCCGGCACAACTGCTCCGACCTCGCATCGCGCACGATAATCCGCGGCATCGCTGCAACGTCCACTTCAACAGGGCGCGGCCGTAGCGCGTCAACGGGCTGTCCGATCCCGATGTTGACCAGATAGCACCTTCTTCCCCATCAAAATGGCCGCAACTATTTTCTCCATGGTGAAGAAAAACGTGCGCCAGCCCAGATCGTCACGAATCAGATCCCCGCCGCCCACCACGAACACGTCGGCACTTGCCAGGGCGCGCATCACCCGTCGGGCGCCGCCATTGAACCAACTCTTTCGCCACGCCCATTCCCCCAGCAGGGGAGCATTCTCGACCGCGGGCAATCCGTGTTCCTTTACAACCGCCGCCGGCTGCTCCGACAAGACCGTTAGATCAAACCCCTGCCGCTCCAGCCACTGTTTCAGGCAAACCAGCATCATCTCGTCGCCCAGGTTGCCGACCCCGTAGTAGCCCATGAGCAAGGCTTTCCGCCGGGGAAGCTTCGTCTCGACAACCTGCGGTCCACCGGCCGTCGACTCGCGCTCCAACTCCGGAGAACGGGGTGATGCATTCTTGGGGAGAGCCACATTCACTCCATCACTGTAGCATTAATGTCTATGGGCATACTAGACATAGCAGCGAAAACCGCGATGCTAGCCTATGTTGCGCCATCACGGAAAGATGTGATTGGAATCACCCGGTGTGGTGTTCCAGGGAACTGCGTGAAGTCCGGCGAACCTTACTGCTATAGGTCGACGAACCCACCAAAGCCAACGGATAAGGAGCGTGGCGTGGCTATGCGTGGGAGCATCACCACCACGCCACGAAGGAAACGAACGGCAGCGCCCGAACAGGAGCGACGATCCTCACCGCCGAGCCTGCTGGCAAATTTGGCATGAAAGTACGCCGATGCCCGCTCCAGTGTCTCTTTAATTTTGAACAGGTGCGATGAAAAAACATGAGTTCCGTAGCCTCATTTTGTTGTAAATGGGTGTACTCTTGCGAACACTGGAGTGTTCTATGCCGCCTCGTCGCGCGTCGCTCAAACGTCTTCGTTCGCGGAAGCCGGGCGAGCTTTTTGATCCGAAAGCCTTTCTCGCGACTGCTGGCATCGGCAGAACTGTCCGTCGTTATCACTCGAAACAAATCATCTTTTCTCAAGGAGAACGCGCCGACACAGTCCTGTACATCCAGCAGGGAAGAGTTCGCCTGAGTGTTCTGTCCAAGCAGGGCAAGGAAGCAACCATCGCGTTGCTCGGTCCTGGCGATTTCCTCGGCGAAAGCTGCATTGCAGCGGATCAGCCCCTGCGCTCGGCAACTGCGACCGCCATTGACGACTGCTCCGTGCTGAAGATTCAAAGGAGAGAACTGCTCCGCACCCTGCACGCGGAGCACGAATTTTCAGACATGTTTGTCGCCTACGTCGTGGACCGCCATAACCGTACCCAGGCGGATTTGGTCGACCAGCTATTCAATTCGAGTGAGAAACGACTGGCACGCGCCCTCTTGATTCTCGCCCGCTTCGGGAAAGAAGACCGGCCCGAGGCGGTGATCCCCTACATCAATCAAGCAACCCTGGCGGAAATGATTGGCACCACCCGCTCGCGCGTGAATTTCTTCATGAACCGATTCCGAAAGATGGGCTTCATCAAATATAACGGTGAGTTGCTGGTGCATAGCTCTCTTCTAAGTGTTGTGCTGCACGACCAGTAAATGTAATTCCCGCGAATCCGCTGCCTAACCTTCTCTTCCAGAGTTCCAGGATCTTTCGAGTGTTCAATTGTGAACAGCCGAAATATCGGCACCTGCCTAGAATTTGCTGCAGGCCCTCCCCTCGAACCCTTGCCCGGAGAATTAGTCGTGAAATTCCCCAGCGCTGAGAGAGGCAAGTCCATCCGTGTTCTCGTGGCCGATTCCAATCAAACGCAATCCCAATTATTGAGCGGTGCCCTTCGCCGTCAGGCGCACTTGAAGGTGACCTGCTGCCGTGGCGAACTTGCCCATTGTTTGGAGGCTCTCCGTGAGGTCCCGGTCGATATCGTGTTGCTGGGCGACATCGCTACCCATCATGACCACTTGGTCGATACGGTGCGCGATCTGCACGCCAACTATCCGCATGTGGGCCTGATCCTTTTGTTGGACAGTTACGACCGCAATCTCGTCGTGAACGCTATGCGGGAAGGGGCGCGGGGCTTGTTCTGCCGATCGCGCCAGCCGTTTCGGGCGCTCTGCCGGTGCATCTCGGTTGTCTATCACGGCCAACTCTGGACCAATGCCGAGCAAATGGATTACCTGATCGACGCACTAAACTCGCTGCCTCAGGCGCGGGTCACCAACGGCAAAGAAGAGGGCATCCTGACTCCGCGAGAGGAACAAATCGCTGGTCTGGTGGCGGAAGGCATTGGCAATCGTGATGTCGCTCACCAACTGAGCATCAAGGAAAACACCGTAAAGAAGGCATTGCTCCGGGTCTATGACAAACTGGGAGTCTCAAATCGGGTTGAACTGGTCCTGTACGTATTGACGCACTGCAGCGTGGAGAAGCGCTCCTCTCCTCCCGCCAAAACTGCCGCGCCTGAACGTGTTGCTCTCGACTGTGTAGACCGTGGCCAGGTCAGCGTTCTGGGCACAGACGGTAGGTGCCTGCCGAAGGCCAATTGAACTGAGCGCTTATCCCGTGCGGCAAAGGTCGTTCGAAAGCGCTCGAACCAGGACCTGGGGGATGGCGACCTCGATGAGCGGTTCCACGGGCCACGAGCATTTTGGCGTCGCAAAGGTCCGCATCAGGGTGTGGTACAGGCCTGATCGCGGACGATCGCAAGGTCTCGATCCGGCGTCGCAAAGGTTCGTATCAGGGCACCCCTTCAGGCGTGCCGCAAGGCTGCGCCTATGAGGCCTTTTTAGGGGCCGTCTGGCGGGCTACACGTGGGAGGTTTTGAATTTTGGTGGAGGCGGCGGGAGTCGAGCTCCATAAGAGCTTTTGTTTCTGTAACTTACAGATTCTACAAGACCGAAAAAACCTAAAAATCGACGATTCCCAAGGTCATCGTACAGTTATCGTACAGTCGGACCCCAACTAGTCATCGTTGCAAAACATGCGACCGCATCGCATATTTAACGACTGTGGATCTGCGCGAGGTCGAACCCTTGCCTGCGACCCTCGGCCAAGACCCGTCCGGTAGTGTGCTCACAGCGCCCGCCACACTGGCAATACCCACTTTGCGGCGAATGTTTCCAAACCACAGACCACGTATCCTCGGACTCCCGACCGAGGCCGAGCTGGCTAAAAAGAGCCCATGGCTTTCTGCGCCTGCATCCGCCGCCGGTGATCATCGACGACGCCATCGATGAAGCGCGCTACGCGCCTGTCCCGTTCCGCTACCTCATTGGCGCTGACGATACGAATCGGACCAGTCATGGGCAGTTCTTGCTCATCAGCTCACAAAAGTTCACCGTAATCATGAGCGTCTCCGGATCGCCGGCCGGGCGAGCGGATATAGTCGAATTGGAAACACTTTCCTTAAACGAAATCCGGGCTGCACCGCCACAGACCATGCTCGAAAGCACTATCGTGCGCGGTGGATTCCCGGAACTGCACGCCAACCCCGGACATCGACATTGTAGCCTGCTACTACTTTTAATCAACCTAACTGGAACGTGACCGCGCTCCTTGCCAAAGTTGCCAGTCTGCGGCGTCTCAAACACGATCCTTTCGCGAAACGGTTCCAACGACTGCTTACTGAAGGGCGATGTTGATGCTCAGGGCAGCGGTAATTTGATCCTGAATAACAACGGATGTCCTGGCATTGCGGTGTCGGAAGATCCGCATCTGGCGCCCTTGGCACTGGACCGGCGGAGCAAGATAGGCACGCCTACCATGGCGCTGCTGAAGCAGATCAAGGGTGTGGGCACGCTGATCGCGCTACCTTCCTGCTGACGCTGGAAGATCCGCAGCGGTTTGGCAAGAGCCGCGACGTGGGCTGCTATCTGGGACTGCAACCGGGACGCAGGAACTCAGGAAAGAGCCAGCCGCAGATGCACATCAGCAAGGAAGGCGATCCCTATCTACGCACGCTGTTGGTGCAAGGAGCGCAGCATATCCTGGGACCGTTCGGCGTGGACTGCGATCTCAGGTGCTGGGGACTGAGGCTGGCGGAGCGGGGCGGCAAGAGCGGCAAGAAGCGGGCCATCGTGGCGACCGCAAGAAAACTGGCGGTGTTGCTGCATCACCTGTGGGTGAGCGGAGAAGTGTACGAGCCCTTGCACAACCGCAACCGTGTGGCAGTGGCGGCAGCCGCATAAAACGCAAAACAAACCAAATTCAAAATCGTTCCAGGAAGAGAGAAAAACAAAAGCCTAAAGCCGAGTTCCGGTGACTGCGTTAATCGCCTGGCCCACGTTCCGCGTTTCCGTGAAACGACAGGTCGCTAATCAGATAGCAGCACCGGCTGAAACACATCATTACTGGCCGACCCGTAGTTGCTGTGCCAAAGGGCAATTTCCTCATCGGTGAATGAGTTTTTGTCGTCAATTCCGCCCACGGTTATGGCAAGCGGAGCGGTCGCTGGCGGCAACAGGCTCCGTTGACCATCATTGCCCGCAGCAGCCACAACGCTGATGCCTGCCTCCACCAGTTCCGACACAGCCTCGTCCACGACGTTTCCGGCCAGTGGTGTCACTGGATCTCCGCTCACCGACAGGCTGACAATCCGGACTCCGAGGGCGGGACCGTGGTTCAGAATCCACGTTAGTGCGCGATGAATGCTGTTGCTAGAAACGTGTCCACCGGGATCACGTACCTGAATTAGCACCAGTTCGGCAGCATGGGCTAGCCCGGAGTAAAGGCCGTGACTCATGAATCCGTTGCCGGCGGCCACGGTGCTAGTCATCGTGCCGTGCCACAGCCAGTCACGCGCACTGGTAGAGTCGGGCCAAGTAGGCGTTTCGTGCGGCTCAAAGTGCAAAACGCACACAGAATCATGAGTCGCGTCTGCCCAAACGCGAATGCGATTTCGCGGTTGCACCAAGTCGGGATGCGGATAAAAGCCAGCATCCACCAGGGCAATGGTTATCGCCTTCGCAGAGAAGCGGGGATCAGCATGAAGGCGCAAGCGAGTCGGTAGTACTCCGAATGCGGCCTCTGCGTCCAGAGGCCATGCCGTCTGAATCGCGTCATGCAGGGCCGGGTCTCCTCTGGACAATAGAGTTTGGAGGAGATTCTCCTGAACGCAAGCCGGACAGGCGCCGTCGTCACGGTTCCAGAAGGGATACCAGTGTGCTTCGGCCAACACTGCTTTGCTCACGGAATTGCCACACACTGAGCATTGTCCGAGCGCGCCCATAAATTCATATTGTGCAGGCATCGTTCGATGAGATTCGGCTGCCGGGAGATAGTTACTCCGGAAGGTAATACTTTCAAAGATCGACGTAACGTTTGGTGAGCAACGGACTCATATGATCAATGAAATGGGAGCATTCGATGGGCTCGGTGTTGAATATTTGCGTCAGGCCCGCTGAGTTGTCGGATTATGACCAACCGGTGCGCATGCGCGAGGCTCTGTGGCCGAAGACTCCGGCCGACGCGCATGCCCGAGAACTTACGCAAATACTCGAAGGCAAGGCTGTTGTAACGATGCCGCTCATCATTTTAGTCGCAGAGGCGAATAATCGAATCTTGGCGGGCTTCCTGGAAGTCGATTTGCGTTCACACGCGGACGGCTGCAACCCGTCGTCCCCAGTGGGCTATGTCGAGGGCTGGTACGTTGCTGAAAACTATCGGCACAAGGGAATCGGTAAGAATCTTTTGGCTGCGGCAGAGAACTGGGTACGCAGCCAGGGGTGCGTTGAGATCGCGTCGGACACCTGGGTCGACAATGAAATATCCCAACGCGTTCATGAGGCACTAGGGTACGAGGTGGTGGACCGCTGTATGCACTACCGTAAGACGTTGTGACATGGACCCGAAGATGAGCATCCTGCCCGCCGACGAGCGGCTCTGATCACAGAATATTCCTGACATTAAATATGTTCCTACAGTGAGGGGTTTGCAGCCCGAGGACACTCCTCGCCCACCGGTAAGGAAGGCTCGTAACCTTTCCGTAATGTCGGAATCTGATGGCCATGAGATCGGAGCACTGAGATGAAGGGCAAGGTCGTACTCGTCACCGGCGCTAACGGTGGCCTTGGAGCCTATGTGACGCAGGCGTTTCTCGATGCTGGTGCAACAGTCATTGGCACATCGCGGAAAATACAGCAGTCTGATTTCAACAACCCAAACTTCACCGCTCTAGCAGCAGAGATTTCGACCCGTGAGGGCGCCAAAACCCTTCTAGATCAGGTTGTGGCGCGGTTTCGGAAAGCTCGATGTTTTGGCGCATACCGTCGGCGGTTTCGCTGGTGGCCAATCGATCGTGGACACCGACGACGCGACCTTCCAGCGCATGTTTGATCTCAATCTGAATTGCGTGTTTCACATTCTGCGAGCGGCAGTTCCCCCGCTGCGAAACACTGGCAACGGTCGCATCATCGCGATTGGAAGCCGAGCCGCTCTGGAACCTGGGGCAGGTGTGGGAGCCTACAGCGCTTCGAAAGCGGCCATGGTCTCGCTGATCAGAACTGTGGCTCTCGAAAACAAAGACGCAGGACTGACCGCGAACGTAATCCTGCCCGGCACGATGGATACCCCGGCGAACCGCAAAGCGATTCCGAACGCAGATGTCAGCAAGTGGGTTCAGCCGTCCTCGATCGCGGAGTTGGTTGTCTGGCTCGCCAGCCGAGGCTGGTAAGGACGTCAACGGATCAGTGATCCCGGTCTACGGTAAAGATGCTTGAGATCTTCGCCAAAGCGATTGTTTATACGATGGCGGTGTACGCCAGCCTTGGATTGGTGTTTGCGGTGCCATTTGTGTGCCTGGGGGTTCAGCGCCTGGATTCCGAAGCTCAGGGATCGGGCGTTGGATTTCGGCTTCTGATCCTGTCTGGCGTCGCCGCGTTCTGGCCGATGTTCCTTTACCGGTTGAGGCGAGGGATCGTTGAGCCTCCGGTCGAAAGGAATCCACACCGCATGTTGAGGAAGCCATGATTCAGACACTCAGAGTCGCCCATCGCAGAGCATTTGTCGGGCTGGCGGTAGTGCTGCCTGCGATCCTATTGATCGGGCTTGGAGCGAGGACTTCGCGGCCAGGCGAGGGCGTGCTCATTGCAGAGGTGCCGGCTCCCGCGAATGTCGTGAGGGAGTCGAGCAAGTTATGGCAGAACCATACCATTCACTCGACGTTCTATAGCAGGTCTGACCGTCCCCAAGAGATCGATCTAGTGTTGCAATCGGCACAGGACCTGAACGCTCCGGACTTGTTGCTTTATTGGGCAGCCAAAGCACCACAAGGAAACGCTCTCCCTGGGGAGGCTAAATTAGTGGGCGCTTTTAGGACGGGCAAGGCTTTTCTTATTCCGTTGAATGAGACGAGCACCGGGTATCTGGTCTTGTTCAGCTCAGCGCGTCAGAGCGTGTTCGACACGGCGAGAGTGGAGAAGTTGCCATGAGCGTTCAATACGGCGCAATCAGTTGGAACCGACAGAAGAGGGTCTACGACCTAACACTCGTTTCCTTGGTCGCACTTTACCTCGCTATCTTTGTCGGTGTCGGCGCGTGGCGAAACCCGAGCGCGACAGGCTGAGACACTACTGATCCGCGCACTGGGAACGTCTGCATTCCTGCTGCTGAACATCGTGTTGTGCATCGGCCCGCTGAGTCGATTGGATCCTCGCTTTCTTCCATTGCTCTATAACCGACGGCACCTGGGTGTTACGACGTTTCTATTGGGAATGGCCCATGGAGGGTTTGCGCTGGTCCAGTTTCATGCGCTCGGGAACGTGAACCCGCTTGTCAGTTTGTTCATCAGCAATCCGCGGTACGGCAGCGTCGCCGATTTTCCCTTTCAGGCATTGGGTTTCTTCGCGCTGATCATCCTCTTTCTGATGGCTGCCACGAGTCACGATTTCTGGCTACGCAATCTTTCCGCACCGATGTGGAAGCGATTGCACATGCTGGTGTATTTGGCCTATGCGCTGCTGGTCGCCCACGTGACTCTGGGGGCGTTGCAGTCCGAGAGAAGTCCGTTGCTGGCGTCGGCCCTGATCGTGGGGGTGGCAACCGTTCTCGCGCTTCATCTCGCGGCGGCGTTTCGTGAGACGCGAGTGGATCGGGCGAGGCATCAAGCGGTTAGCGAAGGTTTCGTCGAGGTCTGCAAGGTGGATCGTATCGCCGAGAAATGCGCGACCATCGTATCTCTCTCCGGGGAGCGTGTTGCGGTATTTCGCTACGATGGCAAGGTCTCTGCGATCTCCAATGTTTGCCAGCATCAGAACGGACCACTCGGAGAAGGGCGCATCATCGATGGTTGCGTAACTTGCCCGTGGCATGGCTACCAGTATCAGCCAGAGTCTGGAGCGGCTCCGCCGCCGTTCAAGGAGAAGATCCCGACGTTCCGCGTCAAGGTTGTCGAAGGGACAGTCTTCGTGCATCCGCGTCCTAACCCGCCCGGAACCCGCGTGGAGCCTGCCGAGATTGAGTCGGCCCAAGTCACGTCCCCTGTGGCACAACGGCGATGAACGACTTCTACGTAGGCTACCTGGCGAAAGCACCGACCGCACTGGCCCGTTTTGTGCGAAAGGTCGTTGTAATGCTCGGCCTTCTCGCAGTGACTCTGGCTCTGGTGTTGGTTGTTGGACAAATGCCATTTGCTAACTCGGCGTTCGAATACGGCAAGGTACGCAGCTTTGAGGGAGTGGTCGTGACTCGCCCCTTCCCAACGCTGTTGATGTTGCGTCCGGGAGATGTCGGGCGACAAGAAAAATACTCGCGCTATCTACTGGTCGCTCCGGGAAAGCATGGAGCCGATGACCTCGTGGCTGGCTTCGATGGCGAACATGTCCGACTACAGGGACAACTGATCTATCGTGAGGGCGGAACCATGGTGGAAATCACGCCCGGTTCCATCACAGTGACCGATGCCGCACCTGCCGTTGCAGAGACCATCCAGGACTTGGGAACTGTAACGCTCACTGGCGAGATCGTCGACAGCAAGTGCTATCTGGGCGTAATGAATCCCGGACAAGGGAAAGTTCACCGAGACTGCGCGGCACGCTGTATCAGCGGGGGGATTCCGCCGATCTTTGTAACAAGTGACGGGCGTGAACAGTTCTTACTGGTCGGATTGGACGGACGTGCCCTGGGACGCGACGCACTGCGCGAATTCATTGCCGAACCGATCCAGATCCAGGGAGAACGCCTAGAGACAGGCTCGACGCAACTATTGAAGGTCGATCCGAGAGTGTTACGACATACACCGGGCAGAGTGCGAACAGCGTCAGAAGGCCCTACGTTCGGGCATTGAACAGTCTAGGGAACCTCTGAAGAACTCTGCGATCCACAGGCTGAGCGTATAGGGTGTAAGTCGAGGTGAAAAGGCGGATGCGACAGCAAACGTTAGCGGCGCAGACGGGGTTCGAGAAGTACGGGCGGAAGACGAAGCGGGAGCGGTTTCTGGAAGAGATGGAGCAGGTGGTGCCGTGGGCGGAGTTACAGGGGTTGGTGGAACCGCACTATCCGAAGGGAGAGAACGGGCGGCCTCGGTAGGACTGAGCATCATGCTGCGGGTGTATTTTCTGCAGCAGTGGTTCAATCTGAGCGATCCTGGGGCGGAGGATGCGCTGTATGAATCGCCGGTGCTGCGGCACTTTGTGGGCATCGATCTGGGGCGGGCGCCGGTGCCGGACGAGAGCACCCTCCTCGGGTTCCGTCATCTGCTGGAGAAACACGAACTGGGCGGGGCGATGCTGAACGCGGTGAACCAGTATCTGGAGAGCCGCGGCATCCGCATCGCCACCGGGACGATTGTGGACGCAACCATTATTCATGCGCCTTCGTCGACCCAGAACCGGAGTGGGGAGCGCGACCCCGAGATGCACCAGACGCGCAAGGGAAAGCAGTGGTACTTCGGGCTGAAGGCACACATCGGAGTGGATTCCAAGCAAGGCCATGTGCATTCGGTGTGTACGTCGGCGGCTTCGGTGGCGGATAAGCACATGCTGCCGGATCTGTTGCACGGGGAGGAGCGCAAGGGGTGGGGCGACGGTGGATATCAGGGACAGGGAGAAGCCATCCGGCAGGCGGCTCCGCGAGCGCAAGATATGACCAGCCGGAGAGTGCAATACAAGAACTTTGTGGACGAGTTACAAAAGGCCAAGAACCGGGTGAAGGCCAGAGTGAGAGCGAAGGTGGAACATCCGTTCCGGATACTGAAGCGCATCTTCGGCTTCGAGAAGGTGAGATACCGAGGGATACCGAAGAACCATCATCGGCTGTGCGCCAGCTTTGCCCTGGTGAACCTGTACCTGCATCGCAAACGGCTGGCGGTGGCGAGGGCGTAGTGTCTCTGCAAGCCACGTGAATGGCGGGTTCCGGTAAGGTCGCAAGCAATCGAAGGGAATTCGTGGCCGGTGCACCTCTAGAATTCCCGCCGCCTTCATAATCGATGGTTACTCAGAGCTTCCCTAGGGAGGGGTCAATTTATGGTGCGTTGTGAGATTTACGGCGGGACTTCACCAGGCAGTTCGGGCGCCGTGGGGTCAGGCGTCACCGGTCGCCCATGCGGCAAGGTGACGCCATCTTGCAGAAGCAAGGCTTCGTAGACGGGGACGCTCCGCCAATGCCGTGCCAGCCCATAAGCGCTCATATTCGCGATCATCAGCGGAAGAATCAGGCCATAGTTGCCAGTCATTTCAAAGATGATCAATACAGAAGTCATGGGAGCGCGAATGATCCCGGCAAAGACCGCTCCCATGCCCACAAGTGCAAATGCGCCGATGGAATCACCTGAATGATGAAGGACTGTGACGTCCACATAGCCGACAGCGCCGCCCAGCATTCCACCGATAAACAACGAAGGTGCAAAAATCCCGCCCACCCCGCCGCTGCTGTAGGAGCACACCGTCGCCGCGAGCTTGAGCAGGCAGAGGGCGATCATTACTTTGAACGAAAGCGACCCGGCCAATGCCTGCGACAGCGTTTTGTACCCACCGCCAGTGATGCCGTTTTGTTTCAGCCAGAGAAGAGCCACCGCGGCCAGCCCACCTGTCAGCGCTCCGCCTACCGCCGGATGCACCCATTTGGGCGCGGAGGTGAAGTTCTTGAAGCGATTGCGCAACCCAAGTAGGGAGTCCGTGAAGGCCACGGCTGCCACGGCCGAAAGGATTCCCAGCACGGCATACCATGCGAGTGAGCTCGCGTGTCCCAGGGAATACTGCCGCTGGATCTCGAACACCGGATGCTGACCCAGGATGCCGCGCTCCACAGCAGCTGCGATTGCAGCAGCCACGATCACGCCGGAAAGCATCGTTTGGTCGAGGTCGCCGATAATCTCTTCCAGAGTAAAGGTGACGGCGGCGATGGGCGCATTGAACGCCGCGGCAATGCCGGCTGCAACGCCTACCGAAGTCATTCGGCGTTGGCTTTGAAGTGAAAGGGAAAACGCCCGTGCCAAGAGGCTTGAGATCCCGGCGCAAATCTGGACGGTCGGCCCTTCACGCCCCAACGAACCGCCGCTACCGATTTGCACGATCCCGAGGACGAACTTGCCAGCGGCATCACGAAAGGGCACGTGTCCAGCGTGCATCGCGTAGGCCACCTTCACTTGCGGAACGCCGCTGCCGACGGCACCCGGCACCCAATAGTGCAGGGCGAGGCCGACCAGCAAACCTCCGACAGCGGGTGTCAGAATAGCGAGATAGATCCAGGTTGGAAAAGGAGCGGCCAGCGCCCGGTTGATCACTAGATCCTCTGCCTTACCGATACCAAGGTGAAAGCACACGGCCGCCAGGCCACACAGACCGCCGCTCAAGATGGTAAGCAGCAAGAGTCGCTGACGTTCGGTCGGGGTAAGACGAAAGAAAAAGAGCTCAAGCTTTCTTCGGACCGATGCGGGAAGAGCCTTTGTCGGCGGCGGCAAGAATTCTCCTACAATAGGGCTCCTTCCAATATAGCTAAAACATGATAGAGAGCCACGCCTCTCCGCGAAAAGCGTCTCTGTCGTATCGTCAAATCCTGTCCCTACCGAAAATTCGATCGCGCTGAAAAAGCGTGAGCAACACTCGAGAGGGAACGAATTCCCCGGTCTCAGAAAGCACTGGTCAAATCGCAGAGTTGTGAATGACCCGCCGTATCGGCTCCCCGAGCAGAAAATCACCGCCGCGGGTCTGTGTATATATTAAAGAGGAAGCGATTGCTCAAGCTGCCCGTCGTTCATATCGATGGTGAAGTCCACCCACCTGCGGCAGTTCAATGACTCGGCCCATTTCCGGGGGGTGGATGGCACGCGTTAGGGGAGCATCTTTGCCCAGCGACAAATGAGTTCGCGATCGTTCGTAATATTCGAAATAGGACTTTAGAGTGCGGTGCAGACCACGCTCGTTGAAGACGATGAAATGGTCCAGACATTCCCTTCGGATCGAGCCAATCAGGCGCTCGCAATAAGGATTTTGCCACGGGGAATGAGGAGCCGTGAGCACCTCTTGAATCCCCATCGAATGGAGGGTTGCCGGGAACGGCTCGCCATAAATTCGGTCGCGATCGCGTAGCAAGTAGCGTGGCGCATTATCCCAGGGGAAGGCCTGGAGCAGTTGCCGGGCCGTCCATTCTGCGGTGGGATGAGCGGTTACGCCAAAGTGAAGGAGCCGGCGGCGATCGTGAGACAGAACCAGAAAAACGAAGAGCAGACGGAACGTCGCCGTGGGAACCACAAAGAAGTCGGTCGAGACCAGTTCCTTGGCATGATTTTCTAGGAAGGTCCTCCAGGTTTGCGAGGGTGGCTTGCGGTGGCGAACCATGTATTTGGCAACCGTCGCTTGCGCGAGGCGGATGCCGAGTTTCAGGAGTTCACCATGAATGCGAGGTGCGCCACACCGTGGATTGGCTGAACTCATTTTTTGGACCAGGTTTTGGACTTCCGTCGGCACCGACGGTCGACCATGACGAACTCTGCTTTTCCATTTCCAATACAGCCGAAAGCCTTGGCGGTGCCAAGCGATGACGGTCTCCGGTCTCACGATGCACAGGGCGGAGCGCCAATTGGGCCAAACTCTAGAGAGCCAGACCCAAACGAGTCGGTCGCAAGATCGCAATTGCAGACGACGGTTTTGGTGCACGCGCTGCAGCAAAAGAAGCTGATGACGGAGTGCCAGGTTCTCCGCGTGCAGAGCGGCCCGAGTTTGAAGGCAGCGGCGAAGGGAGAAGAGCAGGGAAGCGAGGAGTACGAACATTCCCTTGCACCCTACCACGCCTCGCCGCAAGTTCAACACCCTCAATGAGCACGGATTTCTTGGTAGGGACAAGGCTCAAAGTTCACGTTTGGGCCAGAACGAATCAAGCCATTCTCGGCGGATGACTATTCGGCGAGCCACAACGGTCTTCCCGCTAGGTATTGGGCGCGGCTGATTGAAAAAGACATTGAGGTCGGACGCATTTTGGCAAGCGACAGCCTTCTAACTTCTAACCTAAGAGGCCGACGCCCAATTTCTTTGCGGTTTTTCGCAAGTCGTCGTCAAGCGTCGCCAACGGCAAGCTTCGACGAATGGCCAAATCGAGGTAGATCGCGTCGTAGCTGGTTAGTCGATGTGTTCGGCACAATGCAAGAAGGTGCGTAAACGCGCGATCGGGAGCTTCGTCGTCTCGCTCGATTCCGAGCTTGCTCAAGTCAGCGATGAAAGTGTCAGACTGCGTCGGGGTGATACGCCCCTTGCGCTCCGCCATCGCGAGGACGTTCGTAATTTCGATGAACCACCAGGCAGGCACAAGCGCCGTCTCGGTTGCCAGTCGATTCAGCAAGGCCGCCGTCTTCGGTGTCGCTTCGTCGTGGAACAGCCAAGCCATGGAGACGGAACAATCAACGACAAACGCCGCGCTCATCGGCGGCCCTCGCGAATGAGATCCTTGATCTTCAAGCCGCCTAGGGTTAGACCAGTGGCGAGCTTCTGAATCCGCTCAATGGCGGCGACGCGCTCCTTTGGGCTTGCTTCCTTTTTCACGGGCACGAGCTTGGCTACAGGTGCGCCATGTTTGGTGATAGTGATCTCCTCGCCCGCCTCCACCTTTTCTAGCAGTTCGGACAAATGCGTTTTTGCCTCGTAAGCGCCGACAGTGTTGCTGCCCTGCTGTGTGGCCACGAGCGTATCCTCCGTACCGACTAGTATACGACTAGTGTAAATGATGACCTGTCAAGATTCAACCCCAAAGTATGGGCGAGTGCACCCACAACATTTGGTTGGCGGATCGGAAAGAGTGGTGAAGCCCCCTCAGGCAAGATTCCAGCTTGGCAACATTGTCCCAGGCGTGTTCACTCCGGTGCTCGCCAAACACTCGAAGTCGTTTTCCCTTATCGACTGCATTTCGGTCGGCGTCGACCTGTCCCTACCGAAAATTCGATCGCGCTGAAAAAGCGTGAGCAACACTCGAGAGGGAACGAATTCCCCGGTCTCAGAAAGCACTGGTCAAATCGCAGAGTTGTGAATGACCCGCCGTATCGGCTCCCCGAGCAGAAAATCACCGCCGCGGGTCTGTGTATATATTAAAGAGGAAGCGATTGCTCAAGCTGCCCGTCGTTCATATCGATGGTGAAGTCCACCCACCTGCGGCAGTTCAATGACTCGGCCCATTTCCGGGGGGTGGATGGCACGCGTTAGGGGAGCATCTTTGCCCAGCGACAAATGAGTTCGCGATCGTTCGTAATATTCGAAATAGGACTTTAGAGTGCGGTGCAGACCACGCTCGTTGAAGACGATGAAATGGTCCAGACATTCCCTTCGGATCGAGCCAATCAGGCGCTCGCAATAAGGATTTTGCCACGGGGAATGAGGAGCCGTGAGCACCTCTTGAATCCCCATCGAATGGAGGGTTGCCGGGAACGGCTCGCCATAAATTCGGTCGCGATCGCGTAGCAAGTAGCGTGGCGCATTATCCCAGGGGAAGGCCTGGAGCAGTTGCCGGGCCGTCCATTCTGCGGTGGGATGAGCGGTTACGCCAAAGTGAAGGAGCCGGCGGCGATCGTGAGACAGAACCAGAAAAACGAAAGAGCAGACGGAACGTCGCCGTGGGAACCACAAAGAAGTCGGTCGAGACCAGTTCCTTAGCGTGATTTTCTAGGAAGGTCCTCGCGGACCAGAGACCGGTGATAGCGTAATTGGCTGATCCGTCGCCGATCACGCCGATGACTGGTCGGCTAGGGTCGGCGAGTTGCACCCCCAAGGCGGCGGGAATGCCGAAGCCCAGGGCACCTGCGGCCGGAAAGTAGAAGCTCCGCGCGCGGTCGAGTTCAATGCGCTGCCAGAAGGACTCGGTGTTGGATGTCGATTCGTTGACGATGACCGCCTCGTCCGTTTGACTTCGTTCAGCACGTCGAACACGGTCTCGGGGCTGAGTGGCATGGTCCTGTCTGTCGCTGGTGCGGGCCGGAGCCGTGGCTGGGGCAGGCGCCGCTCGGAAGGCGCGACGGCGTCGGCCAACTGGCAGAGCAAGAATTGTGGGTCGGCGACAATGGCCTCTCCCATAGGGGCGCGCGCGGCTTCGGCGGGGTCGCTAGTGACGGCGACGAGCTGCGCACCTTCGGGCAGATAGGCGCCGGGCACGTATTGATGGTAGCGAAACACCGGCGCGCCGAAGACGAGGATTAGGTCATGACCGGTGAGCTTCTCTGCGAGCCTTCCGATGGCGAAGGGTAAGACTCCCCGGAACAGCGGATGCGTGGTTGGGAACGGGTAGCGCGACGAAGACGGCGCGATCCACACGGGCATGCGGCTCGCCTCGGCCAACTGCACGGCGGCCTGGAACGCGCCGGGTTCGTCGACTTCCGCGCCGACGACGAGGACTGGGTTCTCCGCTGTGGCGAGACGCGCTGCCAGGCTCTGTACCACGGCTGCCGTCACCGCACCGCTCGAAGTGACGTGGCGCGCCATTAAGAGGTCGGCCGAATCCTCGGCGGGAGCGGCCCAATCGTCAAACGGCACAGAGAGGAAGACGGGACCGCGCGGGGGGAGCATGGCCGTATGAATGGCCCGCGCCAATGCCGCCGGCACGTCTTGCGGTCGCGGAGGCTCGACACTCCACTTCACGAGCGGTCGCGGAAGCTGCGTGGCGTCAACGTTCGTGAGCTGGGCCTCCAGCGCGATCATCGCGCGAGTCTGCTGCCCGGCCATGATCACCAGCGGCGTATGCGAAACGGTGGCGTTGACCAGCATGCCCATGGCGTTGCCGAAGCCGGCGGCCGAATACACGTTGACGAGCACTGGCCGCCCCGTCGCTTGAGCGTAGCCGTCAGCCATGCCCAGCACGACGCCTTCGTGCAATCCGAGGATGTATCGGAAGTCGCTCGGGAATTGACTGAGGAACGGCAGTTCGTTCGAACCGGGGTTGCCAAACACCGTGGTCATTCCGTGCGCGCGGAGCAGTTCGTAAGCGACCTGGTGCACGGTTCTCATGAGAGCAGGCCCTTCTCGCCGATGCGGTAATGCAAGAGGGCTTGGCCAATCACTGGCGCGAATGTTACGTACAAGAAAGGATCAAGTCAATGAAAGTAGAGGAGATGGCGGAAAACTAAGCGGATGGTTGGCGAAAAATCGCCATTTCACCAACTACGAGTCGAGCCTGGGTTCTGAGTTCCCATGGGCCTGCGGCCCACCCATGGAGATGAAAGCCGCATTTCCAAGGCCGATTGATTCCAAATGGGTTAAGGCGCGACTTTCGACGGAGTGTAATGGCCTTCTATGAGAAGGTCATAAAAGTCAAGGCCGACGTGGCGGCCTTCCTTATTAATTGTTTTCCATCTGCATAACTCTCCGGTGGTGACGTGGGGAGCTGTCAAGGGCGTCCCCGAACAGGGGGCGTTCATCAGGAAGCTCATCGCCGCTTGCATCGCAAGGCCAGTAAGAAGCAAATGAGCACCAAACCGGAGACTTTGGAACTTGCCAAGTACGTTGTTGTGTTCACGACTTGCCGCAACGCATCCGCGGTGCAGATCTTGGAGTGGTACCGGTCGCGCTGGCAGATTGAATTGGTATTTAAGCGATTGAAGAGCTTGGTCCAACTTGGGCACTTACCCAAACATGACGACCGTAGTTCTCGGGCTTGGCTACACGGGAAACTGCTGGTCGCCCTACTTGCTCAGAAGGTGATGCGGATTGGTCGCGATATTTCCCCCTACGGATGCATTCCTTTGGACGCGACAGCCAGCGAGTGAGTGGCGTGAGTTCGGCTTCGCACTCCATCAAGTCCAGCTAGCAATTGAGCCCAATTTGTCTGTGAAATACACATTCCTCAACTGGAACAGGATCGCACGAGCGCTGGCGGAGAATCCGCGTATCCGGTCACTACAGCGCCCCAACTTCAGTCATTGAGCCCTTTTTCAGGCGCAGCTTCGGGATTCTCACCTCGGTTCCATCTGCAGCTCGAATTCTAGTTTTGGACCTCGAACCGACCGGTTTACGTGTGGGCTATCGCATGGCCATGCT